>CAWBLP010000010.1:0-810853 GCA_963789495.1 uncultured Alphaproteobacteria bacterium
ACGGATCGGTGTTGGCCAGGCGCTCCGGCATGATCACCGGCGTCGGCTGGGTCTTCGCCAGCGCGTAGGGCAGCGAGGCGAACGGCTTTTTCAACCGCCACCAGGGTGCGATGGTCCTTCGCCTCCCGCAACTCCAGCCGATCGTTGATGGTCTGGCCGATCGGGTCACGCCGCATCCAGCGCTTCAGCGAGGCGACGCAGTCGCGCGCCAGCACCGGCGTGCCGTCATGGAACAGCAGCCCGTCGCGCAGCCGCATGGTCCACATCTTGCCGCCATTCTCGACCGTGTGGCCTTCGACCATTTGCGGCTTCGGGTCGAGTTTTTCATCGCGCCCGTACAGGGTTTCGAACACCATCGCGGCGTAGTTGCGGGTCACCAGCGCCGTCGTCCAGACCGGGTCGAGACTGGCGAGGTTCGCCTGCGGCACATGGATCAAGGTCTTGGCCTTGCCACCGACGGCGGGCTGCGCCAGAGCCGGCGCGACACGAGCCAACGAACCGGCCGCCGCAGCGGCCAGGAAGTCACGGCGTTTCATTGCTTGTCTCCAACGTTTCCACGCGCCAGCCAAGCTTCACGCGTGGCGGGGCGGATGATGGCTGCATACAACGCCGGACTGGCCGGGTCGATTCCCGGCCTGGCACAAGGCCTGCGCAAGCTGCATTCCAGCCGCGTGCGAATCGATCGACAGGACGGGTGGCCGGCAACCACGCAGCGCCTGGCCTTGGGCCGATAGCCGGGAGGCAAGGCCAGCTCCGCGATCCTGGGCATCGGACAGACGCTGGCCTGGCCAGCGGGCGGGACCCGGCGGCGGTCACCCGCCCAGTAGCCTGGTCCGCAGCCGCCAGAACAGACCTTGTGGCGCGGGCACGGAAGCCGCTGCCTTGGTTTGCAGCGAGGAGATCTGGCCGGGCTTGCCACGCAGGAATTCCATGGCCGTGATCGTCTGCAGCTTCGCCGCTGCCAGCAGATCCGCTGCGACGGCATCGACCTCATCGAGACGCCGCATCACCGCCGGAATGTCGGTCTGCCATTCGCGCCTGGCGGGGTCCCACGCCCCGTCCGGGTCGAACATATCGGCCCAGTAACGCAAGCGGCAGATATGCGCCAGGTTACAGAACCAGGAATTGGTGTATTGCGCCGGCACCAGCTCATAGATGATGGTCCCGGGCTCACAGAACACGATATTGGTCATGCCGGCGCCATGCGGCCCCACCACGATGCCGGCATTGCGGAACAGCCGGATCTGCTCGCCTAGACTGAGTGTGCCGGGCGTCACGATCTCGAAGCCGCGCTGACGCATCGCCTCGATCAGCGCCGCTTCGTTGCGCATCGGCCGCGAGGTTGCGTCGGTGCGTGCCACGTACAGCCGGCGACCCTCGGGTACACTGACCGGCACGCTCTGACGCAGCCGCGCATAGGTCTGCCGCGCCTGCATGGACAGCCAGAACGCCGCCTGGCCGGTGAGGTATTCGCTGAATTCGACACGCGCAAATGCGTGTTTTGTCTCGCGCTGCTCGATAACGATCCGTTTGGTCTCGGCATAGCCCAGGCGTTGCAGCGACTCTTCCTGCCAGGCGTTCAGGACAGGCAGCACGAGGACGGTTCGGCGATCCTGGCCGTCCCGTCGCAACGCGAAGTCGATTGCCGGAAGCGCCTGTGTCATCCAATGGAAATAGTTCCGATAGGCGACATTGCAGCCGATGATGGCGGTGCCGTCATCGGGCGTCCCGCCCGGCCGGGTCTGCTCCACGCGGAGTGCCCGCATATGCTCGTCAGGGATCAGGTAGCCGGTGCCGCGGATGAAGCCCTGCGCGTTGAACAGGCCGCGAAAATGCCCGTCCAGCATGACGTCGGACAGCACATAGTGGCGGATCGGATGCGGTGCCTGGTTCCAGCCGAAGAAGGGGTTTCGTTCCGGCCCGGTGAAATTTCGCTCGAACGGGGCATTCTCCGGTTCCGGCGGCTGGCTGGTGGTTTCCGCCAGGATCACCGCATCGGCCACCGCTTCGACCGTCTGTTCCGCGTGCTCGCTCATTATGTCAGGTTTCGATCGCTGCCGGCCCTACCGGACGGGATAGCCGAACAGTGCCGCGCCGGAATAGGTGGAATTAGCCTAATCTGTACCTGCCAGCAACGACTGCACGCCACTACCGACCACTATCCGCCGCTTCCCGGTACGGAACTGGCGCGCCCTGTAGGACTCGAACCTACGACCCGCAGCTTAGAAGGCTGCCGCTCTATCCAACTGAGCTAAGGGCGCATGCCGATCGGATCTAATGCGTCCAGTTCTCCCGGCGCCCGTAGCGGAAATTATCCGCATAGGCCTTGGGGCGGAACTGGCGCTCCTGCGGCAGCTCCAGTTCGAAATCGATGCCGCGCGCCTTGGCGTAGTCCACCGCCTCCTGCTGGGTGTCGAAGTGCAGATGCACCTGGGTCTGCGTGTCGGCACTGCCGATCCAGCCCATCAGCGGGTCGGGCCGCCGCGGCGAGGTCGGCAGGAACTCCAGCACCCATTGGCGGGTCGCCGCCCAGCCCGACTGCATGGCATTCTTCGGCGGCTGGTAGATGCGGGCCCGCATGGTCTTCAACTCTCCTGATGGTCGGGGCGGCCGGATTCGAACCGGCGGCCTCGTGTACCCAAAACACGCGCGCTAACCAGGCTGCGCCACGCCCCGTCTGCCTCGGATCCGGCCGGATGCACTCCCGCCCCTCCCCGAACGCCGGAACCTATGGGCGCAACCCCCGCGAGGCAAGCCTCACGGCGCGTTGCCGAAGATTCGCTGCTGCACGGTATCGCCCACCCTTATGTTCAGCTTCGCCGTGGTGCCGGCCGCCAGCTCCAGCGTGGCGCGCACCGGGCCGTGGCTTTCGATCGGGGCCAGGCTCTCCGGCACGGTGTCCTCGGCGATGGCGCGGATCGTGCCGTCCTGCTTGATGAACACCATATCCAGCGGCACCAGCGTGTTCTTCATCCACATCGGCGACTCCCGCGGCATGCCCCAGTCGAACAGCATGCCGCCATCCGCCGGCACGCGCTTGCGGAACATCTCTCCCACCCGCTGCTGGTCCGGCGTGGTCGCCATCTCGACGTTGAACTCGTGTTTGCTGCCGTCGCGGCTGACGATCACCAGCTTTTCCTTGGGCAGTGCGGGCTGCGGCCCGGACGGGTCGGTCCCCTGTGCCGCGGCGGCAATCGGCAGGGCGAGCAGCATGGTCAGCAGCAGACGGCGTTTCATGGCGACAGGACGCTCCGAATCGAGAGGAACCGTGGATAGCAGCGGCGGGTCATCGCCGGCCAGCGAGCGCCGGGGGTTGCGGCTCCAGGGGCGTCCGGCCCGGGGTCGGGATGGGCAGACCCTCCGCGAGGCGCTTCACTTCGTCCCGGATCGGCCCGTCCCGTGGCGGGTCGAGCAGCGTGGTGAACCAATGCTCCGGCGGGTTGCGACCGGCGGCGCGATCCCAGCGCAACGCACGCAACACCGACTCGGCCGCTGGCGGCAGGCGGTCCGGGCCGGAGAATCCGTTCAGCGCGCCCCAGATCGCGGCCCAGCAGCGGCCCACGCTCCACGGGTTGTAGCCGCCGCCGCCCAACACCAGCAGCCGTGGTGCCAGCGTCTTCAGCGCCGCCACCACCGCCACGTGGGACCGGTTGGACAGCGACAGGCGGGACAGCGGGTCCTCCTCCAGCGCGTCGGCACCGGCCTGCAGCATGATGGCCTGGGGCCGGCGAGCCGCGATCAACGGCAGCACGGCCTGCTGCATCACCAGGCGGAACTCGCTGTCGTTGCAGCCGCGCGGCAACGGAAAATTGCGGGCGGCACCGCCGGCGCGATCCCCCGCGGCGCCGGTGAACGGCCAGCGCGCCGCCTCGTGCAGACTGATGGTCAGCACCCGCTCGTCGTCGTGGAACGCGTCCTGCACCCCGTCGCCGTGATGCGCATCGATGTCCAGATACACGAGATTGGTCAGGCCGGCGTCGAGCCAGGCCAGCAGGCCCAGCACCGGGTCGTTGAGGAAGCAGAAGCCGGAGGCGCGGTCCGGCCGGCCATGATGCGTGCCGCCACCCGGACAATGCGCGATGCCGCCCTCAGCCACCAGCCGCGCTGCCAGCAGCACGCCGCCGGCCGATAAAGCGGGCCGGCGGAACACCTCCGGGTAGATCGGGTTGCCCTCCGCGCCGATCCGGAACCGCTGCCGGTCCGCGTCGGACACCGTCTGCGTCGCTTCGGCGTGCTGCAAGGCGGCGACATAATCCGGATCGTGGAACTGGGTCAGCTCCGCCAGGCTGGCCATCGGCGCCTCGTGATAGGCGTCATCCGGCAGCCAGCCCAGCGCGCGGCAGAGATCGGTGCAGGTGGAGACGCGCGGCACGGCAAGCGGATGCTTCGGGCCGTAGCTCGAGCGGCGATAGATCTCGCTGCCGACGTAGCAGGTCCGCATCGCCATGCGCCCCCGGCCGGACTTCAGGTGCGTTGCGGCATCGCCTGTGGAATGATGGTGGTGACGATGGTGGAGTCCAACGCCTCATAGTCGTGGTAGCCGATGGTGGCATACAGCTCCGACCGGGTCTGCATGCGGTCCACCATGTTCTGCGTGCCGCCATCCCGCCGGATCGCCGCATAAAGATCGGCCTGCGCCTTGTTGGCGACACGCAGCGAACTCACCGGCCAGATCACCATCTTGTAGCCCATCGCCTGGAATTCCTCGGCGGTGAAGAACGGCGTGCGACCGAACTCCGTCATGTTGGCCAGCAGCGGCACGTTCGGCATGCGCGCCGAAAACGCGCTGAACATCTCCGCGGTGTTCAGCGCTTCCGGGAAGATCGCATCGGCGCCGGCGTCCAGATACAGCTTCGCCCGCGCCACCGCGCCGTCGAGCCCCTCGCTGGCCGCCGCATCGGTGCGCGCGATGATGAACAGATGCCGCCGCGCCTTGCGGGCCGCGGCGATCTTGGCGGCCATGTCATGCGCATCCGCCAGTTTCTTGTCGTTCAGATGGCCGCACTTCTTCGGCAGCAACTGGTCCTCGATATGCACCGCGCCGGCGCCAGCATCCTCGAAGCAGCGCACCATGTGCATCACGTTCAGCGCCTCGCCATAGCCGGTATCGCCGTCCACCAGCAGCGGCAGGCCGGAGGAGCGGGCGATCTGGCGGATGAAGAAGCAGACCTCGTCGACCGTGATCACGCCGAGGTCGGGCAGGCCCATCGAGGCGGTCATCGCCGCACCGGACAGATACAGCCCGTCGAACCCGGCCGCCTTCGCCTGCAATGCCGCCTGGCCGTTCTGCGCCCCGGGAAGCTGCAGGATGCCCGGCCGCGCAAGCAGCGCCCGAAAACGCTCTCCGGCCGGGGCGGTGGGCAGGTCGTCGGCGACGAGATAGGTCATGGCGCGTGTCTCCACGGGTTGCGCGGCGCATCGCTTATGCGCGGGCTGGCGACGCCGCTCAAGCCACCTGAAGGTTGCCCTGCCGTGATGGGCGATCGCGATGGGCTTGCGCATGCCCGGCCGCGCCGAAGCGGGTGGACCGAATTTCCCCCTCGCAGGTCATCGCTTGTGGTTCGGCACGCAGGGTCGGAAGTTCACGCGCGGTCCGCAGTCAAGGTAAGGATGCCCCTGGTCTGGCGTGAACCGCGGCAAGGCAAGACTTTTTGCCACGGAGAAAGAACGAGGCCCCCCGAGGGCCACTGGAGTCGGTGATCGCACGACCGCCGGTGTGCAGGCACCGAGCTCTGCGGCCCTCCGTGACCCTCATTTCTCCTCCGTGGTGAAAGCTTTGCTTTGTGGCGGTTGCCATCAAACGGAACCGGTGTTCCGGCGCTGCCGCCAGAGGCGTCCACGGGAGCCCTCGACGTAACGCAGCTTGCCGGCGGCAGGCCGGTTCCACCATGATCGGCCCGTTGCCCCAACAAATGGCGGGTCCTGTGGTGCGTTTACGGTCAAGGCTGCGGCCTGTCTCGATGTGCCTCCTTACCGGCCTGCTGACAGGTGCCGCAGCCTCGCCCTCTGCCCTGGCGCAGAGCCAGACCGCGCCCTACGGCTCCCCGCTTGGCCCCACCGACCTCGGCCCACCCAGCGCCGCGCCCGCCAAGGCCAGCTCGATCGTGGCCGAAGTGGATGGCCGCCCAATCCACCTGGCCGAGGTGGGCGACGCGATCCGAAGGCTTCCAGGGGCCGGTGGCGACAACAGCTTCGAGAGCCTGTTCAGCCCGGTCTTGCGCCGCCTCATTGAACGTCAGGCGCTGGTGGTGCGGGCGAACGCCGAGGGCATCGCGGAAATCCCCGAGGTGCGGCGACGGGTCCAGGTCGCGACGGACCAGGTGCTGGAGAATGAATATCTCCGTCACAAGATCGAACCGACCATCTCGGAGACCGCATTGCTGGCGCGCTACGACGCGCAGGTGAAGGGCAAGCCCGGTCCTGTGGTGGTGCATGCCTGGGCGATACTGACCCCGACCGAGGACAACGCGCTCAGCGTGATCGGCGCCCTCGCGGCTGGCGCCAATTTTGCGTTGCTGGCACACCAGTTCAGCACCGACTCGACGGCTGCCGCCGGCGGTGACCTGGGGTTCGTGCGGCGCGGCGCACTCAGCCCGGAACTGGCGGCGGTGGTGTTCTCGCTGCGGCCCGGTGAAGTGTCCGCCTATCCGGTGCGCTCGGCCGCTGGCTGGTTCATCCTGAAAACGGAAAGCCGGGGACGCACGCCGACACCCAGCTTCGCACAGGCGCGGGGGTTCCTGCTGGAGGAGATGATTCGCGAGCAGGTCCACAGCGTCACCCAGGACGTGCTGAACCAGGCGGTGATCCGTGTGTATTCGATGGCCGGCAAGGTGTCCGGGCAGGATGGCAGCAGCAAGCCGTGACGACCGGTTGGAACGCTCCCGGCTGGCCGGCAAGCAGCGCCGATAAGCGGTCGGGCGGACCTCGCAAACCCTCCGGGAAACCAGCCGGTCAGATCGGATCAGTGTCCAGCGCGTAGCCAGCGGTGCGCACGGTGCGCACCACGTCCAGCTCGTCCGGACCGTTCAGCGCCTTGCGCAGCCGGCGGATATGCACATCCACGGTGCGCGGCTCCACGTGGATGTCCGGGCCCCACACCGCATCCAGCAGTTCCTCGCGCGCGAACACCCGGCGGGGATGCTGCATGAAGAACTCCAGCAGCCGGTACTCGGTCGGCCCCAGATGCACGCGGCGTTCGTTGCGCGTCACCCGATGCGCCGCGAGGTCCAGCGCGATGTCGTGGAACACCAGCTGGCCCTTGGCCGGCACCGCATTCGCCCGACGCAGCAGCGCGCGCATCCGCGCCAGCAGCGCTTCCATGCTGAATGGCTTGGTGATGTAGTCATCCGCACCGGTATTCAGGCCGCGCACGGCGTCCTGTTCCTCGGTGCGCGCGGTCAGCATGATCACCGGAAGGTCGCGGGTCGAGGCGCGACGGCGGATCTGGCGACACACTTCCAGTCCCGACACCGTCGGCAGCATCCAGTCGAGCAGCACGAGATCGGGCTGCACCTCGGCGATGCGGGTCAGTGCCTCCTGGCCGTCCACCGCTTCCTCCACCCGGAAGCCCTGTTTCTCCAGATTGTAGCGCAGCATGGTGAGCAGCGCCGGCTCGTCCTCCACCACCAGCACCAGCGGCTTGGACAACAGTCCACCGGCGTCGCGCAGCGGGAGATCCCTGGGAACGCTCCTGGTCATCGCATTGGTTGTGCTCACGGTGCTATTCCTTCGCCCGTACCACCGCATAAGCGGAGGTGTCGCCTTTCGGTCGCGCATCCGGCAGCGACTCGCCCTTCACGGCGTAGTACACCACCTCGGCAATGTTGGTCGCATGGTCGCCGATGCGTTCCAGGTTCTTGGCGATGAACAGCAGATGCGTGCAGGGCGTGATGTTGCGCGGATCTTCCATCATGTAGGTGATCAGCTCGCGGAAGATCGCATTGTACAGATCGTCCACCACCTGGTCGCCGCGCCAAACCTCTACCGCCTTGTCGGCATCGTTGGCGCCGATCGCATCGATGATCGTCTTGAGGTTCTGCTGCACCAGCTGCGCCATATGCGCCAGGCCGGCGAGCGAATAGGGCAGCGTGAACTGCGCCAGCACGATGCTGCGCTTGGCGACGTTGGTGGCGTAGTCGCCGATCCGTTCGAGGTCGCCGGTGATCTTCAGTGACGCGACGATGCGGCGCAGATCCTCCGCCATCGGCTGGCGCAGCGCGAGCAGCCGGATCACGAACTGTTCGGCCTCCCGCTCCAGTGCGTCGACCTTGGGGTCTTCCTCCACGGCGCGGGTGGCCGCGGCGGCGTTGCGGTCCATGATCGCCTCGGCGGCGAGCGCGACCTGGTTCTCCACGATGCCGCCCATTTCGGTCAGCAGGTCGCGCAGGCGCTTCAGTTCGGCGTCGTAGCTCTTGACGAGGTGTTCAGGCGCTGCGGACATGATCGGGCTTCCTTCCTGGTTCAGCCGAACCGGCCGGTGATGTATTCCTGGGTACGACGCTCCTTCGGCGCGGTGAACATCTGCGCCGCGGTCGAGACCTCCACCAGTTCGCCCAGGTAGAAGAACGCCACCTGATCCGCGCAGCGGGCCGCCTGCTGCATGTTGTGGGTGACGATCGCGATGGTGAAATCGTGTTTCAGCTCGTCGATCAGCTCCTCGATCTTCAGCGTGCTGATCGGATCGAGCGCGCTGGTCGGCTCGTCGAACAGGATCACCTCGGGCCGCACCGCGATGGTGCGCGCGATGCAGAGGCGTTGCTGCTGGCCACCGGACAGGCCGAGCGCGGAGGTGTTGAGACGGTCCTTGACTTCGCCCCAGAGCGCGGCGCGGGTCAGCGACCATTCGACCCGCTCGTCCATCTGCGCCTTGCCCAGTTTCTCGTGCAGTTTCACGCCGAACGCGATGTTGTCGTAGATCGTCATCGGGAACGGCGTGGGCTTCTGGAACACCATGCCGATCTTGGCGCGCAGGGCGTTCAGGTCGATTTCGGCCGAGATGATGTTCAGCCCGTCCATCATCACCTCGCCGGTGGCGCGTTGGCCGGGATACAGATCGTACATCCGGTTCAGCACGCGCAGCAGCGTCGACTTGCCGCAGCCGGACGGGCCGATCATGCCGGTGACCTGGCAATCCGGCAGGTCGAGGTTGATGGATTTCAATGCACGGTTGCTGCCGTAGAAGAAATCCAGGTTGCGGATTGCGATCCGCGGCTCATTGATCGCCGCGGTGGAGCGCGCCTGCACACCACCGAAGCTCGTTTGCTCGTTCTGCTGCTCACTCATGGTAGTGCTCATTTCGTCAGCTCCTGCCGCGCAGCGCAAATCGCGCCAGCGATGTTGATGGCCAGCACGCCCACGGTGATCAGCAGCGCGCCGACCCAGGCGAGCTGCACCCAGTCCTCGTAGGCCGACCCGGCGTACTGGTAGATGGTCACCGGCAGGCTCGCCATCGGCTTGGTCAGGCTGAGCGACCAGTTGAGGTTGCCCAGGCTGGTGAACAGCAGCGGTGCGGTCTCGCCGGCGACGCGCGCCACGGCCAGCAGGATGCCGGTGACGATGCCGCTCTGCGCCGCGCGATAGCAGATCAGCACGATCACCTTCCATTTCGGCGTGCCGAGGGCGAAAGCCGCCTCACGCAGTGACACCGGGATCAGGCTGCAGCATGTCCTCGGTGGTGCGCACCACGATCGGGATGACGATGACGGCGAGGGCCAGGCAGCCGGCGAGGCCCGAAAAGCCGCCGAACGGCTGCACCACGAGCTGGTAGATGAACAGGCCGATCAGGATCGAGGGCGCCGACAGCAGCACGTCGGAGACGAAGCGCACGGCGTTGCCGAGGGCGGAGCTCTGCGCGTATTCCGCCAGATAGGTGCCAACCATCAGCCCGATCGGCGTACCGATTGCGGCCCCGATCACGGTCTGGATGATGCTGCCGATGATGGCATTGAGCAGCCCGCCACCAGAGCCGGGCGGCAGCGTAACCGTGGTGAACACGGTCATGCTCAACCCGCCAAGGCCGCGCCACAGCAGGGTGAACAGGATGGAGGCGAGGAACAGCAGGCCGATGATGGTCGCCAGGACGCACAGCACCTTGACGATCTGGTTGCTCGCTTGCGCCGCCGTCCCAGCCGCTGGGAAACCTTGAGATCCTTGGCCGGACCGGGCACGACACCGGCGGTGAGCGTAGCGCTCATGGCCGATCTCCTGACAAGCGGGTCATGCCTTCAACCTCGGCCGCAGCAGCAGGCGGGAGATCGCCAGCACGATGAACGAGATCACGAACAGGATGAAGCCAAGCGCCAGCAGTGATGACAGTTTCAGGCTGCCGGCCTGGCTTTCGGGAAATTCCAGCGCGACGATCGAGGCGATGGTGTTGCCGGGACCGAACAGCGAGGCGGTGATGCGGTTGGTGTTGCCGATCACGAAGGTGACCGCCATCGTTTCGCCCAGCGCGCGGCCAAGGCCCAGCATGATGCCGCCGACCACCGAGACGCGGGTATAGGGGATGACGATGGAGCGCATCACCTCCCAGGTGGTGCAGCCGACGCCATAGGCGGATTCCTTGTAGACCGGCGGCACGGTGTCGAACACGTCGCGCATGGTGGCGGCGATGAACGGGATGATCATCACCGCCAGGATCAGCGCCGCGGTAAAGATGCCGGTGCCGAACGGCGGACCCTGGAACAGGTCGCCCAGGATCGGGATTTCGCCGACCGAATCGATCACCCAGGGCTGCAGGTAGCGCGCCATGAACGGGGCGATCACGAAGAAGCCCCACATGCCGTAGATGATCGAGGGCACCGCGGCCAGCAGTTCGATCGCGGTGCCGACCGGGCGGCGGAACCAGAGCGGCGCCAGTTCGGTCAGATAGAAGGCGATGCCGAAGGAGATCGGCACGGCCATGATCAGCGCCAGGATCGAGGTGACGATGGTGCCGTAGATCGGCACCACGGCTCCGAAGATCTGCTTCACCGGGTCCCAGGTGGCGTGTGACCACGAAGCCCGGCCCGAACTGCCGGAACGCGGCCAGGCCGCCGATGAACAGCAGCACGATGATGGCGCCCAGCAGCACCAGCACGAAGCCGCCGGACAAGCGTGCCAGGCCGGCGAATATCATATCCCCGGGCGGCGGCCCGCGGGTGGCGACGCCAGCGCGCGGATGACCAGAGGGCGGATGACCAGAATTCGGATGGGATGCGAGAGCCTGCTGCAACGTGATGATCCTGGTTCCAAACTCGCGCCATCCAGAGGGGGATGACATCGTCGGTTAGCCGCCTCTGGACCGAGCAGGCCACGGCTGGGGCACCCCGCCCAGACCGGTTCGGTCAGCCGTGTGAGATCCGCGCAGCCCGGTTCCGGGCAAAGCTGCCGGCGGACCGGACGCGCCGGATACGGCTATCCCGGCGCGCACCGATCCTCCGTCAGGTGGTGTTACATGACGGGCTTGCCGTCCGGCGACTTGACCTCGCTGTGCCAGTCCTTGCGGACCAGGTCCGCCACCTTGCCGGGCAGCGGGACGTAGTCCAGGTTGACCGCGATCTTATCCCCGCTCTTGTAGGCCCAGTCGAAGAACTTCATCACGTTGGCGCTGCGGGTCGGATCCTTCGGATCCTTCGGCAGCTCGATGAACGTCGCCGACATGATCGGCCAGGTGGCCTCGCCCGGCTGGTCGATCAGGTTCACCGCGTAGTTCTTCGCGCTGCCCCAATCGGCGCTGCTGGCGGCTGCCTGGAAGGCCGGCATGGCCGGCTGCACGAAATGCCCCGCCTTGTTGCGCAGTTCCGTGGTGACCAGGTGATTCTGCTTCGCGTAGGCATACTCGACATAGCCAATGCCGCCCCGCGTGTTGTGCACGGTCGCGGCGACACCATCATTGCCCTTCGCGCCCGCACCCGCCGGCCAGTTCACGCTGGTGCTGGCCCCGACATCGCTCTTCCAGCCCGCATTGACCGCGGACAGGTAGGAGGTGAACACGTAGGTGGTGCCCGACCCGTCGGCGCGATGCACCGGGGCGATCGCCATGTTCGGCAGCTTCATGCCGTGGTTCAGCTCGGCCAGCTTGGGGTCGTTCCACTTGGTGATCTTGCCGGCGAAGATGTCGGCCAGGATCGGGCCGGTCAGCTTCATCTCGTTCGGCTTCGCGTCCGGCAGGTTCACGATCACCACCACGGCGCCCATCACGGTGGGGAACTGCAGCAGATGGCCGGATTCCAGCTTGGCTGGATCCATCGGTGCGTCGGAGGCGCCGAAATCGACGGTGCGGTTGAGGATCTGGTTCTGCCCGCCGCCGGACCCGATGGCCTGGTAGTTCAATTCCAGCCCGATCGCCGCCTTCGCGGCCTCACCCCACTTTGTATAAACCGGCGCCGGGAATGTGGCCCCTGCCCCGGTGATCTGCTGGGCCTGGGCTGCAACGGTGAAACCGGCCAGGCCGATGGCCAGGGCCGTCAATGCAATCTTCATGTATCTCTCTCCTCAGAGTCTGCCGCCGGATGCGGGCCGGACCATAGGGGGGGTGTGCGACCTATCTATTTCAGATTTATGAAGCTTCGATGACAGGGATGGAGACCACCGTCCGGCCTCAGCGGCGCCGGCCATGAGGGCGTCGTGTCCTCGGACCCGCCAGTGACAGCACCGGGCGGCACCCGACTTCGATGACAGGGATGGAGACCACCGTCCGGCCTCAGCGGCGCCGGCAATGAGGGCGTCGTGTCCTCGGACCCGCCAGTGACAGAACCGGGCGGCACCGACCCGGCAATCACATCATCCGGTCTTCCGGCCCGACCAGATGCAGCGGCGCCTCCCCAATCAGCACCCTCCGGATATTGGCCAGTGCATGGCGGAGCCCGGCCGGCCCGGTCGCGACGATCGCGGCGGCCGAGTTGTGCGGCGAGCCGATCACGTTCGGCAGCGTCAGGAACGGCTGGTCCATGCGGAACACGCCATGCCGGATCGGCTCCACCCACCAGGCGTCGATGCAGGCGGTGAACTGCGGATGCGCCGACAGATGCGCGAACAGCGCCGCCTCATCGACGATCTCGCCGCGCGCCACGTTCACCAGGATCGCGTCCGGCTTCATCGCCGCCAGTTGCGCCGCGCCGATCACGCCCAGCGTGGCCGGGGTCAATGGAGAACAAATCACCAGCAGGTCGGAGGCGGCGAGCAGCAGGTCGAGCTGATCCGGCGTGCCGATCCAGTCGGTCGGCGCCTCGCTGCGCCCGCTGCGGTTGATCGCATGAACCCGCATGCCCAGGCAGCGCGCCAGTCGCGCGACGGCGACGCCGATGCCACCGAAGCCGAAAATGCCGCAGACACCGCCCGCCAGCATGCGGTTGCGTGCGAACTGGTTGAACTCGCCCCGCGTCAGCGCGGCATGCTCCACCACCAGGCGCTTCGCGGCTGCCAGCGCCATCGCCAGCGCATGCTCCGCCATCGGTTCAGCGTAGGCTCCGCCATTGCTGGCCACCGGCACGCCGTCCGGCACCTCGGCCAGCGGCACGAAGTCGATGCCGGCGGTGACGAATTGCAGCAGGCGCAGATTGGCCAGCGCGGCCGCCTCGCCAGGCCTCAGCTCCCGCGTGCTGCGCGCCAGCACCGCATCCGCCGCGCCCAGCGCCGCCGCCCGCGCCGCCTCGTCCAGGTCGGCGAGGTAGACCGGTTCCGCCAGACCTGCGAGTTCCTCCGCCACCAGTGCGCGGCTGCGCGGGTCGGCCTCGAACGTGACCACGACGCTCGCCATGCCCCGCTTCCCGCTCAGAACCAGTTCGCCTTGTCCACCAGGTTGCGCAACGGCCGCCCGGCGGCGAAGGCGCGGCAATTGTCCAGCATGATCTGAAACCGCCGATCGTTCAGATATGGCCCATACCCCGCCATATGCGGCGTCAGCAGCACATGCGGCGTGGTCCAGAGCGGATGCTCCGCCGGCAGCGGCTCCTGCTCGTAGACGTCGAGCGCCGCCCCGGCGATCTCGCCGGCCTGCAGCGCGGCGACCAGGTCGTCCAGCTTCGTCGTCATGCCGCGCCCGATATTGATGAAGAAGGCGCTCCGCTTCATGCGCTGGAAGCGGGCGCGGTGGAACAGGCCTTCGGTGGCCGGCGTGTGCGGCACTGTGAGAATGACGAAATCCGCCCGCGGCAGCAGCGTATCCAGCGCATCCGGCCGGTGCAGTTCCGCGACTCCCGGTGGCGGGTCGGTGCGGCGGGCGTCGGTGGCCAGCACGGTGGTGCCGAACGCTGCCAGCAGCCGAGCGGCCTCGGCGCCGATGCCGCCCACGCCCACGATCAGCGCGGTGGCCTCCGGCAAATGCACGACACCCTGATCCTCCGGCGGCTTCTTCCACTCCCGGCGCAATTGCTGCGGGATAAAGTCCTGCAGCCCGCGCGCGAAGGCCAACACGAAGGCCATGATATGCGCGCTGATATGGTCGTTGAATATTTCGCGGAAGTTGGTCACCACCAGCGGATGTTCGATCAGCTCGGGGAAGTAGTAGCCGGCGGCGGGCGCGGCCTGCGGTGCCTGCAGCCAGCGCAGTTTTTTGGCTCGTGCCAGCAGATCGGGATTGAGCCAGCCGAACGCGCCATCGGCATCGACGATCTCGGCCGCCGCCGTGCCGGCATCGTCCGCCAGCACGACGTGCGCTTCCGGCGCCTGTTCGGACAGACGGGCAGCCCAGGTGCGGGTCAGGTCGGACTGCGGCGGCAACATCACGAACTTGAACCTGTTGGGTGCGGACATGGACGGCTCCCTGGAGCTGGACGCTGCAACGCAGGTTAGCCCGCTTCGCGGCCGGCCGCGAACCCAGCCGGGCGTTGCCCCGAGCCTCAACAGGAGGCATTGCCTCCCGGACCGCCGGCAAAGGCTCGTCGTTGCGATCGGATCCGGTTTGGGGTGAGGAGGTCTCGGACCTTGGTATTATCACGACCGGCCCCCTCCGCACCCCACAGAGGCGGTTCCAAGGGCCGGGGCCCTTGGCGGGGATGCAAGGCGCAACGCCCCTTGATGGGGTGAGGGTGCGACGCCCCCGATGCTCTCCGCGGCAGCAGCCGCGGACAGCTCCGCTCAATGCACCTTGGGTGCCTTCAGGAAACTGGCCCGATCCGCCGACCGGATGGTGAGCGCTGTCGATACGTCATCGCGCAACAGACGCAGGCGCACCTCGGCACCGGCACTGCCAGAGGCCCAGACGCGGCGCCACAATCCGGCGAGGTCCGGCACATCCTCCTCGTTCACCGCCACGATACGGTCGCCGGTGCGCAATCCCGCCTGCTCCGCCGGCCCGTTATCGGCCAGGCCGCCCACCACGATCGTGTCGTCCGCTTCGGTGGCATACATGCCGAGCCACGGCCGCGCCGGGCGGTTCACCCGCCCATAGGTCAGCAGGTCCTGCATGATCGGCGCCAGCAGGCTGATCGGCACCACCATGTTCATGTCCAGCCGATGGCCCTTGTTGTCGCCCTGCTGCAGGATCAGCGACCCGGTGCCCATCAGCTTGCCGTCACTGCCGAACAGGGCACCGCCGCCCCAGAACGGGTGCGCCGGGGCCACGAACAGCGCCTCGTCCAGCACGTACTCCCAGTAGCCGGCGAATTCCTGCCGCCCGACCAGCCGGGTTTCCACGCTATGGTGCCGACCGCCGCCGGCGGCGAAGATCACCGTGTCACCCACCTTCAGCCGGTCGGAATCGCCGAACTCCGCGGTCGGCAGGTCCAGCCGGCCCAGCGCCTGGACCAGGCCGAACCCCGTCTCCTGGTCGTAGGCCAGGGCATGGCCAGGGACCGCCTGCCCATCATTGGTGGTGATCCAGATGGTCTCGGCTTCGGTGATCAGATAACCGATCGTGGCCACCAGGCCAGTGTCGCGGATCACCACGCCGCTGCCCAGGCGCTCCGTGCCCAGCGAGCCGGCGGTAAAGGCATCCGCCGGGATGTAGGTCTTCAGTGTGACCACGGATTTCAGCGTGCGATCCAGGTCGAACGCGTAGTCTCCCGGATCGGGCTGCAGATTGGGCGGGATCTCCCAGTCCTCTTTTCGCATGCCACGCCGTCTTCCCTGGTTGGGTCTGCCTGGGGGTTGATCGCTCATGGGATCACTATATCGGCGGTTTGCGCCTTAGCGCCAACGTCTCGGGCAACGATTTCCGGGAACACGCTACAAAAGCCGGCGTTGCCAGCCCAACCACCCGAAATGGAGGCATTTTTATGAGCCAGACCCAGCCGGACCGCGGAGCTTCCACCAACCCATCCGACCCGCTCGACTCCGCCCTGCTGGCGCGCATGGACGCTTGGTGGCGTGCTGCCAACTATCTGTCGGTCGGGCAGATCTACCTGCTGGACAACCCGCTGCTGCGCGAAAAACTCGCCCCCAGCCACATCAAACCCCGCCTGCTCGGCCATTTCGGCACCACGCCCGGGCTGAATTTCATCTATCTCCACCTCAACCGCGCGATTCGCGCACGCGATCTTGACGTGATCTTCATTGCCGGCCCCGGCCACGGCGCGCCAGGCCTGCTCGCCAGCACCTGGCTGGAGGGCAGCTATACCGAGCATTACCCGGAAGTAACGCGCGACGCTGAGGGCATGCATCGGCTGTTTCGCCAGTTCTCCTTCCCGGGCGGGGTGCCGAGTCACGCCGCGCCGGAAACCCCGGGATCGATCCATGAAGGAGGAGAACTCGGCTACAGCCTGTCGCATGCCTTCGGCGCTGCGTTCGACAACCCGAACCTCATCGTCGCCTGCGCAGTCGGCGACGGCGAGGCGGAAACCGGGCCGCTGGCCACGTCCTGGCATGGCAACAAGTTCCTCAACCCAGCCAGCGACGGCGCAGTGCTGCCGGTGCTGCACCTGAACGGGTACAAGATCGCCAACCCCACCGTGCTGGCGCGCATCCCGACCGAGGAGTTGCGCGCGCTGCTGGAGGGTTATGGCTGGGCGCCGATCTTCGTCGAAGGCCACGAGCCGGCCCCAATGCATCAGCGCATGGCCGCGGCGCTGGATCAGGCGCTGGACGGGATCGCTGCCATCCAGCGCGCCGCCCGCGCTGGTGACGCCGCCGCGGCGACCAGGCCGCACTGGCCGATGATCGTGCTGCGCTCACCGAAAGGCTGGACCGGGCCGAAGGAGCTGGACGGGCTGCCGGTGGAAGGTACCTGGCGGTCCCATCAGGTGCCGATCCCGGAGGTCAAAACGCCCGCCCATCTCGCGGCGCTGGAAGACTGGCTGCGCTCCTACCGGCCGGAGGAGCTGTTCGACGCCAGCGGAAGCCCGCTGCCGGAGATCACTGCCCTGGCGCCGGAGGGCGCGCGCCGGATGGGGTCCAATCCTCACGCGAACGGCGGCATGCTGATGCGCCCGCTGCGCCTGCCGGATCTCACGGACTACGCGGTGGCGGTGAGCGAGCCCGGTGCCACGCAAGGCGAAGCAACGCGGGTGTTCGGCACGTTCCTGCGCGACGTCATGAAGCGCAACGACAGCACACGGAACTTCCGCCTGTTCGGTCCGGATGAAACCGCATCCAACCGGCTGCAGGCAGTGTTCGAGGCCACTGATCGGACCTGGGTGGCGGAGGGCCTGCCCACCGACGACCATCTGTCGCCAGTCGGGCGCGTGATGGAAATCCTCAGCGAGCATGCCTGCCAGGGCTGGTTGGAAGGCTATCTGCTGACCGGTCGGCATGGGTTGTTCAGTTGCTACGAGGCGTTCATCCACATCGTCGATTCGATGTTCAACCAGCACGCCAAATGGCTGAAGACGGCGAATGAGGTGACCTGGCGGCGGCCGGTCGCATCGCTGAACTACCTGCTCACCTCACATGTCTGGCGGCAGGAGCATAACGGGTTCAGCCATCAGGACCCTGGCTTCATCGACCACGTGCTGAACAAGAAGCCGGAGATCGTGCGGGTCTACCTGCCGCCGGATGCCAACACGCTGCTCTGCGTCGGCAATCACTGCCTGCGTACCTGGAACCGGATCAACGTCATCGTCGCGGGCAAGCAGCCGGCCCCGCAATGGCTCGATATGGATACCGCGCGACGGCATTGCGCGGCCGGGTTGGGCATCTGGGACTGGGCCAGCAACGATGTCGCCGACCCGATCGGCGCAGACGAGCCCGATGTGGTGATGGCGTGCGCCGGCGACGTGCCGACGCTGGAGACGCTGGCGGCGGTCGATCTGCTACGCGAACTGGTGCCGGCCCTGCGGGTGCGGGTGGTGAACGTGGTGGACCTGCTGACGCTGATGCCACCCGAGCAGCACCCGCATGGCATCTCGCATCACGATTTCGATTCGCTGTTCACCATCGGGCAGCCGGTGATCTTCGCCTATCACGGCTATCCCTGGCTGATCCACCGGCTGACCTACCGGCGCACCAATCACGCGAACTTCCACGTGCACGGCTATCAGGAAGAGGGCACAACGACGACGCCGTTCGACATGACGGTGCTGAACCGGCTGGACCGGTTCCACCTGGCCATCGCGGCGCTCGATCGTGTCGCCGGCCTCGGCCCGGCGGGCGCCTATGCAAGGCAGTCCCTGCGCGACCGGTTGCTGGAACACCGCCACTACATCGAGCATCACGGGCTGGACCTGCCGGAAGTGCGCGGCTGGCAATGGAGGCGTGCCACCGGGTGACGGCGCGGTGCGGGGCTTACTGCTGTCCCGGTCGGAATGCTGCCCGCACCCGCCACCGCTTCCCGGCTCCGCGACGGCGTCGTCCGTCGCTGTCCCGGCGCGGGCGGGCAGTGCTGTCTGCCGGTCGTGGTCGCCGGAGCCGCGCTACAGGCGGCTTTGTTCGGAGCAGGGAGGCAGGTCGTGCATGCCGGGTCTGCGCATGGCCGGACGGGTATGGCTCGTGCGGGATGGTCCGCGCCGACGTGTGCATCCGGAGGGAGGTGACACCGGCGACGCGTTGGCCGGATGCGATTTCAGGAGGGGGTGACGCAAAATACGCAAAAAGCGCGCAAACATATCCGGGTGCGCGCATATCTGAGGGCGCTGTGCGTGCATATCCGGGTGCGCCTCGGCACCGCGGATTGCCAGGCGCGGCCGGCAACAAGCCGCAGCCGATCATGCGCTACAATGGCGCCTCCTGCGCATCACAGCACCATTTGCGCATTTTTGCGCATCTTTTTGCGTTATTTGCGTTTAATCTTGCTTTACTGCCATCGTTCGATCTTGCTTGCCGCCGCCAAACGCTATGACTTCAACGCCGGATCGACATCCTGACCATAGAACGTTGCGTAACTGTTGCCCTCCAGCGCCAGGCCTACGATCTCCACCATCTCGGCCAGCTGCTCCTCCGTCACGCCCTTGGTTTTCGCGAACCCGGTATGCGACGCGCTGCAATAGTGGCAGCCATTGGCAATGCTGACCGCGAGATAGATCAGCTCCTTCGTCTTCGCGTCCAACGCACCCGGTTGCATCACCGCCTGCGCACGTTCCCAGAACCGGCGCATCACCGCAGGATGCCGCGCCATTGCCTTCCACGCATTATTCACGTCCGGCACGTTCCGCTTGGCCTTGATATCGTCCATCACCGCGCGCGCCTCCGGACTGGCGTCCGCGTACTCGATCAGCTTGCCGTAGCTCATGTTCGCTCTCCCGATTTCTGCACGACCGGATGGAAGCCTATCACGCCGCCCCCGCACGTGCAGGCCACGACATCGCGCCTCGACCGTTGCTTCGAGCGCTGCCGAAGCGTTCCTCCGTGCCTGCGTCCGGCATAGGTCCTAACTCTGCATCGCCCCGCGCAACGCCGGGCCGATGCAGCAAAACGGAGATCATCATGCAGACGCATAACTTCACCGGCCGACTCGCCGTCACGGCAAACTGGGAGGCAAGGCCGGGCGAGGCCGACACCGTCGCGGCGATCCTGCAGCGCTTTGCGCCGCTGGTTCGCGAGGAGCCAGGCGTGCAGCTGTTCATCGTGCATCGCGGCGTGGAAAATCCCGCGCAGTTCCTGTTCTACGAGATGTTCGACGATGCCGCGGCGTTCGCCGCGCACCAGCAGACCGAGCATTTCAAGACGCTGGTGCAGGCTGAGGCGTTGCCGCGCCTGGCGAAGCGGGAACGGATGCAATACGCGCCGCTTTGACCTGAGCGTTCGGCGTGCGTCGGGTCAGGTCGCACCGGCCGACGCATGCCGAACGATCCGGCAACGGATGGACGCCGCTCGCGGATCGGATCGTGCTGGGATGGGGGGCATCCTTCTGGTGCCGCTTTGGCGTCCCTTCGGCACCCCTTCCGCCCCCGCTCTGCACCCCTCTGGCGGTTCGATACCGGATCGGGCAGCCTGATGCTTCGCCGCGTTCCCCGCATCACGGAGCTTCGCGCATGATCCGACATTTTGGCGTGCTGATCCCCTCCACCAACACGACCGTGGAGATCGAGTACAACCGGCTGCTGCCGCCGACGCTGCAGGCCCATGTCGGCCGGCTGCTGACCGCCGGCGCCGGTCCGTTCTCACCCAGCAAGGACGAGGATATCGACTACCAGTCGCGCCTGCTCGGCACCGCGCGCGTGGAGGCGATCAGCCTGGCACAGACCTCGGCCAGCCTGTTCGCCGACGACTATGATGAGAGCGTGACCCGCCGCATGAGCGAGGCCGCCGGCGCACCGGCAGTCACCTCGGCGCAGGCGATCGGCCGCGCGGTGCGTGCCCTCGGTGCGCGGCGCATCGCGATTGCCTCGCCCTACGCGCCCGCGGTGATCGAACGCGCCCGGCACTACTACGAAACCAAATACCAGCTTCAGGTGGTGGCGCTGGAAAGCTTCAACGCCAGCGACGCTTACATGATCGGTTCGCTGGGACCCGAGACGGCGGGCGAGGCCTTCTCCCGGATCGACCGCCCGGAGGTTGAGGTGCTGGTGGTCCCCGGCGGCAATTTCCCCACCATGGCCCATGTCGCCGGCTGGGAACGCGGCTTCCGCAAGCCGGTCATTGCCAGCAACCAGGCGGCGCTCTGGGCGATGCTGCAGATCATGGGCATCAGCGATCCGCTGCCCGGCCTCGGTCGGTTGCTGGAGCAGATGCCGGCCGGGTAGCCGCGGGCACGGTGCGGCCGACCCGGTGGCGCCGTGTGGCGCGGCTGCGGTTCGTGGCTCCCGCTGCGCGGACCGCGCCTGACCGCAGCCGCAACGAATGCGCCTCCCGCCTCAATACTCGCCGCTGCGATAGGCGTCATCCAGCCGTTCGGCATCGTCATCACTCGGCGTCTCCCAGGCCTCGCCACGCCGGCGCAGCGCGCCGGTAAAGTTCGCCGGCCGCTTCTCGTTGAAGGCCTGCCGTCCCTCCTCGCCGTCGGTGGTTACCTGAATCAACAAGTTATTCATCAGGTTCTGCACGTGCCAGGCCTGGTCGGTCGGCAGATCGCCAAACCGCACGACGAATTCCTTCATCATCCGCACCGCGACCGGCGGCAGTTTCACGATATGGCGGGCGATCTTTTCGGCCCGTTCCATCAGCTGCGCATGCGGCACAACCTCGTTCACCAGGCCGATGCGCAACGCCTCGGCCGCGTCGAACGGGTCATCGGTCAGCAGCATCTTCATCGCATCGATATAGCGGAGCTGCTTGATCAGCAGGCTGGCGCCCGGGCCGTGGCCCAGCCAGCCCTGTGAGATCAGCGAGAACTTGAACCGCGCATGCTCCGCGCTGGCGACGCGGATGTCGGTAGAGGACAGCAGGATATACAGGCCGGCACCGGCCGCCCAGCCGTTCACCGCGGCGATCACCGGCTTCCACACCCGCGGATAATGGTCGCCGAACCGCCCGTCCACGCCGGTCTTCTGCCCGTGCACGGTGCCGGCCAGCGGCCAGAAGATGCGCTGGGTGCGCAGGTATTCGCGTTCCTCCTCGGTGATGTTCTCGCGCGGCGCCAGATTGTGCCCGCCGCAGAAATGCCGGTCGCCGGCGCCGGTCAGAATCGCGCAGCGGATGTCGCGATCCTCCCACATATCGATCCAGGCTTCGGAAATCTGGTCCGAGGTCGGCTTGTCCAGGATGTTCGCCTTGCCCGGATTGTTCAGGGTGATGTAGGCGACCCCATCGCGCTTCTCATAGTCGATGCCCACCTGACGACCCTTCCCTGGATGCTCTGCTCAATCCGCTGTTAGGACCCGGGCCGATTGGTTGCAACCCGCCGGCGGAAAGCCCCTTATACCGGGGCTCGCAAGCCAGGAGGCGTCGATGGCTGAATCCGTGCCGCGCGTCAGCGGCGTGCTGGAGACCTCGCTCTATGTCGACGACCTTGATCGGTCCTGCGCGTTCTATCAACGCCTGTTCGGCTTCGAAATCTTTGTCCATGACGGTCGCATGTGCGCCCTGGGCGTGCCGGGTGAGCAGGTGCTGCTGCTGTTCCGCCACGGCATGACCGATCAGCCTGCCCCGGCGCCGGGCGGTTTCATTCCGCCACATCACGGACGCGGCGCACTGCATGTGTGCTTCGCCATCCCCTACGGCGAACTCGCCGCCTGGGAGACGCATCTGCAGCGGCAGGACATTGCGATCGAGAGCCGGCTGAGCTGGCCGCATGGTGGCACCAGCCTGTATTTCCGCGATCCCGATGGGCATTCGCTGGAGGTCGCGACACCGGGCCTGTGGCCAAACCGGTAAACGCGGGCCCGCCCCGACCGCAGGGTCGGGGGGTGGGCCGCATCACCACCCTGATCGCTATCGGTGCGCTGCTGCTGCTGGCGCTGGCGGCGGCTTTCGCTCCGCAGATGATGCCGGCGCAGGACGCAGCGACGCGTCGCCTCGCCACCGGTGCCATCTTCGTCGCCAGCTACCTGGCGCTCGCGATCGGCAAGGTGCCGGGCCTGTCGATCGATCGCGCCGGAGTCGCCCTGGTCGGCGCCTGCCTGATGGTGGCCTGCGGCGCCATGCCGCTCGCCGACGCCTATAAGGCGATCGACTTCGACACCATCACCCTGCTGCTCGGCATGATGATCGTGGTCGCCAATCTGCGCCTGTCCGGCTTCTTCGCGCTGGCCACCGCCTGGGTTGCACACCGTGCGCGACGCCCGGTGATCCTGCTCGTCGCCGTGGTCGGCGTGTCCGGCGTGTTCTCCGCCTTCCTGGTGAATGACGCGATCTGCCTGGTGCTGGCGCCGCTGGTGGTGGAACTGACCCTGAGCTTGCGTCGCAACCCCCTGCCCTATCTGCTCGGCGTCGCGATGGCGTCGAATGTCGGTTCGGTCGCGACCATCACCGGCAATCCGCAGAACATCATGATCGGCAGCTTCTCCGGTATCCCCTACGCCGCGTTTGCTGCCGAACTCGCACCGGTTGCGCTCGCCGGGCTGGTGCTGACCGTGTCGTTGCTGGTGCTGCTGTATCGCGACGAATTCCACTCTGGAATCCGCCTCGCGGCAGTACCCATGCGCGTGCGGGTCAATCGCGTCCTGGTGTGGCGTTCGCTCATTGCCACGGCCGTGGTGGTCGCACTGTTCTTCGCCGGCGTATCACCTGCCGAGGCCGCGATCGTGGTCGGCGGCCTGCTGCTGCTGACCCGGCGGGTGAAAAGCGCACGGGTCTACGGCGAAATCGACTGGTCGCTGCTGCTGATGTTCACCGGTCTGTTCATCATTGTCGCCAGCGCGGAACGCGTGCTGCTGACGCCGGACATGGTGGCGGCAGTCGGGCGGCTGCACCTGGAACAGGTGCCGCAGCTGAGCGCCGTCAGCGCAGTGCTGTCGAACATCGTCAGCAACGTGCCGGCGGTGCTGCTGCTGAAGCCGTTCGTGGCCGCGATGCCCGATCACGACACCGCCTGGCTGACCATCGCCATGGCGTCGACACTGGCTGGCAATTTCACCATGTTGGGCTCGATTGCGAACCTGATCGTCGTGGAAAAGGCGGCACGAAGGGGCGTCATCATCGGGTTCTGGGCGTATTTCCGCGTCGGTGCCGTGCTGACGGTGCTGACCATCCTGGTTGGTGTTGGCTGGCTGATTCGGTGACGGCAGGAGGGGCAGTCAGGCCTCCCGTCCGGGTCGCACGGTCGGCCCGTCCTGGTCTCACGCCGCGCGCGACAGCGTCAGCCGATCCAGGAACACGCGCAGCTCGGATGCCGCCTGCGCATCCGGCTCGAAGACGACGCGGATGGTGTCGCGCTCGCACTGTCGCACCACAAATGGCAGGGGTGTTGCGATGCCGTCAATCTGCAGCGCGCCGCGTGCACCCGGCTGCGTCGCCGGCGCCTCGTGCAATTGCGCCCCGCCGGAGGACAGATCGACGACCTGAGCTGTGTGCGACTGGCCGTTCAATGTCAGCCGGCATCGCAGGTTCGCCACATACCGCTTGTTGACGCGCCGATCGACCTCGGATGTCGCAGTTCGTACCACGCGTATCACCGAGTGCCGAAGCTCTTCCATAGCCGCGTCCAGCTCGACCGCCGCGTTCTGGACCGTGGCGGCCAACTGACCCGTCTCATTCGCTTCGGTGGAGACCTCGGACGTACGCACCGTCATGGTTTCGGTTGCACTCGCCGTTTCCGCCAGATTGCGAACGATGTCCCGCGTCGCCGCCACCCGCTGAGCAAGCCCGCCATTTTCTGTCATGGCGATGCGTTCTCCGCGCTGTGCGACTTTGCACTCAATTCGGTTTGGGGTGGGGTCGGGGCGTGACCGTCTCGGTCCAAGGTATCATTCCGAGAGGCTGCTACCGCAAACCGAGTCGGTTCCAAGGGCCTTGCCCCTGGCGGGATTTCAACGGGCGGCGCCCCTTGATGGGGGTTTGCTGGAGGTCAGGGGCAACGCACCCGGCGCCTCCTGCCGGTCTACCGATGCGCGATCGACACCGCCTCCCCCACCGGTTCGGCGGTGAGGAAGCCGAGTGTTTCGCCCTCCAGCACCAGGCAGGTGAGCAGCCCGCCGAACACTGCGCCAGTATCGATGGCAATGCGGTTGTGCCGCACCACGGGCGCCTTTACCGGCGTATGGCCGTGCACCACCACCGCGCCCAGATCGCGTTCGGTATATAGAAATGGCTGCCGGATCCGCAGCATGTCCTCCCGCGTCTGTGCATCCAGCGCCACGCCGGGGCGCACGCCCGCGTGCACGAACAGATAGCCGCCCTCGCGATGATGGAGCGCCAGACCGCGCAGGAATGTGACATGCGGCTCCGGAATCGATGCCGCCCAGGTGTCACGCGGCGAATCCGGATCGACGCCATAACTTTCCAACGCCGCTCTGCCCCCGGCGAACAGCCAGTCGGTCGCCGCCGCCCGCTCCCCGGACAGCGCGTTCAGCATCGTCTCGTCATGGTTACCAAGCAGATTGACCACGGTCGCGCCGTCGATCGGGGAGGCATTGCTGAGCCGCGTCAGCACGCCCGCGGTGTCGGCGCCGCGGTCGACATAGTCGCCGATATGCAGCAGCACGGCGAAGTCGATCGGCCGGCGCGCCAGGTCCTCGGCAATGGTCTCGTGCAGGTTTGCCAGTTGCGCATCGCAACCATGGATGTCGCCGATGGCATAGACCCGGCGACCGGGCGGGAGCGTGGCAGGCGCGGGAGAGAGTTCGATCATACCAGATCGGCTATCGCTCGCGCGCCGGTAAGGCAAGAGGGCTGGCCCAATCCCACGGGTCATGAGGCCGCGGGGCGCAGACGGCCCGAGGCCGCAGGGCGCAGACGGCCGGAGGCCGCACGCCGCCATGACAGGCGTCCACCGCTTTGCCACACCCAGTAATCCGGAGAGCGCCGATAGCCGGACGCCGCGCCCGGCCGTGACACCGCGGCCTGCACCGCCGTGCCGCACCCCGTTACATCGCCAGGCGCAAACGGCCGGGCGTCGTATCGCGCTATGGCACAGAATTCGGCCTACCCCGCCGTGTCACACCGCGTCTGCGGCGGCTGAGGCGCCGACGGCTACATCGTGATCACCATCCGCCCGTCCACCGTGCCCGCCTTCAGGTCGCTGAAGATCCGGTTGATGTCGTCTAGCTTAGCCTGGTGGATATGCGCTTTCACCTTCCCCTCGGCAGCGAAGGCCAGCAATTCGGCCAGGTCCTTGCGGGTGCCGACGATCGAGCCACGAATGGTGATACGCTTCAGCACGACGTCGAAAATCGGCGTCGGGAAATTGCCCGGCGGCAGGCCGACCAGGCTGACGGTGCCGCGCCGGCGGGTCAGCGCAATCGCCTGGCTGAATGCCGGCGGCGAGACCGCGGTCACCAGCACGCCATGCGCACCACCGGAGGTCTGCTTCACCACCTGCTCCACCGCATCGGGGCTGGCGGCATTGACCGCCAGATCGGCGCCGAGGGTGCGGGCCAGCGCCAGTTTCTCCTCGGTGACATCCAGCGCCACGACATGCAGCCCCATCGCCTTGGCGTATTGGATGGCGACATGGCCGAGACCGCCGATGCCGGAGATGGCGATCCATTCTCCGGGTCGCGCCTCGGTCTCCTTGATGCCTTTGTAGGTGGTGACGCCGGCGCACAGGATCGGCGCCAGTTCGGCGAAATTCGGATTGGCCGGCAGGCGGCCGACATAGGCGGCGGCGCCGATGGCGTATTCGGCGAAGGTGCCATTCACGCTGTAGCCGCTGTCGTTCTGCGTCTCGCACAAGGTTTCCCAGCCGGTCATGCAGTGCTCGCACTGGCCGCAGGCGTCGTGCAGCCAGGCGATGCCGACCGGGTCGCCTTCCTTCAGGTTGGTGACGCCCGCGCCAAGCGCTGCGACGATGCCGGCACCTTCATGGCCGGGGATGAATGGGGCGGTCGGCTTCACCGGCCAGTCGCCGTCGGCGGCATGCAGATCGGTGTGGCAGACGCCGGTGGCGACGATCTTCACCAGCACTTCGCCGGGACCGGGGGTGGGGATCGGCACCTCGTCGATCGACAGCGGGGCGCCGAGGCGGCGCACGACGGCCGCTTTCATCATCTTGGTCATGGCGGACTCCTTCGGAACGGAGCGCGCCCTGTATCGGCCGGAGGGAGATGCGGCATTGAGATGGATCAATCAAAGGTTGTAGCGAGTGAGAATGACCTTTCATGATTCGGCGGTATTTTTGCAATACATCACCCCGGAGCCGGATATTGCGCATTGGCCTACTACCTGGGGTTGTTTATCGAGCGGCCTGCGGATCCGGTCCAACGATGCACAGGCCGGCATGGCGCAGCGCCCTGGAACCGCGCCCTGGCGGTAGCGTGCGGATGTAGAGCCGGCCGACAGAAGCAACATCGTGCGCCACGCCTCGCTGAGGCGAACCGCGCGCGGTCGCTCAGGCTGCCATGCGCACCTGCTGGCGCACCAGGTCCGACGCCTTCTCCGCAATCATGATGGTGCCGGCATTGGTGTTGCCGGAAATGACGGTCGGCATCACCGACGCATCCACAACACGTAGCCCACCGATCCCGTGCACACGCAGTTCCGGATCGACCACCGCCATCGGGTCGATCCCCATCTTGCAGGTGCTGGTGGGATGGAACACGGTGCCGCCGCATTGTCGCGCATGCTGCAGCATCTGTTCCGGGGTCTGCACCGCTGGGCCGGGCAGGAACTCCTCGGCGGTGTAGTGCTGCAGATGCGAGGTGGCGAGCAGTTTGCGACCGAGGAACAGCCCGTCGGTGATGGTGCGCCGATCGGTCTCGGTCGACAGGTAGTTGGCGATCATCGCCGGCGCGTCTTCCGGCCGCGGCGATTTCAGCTTGATCTCGCCTCGGCTTTCCGGCCGCAACTGATAGACGATGATGGTGAAGCCGGAGAATTTGTGCAGCCCGTCCTGCGGCCGATCCGCACTGAAGATCGAGATCGACATCTTGATGTCGGGCGTCGCCAGTTCCGCCCGGGTGCGCGCGAACAGCGCCACCTGCGCTGATATCGCCGCCATCGCACCACGGCGGCGCACGTAGTAGTCGAGACCGGTGCGCAGCTTGCGCAGGTTGCTCTGCATGATGTCGTTCACGGTGATCGGGAACCGGCATTTCAGTTTGATCGGCGCGGAGTAGTGGTCCTGCATCGCCTGACCGACGCCCGGCAGATGGTGGCGCACCGGCACGCCGATATCGGTGAGATGCTGCTGCGGGCCGATGCCGGACAGCAGCAGAAGCTGTGGCGAGTTGATCGCGCCGCCGCATAGGATGACCTCGCGACGCGCGCGTGCGGTGAACGCCATGCCGTCCTGGCGGTACTCCACGCCGACCACGCGCCTGCCCTCAAGGATCAGCCGGGAGGCGAGCGCACCGGTCACCACCCGCAGATTGCGCCGTTTCGTGGCCGGTTTCAGATAGCCGACCGCGGTGGAACAGCGCCGGCCGTTGCGCGTGGTGGTCTGGTGGTAGCCGACGCCATCCTGCTTCGCGCCGTTGAAATCATCGTTGGTGGGATAGCCGAGTTCGTTGCATGCCCGGATGAAGGCTTCGCACAACGGATGCTTGTCGGGCACATCGGATACCACCAAGGGCCCGCCGGTTGCGTGCCACTCATCCGGACCGCGCACCTGGTGTTCGGCCCGCTTGAAATATGGCAGCACATCCTCGGCCGACCATCCCGCGCAGCCCATCTGGCGCCAGAGATCGAAGTCCTCGTGCTGGCCGCGGATATAGACCATGCCGTTGATCGAGGAAGATCCGCCGAGCACCTTGCCGCGCGGCCAGAAGATTTTGCGGCCCGCGGCGCCGGGGTCGGGCTCGGTTTCGTAGCACCAATTGACCGAGGGATCGGCGAAGGTCTTGCCGAAGCCGAGCGGGATGTGAATCCAGCGGTTGAAGTCGTCGCCGCCGGCTTCCAGCAGGACGACACGCGTGGCCGGATCTTCCGAGAGACGCGCGGCCATCACGCAGCCGGCGGACCCGGCGCCTACCACAATGAAATCGGCTTCGATGACGTCCTGTCCGCTGGCCATTTCATTCCCCGTTTTCGGCTGGCGGCAAGTGTGCAGATGGCGAACCGGATCGACAAGCCTGAGGGGCTGGGCTTTGCCCCGAACCCCACCAGGGGCTTTGCCCCTGGACCCCAGCAAAGGCACAGCTTTGCAATCCATTCTGTTCGGGTTGGGGAGGGGGCGTGACGGCCTCGGACCTCACGAGCATCACGATCGGCCCCTCCCCAACCCGAACAATATATGGTTCCAAGGGCGAGCCCTTGGCGGGGTTTCAAGGGGCAGCGCCCCTTGATGGGGGCTCCGGGGGCAACGCCCCCGTCAGGCAGCCAAGCGCAGTTTTCCGCGCACGAGGTCCGCCGCCTTCTCGGCAATCATGATCGTCGCCGCATTGGTATTGCCTGAAACCACCGCCGGCATGATCGACGCATCGACGACGCGCAGCGCATCGAGACCATGCACACGCAGATCGGCATCCACCACCGCCATCTCATCGCTGCCCATCTTGCAGGTGCTGGTCGGGTGGAACACCGTCCCGCCATACTGCTTGGCGTATTCCAGCACCTGCTCGTCGGTCTGCACCTCCGGACCCGGAATGTACTCGCCCGCGATGAAATGCTGCATATCCGGGGTCGCCAGCAGCCGCCGTCCGAGTTTCAGCCCGTCGACGATGGTACGGCGATCCGTCTCGGTCGCCAGGTAGTTCGGATACATCGCCGGCGCATCGGCCGGGTTGGCGGATTTCAGCTCCAGATAGCCTCGGCTCTCCGGGCGCAGCTGATACACCACCACGGAAAAGCCGGAGAATTTGTGCAATCCCTCCGCCGGCCGATCAGCACTGAAGATCACCGTGGCAAACTGCACATCCGGCGTCGCGAGTTCGGCCCGCGTGCGCGCGAACAGCCCGGCCTGCGCCGCCGCGATGGTCAAGGGTCCCTTGCGTTGCAGGAAATACTGCAGACCCGTGCGCAGCATCGCCACCTTGCTGAGCATGATGTCGTTCACCGTGATGGGAAAGCGACATTTCAGCACGATGCGCGCCTGGTAGTGGTCCTGCATGCTGCGCCCGACGCCGGGCAGATCATGCTTCACGGCGATACCGCGCTCCATCAGATGCTGGGCCGGGCCGATACCGGACAGCAGCAGCAATTGCGGCGAGTTGATCGCACCGCCGCACAGGATCACCTCGCGCCGCGCGCGCACCGTCCGCACCGCGCCACCCTGCCGAAAGGTCACGCCCACTGCGCGCTTGCCGTCCAGCAGCACGGATTCGCTCAGCGCCTCGGTCACCACGCGCAGATTGGGCCGCTTCATCGCCGGACGCAGATAGCCGACTGCGGTGGAACAGCGCCGGCCGTTGCGCGTGGTCAGGTGGTAGTAGCCGGCACCTTCCTGCACCGGACCGTTGAAGTCGTCATTGCGCGGAAAGCCGAGGTCTACAGCGCTCTTGATGAAGGCCTTGCTGATCGGGTCGTAGTCGTAAATCTCCGACACCGCCAGCGGTCCACCGGTGCCGTGCAGTGCATCGCCACCGGACAGTTTGTCCTCGGCACGCCGGAAATACGGCAGCACATCGTCGAACGACCAGCCGGCATTGCCCAACTGGCGCCAGTGATCGAAATCCTCATGCTGGCCGCGGATATAGACCAGGCCGTTGATCGAGGACGATCCGCCCAGCACCTTGCCGCGCGGCCAGAAGAAGCGCCTGCCGTTGAGGTCCGGCTCGGTTTCGTAACACCAGTTCACGCGCTGGTCGGTGATGGTCTTGCCATAGCCCAGCGGCACATGAATCCAGAAATGCTTGTCGGGCGGGCCAGCTTCCAGCAACACGACCTTGGTGCCTGGGTCTTCCGAAAGCCGCGCCGCCATCACGCAGCCCGCGGAACCGGCTCCGACGATGACGTAGTCGGTCTCGATCGTGTCCTGTTGCATCGCCATTCTTGATTCCCCGCCTGCCGGCCACATCGGTTCTGCGCGTGCAGTGTTCAGGTGGCACGGGGAAGGGTCAAGCGTCAGCCGAACGCATGTGGCTAGCTGGCGATCTGTCCGGTGTTTGTAGCTCGTGAAGTGTCCGGTCCACTGGCTCGCTGGAACGGGGGGCAGCGATGGATCGGGCACGCATTCACGAGGGGGTTCGTCGGATGCGTTTTCAGGACGTGCTGGGTCGGACCGAACGGTCTGAGCTGAGCCAGCTGGAGGCGGCGGAGTTGCTCGGGGTCAGCGAGCGGACGTTCCGCCGCTGGCGCGACCGCTACCGGGAAGAAGGAGTTGCGGGATTGAGCGACCGTCGCCTCCGCCCCTCGCTGCGGCAGGCGCCGAAGGCGGAGATCGAGCGGATGCTGGGCCTGTATCGCGATCTCTACCGCGGCTTCACGGTGAAGCATTTCCATGAGCAGTTGGGCAAGCGGCACAACTACACGCTGGGCTACACGGTGACCAAGCTGCACCTGCAACGGGCCGGGCTGGTGACCCCGGCGCGGTCGCGCTCGGCGCATCGCAAGAAGCGGCCGCGCCGGCCGTTGGTGGGCATGATGCTGCATCAGGATGCGTCGACCCATGCCTGGCTGCCTGGCGACGAACGCAAATACGACCTGGTGGCGACGATGGATGACGCGACGAGTGCGGTCTACTCGCTGTTCCTGGTGGAGCAGGAGGGCACCGCCTCAAGCCTGCGTGGCGTACGGGAGGTGATTGAACGGCACGGCCTGTTCTGCTCGCTCTACACCGACCGTGGCAGCCACTACTTCGAGACGCCCGAGGCCGGCGGTCGTGTCTCGAAGACAGTGCTGACACAGTTCGGCCGGGCGCTGAAGCAGCTCGGCATCGAGCACATTGCGGCCTACTCGCCGCAGGCCCGCGGGCGGTCGGAGCGCCTGTTCGGCACGTTGCAGGACCGGCTGCCGAAGGAGCTGGCGCTGGCCGGGATCAGCACACCGGAGGCGGCGAACCGATGGCTGCGGGAGGTCTACGTCGCCGAGCACAACGCGCGCTTTGCGGTGCCGGCCGAGCAGGCGGGATCGGCCTTCGTGGTGGATCCGAACGGTGCCTGGCGGGAGATTCTGTGCATCCAGGAGGACCGCCGAGTGGGTCATGACAACACGGTGAAGTGGCGCCGCCTCACCCTGCAACTGCCGCCGTCGCGGCTGCGGCCGCACTTCGTCAGAGCCACCGTGCGCGTGCACGAATATCCGGATGGGCGGCTGGCGGTGTTGTGGGGGCCGCACCGGCTGGCGGATTACGACGCCGAGGGGCGCCTTTTCCAACAGGAGCATATGGCCGCATGACACGCTTCCAGTGCGGCTGCTCTGTGCCGGGGCATGCCCCGGCACAGAGCAGGAACGAAGCGGACAGATCACGCGCTACCAAAACCGGACAGATTGACGCGCTAGCGACAGCGTCAGCCGAACGCACCACCGATGGATGGCGAGGGCGGCTCGGATGAAATGGTTTGCGGCAGCGTGGAGGACGGGGTCTCCAACCCGGGTATTGCAGCGGAGGAATAGGATTTGGCGCAGGTAGCCGCGATCGATGCGGCGACCGCCAGGCCAATCAGGAGCGCAATACGCAGGACTGGGTTCATGTCTGCCTCGGCACCGGACGGGCCGACCAACACTGGCCGCTCCCGGCTACCCGACAGTTAGGTCATGATGCTGAGGATCGAAACAGGAACTGTTCGCTGGGTGTTCCCCGGGTCTATTGGCCGACTGGTTCGGCAAACGAAGCTGCAGTGGTCTCGCGGAAAATGCCGGTGGTCACGCCGCGAATTTTCTGTTTTGTTCTCACCGGTGAGCTTCTGAAGCAGGCAATTCAGCGCGTTGGTCGTATCGAGGCGCCGATCGGCTCGGGCAGGATGCCGGATGGCAGCACCCGCAGCAGGGCCAGGAGCAGGACGCTGATCAGCAATTCGCGCATCGCCGCGATCTGCGCCGGTTCCATGAAGCTGAGCAACGGAGCGGCAAAGCGGGTGCCCTCCAACAGCGCGATGATCAACACTGCGCCCAGAATGGCGCCGGCATTGTTGCCGAGACCGCCGGCCACCAGCGCCAGAATGACGTTCAACGTGAGCAGCGGGGCAAAAATGTCCGGCGCGATATAGGATGTTGCGTGCGCGTAGAGCGCCCCTGCCACCCCCAGCACCGCGGCGCCGATGGCGAAGGCCTGGATCTTGAACGCCAGCACGTGCTTGCCGGCGACCGCGGCGACATCCTCGTCGTCTCGAATGGCGCGCAGCACGCGGCCGAATGGTGACCTGCCCAGGCGCTGCAGCAGCACGAAGACGAGTGCGATCAGCAGCAGAACGATCGCCAGGAACACCAGGTTGAAGTGCAGCGGCGACAGCACGCCGCGCCAGGGTCCGGGGATGCCGGCGATCCCGTCGGAGCCTTTGGTCAACCAGATTTCGTTCGATGCGGTGATCCGCACGGATTCGGAAAAGCCGAGGGTCACGATGGCCAAATAGTCGCTGCGCAGCCGCGCGGTGATCCAGGCCACCACCGCCCCGGTCATGGCGGCGGTCAATGCAGCCGCAGCGATGCCGAGTCCGATCGGCCAGCCCGATTTGGTCAGCAGGGCGGTGGTATAGGCGCCAACTGCGAAAAACCCAGCCAGGCCGAGATTTATCATCCCCGCCAGGCCCCAGGTGAGGTTCACCCCCAGCGCCATCAGCGCATAGACGCCGGCGGTGATGGAAATGGCGGTGAGATAGGCGATCATGCCGGTGCGCTATCCCACCATCACATCCGCCAATTGCGTCATGCTGGCCACGATCAGATCCGGCTGATGCGGCCAGGACGCGAACGGGCGTTGGCGACGATCGATGAACGCGGTGCGCATGCCGGCGGCCTTGGCACCGACGCAGTCGAATTCATGGTTGGCGACGAACAGCACCTCCTCCATGGATACGCCGACACGGTCCGCGGCCTTGGCATAGGTGGCGTGATGCGGCTTGAAGGCATTGGCGATCGCCACCGAGATCACCTGATCGAAGTCAATGCCGTGGTAGCGCTTCGCCGTTTCCAGCATGTCGGGATCGCCGTTCGACAGCACCACCAGTTTATAGCGCGTGCGCAGCCGGTCCAGCGCCGCGGGCACCTCCGGGAACGGACGCAGGCGCTCGATATGCGACACCAGTGCGCGCACTTCGTCGGGCGTATAGCGAATGCCGGCGCGATCCATCACATGCGCCACGGCACGCTCGCCGATCACGCGATACGGCGTGTGATCGCGGCCCAGCAGGGCGTCGATCATGGAATTTTCGAAATGGGTGCGGCGCCACCAGGTGACGAAGGAATTCGGATTGCCCTGCCATCCCTTGGCGCGCAGGAACGGCGTCGCGGCTTCCACCAGACCGGATTGCATGTCGACCACGGTGCCGTACTGATCGAACATGCAGACCTTGATGCTGGATTTCAGATCCATCGGCGGGTCTCCTCAATAGGCGCGGGCGCCCAGAATGCCACGGGGACGCAAGGTCAGCACGAACAGGATCGCCAGGAAGCCGACCACGGTGCGGTAGTCGGGCGGCAGCACGAGCTGCGACAGTTCCTCCGCGACGCCGATCGCCAGGGCACCGATCACCGCGCCCGGGATGCTGCCAAGCCCGCCCAGCACCGCGGCGGCGAATATCGCCAGAATCGCACGAAACCCGGTGAGCGGATCGATCGAGGTGTCGAGGCCGAGCAGCATGCCGCCCAGCCCGGCCAGGCCCATCGCGACGAAGTTGACGACATGGGCGATGAGATTTGCGTCGATGCCCTTGATGGCGGCGAGCATCGGATTGTCCGCGACCGCGCGCATCGCCTTGCCGATGCGGGTGAAGGCGAGGAATGCGAACAGCGCCAGCACTGCGGCGCTGGCGATGGCCAGATCCTCCAGCTGCTGCGGTCCGACCCGCAGGCCAGAGAACCGCCAGTCGCGCAGGATCGGCAGGTCGTAATTGTGCAGGCTGTTGCCGAAGCCCATGCGGACGACATTTTCCAGCGCAACCGTCAGTGCGACCGACGCGATGGTGGCCGTCACCAGGCCGGAGCGGCGCAGCGGGCGCAGCACCGCGGCATCGGTGGCCACGCCCACCAGTCCCGCCACCAGGAACGCCACCACGGCAGACGGCAGCAGGGAAAGATGCAGATCGACATTGGCGACATAACCTGCGAAGGCGCCGATCGTGGCATGCGAGGCCACGGCGAAGTTGGGAAAGCGCAGCACGGCGTAGATCGCGGTGAAGCCGATCGCCGGGGCGGCCAGAATCGCCCCCGCCATCACGCCATTCAGCACCAGCTGCGCAATGTCGGTGACGGTCAGGGGCAAGGCAGGCTATCCGACCTCGACGAACTTGAAGGCGCCGTTCTCCACCTTGTTGTAGCGGAACTTGCAATCGGTGATGTCACCGATCTCGGTGAATGTGCACGGACCGCTGGCGCCTTCGTATTTCACTTCCTTGCCGGCCTGCAACGCCGCCAGCCCGTCGACCGCGGTATACACCTTCATCCCGTCGCTGTTGGTGATCTTGCGCACGGTATCGCGGATTGCGGTGCCGTTGGCGCGGCCGACCTTGGCGATGGTGAGGGAAACGATACTGATCCAGTCGGTGGCCTGCGCCTCGTAGGAATCGGGCGCCGCGATGCCCAGGCGCTTGGCTGCCGCCGCATAAGCGGGAGAATTCACATCCGCCGAAGGTTGCACGGTGTACACCCCCTGTGTCACCTCCTTCGGCAGTTGCTCCAGCGATTTCTGCGTCAGCGCATAGGATTGCGCCAGGCGATCGCCATCATAGCCGGCGCGGTACAGATCGCGCAGCACCACGGCAACGTCCGGTGCGTAGCCGTTCAGGTAAATCAAATCGGGCTTGCTGCGCAGTGCCTGATCAACCTCCGACCGATAGCTGGTCTTGTCCTTGTCGTAGATCAGCGTGCCCGCAAGCGTCACGCCGGCCGGTTCCAGCACCTCCTTCAGCCGCCGCTGCGTCGGTTCGGCAAACGGCGCCTGGATGGACATCACGAACACACGCTTCGAGCCGTGGCGGATGATGAACTCGGCATGCTTGGTGGCCTGCAGATGATTGTTCGGCTGGGTGCGGATCAGATAACCCTGATGCGGCAGATGCGTGATGCTGTCGGCACCCGACACGGTGGTCAGAAACGTCTTGCTGTCCCAGCACACCGGCGCGACAGCCGTGGTCACCGCGGATGCCCAAGTGCCCATGATCACCGGCACCTTGTTGACATCCGTCAGCTTGTGCGCGGCGCGCACCGCCGCTTCCGGATTGGTTTCGGTGTCCTCGACGGTGAGTTTGATCTGCCGTCCCAGCAGCCCACCGGCGGCGTTGATGTCGGTGGCGACCGCCTGCATCGCCTTCAGCATGCGCGGCCCGTCGAAACTTCCAGCGCCAGTCAGCGGCGTCAGCACGCCGAGTTCGAGCGCTGCTTCCTGCGCGCGCAGCAATGCGGGGGCGGCCAGACCTGCTGCCGCGGTAACGGCCAGCAAATGGCGACGGGTCGGTTGGGTCATCGCGGGCTCCGGGTCAGGGTTGTTCGGTTGGATGGGCACCAAGGAAGATGCGGCGGATGTCCGGATCGGCGCGCAGCGCCGCCGCGCTACCATCGCGATTGTTGCGGCCATCGACAAGGATGGTTGCCTGATGCGCGATCAGCAGCGCCTCCGACGCATTCTGCTCCACCATGGCGATGGCGACGCCGTCCCGGTTGATCGCAACGATGGTCTCGAACAACTGATCGGCCGCGATCGGCGACAGGCCGGCGGAAGGTTCATCCAGCAACAGCAGCACGGGCTGCACCATCAGCGCCATGGCCATCGCCAGCACCTGACGCTGGCCGCCGGACAAGGTGCGCGCGGCGCGGTGACGCTTTTCCGCCAGCATCGGAAACCGTGTGAAGGCGGCCTCGATCCGGGCCTTGTTCGGAGCGGGATCGATGTAGCCGCCCATCTCCAGATTCTCGCGCACCGACAGCGTCGGGAACACGTTCGCCTCCTGCGGCACGAAGGCGATGCCACGCCGCGCGATCTCCCGCGGCGACAGCCGGTCGATTGGCTCATCGCGCAGCCGGATGCTGCCGCGCGCCGGATGCAGCAGCCCGGCGATGGTCTTCAGCAGCGTCGACTTGCCGGCGCCATTCGGTCCGATGATGGCGACGATCGTTCCGTCCGCAACCGTCAGATGCGCGCCCTTCAGGATTTCGTCGCCGGGGCCGTAGCCGGCGACGATGTCCTGCGCCACCAACAGGTTCATCGACGGCGACCCATATAGGCCTCCTGCACCGCAGGGTCCGCGGCAACCGCGGCGAAACTGCCTTCACGCAGATGGCGCCCTTCCGCCATGACGATCACTGGATCGCACAGCGCCGCGATCGTATCGAGATGATGCTCGATCAGCAGCACGGATACGCCCTCGGCGCACAGGCGGCGCAGATGCTCGCCGATCTCGCGCGCGAGAGTCGGGTTCACGCCGGCCACGGGTTCATCCAGCAGCAGCAATTTCGGCCCGACCATCAGCGCGCGCCCGATCTCCAGCAATTTCTTCTGGCCCCCCGACAGCTCCGCCGCCCGATTGCGCAGAACACGCGCTAGATTCAGGCGCTGTGCAATTGCGTCGGCCCGCTCGTGCAGTTCTGCTTCGCGGCGACGCGCGGCGGCTGTGTGCAGCAACGCCGGCAGGATGTGCTCGCCAGGCTGCTGCGTGCCGTACAGCATCAGGTTCTCCAGCACTGTCAGGCGCGGAAAGCCGCGTGCGATCTGGAAGGTGCGCACCAGTCCGCTGCTGGTGATGCGGTCCGGACGCCAGCCGGTGATCTCCGCGCCGTTGAAGCGAACGCTGCCGGAATCCGGCGGCACGAGGCCGGAGACGCAGTTGAACAGCGTGGTCTTGCCGGCGCCGTTCGGGCCGATCAGGCCGGTGATATGCCCGGACTGGACCGACAGAGTCACGCCGCGCAACGCATGCACGCCGTAATAGCTGCGCGCCAGGTCGCGGACTTCCAGGAGCGGTGGCTGCGTCACGGAAGGCGCCGGGGGCGTTGCCCCCAAACCCCTAGCAAGGGGCGCTGCCCCTTGCATCCCCGCCAAGGGCCCGGCCCTTGGAACCGAATGTTGTTTGGATTGCGGAGGGGGCCGATCGCGTTGATCGGATGGTCCGAGACCGTCACGCCCCCTCCCCAACCCAAACAGTATGTGATTGCAAAGGCTGAGCCTTTGCTGGGGGTCCAGGGGGCAAAGCCCTCTGGTGGGGTTCGGGGCAAAGCCCCGACGCTTACCGCAATACAGCTTCCGTCTTGCGCTCGATCAACGCGAAATCGATATCGCCCCCCAGGCCCGGCGCCGTGGGTGCATGCAACAGACCGTCCTTGTCGATCTCCAGTTCCGTTGCCATGCCGTATTTGTGCGCAGCATCCGGCAGCAGCACTTCCCACATCGTCGTGTTGCGCAGCGCCATGCATAAATGCAGGTTCGCCAGATTGTTCAGCGAATTGCCGGAGTGGTGAATTTCGTAGCGCAGGCCGAAGGCTTCCGCGAGATGCGCAGTCTTCAGCATGGTGGTCAGGCCGCCCTTGTTGGGAATGTCGCCGCGCAGATAATCCGTGGCGCGCTCGGTCAGCCAGATCGGATAGGTGTCCAGCCCGCCAGCGGGAAACTCCGTCGCGATGATCGGAATGTCCAGCTTCTCGCGCAGCTTGACGTAGTTGTAGATGTCCTCGTCGGAGAGCGGGTCCTCGTACCAATAATACCCCATCTCCTCGATCGCGCGCCCCACCCGCAGCGCATCCGTGTAGGTGTAACTCCAGGTGGAATCCAGCATGATGCGGAAATCGTCGCCAACCGCCTTGCGCACCGCCTCGCAGACCTTGATGTCCGTGTCTGGATCGCGTGGCGGATGGATCTTGTACGCTTTCCAGCCGTTGGCCTTGAATTGCTGCGCCTGGTCCACGTAGGCGGCGACGTCCGGCAGCACCTGCGAGCTGGCATAGCCGATGATCGAACGGCGATAGGTTCCCATCAAGGCGTGCACGGGCAGATTGGCGATCTTGCCGGCCAGGTCCCACAGCGCGGTGTCCACCGCGCCGATCGTACGATAGCTGACCGCACGATTGATCAGCCGCATGCCGCCATGAATGCGCTCGCGCTCCAATGGGTCCTGCCCCATCAGCATTGGCTTCAGCGAGCGGATCAACTGCGCGCCATCCATAGACGCAGGGTTGGTGGCCGATCCCAGGAACGCGTGGCCTTCCAACCCGGCATCGGTATGGATCCGCAACAGGCCGAGATTGCTGTTGCCGGCTGTGGCCGTGCCCGTGTGGTAGTTGGTCGCCGGGATATTGTCCCAGGTAAAGATAGTGAGCGAAACGTCGTCGATTTTCATGGCAGGTCTCCGCTTCGACGCCTCGCATGTCGCGCGACACGGCCGAGCTGCGTTCGAAGGTGGATCGGATGCCGCAAGCCGATCGTTCGGGCCCAGCAAGCGGGCTCAGCTTCGGCCGCGACGGTGCGGTTACAGGCTGTTGTGCGAGCCGTCGCAGCGCGGCATCTTGCCGCTGCGCTTGCAGCCGCAGAACCCGACAATGCCGGACTGCTCCGCCTTGAATTCCATCGGTGTAAAGCCGGTACCCTTGTGGGAGCCGTCGCAGAACGGCTGCTTGCCGCTTTTGCCGCAGGCGCACCACCAGTATGACTTGCCCGCTTCGACCTCGACCTTGTAGGACCCTTTCTGCGCGATCAGCGGCAATGTTTCGGACATGTGTGTTTCTCCCCGTGCATCGATGACCGGTGTATTGATTACGCTGCGCCATAGTCGCGCCGCGCGGCTGCGAGACTAACGTAACCGTCCAGCAGGTCCTCCGCCAGAGCCGATTGATCGCGCTGCGCCGCTGGACCGTAGCCGCCGGACCCCGGCGCCTCCACCACCACCAGCGACCCAGCAGGTGCGATGAAGCCGCCCTTGCTGTTGAGTTTTCGCGCATTGCCGTTGGGCGGCACCAGGGTCAGCCGCGCCGGTCCGCCGGCATCGCCGCCGGCCAGGCCGAACGGCGGGGTGACCGTGCGTTCGCAACAGACCGAGGCATGGGCATCGTGTTTCAGCACACGCCACACGCGCCGCACACCCAGTCCGCCGCGATAGGTGCCAGCGCCACCGCTGTCGGGAATCAGCGCGTATTCCTCAACTCGCAGCGGGAAGCTCATCTCCAGAATCTCGATGGGCGTATTGCTCATATTGGAAACGGTGCTGGCGACGGCGTTGATACCATCCTTGGTCGGGCGGGCACCGAAGCCGCCCTTCACCGATTCATAGCTGACGAAGCGTTCACCGCTGCGATAGTCGACGCCGCCGAAGGTGATCACCGCCGAGGTGCCTTGCGAGCCGGCCATTACGGTGCGCGGCGTGATCGCGAACAGCGCCGCCATCACCATGTCGGCGATGCGATGCGACATCTCGTGATTGGCGTACACGACCGGGGACGGATGCTGCGCGTTCACCACACTGCCCGGCGGCGCGGTGACGGTGACCGGGCGCCAGCAGCCGGAGTTCGGCGGAATCAGGCTCTTGGGATCGGCGATCATCTTCAGCGCGCAGAACACGCCGGATGCGGTGACGGTCAGCGGCGCGTTCATCGGACCGGCCACGGCAGGATCGGAGCCGGCAAAATCCGCAACGATGCTGTCACCGCGCTTGGTGATGCGCAGCTTCACGGTGAAGGTGACGTCCTCGGTCTCGCCATCGGCGATCACGCCGTCACCATCGAAGATATCGGTGAATTCGGCCTCGCCGTCCGGCAGCGCGGACAACGCTGCGCGCATCATGGTTTCAGAATAATCCAGCACCTCCTGCATGATCTGCAGCAGCGTGTCGGTGCCGTATTTCGCGGCGAGTTCCGCTAACCGCTGTGCCGCGCGCCAATTCGCGGCGACCTGTGCGCGCAGATCGCCGAGACGTTCGGCGGGGGTGCGGACATTGGCGAAGATGATCGCCTCGACGGCGGGATCGGGTTTGCCGTCGCGATACAGGCGGACCGGTGGAAGACGCAGGCCTTCACCGTAGATTTCCGTTACCGCGCCATAGCTGCCGGGGGTGGCGCTGCCGATATCGGGCCAATGCGCGCGGACGCAGCCGAAGCCGAGCAGACGGTTTTCGTGATAGGCGGGGGCGACGACGTTGACATCGGGCAGATGCGAGCCGCCCTGGTACGGGTCGTTGTGGATGAACACGTCGCCGGGTGCAACGTCCGGAAACGCTGCGACGACGGCGCGCACCGCATCTGGCATCGAGCCGAGGTGGATCGGCAGGTCGGGGCCTTGTGCGACCATGTTCCCGGCGAAGTCGAAGATGCCGCAGGAATAGTCGCCGGCGACTTTCAGCAGTGGCGAATAGGCGGTTTTGGCGAGGACGATCTTCATCTCCTCGGCGGCGGCGTAGAGTGCGTTCTTCACCACCTCGAAGCGGGCGGGGTCGGTCTGCAGCCTGCTCATGGTCACGCCCTTCCGCGATTGCTGCTGGTTATCCGGATGCAGCCCCACTCATCGATGCGGGCGGTCCAACCGGGCGGAATGACCGTGGTGGAATCCAGCGCCTCGATGACCACGGGTCCGACCAGTTGTTCGCTCGGCTGCAGGCCGTTGCGCCAGTGCACCGGGGTGGCAATGAACCCGGTGGCGGCGAACCACACGTCGCGCATGCGCACCCGCGCCGCATCGGGATCCGCGCGCTGCACCAGCGGCAGGTTCGGCTGGCGGCCCAGGGCGGTGACGCGCAGATTGACCAGTTGCACCGTCTCCGCGCGATTGGCATGGCCATAGGTCTGGGCGTGCCGCGCATGAAACGCTTCGGTCAGCGCATCGAGCGTGGCGCGCGTGATGGGGCCGTCCTCGATCGGCACCGTCAGTTCGTAGGCCTGACGGCGATAGCGCACATCGGCGAAACGCAGCAACGCACGCTGTGGCGGTGGCACATGGGCGGCGTCCAGCATGGCGGTGCCGGCGGTTGCCATGGCGCCGAGTGCCTCGGCGACCCGATCCGGTTCCACCTGCGCCAGGTCCGCGTACAGTGTGCGGGAATAGTCGCGCTTCAGATCGCTCGCCACCAGGCCGATGGCGGAGAACGCACCCGGTCCGGGCGGGATGATCACTTCCGGAATCTGCAACTCCTCAGCCAGCGCCACGGCATGTACCGGACCGGCGCCGCCGAAGGCGATCAGGCTGAATTCCTGCGGATCATGTCCGCGTTCCACCGACACGATGCGCAGCGCCTGCGCCATGTTGCCGTTCACCACCTCGGCGATGCGGGACGCGGCGTCCGCGACGCTCAGGCCGAGCGGCTGCGCGACGGCTGTGTGGATCGCTCGTTCCGCGGCCGGAAGGTCGATCCGCAGGCCGCCGCCCAGCAGCAACTCCCGATCGAGGTGACCCAGCACCACATCGGCGTCGGTGACGGTGGGCCGCGTGCCGCCGGCGCCATAAGCCGCGGGACCCGGATCGGCGCCCGCGCTATGCGGTCCGACTTTCAAGGCGCCACCAGGATCGATCCAGGCGATGGAGCCACCGCCGGCGCTGACCTCCGCCAGGTCGATCACCGGCACGCGGATCGGATGGCCGGTGCCGTGCATCCAGCGCTTTGCATTGGCCGCGCCGCCGACTTCGTATTCCGCGGTCACCGCGACTTCGCCATCGACGATGACGCTGGCCTTCGCCGTGGTGCCGCCCATGTCGAACGAGATGAGATTGGGACGGCCGAGTTGGCGTCCTGCGAGGGAGGCTGCGACGACACCGGCGGCGGGACCGGATTCCACAGCGGCCGCGGGCATGCGCAGGGCTTCGGCAATGTCGAACACGCCGCCGGACGATCCCATGACATGCAACGCCGGCAGGCCGAGCGCGGCGGCGGCTTGTTGCAGCCGTTCGAGATAGGAGGCGAGCAGAGGCCCGACATAGGCGCAGACGGCGGTGGTGCTGGCGCGTTCGAATTCGCGGATTTCCGGCAGCACTTCGCAGGACAAGAACACGCCGACATCCGGCAGCGCCGCCCGCAACAGCGCGCCGACGCGCCGCTCATGGGTGTCGTTAAGGAAAGAGAACAGGAACGACACCGCGACAGTCTGCAATCCGGCGTCACGGATTGCCTCGATCAGCGCGGGCAGTTCGGCTTCTTCCAGCTGTGTGACCACCTGGCCCTGTGCATCGATGCGCTCGGTGATTTCGAAGCGGTGCCGGCGCGGCACCAGCACGCCGGGGGCGTCCTGGAACAGGTCGTACAGATCGGGCCGCGAGGACCGGCGCAGTTCCAATATGTCGCGAAAGCCGCGCGTCGCGATGAAGCCGGCGCGTGCGCCTTTCTTTTCCAGCAGCGCATTGGTCACCACGGTGGTGGCGTGCGCCAGCAACGCGACGTCGCCGGGATCGATATGATGCGCGGTGAGTCCCTGGCGCACGCCGTCGATCACCCCCTGGCCGAAATCGCGCGGCGTAGTCAACACCTTGGCAATTTCGATACGGCCGGACTGCTCCTCCACCATCGCGACGTCAGTGAAGGTACCGCCGATATCGATGCCGATCCGCCACGTCATGAGGTTTGCTCTCCCGGTCCGCCGCGATGGTTGCCTGGGACGGCGGGAAAGGGCAACCCGGCTTGCTTCGGTGCACACGCGACGCGCCAAATGATCGTATTATAGGCTACATTGCCGTGCTTTTAATCATACTGATCGGATGTTCGGCAGACTTGGCCAGCACGCTGCCCTGGGGTGGGCATATTTCTGTTGCGTCGGCCCGGAATGGATGCTGCATTGCAGCATAGCGTACCCGCCCAGATCGCTGCGCAGCGGCTGTCCGGGCCCATGACGAGGAATTCGCCGTTGCATCTGCGCCGTCCCGAACCCCGAACCCGCACGCGCTCGTTGCGGGCCGTTCTTGCATTGGCACTGACCGCGCTGTGCGGCGCAGCCAAGGCCGGCGGCACGCTGACGGTCGGCATGACCGCCGGCGATATTCCCGTCACGACCGGCAATCCCGACCAGGGTTTCGAGGGATATCGTTTCGTTGGCTACAATCTCTATGATTCGCTGCTGCTGTGGGACCTGTCAAAATCCGACCAGGCGTCGGAAATCCGCCCCGGCCTCGCGACCTCCTATGAGGTCGACCCGAACAACCACAAGCGCTGGATCGTGCATCTGCGCGACGGCGTGACCTGGCATGACGGCTGCAAATTCACCGCCGACGATGTTGTGTGGAATTTCGAGTTCCGCACCGACCAAAAATCCGCCGCGTTCTTTCCTCAGCAATTCGCCTATACGCGTAGTTTTCTGACCAACTTCAAGTCGATCAGCAAGATCGACGAGCATACCGTCGCGATCGAAACCAATTTCGTTGAGTCGCTGTTTCCCTACAGCCTCAGCTACGTGATGATGATCAGCCCCTGCCGCGCCAAGGCGCTGCACTACGACTGGGGCCAGTATGCGCTGCATCCGTCCGGAACCGGCCCCTACAAGTTCGACCGGTTCGTGCCGCATCAGCGCCTGGAAATGGTGCCGAACACCGAATACTGGGACAAGGCGCGCATTCCCCGGCAGGACCGGCTGGTGCTGATCCCGATGCCGGAAGCATCGACCCGCACCGCGGCTCTGTTGTCCGGGCAAGTGAACTGGATCGAGGCGCCATCGCCGGATGCGATCCCGCGGCTGAAATCGGCCGGGATGCAGGTGGTGACCAATGTCTATCCGCATGACTGGCCGTATATGCTGAATTTTGCGCACGGCCCGTTCAAGGACCTGCGGGTGCGGCAGGCTGCGAATTACGCCATCAACCGCGCGGACGTCGTTGACCTGCTGGGTGGCACCGCCATGCCGGAATACGATGTGGTGCCGCCCACCATGGCGTATTACGGCAACCCACCCAAATACACACATGATCCCGGCAAGGCGCGTGCGCTGCTGAAGGAAGCCGGCTGCCTGCCGTGTAACGTGACATTCGGCATCTCCACCTCCGGCTCCGGCCAGATGCAGCCTTTGCCCATGAACGAGCTGGTGAAGTCCCAGCTTGAGGAAGCCGGATTCCAGGTCACCATCAAGCCGATGGATTGGAACGCGCTGCTGGACGTCTATCGTGCCGGCGTGGGAAAGTTTCCTGATTATGACGGGCTGAACTTCTCTCGCGGCCTGCTGGACCCGGTGAATGCGATCATCAAGCTGGTCGGCAAGGCCTATTGGGCACCGGCGGGATCGAACTGGGGTCATTACGAAAACCCGCAGGCAGAAGCGCTGATCGGAAGAATCTTCAATGAGTTCGATGCGGCGAAACGACTCGCGCTGCTGACCCAGCTGCATGAGCTGGAGGGGCGCGACGCGGTGATGATCTACGTGGTTCACGACCTGAACCCGCGGGCGATGGCACCGGCAGTGCATGGGTTCGTGCAGGCGCAAAGCTGGTTTCAGGACCTTACGCCAATCAGCGTTGCTCCCTGAAACCCGCAGCAAAGTGAAACACCGCGAGACCACTTGCGGCGTGTACGGACAAGGAACGGCAGGTGCACCTGCCTCGGGGACAAGAATGGCACGAAGCTGGTTTCCTTCGATCGCAGCGGCGGGATTTGGCAGCCTGCTTGGTCTGGCGACAGCCGGTGCACAGGCCGCTGGCACCCTGGTCGTTGGCATGACGGCGGGCGATCTGCCGATCACCACCGGCAACCCCGACCAGGGGGCCGAGGGACTTCGTTTCGTCGGATATAATCTGTACGATTCACTGGTGTTGTGGGACCTGTCGAAATCCGACCAGGCATCCGACATCAAGCCTGGCCTCGCCACCGCGTGGCATGTCGACGAAGCCGACCACAAACGCTGGATATTCAAGCTGCGCGAAGGCGTGAAATTCCACGATGGCTGCCCGTTCGACGCCGACGCGGTGCTGTGGAACATGAGCCACTCGCGCGATCAGAAGGCGCCGGAATTCGATCCCGGGCAGTATGCCCAGACGCTGACCTATCTCGGCAACTTCGCCGGCATCAGCAAGATCGACGACCACACCGTCGCGTTTGAAACCAAGGCGCCCGACTCACTGTTTCCGTACGAGATCAGCTACGTGATGCTGATCAGCCCATGTCGCGCGAAGGAAGTGAAGTACAACTGGACGGAATACGCAAAGGCTCCGTCCGGAACCGGCCCGTATCGCTTCGAGCATGCCGTGCCGCATCAGCGCATGGAGCTCCTGCCGAACGCGGAATACTGGGACAAGAACCGAGTGCCGAAGCAGGACCGGCTGGTGCTGATCCCGATGCCGGAAGCGTCCACCCGCACCGCGGCTTTGCTGTCCGGCCAGGTGAACTGGATCGAGGCGCCCTCCCCCGATGCGATCGCACGGTTGAAATCGGCGGGCATGCAGATCGTCACCAACGCCTATCCGCACAACTGGACCTATCAGTTGAATTTCGTGAAAGGTCCATTCACTGACAAGAGGGTTCGTCAGGCGGCCAATTACGCGGTGAACCGCGCGGACATGAAGGATCTGCTGAACGGACTGATGCTGGAAGGCTATTCCTCGGTGCCGCCATCGACTGCGTATTATGGCCACCCAAAACAATACAAATACGACCCGGACAAAGCCAAGGCACTGTTACAGGAAGCCGGTTGCATTCCGTGCAAGGTGACCTTTGCCATTTCCACCTCGGGGTCCGGCCAGATGCAGCCGCTGCCGATGAACGAGCTGGTGAAATCCCAGCTCGATGCTGTCGGGTTCCAGGTTACGCTGAGCACGATGGACTGGAACGCCTTGCTGGATCTGACCCGGGCCGGCGTCGACAAGTTCCCCGATATCAGCGCGATCAATGTCAGCCGCACAGTGCAGGACCCATTCAATGCGCTGATCCGCCATGTCTGGACCAAGCAATGGGCACCGCATGGCAGCAACTGGGGCCATTACAGCAACCAGAAGGTCGACACGCTGGTGGACGCGGTGTTCTCCGAATTCGACCCGGCAAAGCGGCTCGCGCTGCTGACCCGGTTGAATGAAACGATGAACGATGACGCCGTGATGATCTTCGTCGCGCACGATCTGAATCCGCGGGCTTTGTCGCCCAAGCTGCATGGGTTCGTGCAGGCGCAGAACTGGTTTCAGGACCTGACGCCGATCAGCGTCGAACCCTGACGCGGTGGCAGAAAACGCGCCGCGATGCCGCGAGCGGTGCGACACACGAAGCGGCAGGGAGACTTGCTTGGGGATCATGATGACGCAGGGTTTTCTGAGATATGCCGCGGCATGCGCGGTGAGTGGTGCAATCTGTCTGGGCGCGCTTCAGGCCAAGGCCGGCGGGACGTTGGTTGTCGGCATGACGGCGGGCGATCTGCCGATCACGACCGGGAATCCGGACCAGGGGTTCGAGGGTTATCGTTTCGTCGGATACAATCTCTACGACTCACTCGTGCTGTGGGATCTGTCGAGCGCGGACAAGGCCTCCGACATCAAGCCCGGTCTGGCCACGGAATGGCATATCGATCCGAAGGACAGCAAGCGCTGGATTTTCAAGCTGCGTGAGGGCGTGAAGTGGCACGATGGCTGCAGCTTCGGCGCGGATGATGTGGTATGGAATCTGAGCCACTCGACCGACGAGAAGGCGCCGGAGTTCGATCCCTCGCAATTCGCCCAGGCGCGGTCTTATCTTGGGAACTATGCCGGGGTGACCAAGATCGACGATCACACGGTTGCGTTTGAGACCAAGGTTCCGGACTCGCTGTTTCCGTATGAGATCAGTTATGTGATGATGATTAGTCCCTGCCGAGCAAAGGAGATGAAGTATAACTGGACGGAGTATGCGAAGAATCCGTCTGGTACCGGACCGTACCGGTTCGATCGTGCGGTCCCGCATCAGCGTATGGAATTCGTGCCCAATACCGCATACTGGGACAAGAACCGGGTGCCGAAGCAGGACCGGCTGGTACTGATCCCGATGCCGGAAGCATCCACTCGCACGGCGGCTTTGCTGTCCGGCCAGGTAAACTGGATCGAAGCACCCTCCCCCGATGCGATCGCGCGCCTGAAGTCGGCGGACATGACAATCGTCACCAATGCCTACCCGCACAACTGGACCTATCAGTTGAATTTTGTGAAGGGCGCGTTCAAAGACAAGCGTGTCCGCCAGGCGGCCAACTACGCGCTGAACCGGGAGGACATGAAGGATCTGCTGAACGGTCTGATGCTTGAAGGCTATTCGACGGTTCCGCCATCAACGCCCTATTACGGGCATCCCAAGCTGTACAAATACGATCCCGCCAAGGCCAAGGCGTTGCTGAAGGAAGCCGGCTGCCTTCCGTGCAAGGTGACCTTCGCGATTTCCACATCCGGTTCCGGCCAGATGCAGCCATTGCCGATGAACGAACTGGTAAAGTCCGAGATGGACGCGGTCGGCTTCCAGGTGACGCTGGACACCATGGACTGGAACGCCCTGCTCGACCTGACGCGCGCCGGGGTGGACAAGTATCCAGACATCAACGGCATCAATGTCAGCCGTCAGGCACAGGATCCGTTCAACGCACTGATCCGCCATGTGTGGACAAAGCAATGGGCGCCAAAGGGCAGCAACTGGGGTCACTACGGCGACCCCGAGACCGATAAACTGGTGGAGGAGATCTTCTCCGAGTTCGACAACACCAAGCGGCTCGCCCTGCTGACCAAGCTGAATGAGAAGATGAACGAGGATGCCGTGATGATCTTCGTCGCACACGATCTCAACCCGCGGGCAATGTCGCCCAAGGTGCACGGCTTCGTGCAGGCACAGAGCTGGTTCCAGGACCTGACACCGGTGAGCGTGTCGCAATAAGCCATCGTCGTCATGGCCGGGTTGCGGCCCGGCCATGACGTCCTACTCCGACGCTTCTTTGACCAAGCGGAGCCCGCCCCATGACTCGCTACATCCTCCGCCGCTTCCTGTACGCGATTCCGATCGCACTCGGTGTCAGCATCGTGTGCTTCTCGCTGGTGTATATCGCGCCGGGCGATCCGCTGCAGACCGTGATGCCACCTGACGCAACAGCCGAAACCATCGCCATCGTCAAACACGCCTATGGCTTCGACAAGCCGATTCCGGTGCAATACGTGATATGGCTGGGGCACGTGCTGACCGGCGATTTCGGCATGTCGATATCCACTCGTCGACCGGTGATCCTGGAGGTCACCGACGCCATCGCCAACACGTCGCTGCTGGCCCTGTTCGCCCTGCCGCTCTCCTTCGCCCTCGGCTACATCATGGGCGCACTCGCCGGTTGCTTTCCGGGCCGCTGGGTGGATCGCGTCGTCACCGGCACCGCGGTGATCGGCGTCAGCCTGCCAAACTACTGGCTGGGCATCGTGCTGGTGATCTTCTTCGCAGTCGAGTACATGTGGCTGCCGGCCACCGGCATGGGACCGAACGGCTCCACCGGATTTCATATCCTGCAATGGAGCAATGCCAAGTTCCTGATCCTGCCGGTCATCACACTTGCGATGATCCCAATCGGCATCCTGGCCCGCACCACCCGGGCTGCCGTCGCCGAAGTACGCAACCAGGACTTCGTGCAAACCCTGCGCGCCAAAGGCCTGTCGGAATGGGCCGTCACGCGCCACGTGCTGAAAAACTCGCTGCCCCAGGTCCTCGCCGTCATGGGCCTGCAATTCGGCTATCTGCTCGGCGGATCCATCCTGGTGGAGACCGTGTTCACCTGGCCCGGCAGCGGCTTCCTGCTGAGCAAGGCCATCATCAATCGTGACGTGCCGGTACTCCAGGGAACCATTCTGGCACTGTCACTGATCTTCGTTGCCACCAACCTGGTCGTCGATCTGCTGCAGTCGATCATCGACCCGCGCATACGGCGCGTTTGACGCGGAGCGGACACATGCCCAATTCCATAGTCCTCAACGAGCCGCTGGACACATTCGAGGAACAGGCCGCGCCGGCGACCCGCGTCCGCAGCTACTGGCAGTCGGTCGGCTACCGCCTGCGGCACGACAAGATAACGCTGATGTTCGCCACCATCGTGCTGCTGATTGTCCTCGCGGCAATCTTCGCCCCATGGGTCGCGCCGTTCGATCCATACAAGGAAAGCATCGTCGGCCGGCTGAAGCCCATGGGATGGCGCGACCACCTGCTCGGTACCGATGAACTCGGCCGCGACATGCTGTCACGCCTGATCTATGGCGGTCGCGTCTCCCTGCTGATGGGCGTCGTTCCGGTGCTGATCGCCTCCATGATCGGCGGTCTACTCGGCGTCATCGGCGGATTCGCCGGCGGCCCCATCAACACCGGCATCATGCGCACGATGGACGTGTTCTACGCCTTCCCCTCCGTGCTGCTCGCGGTCGCCGTCGCCGGCGCGATGGGCGGCGGCATCGTGAACGGCATGATTGCACTGACCCTGGTGTTCATTCCGCCAATGTGCCGCGTCGCCGAGACCGCCACTACCCAGGTGCGCTCGCTCGACTTCATCGAGGCCGCCCGCGCCACTGGCGCCGGCACCGCCACCATCATCCGCTACCACGTGCTGGGCAACGTGCTCGGCCCCGTCTTCATCTATGCCTCGTCACTCGTGAGCGTCAGCATCCTGCTTGCCTCCGGCCTGTCCTTCCTTGGTCTCGGCGTGCGCCCGCCCACGCCGGATTGGGGACTGATGCTCAGCACACTGCGCCAGTCGATCTATGTCGTGCCCTATGTCTGTGCGCTTCCGGGTGTGGCAATCTTCATCACCTCGATCTGCTTCAACCTGGTCAGCGACGGTTTGCGCGCGGCCATGGATGTGCGGATGTAATCATGGATCTGCCAATGCAAGACATGGTGCTCGACCCGCGTGATCGCGGCGGCGCATCCCAGCCGCTGCTGATCGCCAGCAATCTGCTGAAACACTTCCCGGTCAAAGGCGTGCGCGACAAATCCGTGCAGGCTGTCGACGGCGTTTCCTTCACCGTACGCAAAGGCGAAACACTGGGCATCGTCGGCGAATCCGGCTGTGGCAAGTCGACCCTGGCACGCCTGCTGCTGCACCTGGTAGTACCCGATGCAGGGGAACTGGTGTTCGACGGCGATGCCGTGGCGGCACCGCGCGGTATCGCGGTGGATGCGCTGCGCCGCCAGGTGCAGATGGTGTTTCAGGACTCCTACTCCTCGCTCAATCCGCGCATGCCAATCCGCGATTCGGTTGCGTTCGGGCCCTTCGTGCAGGGCAAGCAGAAGACCGAGGCGCGCGACATCGCGCGCGATATCCTCAGCAAGGTCGGCCTGAACCCGGATCTGTTCGGTCCGCGCTACCCCCACGAGCTGTCCGGCGGTCAGAAGCAGCGGGTGAACATCGCACGCGCCCTCGCCACCGGCCCACGCATGGTGATCCTCGATGAGCCGGTTTCCGCGCTCGACAAATCGGTGGAAGCCCAGGTGCTCAACCTGCTGCGCGCACTCAAGCGGCAGCTCAACCTGACCTATGTGTTCATCAGCCACGATCTGAACGTGGTGCATTACATCAGCGACCGCGTACTGGTGATGTATCTCGGCCGGGTAGTGGAACTCGGTCCTGTCGATGCGATCTTCGAACGTCCGGCACATCCCTATACAAAGGCACTGCTGGCATCGCGTCCGTCCATGGACCCAGCCAATCGTATTGAGGAGCCACCGATCACCGGCGATCCGCCCAACCCCATCGATCCGCCGAGCGGCTGCCGCTTCCACACGCGCTGCCCGTTCGCCGAAGCCGTCTGCGAAACCAAGGACCCGCTGCTGGGTGTTTGGGAAAGCCCCGCCTCCCACATCGCCGCCTGCCATATGCGCGATCCGTCATCCGGCCACAGCCAGATCGGAAAGGAACTGTGATGTCCGACGATAGCGGCGTCCTCGCGCAGGTCGAGGATCTGTCGGTGCGCTTCGTCAGCCGGGAGAACACGGTGCACGCCGTGAACGGCGTCAGCTTCACCGTGCGGCCTGGCGAGGTGCTGTGCATCCTGGGCGAATCCGGCTCCGGCAAGAGCGTCACCTTGCGTGCGCTGATGCGGCTGCTGCCACCACGCGCCCGCATCGATGGCCGCGTGACCGTTGCCGACCAGGACGTGCTGACGATGCCGAAGCGAGCCTTGCGCGATCTGCGCGGCGGATTGGTGTCGATGGTGTTTCAGGAACCAATGACCGCACTGGATCCGGTCTACACGGTTGGCCAGCAGATCGGCGAGACGATCCGCCGCCACACCGGTTGCGATCGCAAGGCCGCGCGCGCACGCGCTTTGGAACTGCTGGAACTCGTGCGCATTCCCTCCGCCGAACGTCGCCTGGATGCCTATCCGCATGAACTGTCCGGCGGACTGCGGCAACGCGCGATGATCGCGATGGCGCTGTCCTGCAATCCGCGCCTGCTGCTCGCCGACGAACCCACCACCGCGCTTGATGCCACCGTGCAGGTCCAGGTGTTGATCCTGCTGCGCCGGCTGCAGCGGGAACTCGGGATGGGCATGATCTTCGTCACCCACGACCTCGGCGTGGCCTCGGAGATCGCCGATACAATCGCCGTGATGTACGCTGGGTGCATCGTGGAAAGCGGACCGGTCGCACAGGTGCTGTCGGCGCCGGCACACCCGTACACCGCCGGCCTGCTCGCCTCCACGGTGCACGGCCAGTCTCGCGACCAAGACATCGACGCGATTCCCGGCAGCCCGCCCGATCTGCGCGTGCTGCCGCAAGGCTGCGCCTTCGCACCGCGCTGTCCGCGACGCATGGCGGCGTGTCGCAGCGGTATTCCGCCGCAGCGCTACCCGGCACCTGGCCGGATGGCGGCATGCCTCGCAGTGGCCGAACCCACGGATGCCACACTCAAAACTGTCGAGGACGTTTCAGCATGAACCTGACCGGAGCAACAATTCCCGACGCAATCGTGCAGCGTGTGGTCGCTCGCCGCGGCGCGTTGCATTGCTTTGCGGATCTGATTCCGTCACGCACCGCGCTGGTGGTGATCGATCTGCAGAACGCCTTCATGGATGACGCGGTCGGTCACGCCGTGGTGCCGTCGGCGCGTGCCATTGTGCCGGCTGTCAACCGGCTCGCAGCGGCGGTGCGGCAGACCGGCGGCGGCGTGTTCTGGGTCAAGAACACGCATGACGTCGCCTGCCTGACGGAATGGTCGGTGGCTCAGAACATGGCCACACCGGAAATGCGCGACAAGCGCATTGCGGCAATGTCGGAGGGCACCAAAGGCCACGCCCTATGGCCCGCCCTGGATGTGCAGCCGCAGGACGAGAGCGTGTTGAAATACCGCTACAGCGCATTCCTGCCGGGAGCATCGGACCTGCCGGAGCACCTGCGCATCCGCGGATTCGATACGGTTCTGATCACCGGCACGGTGACCAATGTCTGCTGCGAGTCCTCCGCGCGCGATGCGATGATGACGAATTTCCGGACCGTCATGATCAGCGACGGCAACGCAGCGAACACCCAGGAAGAACATGACGCGTCGCTGTCGGCGTTCTACAACATCTTTGGCGACGTGATGGAGTCTGACATGGTGATCCAGTTGCTGCGGACCGCTACCGCGGCGCGCGCGGCGTAGCCGACGCCGCGCTTCGCAGCGCCCGGCACGCACTTGCCCTGCGGACGGTCAGGGAGCGACGGGGCTTTGCCTCGTCGAACCCCACCAGGGGCTTTACCCCCGGCCCCCAGCAAAGGCACAGCCTTTGCAATCGGATTCAGTTTGGGGCGGGGAGGGCGTGCGGCGGGGTCCAGACCAAACGATCATCACGACCGGTCCCTCCCCACCTCAAACGGATTCGGTTCCAAGGGCCGGGCCCTTGGCGGGGTTGCAAGGGGCAGCGCCCCTTGCTGGGGGTTTCGGGGGCAACGCCCCCCTACTTCCAGCCCGCCCCTCAGTGCAATGCATGACCTGCACTGCCAACGCCTGCACGGCGCGGTTCTCCGGGCGCAAGGGAACTGACTGGCGCACCGGCGAATGACAGATAGCAACAATGATTTTTGTGAGCGCTGATTAATAGCAATAATACCCCCATGTTTCGCCGCGCATTACTCGTTGTTCGTGGCATGGGACGGCCGTGATCGCGATCTTGTCGGGTTTGCGTCGCCCGCTCGATCCGCATAGCATCCCGGCAAAATACAAGAAGGAGAGGCTTCAATGAAAACGTCACGGCGGGCTGTAATTCAGGCTGGTATGGTGAGCGCGCTTGGCTTGCCAGGTTTGACCCGCGCGCGTGCCGCGGGGCCGGTTACGCTGCGTGCGGTCATGCAAGGCGATCTGCGCGTCTTCGACCCGATTTGGACCACTGCGAACATTACCGCCTATTACGGCGCGATGGTGTACGACACGCTGTTCGCGATCGACGAGCATTACAAGCCGCAGCCACAGATGGTCGGCAAGCACAGCCTGTCGGACGACAAGCTGACTTACACGTTCGAACTGCGTGACGGGCTGGGCTGGCAGGACGGCACGCCGGTCACCGCCGCAGATTGCGTCGCGTCCCTCCACCGCTGGATGGCGCGCAACGGCGGCGGCCAGGTCATGCAGCAATTCGTCAAGGACATCTCGGCCAAGGACGACAAGACCTTTGTCATTGCCTTGAAGGAGCCGTTCGGCCTGGTGCTGGATCTGCTGGCAAGTCCGGTCACACCGGTCTGCTTCATGATGCGCAAGCAGGATGCGGAGACCGATCCGTTCCAGCAGGTAAAGGCGCGCATTGGCTCCGGTCCGTTCACCTTCAACGAGGCAGAGACCCGTCCGGGCAACAAATACGTCTACGACAAATGGACCAAGTATGTGCCGCGCTCGGAAAAGCCCAGCGGCCTGGCGGGCGGCAAGGTGGTGCATCTGGACAAGGTAATCTGGGAAAACATCGGCGATGAGCAGACCGCCACGGCGGCCCTGCAATCCGGCGAAATCGATTTTTATGAGCTGCCGCCGATCGATCTGCTGCCGCAGTTGCAAGGTGATTCCAATATCACCACCACGGTGCTGAATAAGAGCGGCAATGTCGGCATTGCACGGATGAACTGCCTGCATGCGCCGTTCGAATCGGTGCATGCCAGGCAGGCGATGCTGCATCTGCTGCACCAGGAGGATTTCCTGAAAGCGACGTTCGGCAATCCGAAATACTACCAGACCTGCCCGTCCTTCTTCGGTTGCAACAACCCGATGCAGACGGATGCCGGCACCGACTGGTTCAAGCAGGGCGTCGATCTGGAAAAGGCCAAGGCGCTGTTCCAGAAGTCCGGCTACAAGGGGGAGAATGTGATCGTATTGGATGCGACCAACATCGCGTTCATGAACAACTCCGCCCAGCTCATTGCCGGTCAGTTGCAGAAGATCGGCGTCAAGACCGAGCTTGCCACCAGCGACTGGGGTGGCGTGGTGACGCGCCGCGCCAGCATGGAGCCGGACGACAAGGGCGGCTGGGACATCTTCGTGACCTGGGGCAGCGGCTATGCGTTCAGCAACCCGATCGCGCTGAATGCGCTGTCGGCGAGCGGCAAGACGGCCTGGTACGGCTGGCCGAGCAATGAGGAGTACGAGAAGCTGAGAATGCAATGGGCGAAGGCGCCGGATGAAGCAGCTCGCAAGGCGATTGCGGTGAAGATGGCAACACTGGGCTGGGAGTTCGTGCCGGAGGTCATTCTCGGCCAGTGGGTGTCGCCGTCGGCGATGCGTAAGAATGTCAGCGGCTTCATCGGCATTCCCGAGATCATCCCGTTCTGGAACGTGACGAAGGCCTGACAGCTCGATGGGGGCTTACATTGCACGCCGAACTCGCCGCCTTGCTGGTGGTCATGGCGGTGGTCGGCGTGTTCATCTTCCTGCTGCTGCACATTGCGCCCGGTGATCCCGCTGCGGTGATCGCCGGGGACAATGCAACGCCAGTGCAGATCGCGGCCATTCGGCACCAGCTCGGGCTCGATCTGCCGCTGCCGGTGCAGTTCGGCCGCTGGGTTTGGGGCCTGGTGCACGGCAATTTCGGCATCTCGATCTTTTCGCAAACGCCAGTGTTCACCTTGATTCAGCAGCGGCTGCCGGCGACGGTCTCGCTGACCCTACTGACCATTGGTTTCGCGGCGGTGCTTGCGGTCGGTGCCGGCGTGCTGGCGGCCTGGCGCGCCGGGGGATGGCTGGATCGGGCCCTGATGGCATTTTCGGCGCTGGGCTTTTCCGTGCCGGTCTTCGTGGTTGGTTATGTGCTGATATATATCTTCGCGATGCAACTTGCCTGGCTGCCGGTGCAAGGGTACGTGCCGCTGTCAGCCGGGCTATGGCCGTGGCTGTCCCACCTGCTGCTGCCGGCGCTCGCACTGGGCATGGCCTATGTCGCGCTGATCGCGCGCATCACCCGCGCCAGCATGCTGGAGGTCCTGGCGGAGGACTATATGCGCACGGCGCGCGCCAAAGGGGCATCCACGCAATCCATGCTGTTGCACCATGCGCTGAAGAATGCCGGCGTTCCAATCGCCACCGTCATCGGAATCGGCGTCGCACTGCTGATCAGCGGCGTCGTTATTACTGAAACGGTGTTCAACATTCCCGGTCTCGGGCGGCTCACCGTCGATGCCATCACCAACCGCGACTATCCGATCATTCAAGGTGTCATCGTGGTGTTCTCCGGCGCCTATGTGTTCGTCAACCTGCTGGTCGACCTGGCCTACACGATCATCGATCCGCGGATCCGATACTGATGCGCATCCGGCGTATCGTTTCATCACCGGTCACAAGGTGGCGCGTGCGCGCCAGTGTCGGCCCGCATCTCTTCCGCCGCCCGGATGAAAATGTCTGAGGCCGCACTCAAGCTGCAAGGCGCCACTGCGAGTCGCTCCACCGTCGCGCGTTTCGTCCGCCGCCATGCATCACTGTGCATTGGCGGCGGCATCCTCGGTCTCATGATTCTGCTGGCGCTGGCCGCCCCGCTCTATGCCGGCAATCCTTATCTGATGACGCCGATCCATCGGCTGCAGCCGCCATCTGCCGAACATTGGTTCGGAACCGACAATCTCGGGCGGGACGTATTCGCACGGACCGCCTACGGAGCCCGCATCTCGCTGCTGGTCGGGTTCTCGGTCGGCATCGCAGCGACGCTCGGCGGGCTGATCATTGGTCTGCTCGCCGGCTACTATAAGCGGTTCGACAGCATCGTGATGCGGCTGATGGATGGGCTGATGGCGATCCCCAACATCCTGCTCGCCATCGCCCTGGTGTCGCTGACGCATGGCGGAGTCGGCATTGTCATTCTCGCCATCGTCATCCCCGAAGTTCCGCGCGACGTGCGGCTGGTGCGCTCCGTCGTGCTCGGCGTCCGCGAGCAGCCCTATGTCGAAGCGGCGCTCGCAGGCGGTGCACGCACCATCAAGATCCTGCGCCGCCATATCCTTCCCAGCACCATCGCGCCGCTGACGGTGCAGGGAACTTATGTGTGCGCCTCGGCCATCCTCGTCGAAGCCGGGCTGTCGTTCCTCGGCGCCGGCATCCCGCCCAACATTCCAACCTGGGGCAACATGATTGCCGGTTCGCGCCTGTATCTGGGGATCGCACCCTGGACCATCTTCTTCCCCGGCTTCGCACTCGCCATCGTCGTGCTGGCGGTGAACATGCTGGGCGACGGGCTGCGCGATCGGCTCGATCCGAGGCTCGCCCGCAGCCTATGACCGAGAACCTGCTCGAGGTCGAAGGCCTATGCACCCGCTTCTTCGGCGAACAGACCGTCACACGCGCGGTCGAGAATGTCAGCTTCTCCATCGCACCCGGCGAGACGCTCGGCCTGGTCGGCGAATCCGGATGTGGCAAGAGCGTGACTGCGCTTTCGGTGATGCAGTTGCTGCCGAAGCAGGGGCGTGCGGTCGCCGGCGCAATCAGATTCAACGGCCGCAATCTGCTGGACCTGTCAGAAGCTGAAATGCGCGCGGTGCGCGGCGATCGCATTGCGATGATCTTCCAGGAGCCGATGACCAGCCTCAACCCCGTGCACACGATCGGCGAGCAGATCGCCGAGGTGGTACGGATTCACCAGGGCGCCACGCGTGCCGCGGCGATGGCGCATGCGGAGGAGATGCTGCGCCTGGTGCGCATCCCCGATGCGTCGCGCCGGGTGCGCGACTATCCGCATCATTTTTCCGGCGGCATGCGGCAACGCGCGATGATCGCGATGGCGCTTGCATGTTCGCCGAGCCTGCTGATTGCCGATGAGCCGACGACGGCATTGGATGTGACGATCCAAGCGCAGATTTTGCGACTGATGCTGGAGTTGAAGGAGCGCATCGGCGCCGCGATTCTGATGATCACGCATGATCTCGGCGTGGTGGCGGAAACCTGCCAGCGCGTCATCGTGATGTATGCCGGTCGCGTGGTGGAGGAAGCCTCGGTCGAAACCCTGTTCGACCAGCCGGCGCATCCCTATACGCGTGGCCTGATGGGTTCGATCCCCGGACGTGCCAGCGCGCGCCGACGACGCCTGCCGGAAATTCCCGGCGTGGTGCCGAACCTTGCGGAGCCGATGGCGGGCTGCGCCTTCGCGCCGCGCTGCGGACTCGCCATCGATGCCTGTCGCAGTGCACCGGTGACGCTGCGCAGCATTGCCCCGGGCCATCGCGTCGCCTGCATTCGCGCGGAGGCCGCATGACGACGCCTGTTCTGGAAATCCAGCATCTCTCCAAGCGATTTCCCATCGTGCGGGGGTTCCTGCGCCGCACCGTCGCCGAACTGCGCGCGGTGGAAGACGTCTCGCTGCAGATCCAGCCGGGTGAAACCTTGTGCGTGGTAGGCGAGTCGGGTTGCGGCAAGTCGACCGTCGGCAAGCTGGTGCTGCGCCTGCTGGAACCCTCCGAAGGCCGCATTCTGATCGAGGGGCGCAATGTCACCGATCTGACACCGGAACAGATGCGGCCGTTCCGCCGGCGTGTGCAGATGGTGTTCCAGGACCCGTATGCCTCGCTGAACCCGCGGCTGTCCGCGGCCGAGATCGTGACCGAGCCTGTGGAGAACTACCAGCATCTGTCGGGCACGGAACGTCGCGAGCAGGCGGCGGACCTGCTCACGCGGGTCGGTTTGCGGCCCGACGTTATGGATCGGCGGCCGTTCGAATTCTCCGGCGGGCAGCGCCAACGGCTCGGCATCGCCCGCGCCCTCAGCCTGCAACCGGCGTTGATCGTTGCGGATGAACCGGTCTCGGCGCTGGATGTCTCGGTGCAGGCGCAGGTGCTGAACCTGATGCTGGATCTGCAGGAGACATACGGGCTGGCCTATCTGTTCATCTCGCACGACCTGGGCGTGGTGGAACATATCGGCCATCGCATCGCGGTGATGTATCTGGGCCGCATCGTCGAACTGGCAGACCGTGACGCGCTGTTCGCGGAGCCGCAGCATCCCTACACCGAGGCGCTGCTGTTGGCCGCGCCGGTTCCCGATCCACGGGCGCGGCGCGCCGGGCCGATCGTGGAAGGTGAAGTGCCGAGCCCGCTCGATCCGCCGTCCGGCTGCGCCTTTCATCCGCGCTGCCCGTACGCCGTCGCGCGCTGCAGGGAAGAACTGCCGGCGCTGCGACAGATTGCCGATGGCCGCCTAGTGGCCTGCCACCTGCGCTGACCGCCGCGCCGGCAACGCTCCTCCCCGCTTGCGCGTCAGTACGGATCGCCAACGAAGATGAATGTCGTTCCGGTCACGATCGGCGCGCTCGCGCCCACGAAGGAGACGTTCGCGTCCTTCACCTGGCGCGATCCCGCCCGGCCCGACGCCTGCAGCACGCCCTCGATGATGTGCCACAGTCCGTGGATGCGTCCGGTTCCCAGGCTGCCGCCGAACGTGTTCAGCGGCAGTTCCCCATCCAGCTCGATCCGTCCGTCCTGGATGAAATCCAGTGCCTCGCCTTCGCCGCAGAACCCGTAGGATTCCAGCCCGTAAATCACCGAGGCCGAGAACCCATCATAGATCTGCGCCACATCGACATCTTTCGGCGACAGCCCCGACCGCTCCCAGGTCAGTTTCGCGGAGGAACTGCCGCCCTGCATGTAGCTGGACAGGCTGCCGATGCGCCCCGCCACCTCGAAATGCAGCCGCTGGCCATATCCGGCCAGGTAAGCGGGCTTCGGCTTCAGGTCACGCGCGCGATCCGCCGTGGTCAGCACGATGGCGACCGCGCCCTGCACCGGGATGTCGCAGTCGAACAGACAGAACGGGTAGGCAACCATACGCGAGGCAAAATAATCCTCCCGCGTCAGCTCGGTGCCGTAGAAATACGCGTGCGGATTATGCTGGGTGTGCTTGCGCTGGGTTACCGCCAGCGTCGCCATCTTGTCGCGGCTCTGGCCGTGCCGCTCCAGCCAGCGCGTGTAGGCGACCGCCATCCCCTGCCCTGGCCCGCCAAACCCATACGGAGCCGTGAACTGCGCGGCGCCCGACGCATAGGCGCCGGGCAGGTTCTGATAGGTGCCGCGCGGGTTGTGCATCGCCCGCCACACCACCGCGTATTTGCACATACCGGCCAGCAACGCGTTCGCCGCCTGCTGCACGGCGCCGCCGATATTCGTGGTGCCCACCTGAATATGCCAGGTCAGCGCTGGCAGTTTCAGCATCGCCATCATGCAGTTGACCGACACGACGGAGATGCCGTCCACCTCGGCATGTCCGGTCGCCGGCAGTTCCGGATAGGTCGCGAGGCCGTCGATGTCCTCCATCCGCAGCCCGGAATCCGCGACCGCGCCACGCACGGCCTCCAGCGCATGCGCGGCAAGCGGAATGTCGGCGCTTCTTGTCACCTTGGAATAGCCCACGCCGCTGACGGCGATCTTGCACCGGTTGTCCCACATGCGGTGTTCCCCCTTATTCGGCGTGCGCGAGACGAAACTGCGGCAGCGTGATCTCGTCATTCAGTTTTTCGAAAATGACCTCCACGCGGCGGCCGACCTTGGCCTCGGTGTAGGGCGCGTCGAGCAGGTTGCCGGCCAGCAGCACGCCCGGCGCGTCATCCAGCTCCACGATGATGCTGGCATAGGGCACCGCCGCGGCGAACCGCTTGTCGCCGGTATGGTACATGATGGTGTAGGCGTAGATCGCGCCGGCGCCGCGCACCGGCTCGAACTTGAGGTCCGTGCTGATGCATTGAACGCAGGTTGCATAGGGCGGATGCTGGAAATGGCTGCAACTCTGGCAGCGTTGCAGCGCCAGTTCACCGCGCCTGGCGGCGTCCCAGAATGGCTTGGTCCATTCGTTCGGGACCGGGATCGGTCGTGTCACCTTGCTCCAGTCGCTCATTGCTTTCCGCCCTGTGGCTTCGCTCTGGGATGAAATGTAAAGCGGCGGCGCGAGGGGTGATAGTGCTGGCCTCGGTGCGGTCTCGGCACGGCGAGCGGCGCCGCAGTGTCAGGGTGATGTCGTTCCGGTATCACATGGCTTCGTCGTACCGCGGTGTGGTCCTGGCAGCCACGAAGCTTCATCTTCGTACCGGGCAAAGCCGTGGGTGTCGGGCCCTCGCCCGGCACGACGGTTGGGCCCTCGCCTCGGCGCTACGGCTGTGCGAATTCGCCAGATTTGCCGCCGGCCTTGTGGGTCACCCGCAAATCCTCGACGCGCATTGAGCGGTCCACCGCCTTGCACATGTCGTACACTGTCAGCGCAGCCACCGAGGCGGCCGTCAACGCCTCCATCTCCACCCCGGTCGGCCCGGTGGTGCGCACCGTGGCTGCAATCTCCACCGCACTCGCAGCCGGATCGGGCGTCAGCTCCACCGCAACTGCGGTGATCGGCAGCGGATGACACAGCGGAATCAGATCCGCCGTGCGCTTGGCCGCCATGATGCCGGCCAGCCGCGCCACGCCCAGCACGTCGCCCTTCTTCATGCTGCCGGCCTTGATCAGAGCCAGCGTCGCTGGCTGCATCACCACGCGCGCCCGCGCGGTGGCGGTGCGGTCGGTGGCCGGCTTGGCGGAGACATCCACCATGGTGGCATGGCCGGCGGCGTCGAAATGGCTAAGGCCGCTCATGCTCAGCTATTCCCCATCAGGTTTCCCCCATCAGGCGGTCCCCAGCAGCGTCCGGGTCGCCACCGTCACGTCGTCCTGGCGCATCAGGCTCTCGCCCACCAGGAAGCCCTGCGCGCCAACGGCAGCCAGGCGACGCAGATCCTCGGTGGTGCGGATGCCGCTCTCCGCCACCAGGAAACGTTCCGCAGGCACCATCGGGGCCAGCGTCTCGGTGACCGCAAGGTCGGTGTGCAACGTCTTGAGATTGCGATTGTTGATGCCGATCAGCGAAGTTTCCAGGCCGAGTGCGCGCTCCAGCTCGCGCTGGTCGTGCACCTCCACCAGCACGTCCATGTCGAGTCCGCGTGCCAGACCCTCCAGCTCGCGTGCCTGGGCATCCGACAGAGCCGCCATGATCAGCAGCACACAATCGGCGCCCATCGCCCGGCTTTCGAACACCTGCCAGGGGTCCAGGATGAAGTCCTTGCGCAGCACCGGCAGGTCCACCGCGGCGCGCGCCGCCGCCAGATGTTCGGCGCTGCCCTGGAAATACTTGGCGTCGGTCAGCACCGACAGGCAGGTGGCGCCGCCGTCGCGATAGGCCCGGGCCAAGCCCGCCGGATCGAACGCCGGTCGGATCAGCCCGCCCGAGGGCGAGGCCTTCTTGATCTCCGCGATCAGGGCGAAGCGACCGTCCGCCGCCGCCTCCTTCAGGCAGCGGCCAAAGCCGCGCGGCGGGTTGGCGTCGCCGGCCTTGGCGCGCACCGAGTCCAGGCTGAGATCGGTCTTGCGCTGCGCCAGGGCGGCGCGGGTATCGGCGCAGATTCGGGCGAGCACATCCGAGCCGCTCGGCGTTGAATTGTTGGGCATGGCGTCTCCTCGTCCTGACGCGGCGCCGTGGCGCGGCCAGGCTAGCTCAGGGCGGTCTCACGTCGCAGCGTCTGCAACGCCCCCAGGGCGGCGCCGGATGCAAGGGCGTTGGCCGCCAGGATCACGCCGCTGCGCAAATCCTCGGCACGGTCGGCGACGATCAGCGCCGCGGCGGCGTTCAGCAGCACCGTGTCGCGATACGGACCCGGCGCCCCTTCCAGCAATGCGAGCAGGCTGGCGGCGTTCAGGGCGGGATCGCCGCCGCGGATCGCCTCGATCGGCGCGCTGGGCAGATCGGCATCCTCCGGGATGACGGTGAAGCTGCGCACACTGCCGTCCCGTAGCTCGGTCACCTGGTTCGCGCCCGCCACGGTCAGCTCGTCGAGGCCGCTGCCATGCACGATCCAGGCGCGCTCGGTCCCCAGGGCCGCCAGCGTCTCGGCCATCGGGCGCGCCCATTCCGGGGCGAAAACGCCAGTCAGTTGGCGCCGCACACCGGCCGGATTGGCCAAGGGTCCCAGCAGGTTGAAGATCGTCCTGGTACCCAGTTCGACGCGCGGCCCGGCGGCGTGGCGCATCGAGGGATGGTGGCGCGGGGCGAACAGGAAGGCGCAATTGGCGGCACGCAGAATGTCGGCCAGCCGCTCCAGCGGGACGTCGACATTGACCCCGAGCGCGGTCAGCACATCGGCGCCGCCGGTGCGCGAGGACAAAGCGCGGTTGCCGTGCTTGGCCACCGGCACGCCACAGCCGGCAACCACGAAGGTGACAGCGGAGGAGACGTTCAGCGTGCCGGCATTGTCGCCGCCGGTACCGCAGACATCGATCGCCCCATCCGGGGCAGCCACCGGTGTCATGCGGGCGCGCATGGCACGGACTGCGCCGGTGAGCTCGGCCACCGTCTCCCCACGCACCCGCATCGCCATCAGCAGACCGCCGATCTGAGCGGGCGTCGCCTCGCCGGACATGATGATGTCGAACGTGGCCTCGGCCTCCTCGGCGCTCATCAAGGCGCCAGCCGCGAGGCGGGCGAGGATCGGTTTGAGGTCGTTGGACATGTCGCGCGGCCGGGTCAGGCCGCGCGCGCGGGCTGATTGGACCGGCGGGCAAGCGCCAGGAAATTCGCTAGGATGCGGTGTCCGTGCTCGCTGGCGATGCTCTCCGGATGGAACTGCACGCCGAAGATCGGCAGGCTGCGATGACGCATCGCCATCATGATGCCATCCACGGTCTCCGCCGTTGGCACCAGCGTCTCCGGCAGCGTGTCCCGCTCCACCACCAGACTGTGGTATCTCGTGGCGGAGAACGGGGACGGCACCCCCTCAAGGATATCAGTGGCTTGGTGGGTGATTGTGCTGACCTTGCCGTGCATCGGCAGCGGGGCGCGGACCACCTTGCCGCCGAACGCCTGGCCGATAGCCTGATGACCAAGGCACACGCCCAGGATCGGGATCCGCCCCGCGGCGGCCGCGATCAGGTCCAGGCAAATACCGGCCTCGTTCGGCGTACATGGACCGGGGGAAAGGACAATCGCCTCCGGCTGGCGCGCCAGCGCCTCCGCGACCGTCAGCTTGTCGTTACGGACCACATCACACCGGGCGCCAACGTCGCCCAGAAAGTGATAGAGATTAAAGGTAAAACTGTCGTAGTTGTCGATCAGGAGCAGCATGGCGATACATCCTTGCGCGATGGCGGAGCGGCGGTCAACGGCTTGTGAAACCGCCCGTCACCATCGAATCCCTGCCAAGGCGGCGCCGCAGCCGATGCTGCGCCAATCGGTCACGCCTTCGCCTGCTTCAGCAGGTCGCGAATCCCGGCCAGCAGACGTTCCGTCGAGCACGAACCCGAGGGCTTGGCGTCCTCGTGCAGCCACAGCCGGGTACAGCGCCTTCACCAGCCAGATTACGGCAAAGGCCATGATCAGGAACTGAATGATCGCGTTGATGAACAGCCCGAGATCAAGGGTGGGTGCGCCGGCCTGTTGGGCGTCAGCCAGCGAGGCGTAACGCTGTCCGTTCAGGGCCGCGAACACGGTGGAGAGGTTCACGCTTCCGGGGAGCAGGCTAAGCAGCGGATTGAACACGTCTTTCACCAGACGGTTCACGTCGCCGGTGAAAGCAGCACCGATGACGAGGGCGACCGCAAGGTCCACCACGCTCCCGCGCATGACGAAGGCACGGACGTCGTTACGCCAGGCTGGCCTGGTTATGATCCGCATGAACCCCTGTATTGCTCCGATCCCACGACTTCATCCATACCAGCAGATCGCGCGAACCGCACGCCACGCGGCAATTCGCGGCCGTGCCGCACGTCTATGCGCCGGGCGGGGCGGGCAAGCGTCGGGGCGTTGCCCCCGAACCCCCAGCAAGGGGCGCTGCCCCTTGGATCCGCCAAAGCCATTGCCCGGAGAATTGTTTGGGGGGTGGAGGAGGGCCGTTCATGATGGTGGGTTGGTCCGAGGCCGTCACGTCCAGCCTCATCCCAAACCGAACCCGATTGCAAGGGCTGAGCCCTTGCTGGAGGTCCAGGGGGGCAAAGCCTGCTGAATGGGGATCGGGGCGAGGCCCCGATGCTTCCCGCATCCCATCATAAGGCCGGATGCGTGGCCCAGACTGTGGCTAGGGCCTGAGCAGGCTCAGTCCGGTCTCCTGGTCCTTCCGGCGCCGCAGATGGGCCGGTGGCTCGGTCAGGATCAGCTCGATGATTGGCCTGGCATGGCCTTTCAGCAGATGCCCGCCATAAGCGGTGCCGTCCGATTTCGCCACCACGATATGCGGATGCACGCTGGGCCGGCCGTCCGGTCCCAGCGCGACGTTGCCGACCAGGCTGACCGCCTCGACCTGTTCGTCGAGCTGGTTGCGGCGATAGTCCTTCTTATCCCAGTCGAAATAGCCGAGCGTCACATCGGAGAATGCGCCAAGGCCGGTGAAGTCCGCCGCCTCGACGGTGTTCTCCACGACGAAATGCTCCAGGCCCTCGACAACCTCGTCGCCGCTGGTGAACACCACGGCGAAGACGCGCTGCGGGGCATTGACCAGAACGCGTGATTTCATCTCGAACACTCCTTTCGGATTGCGCCGCGCACGATTCGCCTTACGGACTCGCCCAGGAGAGCGTGCGGACCTGCTACGCCACCGGTGGCGGCATCTCCGGACCCGGCGGGTTGAGCGGGGGGATATCGGGACCGGGACCCGGCCCGGGGGACGGCGTTTCCGGACCCGGCGAAGGCGGGATGTCGGGACCCGGGCCTGGTGGCGTCGGGATGGTCGGACCGGGACGCTCCGGGATCGCCGGCGCGGGTGGTTGCGGCTGCGGCGGCGGCGTCCCCGGCACCTGGGCCATGCACCGCGTTGGTTGGGCGGGGGCGTGCTGCGTCGCCAGGCGCCCACGCAACGGCCAACCGCGGAAACTGCGGGCCCAGACGCGGCCAGGACTGCCAGGAAGCGCGGTGCCTGTTCGGGTTTCAGCTGTTACACCTGCCGTCATGCCGTGTCCTCTCTGGCTGGTTCGCGCACCGGTGGGCTCGGCCCACCGGCCTTGTTGCAGCAACGCGATGGGCTCGGTTCGGGTTGCGGCCGGGCACGCGGATGGGACCCGGTTGATGCCGACGGAGATCGCGGCGTGCGGAGGAAACCGAACCGCCGTCTTGCGCCTTGCTCGGTCAGCCGGGCTGAACGGGGCGGGCGGGGCTTTGGGCACATGGTCGCCGCCGGAGGATGGCACCGTATCGGGAAGCCCCGAAAACCTGCCCGTCATCGCGGGGCTTAACCCAGCCATTGTTCCGTCAACGGTGAGTGCGCGTTGCAGCCTCGCTCGATTGGCGCGGGGTAGATGGCCGGGCCAGGTGCTTAGGTATCAGGACAACGGCGCCCAGAGGTACTTCCTCTCTCCCCAAGGGGGAGAGGCCGCACTGTCCCAGTCCCGCGGGGCGTCCCTCCCCTCCTTCCGCCTCCCATAAGGGGCGGGGGAGCTCGGTTGGCGCCCGCGCCCTCAACTCGATACTTATGGGCCCTGACCCCCGCCGCGCTACCCGCGCCCGTAGCCGAATCGCGCGGTGGCGTCGCGCTTCGTCGCGACCGGTGCGATCGAGACGGTTTCCGCCAGTACGGATCGCGGCGTCCCCTGCCCTTCCCACAGCCAATAGCGGTTGTCGCCGGTGCCGTTCACCGCCACCACCTTATGATTCCCGCGCGGGTCGATCGCGTGCACCGTCACCCGACTCAGCAGCCCGCCGCGCAGTGCGCGCATGTCGTCCGCCGCCTCCATCACCGCATCCGCCACGCTCGCCCCGTGCTTCATGTACAGCACGATCGACCGCGCAGTGCCGCAGCGGATGGCCATCTCACCGGCGCCGGTGCAGGCGGCGGCGCCATAGCGCGTGTCGGCGTAGGAGCCGGCGCCGATGATCGGGCTGTCACCCAGCCGCCCGGGATATTTCCAGCCCCAGCCGGAGGTGCTGGTGCCGGAGCCGATCGAGCCGCCGCTGTCCTGGGCAAGGAACACGGTCGTGTCCTGGCCGGCCTCGCCCACCGTCTCCGGATCGATCGCGTGCTGGCAGAGCGGCGCCAGCGGCAGGTCGGGCCAGGCGGCCCGTTGCGCCTCGGTCAGCTCCGTATCGAACCACGCCTGCCAGGCGCGTCGGGAATCCTCGATCAGATTATCGGTCGGTGCGGCGCCGATCTCGCGGGCAAAGCGGGCCGCGCCCGCCCCCACCAGCAGCTCATGCGGCAATCGGCGCATGATCTCGCGGGCGACGCTGACCGGATGCAGGAACCCCTGCAACGCGCCCACGGCGCCGCTGCGCAGTGAATCGCCGTCCATCATGCAGGCATCCAGCTCCATCTCGCACAGCAGGTTGGCCCAGCCGCCGCGACCGACGGTGCGGACGTTCGGATCCGCCTCGATCAGGCGGATACCCGCCTCGATCGCGTCCAGCGCCGGCGCGCCTTCGCTCAGCAGCCGGGAGGTGGTGGGCACGCCGACCGTGCCCTCGTTGTTGGTGACCAGGATCATCCGCGAGTTTCCTTGTTGCCTGCGTTGGATGGCACATCCACGGTGCCTGGGTTGGGTGGCACATCCACCCGCCATGTCTCCAGAGCCGCCGCGACGCGGCCGAGCTGCTCATCCCAGTCGCCGGCCCGGGCCTGGCGGAACAGCCGCGCGGTGGGATACCACGGGCTGTCGGCACGCGCGCGCAGCCAGCGCCAGTCCGGGCTGAACGGCAACATGACCCAGACCGGCAGGCCCAACGCGCCGGCGAGATGCGCCACCGCGGTGTCGATGCTGATCACCAGGTCGAGCTGCGAGAGCAGTGCCGCGGTGTCGGCGAAGTCATGCAGCCCCGGCGCGTGCGGGGTCACCTGGGTATGGCGCCGCAGCCAGTCCTCGTCCGACGGCGTAAGCTCCTTCTGCAGCGCATGAAACTCCAGATCCGGCCGCCGCAGCAGCGGTGCCAGCGCCGCCGCCGGCACCGAGCGTCGGGGGATGTGCTGCGCACCCCACCAGGCCAGCCCGACCCGCGGACGGGTTCTCGAGCCGAGCTGTCCCATCCAGGCCGCCAGGCGGTCTTCGGGTATCCGCAGATACGGCACGGTGGACGGAACGGACGAAATCCCGGTGCCGAACGCGAGCGGCAGGCTGAGCAGCGGCGTCAGCAAATCGTGCGGCGGCGGCGGATCCTCCGGCCCGACCACCGTTTCGACGCCATCGATACCGGCGAACAGCGGCTGCAAGTCCGGATAGACCTCCACGCTGACCCGGGCGCCGCGTTGCGCCAGCAGCGGCAGATACCGGGCGAACTGAATGGCGTCGCCGCGGCCCTGCTCACCGAACACCAGCACGCGTTTGCCAGCCACCGCCGCCAGGTCCAGCACCGTTGCCCCGGGTCGCGGCGGATCGTGCTCCGGCACGTCGAAGCGCCGTTCGTAGAGCCGCCAGCCGTCGTCATAGTCGCCCAGCATCAGCCGCGCGAGGCTTTCGTTCCAGGCGATACGGGGATGGCCGTACAGCGGCGGCGGCACGTCGCGGCAGGCGGTCAGCGCGTCCTCATAGCGCTCCTGCTCGACGAAGGCCTGACAGAGGCTGGCGCAGACATCGACCGAGCGTTCGGGCGGCGCGTCCCCGCCGGAGCGCAGGGCGGCGCGGAATTGCGTGACGGCGGCATCGTGACGCCCAAGTGCTGCGAGGGAGCGGCCGAGATTGTAGTGCATCGGTGTCGCGTTCGGCCGCAGCATCAGCGCCTGGTGATACAGCGCGATCGCCTCCTCATGCCGGCCCGTCCCAGCCAGGGCGTTGCCGAGGTTGTTCAGCGCGTCGGCATGGTCCGGCTGCAGCCGCAGTGCGTGGCGGAAGGCGGCCTCCGCGGGCACAAACAGCTTCAGCGCGAGCAAGGCGTTGCCGATATGGTAGTGCAGTTGCGGCACATCCGGCCGGACCCGTTCGGCCTGGCGCAGCCAACCGACTGCGTCCGACAGACGCAGGCTGTTCAGGCACAGCACGCCCAGCAAATGCAGCGCGTCGAAACCGCGCGGGTCGGCGGTGACGATGGCGCGGGCCAGGCGCTCAGCCCCGGCAAGATCGCGCGCCGCGTAGCAACGCGCCGCATCCGCGAGCGTGGTCAATCCGGGTCAGCGCGCGGCGCTGACCGGCGCGCCTGCGTTGATGCGGACGCCGCAGAGGGCGAGCGGCCAGACTGCGAGCACGCCCGTTCACGCATCGGCCTGCCGAGGCTGCGGAGAAGGCCGGGTCCGGCTCGGCCAAGACGAAGACGGGTTTTGGCCGAGGCATTAACCGCCTGCGGTGACGCGGCTGCGAGCCCTGACGAAATTGACCCGGTCATGGTCCGAAGTTTGCGTGCCTGCCCCGTCGATTTGACGCCCACCGGGCGCGGGACCGCTGCGACGCTACGCGCGCGAACCAGAACTCAGGCGGTTCCCGCTACGTAGGCCTTGAGGCTGTCCACTTCGGATTCCTGCTGCATGATGCGCGCCTTCACCACGTCGCCAATGCTGATGAGCCCGACCAGCACGCCATGGTCCATCACCGGCAGATGGCGGAACCGCCCCGCGGTCATCATGGTCATCGCTTCGCTTTCCGTGGTGTCGGGATGGGCGACCTGCAACGCGCGTGTCATCAGCTGCCCCGCCGTCATTTCCAGCGTGCGCGGCCCATAGGCGGCCAGGCTGCGCACAATGTCGCGCTCACTGACGATGCCGAGCAGCTGTTCCGCCCGGTCCAGCACGAGGACCGCGCCGATACGGCGCTCCGCCAGGACCGACACCACCTGAGCGACGGGTGCGGTCGGATCGATCGCGGTGATCTGGTAGCCTTTGTGCTTGAGAATTGCGGCGACTGTCATGGCCTGCTCCCTGTCTTGGGGCGGGCCGCCACCGGCGCCGACTTCAAAAGAAAAACCGGCCGGATCGCGCACCCGCCGCTGCTTGAAGCAGCATCATGCGCGATCCGCCGGCTGCAGTGCAAAACTTAAACGTGCACTGCAGCAAGTTACGCTACCATAGCGCACTTCCTGCCATGAGGCCGGCCACCAGTAACACCACGAAGATGACGATCGCGATGAAGAACAAGATCTTGGCGATGTCAGCCGAGGCCGCGGCAACGCCACCGAAGCCGAAGATGGCTGCAATGATCGAGATCACCAAGAAGAACAGAGCTAGTTTTAACATGGGGTCTTTCCCCTCCTGCGCGCCGTTTCAGTCAGCCTCTGCAACGTAGGAAACCAAACACCGTTCCACCTCTCACACGTCCTTGACCTGCGATCACTCCGCTGCCACCAGCACGGGTGGGGCGGCGGGAGCAAGCTGGGTCTCGACCAGGGCAGCAAACCGGCCGCGTCGCGCCAGCAGCTCGTTGAAGCTGCCCCGCTCGACCACGCAGCCATCGTTGAACACCAGGATCTCGTCCGCGTCGCGCACGGTGGACAGCCGGTGGGCAATGATGAAGGTCGTGCGTCCCGCCATCAGCCGGCGCAGCGCCTTGCCGACGCGCGCCTCGGTGGCGGCGTCCAGCGCGCTGGTCGCCTCGTCCAGGATCAGGATACGCGGGTCCTTCAACAACGCGCGGGCGATCGCAAGGCGCTGCTTCTGGCCGCCGGACAGCATGGAGCCGCGCTCCCCCACCATGGTGTCGTAACCCTTCGGCTGGCGGATGATGAACTCGTGCGCGTCGGCCATTTCGCAGGCCCGCACCAGTTCCTCTTCGGTGGCGTCCGACCGGCCGACCAGCAGGTTGTCGCGGATTGAGCGGTTGAACAACATGCTCTCCTGGAACACCACGCCGACATTGGCGCGCAGGCTTTCCAGCGTGACGTCGCGCAGGTCCTGGCCGTCGATCGTGATCCGCCCCTCCGAAGGGTCCCACAGCCGCTGCAGCAGCGCCATGGCGGTGGTCTTGCCCGCACCGGTATGGCCCACCAGCGCTACCGACCGGCCCGGCTTGGCGATGAAGCTGAGATCGGTCAGCACGTTGCGCCCGCCGGGATAGGCGAAGCCGACATTGTCGAACTCCACCTCGCCACGCGGCGCCCAGAGCTGGCGCGCATCCTCCCGCTCCGGCACCGAGCTTTGCGAGTTCGAGCACGCTGAAGAAATCCTCCAGCGCCGGCAGCTTGAAGAACAGCGAGGAGACGAACGAGGCGGCGGTCTCCAGCCGGCCGATCAGCAGCATGGCAATGCCCATGAAGCTGACGATCTCGCCGACGCTGGCCTGGCCGTGCATATGCAGCCAGGCGCCGACCAGGACGATGGTGATCACCGCGATCGTGCTGGCGGCGCGGGTCATCACGTTCACCAGCGCCCACCAGTTCAGCACCGGGAACTGCCGGCGGATCAGTGCCTCGGCGATGTCGCCGAACTGCCGCACCTCGGCCGACAGCCGGGTAAAGGACTGCACCACCAGAACATTGGCCAGCGCATCCTGCGCGGTGCCGGCCAGCGAGGAATTGTAGCGCTCGACCTGGCGCTGGTTCGCCTCGGTCTTGCGCACGACAAAGGCGGTTACACTCAGGAACACCACCACCAGCACGATCAGCACCAGCGCCAGCCGCCAGTTCAGCAGCAGGGTCAGCGGCAGCAGCACCACCGCGGACAGCAGGGTGGCAAGCTGGTCGCGGAAGAACACCAGCCAGGTGCCGAACAGCGCGTCGGTGCCGGTCAGCATGACCTTGATCAGCCGGCCGGACTGCGTGTCGCCGTGGAATGACAGCGGCATCGTCAGGACATGCTGGAAATACCGCCCCATCGCGGCGATGCGGTGGCGGTGCGCCATGCGCTCGGTCTGCACCGAGACGAAAATGTTGCTGAAGATGCCGCCCAGGCCGACGCCGGCCCAGATCGCCAGCAGTCCGGCACCCTGGCTCCAGAACGACGCCGGAGTGAGGCTGTCGGAATTCGACATCAGGTTGATCACCCGGCCGAACAGCACCGGGTCGAGGAACTGCAGGCCGGCGACGATCAGGTTGGCCCCCGCCAGCAGCCCCGCGATGCGGATATCGCGGCCCAGCATCGTCAGCACGCGACCGTAGAGACGCAAGAAGCGCATTGAAACCAACCCCGCGAGATTAATGTCTCTCTGGGGCACAGGATCACCCTGTCGTGTGGCAGCAACAGGGCGGAAGCGAGGAACTACGCCGGCTTGTTGTTTCAATATCTTAACAGATTGGCCGTCGCCGGTCATGCCGAACGGCACGGCGCCATCCAGGCGCAATCGCATTGATTGCAGCGCAGGAACACAATCTCGGTTTGCTACGAACCGCCATAAAAAGCTTTGCTTCGCTGCGGTTCACGCCGGACCAGAGGCGTTCTCAGCTCGGCTACCGGCCGCCTGTGCCGGGGCAATAACCCTGGGCGCGGTCAGGTCTTGCGACGCCGGGGGACGGCGGTTTTGGCCGGCGCGTCTGGCTTCTTCGCCGCCGGCACCTCCGGCTTCCTGGCAGCCGAGGCCTTGCCGGCGGGGGCCGCCTTCTTCGCTGCCGGCTTCTTCGCTTCCACCCCAGCCTCCTGTCGTGGCGCCGGGGCTTCGGCGTCCGGAGCCCGGCGCGGGCTGTGGCGGGCTATCGGGGTCTGCTGCACCTCGCCCTGATCGGCGAAGCGGTCTGGAAATTCGCCGAGGTTCTGCTGGATGTCAGCCTCTTCGACGCCGGTTTCACGCGGAGAATCCGGATGGTTTGCTGGATTCGGCAACAGGCCGGCGTCGGCATTTTCTTCCATGCCGATCAGCTCGCGCGCACGCTCCCAGTAATCCTGGTCGCGCCCATGCGGACGACCGTCCTGCTCCCACAGATGATAGGCGCGCTCACGGATCCGGTGTTCGCGGGCCGAATCATGTTCCAGCGGGTTATGGGCCATCGCCTCGAGAGTCTCCTGGTTGCGTCAGAGCCGCAGGTAGCTTGTAGCAACACCGGGAGAAAGCCGGCGCTTCGCGTCAGGCTGATCACGATTCTGGCAGGCCACCCCGCACAGCGCACCGTGTTCGGAACGCTGTCAATTCTTCCCGCCGGTAGGTTGCCGAAAGATTAAGCCGGCGTCCGCGAGCGCTCGCTGATCCTCGCGCCGCGGCGGGGTGCGGAGGCCGTTGGCTCGCGTCAAGCCTGGCCCGGCTCCCGCCCCCCGGAGCGATCGGGTGCACGATCAGCGCACCGCCCGGGGCAGACAGCGCACCGCCGGGGGCAGATGGTTGGGTCAGACCTGGTCAAGCCCAGCCATGATGACAAGGTTGGCGGGACGGTCCGACACGGCGCTCCGACGGCACGGTTCGGCGGGGCAGTTCAGCGGGACAGTTCGACAGTGCGGGCGGCCTGGTGTCACACCGCTTGGGGCAAATGGCACTCCGGCATGCCCGCGATGGCGCGGCCCCCTCGCCTGCCCCATATTTCACGGTCACAACCAGTCGGTTGCCAGCCCCATGAGCTTCCGCTCACTCTACCGCCACGGCTTCGCCCGGGTCGCCGCCTGCTCCACCCGCACCACGTTGGCGGCGCCGGCCGCCAACGCCGCATCCATCCTGCGCGTCGCCAAGGAGTGCGACCGGCAGGGCGTCGCGCTGGTGGTGTTTCCGGAACTCGGCCTGTCCAGCTACGCGATCGGCGACCTGCTGCAGCAAAGCGCGCTGCTCGATGGCGTGGAGCGTGCGATCGACACGCTGCTGGCCGGGTCAGCCGACCTGATGCCGCTGCTGCTGGTGGGCGCGCCGCTGCGTCATCGTGGCGCGCTCTACAATTGCGCCATCGCCATCCAGCGCGGCCGCCTGCTCGGCGTCGTCCCCAAGCTCCATCTACCGAACTACCGCGAATTCTATGAGCCGCGGCATTTCGTGCCGGGCGACGGGTCGGGCGGTGACGAGATCGCCATCGGCAGGCACCGGGCACCATTCGGCACAGACCTGCTGTTCACCGCCGAGGACCTGCCCGGCTTCGCGGTACACGCGGAGATCTGCGAGGATGTCTGGATCCCCGTCCCGCCTAGCAGCCTGGCGGCGCTGGCCGGCGCGACCGTGCTCGCGAACCTGTCGGCCAGCAACATCACCATCGGCAAGGCGGAGACGCGGCGGCTGCTGTGCCAGTCGCAATCGGCCCGCTGCGTCGCCGCCTATCTCTACGCCGCGGCGGGCGCCGGCAAATCGACCACCGACCTGGCCTGGGACGGCCAGGCCTCGATCTTCGAGAACGGCGCCATTCTGACCGAGACCGAGCGCTTTCCACAGGACGACCAGGTCGCGATCGCCGACATCGACCTCGACCTGCTGCGCCACGAGCGGATGCAGATGGGCAGTTTCGACGCCAACCGGCGGCACCACGCGCGGCCGTTCCGCAGCATCGGCTTTCGGCTCGACCCGCCCGCCAGCGATATCGGTTTCCGCCGGCGGGTGGAGCGGTTCCCCTTCGTCCCCGCCGATCGCGCGCGGCTGGCGCAGGATTGCTACGAGGCCTACAGCATCCAGGTCTCCGGCCTGGCGCAGCGGCTGCGCGCCGCCGACATCAAGAAGGTGGTGATCGGCGTGTCGGGCGGGCTCGATTCCACCCAGGCGCTGATCGTCTGCGCCCGCGCCTTCGACCTGCTGGGCCTGCCGCGCAGCGACATCCTGGCGTTCACCCTGCCGGGGTTCGGCACCAGCGACACCACCAAAACCAACGCCTGGAAGCTGATGCGTGGCCTGGGGGTGACGGCCGAGGAGCTGGATATCAGGCCTGCCGCGACGCGCATGCTGCAGGACATCCGGCACCCCTATGCAGCCGGTGAGCCGGTGTACGACCTGACATTTGAAAATGTGCAGGCCGGGCTGCGCACCGACTACCTGTTCCGGCTGGCGAATCACCACGGCGGGATCGTGATCGGCACCGGCGATCTGTCCGAGCTCGCGCTGGGCTGGTGCACCTATGGCGTCGGCGACCAGATGGCGCATTACAACGTCAATTCCGGGGTGCCGAAGACACTGATCCAGCATCTGATCCGCTGGGTGATCAGCGAGAAGCTGTTCGAGCCGGAGGCGCTGGCGACGCTGGAGGCGATCCTGGCGACCGAGATTTCGCCGGAGCTTATCCCGGTGGCGGACGGCGCGATGCCGCAAAGCACCGAGGCCAGCATCGGGCCATATGCGCTGCAGGATTTTACCTTGTTCTACACGCTGCGGCACGGGTTTGCGCCGAGCAAGATCGCCTTTCTGGCGCTGTGGGCGTGGGAGGATGTCGCGCGCGGCGACTGGCCGCCGCATTTCCCGCCTGAGCGATGGGTGGCATACGACCTGGCGACGATCCGTCAGTGGATGGTGGTGTTCCTGCGGCGGTTTTTCGCGTTCAGCCAGTTCAAACGGAGCGCGATGCCGAACGGACCAAAGGTGAGCGCGGGCGGGTCGCTGTCACCGCGAGGGGACTGGCGCGCGCCGTCGGACGGCAACGCTCAGGCGTGGCTGGAGGAGTTGGAGCGGGGAGTGCCGGAGGAGTAGCACCCGGCGAGGGGCCGCGCTTTTGTTGCAAGGCCTGCGGGTGGCGGGCCATTCACACGTGACGATGCAGAGCGTTTTTCGCTCACCGGCGCGGATCCACCCCTGGAGCCCTGCCAAGCAGAACCGTGCGCCGCGCCGCCAAGCGGAAAACGCTCTGCATTGTCATGCGTGAGATTGAGAGCGGGGAGCCCGAGGTGGCGTGTCCTATCCCGAGCCCCGGCTGATCCAGATCAATGTGCGTCCAGCCGAAGGCGATATTCAAGAAGACAGGCAGATCTGTCGCTGGCGCAACGTCGGCTCGCAGGGCTTGGCTCTTGAACTCAAGAGGATTGATCGATGCAGGCGAAAGATATCATGACGGTCAACGTCATTTCGGTCCCGGAAGACGCATCTATCCACGAAGTCGTGAGCCTTCTGCTGAAGTACCGGATCAGCGCAGTACCGGTCATCGATAGCGCGCGGAAGGTCGTGGGTATCGTCAGCGAGGGTGACCTGCTGCGCCCCGAGGGGGCGAGCCGTGCCGACAGGCGGCGCTCGTGGTGGCTGGAGGCCGCTTCCACCGGCCAGCCGGTAGCCTACGAGAAGGTGCAAGGCGGCACCGCCGGTGCGGTGATGACGCGAAACGTGATCACTGTCGACGAAGGCACGCCGCTCAATGAAATCGCCAAACTGCTCGAGCGCCATCACATCAAGCGCGTCCCGGTCCTGAGCAACGGTCAGCTTGCGGGCATCGTCAGCCGCGCCAACCTGCTGCACGGGCTGGCCCACACCATAGTCGATCGTCATGAACCCGGCGCGGCGAAGGATTGGCAACTTCGCCATCAGCTGATGAAGGTCCTGCTGGACGAGCATAAGCTCGACACGGTCTTCATCAACGTCACTGTGAGCGACGGCAATGTCCGGCTCTGGGGCGTGGTCGAAAACGCTGACGAGGCCGCGACGGCCGAACGCGCGGCGAAGTCCCTGCCGGGCGTGAAGTCGGTTGAAAACAATCTGGGCCCCGGCCCGATGTCGGGCGTGCCGGTATAGCTTGAACGGGCAGAGCGCACCCGAATGCCGGTAGCCGAGTTGTGCTGGATCGAGGCGGCGCCGTGGCTTTCGCCGCGACTCCGCCGCTCTCAGGGACGAGGTCATTCTCGCCGCGTCGTTGCTCAAGGACCTGGTCGGCCGGTCGGGGCTGCGGTTCGCCCTTCCGGCAGCACCAACCGGTCCCAATCCAGCCTGGTCCCTCACGCCGATAACGAAGGAAGCGGAGTATGCAAATCCAGGTCAACACGGACGACAACATCGAGGGCCGCGAGCGGCTGATCGGTAGGGTCGAGGCCGAGGTCGGCGCAACGCTGGCACGGTTCAGCGACCAAGTGACGCGGGTTGAGGTCCACCTGGGCGATGAAAACGCCGGCAAATCCGGTGGCGCTGACAAGCGCTGTCGAATGGAGGCCAGGCCCTCCGGTCAGCAGCCGGTCGCCGTTACGCATCACGCGGCAACCCTGGAAGAGGCTTACGAAGGTGCCGCCAAGAAGCTCCGGAACCTTCTTGAGAGCAGGTTTGGGCGACAGCATGACCACAAGGGCACTGCCTCGATTCGGGACAACGAGCAGCGCTGAAGCCTGCCGCCGCGTTTACGCAGAAGGTTCGTCGCACCGTCCTGCCCGAGGCCATGCTGCAGGCGGAACACCTGCCGCGACTTCGCGCCGATCAACACAGTGGCGTCCTCCACATGCAGCCGGCCACATTCTCGCTGGCTCATCGACACCGTCGTCATGGTGTATCTCCGCAACCCCAGAAACCGCGGGCCTGTCACCTCAATGTTGCACCTGGGTGTCATCTCCACATGGAAGCTACATGTCAGTCTCGCGTAATCGCATGCGTGACGAACCCGCGCGGCATGGTCGTTGAAGTGCGCCACGACACGGCGGCGCTGCTGCGCGACCCTGTCGCATCCCGGCCCACGCCCTGCGCTTGTCGTCTTATGGACATAAAATTTATCCGGAAGCTCTCCTTGGTCGCGTTTCTGATTTATGCCGGCGGGACAGGGTACGCGCTCTGCGATCTATGCCCCGCCCCGTTAATGGATGGCACACTGACGATCCCGGACACAGCCACGCTGAAACTCAAAGCCTCGACGCACGGTGGTGATGCCACGCTGACCGGCCCGCTCGGCACAATCTCCGGCCGGGCCAGCGTTACGTGTCAGTCAGGAGATTTCAGAGCCATGCTCTATGGTATGTCGGATGGTTCGCTCTACCGCTGTCTCGGCACCATCGACGGGCGGAGATTTACCGGGCATTGCGTGAATGGGGGCGTGACCGGAGAGATTTCTGGGCGGTTCTTGGCTCAGCCATGAAGCGAAGTGTCGACGGGTGATCTACGCCAGCAGTCGCCCATGGCAACGGCACCGTGGAAGGTCGGGAACAAGGCGTGTTCCAGGGAAGCCGAGGCGACACGTGAATGCCCGGTGTCAGAGCGCTTTGATTACCTCAACCGGCCGGGCCGGGCGCTCGGGCGTGCGGCCGGTCGTGTTCGGCTCTCTTCGCGGCGACCTGGTCCTGCAGCGTGTCCATCTCCGATGCTTCCCACGCCCCTGCTTTGTCCCGGCCGCACACCTTCAGCCGGTTCGAGCGCAGCGTGAATGCCAAACGGCCCACCGGTCAGTGCCGGGAGTCGTGCGCCACGCCTCGACTGACGGGCGCTGGTCGGCCACCAACCACCACCGGGCTGACGAAGCCAGTGCCGACCGTGCCTTCGGCGGGACACCCGACCCCTGCCGCGTCGATCGGCCCCCGGGCCCAATCCATAATTCCATTCGTTCCGCGTCACTGCTATTCCGGTGCGGACGCCGATCAGGAACCGGCGAGCACAGAATAGCCAGGGAACCACGAGGCCGAGGCCATGGCAGACGTCACACAGACGATCGAGGGCAGCGGCCCGCTGCCAATGTTCCACCGCACCGTGCCGCTGGTCTGGCAGACCGGGATTGGCGCGTTGTGCGGCATCGCAGCCCTGCTCGCCGCGCAGCTACCCGCCTGGCCCGCAGACGCGCTATGGCGATTGATGCCGATTGAGCTGCTGGCCGTGATCGTCGCCGGCTGCGCCGCCGGGCTGTTCGCCAGCCTCACCGCCACCGCGATCATCCTGGTGTACTACATTCGGGTGTTCAGCACCGCCGCGCCCTCGATGCTGACCCATGACATGGCGTGGCTGCCGCTGCTGGCGATCGTCATGGTAGCGACCGCCGGCATCACCGGTTGGCTGCGGGATTCGCTCGGCCGTACGGAGCGGGAACTCAGCGGCACGCGCACGCTGCTACAAGGCACCAACCACCGGCTGGAAGCCGCGTTGGAAGCGGACCGCAAGCGCGCCTATTACGACCCGCTGACCGACCTGCCGAGTCGCCGGCTGGTGACCGATCGGTTCATCCAGGTGGTGTCGCAAGCGCGTCGCGGCGAAACCTTGCTCGCGTTGCTGCTGCTCGACCTCAACCGGTTCAAGGAGGTGAACGAGACCTTTGGCCACGACGTCGGCGACGAGGTGCTGCGCCAGGTCGGACAGCGTCTGTCCGGCGTGATGCGGCGGGAGGACACGGTGGGCCGGCTCGACGGCAACACCTTCATCGTGCTGCTGACCGGTCTGGCCGAGGAAGGGGGCGTCACCGTCGCCACCCAGAAGATCGCCGGAACCCTGGCGCCGCCCTTCGCCGTCGGCACGCCGCCGCGGCAGATCCACATTTCAGCCAGCCTGGGCGGCGCGCTGTTCCCCGCGGATGGTGAGGACTGGGAAAGCTTGTATCGCTATGCGGAGGAATCGCTGCACCTCGCCAAGCGTCCGGCCTGACGTCGGCGCCGCGCCGGACACTCACTGATGCGTCTGCCTCCTGCTCTGGTGCCGCTGCGGCACGTCATCTTCCGCCGGCTGTGGATTGCCAGCGTGATCGCCTGGCTCGGCACCTGGCTGCAGAACACCGGCGCCGGATGGCTGATGACCATCCTGGCACCGGACCCGCTCATCGTCGCAATGGTGCAGGCGGCGACCATCATGCCGGTGTTTCTGCTGGCGCTGCCGGGCGGCGCGCTGGCCGACATCGTGGATCGGCGGGTGTTCCTGATCGGCACCCAGCTCTGGACCATGATGGCCGCCGCGCTGCTCGCCGCCATCACCCTGGCCGGCGGCATGACCGCGGGCTGGCTGCTGGCGCTGACCTTCATGATCGGCATCGGTTCGGCGCTGACAGCCCCGGCCTGGAGCGCGATCGTGCCGGAGCTGGTGCCGCGCGAGGACCTGGTGCAGGCAATCGCGCTGAACGGCATCGGCTACAATCTGACCCGCGCGATCGGCCCGGCCCTGGCAGGTTTCCTGATCCTGCTCGGCGGCACCAGCCTCGCCTTCACGCTGTACTCGGTCTCCATCGTCGCGGTGATTTCGGCGCTGGTAATGTGGCGGCGGGGACGCCGGTTCACCGGCCTGCCGCGCGAGCACCTGCTGTCCGCGATGCGCGCCGGCGTGCGCTTCGTGCGCCACACGCCGGCGATCCAGGCGGCGATGGTGCGCACCTTCGCCTATTCCATCCCCTCCGCCGCGCCCTGGGCACTGCTGCCGCTGTTCGTGCATGAGCGGCTGGGCCTCGGCGCCGGCATGTACGGCGTGATCCTGGGCATGATGGGGATAGGCGGCGTCACCTCCGGCATGCTGCTGCCGCTGGCGCGCACGCGGATGACCCGTGGCACCACGGTCGTGCTGTGCACCCTGTCCTCCTGCGCTGGCATGACGCTGCTGGGCCTGTCGCATCACTGGCTGCCGGCAGCGCTGGGCATGCTGCTGTTCGGGCTGGGCTGGACCTCGGCCTACGCGACGATCCAGGCGGCGGCGCAACTGGTGTGCCCGCCCTGGGTGCGCGCGCGGTCGCTGTCGATCTACCAGTTGGCGCAGAACGGCGCACTGACCGTCGGCTCGTTCGCCTGGGGCTGGCTGGGTGGCCAGATCGGCCTGTCCGACACGCTGCTGAGCGCTGCCGTGGTCGGCCTCGTGATGGGGTTTGCGGTGCGCCGGTTCAGCGTAGACCAGCCGCCACGGGTGGCGGTCGGCCCCAGCGAAGGGGTGCCGCTGCCGGCTCTGCCGGAGGCGCCGGCCCCGGAACTGGTGCCGCTGCTGCGGCGGGGGCGCGGCCGGGTGATGGAGACCGTGCATTACCGGGTGGAGCCGTCCCGTCGGACGGCGTTCCTCGCCACCATGGCCGAGGTGCAGCAGGTGCGCGGACGCGGCGGCGCCACGTTCTGGCAGCTGTATGACGATGTGGCGCACCCCGAGGGCTGGATGGAGGTTTGGTCGATGGAGAGCTGGACCGACCATCTGCGCGAGACGACGCGGCTGTCGGAGGAGGATCGGGCCATCCTGGCGCGGGCGAATGTGTATCAGTGTGAGCCGCGCCCGGCGCGGTTTATCGCGGTTGATCCGCAAAGCGTCGGGGGCGTCGCCCCAGGACCCCGATCAAGGGGCGCTGCCCCTTGAAAGCCCGCCAAGGGCCCGGCCCTTGGAACCGCCTCCGTTTGGGGTGGGGAGGCGGCGTTCCGTGGTGGTTTGTTGGTCCGAGGCCGTCATGCCCCCTCCCAACCCCGAACCGAATCCGGTTGCGAAGGCGAGCATTTGCTGGAGGTCCAGAAGGCAACACCTTCTGGTAGGGTTCGGGGCAGCGCCCCGATGGTCAATCGCGCGACAAATGGTCCAACAAGATCAGCGCCCCGGCATCGCCGCGCTGTCGTAGCAGGTCCGTGCCCCCCACCGCATAAGCTGCTGCCGCCGCCAGGATATCGCGCAGCCGATCAGGCGCATTGGCGTCGAACGGCAGCACGCACCCGCCGCTGCGCCGCGCCAGATCAAGAAACACCTCCGCATCACGCCGCGCCATCCAGTCCGCGGCATCGTGCAGCACGATCAGCCGCATGCCGCGCCGCCCCATTGCATCCGCCAGTGCGCGGCCCCGTGCCGGCGATTCCTCGTACACGTCGCCGATATAGACCACCACGCGCACGCCGGGGCTCGCCAGGCTGCGTTGCAGGATCGGCAGCATCCGGGTGACGCCGGCGCGACAGACAATCCCGGCGGCGCGATCCCGCAAGGCGTTCGGATCGGCGGTGAACGGCGTGAACGTGTGCAGATGCGAGCCACCATGCACCGCCAGCGCCACGTCGAGCGCGCCGGGCAGCGCCTGAACCAGCGCATCCGTCACCTGGCGCGCCGCGGCCCAGGCCGGCTCACGCGACGCAGTGGCATCGAAGCCGAACACGAGGCGCGGCCGACCGGCATAGGCCGTGACCTCGGTGAGATCATCGGTCCGCGCCGGCGCCGAACCGAGCACGATGGCGACCACTGCGCGTAGACGAGCCAGCAGGGTCGGCGGTGGCGGCTGCGCACCGCCTTGCGGGGTCGGGTCGCCATAGGGAACCAGCACGAAGTTCGGCTTGTCGGTCATGCGAGGCGAGACCTACCGTTCTGCCTCCAGTTTCTACGCTTGGTCCTGACAGCGAAAGGCGCCGGCGGCGGGACCGTTGGTGGCCGGTCCCGCCACGCAGCAACATGTTATCCGCCGAACGCCTGATCCCAGGGCTCCGGTACCATCACATAGCTGTCACCGTGCTTCACCACATGCGCGAAGCCGGGGAAATGCACATGCATGCCAGCGATCAACTGGCGATCGGTCGCCACCATGTCGAAAGTCCGCTTGCGGGTCGCCGCCGCGGCATGCGGATCGGTGTCGAACTCGATCGTCACCTCCGGGCGCGGCACCTGGATTTCCGGCACGTGTACGATGTCGCCCCAGATCAGCAGCGAATCTTTGCCCGAGGAGATCATGTAGCCGCTATGGCCAGGGGTATGGCCGTGCAGCGGCACCGAGCGCACGCCGGGAAACACGTCCACTTCGCCGGAGAAGGTCTGCATCACGTTGTGATAAGGCGCCATCTGCTCGCGCGCACACTGGAAATACAGCTTTTTCGCCCGTTCGGCCGCCTTTCCCATCGCCGCATCGTCATTCCAATGGCGCGGCTCGTTTTCGTTCACCACCAGTTCAGCGTTGGGGAAAAATTTCTCGCCGGTCTTCGGATCGGTCAACCCGGCCGAATGGTCGGGATGCATATGCGTCAGGATCACCTTCTCGATGTCGGCCGGGTCGATGCCCGCCGCCTTCAGGTTCTGCTGCAGTTTGCCGGCGGTCGGCAGAAGATAGTCGCCCGAGCCGGTCTCGATCAGCGCCAGCCGCCCGGCCGAATGGATCAGGTAGCAGTTCACCGAAGTGCGGCGTCCCGGACGGAACGCCTCGGTCAGCATCTGAGTGGATTCGGCCGGCGTGACGTTCTGCAGCACATCCACGGTGCCATCGAGATAGCCGTCGGACAGCGCGGTGACGACGATGTCGCCAATGCGGCGATGATACACGCCGGGGATCTGCTGAGATGGAACCTGAACCATGGTGTCTCCTCCGTACTGGGCATGCCACAGCCGGACCTGCCGCGGCGTTCGGTGCAGCGGATCGGGTCCGGCCGTGATGATCCGCCGAGTGTAGGACAGAGCGGCTTGCAGGCAAGCATCGGGACTTTGTCCGGAGGCCTGCCGCCCCCACCCCAGTTCCCGGCACCTGTGGGACAGGACGCGGAATTCCCGTAAGCTGCCCCGCACCAGAAAGCGGGAGAGGAAACGCCATGGATTTTACCGGCAAGGTTGCCCTGATCACCGGGGCGGGCAATGGCATCGGCCGCGCCACGGCGCTCGGCTTTGCCAAAGGCGGCGCGAAAGTGGTGGTGGTCGACCGCGACCAGGCGGCCGGCGAGGCCACCGCCGGAATCGTTCGCCAACAGGGCGGTGAATCGCGCTTCGTCGCTGCCGATGTCACGCAGTCCGCGCAGGTACAGGCCTATGTGAAGGCCGCGCTGGACGCGTATGGTGCGATCGACTGCTTCTTCAACAATGCCGGCATCGAGGGCAGCGTCGCCCCGACGGCCGAATATGATGAAGAGATGTTCGACCGCGTCATGTCGGTGAATGTGAAAGGCGTGTTCCTGGGGCTGCGGCATGTGCTGCCGGTGATGCTGAAGCAGCAGCGCGGATCGGTGGTGAACACCGCCTCGGTGGCGGGGCTGGTCGCCTCACCGGGCATGCCGGCCTATGTCGCCTCCAAGCACGCGGTGATCGGCCTGACCAAGACGGCGGCCGGCGAGGTTGCGCGCGGCGGCGTGCGCGTCAACGCGGTGTGTCCGGGACCAATCGATACGCGCATGATCCACTCGCTGGAATCGATGCTTAATCCGGGTGATCCCGGCAGCGTCGGCACGCGCTACCAGTCCAACATCCCGATCGGTCGCTACGGCACTGCCGAGGAGGTGGCCAACCTGGTGCTGTTCCTGAGTTCGGACCTCGCCAGCAACATCACCGGCGCGCAATACGTGGTGGATGGCGGGCGCACCGCAACCGGCGGAGCGGTGACCAACAATCTGGTGCGCTAAGGGTCCCTCCCACGCATCTCGCTTTGAGGTCCAGCAGGCAAAGCCTCCTAGTGGGGCTCGGGACAACGCCCCGACGCTTGCTGCCTCCCACCACAAAGCGAGGGCCGAGCGGCACCTCGCCAACAACGTCCAGGAACCCTCATGAACCGACTGCTCACCAACAGGCTCGCTCTGATCACCGGTGCCGGATCGGGCATCGGCGCCGGCATCGCGCGCGGCATGGCGGAAGCCGGTGCACGCATCATCGCGGTCGACGTGAACGGTGACGCTGCGCAGACCACCGCCGGCGCGATCGGCAGCACCGCCGCCGCCTACCAGCTCGACGTCACCGACCGCGCCGCCTGCGACGCGCTCGCCGCCACCATCCGTCGGCAGCACGGGCCGGTCGCCATCCTGGTGAACAACGCAGGCATCATCCGCCGTGGCACGGTCGAGTCCGCCACCGCGCGACAGGACTGGGATGCGACGCTCGCGGTCAATCTCGATGGGCCGTACAACGTGACCACGGCGCTGCTGGAGCAGTTGAAGGAAACCAAGGGCGCGGTGATCAATATTGGCTCCATCCAGTCCTTCGTGGCACTGCCCAACTCCGCCGCCTACACCACCTCGAAGGGTGGCATTCGCGCCTTGACCAAGGCGCTGGCGATCGAGTTGTCCCCGCTGGGCATTCGCGTCAACGCAATCGGTCCCGGCCTGATCGCGACGCCGCTGAACGCCGCCGCGCGGGAAAATCCCGACTACATGCGCAACTTCCAGCACCGCCTGCCACTCGGCCGGCTCGGCACGCCCGACGATATCGCTGGCCCGGCCGTGTTCCTCGCCTCCGACCTGGCTCGTTATGTCACCGGCGTGACCTTGCCCGTGGATGGGGGTTTCCTGGCATACTGACCGGATGCACCACACCGTCCGCACTACCACGCTGGAGATCGCCTATCAGGCGAGCGGGCCGGCGGAGGGCACGCCGGTCATCCTGCTGCACGGATTTCCCGACGACCCACACGCGTATGATGGCGTGGCACCACCGCTCGCCGCCGCCGGCTGCCGCGTGCTGGTGCCCTATCTGCGCGGCTACGGCCCGACCCGGTTCCTGCACGACGCGACGCCGCGCTCCGGGCAGCAGGCAGCGCTTGGCGCCGATCTGCGCGACTTCATGGACGCACTTGGCATCGGCCAGGCGTACCTGGCCGGCTACGACTGGGGCGGCCGAGCGGGTTGCATCGTCGCCGCGCTGTGGCCGGACCGGGTGCGCGGACTCGTTTCGATCACCGGGTATAATATCCAGAATATCGCGGCCTCCGGGCGACCAGCCTCGGCGGTGCGGGAGTACCGTTACTGGTATCAATGGTATTTCCACACGGAGCGCGGCCGCACCGGGCTGACCGAGAACCGGCGCGACATCTGCCGCCTGCTTTGGCAGCTCTGGTCGCCAAACTGGCGGTTCACCGATCCGACGTTCGACGCGACCGCGGCAAGCTTCGACAACCCCGATTTCGTCGATGTGGTGATCCAGTCCTACCGCCACCGGTTTCGCAACGCACCGGGCGATCCGGCCCTGGAACCGATCGAACAGCAACTCGCCGCGCAGCCGCCGATCGGCATTCCCACCATCGTGCTGCACGGGGAAGCGGACGGGGTCGATCCGCCGGAGAATTCCACCGGCTACGCGCGGCATTTCACCGGTCCGCATGAGCGCCGGGTGATCCCGCGCGCCGGTCACTTTCTGCCGCACGAGGCGCCGCAAGCCGTGGTTCAGGCGCTGCAGGATCTGATTACACGAGCCGCCAAGCCCATTGAGCCGGGGCGGAGGTCGGGCGGATGACGGCGCCGAACCGATTGACCGACTCAGATCGCAATGCGGTGCTCGACCTGGCGCAGGTGATGGTGCGCGACCTGAACGGCCGCATACTTGCCTGGAGTACCGGCTCGGAACGCCTGTATGGCTGGACCGCGCAGCAGGCGACGGGCCAGGTTTCCCACGATCTGCTCGCCACCCAGTTTCCCATGCCTCTTGAGACGATCCAGGAGACCCTGCTGCGCACCGGCCAGTGGCACGGGGAGCTGCGTCACCGGGCACGCGACGAACGCAGCGTGCAGGTCGCCAGCCACTGGGCGCTGCAACGCAACGCCGAGGGCCGGCCTGAGCTGGTGTTGGAAGTGAATAACGACATCACCCCGCAGCGTGAGGCAGCGGAGGCGCTGTTCCGGCTCGCCGCCATCGTCGCCTCGTCGAACGACGCGATCATCGGTATGACGCTGGAGGGCATCATTACCGACTGGAACGCGGCCGCAACCGCCATGTTCGGCTACCATGAGGCGGACGTCATTGGCCAGCCGATCACTCTGCTGTACCCGTCTGACCGCCTGGGAGAGGAGACGCTGATCCTGGCGCGGCTGCGGCGCGGCGAGTTGGTGGACCATTTCGAGACCATCCGACGTCGCCACGGCGGCGAGAACTTCCCGGTCTCCGTCACCATCTCGCCAATTCATGGCGCCGACGGAGAGATCATCGGCACCTCCAAGATCGTGCGCGACCTCAGCGAAATCCGCGAGCGCGAGCAACGCCTGATCGAAATGCAGACCGAGCTGGCCCATGTCGCGCGACTGAACGACCTGGGTCAGCTGGTGTCCACCCTGGTACACGAGGTGAACCAGCCGCTGACCGCGATCGGCAACTACACCAGGGCGACCCAGCGGCTGATCGCGAGTGGCAATATACAGCGGGCACCGGAGGCACTGGAGCGGATCGTCGAACAGACCAACCGGGCGCACCAGATCATCCAGCGGCTGCGCGATTTCGTGCGCAAGGGTCCGACGCAGCGCGGTGCCGAACGCCTGACCGAGATCGTGGAGGAATCGATCGCGCTGGCGGCGATCGGTCCGGCGGCGCGCGGGTTGGAGATAGGCACAGTATTCGCTGCCGGTGATGCGCTGGTGGAGATCGATCGCATTCAGATCGAGCAGGTGCTGTTCAACCTGCTGCGCAACGCATTGGAAGCGATGCAGGAGCAGCCGGACCGGGCGCTTCTGGTCGGCACCGCGCTGGCGGCGGATGACATGGTAACGGTCAGCGTCGCCGATCGCGGTCCCGGATTGGTCGACTGGGTCCGGCAGAAGTTGTTCGAGCCCTTCGTCACCACCAAGCCGAACGGCATGGGGGTCGGGTTGTCGGTCTGCCGAACCATCGTTGAGGCCCATGGCGGCCGGCTCTGGATGGAGGATAATCCGGAGGGCGGCACGCTGTTCCATTTCACGCTGCCCCGCGCGACGGATCCGCCGTCCCAGGCCGATCCGGCCTGAGCAGCGCGGAGCGTTGATCTGAATCAAGACCTGAACAGGCTCGGCCGTGTACACCGCATTTTCGGGTTGCAAGAGCCACAGACCGGCCGGACGGACATGGGCCGCGGTTCGAGGAAAGGTCTATGATGCAGGCGGGTGGCCGCACGATTGCTTTGGTCGATGACGACGACGCCGTGCGCGACTCGTTGCGTTTTCTGCTGGAGATCGTTGGTTACCCGATCGAGGAATATGGCTCCGCGGCAGAGTTCCTCGCCCGCTGCGACATGGACGGGATCGGCGGCCTGATCCTGGACCATCACATGCCAGCGATGACCGGGCTGGAACTGGCGGCGCAGTTGCGCGCCACCGGGCAGCAGTTCCCGATCCTGCTGATCACTGGCTCCCCCTCCCCCGCCATGGTGGCCCGCGCCGCCCAGCTTGGTATCGACAGAGTATTGGAGAAGCCTCCCTCCGAGAGCGAACTGCTGACCTTCGTGGAAGGCCTACGGCGATAGCACACCTGCGCCGCACGCCGGTCCATTGACGCGCCCGACCGGTCATCGGCGGTCAGTCATCGGCGGTCTCTGGCATCGCGAACCAGACCAGCAGGCTGCCCAGCAGGCCGGCGCCGGCCAGCGCATAGAAGGCGGCGTCCACCCCGGCGGCGTCGGCGATCCACCCGGCGAGGCTGGTGCTGACCGCCGCCCCAACCGAGACGGACAGCCCCAGCACCCCGAGACACAGATTGAAATGCGAGGTGCCGCGCGTCAGGTCCGCGGCGATCAGCGGCAGCATCACGCCGAACACCGCGGCACTGATGCCGCTGATTGCCTGCGCCCCGACCAGCAGATAGGACCCAGGCAGCAGCGCCAGCAGCACGCCACGAACCGGCAAGGCCAGCCAGCCGAGCAGCAGCACCGGTCGCCGGCCGTGACCGGCGGCGGCGCGGCCGACCCAGGGTGAGATCAGCGCGACGATGCCCTGAGGCACCATAATGCAGGCGGCGATGATCAGATTGGCGATCTCGCCGGCCCGCATCGTCACCGCGGCGCCGGCCAGCGGCAGCATGGCGGCGTTTGCCAGGTGGAACAGCAGCACGCACAGTCCGAAGATCAGCAACCGGCGATCGCTGAACAGGCGGCGCAGCCCGCTCCACTCGAACGGTTGGCTGGTGGTCTGCTGGCTGGCATGGCCGCCCGGCGCGATCCAGGCGAGCGACACCAGGGCGGGGACGCACAGCCCTGCGGTGAGCCAGAACACGCTGCCGCCGGACAGGAAGCTGCCGGTCACGCCCATGACCGCCGCGGTCAGCCCGTTGCCGAGGGAGGCGAAGCGGGCATTGCGGCCCAGCCGCTCCCCCAGCGCGGCGTGGCCCGCCAGGTTGAGGCTGATCGCGGCGATGGCGGGGGTGATCATGCAACTGGCGGCGCCGTGCAGGATCTGCGCGACCATCACCGGCAGCTCAAACGGCAGGATCGCCAGCAGCAGGGCCGCGATGATGATGCCGATCAGACCGATACTGGCGACGGTGCGCTTGTTGCGTACCGCGTCCACCAGCGCGCCGGCCGGAATTTGTGAGGCGAGCGAGGTGACTGTGCCCAGAGTCAGAGCAAAGCCGATCTCGACCTGGGTCCACTTCTCCGCGGTCAGGTAAACGGCGACGAACGGACCGAACCCGGTCTGCACGTCGGCGACAAAGAAATTCAACAGATCGAGGGCGCGCCCGCCGCGCCCCGACCGCGTGTCGGCATGTCGCATGGGTCAGGGCTTGGATGTCGGCTTGGCTGAGGCGGCGGGCGTGGCTTGGCCAGGACCGGCCGCATCGGCGGGAGCCGGCTTGGGTGCCGGTTCGGCTGCTGCAGGCGACGCGGGCGGCGTGGCAGCACCGGGCGAAGTCGCCGGCGCGGGCGCAGCACTGCCGGGAGCCGCGGCCGCCGCCCCAGAGGCTGGTTTGTCGGCTGGAGAGACAGTCGGGGCGATAGTCTGGCCGGTCGGCTGGGATACAGCCGGCGGCGCGGCGGTAGAAGCGGCCTGCCCGGTGGGCGTGGGCGATCCGGCAGCAGGGGCGGTTGTGCCGGCCGTGGGCTGCCCCGTCGATCCGTCCCCGCTCGGAGCCGGACCGGTTGGCGGCGGAGCACCGGTAGGCGGTGGCACACCTTGCTGGCTTGGCACCGCCGGCGGTGCCGCTGGCGCCGCTGCTCCGGTTGCCGTCAGCGGCGCGGTCGCAATCGGCGGGGTGGCTGTCTGGGCCGGCATTGCCTCCTGGCCGCTACCGGGCGGAGCGTTCGGCGCCGCAAGTTGGGGCGTCGCAGCAGGTTGGGCCACCGCGGGCGGCTGGCCCTGCGCAGCAGGCTGCGACGCGTCAGCCGGTTGCGTAGCGGCAGGTGGGGCTGCCGTGGCGGGTTGTGTCGTCGGACTCGGCGGCGGAGTCGCAGCGGACGCGGGGGTGGCACCCGGTTGGGCTGCCCCGGCAGGCTGGGCGGTCGCCGCCGGTTCGGGCGCCGCAGGGTGTTGGGCTGTCGCGGCCGGCTGGGGGGCTGCACCCGTCTGGGGACTCTCGGCGGTCGGGGCCGGCGGCGCCGCGGCGGCGGCCGGGATCGTTGGAGCGGCCGGTGGCGGCGGGTTTGCCGGACCGACCACCGGCGCCGGCTTGCTGACATCCTTGTATTCCGGCGCCGCCTTGAGCTGGTCCGGCGCCAGGTCCAGCGTGATCGGGTGCTTCGGGTCGGTCGGGGTGAAATGCAGCGTGCTCCAATGCACCGCGATCTTGCGGGCGCCCACCCCCATGAACCCGCCGAAGTCGATCACCGCCGCCTGCGGCACGCCCTCGGCATCAACCAGGATGTCGATCAGCCGACCGATGGTCTTGCCATCGGGAGCGAACACGGAGTGGCCGAGAATTGCCAGTGCGCGCTCGGGCGGCATCTGTTCCACCTTCTCCGCCACCGGTGGCGTGGCCGGTTTTGGCGGTTCGTCGGCTGCGGCGACCAGCAGCATCGGCAGGCAGAGCAGGATGCCGACATGGCGAAGCGGTGGCATGGGTAGGTGCCCTTCGTGAAAATCCGGTATCCGGCCGAGGCTCCGGGGCAAACGCTGCCTCAGCCGACCCTGGAGCCGAACGCCGGTCGGCCGAACCGGACCGAGCGCAGTGTGGCGAGCAGGATGCCCGCCGCGATCAGCACCACACCGACCGCGTGGTAGGTATGGAAGTCCTCGCCCAGGAACAACACCGCCAGGATGCTGCCGAACAGCGGCATGAGGTGCATCGACTGCCCGGCCAGCCCGGCGCCGATCATCTCCACACCGCGGTTGAAGAACAAATAGGCGAGGAATGAGGGAAAAACCGCGGTATAGGCAATGGCCATATAGGCCTCGGTTCCGCCGTGGATTACCGCCCCCTGCGCAATTTCCCACAGGTAGAACGGCAGCATCATGCAGGAGCCGAGCCCCATGGCAGCGACCAGGAAGCTGAGTGGATGGACGGCGGGGCGGCGGCGCAGGATCGCGGCGTACACGCCGTAGATCGCCATCGCCAGCAGGATCCAGACGTCGCCGCGGTTCAACTGCAGGTGGATCAGCACGTCGAGCGAGCCGCGGGAGGCAATCGCCGCGACGCCGGCCAGCGACACGAGGACACCGGCCGACTGGCGCAAGGTCGGACGGTCGCCGAACAGGGCGAAGGCCCAGACGATGATCACCAGCGGCATAGCGGATTGCAGCAGCAGCACATTCAGCGCGGTGGTGCTGGTCAGGCCGATATAGGACATCGTGTTGTACGAGGCGATGCCGGTGGCCGAGAGCAGCAGCATCAGCTTCCAATGGTGCAGCAGCAGCGGCAGATCGCGTTTCAGATGCGGCCAGGCGAAGCCGAACGCGATCAGGAAGGCTCCGGTCCAACGCCAGTAGGCGAGCGCGATCGGCGGCACGACTCCCGTCACCCCGCGGCCCAGCACGATGTTGCCCGACCAGAACAGGTTTCCCAGCGCGAGCAGGGTCCAGGCGGAGTTCCAGATAGGTTGCAGCACGGTCGCTTTCCGCAGCGTGGCCGAGGCCAGGTTCCCCCGCAAGGTCGCGCCACCTGGCGGCGGGGCGGCGGGTTGGGGAGCTGCGTATAGCGCGGTGCGATGGCATGTGTCTCCCCGCCTGCCGCAGGTCTGGCGCGCGGTTCGGGCTGGCGGCGCAGGCGCCGGTTTCAGAGGTTGCCGATTGCGGGAGGTGCCGGTTTGGGGAGGTGCCAGCGTTTGGGGAGGTGCCGTCCGGACAATATTGGACCCCTCACACAGCATTCATGATAGGCGCCGGCCGGCCATCCACGGCGCCCCGGCACGCCATATCAGCCGCCCAAGCGCGTCACAATCACAGCAAAGCGCGGCATGCGAACAGCACACATCCGGTCTCGGCCGCGCCTAACCGGGCCGTCTCCACCGGAACGATCGGGTCGCGCAGCATGCGCTAAAATGTTCTTTCTAGGGTAGATGGCCGGGTCAGGTCCGGCCAAGACGCGACCTTCGCCCCACGCACCTACCGCCCCCCGCACTGCGACCCTTCCGCCCCGGCCGATACCGTTCTATCCCCCTGCCATGCCGCCGCCCCTGCTTCTGCTCCAGGATATCAGCCTCACCTTCGGCACCACGCCGCTGCTCAGCGGTGCCGAACTCTCCGTCGGTGCCGGCGATCGCGTGTGCCTGGTCGGACGCAATGGCTCGGGAAAATCCACCCTGCTGCGAATCGCCGCCGGACTGGTGCAGACCGATTCGGGCCGCCGCTTCGTGCAGCCTGGTGCCACCATCCGCTATCTGCCGCAGGAGCCGGACATGGCCGGCTTCGCCACCGCCCTGGCCTATGTCGAAGCCGGCCTGACCGGCGACGCCGCCACCGACCGCTACCGCGCCGCCTACCTGCTGGAACAGCTCGGCCTGACCGGCGCCGAAGACCCCGCCACCCTGTCCGGCGGCGAGGCACGCCGCGCCGCCCTGGCCCGCGCCCTCGCCCCCTCCCCCGATATCCTGCTGCTGGACGAGCCGACCAACCATCTCGACCTGCCCGGCATCGAATGGCTGGAATCCGAACTGGCCGGCATGCGCTCCGGCCTGGTGCTGATCAGCCACGACCGGCGGCTGCTGGAACGCATCTCCCGCAGCACGGTCTGGCTGGACCGTGGCATCACCCGCGCGCTCGACCAGGGGTTTTCCGGCTTCGAGGCCTGGCGCGACGCCGTGCTGGAGCAGGAGGAAACCGACCGCCACAAGCTGGGCCGCAAGATCGCCATGGAGGAGGACTGGCTGCGCTATGGCGTCACCGCCCGGCGCAAGCGCAATCAGAAACGGCTCGCCGACCTGCACGGGCTGCGCAAGCGCCGCAAGGAGCAGCGTGCCGCCGCCGGCAGCGTGCGGATGGCGGTGTCACAGGCCGACCTGTCCGGACGGATGGTCATCGTCGCCGACGAGATCGCGAAGTCCTATGCAGACCGAGCCGTGGTGCGGGATTTCTCCACCCGCATCCTGCGCGGCGACCGGGTCGGCATCGTCGGCCCGAACGGCGCCGGCAAGACCACCCTGCTGAACATGCTCACCGGCGCGCTGACCCCTGACACCGGCACCGTGCAGCTCGGCAGCAACCTGGCGCAGGTCACGCTGGACCAGCGCCGCGAGACGCTCGATCCGGCGCAAACGCTGCGCCGAACGCTGGCCGAGGGCCATGGCGACACCGTCTCGGTCGGCGGCCAGACCCGCCACGTGATGAGCTACATGAAGGACTTCCTGTTCGGGCCCGAACAGGCCAACACGCCGGTGGGCGTGCTGTCCGGCGGCGAGCGCGGCCGGCTGACTCTGGCCCGCGCCTTCGCCCGGCCGTCCAACCTGATGGTGCTGGACGAGCCGACCAACGACCTGGATCTGGAAACCCTCGACCTGCTGCAGGAGCGCCTGGCCGAGTATCCCGGCACGGTGCTGCTGGTCAGCCACGACCGCGATTTCCTCGACCGGGTGGTGACCTCGGTGATCGTCGCCGAGGGCGATGGAAGCTGGATCGAATATGCCGGCGGCTATACCGACATGCTGGCGCAGCGCGGCCCGGGCATCGCCACCCTGGCCCCGGCGAAGCCGCGCAGCGCCGCGGCGGCGGAGACGCCTGGCCCGGCCGCCGCAGCCACGCCGGCGCGGCCCGGACGGATGAGCTTCAAGGACCGCCACGCACTGGAAACGCTGCCGGCGCGAATCGGCGAATTGCAGGCCCAGATCGCGCTGTTGCAGGACGCGTTGGCCGATCCGGACCTGTACCGGCGCGATCCTGACCGGTTCGACAAGGTGACCCGCACGCTTGCTGCCACGCAGGACAAGCTGAACGCGGCTGAGGAACAGTGGCTGACACTGGAGATGCAGCGCGAAGCGCTGGAGTCCTGAACCGACAAGCGTCGGGGCCTTGCCCGCTCAGGCCGCCCGCTGCGACGGCTGCGCCCGCGCATCCTCCAGGATCATATCCGAAGCCTTCTCGGCGATCATGATGGTCGGCGCATTGGTGTTGCCGGCGACGATGCTGGGCATGATCGACGCATCCACCACACGCAGCCGCTCGATCCCGTGCACCCGCAGCCGAGGATCGACCACCGGCATGCTGGCCGTGCCCCATGCCGCAAGACGCCCACCGGATGCAGGTTCGACACGCCGCGCTTGCGCACGTCTTCGGCCAGATCCTCATCGGAGTGCACGTGGATGCCGGGCAGTGTCTCCTCCACCACCAGCCCCTGCAGTGCATGCTGGCGGGCGATGCCGCGCGCGATGCGCATGCCCTGGATCAGCGCCTGATAATCATAATCGCTGCGCAGGAAGTTGAAACGGATCTCCGGCGGCGCCAGCGGGTCGGGCGAACGCAGCCGCACCGTGCCGCGCCCTTCCGGCCGCAGATGCACCGGGCTGATGGCGAAACCCGGGATACGGGTGCGACACGATGCCGTCGCGGGTGCGATCGATCGTGCTCCAGGCGGAGATATTCAACTGCAGATCGGGTCGCTCCAGCCGCTTGTCGCTGCGCACGAAGGCGCCGACGTACAGGCCGTTCCCCGACATCGGTCCGCCGCGATACATCACGTATTTGAACCCGGCCATCAATTGCCGCGGGATGCTGTGATGCAGCTCGTTCAACGAGATCGCGCGGGAAATCCGCCAGGCGCAGAACGTGTTGAAATGGTCGTGCAGATTGGACCCGACGCCGGGGAGCTCGATGCGCGACCTCGATGCCCATATCCTGCAGGTGCTCCGCCGGACCGATGCCCGACAGCAGCAACAATTGCGGAGAGCCGTAGGCGCCGCCGGACACGATCACCTCGCCCCGCGCGCGCACGGTTTCGAGCCCGCGCGGCGAGCGGAATTCCAGCCCGACCGCGCGGCCGTTCTCCAGCAGGATGCGGGTGGCGTGCGCATGAGTGCGCACCTCCAGATTCGGACGCTTCTGCGCCGGCCGCAGGTAGCCGACGGCGGTGCTCCAGCGGCGCTTGTCCTTGGTGGTGGTCTGGTACCAGCCGCAGCCTTCCTGCTGCGCGCCGTTGAAATCGGGATTGTACGGGATGCCTGCCTGCTGGCAGGCCTGCAGCAGGACCTGGCCGATCTCCCATTCGTAGGGCTGGTTGGCAACGTGCAACGGTCCGCCGGCGCCATGGAATTCGCTGGCGCCGCGCTGGTTGTCCTCCGCCTTGCGGAAATACGGCAGCACAGACTCCCAGTCCCAGCCTTCGCAGCCGCGCTGGCGCCACTCGTCGTAATCGGCGTGGTTGCCGCGGATGTAGATCATGCCGTTGATCGAGCTGGTGCCGCCGAGCACCTTGCCGCGTGGCTGATACATGGTGCGGTTGTTGAGGTTGGGCTCCGGCTCGCTGTCGAACATCCAGTTGACGCGCGGATTGACGAAGGTCTTGGCGTAGCCGAGGGGGATGTGGATCCACGGGTTGCGGTCCTTGCCGCCGGCCTCCAGCAGCAGCACGCGGTTGGCGGCCGGATTCCGACAGCCGGTTGGCCAGCACGCAGCCGGCCGAACCGGCGCCGGTGACGATGTAGTCGTAGGTGTTCGCGTCCGCGCTCATCATTCCCCCCGTCGCTTATCCACCAAGCATCGACGACGCGCCGCCGCCTGACAATCTCCGCGCCGACATCTCCACAACGGCATCTCCACAACGGCATCTCCACAACGGCATCTCCGCAATGCGCCAATCGGATCAGCCGCGTGCATCTTCCAGAATCATCTCGGACACTTTCTCGCCGATCATGATGGTGGGGGCATTTGTGTTGCCGCCCACCGCCACCGGCATGATCGAGGCATCGGCGACGCGCAGCCCGTCGATCCCGTGCACCCGCAGCCGCGGATCGACCACGGTATTGCTGCCATGGCCCATCGCGCAGGAACTGGTGGGATGCTGGTTGGACACGCCGCTCTGCCGCACATACTCGGCCAGGTCCGCATCTGATGTGACGGACGGACCGGGCGACAGCTCCTCCAAAACATAGGGACGCAGACCGGGCTGTGCGGCAATCCTGCGCGCCAGCTCGATGCCGAACAGCACGGCGCGCATGTCGTATTCGCTACGCAGGAAATCGAACTGCACCACCGGCGGCGCCAGCGGATCGGGCGAACCAAGACGCACGGTGCCGCGCCCGTCCGGCCGCAGATGCACCGGGCTGAAGGTGAAGCCGGAAAACGGATGCGGCACGACGCGATCCTTGCTGCGTTCCATCGTGCTCCACTCGAACACGTTGATCTGCAGGTCCGGGCGCTCCAGCCGCTTATCGCTGCGGGTGAACAGGCCGGCATGGATGCCGTTGCTCGCCATTGGGCCAGAGCGGAACAGCGCATAGCGCACGCCGGCCGCGAGCTTGCGCAGCTTGCTGTTCTCCAGGTCGTTCAGCGTGATCGGCCTGGCGCAGCGCCAGCTCACATAGGTGTTGAAGTGGTCGTGCAGATTGGCGCCGACCGCCGGCATGTCGCGCACCACCGGGACGCCGAGGTCCTGCAGATGCTGCGCCGGGCCGAGGCCGGACAGCAGCAGAAGCTGCGGCGAGCCATAGGACCCGCCGGAGACGATCACTTCACCGCGGGCGCGGGCGATGCGCCGGCCCTGCGCGGTGTGATATTCGACACCGACGGCGCGGTTGTTCTCGATCAGCACCCGCGTGGCATGCGCTCCGGTCTGAATCACCAGATTGGCGCGACCGCGCGCCGGAGTGAGATAGGCCTTGGCGCTGCTCCAGCGACGCCGGTTGCTGGTCGTGGTCTGGTAGTAGCCGCAGCCTTCCTGCCGCGCGCCGTTGAAATCCGGATTGCGCGGAATGCCGGCCTGCTCGCAGGCCTGTAGCACGGCATCCGCCAGCTCGAACTTTCCTGGTTGGTCGGAGACCTGCAACGGGCCGCCGACGCCGTGATAATCGTCGGCGCCGCGGGTCTGGTTCTCCGCCCGCTTGAAATACGGCAGCACGGAATCCCAGTCCCAGCCTTCGCAGCCGCGCTGCCGCCACTCGTCGTAATCGCCATGGCTGCCACGGATATACACCATGCCGTTGATCGAGCTGGAACCGCCCAGCGTCTTGCCGCGCGGCAGATACAACCGCCGCCCGGCAAGCTGCGGCTGCGGTGCGCTCTCGAATTTCCAGTTCACCCGCGCATCGACATAGGTCTTGGCGTAGCCGAGGGGGATATGGATCCAAGGATTGCGATCCGGCGGTCCGGCTTCCAGCAGGAGCACGCGATGGCGACCCGATTCCGACAGGCGGGACGCCACCACACAGCCCGCGCTGCCGGCGCCGGTGACGATGTAGTCGAAGCTGTCTTCCGCCGTCGCCATGTTTCCCCCGGGGTTCGCCGTCTGCGGAAGGATCGACCATGCACGGGAAGGCCGCAATGTTTCGCGCCGGCGCTGTGGCTAGCTGGCGATCTGTCCGGTGTTTGTAGCTCGTGAAGTGTCCGGTCCACTGGCTCGCTGGAACGGGGGGCGGCGATGGATCGGGCACGCATTCACGAGGGGGTTCGTCGGATGCGTTTTCAGGACGTGCTGGGTCGGACCGAACGGTCTGAGCTGAGCCAGCTGGAGGCGGCGGAGTTGCTCGGGGTCAGCGAGCGGACGTTCCGCCGCTGGCGCGACCGCTACCGGGAAGAAGGAGTTGCGGGATTGAGCGACCGTCGCCTCCGCCCCTCGCTGCGGCAGGCGCCGAAGGCGGAGATCGAGCGGATGCTGGGCCTGTATCGCGATCTCTACCGCGGCTTCACGGTGAAGCATTTCCATGAGCAGTTGGGCAAGCGGCACAACTACACGCTGGGCTACACGGTGACCAAGCTGCACCTGCAACGGGCCGGGCTGGTGACCCCGGCGCGGTCGCGCTCGGCGCATCGCAAGAAGCGGCCGCGCCGGCCGTTGGTGGGCATGATGCTGCATCAGGATGCGTCGACCCATGCCTGGCTGCCTGGCGACGAACGCAAATACGACCTGGTGGCGACGATGGATGACGCGACGAGTGCGGTCTACTCGCTGTTCCTGGTGGAGCAGGAGGGCACCGCCTCAAGCCTGCGTGGCGTACGGGAGGTGATTGAACGGCACGGCCTGTTCTGCTCGCTCTACACCGACCGTGGCAGCCACTACTTCGAGACGCCCGAGGCCGGCGGTCGTGTCTCGAAGACAGTGCTGACACAGTTCGGCCGGGCGCTGAAGCAGCTCGGCATCGAGCACATTGCGGCCTACTCGCCGCAGGCCCGCGGGCGGTCGGAGCGCCTGTTCGGCACGTTGCAGGACCGGCTGCCGAAGGAGCTGGCGCTGGCCGGGATCAGCACACCGGAGGCGGCGAACCGATGGCTGCGGGAGGTCTACGTCGCCGAGCACAACGCGCGCTTTGCGGTGCCGGCCGAGCAGGCGGGATCGGCCTTCGTGGTGGATCCGAACGGTGCCTGGCGGGAGATTCTGTGCATCCAGGAGGACCGCCGAGTGGGTCATGACAACACGGTGAAGTGGCGCCGCCTCACCCTGCAACTGCCGCCGTCGCGGCTGCGGCCGCACTTCGTCAGAGCCACCGTGCGCGTGCACGAATATCCGGATGGGCGGCTGGCGGTGTTGTGGGGGCCGCACCGGCTGGCGGATTACGACGCCGAGGGGCGCCTTTTCCAACAGGAGCATATGGCCGCATGACACGCTTCCAGTGCGGCTGCTCTGTGCCGGGGCATGCCCCGGCACAGAGCAGGAACGAAGCGGACAGATCACGCGCTACCAAAACCGGACAGATTGACGCGCTAGCGACATGTTTCGCGCCGGCGCGGAGCGGCGCGTTGGCGGAGGCCCACCGAGAACCGGCCCGGCCGGGAATCCCGGGGTCCGGTGACACAACCATCATGCGAACCGGGGTTTCGGCGACGCGTTCGATCCCATATCCCTGGGGTTGCCACGGTCGTGGCGACGCAACGAACAACAGCGGGAGATCAAGATGGCCAGCATCAAGCGTCATGCCTCGGCGGCCTGGCAGGGCAGCGGCAAGGACGGCACCGGCAGCCTTACCACTCAGAGCGGCACGCTGAAGGACACGCCCTTTGGCTTCAATGCCCGTTTCGGCGACGGCAAGGGCACCAATCCGGAGGAGCTGATCGCGGTGGCGCATGCCGGCTGCTTCAGCATGGCGACCGCGTTTCAGTTGAGCGGGGCCGGACATCCGCCGGACAGCCTGCATACCGAGGCGACGCTGACCATGGAGCAGGAGGCCGGCGGGTGGAAGATCGCCGCCGTCCACCTGGTGCTGCGTGCCAAGGTGCCCGGCATCGACGCCGCGAAGTTCAAGGAGTTGGCGGAAGGCGCCAAGGCGAACTGCCCGGTGTCGAAGGGTACTGAACGCGACCATTACGCTGGACGCGACGCTGGACTAATTTCGCACCCGGCAGGCTGGCCTGGGCAGCCCCCCGGGTCGGCCGCGCCGGCTGCCCGACGGGTACGGAGCACCCGCATGGTGGCCGGCTGCCCGACATGTGCGGAGCGCTCGCATGGAGCCCCGGTCGTTTCGCCGGCTTGCCGATGTCGTCCCGCAAGGCGCCGCATTACGGCCGGTGTCGCGCCGGAACGGCAAGCCTGGTTGTGACCAAGGGCGGCTGCGCAGGCCAGGAGTAACGGCTCCGTGAGCGCGCTCCGGATAGGCCAGTTTCCCGCCCGGGACAGATGCACGCCGCCGCGCTATGATCTGCCGCCTGGGCTCATCGTGAGCGCACACTCCTGCCAACAGGTCCACAGCGATGCCCGACTATACGCCCTTCCCGGCCGACACCCTGGTCATCGACATGGTGCGGAAATACGCGCAGGAGCGGCTGGCGCCCACCGCCGCGGCGCGCGAGAAGGCCGGCGCCATCGAGCCCGAGATCGTCGCCGAACTGGGCGAGCTCGGCGTGTTCGGCGCCACCACCCCGGCGCAATGGGGCGGTTCGGAGATCGACCCCGTCACCTACGCCCTGCTGTTGGAGGAGATCGCCGCCGGCGACGGCAGCATCTCCACCATGGTCTCGGTGCATAACTCCCCGACCTGCATCGTGATCGACCATCACGGCACCGACGCGCAGAAGGACCGCTGGCTGCGCAAGCTCGCATCCGGGGAGCACGTGGGATCATTCGGGCTGACCGAACCGCAGGCCGGCTCCGACGCTTCCAACCTGCGCACCCGCGCGGTGAAACAGGGCGACCGCTACGTCATCAACGGCGCCAAGCAGTTCATCAGCAACGCCGCCCTGCCCGGCAGCATCGTGTTCTTCGCCGTCACCGACCCGTCCGCCGGCAAGCGCGGCCTGTCCTGCTTCGTTGCCGACAAGACCACGCCCGGCTTCGCGATCGCCCGCAAGGAGGAAAAACTCGGGCAGAAGGCGTCCGATACCTGCGCGCTCACCTTCACCGACATGGAACTGCCGGAGGACCAGCGCATCGGCGCCGAGGGCGAAGGCTACAAGATCGCGCTCTCCACCCTGGAGAGCGGGCGCATCGGCATCGCCGCGCAGAGCGTCGGCATGGCGCGCGCGGCGCTGGACTATGCGATCGCCTACGCCCGCGAACGGACCGCATTCGGCCAGCCCATTATGGACTTCCAGGCGGTCGGCTTCCGCCTGGTGGAGGCGAAGACCAAGGTCGAGGCGGCGCGGCAGTTGACGCTGCACGCCGCGCGGCTGAAGGCCGAGGGAAAACCGGCACTGGAAGCCGCCTGCATGGCCAAGCTGTTCGCCTCCGAGGCGGCCGAGGCGGTGTGCACCGCGGCGATCCAGACGCTCGGCGGCTACGGCTACCTGGCCGACTACCCGGTGGAGCGCATCTACCGTGACGTACGGGTGTGCCAGATCTACGAAGGCACCTCCGACGTGCAGAAGCTGATCCTGCAGCGGATGCTGTGACGGCGCGGCGCGCCGAGGCAAACCGCATGTCCGGAGCCGCTGTCTCCCCCGTCGCCGACCCGGCCGCGTTCTTCTTCGCCCTGCTCGACCGCGTCCGCCGCGAGGGGCTGATCGACGAGATCGCCGAGCTCGAACACCACATCGAGCAGGTCGCGGACCCCCGGTTGCAAGGTGAGATGGCCAAGCTGCTTGGCTTCTTCCATCTCCGCCGCAACCAGTACGACCAGGCGATCGTCTGGAGCGACCGCGCCGCTGCGCTCCTGCCGCAGGACCGCGACAGCAGCTACAATGCGATCTTCGCCCGCTTCCAAAGCGGCCGGTTCGAGGAGGTCGTCACCCGCGCCGAAGCCGCACTCGAGACCTGCGGCGAATATTTCGAGTTCTGTAACATTCTCAGCACCACCCTCGGCGCTCTGGGACGCCTGGTCTCGGCACACGAATACGGCACCCGTGCGCTGAACCTGAAGGAACGCAGTGCGACCGCCGCCCCGCACAGCCTGGCCGCGGTCAAGGTGCCGCGCTTCGATGCCACACGACCTGCGCGCAACATCATCAGTTTCTCGCTATTCGGTGCCAACCCGAAATACATTGACGGCGCGCTGGCCAATGCTCACGCGGCGCCGTTCCTGTATCCCGGCTGGACCGGCCGCTTCTACGTCGATGACAGTGTGCCGGCTGCCGTCCGCCAGGAATTAGTGCGGGCCGGCGCGCAGGTGATGCGCGTCGGCGGCCTGGCGCGCGAGCCGTACGGCACGCTGTGGCGCTTCCTGGTGGCCGATGATGAAACGGTCGATCGCTTCATCCTGCGCGACGCCGATTCGCTGCTGAACACGCGGGAGCGCGTGGCGGTGGATGCCTGGATCGAGTCGCGCCGCCACTTTCATGTGATGCGCGACCATTACGACCACTCGGAACTCGTGCTGGCGGGCATGTGGGGCGCCGTGCGCGGTGCGCTGCCGCCGATGCTGCAGACGATCGGCGCGTGGTTCACCGCGTCCCGCCAGATCATCGGGCGTACCGCCGACCAGGAGTTCCTGCGCGAGATGCTGTGGCCAACCATACGGCAGAGCGTGCTGACCCATGACAGTCAGTTCGCTTTCGGTGAGCGGCGCGACTTCCCCGCCGTCGGAGGCCTGCCGCCGGATTGCTGGGTGGGCTGTGACGCGACACGCCTGCTGCCCCGGTTCGGCGCTGGTGGCGGGCAGCCGACGAATGGTAGCGCGGGCTGAGGATTGAACGCAGACCGGACCCCGCCCGGACCCGCTCCGCGCCGGCGCGAGATCCCTGTCCAACCACGCCGATCCGTGGTCCCGCGGCGGATTTCGTTGTCACTGAGGTCACGAAGCGCGCCAAGGTCACCAAGAGGCGGGTTCCGATCACCGCTCACACGTGAGGCCAACTCGCAGCAAAATCTTTCCCTCTTTGTGGCCTTCGCGGCCTCCGTGTTGAAAAGCACCCGCGTACCGCCTCCAAGCCCGATGTCACGCCCCGCGCGCCATCCCAGGCCCGGTGTCACCCCACGCACAAACATCCCCGCCGAACCCAGGGCCGGACACCCGCGACCAAAAGGCCTCCCAAATCCGAGCCGCGCATGACAACAATTGACTCCCCTGCCGCGCCGTCCGCACGCTGCGACCGAGCAAACACCGCACCAGAGACCATCCCGGAGGCCCGCATGGACGCCCTCACCCCCAACATCGCCGATCCCGGCTTCTGGGCCCGCGCCGACCGGCATATGATGAAATTCGGCGGCGACTTCGTGCCCTTCGTGCCGGTGCGCGCCGAGGGCAGCTTCGTGTTCGACGCCGCCGGCCATCGGGTGCTGGATTTCACCTCCGGCCAGATGAGCGCCATCCTCGGCCACTGCCATCCTGAGATCGTGGCCACGGTGCGCGACGCGGTCGGGCGGCTGGACCATCTGTTCTCCTCCATGCTCAGCCTGCCGGTGGTGGACTTGGCGGAGGCGCTGGCGCAGCAGATGCCGGCCCTGCCCAAGGTGATGCTGCTTTCCACCGGCGGCGAGGCGAACGAGGCCGCGATCAAGATCGCCAAACTGGTGACCGGCGGCTGGGAGGTGGTGGGCTTCGCCCAGTCCTGGCACGGCATGACCGGCGGCGCAGCGGCGGCGACCTACAAGGCGGGGCGGCGGGGCTACGGGCCGGCAGCGGCCGGATCGTTTGCGATTCCCGCACCCAACGCATTCCGCCCGCGCTTTCCCGGCGTCACCTGGCAGCAGGAGCTGGATGATTCCTTCGACCTGCTGGACCGGCAGAGCACCGGCAACCTGGCCGCCTTCATCGCCGAACCGATTCTGTCCTCGGGTGGCATCATCGAGCTGCCGGAGGGTTACCTGCGCGTGCTGAAGGAGAAATGCAGCGCACGCGGCATGCAGCTGATCATCGACGAGGCGCAGACCGGCCTTGGCCGCACCGGGCTGATGTTCGCCTGCCAGCGCGACGGCGTGGTGCCCGATCTGCTGGTGCTGTCCAAGACCCTCGGCGCCGGCCTGCCACTGTCCGCGGTGATGACCAGCACGGCGATCGCCGATGCCTGTGATTCGAAGGACTTCCTGTTCTACACCACGCATGTGAACGATCCGCTGCCCGCCGCGGTGGGGCTGAAGGTGCTGGAGATCGTGCAGCGCGATGGCCTCGCCGCCCGCGCCGCGGCCATGGGGGAACGGCTTAAATCCGGGCTGCGTGACCTCCAGGCCCGTTACAGCTGGGTCGGCGACGTCCGCGGCCGCGGCCTGCTGCTCGGCCTGGAATTCGTCGACGAGGACGCCGGCAGGCGACGCACGGCCGCGCAGATGTCGGACGCGGTGACCGACCGGGCGCTGGAACTCGGGCTCAGCGCCAATATCGTGCGCGCCGGCGCCTCAGGCGGAGTGATGCGCATCGCCCCGCCGCTGACGGTGGCGGAGGCCGAAATCGAGCTCGGGCTGGAACTGCTGGGCGCGGCGATGCGCGACGTGGCGTAGCGTCCCCTCGCGCCCCCCGGTGCCGGTCCGCCGGCCACCAGCCGCGCGGCCGGACCGCCTGGCGTGGGGGCGCCCGTCCACCACAGGTCGGCGGCCGCGCCCGACCGCTGCAGGTCAGCGGCAGCGTCCGCAACGACATCCGCTCGCTGCCGTGGTCGCGTCAGACCATCGCGACATGCACTTCGGCGCGCGACACGGGAAGCCCCGCCAGCCTGTGCTCCAGCCCTTCCAGGGTCTGCAGCAACTCCGCCACCGCCGCCCGGGGCACCGGCGGGCTGAACAGGAAGCCCTGGATGTCGGTGCAGCCGGCCAAGGCCAACCTATGCAGTTGATCCTGGGTTTCGACACCCTCGGCGGTGGTGGCCATACCCAGCTCCCGGCTGAGTTCAATCACGGCGCGGACAATGGCGCCGCAATCGCGCCGCTCGCCGAGTTCGCGGATGAACGACTTGTCGATCTTGATCCGGTCGAACGGGAAGCGGCGCAGGTAGCTCAGCGATGAATATCCGGTGCCGAAATCGTCCATCGCGATGTGGACCCCCAGTGCATGCAGCTCGTGCAGCGTCGCAAGGGTGGTGTCGGTATCCTGCAGCATCACCGTCTCGGTGATCTCCAGCTCCAGCCGGGCCGGCGGCAACCCCAATTCGCGCAGCGCCGCCGCCACTGCCTTGACCAGGTTGCGGCTTTTGAACTGCACCGGGGAGAGATTGACCGCTACCTTCATCGAGCCGGGCCATCCCGCCGCGGTGGCGCAGGCCTCCCGCATCACCCATTCGCCGATCGGCACGATGGCGCCGATCTCCTCGGCCAGAGGGATGAACCGGTCGGGCGGCACCAGTCCGTTCTGCGGATGGCGCCAGCGCAGCAGGGCCTCGAACCCGGTCACTGCCCGAGCGCGCAGGTCCACCAGCGGTTGGTAGAACAGTTCGAACTGCCCGGCGGGCAGGGCCTGGCGTAGATCGAGTTCCAGGACGCGCCGCGCCTGCATCTCGGCATTCTTCAGCAGCACGTCGGGATCGGTCCCATCCTGTGGGGCGAAGGCGATGCCGATGCTGGCGCCGATGATGATCCGGTGGCCGGCGATGTCGAAAGGTTCCTGCAGGATCTCGATCAGCCGCGCGGCGAAGTCGGTCGCCTCGGTCGGCCGCTCGATCGCCACCTGGATGATGGCGAACTCGTCGCCGCCCAGCCGAGCGATGGTGTCGGTCTCACGGATCCGTTGCGTGAGGCGCTGGGCCACCGCCCGCAGCAGCCCATCGCCCACCGGATGGCCCAGCGTGTCGTTGATCGCCTTGAACTGGTCGAGGTCGAGGCAGAGCAGCGCCAGCTTGCGCCCGCGCCGGGCGAGGGCCAGGGATTGTTGCAGGCGCTCACGGAACAGCGCCCGGTTAGGCAGGTCGGTCAGCGCATCGTAATGCGCCATGCGCACGATGGCGGCGTGGGCGTTGCGCCGCTCGGTGACGTCTTCATAAGTGGTGAGCCAGCCATCCTCCATCGGCTGATGGGTCACCCGGAAGGTGCGGCCATCCGCCAGGTCCCAGGTGAACGAGGCGCGCTCGCGGCGATCCACGATGTTCGTCCGCCAGTCCTGCAGCACCGCCATGTCCTGCCGCGAGATGGCGCCGCCCGCCAACACCTGCTCCACCAACTCGGCATAGGCCATGCCCGGCTGCAGCGACGCGGCCGGCACCGCAGCCAATTCGCAGAAGCGCCGGTTCACCACCTGCAGCTCACCCGTCCGGTTCACCATCAGCAGGCCCTGCACCATGTTCCTGAGTGCGGTGTCGAAGCGGATCGTCTGCAGATGCGCCAAGCGTTCGCGCTGTTCCCGATCCCAGGCGAGGTCCTGTTCCGCCTGCGCCAGCGTGCGGTCGGCCTCGGTCTCCAGCGCCCTGGCATAGGCCGCGTTCAGCCGGTCCTGGTCGCCCGCCCGGCGCACCCCCAGGACGACGACCCCGGCAAGCACCAGTTCGGTCAACAGGGCCACGGCCGAGAAGCCAAGCGCCTCCCGCCGCCAATCCGCCAGCACCGACGCCATGGTGTTGCTGACGACGACCACGAGGGGGAAATGCGGAACGCCGACCGGTGCTATCAGCCGCTGCCTGTCATCCAGCACACCGGCCCGCGGCACGGTGCCATGATCCAGCGCGACCAGCAGGTCGCTGAAAGCGGGACGGGGTTCACTGACCTCGGTCGAGTCGCGTTGGGTCGTGGGATGCTGTGCCAGCAGCACACCATCCCGCCGGAACAGTGCGACGGCGGCGTCGCCGCCCCCGGAGACGCGGGCGAAGAACCGCTCGAACGGGGCCAGATCCATCACCGCCACGACGATGCCCAGCAGCCGGCCGTCGGATGCGGTGAAGCCGCGGGCGAACAGGATCGACCAGGATTCGATGGCCGAGGATTTGGGCGCGAGCCGGACCCGGATCGGTGCGCTGATGACGGTGTCTGCAGGATGGCGGCGCAGCTGTTCGACGAACGCCCAGTCCCGCGCATCGACATCCAGTTCGACCGCGCTGCGCGAATGGTTGACCACCCGGCCTTCCGCATCGATCAGGCCCAGCGCACCGATATGAGGCAGCCCGGTGATCCGCCGGCGCAGCTCCTCACGCACCGCCGGCGACGCCATGGCGCTGGAGAACTGCGCCGGCGACTCGATGCCGTCGCGCTGCATGCTCCGGATCAGGTCAGCCTGCACCAGCGCCGCGGTGCGGAAATCGCGATCGACGTCCTCGGACAACAGCAGGGCCAGCCGGCGGAGGTCCCGCGCGGCACCCGCCACGGCGTCCTGCCGCGCCGCCAGCAGCAGCGCGGTGACACCGGCCGCCAGCATGACACCAATCGCGAGGCTGCACAGAATCAGCACGTGCCGGGCACGCAGGTAGCTTACCCAGAGCAAAATCCGGGGCAGGCAAGCCGGCATAGGAGAGATCAATGATGCCAAGCCGGCACATTGGCGCCGCGACGGTGAAGTCCTGGTTAACAGGCGGCCTGCCAACCTTGCGCATTCTTGACACTCCGGTAACCCGCCTGTAGCAAGCCCCCGCTTTCCGGCAAGCCATTGCCAGGAGCGAACATGAGTGATGAACCGGGCGGTGACAGACCCTCTTTCGAGGAGCGGCTGAAAGCCGCCCGCAGCAGGCAGGGGCTCGAAACCCCGACGAAACCCCCGGGATCGGAGCCCGGAGGTCTCGGCCAGTCCCCGTTGGGGATCGGCCTGCGGGTGGGCATCGAGCTGGTCTCCGCCCTGGTCGTGGCAGTCGCCATCGGCTACGGGCTCGACCGTCTGCTCGGCACCAAGCCCATCTTCATCGCGATCTTCGTCCTGCTTGGCGGGGCGGCGGGCGTGCTGAATGTCTGGCGTGTGTTTGCACCCAGGCCCTAAGCGAACAGGGGGACGAGACCAGCGTGGCGGCCGAAGGTTCCAGCAGTATCGACGCACTCAGCCAGTTCCAGCTGCATCCCGCGCTGGGCCTGGTCGGCGAGTCGGTGAACTTCACCCAATCCAACCTGTTCATGATGATTGCCGGCCTGCTGACGCTAGGCCTGCTGTGGGTGGGCATGCGCCCGCGCGCGATGGTGCCGGGCCGGCTGCAATCCGCCGCCGAGATGGCCTACGAGACGGTCATGTCGATGTGCGTCGATACCATCGGCCCGGAAGGCAAGGCGTTCTTCCCGTTCGTCTTCACCCTGTTCTTCTTCATCCTGTTCGGCAACCTGCTGGGCGTCTGGCCGTACGACTTCACCTTCACCAGCCATATCGCGGTGACGCTGACCATGGCGGTGTTCGTGGTCGCGCTGGTCACCTTCGTGGCGCTGCGCATCCACGGGCTGCACTTCTTCAGCTACTTCATGCCGGCGGGCGTGCCGGTGGCGCTGGCGCCGCTGCTGATCCCCATCGAGATCCTGTCCTACCTGTCGCGCATCATCTCATTGTCGGTGCGTTTGTTCGCCAACATGATGGCCGGCCACGTGATGCTGGAGGTGTTCGGCGCCTTCGTGGTGATGCTGGGCGCGGCCGGGGCGATCTTCTGGGTGCCGGCCGGCCTGTCGCTGGCGGTGAACGTGGCGCTGATCGGCTTCGAACTGCTGGTCGCGTCGCTGCAGGCCTACGTGTTCGCCATCCTGACCTGCATCTACCTGCACGACGCGGTGCACCTGCACTGAGCCCTTCCACCCTTCGTGTCGGCCGGCGCATGGCCGTCCGCACACCCTGGACCTAACGAAAGGAACTGACTGATGGATCTCGTTTCCGCCAAAAATATCGGCGCAGGCATTGCCGTGATCGCGCTGTCCGGCGTGGGCGTCGGTATCGGCCATATCTTCGCGGCGCTGGTGTCCAGCGTAGCCCGCAACCCGGCCGCTCGCGACCGCGTGTTCGGTCTGGCGATCCTGGGCTTCGCGCTGACCGAAGCGGTGGCGCTGTATGCGCTGGTGATCGCGTTCATCATCCTGTTCGTCTGATTGTGATGCGGCTGCTGCTCGCCGGGTTGCTGCTGCTGCCCACCGCCGCCATGGCGGAGGGCATGCCGCAGCTCGACTTCGCAAACCCGCTGACCACCAGCCAGGTGGTCTGGGGCGTTATCATCTTCGCCGTGCTCTACATCCTCGCTTCCCGCGTGGCGCTGCCAAAGGTGGGCGAGGTGCTGGAGGAACGGGCAACCCATATCGCCCGTGACCTGGAAACCGCGCAGGCGGCCAAGGCGAAGTCCGACGCGGCCGTGACCGAGGTGAGCGACGCAACCGCGAAAGCCCGCGCCGAGGCCCAGGCCGCGATCAACGCCGCGCTGGACGAAGCCAAGGCGGCCGCGGCCAAGCAGTCCGAGGCGCTGAACGCGCGGCTGGACCGTCAGCTCGCCGAGGCGGAGCAGCAGATCGCCGCGGCACGCGCATCGGCGATGGGCGCGCTGCGTCAGGTGGCCACCGAGACGGCGACCACCGTGGTGACACGACTGACCGGCGCAGCGCCGAATGCGGAACAGCTCAATAGCGCCGTGGGCCAGGCACTGTCCGCCCGTGGCGTTGGCTGAGCAGGAGCGTAGCCGCCATGCATGAGGAAAGCTTCTTCGCCGAACCGCGCAACTGGGTGGCGCTGGCCTTCATCATCTTCTTCGTCCTGTTCGGCAAAAAGCTGTGGTCGGCACTGACCCAGATGCTGGACGACCGCGGCGATGCGGTGCGTCGGGAGCTGGAGGAAGCGGCACGTCTGCGCCAGGAGGCCGAGACCATGCTGCGCGACGCCGAGAAGCGGCGCAGCGAGGCGCTGGCCGACGCCAAGGCGCTGATCGCCGGTGCCCAGGCCGAAGCCGGTCGGGTCTCCGCGGCCGCCACGGCGGAGGCGGAAGCCTCGGCGAAACGGCGCGAGCAGATGGCGCTGGACCGGATCGCCGCGGCCGAGAAGGCTGCGGTCGACGAAGTCCGGCTGACCGCGGTGGACGTCGCCACGACGGCGGCCCGTCAGGTGATTTCCAGCGGGTTGTCGCCCGACGCGGATGCGCGTCTGGTGGATCAGGCGATTGCCCAATTGCCCACCGCCCTGGCGCCGCGTCGCGCCGCGTAAGCGATCTATCCGGGGTTCGGGAATAACGGTCGGGGCTGCCTTGGGTAGCCTCCTCCTTTCGCCCTGCCCTCAGGTCACCGCGCCGTCTACGGCCCGTCCCGTGCCGTGAACCCGGTGTTTGAGGCAGGCCACCTGCCCTGTTGGCGATGGGTTTACGACTGCGGTATCCCGTCTCGCGTCTCACCAACTTGCCGCCCCATATCGCGGATGATCCCGAGCTTCGCGCCGGGGCGAGCGGTTGGTCGCATTTGGCCTTCCCCGTATTTCTTCTTCAATCTGTGACGCAATAGGCCAAGCGGCCCGGTCCACCTTCCGCCATCATGCCGGCCGGCGCCGGTCCGCGACCTCGGCCGGCAGCTCGCAGGAAGCCAAGCATGCCATCAGTCCCGCATCGCAACCGTACCGTCCGTCCGACCATCGTTCGGCAGCTGGACGCGAAGCTGGGACGCCTGATCCGCCCGATGGACGCGCCGCCGCCGAACCGGCTGGTGGCGCGGGCCAAGGCGCTGCTCGCCGGCCTGTGCCTGACCGTGCTCGCTACATGCACCTCACTGATCAATCCTGCCGCGCAGGAAGGCGGCACCGCGGTGACGCAATGGACGCTGATCGCCGACGAGTACGGCGCCGGCAACGCCAACTGGCGGACGCTCGCGATCATGCACCGGGCCATGCATGACGCGCTGAATGCCGCCCAGCCGATCTACGCGAGATGGTCCCCGCCCACCGCGGATGAACCGCCGGCCGACGGCGCACCTCCCCCCGTCGCCATGGCGGCGGCGGCGCACGAGGTGCTGTTGCGGCTGCATCCCGACAACCGCGGCGATACCGACCGCGCGTTTGGGTCGGTGCTGGCGCGCTACCCGGACGGCGCGGCCAGGCAGGCCGGCATCCGGCTGGGCACCGCGATCGGTGCCGCGGCGGTGCGTGAGCGCGTGCGGGACGGATCGGCCAATAACCGCGCCTTTGCCGGCTCGGACCAGCCAGGCCGCTGGCGCCCCACGCCATCGGGCTACCTGACCAGCGGCACCAACGACACGCACCCGTTCCTGTTCGCCTCCGCCGCCACGGTGCCGTTGGCCGCCCCGCCGGACCTCGGCAGCGCGACCTATATGCAGCAGCGTGCCGAGACGCTGCGCCTGGGCGGGGCGCAGGGCAGCGAGCGGATGCCCGACCAGACCATGGCCGCGTTGTTCTGGGCGTATCAGAGTTCGCAGCGCGGCTATGTCTATCTCGCGGTCAAGCTGTTGGCCGCGCATCCGCGGCCGGGCGGTCTGGCCGAACAGGCGCGGATCATGTCGCAGCTCACCGCGGCGATGGCCGATTCGGCGATCCTGGTCTGGGGCGAGAAGGAGAAGTTCTCGTTCTGGCGGCCGATCACCGCGATTCGCACGGCGCAGCGCGAGACAGATGCGGCGAATCCCTGACGCCCGCTGATCGAGACGCCACCCTTCCCGGAATACCCATCCGGCCATGCGGCCGACTGCTACACCGGCGCCGGCGTGCTGGAGGCGGCGTTCCCGGATCTGCAGGGGCCGATCGTCTATGTCGCCTCTCCGGCCATTCCGTCGCTGCGGCCGGCGAGCTTTGCCGAACCGAGTTCGGAGGGGTTTGGCATGGGTCAGCACGCCCAGGCCGGACTGCCCGCCGGCCGGGAACGCAGCTTCCCGAGCCTCGCGGCCGCGGCGGACAACTGCGCCATGTCCCGTATCTGGGCGGGCGCCCATTTCCGCGCCGCGGATGACGAGGCGGCGCGTCTGGCCGGTCTGATTGTGCGGCAGGCGGTCGCCGCGGTGCCGCCACGCCAGGCGGTCGCATCGGCGGCGCTGGCCCCGTGACCCACGCGCCCCGCTTCACGCCATGCCCGCCTGACGCGCAGATCTGACCCACAACGCCGCGAAGGAGACAATCATGCTCGATCTGGTCATCGAAGGCAGGCGCAAGGATCTGGGCGGCGGATTGGAGGTCGGCCGGGTGCTGCCCTTTGCACGTCGGCGCATGGTGGGACCTTTCATCTTTCTCGATCACATGGGGCCGGCCGAATTCCGCTCCGGCGAGGGGATCGACGTTCGGCCGCATCCGCATATCGGCCTGTCAACCGTGACCTATCTGTTCGACGGTGAGATCCATCACCGCGACAGCCTGGGAGTCGAGCCAGAAGATCCGACCCGGCGAAGTGAACTGGATGACCGCCGGCTCCGGCATCGTGCATTCCGAACGCACCGACCCGTCCCTGCGATCGCGCGGCGGCCTGATGCACGGCATGCAGGCCTGGATCGCGCTGCCGCAGGAAGATGAGGAGACAGCGCCGGATTTCGCGCATCACGCTGCCGATGCATTGCCGGAACTATCCGATGGCGGCGTGTGGGCGCGGCTGATCGCCGGCTCCGCCTACGGACTTGCCAATGCGGTGCGCAGCTTTTCGCCGATGTTTTATCTGCATGCGGAGCTGGCACCGGGGGCGCGGATGGCGCTGCCCGCCGAGCACGCGGAACGGGCCGTGTATGTGGTGGCCGGGACGATCCTGCATGATGGCGTCCGCTATACGGAGGGACATCTGCTGGTGTTCGCCGAAGGTGGCGAGCCCGTGATCACGACCCAGGATCAACCGGCGCGGGTCATGCTGCTGGGTGGCGCGAGCATTGGCCCTCGCTTCATCTGGTGGAACCTGGTGTCGTCCCGCCGCGAACGGATCGAGCAAGCCAAGACGGACTGGAAAGCCGGTCGCATGATGCTGCCGCCCGACGACAACCAGGAGTTCATCCCCCTGCCGGAGGACCCGCCGCCAGCAGCGGAGCCGACGCATCCGGTGTGAGGCAGGCACCCGGCCGCCGTATGCATGGCGGGCGGCCTGCATGAGCTGCCGGCGCAGTTTACAATCGGCAAATGCGCGTGGCGTGGACCCGGCGCGGTGACCTGATGAGCAAAAAGCCTTGGTAATTCACGGTACGTCTATTGCATTCTGCATGGGTGGTATTCTGAAGGGGCTCATCGCATGCGCAGTACCTGCTCGCCGTGTCCTCGTTCCCTCCGCCCGCACCGGGCGCAGCCCACAGGCCGGCGCGCGACCACGACTGCGAACCTGGCTCGTCGCCTCAGCCTTGGCATGCCTGCTGCCTTTGATGGGTGCTCCATTCGTCCATGCCGCAACTGTCGGGCCGGTGACAGACGAACTCGGTGTGGTGCGCATCCCCAAAGGAGCGCCCATCCAGATCGGCGGCTACTGGGTCATCTCCGGCCCCGATACCGCACTCGGCACCGACTCCATGCGCGGCGCGCAGGTGTCGTTCAAGGACCACAAGAACATGGTCGCCGGCCACCCGATCAAGTTCAACGTTGAAGATGACGGCTGCAACGCCGAAGGCGGGCAGACCGCCGCCACCAAGCTCGCCGCCAACCCGAACATCGTCATCGTGCTCGGCCCGGCCTGCTCCAGCGCCGCAACAGTCGCCGCACCGATCCTGTGGCGCGCGGGCATCGTCAGCATCGGCACTGCATCCACCGCACCGTCACTGACCGCGCCGGACCGCAAGCCCGACTATGCCGGCTTCGTGCGCACCATCTACAGCGACCTGGATCAAGGTACCGCAGACGCCACCTGGATGTATCAGAAGCTGGGTGCGCGCAGCGTGGTCGCCATCCATGACGGTAGCCCGTACGCGCAGCAGCTTGCCGCCGTGATGGGCAAGAAGTTTGAGGCGCTGGGCGGCAAATTGCTGTCCACCGAAGCCGTTGCGCCCACCGATGTGGACATGCATCCGGTACTGACCCGCATTGCGACGGAAAAGCCGGACGCCGTCTATCTGCCTATTTTCGTGGCGGCGGCTGCCCAGATCGTGCGCCAGGCGCCCTCCATTCCGGGCTTGGAAAAGACCCCGTTGATCGGCGGTGGTGCGCTGATGGCACCGGAATTCATCCAGGCGGTGGGACCCAGTATCGTCGGATTCCGGATTGCCTATCCGGACGTTTCGCCGGATGCGATGGGCAAGCAGTATCCGAAGATGGTCGCCGAATATAAGCAGATGTTCGGTGAGGCGCCGATTTCCGGCTACCACGCCAACGCCTATGACGCGGCAACCATGGCGGTGATGGCGATCGAGAAGGTCGCGGTGACCGGCAAGGATGGCGCCACCTATATCGGCCGCAAGGCACTGCGCGATGCGGTGTTCGCCACCAAGTTCGACGGCGTTGGCGGGCCGATCTCCTGCGACAAATATGGCGAGTGCGCGCAGTTCAAGCCGGCGATCTACCAGTTCACCAGTTCCGATTCCTCCACGTTCAAGATTGGCGACAATCCCAAGCGCATCTTCCCCTGAGCTGTGCCGGCCGGGGCGGGTGTGATCGTCCCCGGCCGTCAGCCTGGCGCAGGACCGAACGGGACGCAAAGGAGCCAGCCATGAGCGCCGTCGTGCAGGCGAAGCCATCGCCATTCCACGCAATCGCCCGCATGAACTTCGTCGACATCGCATTGTGGCTGCTGCGCGTTCTGGTGCTGCTTGTCGTGGTGGGCGGCACCATCGGCACCCTGATCCGGTCCCGCTACGGCATCACCCAGTGGCTGGATTTCCTGCTGTTCGGCGTCACCATCGGCAGCATCTACGCGCAAGTCGCCCTGGGCTACACCATGGTGTACGGCGTGCTGCGGCTGATCAACTTCGCGCATGGCGACATTATGATGACCGGCTCCTTCGCCGGCTATTTCGTTGCCAATGCAACCGATCGGTCTGGTCTGCTGGCATCGAACCCGACTTTGGCGATTCTGCTGACGCTGCTGGTCTCTGTGGCTGTTTCCACCACCATCGCGGTGCTGACCGAACGCATCGCCTATCGTCCGTTCCGCCATGTGCGCGGACTGGCACCGCTGATCTGCGCGATCGGCGTGTCGTTCTTTCTGGAACAGACCTTCCGCGGCATGTTCGGCAGCGGCATCAAGGCCTATCCCGACCTGCACTGGAAACCGGCGGCGTTCATCGTCTACGGCTATCCCATTCCAAAGATCGATGTTCTGGTGGTCGGCTGCGCCATCCTGTCGATGGCGGTACTGTACGCCATCGTGCACCACACGCGGATGGGCACCGCGATGCGCGCAGTCTCGGAAGATACCGACGCCGCGGCACTGATGGGCATCGATGTGAACCGCGTGGTGGTGTTCACCTTCGCCCTGGGCGGTGCGATGGCCGGCATTGCAGGCGTGTTCTACGCCTTCGTGTTCAAGCAGGTATATTTCTACATGGGCTTCACGCCCGGGATCAAAGCCTTCGGCGCCGCGGTGCTGGGTGGCATCGGCAATGTGCCGGGCGCAATGATCGGTGGGTTCTTCCTGGGCATCGTGGAATCGGTGGGCCCATCACTGTTCTTCGACGGTATCGGCATTCCCGCGCCTTACCAGTTGCGCGACCTGATCGCATTCACGCTGCTGATCATGATCCTGATCTTCCGTCCGAACGGCCTGCTGGGCGAACGCCTGGCCAAGCAACGGGCCTGAGCGCATGGCCCGTTTCCGCTCCGCCGTTTCCATTGGACTGATCTTCGGCGTCATCGCCCTGCATCTGGCGATCGTCGGGCTGCTGCTGATGCTGCACCAGCGCTGGATCATCGTCGAAACCCTGACACTCGGCCACGCGACGCTGATTGCCATCGGCATCTCCGCCGGTGCCTTCGCGGCACGCCGCCAGGCCGCGCGATCGGCTGCCTTGCTGGATGCGCTGCTGGCCGGCGCGACCGCTTCCCTGCTGCTGGTTGCACTCGCGGTGCTGATGCTGTGCGTCAACCTGCGTTGGATGTTCATCGCGCTGTCGCCGCAGTTGCTGCAAATGCTGACGTTGAACATCGATGCCGCACCCGGGCTGGTTCTGCTGGTTGCCAGCGGCGCAATGCTGGGTGCATTCGGCTGCCTGCTGACCTGGTCGCCAGCCTGGCTACGTCACGCCTTGGCGGCCGGCTGCGTTGCGGTGATCGTTGCGGGCGTGTTCCAGGAACTCATCCAGATCATGATGCAGGCCGGCGAACTGATCGGCGAAATCCGCGACACGCTGTATACCTGGGAAGGCTTAACGCCGCAGGGCGCGGCCATCCTGTTCGTGGTGGGCGTGCTGGTCGGCCTCGGGATCGAGCAACTGCGCGCCCGCAGCGCCGCCCGCCTCGACGAAACGCCGCAGGCGATACGCCGCCGCCGCGCAATGAACATGCTGTGCGTGCTGGCCGCGCTGATCGTATTCCCGCTGGTCGCCGGATCTTACATCGGCCAGGTGATGATGCTGGTCGGCCTCTACATCCTGATGGGCATGGGACTGAACCTGGAGGTGGGACTTGCCGGCCTGCTCGACCTCGGCTTCGTCGCGTTCTTCGCCGTCGGCGCCTACACCACCGCCATCCTGACCGCGGACAGCCCGAACGCCCTGTCCGCTTATACCGCCATCCCGAGCCTGTCCTTCTGGGTCGCGATGCCGATCTCCGTCATGATCTCGGTGATGGTCGGGGTCGCCTTCGGCCTGCCCGTGCTGGGCGTGCGTGGAGACTATCTCGCCGTCGCAACCATGGGCCTGGGCGAGATCGTGCGCGTGCTGGTGCTGTCGGATTTCGCCGCGCCGTTACTGGGTGGTGCGCAGGGCGTGTTGCAAATTCCTCGTCCGGCCCTGGGTAGTTACGTGCTGAACGATCCCGTACAACTGTTCTACCTGACCCTGGTGGCCGCCATGATCGCCGCCTGGTTCGCCTGGCGACTGGAAAACTCCAGGCTCGGCCGCGCCTGGATGGCCCTGCGCGACGACGAAGACGTGGCCCAGGCGCTCGGCATCAACCTGGTGCAGGTGAAGCTGCTCGCCTACGGGCTGGGCGCCGCCTTCGCCGGACTCGCAGGCTCGATCTTCGCCACCATGGTGGGGTCGGTCTATCCCAGCAGCTTCCAACTGCTGATTTCGATCAATGTGCTGGCGCTGATCATCGTCGGCGGCATGGGCAGCCTGCCTGGCGTCGTGGTCGGCGCCGCGGCACTGATCGGCCTGCCCGAGCTGCTGCGCGAGTTCGGCGAGTACCGCTATCTGTTCTATGCCGTGGCGCTGGTGGTCATGATGCGCATCCGACCGGAAGGATTATGGCCCTCACCCACGCGGCGACGCGAACTGCATGCCGATGACAGTGTGGCGGAAACCGAAGGTGACGCCGTCGCCGCGGCGGCGGATTGACGACGATGGCAGGCGAACCGGTTCTGGTCACGGAGAAACTCAGCAAGCGCTTCGGCGGCCTGCGCGCCGTGACGGATGTCGATCTTGCCATCGCCCCGCATTCCATCCACAGCATCATCGGCCCGAACGGCGCCGGAAAGACCACGGTCTTCAACCTGATCACGCAGAACCTGCCGGCCACATCCGGCACGGTGATTTTTCGCGGTGAGCGCATCAACGGCTACACGCCCGATCGCGTTGCGGCGGCCGGGATCAGCCGCACCTATCAGAACATCCGCCTGTTCCGAAACATCACAGCGATCGAGAACCTGCTGGTCGGCATGCATCTCCATTTGCGCTCGCGCTGGTGGGGCGCGGCGTTCAACACCAGGGCGGCACGGGAGGACGAAGCCCGCGCGCAGGAGGAGGCGCTGCGGCTGCTGAGCTTCGTCGGCCTGAAGGGACGCGGCGACATGCTGGCGCGCAATCTGGCCTATGGTGAGCAGCGCCGCCTGGAGATCGGACGGGCACTGGCGACGCGGCCAAGCCTGCTGATGCTGGACGAGCCGACCGCGGGCATGAACCCGCGTGAGACCACAGACATGATGGAATTCATCCGCACGGTGCGCGATACGTTCGATATCACGATCATCCTGATCGAGCATCAGATGCGCGTCGTGATGACGATGTCGGACCGGGTCAGCGTGCTGGATCACGGCGTGAAGATCGCCGAGGGAACACCGGCTGAGGTGCAGGCCGACCCGGCGGTGATCGAGGCCTATCTGGGCACGCGCAAGGGCGTGCCGACAGTGGCGCGTCGGCACGCAGCCGAACGCATCACCGGCGCGGCGGGTTGAACCATGGCCCTGCTGGAAATCGATTCAATTCAGGTATTCTACGATAAGATCCAGGCGCTGAAAGGCGTTTCCCTGGATGTCGAGGAGGGCCAGATCGTCACCTTGGTCGGCGGCAATGGCGCGGGAAAATCCACCACACTGAAGACGGTCAGCGGCCTGCTGCATCCCCGTCATGGCGAAATCCGGCTCGCCGGAGCGCCGCTGAACCATCTGCCGGCACACCGCATCGCCGCCTTGGGCGTGGTGCAGGTGCCGGAAGGGCGCCGCGTTTTCGGCAAGCTGTCGGTGCGCGAGAATCTGGAGATGGGCGCTTTCTCCCGACGCGATCGGGCCGGAATTGCCGAGGACAAGGAACGCATGACCACGCTGTTCCCGCGTCTTAAGGAACGCTGGACCCAGTTGTCCGGCACGCTGTCCGGCGGCGAGCAGCAAATGGTCGCGACCGCGCGGGCGCTGATGGCGCGTCCCAAGGCGCTGCTGATGGACGAACCCAGCATGGGTCTGTCGCCGATGATGGTGGAACAGGTGTTCGAGACGATCACCACCATCAACGCGCAGGGCGTCACGATTCTGTTGGTGGAGCAGAACGCGCTGCTGGCGCTGTCGATTGCCGATTACGGCTATGTGCTGGAAAGCGGCAGTATCATCCTGCAGGGCAAGGGCACGGACCTGTTGGACGATGAGCGGGTCCAGCGCGCTTATCTGGGTTAACGGAACGCGTTATCATCGGCCTCGATCGCGCCACGCTGCGCCGGCACTTCGACACTGGGGAATTTCGCCTGATGGCCACGCTGTTTCTGGACTGCCCCGACGACATGCTGCCGCTATGGCAGCGCGTCTACACCGGCGCCGATTTGCCGGTGACCGTGAACATCGCGAACGGCCAGCCAGGCGACGTCCCTGCCCTGTTGCAGGGCTACGACATCTGCATCAACGACCACACCTATTTTACCGCCGACTTGCTGGCAAGCTGCACCGGACTGCGTCGCATCGTGTTCCTTGGGACGGGTGCTTCCAGCTTCATCGATCTTGCCGCGGCGGAACGCCACGGTATCGCGGTGGACACCATCAAAGGCTATGGCGATACCACCGTTGCGGAACACACGATCACCCTGGCGATGGCGGCTTGTCGCAGTGTGGTCCGCATGGATCGGGAGGTTCGTTCCGGTATCTGGCGCCAAATCGAGGGGATCGAACTGTTCGGCAAGACGTTCGGCATTATCGGCTATGGTGGCATCGGTCGCCAGGTTGCGCGCATCGCCGCCGGGATCGGCATGAAAGTGGTTGCGTGGAACCGTTCCCCGATCGGCGATGCAGACGTGCCGATGGTGACGCTGGACGAGGTGCTGCAAAGTTCGGATATCCTGTCGGTCCATCTGGGCCTGAATGACCAGACCGCCGGATTCCTTGACGCGGAAAAATTCGCCAGGACGAAGCCAGGGGTGATTTTCATTAACACGGCCCGGGCCGGTGTGGTGGAGGCGGACGCATTGGTCGCAGCGCTGCACAGCGGCCAGGTCCGTCATGCCGGAATCGACGTGTTCATGCAGGAGCCGCCAAAGCAAGACGATCCGCTGCTGGCGCTTGCGAATGTCACGCTGACTGCGCATGCCGGGTTCATGACGCCGGAGGCCACGATGACGATGCTGCGTCGTGCGATCGATCTGGCTGCCGCTGCGTCCTGAAGGCGGCGCGGGCTAGGTAAGCACGAGGGTGCTGCTTTCGCGGTTCCAGCCGACCTCGATCGTCGCGCCGATATCCACCGCATTGCCTGCCGCGGTGAGACGCACTGTCACTTCGTTGCCGGTGTTCAGCTTGACGATCATGCGGGTTTCGGCGCCGGCGTAGACCGCTTCGATGACCTGGCCGCCAACGCAGCAATCGGCATCCTGGCCAACGCGCATATGTTCCGGGCGCACCACCAGCGCCGCCTGTTGGCCGATTCCCACACCCGAGGGCGCTGTTGTCGGGAGCCGGAATACGCCGTCCGATGTTTCCAGCGTGTCCGTGCCGAGCAGTTTGCCATGAAACATGTTGGAGATACCGATGAAATCGGCCGCAAAGGCGGTGGTCGGCCGTTCGTAGATTTCCTGCGGGGTGCCGATCTGTTCGATCCGCGCGTGGTTCATCAGACAGATGCGGTCCGACAGTGCCAGCGCCTCTTCCTGATCATGGGTGACATACATGATGGTCACGCCGGTATCGCGATGCAGGCGTTTGATCTCGATCTGCATATGCTCGCGCAGTTTCTTGTCGAGTGCGCCGAGGGGTTCGTCCATCAGGATGATGGAGGGTTGGTAGACGAAGCAGCGGGCCAGCGCCACGCGTTGCTGTTGGCCACCGGACAGGGCGCGCGGCATGCGCTTGGTGAGATGGCCGAGCTGGACCATTTCCAATGCGTCGTTGACGCGACGGCGAACTTCCGAGTCGGGGCGATGGCGCATCCGCAGCGGGAAGGCGATATTTTCCTCGACCGTCAGATGGGGAAACAGCGCGTAGCTTTGGAACACCATGCCGATGTCGCGCCGGTGCACGGGCGTGTGTGTATGGTCGAGTCCATCGATCAGGATGTTGCCGCTGGTCGGTTCGACCAGGCCGCTGATGAGGTGGAGCAGCGTGGTCTTTCCGGATCCGGAAGGGCCGAGCACGGTGAGGAGTTCGCCAGAGGCGATGGTGAGATCGATTGGCTCCAGTGCGGTAACGGGGCCATAGCGCTTGCTGAGTTGTCGCGCCTGCAGCTTGGGCGCAATCAGTGTGCTGTCGTAGATGATCGGCTGGATATCCATGCGCCTGATACTCCGCGATTCCTAGCGTGGCCCGACGCATTGCCTCGTGAATGGTGAAGCAGACGACCAGGCTTTGAGCAGTGCAAAGCGCGAGATGGTCATCGCCGGATCAATCTGCCGCCAATTCGGCGGAGGACTGATCCGGTGTCGCGTCATAGCGGCTGGCTGGCCTCGGCAGGCCCAGATTTTCGCGCAATGTCATGCCCTCATAGTCGGTGCGGAACAGGCCTCGTCGCTGCAGTTCCGGCACCACCATGCTGGCGAAGTCATCCATGCCCTGAGGGATCAGCGGGAAGTTCAGCATGAATCCATCGGCGGCATGATTGACGAACCATGCCTCCATCGTATCGGCGACCTGTGCGGGTGTGCCTCGGATCACCTCTCCGCCACGCGCCGCGCCATAGCGCAGATAGAGCTCGCGCAGTGTCAGGTTCTCCTCGTTCATCAGGCGCAAAATCTGATCGAAGAATTGCTTGTGACGATTGGCGGTCGCCGGCAGTCGCTCCCGCGGCAACGGCTGATCGAGGGGCAGGTCCGACAGATCGATGCCTTCCAGATCTTCCGAAAGAACTTCAAGCCCGACATCCGGATGGATCATCGATTGTAGCAGTTGGAATTTTTCTTCCGCCTCCGAGGCAGTTGGCGCCACGATGATCGACAATCCCGCCATGATTTTCAAGTGATCCGGCGGGCGACCGAACCGCGCCATCCGTCCTTTCACATCGGCATAGAAGCCCTGGGCGCGGGCCATCGATGCGTCGCGCGTGAAGATCACTTCCGCGGTTTCCGCAGCCAGGTCCTTGCCTGCCTCCGACCCGCCGGCCTGAATGATCACCGGCCGACCCTGCGGCGGACGCGCGATATTCAGCGGACCTCGCACGGAGAAGAACTTACCCTTGTGATGCAGGTAGTGCATCTTGTCGGGGTCGAAATACAGGCCGGTCTCGCGGTTCAGCGTGAAGGCGTCATCGTCCCAGCTATCCCACAAACCAAAGCATATCTCTACGAACTCTCGCGCCCGCTCGTAGCGAAGCGCGTGTTCTTCCAAGCCATCCCGCCCGAAATTATAGCCGCCGGCCGGATGCGCGGATGTTACCACGTTCCAGCCTGCGCGCCCGCCACTGAGATGATCGAGTGAGGCATATTGCCGCGCCAGGTTGTACGGCTCGTAGTAGCTGGTGGACATGGTTCCAGCGAGACCGATCCGCTCCGTCACCCCTACCAGAGCCGACAACAGGCTCAGCGGCTCCCAGATATTCATGAAGCGAGGCGCTCGGCTCAGCGCCTTCATGTTGCCGTCGCGCGCACCGGCGGCGTCGGCCTGGAACACGAAGTCGAACTTCGCGCGTTCGGCCTTCTGCACCATCCGGACGTAATGCGCGAAGTTGTTGGCGCCGCGCAGTTCCGTGCCGGGATGCAGCCAGGCGGCGGGATGGTTTCCGGCGGGGCTCATCAGCCAGCCCAGCTTGATCTGCCCCTTGCGTTCACCCGGCATGCCTCGACGCTCCGTCTCTAATGGGTTCGCCTCGTCTCGAATGAAACGATGCATGTGCCGTGCCACCGGGTTCGTCACATGGAAGGCACCCATGCTGGCACGAGGCTTGCGAGGACCTGCACGTATCAACGGGATGGCAGGACCTCGAATGACCAGGACAGGCAAGGCGAGCCTCGGGCGTCGCCGCGTGTTGCAAGCTGCGGGCTGGACAATGGGTGGGTTGGCAGCGCCGTCACTGCTGACGCGGCGCGCCATGGCCGAAGGGCAAATTACGGTGGCGGATAATGGTGGCCCGTACGGGCCGGCCTTCCGCAAAGCCTTCTACGACCCGTTCGAGAAAGCCACCGGCATCAAGGTGGTGAACGTCGTGCACCCGTCCGAGCCAACCGCCTTGTTCCGCAGCCTGGTCGAGTCGAAATCCTATGTCTGGGACGTCGCTTTGCTGTCACCCGGCCATGTGAACCGCCTGGTGAAACCGAAGAACTTCCTGGAGCCGTTAGGCATCACTGAAAAGGATGCGCCTGGGGTGATGCCGGAAATGATCTGGCCAGGCTATCTCGGCATCGACGTCTTCGCCACGACGATGGCGTACCGAACCGACAAATACGGCGAGAACGGACCGAAAAGCTGGGCGGATTTCTTCGACGCCAAGAAGTTCCCCGGCCGGCGCGGGATGTACAAGCAACCCACCGGCACGATGGAGATCGCGCTGATGGCAGACGGTGTCGAACCGGCAAAGCTGTACCCTCTGGATGTGGACCGCGGCCTCAAGAGCCTCAACAAGATCCGCGGCAATGTCAGCGTCTGGTGGAGCAGCGGCGCGCAATCCACCCAGCTGCTGCAAAGCGGCGAAGTCGATATGCTGATGATCTGGAACGCCCGCGCACAGGCCGCAATCGACAGCGGTGCGCCGGCAAAGATCGTGTGGAATCAGGGACTGTTCAGTTCCGATGGCTGGTCGATCCCGCTGGGTTCGCCCCGCGCCGAAATCGGCAAAAAGTTCGCACGGTTCTGCACCGACCCTGTACTTCAGGCATCGTTCACCGAAACGCTGGCCTATGGTCCGACCAATCTGAAGGCCTATGACAAGATCACCCCGGCGCGTGCCGCGCTGTTGCCGACGAGCCCGCCCAACCTGAAACTGATGCGGCCATCCGATGATGCATGGTGGGGCGACAATTTCACTCGGGTGGCCGAACGCTTCGAGGATTGGTTGCTGAGCGGCTGAACGAACATGAGCGGCGTCGAACAATCCCTGGCGGCTCCGCTGTTTCCGCCGACGCTACGACGGCGGGCCTGGCGCACGCATTCTCTCTGGTTGGCTGTGCCGGGCCTAGCGTTCCTGACCTTCTTCTTCCTCTACCCGGTGATCCGCCTGTTGCTGCTGAGCGTGCAGGATGGCGAGACCGGGGCGTTGTCCTTCGCGTTCTACGAACGGGTGTTCACCCGCACCATCTATGTGCGCGTGCTGGCGAATACCTTCATGATTGCCGGCGAAACCACATTGTTCTGCCTGCTGCTGGGCTACCCCGTGGCCTATTGGCTCAGCCGCATGCCGGCGAGACGGCAGCGTCCGTTGCTACTGCTGGTGTTGTTGCCGTTCTGGACCAGCGCTTTGGTGAAATCCTTCGCGTGGATCGTGCTGCTGGCGCGCACCGGCGTTGTCGCGCATCTGCTCATGGACGTCACCCATGCCAGTGAGCCGGTCGAACTGCTATACGGCCGCGGCGCGGTACTGATGGGCATGGTGCACGCATTGCTGCCACTGACCGTGATGACCATGCTGCCGGTCATGATGGAAATCGACCGGCGCCTGCTCCATGCCGCACAGACGCTCGGCGCGCCGCGCGCCCAAACCTTCTGGCGCGTGTTCTTCCATCTATCGATGCCCGGCGTCGCCGCGGCCGGCCTGCTCGTCTTCATTGCCTCACTCGGCTTCTTTGTCACGCCGGGGTTGCTGGGAGGGCCGCGCGACGCGATGATCGCACCGCTGATCATCACTCAGATTCAGACGATGCTGAACTGGGGATTCGCCAGCGCGCTTGCCGCCATGCTGATCGCCGTCGCACTGGTCACCTGCGCGCTCTACAATTGGGTGTTCGGACTTTCCACCGTCTCCGGCACCCCGGCGCGAACCAGCGAACGGCGCGGCATGCTGGGACAGGCGGGCCTGGTCGTGTTGACGGCGATCGGCAACCTGGCCGGCGCGCTATCGGAATGGCTTGCCCGCCTGCTGCGCGGCTATCAATTCAACTGGCTGGTGCCGGTCGTTGCGTGCCTGGTCATCGCGTTCATGATCCTGCCAATCCTGGTGATCCTGCCTATGGGTTTCACCAGCTCGCGGTTCCTGGAGTTCCCTCCCCCCGGTTACGGTCTGCATTGGATGGAGACCTATCTGGGCTCACCGGTGTGGATTGGGGCGACGATACGCTCCTTCGGCGTCGCTTTTGTCACCGGTCTTGCGACCACCACCATCGCCGGACTAGCGGCGCTCGGCGTTGCACTCAATCGCGGGCGCTGGGGCGGCGTCATCTTCGGACTGTTTCTCGCCCCCATGATCGTTCCGGCCATCGTCACCGCAATCGCCTTGTTCCACCTGTTCGCACAATTGTCGCTGGTGGCGACCGACGCGGGATTGGTGATCGGCCACACGGTGATGGCGATCCCCGTCGTCTTCGTCACCACGTTGGCGATCCTCAAGCAATATGACTGGCGGCTCGATCAGGCGGCGGCAACCCTGGGCGCCACGCGCATGCGGGCGCTGCGCAAAGTGACCATACCGGTGATCAAGGGCGGTCTCACCGCAGTGTTCCTGTTTGCCTTTCTCTGGTCGTTCGAGGAACTGACGGTCGCCATCTTTGTCGGCGGAGGCTTGAAGACGACGCTGCCGAAGGCGATGTGGGACGACATGCTGCTGCAGGTGAACCCGACGGTTGCCGCGGCATCCATCGTGGTGTTGCTGGTTGTGACCGGCCTGTTCGCAGCGGCGCAACGGCTTCGACGCTCGGATTAGGGAGAGCTGCCGGTTGGCTGTCCGATTGTGAGTGCCGCATGGGCCGAGACCGATCGCTAGGCCGGCGCGGCCTGCCATTGATTGCGCAACAGATCCTGACACAGCACCATGAAAGCTTCCATCGTCTGAGTCCGCCTGGTGTTTTTCACCACCATCATGCCCAGAGTCAGCGGCCGCGGATTTCCTTCCAGCGCGAGATAGGCCAGCTTGTGTCCATCCAGCGACGCACGATTCCGCGGCTGTGCATTGGCCAATCCGAAACCTTCGCCACGCGCCGCCAGGCTGCGGATCACTTCCATATGCTCGAACCGGCCCGCGATGCGCGGGACCAGACCGACCCGGTGGAACAGCGACAGGAAATAGTCGCGGCTGATCGGCAGATCGAGCAGCAAAAACGGTTCTTCCGTCAGCGTCTCGATCGATACGCTGCGATGTCGCGCCAGGCGATGCCGCGCAGACACAAAGGCGAAGGGCGGCAACGTGGTGATCGGGAGAAAATCCAGATCGGCCGGCACGCTCATGTCATAGCTGAGCACAAGCGAGGACCGACCGATACGCAGCCGTTCGATCAGCCCGGTCTGGTCGTCCGCCACAGCATCGATCCGCACCGCGCCATGCCGTTCGTTGAACGCATGCACCAGCTCTGGCAGCACCAGCGGATACAGCGTGTGCAAACAGCCGATATTGAGTACGCCTCCAACCTTGGTGGATAGCTCCGTCGCGGCCGCGGTGAGTTCTTCGGCCTGGAGCAACAGGCTTTTGGATTCGCGCAGGAAGCGCTGGCCCTGCGGTGTCAACGAAAGTCCCGGCGCATGATGCCGGATGAACAGCTGGATGCCGAACTCGGCTTCAAGGTTGGAGATTGCCGCAGACACCGACGGCTGCGACATGTGCACCCGCTCGGAGGCCAGCGTGATACTGCCGGTTTCAGCGGCAGCAACAAAATATTCGATCTGTTTCAGCGTAAACCGCATGGCTTTGGGGCTGTCATGGTCGATACTGTTTGGTTTAGCGTTTCCGAGGCATGCGTGGCGACAGAAAAATTATGCTAAATCAACCGTACCCGCCGAGATGCCCCGCAGAGCCTTCCGGAGACCGACATGACCTTCAGCATCGCCGCCCGCTGCGCCCGAACCGGCCGCTTTGTCGTCGCAGTTGCCTCCTCCTCGCCCGCCGTCGCCGCACGATGCGCCTTCGCCCGCGCCGGCGTTGGTGCAGCCACCACGCAGAACATTACCGATCCGCGTCTCGGACCGCAGGGATTGAACCTGATGGCACTGGGCGCCGACGCGGATGCGGCTTGCCACGCACTACGCCGTACGGCACCCCACGTGGAATTCCGCCAGTTCAGTCTGATCGACGCCAATGGCGGCACGGCCTGCTTCTCCGGCCAACGCGTGCTCGGCGTACACGCCGCGGAGCAGGGCAAAGACGTCGTGTCTGCCGGCAATCTCCTGGCCAACCCAGAGGTTCCGGCCGCGATCGTCCGGGCTTTCGAATCCGCAGATGCCGACGAGGAACTTGGCGATCGGATCATGACAGCGATGCAGGCCGGTCTGACAGCGGGCGGCGAAGCGGGACCAATCCACTCGGCCGGGCTGATCATCGTGGATGCGGTGGCCTGGCCGATTGCGGATCTGCGCGTCGACTGGCACGACGCGCCGATCGAGGAACTGCGGCGGTTGTGGTTGCTGTGGAAGCCCCAGATGACGGATTACATCACACGCGCGCTGAACCCCGAGACCGCGCCAACCTACGGCGTTCCGGGCGACGTGTGATGCTTCCTAGGCCTCCGGCAATTCGGCCGTCACATCGACCTCCACCAGCCATTCCGGACGCGCAAGGGCAACCACCACGAGTCCGGTGAACACCGGGAACACGCCCTTCATCCACCGACCCAGCACCTGGTATACCGCATGGCGGTGGCGAATATCCGTGAGGTACACGGTTACCTTGCAGATATGCTCCAGTGTCGCCTCGCACTCCTTCAACAGCACGTCGATATTCTGCATGACCTGTTCAGCCTGGCCGGCTGGGTCACCGACCGCCACGGAAACGCTGGTGTCGAGATCCTGCGGACATTGGCCGCGCAGATAGATCCTGCGCCCGACCACCACCGCCTGACACAGATCGTTGTCCAACGCCTGTTCGGGATAGGTGTCCTTGGTGTTGAACCTGCGGATACGGGTATGGATCATTGTTGCTACTCCGCTGCCTGTCGCAGACCGGGTTTTCCGGGACGCACACGATCGGACAGCCCGGCCGACTTTTGCACCACGCGCAACGTCTCGTCCCAATCGAAATTCCGATAGACCGCGGCAAGATTGGCGTAGGGCGGCGATTGCGCGAACAGCTGGAAGGTCAGGCGATGCCCGGCATAGCTTGAATTCAGCAGATCGCGCGCGAAGGCCAGCAGCCTGCGACGGTCCTCGGCCTGCCAGCCCTCATTGACCGTGTAGAACTTCTCCAGCCACGGGGCGGTTTCCGGATCACGGAACGCGGCGGCATCCGGCGTGACGCAGATCTGACCACCGCATAGCTCACGCGCGATATGCATCATGTTGTGCAGCTGCGACGATGCCAGAACACGGCCGGTCATCAGCAGCGATTGATCCGGCATCAAAAGCCCGGCTGGGCTGCGCTTCGCAGTGGCGATCGCCGCGGTCAGGTGGGCATTAATGCCCTCCCGATAGCACGCAAGCTGCGCCAGTTTCTCCTGCACCGCCTGCTGATGGTCCAACCCGGTTTGCCGAGCATTGAACAATGCCGCACCGATCATGAAATCGGCGAGCTTGACGTTGCGCTGCACGAAGGCAAAGGCGCTGTAGCGGTGCAAGGTGGCACGGATGAATGTCGCCGCCTTCGTGTGGCGGTAGAACAGCACATCCTCCCACGGGATCAGCACATCGTCGAACACCAGCAGCGTATCGACTTCATCGAACCGGTTGGACAGCGGGTAGTCCTCCACCGGCGCCCGGCCCGCGAACCCGGTGCGACAGATGAATTTCAGGTTCGGTGCACTGAGATTGCTGATGAAGCCAACTGCATAATCCGAAAGCTGCAAGTCGCCCCAGTTGGCAATGGTCGGCTTGGTGAAGGCCTGATTCGCATAAGCGGCGGCAGTCTCATACTTCGCGCCCCGGACGATGATACCGGCATCGGTCTCCTTCACCACGTGTAGCAGCATGTCCGGATCCTGGTCCTGCGGCCGCTTGGAACGGTCGCCTTTCGGATCGGTGTTGGCCGAAACATGGAACGGATCCTCGCGCACCACGCGGTCCACATGTCGGCGAATATTGGCCGAAAATTGGGGATTGACCTCATTCAGCACATCCTGGCCGTCGTACAGCGACCACATCTCACCAACAGTCTCATCGCCGACCCGTGTGACGATGCCGCCAATTTCATCGAGCACTGCATTCACGGCATCGCGCTTGGCGTACCAATCTTCCTGTGTCAGTGGCAGCTTCAGTACCTGTCGCGCACACGTCACCGGATGCATCACGATACGCCATCACCGGCGCATGGGCTGTCTCCTGCGCCATATCATAGATACGGGCGCGAATATCGACCAGCGGCTGGAACATCGGATGCGTCGCGACATCCCGCACGCGCTCGCCATTGATCCAAATCTGTCGTCCGTCACGGATCGAATCGCGGTATTGTTGGCCGGTGCGAATCATGGACGTACTTCCATTGTCATCAAGGTGGGGGGCATGGGTCGAGGTGCCGCATATTGTTGGTCGGCATATAGAAGCGGCATGCCATCCCGACTGATCGCTTTGCTGACCCGGCCCAATAAAATGCTGTGGGTGCCGGCATCATAGGCCTGGTGCAGATGGCAATGGAACGAACACAGCGCATCGATGAGACCCGGTGCCGCCGGGTCACCAATATCCTGCCATTGCGCACAGGCAAAGTCGAACGGCGCAAACTCGCCGCGGCGGCCGGCGAAGATATCAGCGACGTGTGCCTGCTCAGCGGTCAGCAGGTTCATGGTGAACACTCCGTTGGCCCGGATGGCATCGCATACCGGACTGCGCCGATTGATGCAGGCCAGCACGATGGGTGGGTCCGCGGAGACCGATGCCACGGCGCTGACCGTGACCGCCACGCGGCCGCTCGACCCCGATGTCGCAACCACGGCAACCGCTGTTGCCGCGCGACGCATTGCCGCCAGAAACGCGTCGCGATCCGCAACCTGGAGCATGCCTGTTTTCCTCCCATCATGGCCGAGCCGTGACAGACTGTAGGACGAACCCAGCCGAAGGAAAAATCGAACTTAATAAGGGATAGCTTTGGATATTCCGAAGCAGTCCGACAGTCTGCGTTGCCACGGGCCCAGGATGCCATATCCCTCAACTGCCGAACCGACCGATGTCTGCCTGCTGTGCATAGCGACTGGCCGGGCGCGGCAGACCCAGATTGTCGCGCAATGTCGGCCCTTCATACTCTGTGCGGAACAGACCACGCGCCTGCAGCTCGGGAATGACCATTTCGATGAAGTCCTTCAGGCCACCGGGAAGATGCGACGGCTGGATCAGGAACCCATCCACCCCGTGGTTGACGAACCATTCCTCCATCTGATCGGCAATCTGGGCGCCCGTGCCTTTCACCGTTCGCTGCCCTCGCGCGCCGGCCCAACGCTCATACAGCTGGCGAATACTCAACTTCTCCTGCCGCGCCAGGTTGAGCACGTTATGAAATGCCGTCGTGCTGCCTTTCGGAACGATCTTGAACACCGCCTCCGGCAGCGGACCATCGATGTCATAGGGCCGAAGATCGAAGCCGGCGCAGGCATTCGACAGCAATTCGAGCCCGACCTCTGGGTGGATCAGGGATTGCAGGTAGCGGTGCTTTTCCTCCGCCTCCTGCTCGGTTCGCCCCACGATCGGATTCAGCCCCGGCATGATTTTCAGATGATCCGGCAGGCGGCCGTACTTCGCCATGCGCCCTTTCAGATCGCGATAGAATCCCTGGGCGCCTTCCAACGTATATGCCGGGGTAAACACCGCCTCAGCCGTGCGCGCTGCCAGCTCCTTGCCGACTTCTGAAGATCCGGCTTGAAAGATAACCGGATGCCCTTGCGGGGAGCGGGCAACATTCAATGGACCCCGCACCGAAAAATGCTCGCCTTTGTGATTCAGTGTGTGAAGCTTAGCGGGATCAAAATATCGCCCGGCCGCACGATCGCGGACGAAGGCGTCGTCATCCCAACTGTCCCACAATCCACAAACGACCTCGGCGAACTCCTGGGCTCGGTCGTAGCGTTCTCCGTGTTCAAAATGCGCCTCTCGGCCGAAATTATACGCCTCCGACAGGTTGGCCGAGGTGACAACATTCCACCCCGCTCGACCACCACTGATCAAATCGAGCGAGGCAAACTTGCGCGCCACATTGTAGGGCTCATTGTAGCTGGTGGTCGCCGTAGCGACGAGACCGATCTGGCTGGTCACCGCAGCGATTCCGGACAACAGCGTGGTTGGTTCGAAATAGGCCATATATTGCGGCCAACAACTCAACGCCTCCAGATTGCCGTCGCGTACCGCAAGCGCGTCGGCCAGAAACATCAAATCGAACTTCGCCGCCTCGCTCATCTGCGCCAGTTCGACATAGTGACGAAAGTTCGTCCCCGCATCGATCTGCAAGTCCGGATGCATCCAGGACGCAACGTGGTGCCCGGTCGGATGAAAGAACGCGCCCAGCTTCATCTGGCCACGTGACGGATCGCGTTGCATCCGGACTATCCCTTACCCTGCGAGCTGCCATTCCTTGAAACGCTGCACCGTCTTGTCCAGATTCTCGGCCCACCAGGAGTCGCTCTTGAGGAACACTTTGTCTTTCAGCGCCGGATTGGTCGGCAGGATATCGGCGATCTCCTTCGGCAACTTTGGCAGGGCCTGGGTGTTGGGAATCGCATAGGCCGTGGCCTTCATATATTCGACGTCACCCGGCACGTCCGTGAGCATGTAGTTGATAAACTCGAACGCCTCTTTCTTGTTCGCCGACGCGCTGCTGACACAGTAGTAGTTACCGCTCACGCTGGAATAATCCGGCGTGAAGCCGAGTTTGGCCCCGGACCGATTGGCCAGCAGCACGCGGCCGTGGAATGCGGTTGCCAGTGAAACGGCACCCGAGGTCAGCTGCTGGATCGGTTCCTGGTTCGTATTGTACCAGACGATGTTGTCGCGCCCCAGCTTGTCGAGGCTCTTCAACGCCCGCTCGACATCCAGCGGAAACAGCTTGTCGAGCGGCACGCCGTCCGCCAGCAAGGCAAGCTCCAACGTGCTCCCGTCGGAGATGTTGGCATCCATCGACCGCTTGCCGGGATAGCGCTTGGTGTCCCAGAACTCCGCCCAGTTCTTCGGTGCCTGATCGTCGGGGATCTTCTTCTGATCCCAGCACATGACGAACAGGAACATCGAAAACTTGATGCCATACTCCTGCTTGTACTCCGGCGGCACGTGCGACGCGTCGATAATGCTGTAGTCATACGGTACGATCAGTTTGTCCTTGATCGCCCCGAAATACTCCGAGCCGGTCAGGTTGATGATGTCCCATTGTGCTGGTCCGCCCGACACGGTCTGTAGTTTGGCCAATGCGAGTGAGGCGCCCGAGCCGAAATTCACCTTGATCCCGGTCTTCTGACCGAACGGCACCGCAAAATCCTTGGTCAGATACTCGCTCAGAACGCCGCCGTAGCCGGCGACGTTCAACGTCTTGCCTTCCGCCATGGCCCGCCGGCCGACAATCGCCGGGGCAGCCAGGCCAAGTACGCCAGCACCGGCGCCGCGCAGCAGAGATCGGCGCTTCAGACCGCTGCCAAGATCAGCTTTCGTCTCTTTCATTACAATCTCCTGTCGTAAGTGTTGGCCTGCCGCCGACGAGCAGCTGGGCATCGTCATGGTCCCAACCGAGACGGACTTGCGCGCCTGGCGCGGCAGCAGAGGTCGCGGAGGGATCGGTGGTGCTGATGGCAAGGGACTGGCCGAGCGCCTGAACAAGGGAGCGGGCGTGGCGACCGAGGAAGGTATGGTTGGTTACGATACCCTCTATCCCCGCTGCGCCCGAGGTCTCTGGGCCGCACAACCGGATACGCTCCGGACGCACGGACACCAGTGCGGGCTCTCCCGGCCGTGGCAACCGGCCCGACCTCGGCACGCAGGCCCGCCCGACCATACCGTTTTGAAAACGGATGACCGCCCGGTCCTGCTCCGTCCCCTGATACATCACCGGCAGCAGGTTGGTCTCTCCCAGAAACCCCGCCACAAAAGCGGTATCAGGATGCAGATAGACATCGGATGGAGAGCCGATCTGGGCAATTTCGCCATCCGCCATGACCGCGATGCGATCGGACATGGTCATCGCCTCGTCCTGATCATGCGTGACGAACAGGATCGAAATGCCAACGCGGCGCTGCAGCTCCTTGATCTCGAGCTGCAATTGCTCGCGCAGCTTGCGATCCAGTGCGCCCAGCGGTTCGTCCAGCAGCAGCGCGTCCGGCTCGAACACCAGCGCACGCGCCAATGCGACGCGTTGCTGCTGACCACCCGACAATTCTCGCGGGCGCCGACCGGCAAAGTCACTCAGTCCGACCCGCTCCAGCATTTCCATGGCGCGACGCCGGCGCTCCGCGCGTGGAACCCGCTTCATCCGCAGCGGGAATTCCACATTGTCCAATACGTTCAAATGCGGAAACAAGGCGTAGCCTTGAAAGACGACGCCGAAATTGCGCCGCTCCGGCGGCAGATACGCCACATCCCTCCGATCCACTCGGATCCGCCCCTCGCTCGGCGTCTCGAACCCTGCCACCATCATCAAAGTCGAAGTCTTGCCGGAGCCGCTCGGACCCAGAAGCGTCAGGAATTCCCCGGGTTGCAGCGTGAACGACACATCACGCACGACATAATGGCCGGGCGCATAGGCCTTCCAGACATGCTGTACCTCCAGGTGGCGCCCTGCCGCACTTCCACCTGAGAGCACTGCGCTGACCGGCCCCATGCTATTCATAATGCGGTCCGTCGCGTCGGCAGCAGGCTCTGACCCAGTAGCGCCAACACGGCCAGCAGGATAAACAGCGAGGCGCTGGCGGCGATCTTCGGCGTCAACTCGAACTGGATCGCGGTGAACATGCGTACCGGCAGGGTAACGGTCGCCGGTCCTTGCAGAAACAAAGCGATCACGACCTCGTCGAAGGAGACAGCAAAACCCAGAATGCAGCCGCTCGCTACACCTGGACGAATCGCAGGCCAGTACACGTGACGAAACACGTTCAGCCGCCCCGCACCGAGGCTGCGGGCGGAACGGATCAAGGCCGGATTAAGCTCCGAAGTCAGGCTGGTCTGAACCGACACGAATACGTATGGGGTCACCAACATTGCATGTACCAGGCCCATTGAGGGCCAGCTGCCGACCATGCGCAGCGGAGCGAAGAACAAATACTCACCCAGTGCCAATACCGCCAACGGCACGATGATCGGTGCAAGAATAGCCCCCGTGACCAGGCCTTTCCCCGGGAAGCGTGTGCCGTGCAGGGCAACGGCCGCGGCCGACCCGGTGACGCATCCCAACACCACGGCCAGGGCAGCGACCTGAAACGACAGCATCGTGGAATGCATCCACTGCCCGTCCGACAGATAGTCCGCGAACGCGTGCACCGAGATCCATTCCGGTGGAAACTGGATCAACTGTCCCTTGGTGAGTGCCATCGGCACGATGATCAGAGACGGCAGCAGCAGGAATGCCAGCACGGGCACGCATGCCACAAACAGCAACGCCTGGCGCGATCCTGCCTGAGGGGCAGATGGCTGCTCACGCGGAGCCATGCGAGGCCTCCTTCGGGAGCAGTTGCTGCACGATGATCAATGGCAGTACAGCCAGCAGGATCAGCACCGCGAGGGCTGCAGCAGAACCGAAATCCACCACCGTATGGACGTAGTAGTCCACCAGATTGGCGACCATCATATCCGACGGTGCACCCAGAATGACCGGCGTAATGAAGAAGCCGCAGGAGACGATGAACACCAGCAGACCGGCGCTGTATACGCCAGGCAAGGTCAATGGCAGGATCACCCGCCACAGCACACTGATGCTCGCGGCGCCGAGGCTGCGCGCCGCCTGCTCTACGCGTCGGTCGATCGACTGCATTGAAGTGAAGATCGGGAAAACCGCATAGGGCAGCACGTAATGCACCATGCCGATGATGACGGCGAGGCGATTGTGCAACAGCGTAATCGGCGCCGCGGTAACGCCAAGAATCTGCAATGCGTGATTGATCACGCCGTTGTCCTGCAACAGCGACGCCCAGGCAAAATTCTTGATCAGCACAGCAGTCCAGAATGGCAGCAGAATAAAGGCGAGCAGCAGCTTGCGCCCGCCCGGGCTGGCCCGCCACAGGCCCGCCGCCAACAGATAGCCCATCAGCAACGCCACGATCGTGGTGATCAGACTGATCACCACGGTGTTCTGTACCACACGAACCAGCAGCCGGCTGTGCAGCACCGTGGCGTAATGGCCGCCCCCTTCGCCGAAGCTGAAGCGCAGGATCATGCCGATCGGCATGACAATCAGCCCGCCATAGAGCAGACCGACCGGCAGCAGCAGCCAGATCCGGCCGGGAGGACGGAGCCTGATCATCCTCTCACTCATACGGCGCGAATTGCTCGGTGCGCCATTTCAGTGCGGCGGGCAGGCCTTCACTCCGCCGGATGGCATCAAAACGATCAGCTTCGGGCGAGCTGAGGGAATCCATGATCGCCGACGCCTCAGCGCCATACATGATCGCACTGCGCAGTCCCATCGTCTCGAACGCCTGGTTGACCGAGCGCTTGTTCCATTTGAGACAATCGGCCGATACGCGCGACATGCGCTTGGCGATCTTCATGACCTCGGCGTGCAGCGTGGCCTTGGAGAACACCTTGTCGACCAATCCCAGGCGAAATGCTTCGGCGCTGTCGAAGCTGTCGCCGGTGTAGATCAACGCGCGGCAGCGCTGCCCGATCAGCCAGGGCATGATCATTGTGGCGATGCCGTTGGAAAACCGTGCTTCCACGGCTGCAAAGCTGGAATCGTCCGAGCAGTAGCGCATGTCGCAGCACATCGCGAATTCCAGCGCTCCGGCGTAGCAGAACCCGTCGATCATCGCGATCACCGGCTTGGTGCAGTCCCACACCGAGTAGGTGAACTTGATGTCCTTCTGCATGCGGGCGCGCCATTCCGCCAGGGTACGTTTCGGCTTTTCCGCCAATTCCTTGATGTCGTACCCCGCCGAGAAAGCCTTGCCGCCGGCGCCGGTCACCACAACCACGCGCACCTCCGGATCGGCATCGGCCTCTGCCACCGCGGCCATGATTTCATCGACCAGCGGCTGGTTCAGCGCGTTATGCCGCTCCGGTCGGTTCAACGTGATCGTGGCGACGCGGTCGTCCACATCGTAGCGCAGGAACTGGTAGCTCATATCTTGGTCTCCGCGATGGTGCTATGGGGTTCGATCAACACATCCACGCCGATCGCGCCGTTCGCCCTGACGATCAGCGGATTGATTTCCGCCGTTGCATAGCGACCGAGATCGGCGGCCCCGAAACGAGAAAACGCGGCAATGGCCTCGGCAGCCGCCTGGATGTCGCTGGTTGGACGACCGCGTACGCCCGCCAGCACCCTGCCCGCGATGCTTTCCTGCAACATGCTGCACACTTTGGCGACCTCGACCGGTCCGAGGGGGAACGCTTGGCTGTCGGGTCATTTCGACCCACACGATGGCAGCCGGATTGGGCGGATCTCCACGGCGACGGCGCCCCTTGTTTCAATGCATTCGCCGTAGGGCTCTGCAAGCCGCGTTCCATCTCCGACAGGGTCGCCGTGCTGGCGGCACAGATATAGCGTTGGGGCCGGCCGCGCGTGATGAGATCGCTCCCATGCCCGTAAGCCGGGCGCGGATGCTCAGTATACGTACAATCTCTTCGGCCGTTCCGATCGGCTGCTTTCGTGTTTCCGAACTAGTGTCCTGAGTCCTAAATCCGTCGCATCAGCGATTCGAAGACTGCACTGCGGTCGATTCGGCGTGACTTGCGAGGCTCTGTCGTCTTGGAGACGGAGAGCAGGCATGGCGGGACGCAGGCTGGAAGCGCTGAATGTAACGGATGCGGAGAGATCTGAGCTGATGGCGCTGGCCGCCCGGCCCAAGACCTCGCAGGCTCTTGCGGCTCGTGCCCGCATCGTTCTGGCCTGCGCCGAGGGTCTGGAAAACCAGGCGGTTGGTCAGCAGCTTGGGGCGCATCCACAAACCGTCGGCAAATGGCGCCGCCGGTTTCTGGCGCAGCGGGTCGAGGGTTTGCGCGACGAGCCGCGGCCCGGAGCGCCGCGCACGATCGAGGATAAACGGATCGAAGCGGTGATCACCCGCACGCTGGAGAGTAAGCCCGAGGCGGCGACCCACTGGAGTTCGCGTGGCATGGCGCGAGACACCGGCTTGTCGGTCAGCACGGTGCAGCGGATTTGGCGCGCCTTCGGGCTGAAGCCGCATCGGCAGGAGACATTCAAGCTCTCCACTGATCCCGACTTCGTGGCCAAGGTGCGCGATGTGGTGGGGTTGTATGTTTCCCCTCCCGAGCATGCCGTGGTGCTCTGCGTTGACGAAAAGTCGCAGATCCAGGCGCTGGACCGCAGCCAGACCGTGTTTCCGATGCGACCTGGTCAGCCTGAGCGGCGCAGTCACGATTACGTCCGGCACGGTACGACCTCGCTGTTCGCGGCACTTGACGTCGCTACCGGAGCAATCATCGGCAAATGCTATCCGCGCCACCGCGCGACCGAGTTCCGTCAATTCCTGGACGAGATCGAGGCTGCGGTACCGACCGGGCTGGATGTGCATCTGGTCTGGGACAACTACGCGACGCACAAGACCGCGCTGATCCGCGACTGGCTGGCAAAGCGCCCGCGCTGGCATGTCCACCTGACCCCGACAAGCAGCTCCTGGCTGAACCAGGTCGAGCGCTTTTTCGCACTGCTGACCGACCGGAAGATCAGGCGCGGCGTGCATCGCAGCGTCGATGAGCTGGAAGCTGCGATCAACGCCTTTCTCGATCACCACAATGCCAACCCAAAGCCATTCCGGTGGGTCAAATCCGCCGACGACATCCTCGACGCCATAGAACGATTTTGCACCTACAACACTTCAACGACATGATGCGGTGGTCTTATGGTTCAGGACACTAGGGCGTTGATTGGTTTCCCTGAACCGAAGCTCGCGCCACCCGGCATCGGACCGTGACTCAAAGGTCGGCGACGCGGATCCAGGCCGCAATCCCGGCCGCAACCAGCACGCCCACCACCAGCACCGGCACGCTGTCCGCGGCCAGCTCGTGCGCGATCGCTGTCCACAACACCAGCGCCGCGACGCCGACTGCAACGCCGCCGATCAGACTCGCCTTGCCCTGCTTGATCCGCCGCGCGGTCATTCCGCGGCCGCCTGCACATGACCGGCCCGCACGTCATCAGTGCTGTTGCGCACCCGCTTCAGGTCGCGCCGGACGAATCGCGTGTCATAGCCGTTGAAGACATGGGTCAGCAGGCCGCAGGCAAGGTCGGACGTACCGAAGAACCAGTCGGCAATCGGGTAGGTCAGGTTGAAGTTCCGCTCCATCATCAGGGCGGTGTTGTGGTGCGCGATGTGGTGCCGCCGGATCGAATTCACCAGCGGGATATGCCGGACGAAGCGGTCGTCCTTCACATGGCAGCAATAATGGAACAGCTCGTAATTCAGGTACAGTGCGACATTGGTGATCAGCAGCAGCCAGCCGCCATTCGGCAGCCCGGCGAGGCCTAGCAGCGCGGCAGGCGCCAGTGACAGCGCCATGAAGGCGACCAGCGCATAGGGCGGAAAGAACACGATGCGGAAGTCGCGCGTGTTGTCGATGGTGGGTTCCAGATGGGTGAAGAACTGATGATGCGCCAGCGTATGACGCTTGTAGATTCCCATGAAGCCTTTCACCGGCCGGTGCATCACGTAACGATGGATCCACCACTCGAACACGTTGGAGAGGCAGAATGCGACCGGGATCACCAGGAATTCGTACCAGGCGGGCGCGGTGATCTGCCGCGCGCAGTACCAGATCGCGGCGATGCCCAGGGCGTAGATCAGTGCGACATGCGCCCAGCCATAATAGGCGCCGGCAATACGCGCCCGGAAATCGGCACGGAACGCAGCCTGCCGTTGCGACATCCTGATATTGTCCATCGGCGAATTCCTCCAGCCGATACAAATAGAGGACAGCAGCCTGGGCTGGCAAGCAAACCGCCCGGCCACGCGGTCCAGTTGCGCCGCGGCGCGTCTGGCGCGACAAATTAGGCCGAGCATCCCAGCGGAGACCCTAGAATGAGCGACACCGCCTTGCGCAATGCGGACATCGACGCGGCCCTGACCGAGGCGAAGGAAGCCTATGTCGCGCGCAACGCCAAGAGCTTCGCCCGCTATGTGGAGGCCACCGCAGTGATGCCGGGCGGCAACACCCGCACGGTGCTGTATTATGCCCCCTTCCCGATCGCCATCGCCCGCGCCGAGGGCTGTCGACTGTGGGACATGGACGGGGCCGAATACATCGACTTCCTGGGCGAATATACGGCCGGCATCTATGGCCACTCGCATCCGGTGATCCGCGCTGCGGTGGACCGCGCGCTGGACGGCGGCATCAACATGGGCGCGCATAACCTGCTGGAGGCGAAGTTCGCCCGCGCCGTGTCCGACCGGTTTGGCCTGGACCGCGTGCGCTTCACCAACTCCGGCACCGAGGCCAATCTGCTGGCCATCACCGTTGCCCGCATCTTCACCAAGCGCAGCAAGGTGATGGTGTTCAACGGCGGCTACCATGGCGCGGTGTTCGGCTTCTCCGGCGGCGGGTCGCCGATCAATGCGCCGTTCGACTACGTGCTGGCCCCATACAACGATGCGACAGCCACGCGCGCGCTGATCGAGCAGCATGGCGCCGACCTGGCGGCGGTGATCCTGGAGCCGATGATGGGCGGCGGCGGCTGTATCGCTGCCGAACCGGCCTTCCTGGCGATGCTGCGCGAGGCAACCACGCAAGTCGGGGCCTTGCTGATCCTCGACGAGGTAATGACATCCCGCCTGTCGCCCGGCGGGCTGCAGCAATTGCGCGGCGTGAAGCCGGATCTGACCACGTTGGGAAAATATATTGGTGGCGGAATGTCGTTCGGGGCATTCGGCGGCCGCGCCGATATCATGGATCTGTTCGATCCCCGCCGGCCGGACGCGTTGCCGCACGCCGGAACCTTCAACAACAACGTGCTGACCATGTCGGCCGGACTGGCCGGACTGACCGAGGTCTACACGCCCGAAGCAGCCGCCGCCCTGAACGCACGCGGGGACGCCCTGCGCGAACGGCTGAATGCACTGTGCCGCGCCGCGGACGCACCCATGCAGTTCACCGGCATCGGCTCCATGCTGGCGGTGCATATGACGAAGCAGCCAATCCGCTCCCCGGAAGACGCCGCACAAGGTGACGCCAAGCTGAAGGAGCTGTTCTTCTTCGACATGCTCTCACACGGCATCTGGCTGGCGCGGCGCGGCATGATGGCGCTGTGCCTGCCGATCGGCGACGCGGAATGCGACAAGCTGGCGACGGCGGTGCAGGAGTTCCTGGAATCACGCCGCTCGCTGCTGACCGGCGGCGCGTCGTAACGAAATTGTGGCCTCCCGTGCCAGGTGGAGACCGAAAGGCAGGCATACCCAGAACTGTCATCCAGGCGTAATAGGACGGCAACGCGGTGACGCTACGCCGCAGCCCATCCCGATGGTGAGGAAGACGCCCATGCTCCGCCGTACCCTGCTTGCCGGCTCCGCCGCGCTCGCCGCCCTCCCGTTGACCCAGCCGCGAGCGCAAGGCGCGAAAACCCAGATCGTCTGGTGGCACGCCATGACCGCCGCCCTGGCCGATGAGGTGAACCGCATCACCGCAGCGTTCAATGCAAGCCAGAACACGGTGGAACTGACCGCGCTGTACAAAGGCGGCTATGCGGACGTGCTGACCGCAACCATCGCTGCCTACCGCGCCGGTCAGGCCCCCCACCTCGCCCAGATCTTTGAAGTCGGTACCGGAACAATGCTCGGCGCGGGCAAAGCCGTAAAGCAGGTCTGGGAACTTGCCAAGGAGACCGGGGCCGCCATCGATCCGAAGCGCTACATCGAATCGGTGCGCGGCTATTACAGCCTGTCCGACGGGCGCATGGCCTCGATGCCGTTCAACTCGTCGACCGCCGTCATGTGGTACAATAAGGACGCGTTCCGCAAGGCCGGACTCGATCCGGAAAAGCCGCCGGTCACCTGGGCAGACGTCGAGGCCGCGACCCGCACCATCAAGGAGAAATCCGCCGCCCCGATCGCCAGCACGACCTCCTGGCCGGCCTGGATTCAGTGGGAACAATACAGCGCCATCCACAATCTGCCTTTCGCCACCAAGGCCGATGGCTTCGACGGGCTGGACGCAGAACTGAAGGTCAACAGCAAGCCGCATGTCAAACACGTCGATCGCCTGCTGCGCATGGCAAAGGAAGGCACGTTCAAATATGCCGGCCGCGACACCGCGCCCGATCCGCTGCTGATCTCGGGCGATGCCGCGATCTCCTTCGGTTCCTCCGCTGCCCGCGGCAATCTGGTGAAGAGCGCGAAGTTCGAATGGGGCGAGGCCTATCTGCCGTTCGATCCCGAGATCATCAAGACCCCGATCAACTCGATCATCGGCGGCGCCAGCCTGTGGGTGATGACCGCGCCAAGCCGCTCGCCGGCGGAATACAAGGCGGTTGCTTCGTTTCTGCAGTTCCTGGCGCGCCCGGAGGTGGATGCAGGCTGGGCCGAGCACACCGGGTATGTGCCGGTCACGCTGGCAGGGTCGGAGACGTTGCAGAAACAGGGCTACTTTGCCAAGAACCCGGGCACCGAGGTGGCGGTGAAGCAGCTCACGCGCGGCCATGTCACCAACAATTCGCGCGGCCTGCGCCTGGGGCGGTTGCCGGAAATCCGCAACATCATTCAGGAAGAATTCGAGAAGGCGCTGCAAGGCAACCAGTCCGGGCAGCAGGCAATGGATGTTGCGGTGACGCGTGGCAACAAGGTGCTGCGCGACTTCCAGAAAGCGATGAAAGCATAGCCGGCGCCGCTTCCATGGCGACGAACGAAGCATGCCGCGTGGTGGCCGGCGAAGACCGGTTACCACGCGGCCTGACGTCAGCATGCCAGCCCGTCATCGCGGGCGGAGCTGTCCCCGGCATGGCGCTCTCCGCTGATGGAACGCCGTAGCGTCTTCAAAGGGTGGTTGCTGCCGTCGCTGCTCATCATGCCGCAGCTGCTGCTGACCGTATTCTTCTTCCTGTGGCCGGCCGGCGAAGCCATCTGGTACAGCACCACGGTGCAGGATCCGTTCGGCCAGGCCTCGGTCTTCGTCGGTCTGGCGAATTTCGCCGAACTGTTCGCCGACCCGCTCTATCTCAATTCGATCGGGCGCACCGCGTTCTTCTGCGCCGCCGTCGCCGCGCTCTCGATGAGCACCGCCCTGCTGCTCGCCATGTTCGCCGATCGCGCCATCGGCGGCCGGACACTGTATCGCACCTTGCTGGTATGGCCCTACGCCATCGCCCCCGCGATGTCCGCCGTCCTCTGGCTCTTCATCCTCAATCCGCGCATCGGTCTGCTCGGCCGATGGCTCAATTCTCACGGCCTGGACTGGGACTATCACATCAACGGCAATCAGGCGATGCTGATGGTCGTGGTCGCCAGCGCCTGGAAACAAGTGAGCTACAACTTCATCTTCCTCCTGGCCGGCCTGCAATCGATCCCACGTTCCGTCATCGAGGCCGCACGGATGGATGGCGCCAATGCCTGGCAGCAATTCCGCAGCATCGTGTTTCCCCTGCTGGCACCCACCACATTCTTCCTGCTGGTGGTCAACCTGGTGTACGCCGCGTTCGACACGTTCGGCACGATCTGGGCATTGACCGGCGGCGGACCGGGCAAGGCAACCGAAACGCTGGTGGTGCGCGTCTATCGCGACGGCATCGTCAACCAGGATATCGGTGGCTCGTCGGCGGAATCCGTCGTCCTGATGGCGGCCGTCATCCTGCTGACCGCATTGCAGTTCCGCTTCATCGGCCGGCGGACCGCCGCATGAAGCACCGGACCGACTATCTGGCACATGGCATCCTCGGCCTCGGCGTGCTGCTGTTCCTGTTCCCGGTCTGGCTCGTGTTCGCGGGCTCCACACAGGATGGCGGCGCCATCGCGCGCGGCGACCTGTCCCTGCTGCCCGACCTGTCCGGCCTTACTGTCTATCCGCAGGTGCTGATCGAAGGCATGAGCGGCACACAGCCGATCTGGCATTTGCTGCTGATCTCCTTCGGCATGGCGATGACCATCGCGCTGGGCAAGATCGCCATCTCCATCCTATCCGCCTACGCAGTAGCCTTCTTCCGTTTCCCGTTTCGGCGCACTGCCTTCTGGCTGATCTTCATTACCCTGATGCTGCCGGTCGAGGTGCGCATCATCCCCACCTACGCGGTGATGGCCGGTTTCGGGCTGATCAACACCTTCACTGGCCTGACCGTCCCACTGATTGCCTCCGCCACCGCAACGCTGCTGTTCCGCCAGGTGTTCATCGCGATCCCGGATGAACTGATCGAGGCCGCGAGCCTGGACGGTGCCGGACCGCTGCGCGTGCTGTGGAGCATCGTCATCCCGGTATCCGCACCGAACATCGCAGCGCTGTTCGTGATCCTGTTCGTCTATGGCTGGAACCAGTACCTCTGGCCGCTGCTGGTCGCGACCGATCCAGGTCTGGACACCATCGTGATCGGCATCGTCAAGATGATCGGGGCCGAGAACCAAACCGAATGGAACGCCGTAATGGCCACCACCGTGCTGGCCCTGTTGCCGCCGGTGGCCGTGGTGATCCTGATGCAGCGCTGGTTCGTCGCCGGGCTGACCGAGGTCGAAAAATAGCTCGACATCCCCACCATGCCGCGCCAGCACGCGATACGTGGCGCCGCAGCCCGCTTCGCGATAGCCTGCCCGTGCTAAGCGGAGGAATGTCATGGCGGAATCCAGCGCCTATCTCACCGGGCTCGACAAGACGCGGGCGAATTACGCACCGCTGACCCCGCTCACCTTTCTGGAGCGCGCGGCCTATGTCTACCCGGACCGGCCATCCGTGGTGCATGGCCGGGAACGCTACACCTGGCGCGAAACCTACGCCCGCTGCCGACGCCTGGCCTCGGCGCTGGCGCGGCATGGTATCGGACGCAATGACACCATCGCGGTGATGGCGCCCAACACGCCACCGATGTACGAGGCGCATTTCGGCGTGCCAATGTGCGGTGCGGTGCTCAACGCACTGAACACCCGGCTGGACGCGGAGGCTATCGCCTTCATGCTGCAGCCACGGCGGCGCCCGCGTGCTGATCACCGATCGCGAGTTTTCCCCGGTGGTCGGACCGGCCCTGAAGCTGCTGCGCACACCGCCCCTCGTCATCGATATCGATGATTCCACCTGCCAGGACGGCGAACTGCTCGGCGACACCACCTACGAAGCGTTCCTGGCGGAAGGCGACCCGGACTACGCCTGGCAGCCGCCGCAGGACGAGTGGGACGCGATCTCGCTTAGCTACACCTCCGGCACCACCGGCGATCCCAAGGGCGTGGTGTACCATCATCGCGGCGCCCATCTGAACGCCGTCAGCAACATCCTGAACTGGGCGATGCCGCATCACGCCATTTATCTGTGGACCCTGCCCATGTTCCACTGCAACGGCTGGTGCTTTCCGTGGAGCGTCGCAGAGCGGGCCGGCGTGAATGTCTGCCTGCGTCGGGTCGAAGCCAAAGCGGCGTGGGATGCGATCCGCGCCGAGACAGTGACCCATATGTGCGGCGCGCCCATCGTCTATTCCATGCTGATCAACGCGCCGGAAGCGCTACGCAGTGGCATAGGGCATCGTATCGCCGGCCAGGTCGCCGGCGCAGCACCGCCCGCCGCCATTATCGAAGGTGCCGAGAAGATCGGAATTGAGTTGACCCATGTCTACGGACTGACCGAGGTCTATGGCCCGGCCTCGGTCTGCGCCAAACACGAAGCCTGGGCACATATGCCGCTGGATCAACGGGCGGAACGCAACGGTCGCCAGGGGGTGCGGACTCCGTTGCAGGAAGCGATGGCCGTGCTGGACCCGGAGACCATGCAGCACGTGCCATGGGACGGCGAGACCATGGGCGAGATCATGTTCCGCGGCAACATCACGATGAAGGGCTACCTGAAGAATCCCACTGCCACCGACAAGGCCTTCGCCGGCGGGTGGTTCCGCACCGGCGACCTGGCGGTGATGCAGCCGGACGGCTACGCGAAGATCCGCGACCGGTCCAAGGACATCATCATTTCGGGTGGCGAAAATATTTCCTCGATCGAGGTCGAGGAGGTGTTGTACCGCCATCCCGCAGTGCTGAGTGCCGCGGTGGTGGCTCAGCCCGATCCGAAATGGGGCGAAACACCCTGTGCGTTCATCGAACTCCGTCCCGGCGCGACCGCCACGGCGGAGGAGCTGCGACAGTTCTGCCGGGAGCGCATGGCGCATTTCAAGGCGCCGAGAACCTTCGTGTTCCGCGACATTCCCAAGACGTCAACGGGCAAGATCCAGAAGTTTGCCCTGCGCGAACTCGCGAAATCCGCCAGCGCGATCGAATAGGCCTCGCTACTGGCACGCCACACGATCCAGGCTTCCGCCTGGGTCGGTCGCATCGAGATGGAATCGCAACACTGTCGCGGCAGGGTACATCCCGGCAGGCACGTGCCGCAGCGTCTGGGATGTCACCGCGGGCATACAGCACCCGCCGGTCCACCCGTGTGCCGTTGCGCGCGAAATCCTTCGCCAGGTTCCACGATGTGCGATTGGCGCGCTCATTCCAGGCGCTGGGAAAATCCGGTATCAGGATCACCGATTGCTGGCCCGTGGGCAAAGCGCCGCCGAGACGGAACATGGCAGACCGTTCGTGCATTTCGCGTGCATGGAACGCGACCTGTGCGGGCAGGCGTGCCAGGCTGACCGGCACCAGCAAGACGCAGCAGGCAACTGCGAAGCGTCGCCACGGTACGGTCTGTGCCGCGAAGGCGCTGCCGATCGTCAGATGCATCACCGCAAATCCGTCGAACCAGTAGCGTGGTCCCATCTGGAATCCGCCCAGATCGGGATAGACCAGGAACAGCACGAAATTCGCAATCGGCACCCAGTCGTAGAAGCGCATCCGATGGGCACGAATTCGCCAAGCCAGCGCAATGGAAAACAGCGCCGGTATCAGCAACGAGGCGGTGTCTGCGAGTTCGCCTAGCCTCCACAGCGTCTGCACGATAGGGCGGTACTGGCCTTCCGGCGCCTCGGTGCCCACCACACCATGCGGACCGATCTTCATGTAGCCCGCCCACATCGTTGGCGGTTCGAACGGTACGCCGGTAATGGCCCAGTCATAGGCGCCGCCCAGTGCGAGCAGCGGGAGCGCCCCGGCCAGCCCCAGCAACAGCGTCCGCCGACGCCAGCCCTGTCCGATCCACGCCGCACCGGCCGCCGTCGCCGCCAGCAAGCCACTGTCGAGCCGGCACAGGAATGCGAAGCCGACGCAGGCGCCGGTCGCTAGCGGCCAGACCCAGTGCGCGCGTCGTTCCGACATCAGGATGCACAGGATGGTCCCCAGCACCGTCAGCGCGCTGACGCAGTGCGAGAAATACGTTGCGCCGTTGAGCAGAAAGAAGCCGGTGGTCGCATAGGCCAGTAGCAGCATGCCGCCGAGTGCGCGCATGTTGCATTCCAGCTGCAAGGCGCGCCACAGGACCGCCAGCAATCCCGCGCCACAGGCCGCGGCTGCGAGCCATGCCGGAAGCCTGAGGATTTCGAACAACGCAATGATCCCTGGCCAACCTGGCAAATACTGGCTGACCCAGCGGCCATTCTTGGCAATCAGAAATTGCTGCTGAAACAGCAACGGATCGGCTGGTGCTGGCTGCCACAGGCGAAAATCCGCCAACGTGCGACCGGTGAACAAGAATCCATACTCATCCGCGGAGTTGGGAAATCCCGCGAACGCGACGCGAAGGATCAGCGCGCTCGCGAGCAAGCACAGCAGCAACAGAATCGCCACGCGTATCGGTGTCAGCACCGGGCGGTCGAGCCTGGCGGCGTTCGAGGCATGCACCCATCGCCAAGCGAGCACGGCGATAAGCGCCCCGAACAACACGCCGATGGCGCCGAGCACACCGGTTTGCGGACCAAGCCAGAGTTTCCCGCGTGCGATGGCGGCGACCTGGGACAGGGCGAAACTCGCTGCGGCGAGAAGGATGAACCAGATCCAGGCCCGCATGGGTCGGGTGCGGATCTGCTGGTGGGACAACTCGCTGCCGGCCAAGCGTGTGTCACGCCAGGTATCACTCATGCCGTTGTCCTATCAGGGGGGATTCGCTACGTTGCTTGTACGATCCGGTCCGGCGCACCATCGCACGCAGGCCAGCGCAGCGCGAAGCGGCTGCGGTGCAGGTTGGTTCCCAGGAATCAAGGAAATGTGACTGCTGTTTCAGACTAAGCGCAACAATGGGGCGCGCAAGCATCACTCGAGGCTTGATGCATGCATGAACCCCGCCGATCAACCCACCACCAACATTTGGTGTCATACGAAACAGAATCTGCGATCATGCCACCAACAGGCGCTGCACACGATCGATCAGAGCATGTGCATCTTCGGGGGCTCGCACCTTCATATCGTTATCAAAATACAGCCACACCTCGCGCCTGCGGCGGCGCGCCTTGCGGCCGACGCGTTCGGCATCGTCCGGCTCCCCGCCACGCGCCCAGGCGACAACCCGCCGCGCCCAGTGATCCAGCACGGGCCCGTCATAACCGCTGGCATAGAGCTCCTCCGAGCCATGCAATCGGCAATAGATGAAGTCGGAGGTGACATCCATCAGTCGCGGCCACGCCACTGTGTCGGCACAGACCAAGGCAACATCATGGCGGCGCAGCAGATCGACGAAGCCGGGATCACGGAAACTGTCATGCCGGATCTCCACCGCGTGGCGCAGCTTGCGGGTGGCATCCGTGCGCGTCCAGCTACGGCCGGAGAAGCGGTCATCATGCCGCCGCGCCACACGCGCCGCTGCCTCCGTGTCATGCGGCAGCACCTGCAGGAACGCCGTCATGCGGTCGGCATCGAACGCAAAGCGCGGGGGCAACTGCCAGAGTATCGGCCCCAGCTTCGCCCCCAGCCGCAGCACGCCACTGGCCAGGAAGTTCGCCAACGGGGTCTCGATGTCGCGCAGCCGCCGCATATGCGTAATGTATCGCGACCCCTTCACGGCAAACACGAAATCATCCGGTGTCCGCGCGGCCCATTGCGCAAACGTATCAGGGCGCGCCGCGCGATAGAACGTGCCGTTGATCTCGATGCTGCGAAACTGCCGAGCCGCGTAGTCCAGCTCACGCTTCTGCGGCAGCCCTTTCGGATAGAACACGCCGCGCCAGGGGGGATAGGTCCAACCCGAAATGCCGATGCGGACCGTCGCAGCCGCGGTCACGCCGGATAGGACGGCAGGGCAACGCTCTCCCAACCCGACAGATGCTCGATGGCGCGGCCAACCCGGAACACGCCGGCCTCGTCGAACGGCCGCCCCGCCACCTGTACGCTGATCGGCAACCCATTATCCGCCAGCCCGACCGGCACGCTCATCGCCGGATGGCCGGTGACATTGAAGGGAATCGTCTGCATCGGCGCCGCGGACGACATCGCATCGGTTGGCTCGTCGAAGCGTGGCGCGGTGTTCAAGGCAGACGCCGTCAGCAACGCATCGTAGCGCGACAGGGCGGCATCCACGGCATCCGTCAGCTCCCGCCGCGCCCGCAAGGCATTGATGAAATCGGCCGCGGTAATCGCCGCCCCCAGAATGAAACGACTGGCGGTGATCTCACCGTAATCCAGCAGCCGTGTCTGCATGTCGGCCTCATGGATGGCGAACGCTTCCGCCATCATGATCACGCGGCCCGCCGCCGCGAACAACGCGTAGTCCGGCAACACAATGTCCTCCACCGTGGCACCCGCCGCGCGCAACTGCGCCGCCGTACGATCAATACCCGCGAGCACCGCAGGCGTCACCGCCTGCGCCGCCGCGAAGAACGCGCGCGGAACTCCGATGCGCAGTCCCGCCACACCCTTCTCCAGATCAGCTCGATAATCCGGAACCGGAACATCAGCGCTGGCAGGGTCCCGAGGATCATGTCCGGCCAGCACCTGCAATGTGATCGCGGAATCCTCCACGTTGCGACTCAACGGTCCGCAATGATCCAGCGTCCAGGACAGCGGAAATACGCCGCGACGGGAAACGCGGCCATAGGTCGCCTTGATCCCCACCAGCCCGCACCAGGCCGCCGGACCGCGGATCGATCCGCCAGTATCCGACCCCATCGCCATCCGTACCATGCGCGACGCAATGGCCGTGGCCGAACCGGACGACGATCCGCCGGTGATATGATCCACGTTCCACGGATTGCGCGCCGGCGGAAACGGCAGGTCGAAGCTCGGCCCGCCGATCGCGAACTCATGCGTCGCCAGCTTGCCCAACAACACACCGCCGGCAGCCTTCAGCTTCGCCGCCACCATGCAATCCGCATCCGGCACGTGGTTCACCCGCAGCTTGGAATGGCAGGTGGTGCGGATGCCGGCCGTGTCGTAGATGTCCTTCAGGGCATAGGGAATGCCGTGGAACGGCCCGCGATCCTGACCGGATTTCAGTTCGGCATCGGCGCGCTTCGCATCATCCAGCGCACGCTGCTCGGTCACCAGCAGGAACGCATGCAGCGCCCCGTCACGGGCCGCCACACGACCCAGCGCATCCCGCGTCAGCTGCTCCGACGTCACCGCGCCGGCCCGCAATTGCCGGCCCATTTCAGCGATCGACAGATCCTGCGTTTCCATCACGCGTCTCCCGCTGGTGTCAGCCGAAAGACGTTGGACGGCTCATGCACCGCGCGGTAGCGTCCGTGCAGCAGCGCGATCTGGCCGCGCAGATCGGCGTACGCGCTCAGCATCGCCGCACGACGCGCCGAGGGAACGCTCAACCCGGCGCGCGCCATCAACATGTCGAACTCGCTGGCGAGTCTGTCCGGGGCGAGCATATCCGGCGGCGGGGTCTCAGGCATGACATGTCCTTTCGGCGGTGCGATCGCGATTATGCACCAGCCGACCGCCACGGCTACACTGGATTTGGTGGGAGGAGAACTCGATGCGTACCCAGGTTGGCATCATAGGCGCCGGCCCCGCCGGGCTGTTGCTATCGCATCTGCTGCATCTGGAAGGTATCGAATCCGTGGTGCTGGAAGCCCGCTCCCGCGTCTATGTGGAGAACCGCATCCGCGCCGGCGTGCTGGAATGGGGCACCGAGCAACTGCTGGCGGCTAGCGGCATCGGCACCCGCATGCGCGCGGAGGGCATGCCGCATGAAGGCGTGAACCTGCGCGTCGAAGGTCGCGATCATCGAATCGATTTTCGCGCCCTCACGGGCAAGCATGTGATGGTCTACAGCCAGCACAAGGTGGTGCAGGATCTGATCGCCGCGCGCCTGGCGGCCGGCGGGCAGATCGTGTTTGATGCGAACACTGCCGCGGTGCACGACATCCACACCGACGCGCCATTCATTACCTATGATCACCCCGGCCAGCAGCAACGCCTGGACTGCGCGATCATCGCCGGATGCGACGGGTTCCACGGCATCTGCCGCGACGCTTTCCCCACCGGCACGCTGCGCGTGTTCGAACGCGACTATCCGTTCGGCTGGCTCGGTATCCTGGCCAACGCGCCGCCCGCGTCGGAGGAGTTGGTCTATGCCAGCACGGAGCGTGGCTTCGCCCTGCTGTCGATGCGTTCGCCCACGGTCAGCCGGCTATACCTGCAATGCGCGCCGGATGAGGATCTGGAGGCGTGGTCGGACGACCGGATCTGGGCCGAGTTGCAGGCGCGCCTGGGGCGGGAGGGTTTTGCGCTGACCGAGGGGGAGATCACCCAGAAGGGCATCACGCCGATGCGCAGCTTCGTTGTCGAGCCAATGCAATATGGCCGGCTGTTCCTGGCGGGCGACGCCGCGCATATCGTGCCGCCTACCGGCGCCAAGGGTTTGAACCTCGCCGCCGCGGACGTGGCCGTGCTGACCCGGGCGCTGGTCAGGTGGTTCCGCACCGGGGCGACCGATGCGTTGGACGAATACTCGGCCACCGCGCTGCGCCGGGTGTGGAAGGCGCAACGATTTTCCTGGTGGATGACGTCCCTGCTGCATCGCTTCGCCGCCCACACGCCGTTCGAGCGCCAGATGCAACGGGCGGAGCTGGACTTCCTGTTCGGATCAGTGGCCGCGTCCACCGCGCTGGCGGAGAACTATGTCGGTCTGCCGCTGATTGTGTGATCGTGGTAGCTAATGGACGGTTATTCGTTACGAAATATGTACAAGGACCGCTCGCGTTTGCACGGCGTGGACACCGCACCGAGCGTCGCTTCGGTTTGCCAGACTTTCCGCAACAGACCGGACATCGGGATCAACTCCCGCCAGACCAACGAGCCAATAGGTCGGCGAGGTGCTTACAACGCCGCGAGGGTTTCGAACACGTCGCCGGCTGGTGGCAGCGCCAGAATATGACGCCGGTGCCACAAGGCGTAGAACAAGAGCTGCCAGGCCGCGAAGCCTTCCCGCCAGCGGCGGATTCCCCGGAACAACGCGATCACGCGATCCGGATGGGCGATTTCCGCGATGCCGGGTTGTGCGGCGACCAGCGGGCCGAGCCGAGCGCCCTGGCCTTTGATCCAGGCACCGACGGGGACGGTGAAGCCTTGCTTGGGGGCGAACGGCCGCGCCATCGGCAAATGCTGTTCAAGCCACTTGCGCAGGATCCATTTGCCCACGCCCTTACGCAGTTTCATGGTATCCGGCAGGCGGAACGCGGCCGCGGCGATGCCGGGGTCGAGGAACGGCGTGCGGCCTTCCAACGCGTGGGCCATCAGGCAGCGATCCAGCTTCAGCAGCAGATCATGCGGCAGCCAGTCGGTCATGTCGGTAACCTGCGCGGTCGCCAGCCGTGACCGCCCGCCCTCGGCCGCACGCGCCTCGGCCGCCACAATGCCGTCCCGCCACCCGGTCGGACGAGTGCGCAGCACATTCACCCGGTCGAAGCTGCCATGGGCGTACATCGCCCGGCCGCCCATCCACCACGGCCGCACGGCGCGGGCGTAACGCGGATAGCCGGCGAACATCTCGTCACCCCCCTCCCCGCTCAGCACCACCTTCACGTCCTGCCGGGCGCGTTGCGCCAGGAACCAGGTGGGAATGATGGCGTAGTCGGCCGAAGGATCGTCCATGCAGCCGACTATTTCCGGCAGATGACGCCACACCATCGCCTCGGAGATTTCAATTGCCTCGTGATGCGCGCCGACCGCCTTCGCCACCGCGGCGGCGTGCTCGCGCTCATCGGCCGCTGCCGGCACGTCGAACCCGGCGGTGAAGGCGCGCACCGGCTCGCTGTTCAGGCGAGCCATCAGCGCGATCAGGGCGGAGCTGTCGATGCCGCCGGACAGGAACATGCCGTAGGGCACGTCGGCGCGCTGGTGCAGATCGACGCTTTCCTCCAGTGCGCGATCCAGCCGCACCAGGGCGGAATCCTCGTCGATATTCTCGGGACCGCCTTCCGGGATGTGGCTCACCCGGCGGCGATCCAGCACCCGGCCGTCGGCGCAGGTCACCGTCTCCCCGGGCAGCAGGCGCTGGATGCCCTCGAAGATCGTGTCGGCGCCGGTGGTGAATTGCAGCTGCAGCAGTTCCTCCCGCACCGCGGGCCGCACAGCGCGGGCGACCAGCCCGGCCTCGAGCAGCGCCTGCGGCTCCGAGGCGAAGGCCAGACCGTCGGCGATCTGGGCGATATAGAGCGGCTTGATGCCGAACGGATCCCGCGACAGGGTCACCGTGCGCTGCAGCCGGTCATGAACTGCGATGCCGTACATGCCGCGCAGCTGCTGCGCATAATCGGCGCCGTCGCGCAGCCACAGATGCAGCGGCGGCTCGCAATCGCTGTTGGTGGCGAAGCTCACGTTTGGCATCGCGGCCCGCAGCTCGCGATAATTATAGATTTCGCCGTTGCAGATCAGCGTGGCGGGACCGGCGAACAGCGGTTGGTCGCCGGTGACCAGGTCGATGATCGCCAGCCGGTTGTGCACCAGGGCGACGCGGCCGACCACGGCATGGCCGGTTCCGTCCGGGCCGCGATGATGCAGGGCATCGATCAGCCGCGACAGCATGGCGGGATCGGGCGGAGACGCGCTGGGCGAAAGAATCAGGCCGGCAATGCCGCACATCGACTAACGGATCTCCTGCAACAGCACCGCTTCCAGCCTGGCGGACTGGGTACGCGCATTCAGCTCGCTGCGCACGTGATGGAATGCGCCCTGCGCCAGGCTCTGCCGCAGTGCCGGCGTGGATACCAGACGTCGCATCGCGTCGGCGAGTCCGACCCCATCGCCAGGCGCCACCAGCAGACCGCTTCGCTCGTGGCTGACCGCCTCGGCGATCCCCCCCTGGGCGGAGCCGATTACCGGGCAGCCTTGCGCCATCGCCTCCGGAATCACGCTGGGCAGACCCTCGGCATCGCCATCGGCCGCGATGATGCTCGGCACCAGCAGCGACCAGGCCTGCGCCATGCGCTGCTGCACCGCGTCCGGCGCCAGCCAGCCGGTCAGCTCCACGCCGCCTGCCTCGCGTGCCAGGGACTCCAGCGCAGACCGCAGCGGCCCGTCGCCGACGCAGACCAGCTTCGTGTGGTCGCCGGCGGCGCGCAGGTGGCGAATCGCGTCGGTCAGCACGCCGATACCCTTCTTGGCGACGAAGCGGCCTACGAACAGATGAACCGGCCGGGTCGGTGGCGGCGGTGGCGCATCGGGTACTTCCACGCCGATCGGCAGCACCAGCAGCTTGTTCGCCGGCACGCCGTGTTGCGCAGCGATCTCGGCCACCGCTGCCGAGACGCAGACGAAGTGGGACGCCGCCGCCACCACGCCTGGCCAGCGCCGCGCCTGAACCGTGCCGCGCCAGTTGCGCGCCTTGCTCACGTCGCCGCCATGCAGGGTGACGACCAGGCGCATGGCGTGAGCCTGCACCAGCGGCAGGGCGAGCGCCGCGCCGCGGGCGAATTGCGCGTGCAGCACCGGTGCGAACGTCCCAGCCGGCAGCGGCGGTGCGATACCGAGGCGCCCGAACAGCGCCCGCCGCGCCCAGCCAATAGGGCCAGGGCCGCCGAGACGATGGACCGGCGCCGCGAGGGCGGCCGCCTGCGGCATGACGTGGCGGCCGACCCAAAGCGGCGTCAGCCGCGTGAACTCGACATATTGACGGCGCAGGAAGCTCAGTTCCGACGGCACGCCGATACGGTCGCGATAGACCAGGAAACGGATCGGCGACGCCGCGGCGGGCAGATCTCCGGGTGCGTGAACGGGGGCGATGCGCATCTCCTGCCGCCGGGCGGGCCGAGGGGCTCCCGATGGGTTCCCCGATCCGGTCCGGTGATTACCTGCCTTGCCCTGTGTGTCGCCAGCACCCAATTCTGGCGGCTGGGGACAGCTTCCGCGATCGGGCCAGGCGTGATTCGCCCGTGGCCCCTGCTGGAGCGGCGCGGACGATACCGCCGGGCAATCCACCGGCGGGACCGGAGGATACATGACTCGACTGGCAGCATTGCCCGAACGCGGCGTGATCGAAGTGGCCGGGCCGGACCGGGTGGAATTCCTGCAAGGCCTGGTGTCGAACGACGTGGCGCAGGCCACACCGGGACACGCGGTCTGGGCGGCGCTGCTGACACCGCAGGGCAAGTGGCTCGCGGACTTCTTTATCCTGGCCGATGGCGAGCGCCTGCTGCTGGACGCGGAACGGGCGCAGCTGCCGATGCTGGCACAGCGGTTGAGCCGATTCCGGCTGCGCGCCCAGGTCACCGTGCGGATCGACGACGCGTTGCGGGTCTATGTCGCCTGGGATGGCACACCGGATCTTCCGGCGATCGCCGCACCCGACCCGCGGTTGCCGGAGGCGGGCTGGCGCGTGCTTTCCACCGACACCCTGCCCAGCGACGCGGATTTCGCCGCATGGGATCGCCATCGCCTGGCGCTGGGGCTGCCGGACGGGTCGCGCGATCTGGAGTCGGAGAAGACGGTGCTGCTGGAGGCCGGATTCGACGAGCTGTCCGGCGTGTCCTGGACCAAAGGTTGCTACATGGGCCAGGAACTGACCGCCCGCACCCGCTATCGCGGCCTGCTGAAGCGGCGCCTGGTGCCGGTCGAGGTCGATGGTCCGCTTCCTGAAACTGGCACGTCGGTGGAGCGCGGCGATGCGGAGGTAGGAACGTTCCGCTCCGGCCGCGACGGGCGGGGGCTCGCGATTCTGCGGCTGGACGCCCTGGATACGGCATTGCGCTGCGGAGAGGCCTCACTGATCCCCCGCATACCAGGCTGGATGCGACTGCCGGAGCCAGCGGCCCGGTGATGGGTGGACATCGATCCTACGCCGATCGCGGGGTGGCGCGGCTCTGATCCCGCCTGTCGTGCGCACTCACCTGTTGATTCGCCGTCCCATGGCTCCGCTGCTCGATCGGATGTGGCGGCCATGGTGGGCCAAAGCCGGGCCAGAGGACCAGATAAGGCGCGAGCGAGGCAACTGATGTGGGGCCGGACAGCAGTGGGTCAGGCCCGCCCATAAACCCTGCGCGCTCGGCGGCACCCATACGATACGCTCCCACACGACCGGCCCTGCCGCTTAACTCGCCGCCGCCGCTGCGGCGCACTACTCGTCAGTAGTAAAGGGAACGCGCCATGAAGTTCGGCATCTTTTATGAGCTGCAATTGCCACGGCCCTGGGGGCCGGACGACGAACGCCAGCTTTATCAGAACGCCCTCCAGCAGGTGGAATTGGCCGACCAGCTTGGTTACGACTACGCCTGGGAAGTCGAGCACCATTTCCTCGAAGAATATTCGCACTCCCCTGCCCCGGAAATTTTCCTCGCCGCCGCCAGCCAGCGCACCAAGAACATCCGGCTCGGCCACGGCATCGTGCAGCTCACCACCAATCCGCCGCAGCGCGTCGCCGAACGCATCGCCTGCCTGGACCTGGTGAGCAACGGCCGCGTCGAGTTCGGCACCGGTGAGTCCGCCTCGATCACCGAACTGGGCGGTTTCGATCGCGACATGGAAACCAAGCGCGAGATCTGGGAGGACGCACTGCGCTGCATCATCCCGATGTTCGAGGACAAGGGCGTCGCGCTGGACACCAAGTGGCACAAGATGCCGATGCGCAACGTACTGCCCAAGCCGGTGCAGAAGCCGCATCCGCCACTCTGGGTGGCCTGCTCGCAGCTTGAAACGATCGAGATGGCGGGCCGCCGTGGGCTGGGCGCACTGGGCTTCCAGTTTCTGTCCGCCGACGCGGCGCATGCGTGGGTGCATGCCTACTACAACAGCTTCGTTAAGCGCCCGGACCGGCTGACCAATTATGTGACAAACCCGAACATGGCCCTGGTCAGCTATTTCATGTGCGCGGAAACCGACGAGGAAGCCCGCCGCCGCGCCGACGGCGCCACCTTCTTCCAGTTCGCGCTGCGCTATTACGGGTCCAATTCCGGCCGCAAGCGTCCCGATCCGTATACCGTGAACATGTGGGACAAATACAACAAGTGGAAGCGAGAGAACCCGGAGGCCGCGGCACGCGCGTTATCGGGGGGGCTGATCGGATCGCCGGAAACCATCCGCCGCAAGCTGCGCCGGTTCGAGAGCTCGAACATCGACCAGGTCATTCTGCTGAACCAGGCTGGCAAGAATGCCCACGCGCATATCTGCGAAAGCCTGGAATTGTTCGCCAAGGAAGTGATGCCGGAGTTCCACGCCAACATCCCGGCACATGAGGAATGGAAGCAGAAGGTGCTCGCTGGCGAGATCGAACTCGAGGAGATCGACACCGACCCCTTCAAGGAGCGTTTCGGGCCGAACACGGTGCAGGTCACGCCACAGCCTGCAGCCGCGGAGTAGCAGCGGGCCGCCTCTGTCGCGCGCCGACCGGCAACACCGGCGGGCGACAGAGCCGCTCAGCGGATGCCGCGCAGCCTCACGTCGCGGCAGCGGGAGGATGGACCAGGTTCGGCCGTCAATGCGTCGGGTAGACCCGCGGCCAGGTGATCTTGTCGCGCGGACCAGGCGGAGACGGATCGCCCTTCTTGCCGCAGCCCGTCACCAGCAACAGGCCCAGCAGCGCCAGCACCGCAGCGACGCCCCGCGACCGCCAGGCGTTCATCGTCCCGCCTCCACCCCGCGCAGCGCGGTCAGCCAGCGCTCCGCTTCCCGCGCCACGTTCGCGGGCGAGGTGCCGCCATAACTGGTGCGCGACGCCACCGAGGCATCGACGCTCAGCACCGAGAACACGTCGTCGGTGATGCGCGGCTCGATGCTTTGCATATCCGCCAGAGACAATGCCGCCAGATCGACCGCGCGCGATTCCGCCAGCGCGACCAGCCGCCCGGTCACGTGATGCGCATTGCGGAACGGCAGGTGCAACACCCGCACCAACCAGTCCGCCAGGTCGGTTGCGGTGGCAAAGCCGGAGCCCGCCATTTTGCGCATCCGTGCAGTGTCGGGCGTCATGTCGCGCACCATCCCGCCGATCGCCGCCAGCGACAGCGCCCAGGCCTCAGCCGCGTCGAACACCGGCTCCTTGTCCTCCTGCATATCCTTGGCATAGGCAAGCGGCAGGCCCTTCATCACGGTCAGCAGCCCGACCAGCGCCCCGGTCACTCGTCCGGTCTTCGCCCGCGCCAGTTCCGCGGCATCCGGATTGCGCTTCTGCGGCATGATCGAGCTGCCGGTGGTGAACGCGTCACTCAGCCGGATGAAGCGGAACGGCGCACTGCACCAGATTATTATCTCTTCGGCGAGGCGCGACAGGTGCATTGCCGAGATCGCCGCCGTCGCGAGGAATTCGAGCGCGAAGTCGCGGTCCGACACGGCATCCAGCGAATTGGCGGTCGGTCGGTCGAAGCCGAGCGCCGCGGCGGTCATGTGCCGGTCGATCGGAAAGGAGGTGCCGGCCAGCGCGGCGGAGCCGAGCGGGCATTCGTTCAGCCGGGCCCGAGCTATCCGCCAGCCGGCCGCGATCGCGGGACAGCATTTCCACATAGGCCAGCAGATGATGCCCGAAGGTCACCGGCTGCGCGGTCTGCAGATGGGTGAACCCCGGCATCGGGTCCGCCGCGTGGTCGGCTGCCCGTTCCGCCAGCCCGAGCATCACATCGGCGATCTGCGCGTCCAGCCCGTCGATCGCATCGCGCACCCAGAGCCGGAAATCCGTGGCCACCTGGTCGTTGCGGCTGCGCGCGGTGTGCAGCCGGCGGCCGGCATCGCCGATCCGCTCGGTCAGCCGCGCCTCGATGTTCATGTGGATGTCTTCCAGCACCACATCGAACGGAAACTGCCCGCCTGGCGATCTCCTGCGCGATGCCCTCTAGACCCGCGCGGATCGCCTGCTCATCTACGGTGCTGATGAGCCCGATCTTCGCCAGCATCGCCGCGTGCGCCAGGGAGCCGCGAATGTCCTGCCGCCACAGCTTGCGGTCGAAGCCGATCGAGGCATTGATCTCCTGCATGATGACGGAGGGGCCAGCGGCGAAGCGGCCTCCCCATTGCAGATTGGCGGGCTCGTTGCGGCGGTCCGGCGTGTCGTTCAAGGGAAAGGGTCCAGCATGTTGATTGCGCGCCGCCTCCTGCTTGTCGCGAGTGGCGTGGCGGGCGGAACCCTAGCCGCCGGGCTGTGGCCGCGCAAACCGCGCGGCGCCGAACTGGACGACCTGACCGACAAGCTGGACCGGCTCAACCCGCCGGCCGACGCGCCGGATATCGGCTTCGTCGACTCCAACGGGACCGCGCATCACCTGTCGGAGTTTCGCGGCCATGGCATGGTGATCAATCTCTGGGCGACCTGGTGCGCGCCCTGCGTGGCCGAGATGCCGTCGCTCGCCGCGCTGTCGAAGGCGCTGGCACCCGAGGATATCGCGGTGTTGCCGCTGTCCTCGGACCGTGGCGGCGCGCAGGCGGTGGAAGGGTTTTTCGCCCGTCACGAGATCAGCGGACTGCCCGTGCTGCTGGACCCGCACGGCGCCGCCGCCCGCGCGTTCAACGCCCGCGGCATTCCCACCAGCGTGATGATCGACAAGCAGGGCCAGGTGCGCGCGCGGCTGGAAGGTTCCGCCGACTGGTCCTCGCCGCAGGCGATCGCGGCGGTGCGCCAGCTGATCGCCGGCTGAGCCGCTATCGCAACACCGCCAGCGCGGCGAGCCCGCAGGCATACGCCGTCAGCAGCGCCGCCAGGATGCCCCACATATCCGTTTTGCTCGGCTTTTCAGCGAGATCAGCCTTGGTGGCGAGGTGCGGCAGCGTCGCGTCCAAGCGTGCATCCATACGCGCGACCATGGTCCGCAGGTGGGTGACCACTCTGATCAGTTCGACCACAGCAGGCTCCTGGCGACCGACAGCGCCCTTCATGTCCCGCATGTCGTCCTCCGACCGGGACACGCGTGGCTCCATTGCTGGATTAAGTCCCACCGCCCGACCGGACCATCCATCGGCGCATCTCCCCGACCACGGCGCCAGAACAGGCACGGGTCGCTGAACCAGGACTTAACCGCGTTTCAGCTCTGCCAAGACAGTATTTTCCGTCAGAATCTGCGGCAACACGGTCGGATCGCCGTGCGGCGGGTAGTAGACATATAAGGGCACACCATCGCGACCGTTCTCCCGGAGATAAGCGGTGATCTGCGGGTCCTGCCGGGTCCAGTCGCCCTTCAAATAGGCCACGTGATTGCGGGCAAAGGCCGCCTGCACGTCCTCGGTGCCGATCGCCACCCGCTCATTGACCAGACAGGTGACACACCATGCCGCGGTCATATTGACGAACACCGGCCGGCCCTCCGCCCGCAAGGCCGCCAGGCGCGCCCCCGAGAAGGGTTCCGCCTGCTGGCCGGAGGAAGCGATCGCCGCGCTGCCGGGCGCCACCGCGAGGCCGCTGAGTACCGCCAGCGCCGCCAGAAGAGCTGCAGCGGCGGCGGACTGGCCGAAGCGGCGATTGCGATCGGTGGCGGCCTGGCTGACACCCAACACCCAGGCCGCAAAACCCAGCAGCACGAAGCCGGCGGCGGTGCCCAGTACACCGGCCGGACCGGCTTCCTGGCTGACCACCCAGAGCAGCCACACTGCGGCGCCGTACATCGGGAAAGCCAAACCCTGCTTCAGCACGTCCATCCAGCGTCCGGGTCGCGGCGCGATCCGCGCCAGCGAGGGCAATCCAGCCAGGGCTACGTAGGGTGCCGCCAGGCCCAGCCCCATCACCAAAAATACCAGCATGGTGATCGCCGGGGGCGCGGCGAGACCCGCTGCGATTGCCACCCCCATGAACGGCGCAGTGCATGGGGTCGCGACCAGCACGGCCAGCAGCCCGGTGAAGAAGCTGCCGAGATGGCCGCCGCGCGACGCCAGCGTCGCCCCTGCGCCGGTCCAGCCTGCGCCGATCTGGAACACGCCGGACAGGTTCAGCCCGACGCCGAACAGCAGCCAGGCCATCGCCGCGACGAACACCGGGGATTGGAACTGAAATCCCCACCCGGCGGCGGCACCCGCCGCGCGCGCCAGCAGCAGCGCACTCCCGAGCATGGCGAACGTAACCAGCACGCCGGCGGTATAGGACAGCGCATGCGCCCGGGCGCCGCCGCGGGAGACACCCGAGGCCAGCGCCACCGCCTTCATCGCCAGCACCGGGAAGACGCAAGGCATCAGATTCAGAATGAGCCCGCCGAGAAACGCGAAGGCCAGCACCCGCTGCAGCGGCGGCATTGCCGGTCCGGGCACGACCCCCGGCGCCACGTGCAGCGCCACATCGGTCTGCAACCCGGTCCGGTCGCGGACGGTCAGGATGCCATCCAGACCGTTCGTGGCATCGAAGCCTTTCGCCAGCTTCAGGCCGAGGATGAATCCGCCATCCCGCACTGATAGCGGCTGGGCGGCGTCGTCCTGAATGCGGCCCGGCTGATCCGGGATGAACCAGGCATCCACGACAGTGGAGGCGGTCAGCTCCGGCCCTTGCACCCAGAGCGAACCATTGGGCCCGATCTGCGCCTGCCAGGGTGAGGCACGCGGCACCGCCCGGTCGTGCGCGGCGAACAGCGGTGCCTGGGCGTTCGGAGCGGGCACGCCCGCCGGAAGGTCGAGCTGGAAGTTGCCCTCCTCAGGAACACAGATTTCCTTGCAGACCAGCCAGGTCGCGTGTGCGCGCACCGCCCAGGGACCGGCGCCCTTGCCGGGATGGACCTGCTCCGGGAGTAGCAGATCGTCGGTGTAGCCGTAGGTCATCACCGGACCCTCGGCCATGCGGCGCGGCGTCGGCCACTCGATCGGCCCGGCCGTCGCGCCATCCGGTAGATCCAGAGTCAGCTCCGGCGGCGCGCCGGCATCGCCCGGATTCCGCCAGTAGGTGTGCCAGCCCGGGGCGAGTTTGAAATGTAGGGCGACCCGGAAAGGCGTGCCGGACGCCACAGCGTCGGTGTCGGAGACCAGCGTGACACTGTCCCGCGCGCTGCGGACCGGCGCGCTTTCCAGCGCCTGCGCGGCCTGTGGCGCGAAGGTGGCGAGTGCCAGCAACAGGGCAAGGACGATGCGCGGCATTCCGTATCCTCTCGGTCCGGTGAGGATATGGGGCATGGATCTGGCGCTGGCCAGTTCCGTCCGACCCGGTGGCGAACATTCAGCCGCCGAGGCGTGGGTTCGGCGGGACGCAGTGCAGTGCCGCCGCTCCGTCAGCGGCCTGCGGTCGTGCGGCAGGATGGGTCCGGGAAGGCGCGATCCCCCGGCACGACATCCATCTTCGCATAATAGTCCCAGCGCCGCTGCACCTGGTTCGGCGGCTTCACGCGGTAGACGGTGAGGTCGTGGACGGCCCACCCGTCCGACCGGACCGTCACCGTGCCGAACAGCGTGTCCTTGATCGACGCCTGGCGCAGCCGGACCAGTACCTTGTCCGCGTCCACATCGTCCACCGCCTTGGCCGCCTGCAGGAAGCTCAATGTCGCGGCATAGACCGCGACGGCGTTTTCGGTCACGTGCCGCCCATGCATCCGCTCGCTCCAGCGACGCGCGAAGCGACGGGTCCTGTCGTCGGTATCCCAATAGAACGGCGCCACCACCACCAGCCCCGCCGCGTCTCGCGGGCCGGCATGATCGATGTCGCCGATCCGGGCCGAGGGCGCGGCAATCGTAACCCGATGCCGCAGCTCGGCGAGCTGCGCGTGGCGCAGCGTCCCGGTCAGAGCCCCTTCTCCCTGGGCCAGCGCCAGCACCTGTGCCTGCACCTGGGAGAGCTTCGGCATCACCTTCGACAGGTCGCCGCTCCCCACCGGCTGCTCCACCTCCCCGACGACATCGGCACCCATCGCGGACACCGCGTCGTGCAGCGCCGCACGCTGGGCGAGTCCGGCCGGATCTTGCTCACCCAGGATGAACCAGCGCTTCCCGTCGCGTGGGATCAGCACCTGCGCCAGGGCGCGGGCACGCGGCACCGGTCCGGAGCCCCAGATCACGGTATTGGCCGCACAAAACTGATCCGACACGCCTGCATTGGCGGTGGCCACCAGCAAGGTGCGGTGGCGCGCACCGAGCAGCCGGGCAAGTTTGCGGTCGATGGCGAGACCGGAGGAAGAAACGACGGCGGCGACATGCTCCTTGTCGAGCCAGTCCTGCACCTGGTGCAGGTCGGACTGCTCCGAACCACCGGACACACCAGGCAGTATCTCGGCGTCGCCCTTCAGGTGTTCGGTGGCGAAGTCGCTGGCCGCAAGCTGGGCCGCCACCAGCCCGCCATTGCCGGTCTGGCTGGCGAAGGGCTGCGGCAGGTCCTGCAGCACGCCGATCTTGATCGTGTCGTGCGGAATCTTCGCCAGCGTCGTGGCGGGCGCCAGCAGCAGGCAGGCGGTCAGGATCGCGGTCAAGTGGCACAGAGTCATGGCGACAGCTTCACAGTGCGTACCGGGGCGAGCAGATCCGACATCCGGTCGTCTTGGTGGAACATGCGGCGCATGATCAGGACCGAGGCCAATGCACTCATCATTCCGGCCGGCACCCAGAGGATCAGGCCGCCGATCTGCTGGTCGAGCAGTGGATCGATCGCTGCAAACACCCTGCCGCATAGCGCGAATGACGGGTAAAGGTCGTGCTGTGCCAGACCGAGTGCCGTGCCGATCGCGATCTGCGGAAAGATGGGCAGGAACGCGAGGGCCAGCCGAGTGAAAAACGCGATCGGCGCGGGCGGGCGCGGCCGTGGGTCCAAAACCAGGAACCAGAATAATAGCCCATCCGCCACCATGCTGGCATTCATCACCGCGTACAACCGCGCATCCAGCATGGCGCGGAATGTCACCGGCGGCACCAGCCAGAGCATCAGCAACCCCTCGAACAGCAACAGTGCGATCACCGGCTGCTGCACAGCGCGCAGCCCTGCCCGGATCGCTGCCGCTTTGGCCAGCCGGCGCAGCGCGGCCGGCATGCCGCGTGCGATGGTCTCGCCCGGCCAGCTCATCGCGATCAGGAACGGAGCCAGATGATGCATCACCAGATGTTGCACGCGGTTCAAAAAGAACATGTGCTGCGCGAGGTAATCGAACTGCGTCAGCAGCACGAAATAAAGCGCAGCCATCCCGGCAAGGAAGCTGACGCCTCGCCAGCGCGGCATGCGCGCACCCGGGGGGGCACGGGACAGCCCGCGCATAAACCAGAGTAGCGTGACGGCAACACCAATGAAGGCGGTCCAGGAAAAATCCCACGGCCCCCAGAGGCCGAACAGCAGCGGGTGTTGCCCGCTCAACCAGGCGATGATCGCCGTCAGCAGCAGCACGCCGCATTCCGCCAGCGGCAACCTGGCACCCTGTCTCTTCCGCGCCTGCCATCGTCTGGCGGCCATCCCGACAACGCGATGCAACATCATCATGCCGAAGCCTGGATGAACGCGGCCTCGCTTCCGCCGTTGCAGCGGTAGGTGCGAACGGATTATGGCGGAGGCGCGGGATGGCATCACGGCTGGAAGACTATGCGATGATCGGCGACGGCCGCACCGCTGCGCTGGTGTCGCGCACGGGGTCGATCGACTGGCTGTGCCTGCCCCGCTTCGACAGCGATGCCTGCTGTGCGGCGCTGCTGGGAACCGAGCAGCATGGCTGTTGGCAGATCGGTCCCTGCGAAACAGCCACGGCACGACGGCAGTATCAGGGCGACACGCTGGTGCTGCAGACGGAGTTCAGCACCGCATCCGGGCGGGCGCGCGTGACCGACCTGATGGCAATTGGCACTGCGCAGCCAACGTTGATCCGCCGCGTCACCGGTCTGGATGGCACGCTTCGATTGCGCTGCATGCTGGCGCCGCGATTCGATTTCGGGCTGCTGCCACCACGCTTTCGGCAGCATGATGGCGCATTGTTGGCCATTGTCGGCCCAGATATGCTGGTTCTGCGCTCGTCCCTGCCACTGAAGGAAATCCGCCCGGGCGTCGCGGAGGTCACGTTCGATGTGGCCGCCGGCCAGGAGCTGGACTTCGTGCTGAGTTACGGGGCGTCGCATACACCGCCTGAAGCGGCGACTGATGCCACGCAGATGCTGGAGCACACGCTGGCCTACTGGCGTGAGTGGGCCGGGCAATTCCACGGTGACACACCCTGGCGCGATGCCGTGATGCGATCGCTGCTGACATTGAAAGGCCTGATCTATCACCCGACAGGCGGAATGGTTGCCGCTGCGACTGCATCGCTGCCGGAGATGCCTGGCGGGTCGCTGAACTGGGACTACCGCTACTCCTGGCTGCGTGATGCGACCTTCACGCTCTCTGCATTGCTGAACGCTGGCTATCACGAGGAGGCCACCTGCTGGCGCGACTGGATGCTGCGCGCCATCGCCACCACACCCGACAACATGCGAATCATGTATCGCATCGATGGCAGCCGCCGCATGGAGGAATGGACGGTGGACTGGCTGCCCGGATATGAAGGCGCAACCCCGGTTCGGGTCGGCAACAGTGCCGCCGCGCAGCGCCAGATCGATGTGGTGGGAGAGCTGCTCGACGCGCTGCATCTGATTGGCCGCGCCGGGATCGACGACAGCGATGACACGATCGCCGCGGAAGCCGAGTTGATCCACCATCTGGAAGGCACCTGGCAGAACAAAGGCCACGGCCTGTGGGAATCGCGCGGCCAGCCGGAAAACTTCACCTATTCCACAGTCATGGCCTGGGTCGGTGTGGATCGCTTCATTCGCGGCAGCGAAGCCCGAGGAAGCGCGGACCCGACGCTGCTGCAGCGGCTGCGTGCGCTGCGCTCGCGGATTCATCGCGAGGTCATGGAGCGGTGCTGGAACCATGCGCGCGGGCACTTCGTCGATCGCTACGGCGGCGAACGCGTCGACGGCAGCCTGTTGCTGTTGCCCCTGGTCAATTTCCTGCCTGCCACGGACCCGCGCATGAGCGCGACGATTGATGCCGTCGAGCGCGATCTGAGCGCCGACGGGCTGGTCTGGCGCACGCCGCGAGGTGGAGACCGCGCGCAGGGCGCCTTCATCGCATGCAGTCTGTGGCTCGCGGATTGCCGATCGCTGCAGGGGCGACGAAGTGACGCAGTGGCGTTGTTGGAACGTGTGTTGTCGCTGCGCAACGACGTCGGTCTTTTGTCGGAAGAGTATCATCCCGGCCTCCGCCGGCTGCTCGGCAATTTTCCGCAGGCACTCAGCCATCTCGCACTGGTCAATACCGCGCTGGGCCTCTCCGGTCCGGTGCTGCAGCGTGGCGGAGGTTGAGCGCCAGGCCGTCATCGCGTTGCGTAGTCCACCATGGTCAGCGCGAAAAGGATCGCCACCCAGAAGAAGCCGAGCCCCGAAAACAGCCTGATGATCGGGGGTTCCTTGTGTGCTTCCATGGCAACGGTGATCACGATGGCAACCATTGCGACCGCGATGAACACCTCCACGATCCACACGCGGCTGCCGATGAAGAAGATGCCGAGCAGGACGTTGATCGCCAGCAGGATGAGCAGCGCCAGCATGGTGAAGAACGGTGTTCGCAGATGATGTTTCAGCTCCGGTGACATGGTTCACCGGTTCAGCAGATAGAGCGTGGGAAACACGATCATCCAGATCAGATCGATGAAGTGCCAATACAGCCCGGTAATCTCGATACGGTTCGAATGGGTTTGCAAGAACCCTTCCCGGCTGGCAAGAAAAGACATCACCAGCATCAGTCCGATGCCGATCGTCAGATGCACCGCGTGCAGGCCGGTGATGATAAAATACAGATCTGTGAACAGCCGGGAGGCTGGATCGCCTGCCAGCTCATAGCGCCGATTGGGCAGGAACGGCGTCATGTGTTCGACGTAGTCGCGATAATACTCGTATCCCTTCAGCATCAGGAACAACGCGCCCAGCCCGGCGGTGATCCACATGAACCGCACCATCAGACGCTGCCGACCGACGCGTGACAGCTCGATCGCGACACTCATCGCGAAACTCGACAGAATCAAAATCGCGGTGTTGGTGGCGCCGATCCAGAACTTCAGATGCAACGCGACCGCCGTGACAGAATCCGGGTGCATCACGCGGATCACCAACGCCGACAGGAACAATCCCGAGAACAGCAGCAGCTCGGTCAGCAGGAATGTCCACATGCCAAGCTTCGCGGTTTCCCGCTGCTGCTCCGCCGTCTGAAATTGCACTTCAACCTTGATGCCGACATCGCTCGGCACGTTACTTCTCCGGTGTCACGTTGGGATAGTCATATGGATCGAAGTCCACCACTGGAACATGCTCGAAATTATGCTTAGGCGGCGGCGATGGCGTCGTCCACTCCAGCCCCTTCGCGTTCCATGGATTGGGGCCTGCGCGCTTGCCATACCAAAGCGACCAGGTCAGGTAGATCATCGGGAAGATATAGGCCGCCGCGAGAACCGTCGCTCCCACCGAGGACATCACATTCAGCACCTGGAACGCCGGTGGATAGCTGTGATAGCGCCGCGGCATGCCCAGGTAGCCGAGCACGTATTGCGGCAGGAAGGTCATGTTGAAACCGATAAACATTAGCAGCGCCGATACCCTGCCCCACGGCTCGGAATACAGCCGGCCGGTCATCTTCGGCCACCAGTAATGGATGCCGCCGAGGAATGCGACCACTGTGGCGCCGACCATGATGTAATGGAAATGCGCGACGACAAAATACGTGTCGTGCACGTGGCCATCCAGCGCAGTCGACGCGAGCATCAATCCCGTCACGCCACCGATGACGAAGAGTCCGATCCATCCCATGGCATACAGCATCGGCGTGTCGAGCCGGATCGAGCCTTTGTAGATCGTCGCCGCCCAGTTGTACACTTTGATCGCCGACGGCACGGCGACGATGAAGCTCATCAGTGAGAAGGTCAGACCGGCATAGGGGCTCATGCCGTTGTAAAACATATGATGGCCCCAGACGAAGAAGCCGATCGCCGCAATGCCCAGGCTGGAGAATGCAATGAATTTATAGCCGAACACCTTCTTGTAGGCGAAGGCGGCAATCAGCTCACTCATCACACCCATCCCCGGCAGCACCATCACGTAGACCACGGGATGCGAGTAGAACCAGAACAGATGCTGGAACAGCACCGGGTCACCGCCATGCTCAGGATCGAATACTCCCAACCCAAAGGCCCGCTCTACGAACACCAGAACCAGCGCGATGGTCAGCACCGGCGTCGCCAATACCAGGATCAGGCTGGTGGCATAGTTCGACCACACGAACAGCGGAAGGCGGAACCAGGTCATGCCCGGCGCACGCAGCTTGTGGGTCGTGACGATGAAATTCAGCCCAGTGAGAATTGAGGAAAACCCGAGGACAATGATACCGAGAACGGCCACGACTACATAGCCGTTTGAATACTGTGTGCTGAGAGGCGTGTAGAATGTCCAGCCGGTGTCCACCCCACCCCACAGCATCACAACCAGGGTGAACATGGACGCGGTCACGAAGATATACCAGCTCAGCAAATTCAGCTTCGGGAATGCCAGGTCCTTCGCCCCGATCATCAGCGGCAGCAGAAAATTGCCCAGGGTGTTGGGAATTGACGGCACCAGGAAGAACCAGACCATGATCACGCCATGCAGCGTGAACATGCGATTATAGACGTCATCGGTCAGAATACTGCCATCCGGAACGATCAACGACAACCGAACCAAGCCGGCCGCGATGCTGCCCAGCACGAAGAACCCGGTGATCGATACTAGGTACAGAATGGCGATGCGTTTGTGGTCCGTGGTGAAAAACCACGAGCCAAGCGTCTGTTCAACATGCAGGTAATCCTGCTCCATACCGATAACCGGCGTGGGAACCCGGAGATCCCGCAGAGTGGCGTCGCTCGGGCTCATGGCGTCTGACCGCTCCGCTTGCCCATGGATTTAATATAGGCCACGAGCTGCTCCAACTCCGCATTCGAAACCGCGCCCGCAAAGCTCGGCATTATCGGCCGATATCCCGCAACAACCTGCTTGCGTGGCTGCAGGATGCTGTCACGGATATAGGCATCATCCGCGACAACGGTGCTGCCATCCTGCAGAAACACGACCCGGCCGTAGATATCCGCCAGGTCAGGGGCGCGCACCGAACCTTGCTCGGTGTGACACCCGCTGCATCCGTAGCTCTGGAATAGCCGACTTCCGCCGGCGGCCAGGCTTCCGCTCACGCCCGCATCCTTCAACCAGGCCTGATAGTCGGACGGCGACATGACATACAGGGTGCCCGCCATTAATGCGTGCTGAGCGCCGCAAAATTCGGAACAGAACAGCTTGTACGCGCCGACACGGTTTGCCTGAAACCACATCTCCGTCGTACGGCCGGGAACCACTTCCTCCTGCTGCCGCAGCGCCGGGACGTAGAGCGAGTGGATCACGTCCTGAGACTGCAGATCGATGCGCACCGGCTGCCCGACCGGCACATGCAGATCATTGATTTCCCATTGCCCGCCAGGATGCTGAAATTTCCACATCCACTGGCGACCGACCGCCGCGATCACCATGGCATTGGGCGGCGCCGACTGCTGGCGCAGATAGATCGATCCGGCCCAGAAGAAGAATCCCAGAGAAATCAGGAACGGAATGACCATCCACGACATTTCGATCGGCAGATTGCGTGCCTCACGATGCGAGCGGTCGACATCCCGGCCGGCGCGATACTTCACCGCGCAATAGGCCATGAATACGAACACCGGTGCGACCAGCAGAAACAGCACCGCGCACCAGACGCCGAAAATCTGGTCGATCTCCCCCGCCGTTGCCGAGGCGGCAGGTGGCCAGAACTGCGGCGGATAATGCGGGAGGAAATGCTGCATCATGGCCACGCATCCAGCGCCTTGCCCACGCTCAGCGCCATCGCCCGATCGATCGGAATACGGGCGGTCGTATGGTCCGCATTGATCCAGCCGTAACTGTGCAGCAGACGCTGCTGGCGTGCCTTCTGCTGCGCCAGATCAATGAAGGGATGGCTTTGCAACCGCGGCGTGGGCGGCACCGACACGGCGGTCTGTTCGTTCGTCAGCCCGGACCACGCGGCGTGGCGACTGGCATCGGAGCGCCAGACCATGACGAACACGACACCGATGACCAGCGCCGTGACGGCAGCCATGCCTGCCAGGATGTAGACCGTGGTGCGGACATTGATGTCAGTGGTCTCGTGTCCGCACTCCAGTGCGGCGGTGCTGGGTTCAGTGCCATGCGCCCCGCGTGCACTGATCATCTGCGCTGATCTCCACAGCAATGAACCAAGCCCGACCACAAGTCCGCCCAGGGCCACCATCAGCCAACCGGCCCGCAACCGGCGTGATTGCCGCGGCTCAGACATGCTGGACCGCCGTGCGTGACGAGGGGCGCCGCCAGATGCACGCGCCAAGCATGATGCCGCCAAACCCGGCAAACAGCAGAACATCCATGCCGGAGATGGTGAAGTGATGCCGCAGTGACGGCGTGACCAGCCAGAGCATACCCAGCACTTGGCCCAGCAGAATCAGGCCGGCCATGGCGGATACCACCATGGGTCGCCGGCGTAGCCTCGGCCACTGCAACACCAACAGCGGAACTATCAAACCGGCAGAGACCGCCACCCAGACTATGATTTCGCTGCCCAGACCGATGCGGTGCAGATACCACGCGATTTCGGTCGGCTTGTTGCCCGACCATATGATCAGGGTACTGCATGAAGTGCAGAAAGATCCACATGCCCGCCGCGGTCAGCAGAATTGTTGCGGCAAAGTCCGGATTTGTCTGTCGCCAGACATTGCCCGCCAACAGGACCGCGACGCTGACCGCGATTGTGGCCTGGGCAGCTAGCACGATCAGCCCGAACTCTGGCGAGATCCAGTTCGGCTCCGTCGCCATGGCCCAGTCAACCGACGCCAACGTCACAGTGAACAGATGGACGAAGAGGCCGATCGCCGCGACGCCGCGCCGGCCTCCCTCGCGGGCTGGTGACGGCGGTCGCAGGAACGCCAGAGCGAGCACCGACCAGATCACGAAATAGACGATGCTGCGCGCAATGAAAGCGCTGTGGCTCATCCAGGCTCCGCCGAACGGCGTGTCGAAGCCGCGGCCCATCGACCATCCGAACAGAGAGTGAGGTAGCAGCAACACCGGGATCATCAGGACAGCGGCCAGCGGAACCAGCCACAACAGGCCGCGCAACGTCGGTGCCAGGCCGAAATCCGTGCCCGGGCCTGCAAGATCCAGCAACATGAGGATCGGCAACGCACCGATCGGCACCGACGCCCAGAACAGCCAGGTCGCAAGATAGGACGGCATCGCGACCGCGCCGAGCAGCAGGCTCAGCAACAGGGCAATGAGCAGCGACAGCGCGCCTCCCGCGAACAGCAAAGTCCCGGCCCTCACGGACTTGCTTCCTGCAAATGCGCTTTGTCGCTGTTGGACAGGATGGCGATCTGCGCGTGCTGGCTGCGCTGCAGCGCACGAATATAGGCGGCAATGGCCCAACGATCCGCGGGGGACACACGGTCGGCGTAGCTGTACATCACGCCGTGCCCGTTGGTGATCACGTCGTAGAAATGCTGGGCCTTTGCCTTGATCAGTTCGTCGGAAAACAGTGGCGGCGGCTTCGGAAAACCGCGCTGAACCACCATCCCCGCCCCGTCACCGGACTCCGCGTGGCAGGGCGCGCAGAAAATATGGAAGTGCTGCTGACCACGCGACAGCAGGGCCTCGGTGATGATCGATGGTTCCGAGGCCGACGTTGCGGGGGCATTGCGCGCCACGGTGCCGGAAACCGGATGCTGCATCGTCATGTGATGCTGCAAAAACCAGAAGCCGCCCCAGGCGTCAGCACGCTGCTGGGTGTACATGTCCTCCTCCCGGCAGGTCGCCAATGCGAGCGGCAACACCAGCAGCACGAGCCTGCGCCACGTCATCGCGGCACCCGCTGGATGCGCACCGGCGGCATCGGCAGGTCAACTGAACTCTGCTCCACCAGCTCCGGATCGAACTGCTCCGACCGAGCCTCAACAATGAGGAACATGCGGTCCTGCGTGACACCCTCGATGCCGTCGATGTTGAACACTGGGTGGTTCAGCCGGGGTAGCCGGTTCAGAAAGCACATCGCCAGCATCGACACCACCGCGCCGGTCAACATGGCGGCTGCGAGACTTGGGATCACGTAATACGGCCAACTGAACAGCGGCCGTCCGGCGATGTTGAACGGATAACTGACGACTGTGGCGAACACGATCATGCCGAAGCAACCAATTCCGCCGAGGAGCGTCCCGCACCAGGCGATCAGGCCGAGCGAAGGGCCGCGCATCGCGATCGCTGCGTCCATGCCGGGGATCGGCAGAGGCGACAAGGCGTCCACCACGCCGACATCCAGTGCACGCATCTTGCTGGCAGCCGCGAGCAATGCGTGCGACGAGGTGAATTCGGCCGAAACGCCGTAGAGCTGAGGACCTTCAGCCACGGCGCGGCACCTCCAGGTCCCGACGCGCGTGCAGGCGCAGGTCCACGATGGATGCTACGGGCACATAGCGCAGCGCCAGCAGCAGCAGCATGCCGAACAATCCGATCGTGCCGGTCCAGGTGGTGATCCCCCAGAAGCTGACGGCATAGGTGGCCTGCGACGACGGCAGGAAGTCGTGGTGTTGCGTAATGACCAGCACCATGAAATGGTCCGACCACATGCCGGCCATCACCAGCAATCCCAGCCCGAACAGCATGAACGCGCTGCGACGGATGGCGCGAAACCACAGCAGGTGGATCGGCAGCAGGGCCGCCCCGACAATCAACCAGAAGCTGCTGGCATAAAGACCAGTGAAGCGGCGCATCATGACGGCCCGATCGTGTACGTCACCGCCCAAGGCGGTGAAAAAAAACTCTGCGCAGTAGCAATATGTGGAGAGCAGGCCCGCAGCCAGGATCAGTCGGCTGAGCAGGTCCAGATGCTGCGATGTGATCAGCGAGTCCGTGGGATAAATGTAACGGACGACCGCCACCACCACGGCAATGGCCCCCGCACCGGAAAATACCGAATTCACAATGAAGAAGACCGGCAGCAACGTGTCGTGCCAACCTGGCTCCACCGTGCCGGCATACATCACCGCGGCGCCACATTGCGTGACCACCGCCTGCAGCAGGCCAAACAACGCGAGAATGCGATAGGCCTGCAGCCATCGTGCCCAATGCAACGCCGAACCGCGCCAACCCAAGGCAGCAACGCCATAGATCTGCTTGCGATGCAGCGTCGTCGCCCGATCGCGCAACGTCGCCAGGTCCGGGATCATGCCCACGTACCAAAACAACACGGCGATCACCAGAAGACTGATGATATCGAACGCGTCCCACACCAGCGGGCTGCGGAATTGCGGCCACAGCAACAGTGTGTTCGGATAAGGCAGGTTCCAGAAGAAGAACCAGGGCCGCCCGAGATGAATGATCGGATAGACGCCAGCGGTTGCGGCGGCGAGAACAGCGATTGCCTCGGCACTGCGGTTCAGTGCACCGCGCCAGTGCTGGCGCAGCAACAGCAGCAGCGCGGATACGATCAGGGCGCCACAGGCATTCGCCATCCACCAATCATAGCTGACGATGTCCAGCGCCCAGCCGACCGGGATGTTGTTGCCCCAGACGCCGATGCCCCAATAGAACAGCCAACCCAGGGCGACGACCAACCAAAGCGCCAGCAGAACGCTGATGCCGAAAGCGATGAACCAACGGCGCGCCGACGGATGGGCGAATGCAATGTCGGCGATGCGAGCAACAATGGCGGATTCAGCATTCTCCCCTGCCAAAAACCCAGCCTTTCCCCGCGCTACCGCCTCATTCGGCATGCTCATGCCTTCTTGTCGCTCGGGTACCAGCGCGGCAAGATACGTCGTCCGCGGCCGGGTGTTCAGTTCCCCCAGCAGCGCGTAGTTGCGCGGATTCTTGCGGGCGGCGGCAACGACACTGCCCTGATCAGCAAGATCACCAAACTGAATGGCGCGGGTCGGACAGGCGGCGGCACACGCGGTGACCACTTCACCATCCCTGATCGGTCGATCCTCCTTGGCGGAGGCGACGCGCCCAGCGACGATCCGTTGCACGCAATAGGTGCATTTCTCCATCACGCCGCGCGCGCGCACGGTCACGTCCGGATTGCGCTGGGCCTGAATCGAATCCGGCGCATCGCTGTAGTGCAGGTAGTTGAAATGCCGGACCTTGTACGGACAATAGGCGTTGCACGCGCGGGTGCCGATGCAGCGATTATAGACCATCAGGTTGAGGCCCTCGCTGTCGTGCAGGGTTGCCTCAACCGGGCATCCGAGTTCGCACGGCGCCGTCTCACAGTGCATGCAAGGCACCGGCATGAACCGCGTATCCGGATTCGATTCCGCCCCCGTGCGATACCGGTCGATGCGCAGCCAATGCATATCGCGCCCGGCCAGTACCTGGTCCTTGCCGACCACGGGCACGTTGTTCTCCGCCTGGCAGGCGACGACGCAGGCATTGCAGCCGGTGCACGCATCCAGATCAATCACCATGCCCCAGGCGCGTCCGTCGCTCGGATCACGCTGGTACAGCGTCGGCTGGGTCCACGCCGTGTCATCGCCCACTGGCCTGGCGTCGATCGGCTGCAGCCGGATATAGTCGTGGCCTTCCTCGTCATCGATTTGCTGAGTCTCGGCGATGGCGCGCGCGTCGCCCCCCGCGTGCAGTTTGCCGGTGCCCAACACCCACGGTGCGTCCAGTCGCCGCAACGCGTAGGCGTTGTAGCCAATCCCCTGCCCCACGCTGCCGGCATGCGTTCGGCCGTAGCCCAGATACAGCACGATGCTGTCTTCATGCTGGCCCGGAATGATCCAGGCCGGCCCGGCGATCCACTCCGCGCCGACATGCACGGCAGTGATGTCGCCGTTCTTCAAACCGTGCTGCGATGCCAGATTCGGCGGCAGGGCGACGATGTTGTCCCACACGATCTTGGTCAGCGGCTTCGGCAGTTCCTGCAGCCAGGCGTTGTTGGCGAAGCAGCCGTCCCAGATGGTCGGGTCGGGTCGGATCAGTACCTCCGGCGCGGCATCGGCCGCCGCTGACTGGGGCTGAGGCGATGCCTGGGGTGGCTGCACGTCCCGCATGGGAAACGCACTGCCCGAGACGAAACCGCCGCGCAGGGCCTCCTGCCAGCGCGCATTGAAGTCCTCACCGGACATATGGCTGCGCCAGAAATCCTGCACGATCGCATAGCCGGCGCGCGGTTTGTCATCGACCAGAAGCGACAGGATTTCCTGGCACGATCGCGTGTCGTACAGCCGCTCGATCGTCGGCTGGATCAGGGTGGCGGTCCCGTCCAGGGCGCGTGCATCACCCCAGGATTCCAGCGGATGAGATTGCGGCAGATGCCAATCACAGCGGACGGCGGTCTCATCGACGTGCAGGCTGGCATGCAGTTTCAGCGGAACCTGTGCCAGCAGCCGGTCGAAACCGACATCAGCCGGCGCGGTGTATACCGGATTGCTCTCCAGCATCACCAGTGTCGAGACTTCGCCGCGCCGCATCGCCGCGATCAGATCACCAAAAGGCTCAGTCTGGGCCAGCACCGGGTCGGTGTACAGCACGGTCTTGCCGAGGTTTCCCAGCACCGCATTGATCCGATGCACGATGGCGTGCAAAGCTGGGCTTTGCTGCATGCCCGCCAGCACGATGCTGCGGCCAGGAGCGTTGCGCAGTGCCTGGGTGACAGTATTGCGCCACGACGCGAGCGGAGCGTCTTTGTCCGCGCCGCCTTCAAGCTGCGCCAGCAGGGCCTGTGCCAGCGGCAGCAGATCCCGTTGCGCTACCGGACGGTGATGTTCGGCCTTGGCAGATGTCAGCGTCGGGGTCGGCGCAACCGCATGCATTTCCAGCAGCCGACCGCTCGCCGCCAACTTACGACGGGCATCGATCCAGGCAAGCGACGCCCCCACCTGCTGCGGGCCCGGATCGAGGAAGTCACCGTCGAGCGAAACAATGACCTCGGCCTGGTGGAAGTTCCACCGGGTTTCCAGCGGTTTGCCGAACGCCTGCTGTGCGCCGGCATACAGCGCGTCACGCCCGACCGGAGCATGGCTATGCCAATGCATCTGCGGCATGGCCTGTCGCACGGCCTCGATCTGCGCGATCAGTGACGGCGAACTGACCGGACCGGTGAGCAAATGCAGCCCTTGCCCGCCTGCATCCTGCAGCGCCGCGAACCGGCCGAGCATGGCGGCGCGGAAGCTGTCCCAGTCGCTGGGATTGCCGGCGTGCTGGACAGACTGGGAGCGGTCGGGATCGTACAGACCCAGCACGTGCGCCTGCACGAAAATGTCCGTGCCGCCGCGGCTCCACGGATGCTCGGCATTGCCTTCCAGTTTGATCGGCCGGCCATCCATCGTGGTGACCAGCACGCCGTTGGCGATACCATCCAGCAGCGTCGCGGATGCATAGGACAGCGGCACGCCTGGCGTCAGACCGCCAGGCTGCTTCACGTAGGGGATAATCTGGCTACGGCCGGTGCTGCTGGGTCGGTCGCAGCTGCCAAGTCCACCCAACGCGAAGGATGCAGCCATGATCTGCAACAATCGCCGCCGCCCGGGGGCCGCCAGCATCGGTGCCAGCGACGGATGCCGCGCCTCGACGAAGGCGCGGAATTCGCCTGAACTCCGCAACGGTTTCCAGGTCGCGCCAGGATCGGCGTCCGCCCACCCGCTCCAGCAGACGACGCAGCACGGGTGCATCAGCGCTGTCGGATGTCACCGGTGGCATGTGGAACAATCCGTCAGCAGACCGGTGGTGTTGATGTGGTACTGCGCCAGCAGCGTCTTTCCCCGTTCTGCCTGGTCCGCCGGCGGCTGCCACTGCATATCGAACACTTTGTCCCTCGGCCGCAGATAGTCCTGCGGATTGCGATGACAGGACAGACAGAACGCCATCGAGAAGGCGTGCGGTTGCAAGGTCATCTGCATGTTGTGCGTCATGTCGCCGTGACAGCTGGAGCAGCCGATTCCATTCAGCACGTGAACGGAATGGTCAAAATAAACGTAGCCAGGAAGCCGCCCGACGCGCTTCCACCGCAGCGGGATGCCGCTTGCAAGGCTTTCCCGCACCGGTGCCAACATGCGCGCATTGCGCCAGACCTGGGAGTGGCATGTCATGCACGTATGCGTGGGGGGCATGCCGGCAGTGGCCGTGCGCTCGACGGATGTATGGCAATAACGACAGTCCAGACCGAGCTCGCCTGCGTGATGTTGATGGCTGAATTCGGTGGGCTGCGCTTCGACGATGTTCCGCCCGGTGAACCAGGCGGAATGCGCAAGACTCTCGACTGTGATGACCGCCACTACGCTACCCAGCAGCAGACACCACAGAACGAAGCGGAACAGCGCGTCGGCGCGCGGCTGGAACAGCTGCGCCATCAGCACATTCCGTCAGTATTGCTCGGCAGGCGTAGCCAGTCGTGCTGCGCGCGCCATTGCAGCAGGATTGACGAACGGAAGCGCATTACTCGACAGGACCCTGGCAGGAATCCGGCATCGTCTCTCCTGCTAGCGCAAGCGGAGTTGGTTCGTCCAAGAACTGCCCTTTTCGCCGACTGGGTCAACGGGTTTCGCACCCCATCACACTCACAATCGCGCGCAGCTCGACTTGTGCCGCCGGGTTATGACAAACCGCATTACTGCGTCGACATTCGGGCGCTGCACTGCAGCGTCATTCAAACGCTGCTGTTGTTTCACATTCATTGGCGTGGCGCAGTGTTGATCGCCCGATGCCGCGCGACGCGCCGCTTCAGGCACACCCCGCTTCAGGCACACCCCGCTTCAGGCAGTCGAGATCAGTTCGCCGCTGGCAACGGGCAGCCGCCTCACCCCGCGGGAACCGGCCAGGCATCCTCCGGCCGCGACCATGCGGTCACCGGCCCGCCCTCGGCCACGCACAGACTGCCGTCATTCACCGCGTCCACCAGCAGTACCGTGCCGTCGCCCAGGCGCAGCCGCAGCTCCAGCCGGGCACCCAGATACATCACCCGCTCCACCACGGCCGGCCAGGACCGCATGCTGTCCGGCACAGCGCCGGCGTCGCACAGCTTCAGCCGTTCCGGCCGGATCACCAGCAGCCTTCCACCATCCGGGACCAGGTTCGCATTGCCGATGAAGCCGGCGACGAACTGCGTGACAGGACGCTCGTAGATGTCCGATGGCGTGCCGAGCTGCTCGATCCGGCCGGCGCGCATCACGGCGATGCGGTCGGACATGGTCAGCGCCTCAGCCTGGTCGTGGGTGACGAACACGGTGGCGATGCCCAGGCGCCGCTGCAGGCCGGAAATCTCGAACCGCATCTCCTCGCGCAGTTTCAGGTCCAGGTTGGACAGCGGCTCATCCAGCAGCAGCATCGCCGGGCGGATCACCAGCGCGCGGGCCAGGGCCACGCGCTGACGCTGGCCGCCGGACAGCTTGCAGCGGGCGCCGCTCGCCCAGGCCGGCAAGCTGCACCAGCGCCAGCGCGTCCGGCGACGCGGCCGCGATCTCGGCGCGGGGCACTCGGCGCATGCGCAGGCCGAAGCCGACATTCTCCGCGACGCTCATATGCGGGAACAGCGCGTAGTCCTGGAACACCAGGCCGAGGTCGCGGCGGAACGGCGGCAGGGTCTCCACCATCCGCCCCTGCAGCCGGATATGCCCGGCATCAGGCGCCAGGAACCCCGCGATCAGGTTCAGCGTGGTGGTTTTGCCGCAGCCGCTGGGACCGAGCAGGGTCACGAACTCGCCGGGCGCCACGGTCAGGTCGATGCCGTCCACCGCCGCCACCGGCCCGAACCGCTTGGTCAGCCCGGACAGTTGGAGCGCCGGCTCAGCCATGACCCTGCTCCGCGTAAAGGAAATCGCCGATCCCCACGAAGCGGCCGAACAGCGCGACCAGCGCCAGCGGCACCAGCATCGACAGGATCGACACCGCGGCCAGGGTCGGGGCGAAGCCGAACTCCAGGAAGGACAGGATCGCAACGGTCAGCGGGCGCTCACCGGGGCGGGCGATGAACAGCGACAGGTTCACGTCGTCGAAACTGTGGATGAAGGCGAAGATCATGCCTGCCACCACGCCGGGCGCGATCAGCGGCATTGTGACGTGACGCAGCACCGACCCGGGCGCGGCGCCCAGGCTGGCGGCGGCGTGCTCCACCCGGCCCGGCATCGCGGTCAGGCTGATCGCGACGGTGCGGACGGAGAATGGCAGGCAGATCGCGACATGGCCGATCAGCAGCGCCCAGAACCCCATCCAGCGTCCCAGCCCGGCCAGCGACAGCGCCTGCAGCAGTGCTATGCCGGTGACCAGGCTGGGCAGGATCAGCGGCCCCAGCGTGATGGCGCGCACCAGGCCCTTGCCGGGAAAGCTGAAGCGCTGGAACGCGAAGGCCAGCGGCGTGCCCAGCACCGCCGAGAGCAGCGCGGCCAGGGTCGCCAGTTGCAGGCTGAACAGCAGCGGCTGCAGCCATTGCGGGCCCAGCGCCGCGCCCCACCATTGCAGCGAGAAGCCGCGCGGCGGGAAATACGATCGGCTCTGGCCGTTGAACGCGACGGCGGCGGTGATCAGGATCGGGCCGAGCATGAACAGATAGATCGCGGCGACGGTGATGCGCAGGGTGAGCCAGGGGCGGCTGCTGTTGCGCGGCCTCATGCCGGGTCCCGCCGCGCCGCCAGGGCGCTGGTCGCCAGCAGCAGGGCCATGGCGCTGACCAGCAGGATCGCGCCCATTGCGGAGCCCACCGACCAGTCCAGCAGGTCCAGCATGAAGCGGCGGATCATCGTCGCCATCACCTCGGTGGATGCGCCGCCCAGAATCGCCGGCGTGGCGTAGGCGCCCATCGCGATCGCGAAGGTCAGGAGGAATCCGCCGGCGACGCCCGGCAGGGTCAAAGGCAGCGTGACCGCGAAAAAGGTGCGAAGCCGGCCGGCCCCGAGGCTCATCGCGGCGCGCTCCAGACTCGGGTTCAGTCCGTTCAGCGACGCCATGATGCTGAGCACGCCATAGGGCAGCAGCGCATGCGCCAGGCCGATGGTGACCGCGGCGGTGGAGGGCAGCATGGCCAGCGGCCGGTCGATCAGCCCCAGGCTGCGCAGCAGCACGTTGATCGCGCCTTCCTGGTTCAGCACCACCCACCAGCCATAGGTGCGCACGATCACGCTGGCCAGCAGCGGCGCCAGCGAGGCCGCGATCAGCAGCGCCTTCCAGCGGCTGGTGGTGCGCACCAGGAAATAGGCGAGCGGATAGGCCAGCAGCACGACCAGCGCGCCGGTGGACAGGCCGACCACGAAGCTGCGCAGGATGGCAGAGAGATACAGCCGATGCCCCAGCAGCACGCCGTAATTGTCCAAGGTCAGCGCGCCGGTGGGGATGCTGTCCTCGGATTCCACGAAGCTCATGGACAGCAGCAGCGCGGTCGGCGCGACGAAGAAGATCAGCAGGAAGCCGGCGGGGCCGGCCACCAGCAGCCAGGGCAGCAGATTGCGTCGCAGGGCGGCGCCTTGGCGCACCGTCACGCGCGGGGGATCAGCTCATGATCTCCTGCCATTTGCGGGTCCAGGCCGATCGCCTCGCGCCGATCACCGCGCTGTCGGGAAATTCGACCGCGGCCATCTGTTTCTCGGTGGTGATCTGCGTGGCGGCGAAATCGGCCGGCCAGCCGGTGATATCGGGTCGGCCGGGGCTGGAGTGGTAGGCCAGGTTGAAGTCGTGCTGCACCTCCGGCTCCAGCCGGAAGTTGATGAATTCGAACGCCAGCTTCTTGTTCGCCGTCCCCACCGGCACGGCGGCGCAATTGGCCAGGCCGATCGTGCCTTCCTGCGGAATGGTGAAGTTCACCGGGTAGTTATGCGCGACGTAGTAGCCGGCGCGGGCGCTCCAATACGGCGCCAGCCAGACCTGATCGTTCTCGAAATACGGCGCCGCCGCGTCGGAGGCGACCACGGTGACGCCGATCAGCGGCTTCTGCGCCTTCAGCAGCGCCCAGGCCGGCTCCATGTTGTCGACGCCGCCACCTTTCAGCTTCGCGGCCATGATCAGCGCGTAGATCGACAGCAGGTTGCCGGGTTCGAATGCGATCAGGTGGGAGCGCAGCTTGTCCGCCGCCGCACCGGTCGGTGCCCAGTATTCCGCCCAGGAAGTCGGCTTCGACAGATGCGTCTTGTTCCACAGCAGCGACGTGTATTGATAGGTGTGCACCACCCCCACCGGCGGAATGATCGTGCGGCTCTTGGCCCAGACATGCTTCAGGTTGGGCACCTCGGCCTCGGTCACCGGCTCCAGCAGCTTTTCCTTGGCGCCTAGGATGATTTCCGGCGGCGTCAGTTCGCCGGCAACGTCGAAACCCGGGGCGCCACGCGAAGCCCGGATCTTGGCGTAGTTCTGCGTCGCGGTGCCGGTGCTGTCATAGGTGATCTGCACGCCGAACTTCTTCTCGAACGGCTTGATGGTCGAGCCCATCAGCGCGTCCTGGTACGACGCGCCATAGCCGTTGACCACCAGCGTCTCCGCCGCACGCGCCGGAACCACCGCCGGTGCGGCCAGCGCCGCAGCGCCTGCCTGCAAAAGCCCGCGCCGCGACAAGGCAAGATGCTTGCGTCGCATGATCGTCCCCCGTTATTGCCCCCGGACCATCTCAGGCGAGGCATGCCGGCGAGTCAAACATTCGCTGCGCTGCAGCGACGCCGCGTGGCTTGATCGTTCGGCACGCATCGCCCAGAGTCCACCGCAGTGAGCCAACGCCCGTGAGTGGCGGCCGCCCGGGAGAAGTCCAGATGCCGCTGGCCGTAACATAGGCCATGGCCGCCTCGTCCGCCGTTCCGATCTCCGACCAGACGCCGCATCGCGGCATGATCACGGCCTGCGCGATCGGCGCGACGCTTTTGCAGTCACTCGACCAGACAATCGCCAATGTGGCGCTGCCCTACATGCAGGGCAGCTTCTCGGCGAGCTACGACGAGATCACCTGGGTGCTGACCTCGTACATCATTGCCGCGGCGATCATGACCGGGCCGATCGGCTGGCTGGCCAACCGGTTCGGCCGCAAGCATCTGTTCGTGACCTGCATCATCGGCTTCACCATCGCCTCCATGCTGTGCGGCGCCGCACAGTCGCTGGGTCAGATCGTCGGATTCCGGCTGCTGCAGGGCATGTTCAGCGCCGCGCTGGTGCCGCTGTCGCAGGCCATCCTGCTGGATATCTACCCGCATGAGCGGCGCGGCTTCGCCATGGCCATCTGGGGCGTCGGCGTCATGATCGGCCCCATCCTCGGCCCCACGCTCGGCGGCTACCTGACCGACAGCTACAGCTGGCGCTACGTATTCTACATCAACCTGCCGTTCGGCCTGCTGGCCACCTCCGGTCTGCTGATCTTCCTGCCGAACGCGCCGGGTCAGGGCGGGCTGCGCTTCGACTGGATCGGCTTCGCGGCCCTGGCAACCGGCATCGGCGCGCTGCAGATGATGCTGGATCGCGGCCAGAATCAGGACTGGTTCAACGCCCGTGAGATCATGATCGAGGCCGTGCTCGCCGGCCTGGGCCTGTATCTGTTCCTGGTACATGTGCTGTACGCGCCACGCCCGCTGATCCGCCCGCTGCTGTTTCGCGATGTGAATTTCGCGGCCGGGCTGGTGATGATGTTCGCGGTCGGCACCATCCTGGTATCCAGCATCGCTCTGATGGCGCCATGGCTGCAGATCCTGGGCGGCTATCCGGTGGCGATGGCCGGGCTGGTGATGGCACCGCGCGGCCTCGGCAACCTGACGACCATCATGCTCAGCGGGCGGCTGTCGAACCGGGTCGATCCGCGGCTGATGGTCGCAATCGGCCTGCTGGTGGAATGCTGGTCGTTCTGGGAGATGACCGGCTGGACGTCGGACGTCTCGGTGCGACAGATCGTCATTACCATCGTCATCCAGGGCGCGGGCCTGGGCATGGTGTTCACGCCGCTGCAGGTGCTGGCCTTCGCGACCCTGGCGCCGGCGCTGCGCACGGAAGGCGCGTCGCTGTTCAGCCTGGCGCGCAATATCGGCGCGGCAATCGGCGTATCCGTCACCTCGTCGCTGCTGAGTTCACAACACGCAGGTGCTGCACGAACAGATCGGCAGCTTCGTGACGCCGTTCAACCGGGCCTTGCAGATGCTGGGACCGGCCCAGCCGCTGCTGGATCCGGATTCGACGCAAGGCGCCGTGCTGCTGAACCAGATGGTCAACCACCAAGCGCAGACCATCGCCTATATGAACGACTACGTGCTGATGGTGATGACAACGCTGCCCGCGTTGCTGCTGCTGTTGCTGATGCGCCCGCCGCGTGTGGCGGTGGCGGTGCGCGACGCGCAGCCGGCGGATTGAAAGCCGCCGCGCCCGGCCTCCTTCACCGGCCCGCACGGCCGCGGCCCCTTGCGGCCCCCGGGCGACCTCATCAATCTGGCACGCCTACGCGCTAGGCAGCCACGACCCAAGCCGCGCGCGCACCGGGAGGAGAATGCATGCAGTTCAGCTTCACCAGCGAGCAGGAGGAATTCCGCTCGGTGCTGCGACGCTTCCTGGAGGAGAAGTCGCCCCCCACCGTGGTGCGCCGCCTGATGGAAACCGAAGCGGGCTGGGATCGTCAGAACTGGAGCGCACTCAACCAGCAGCTCGGGCTCACCGGTGTCCACATCCCGGAGGCCTATGGCGGCCAGGGCTTCGGCATGGTCGAGCTGGGCATCGTCTTGGAGGAAATGGGTCGCGCCCTACTCTGCGCGCCGTATTTCGCCTCCACCGTGCTGGCGGCAACCGCGATCATGAATGCCGCAACCGACTCTGCAGCAGCGCACGCTGCTGCCGCCGATCGCGCTTGGCGACACGATTGCGACCTTCGCCTTCACCGAGCCGAACGGACGCTGGGACGCCAGCGGGGTCGAAACGACAGCGACCCCGGCCGGCGGGAAATTCCGGCTCGACGGGGTGAAAAGCTTCGTACTGGACGGCCACACCGCCGACCTGATCATCGTGCTGGCCCGCCGGCCCGGCTCCAGCGGCGATGAAGGACTGTCTTTCTTCACCGTGCCAGGCGATGCGGCCGGGCTGACCCGTCGCGCGCTGAAGGTGATGGACCCGACCCGCAAGCAGGCGCGGCTGGAATTCCGCGCGGTGGAAGCGGAGCTGCTGGGCGAGGAAGGCGGCGGGGCGGCCCCGTTCGCGAAGACGATGGTGCAGGCCGCGGTGGGGCTGGCCAGCGAAATGGTCGGCGGGGCGGAACGGCTGCGTCTGTCGGCGCTCGACTACGCCAACCTGCGGGTACAGTTCGGCCGCAGCATCGCCTCGTTCCAGTCGATGAAGCACAAGCAGGCCGACATGCTGGTGGATGTGGAGCTGGCCAAGTCGGCCGCCTATGCCGCGGCCTCCGCGGCGGCCGATGACGACGCCGACCTGCCGGCGCTGGCCTCGCTGGCCAAGGCCTGCGCGTCGGACGCCTACATGCAGACCGCGATCCACACCATCCAGATCCACGGCGGCATCGGCTTCACCTGGGACAATGACTCCCATCTCTGGTTCAAGCGCGCGAAAAGTTCCGAGGTGTTCCTGGGCGACCCGGCCTATCACCGCGAGCTGATGATGCGTGCCTGGAACGTCTGAGCGAACGGAGAGGATCATGAGCGAACCGACCGAAGCATCCGTCCGCGCCGAAGTGCGTGCCTGGCTGGAAGCAAATTGGAGCCCCGATCGCGGCCTGGTGGAATGGCGCAACATGCTGATCGATTCCGGCTGGGGCGTGCCGTCCTGGCCGAAGGACTGGTACGGCCGCGAACTGCCGATGGCGCTGGAGGCGGTGGTCGAGGAGGAGTTCACCCGCATCGGCGCGGTCGGCGTCGCCAAGACCGGCATCCGCCGGCTGGCCGCGGCGACGCTGCTGGTGCATGGCAGCGACGCGCAGAAGGAGAAGTTCCTGCGCCGCAGCCTGACCGGCGAGGACACCTGGTGCCAGTTGTTCAGCGAGCCCGGCAGCGGGTCCGACCTGGCCGGCGCCACCACCCGGGCCGAGTTCAAGGGCAATCGCTGGGTGATCAACGGCCAGAAGGTGTGGACCACCAGCGCGCACCATGCCGATTGGGGCCTGCTGCTGGCGCGCACCGACGTCAATGTGCCGAAGCATCAGGGCCTGTCGTATTTCGTGCTGGATATCCGCCAGCCCGGCGTGCAGGTGCACCCGCTGCGGCAGATGAACGGGCATGCCTCGTTCAACCAGGTGTTCTTCACCGATGCCGAGGTGCCGCCGGAGATGCTGGTCTCCGAGGTCGGCCGTGGCTGGGCCGTGGCAACCACGACGCTGATGCATGAGCGGCGTGGCGCAGACGGCATCCGCACCTGGGGTCAGAACGCCGTCGGTGTGGGGCGTATCTACAACGAGGAGCGCGCCGAAAACGCGACCGTCATGGAGCCGTACAAATGGTATCCGCAGCGGGCCGGCCGGGTGGACCTGATCGTGGAACGGGCCAAGGCGACCGGGCGCATCGGCGACCCGGTGGTGCGGCAGGAAATCGCCAGGCTGCTGACGCTGTCGAAGGCGGCGGAGTGGACCGCGCGCCGCGCCCGGGCGGCGCAGATGCAGGGCAAGCCGCAAGGGCCGGAAGGCTCCCTCGGCAAGCTGGTGTCGAGCCATGTCGCGCGCGCCGCGGCGCATGTCCACACCCTGCTGTCCGGGGCGGACGCGATGCTGACCGGCGAGGACGGGCCGATGAACGGGCTGATCGCGGAGATTCTGGTCAGCGTGCCGGCCGGCTCGATCGCCGGAGGCACCGACGAAATCCAGCGCAACATCATCTCGGAGCGGGTGCTGGGGATGCCGAAGGAGCCGCGCACCGACAATGACCGGCCGTTCCGCGACGTGCCGAAGAACCTGGTGGCCTGAGCCGGCCGCCGCTTCGGCTCTTGCCCGCCGCAACCACCCGGCGACACAGTAACGCCATGCCGCCTGCCCCGCGCCCTATTGCCCCGCGCCCCGGTGCCCCCGGCCCTGTTGGGAAAAAGCCGCGCAAGCCCCGCGCCATGCCGGCCGCCGATGTGCGCGCCTTCATCGAGGCGCTGGCCAAAGCCAATCCCGATCCGCGCAGCGAGCTCGACTACATCGATCCGTTCACCCTGCTGGTTGCCGTCGTGCTGTCGGCGCAGGCAACCGATGTCTCGGTGAACCGCGCCACCCGCACCCTGTTCCAGGACGCCTCCACCCCCGCCGCCATGCTGGCGCTCGGCGTGGACGGCGTCGCCCGCCACATCCGCTCCATCGGGCTATGGCAGGGCAAGGCGCGCAATGTGATCGAACTGTCCCGCCTTCTGGTCGAGCAGCATGGCGGCGTGGTGCCGCGCGACCGAGCAGCGCTGGAGGCACTGCCGGGGGTTGGACGCAAGACCGCCAATGTGGTGCTGAACGTCGCGTTCGGCGAAAGCACCATGGCGGTGGACACGCATATCTTCCGCCTGGGCAATCGCACCGGGATCGCGCCGGGCAGGACGCCGCGCGAGGTGGAGGACGCCCTGGTCCGCCGGGTACCGGCGGAGCTGCTGCGCGACTCGCATCACTGGCTGATCCTGCACGGCCGCTACGTGTGCAAGGCGCGCCAGCCGGAATGCTGGCGCTGCGTCGCTGCGGCCTGGTGCCGCTATCCTGACAAGAGCCTGCCGCCGGTAGCCAAGCCGGTTCGCCCGCCGCGCGTCCCCGCCGCTCAGGCGACCTGACGCAGCGCCGTCTCGCGCAGTTGCGTCACCGTGTGCACGCCCACCACCTGACGCAGATTGCCTTCCACCAGATGCACCATCTCGACGGGCATAGCATGCATGGCGATCTCGACATGCATCGTCCCGGCATTGCGATGCGACCACATACGGTCGGGGGTCAGGTCGCGGCGGGCAAAGGGCTGCAACAGCCGCGGCAACAGGGCGGGCGAGGCCTCGGCATCGACCATGAATCGGACGGCAACAGCAGATTGCTGCTCAGCGGCATAGGAATCGGGGGACATGGAGGAAACACTCCGGACGGGACACAAAACGCGGGCACGGAAACCCCGGCTGTTCAGACAGCCGGGCCGGTAATTCGCGTCGTGCAGGTCCAGAGAGACATGCGGCGACTATACGCTCATGGTGCCGGCCAGTCCAGCTCCGGCAATCGTACCAGAGGCACCTGCCGCATCGACAGGGTGCGATACTGCAGCGTCAGCGGCACCTCCACCTCGTCCGGCTGGCCCTCCTCCTGCGGACGCGCCAGTAGGGAAAGCACGGCTTTGGCGGCAATCGCGGCGGAACGGCTCAGCGCGCCGTTGGCCGCCAGCGCATCCAGCGTCTCGGCATAGCCGGTCACTTTCGCGCTACCGGCGCCCATCGGCTGCAGTTGCGGGTCGAGCGCGAGGGTCGCGGTGCCGGTCAGGTCGAGTGTCCCCCAGTGCAACGCCAGGCGTTTGATCTCGACCGAGCCGCCGCCGTCGCGCCAGGCGGTTGCGCCGGCGGTGAGGCCGCCGGTATGCGGCAATGGCCCCTCCACCGCACCGTCGAGCGAGAGCGATTCAATGCGCGGGCCGAGCGGCCAGCGAGTGGCGGGCGGAAGGGTGAGGGAGTTGGCGCCGAGGCTGAGCGTCAGCGCCGGCTCCCCCTGGCCGGCGGCCGGATCCTGTTTGGCCTGGCCACGCAGCGCCGCGATGGTGAGAGCGCTGGTGGTCCCGCTGCCGACCGGCACATCCGCCTGAAGGTTGCTGGCGGTCAGGGTCGCGCCGGCGGGTGGGCGGTCCTGTTGCAGCGGCACTGCGAGATGCATCTGATCGGCGGTGAACGGGATGTCCGGTCCGTCCGCCAGGCGGATGCCTTGGCTGCCGGCCGGAGTCACTTCCAGTGAGCCGGGATGCAACAGCGCGACGCGCAACGTGACGCGATCCGCGCTCCAACTCAGCCCGCCCGGAATTTCCGGGGCACCACCGGTCAGTTTGACGCCGCTGGCGGTCAGCGTGGCGGCGGACGGCCAACCGCCGATCGTTGGCGGGCCGAATTGCACCGTCCAGCCGGTGGCGCGGCGCTGCGCCACCCAGGCGGTAAAGCCGTATTCCAATTGCTGGGTGGTGTAGCGCCAGTAGAGCACATCGCCAACCAGCAGCCCGATCGGCAGGGCCGCCAACGCCACCCAAGTCCTGCGCCGCATGCCGCCTCCCCTGCCGACGATGTGCGCTTATGGCACTCGCGGCGCACAGGACCAACCCATGCCACGATCCGCGCGAATCGAGACTCGCTGAAGGAACGCGAGCGGATAGGCAATTGCACAACTATAGCGAGAATAGGGAAGTTCATCCCCAGCCGTACCGCGCTGCAAAAATATTACCGCCTACCGAATAATCATCTCTTTTAACAAAGCCTTGCGGCATGACGTTGGCACAGACCCGAAGCCTCTTAAGTGTTACGCCCACAGAGTTGTCCACACGTTCCCCGAGGCTCACCCGCTTCGTGCGAGGCGGCACCAAGCGGATATGCGATCAGGCCGGTGCCAGCGCCTCAATGACACGGCATTCTGCGACCGTGCGGTGACGGCACTGATCGACCAGCCTGTGCAGCTCGATCTGAAGCGCTGCGAGGTCGGCCAGCTTGCGCTCGACCTCGGCGAGATGGCGCTGGGCGATGTGGTCCACCTTGGCACAGGATTGGTCGCGATCGTCGTACAGCCGCAGCAGCTCCCGGATTTTGGTCAGCGGAAACCCCAGGTCGCGTCCGCGCCGGATGAATTGCAGCCGATCGCGATGTGTGTGGTCATAAACCCGATAGTTACCGCCGCTGCGCGCCGGCGGCGGCAGCAGGTCGATCCGCTCATAGTAGCGGATGGTCTCCACTTTCGTGCCCGTCGCCCTCGCGAGCGCACCAATGCTGAGCTTGTCCACCGGCATGCTTGACCCTGTAGTCGCTACAGGGTCCAGATAGGCTGTCCTCCCCAGGTTTCGAGGATGAACATGGCCTGCTGTCACGACGACCACTGCACAGACGCCGCTTCGCCGAACCACCCGCATTGGCGGCGCGCATTGTGGATCGCGCTGGTCGTCAATGTCGGCTTCTTCGCGGCAGAACTCATCGCGGGTGTCGCCGCGGGCTCGACCGCGCTGCAGGCCGATGCACTGGACTTCTTCGGGGACGCAGCGAACTACGCCATCAGCCTGGGCGTAGCCGGGATGGCGCTGGGCTGGCGCGCCCGCGCCGCTCTCGTCAAAGGCGGGACGCTGATCGTCTTCGCCATCTGGGTGCTCGGCAGCACCGCATGGCATGCAGCGCAGGGAAGCTTGCCGCAGGCTTCGGTCATGGGTGTGGTCGGCGTGGCGGCGCTGCTCGCCAATGGCGGCGTGGCGCTGATGCTGTACCGGTTCCGCGGCGGCGATGCGAACATGCGGTCGGTGTGGATCTGTTCACGCAACGACGCATTGGGCAATGCCGCGGTCGTGCTCGCGGCGATGGGCGTGTTCGGCACCGGCACCGGCTGGCCGGACATAATCGTGGCGGCAGTGATGGGCGGGCTTGGCCTGTGGGGCGGCTGGCAGATCGTCGCCGCGGCTCGCCGGGAGCTGCAGCAGCGGATCGCGCCGGCGGGCATGGCAGCGGAGTAGGTCGATGGCGGGACATTCGCAGCCTCACGATCCTCCTGACCGCGATGACGCGGGCCAGGACCGAGCGGGCCACGACCAGGGAGGCCACGACCACAGGCCCCACGACTACGCCGGGCATGGCCACGCCGGACCTGGCCGATCCGAGCATGACCAAACCGGACACGACCAAGCTGCGCATGACGATGCGGCACACGGCCACGCCGGACACAGCCATGGCGGCCACCAGCACGGTCCCGGCGGCCATGCCCATGTCCATGCGCCCAAGGATTTCGGCGCAGCCTTCGCGATCGGCACCGCGCTGAACCTCGGCTTCGTCGTGCTGGAGGTGATCTACGGCCTGCTGGCGAACTCGATGGCGCTGGCGGCCGATGCCGGCCATAATCTGGGCGACGTGCTGGGGCTCGTGATGGCCTGGGTCGCCATACTGCTGGCGCGGCGCCTGCCATCGCTCAACTATACCTACGGGCTGCGGCGCGGCACGATCCTGGCGGCTCTCGCCAACGCCGTGCTGCTGCTGATCGCGGTCGGCGCGATCGCGATCGAGGGGTTGCGCCGGCTGATTGAGCCAAGCGAGGTTGCCGGCATCACCGTCATGGTCGTGGCGGCGGTCGGTATCGTGATCAACGGGTTCACCGCCTGGCTGTTCGCCGCCGGCCGCCAGGACGACATCAACCTGCGCGGAGCATTTCTGCACATGGCCTATGATACGCTGGTTTCGATCGGCGTGGTGGTCGCCGGCGGGTTGGTGCTGTTGACCGGCTGGAGCTGGATCGATCCGGCGGTGAGCCTGGCGATCGCCGGCGTAATCCTGGGCGGCACCTGGGGGCTGCTGCGTGACTCGGTCGGCATGTCACTGGATGCGGTGCCGGCCGGCATCGAACCCGAGGCGGTGGCCGCGTTCCTGCAAAGACAGCCTGGGGTGACGGCGATCCACGACCTGCATATCTGGTCGCTCAGCACGACCGAGACCGCGATGACCTGCCACTGCCTGATGCCGGAGGGACATCCGGGCGACGAATTTCTGGTGGACCTTGCGCATCACCTGCAGCAGCAGTTCCGCATCGGCCATGCGACGATCCAGATCGAAGTGGATGCGCAGGTCGCCTGCAAGCTGGAGCCGTCGCACGTGGTGTAGCCTGCCGGGCTGTTCATCGAAGCCGGCCGTGTTGCACGGAGATGGCCTTGTCCGGGACGACTCATCACCCGCAGATGCGGTTCAGCCTTCGCCCAGCATCCGGACTACGGCCAGCAGGTTAGCGCAGGTGCCGGCATCCGCCTCGCCGGTCACGGCCTCCTGACGCCAATGGCGCTGGAATGCGCGCAGTACCGTCGCCAGAGGCGGGTCGAGTGGTCCCTCCGGCGCGACATCATAGCCGATCGCTGCCAGCGCATGGCGGACCTCGCGCATCGCCGCGGCGTCCCGCTTTCCGCCGGCGGTGGAAAGCTCCGCCGCCGGCTCCGGCCACAGGCCGACACCGTTCCGCGCCAGGCCCTGCCAGTCGAACCTTTCCCCCGGATCCTCCTTGCGATCGGGCGCCACGTCGCTGTGCGCCACCACGTTGCGTGCCGGGATCGGATGGCACGACAGGATCGCCAGGCAGAGATCGCAGACCGCGGCCATCTGCAACGCGGGAAATGCCCGATAGCCCCACTCATGGCCGGGATTTACGATCTCGATGCCGACCGACCGGCCGTTCAGGTCGCGATGGCCTCGCCAGCAGGAGATACCGGCATGCCAGGCGCGTTTTTCCTCCGGCACAAGGCGCAGGATCGCGCCGTCCTCGTCCACGACATAATGCGAGGAGACCCGCGCTGCCGGGTCGCACAGCCGATCAATCGCGGCCTGGGCGCTCTGCATGCCGGTGTAATGCAGAATCAGCATGTCGATCGGCATGCCTGCCTGCCGGTCGTCGCAATTGGGGCTCACCCGCTCGATAATCGACAGCGACAGATCGAGCGGCGCGCTCACCCGCCGCGTTCTCGCTTGATGCGGTCCCAGGCGGCGTTGATCTGCGCCACCTTGTCGCTGGCGCGGGCAATGAACTCCGCCGGCACCCCTCGGGAGGCCAGGCTGTCCGGGTGGTTCTCCCGCATCAGCCGCTTCCAGATGACGCGGATGTCCTCCAGGCTGGCGGAGGACGGGACGCCGAGGATTGCATACGGGTCCGGCGCGTCGCTGGTCTGGCGTGGCGTGGCACCGCGGGCGCGATCCCAATGGCCCTGGTCCAGGCGGAAGCTCCGCTGCACCTGCGACAGGAAATCCAGTTCCGCGCGGTTCACCGGCCCATCAGCCCGCGCCAGGGTGAACAAGGCGGCCAGTACGTCCTCCAGTACGCCGCGATTATCGGCGAAGGCCTGGCCCAGCTCCCGTGCATAAAGTTCGAACCCCGCCGAGTCCGTCCGCGCCTGGTCGAACAGCCGGCCCACGTCGCGCACCGCCTCGGGCGGGACGCGGAACTGGCGCTTGAAGGTGTCGATCTCGGCCCGCGTCACCGGGCCGTCGCATTTGGCGAGTTTGGCCGCCAGCACCACCACGGCGATGGAGAATAGCTGGTCCCGTCTGCCCAGTCGCGCCGCGACGCGAGCCGGGTTGAGCATCGAGTCGGCGCGGAATGGCAGGCGCAGATTGGGCGCGGTGCCGCTATCAGCCGCGTGACCCAGCGCGGCGCCGACCACCGCGCCGAACGGCCCGCCCATGGCAAAGCCCGCCACGCCGCCGATGATCTTGCCCCAGTATCCCATCTACGCTCCTTCAACGCGCCCCACGGGAACCGGATGCCTCCGGCGTGTCGAACCTGGCGGGTGAACCCGTCACCCGCTGCGGCGCCCGCAGCTTCTGCTTCTGCCACGCCGCGGTCCAGCCGGGAAAAACACCAGTGTGTCAGGCACCCAGCAGGGACTTGTCTTGTACGGTGGTGTCCTGGCCCAGCACGGGATCGACGATCGCGGCCTCCAGGCTGGCAGCACCCTTCCATTGTTCGGGGGGACGCACCGTGCCGTCCGACCCGATCTGGTCGATACCCCAATAGATTTCCAGGTTATGCCCATCCGGGTCCTGGAACTCTACGGCCAGTTGAACACCGGCGCGGCGGCGGCCCTCGAAATGGATCTTCACGTCGTGGCGGTGCAGATGGGTACGGACCCGCAACACCTCATCCAGTGTGGAGACCTCGAACGCGATATGATGCAGGCCCGCGCCTGGCCGATAGTCCTTGGTGGCCTGAAACAGCGCGATGCCGTGGTGATCGGCGTTCAGTCGGATGAAGACGGCGCCGCCGGGCAGCTCATTGCCGGCGTAGACGTCGGAGATCTGGAAGCCGAGCACCTCCGTGTAGAAGCGGGCGGAGCGTTCCAGGTCCTGCACGTACAACGCGATGTGGCCGATTTTGTTGAGCTTGAACGGCTGGCCGAGCGGCCGGCCCATCGCGCGGATTTTCTCTGCATCCATGACACGCCCTCCTGTGTGGAAGGCAGATTATCGTTCGGCGGCGTCCGGTGCCACAGCGACCGTATACGCTGGCCCCCCGCGGCACGATGCGGCGCATGTCCGGGCCGTTTCCACCCGACCTCGACCTACTGCCAGGTCTCGACCGACCCCTTTCGACGCTGCGAGCGCACCGGCTTGGGAAGTTCGTCCATCGGTTTGCCGAACAGCCAGCCCTGGCCGTAATCGACGCCGAGTGATGTCGCGACCGCCAACCCCTTCTCATTCTCGATCATCTCGCCGATGACCTTGCAGTCAATTTCGTGACACAGCACGCAGATCGAGCGGATCAGCGCCCGCTCACGCCCCTGCTCGACAGCGGCTTTCAGGAACGGCCCGTCGATCTTCACGAAATCCACGTCGAAGCGCCGGAGATAGCTGTAGGCTGCGGCGCCGGCACCGAAATCGTCCAGGCATACGGCGTGCCCGAGTTGCCGCAGCCAGCCGAGGAAGGCGGCCGCGCCTTCCAGATCGTCCACCGCGGCGGACTCCGTCAGCTCGAACAGCAGGCGCTGGCGCAGGCCGGTCAGCGGCGTGATGAGCTCGCTCAGTGCAGTGCGGGACGCATCGTTCTGGATCGATCGGCCGGACAGGTTCACCGCCAGCTTCGCGGTCGGGTTTTGCTCCAACGCGGCGATCGCCCCCTTGCAGACGGCCAGGTCGAGTTCCGCGGCGAGCCCCACATCCTCCATGAAACCGACCATCTCGAACGTGTTCGCCTTGCCGACGAAGCGGGACAAGGCCTCGTAGTGGTGAACCGTGCGCGCCGCGAGGTTCACCACCGGCTGATAGACCAGCGCAAAGCGCCGATCGGCAATCATGCGGCGGGTTTCGGCGAACCGGGTGACGGTTTCATTCACCGCCGCTGCCAGCCCGGCCTGCAGCGAGCCGATCCGGAACGCGTCCGCCCGGGCATTGACGAAGCTGTTCATGGCATAGGTGAGCGCCCGCCCGGCCTCGCCGTCGCTCAGCGTACCCAGCGACAGATCCATCCCGGTGATTCGCGGTCCGACTTGTCCTTCCGGCACGCCGGCGCCGCGCAGCGCTTCGCGCAGATCGGTGAACAAGGCGGCATCCCGTTCCGGCGGATGGGCCGCGCGCGTGACGATGCCGAACGTGTCGTCTCCCAGCCGGCCCGCCGCATCGCCACCGATCGAAACCGCCCGCAGCGCCGCACCGATCTCCTGCATCAGCAGCGCGCCGCGTTCGGTCGGCAGTTGGCGAACCGCGCCGGACAGTCCATCCAGGCGCACCAGCTTGAGCTGCCGGGCGCCGGCGCCCTCGTCACCCGAAGAGCGCTGCGCCGCCGCATGCAGTCCGTCGGCGGTCAGCAGTCCGGTCTCCGTATCACGCGGCTGGACGACCGGCGCCAGCGCACCGGGCAGCAACGCGACGCTGAGGAAAATCCGACTGGGATGATTGGGTAAGCGGCACGCCCCGAACAGGATGCGGGTGGCGCTGCCATCGGTGCGCAGCAGGTTAATGGCGACGGGATCGATGCGGCCGAGCTGATGCACCTGGTTCAGCAGGCGCCGTAGCAGGGGGCGTTCCGAATCTGTGACGATAGCGGCCACGTCCTTGCCGATCAGATCCCTTAGAGAGAGACCGAGCACGGCCTGGGCGGCACCTGATGCGGCGACAATGGCATAGGCGCCGTCGGTCTCGATCAGCAGGTCGGCGGCGGCGAACGCGAACGCAACATGGCGATCGCGCTCGAGCCGCACCCGTTCGGCGGCCTGGCTGGGCGACTGCACGCTGTCCACAGCTGTCACGATGGATGATGCCGTTCATCGAGGGTCACGTCGATCCGCCTGCCTCTGCATGCTGCCAGCGACGCGGCAGATTGCGAGGTGCGAAGTTGTAGCTCTGGCCGGCTAACAATTCGTTTAGCGGACCGACTCGGGCAGCGCAGCTTCGCAGGAGGGGCGATGGCCGATCCTCGCTGGGAGGAGTCCGGCACGCTGTCGGGCGGATCACGGGTCGCTTATCGCCAACCTGCTCCTGATTGGTCGCCGTGCTCCTGCAGCACCGATCCTCGTGCGACGCCGGCTTCCCGGGACACCGCGCCGGCTTGCCGCAACCGCTCACTCAGTAGCAGCGGCACGATCCTGGGACTGGTAAGCAAATAGCGTCGCGCCAGCCGCCGCGGCTCACGGACCAGACGGAACAGCCATTCGAGGCCCGCCCGTTGCATCCAGCACGGTGCGCGGCGGCGGGCGCCCGCCAGGAATTCCAGGCTGGCACCGATGCACAGCCCGGTCCCGGTGGCCCGTCCCGTGGCAGCGATGGCAGCGGCCAAGCGTTCCTGCCGCGGCGAGCCGACGGCCAGCAGGACGAAGCGGGCTGGATGCTCCAGCACGAACCGCACCGCCGCCGCGAATGCCACCGGGTCGCGGTCGAAGCCCTGCGGCGGGTCGAAATGATTCGGCGGCGCCAGACCGCAGCGCGCGACCAGCGCCGGGAGCCAGTTCGGGGGTAAACCCACGATGGTGATGCGCTCGCCCGGCCGGAGATGCCGCAGCAGGAGCAGGCTGGTGACGTCACTGCCCGGAGCGATCAGCGGCGCCGGCAGTCCCAGCACGCGCGCCATTCCTGCCGCCACGCGCGAATCGAGCAGCCTCAGCCACGCGGCCGCATAAAGCCCCGCCAGGGTCGGATCACGGGCAAGTCGCACCAGATGATCGGCATTCGGCGTCACGACATAGGCGAAGGCAGCCTGATCGGACCGATCGGCGATCCACGCCGCGGCCTGCGCGGCATCCAGGTCCGCGAAGGCAAGGCCCTGCAAAGTGACCGTCGCGGTCACATCCCCAACCGTAGGGTCAACAGTGCCAGATGCCGGGTGTAGGAGGCGGTGGAACCGCCATGCCGCTCCGATAGACCGTAGGTGGCGGCGAGATGGACGGTGCGGCTCAGCAGCCAGGTCGCACCCAGGCCGATGGCATAGCCGGTCTGCGATCCGCCGCCCTGCAGGAAATCGGCCTGCTGCACGGCAGCGGACGCGTGCAGGATCAGGTTACGGCGATATTCGTGGTCGAGGGCGAGTTTCGCCGCGGTATAGGTATAGCCTGCAATGCCTTCCTGCGCCGCATCCTCGATGCGGCGGCCGACCGTGGCGGTCAGCGTTGTCATGCCACTGACGTTCCACGCCAGTTCCGCCTCCGCGACGGGTCCGCTATGGGTGCGATAAGTTGCGGCGGCGAAGTGACGCGTCTCGCCGCCGAACAGCACACGATAGCGCCACATGCCGTCATCGTCGGCGAATCCGAACAGCACCTGGTAACCGGTGGAATCCCGCTCCGGCTGGCCTGGCTGCCGGTGCAGATAGTGCTGCCCCAATGCGCGCGAGACCAGCAGCAGGTCGCGGCGCGGCGCCAGTTCGTATTGCAGCGTGGCCGCGCCCTCGATCAGGCTGCGATCCCGATAGGCTTGCGCGAAACGCGCCCCCTGCAGCGTGGTGTCGCTGAAATGCCAGGTCGAAACCTGCAGGCTGGGCGTGAGCGTCCAGCGCCCGCCGGTCACCGCGTAGGAGGCGCGGGCGTCGTCCAGTTGGAATGCCACCGGCCGATCGGTGACGAGGGCGCCGATCTGCGTGCGGTCCTGGTGTTGCGTCAGATGCGCGGCCGACAGGGTCAGCCGGTCGCGGCCAATATCGACAGCACCCCCCAGCGAGGCGGTCCAGTCGGTGCGGCTCTGGTTCGGTGCGTCGAGATCGCGCGTGTCGTCGACGGCGAAATAGGCACCGAAGGCGTGGCGCGACCAGGTCGTGCCGATCTGCAGCGATGGACGGGTGGTGAGCTGGGCGCTGCCTTTGCCGGCGATGCCGAGCGGGGCGGAATCATAACCCAGGCCTTGCTCCAGCCTGGGGTGAAACACGAAGGCGCCGGAACGAAGCCCTTGCGGCTGCGTCTCCGGGCGCAGACGGGATGCGACGGTCACGCCCGGGGCGGTGCCATAGCCCGGCACGCCGGACGGCAACAGCGTCGACAGCACCTGGGCCGCCGCGCCGCCACCGGACAGCCCGCCGCTCAACAGGACCAACGCCACTCGGATGCGGGTGCGCATAGTCGCGAGGGTCGCATCGACCGGCTACGATCCTGTTAACGACCACGGGTTTACGCGCGGGGTTTGCGGTGGGGTGCGGGTTGGTGGCGTGCTTGCTGCCCCAGGACCGCAGCCCCCTAAGTTAAGCCCACGATGCGCGAGGGATTTCTTGGTGGAGTTCGACGAGGACACCTACCTGGCCCGCGCCTGACCGGCCAATTCCGCCGCAGCCTGCCCGCGACGCCACAAGCAGACCGCGGAGGGCGGCGTAACTCAGGTGGCTCTCGCCTCTCCCGCCTTTCCCGCAGCCGGTGGCGACGATTGGGTCAGCGCGCCCGGCCGCAGCGCCAGGGCAGCGGCAATCAGCATCAGCACCATGCCGAGCAGATCGCCCCAGTCCAGCCGTTCGCCGAACAGCGAGCAACCCACCGCCACCGCAATCACCGGCGAGATGAAGGCGTAGGTGCCGGTGCGGCTCGCCCCCCAGTCGCGCACCAGCAGGAAATACATGGTGGTGGCCATCAGCGAGCCGGGCACCAACAGATATAGGCAGGCCAGCATGGCCGGAACGCTCCAGGGCACGAAGATGGCGTGCAGCGCGCCGGGCTCCAGCACCAACGAGGACCCCAACAGCACGGCCCCGCCGATCAGGTTGGTCAGGCCGGACATCTGCACCGGCGCCAGCGTGCGCATCATCGGCCGCGCCATGACCGAGCCGAGGGAATAGCTGAGGCAGCCGATGATGACGCCGGCCGCCCCGAGCACCTGCCAGACATCCAAGGTGCCGCCGAACGCCGCCGGCCCGAACAGCACCACGACGCCGACCACGCCCAGCGCGATCGCTCCGATCTGGCGCAGGTTGAACCGCTCCTCCCCGAGGGCGACGGAGAAGCCGAGCAGGGCGATCGGGGTCAGGGCGGAGCTGAGCACCGCGGCCAGGCCGGCGGTGATGTATTTCAGCCCGTAGAGCTGGATCACCTGGTTCAGCGACACCAGCAGCACGGCGACGAACACCAGGCGCAGCAGCAGCCGTGGCGGCGGGCGCACCAGTTCCCCGCGGTAGCGGCGGATCGCCAGCAGCACGAGGCCGGCCACGGTCCAGCGTGTGCCGGCGAACACGCCCGGCGGCACCGATTCGATGCCTACCTTCATGCCCAGCCAGGTGGTGCCCCAGACGAAGCAGAGGAACAGGAACATCAGACGCTGCCGCCCGAGCGGCGACAGCTTCGACACAAGACGCATGATGCGGCTGGCTACTGGGCGCGGGCGAAACGGTCCAGGCGGAATGGCGCGGGGTCGACCACCGGCCGGTCGCCGGCGACCAGGTCGGCCATCAGCCTTCCGGCACCGGGACCGATGCCGAAGCCATGGCCGGAGAAGCCGGTGGCGATGAAGAAGCCGGGCATGCGGTCCACCGCGGAGATCACCGGCACGGCGTCGGGCGTGACGTCGATCAGCCCGCCCCAACTGCCCGCGACCTGCGCTTGGGCGAAGATCGGGAACGTGCGTGCCAGCGCGGCGCGGCCTTCCGCCAGCGTGCCCTGGCGCGGCGCCGGGTCCAGCACGCGTACCGCCTCGAACGGCGTGGCCTCATCGGCCGACCAGCTTCGCTTCACGCCCCATTCCTCGAAGAAACGGCGGCCGACGCGCAGTTTGATCTCGCCGTAGTTCTGCCGCAGCGTCGGCAGGTAATCCAGCAACAGGCGGAACGAATCCGGCGTGATGTCCGCGACGTTGGCATTGCGGCGCGCCACCGTGTAGCCGCCATCCAGCCGCTTGCGGAAGGCGAACACGCCAGCCGCGCCGGTGATCTCCGGGCCGCCGGACAGCGGCGCGGTGCGGAACACCGAGCCCAGCACCTTCAATTGCGGCAGGTCGATGCCGGCATTGCCGGCGAACAGCCGCGACCAGGCGCCACCGGCCAGCACCACGGACTGGCAGGCGATGCGGCCCTGCTCGGTGACCACGCCGGCGACTCGGCCACCTTGCAGGTCGATGCTGCGCACCGCGCAATTGGTCAGGATGCCGGCGCCATGCGCCCGCGCCGCCTCGGCGATGGCCGGTGCCGCCTGCGACGGTTCCGCGCGCCCGTCGCTGGGGGTGAGCAGCGCGCCGAGGAACGGGATGGCGGCACCCTGCGCCACCTCGGCCACATCGGCACCGCGCAGCAGGCGGGCATCCACCTGGTACTGGCGCGCCTGCTCCAGCCAGGCCTCCTGGTCCGCGATTTCCTTCTCGGTCTCGCAATAATACACGATGCCGGCCTGGCGGAATCCGGTCTCCCGGCCGACGCGTTCGTTCAGCCCGCGCCACAGGCGCAGGCTTTCCAGCGCCAGCGGGATTTCCCGCTCATCCCGCCCCATGGTGCGGCACCAGCCCCAGTTGCGGCTGGACTGCTCGCCACCGATACGTCCCTTTTCGCACAGCACGACGCTGTGGCCCTTCTCGGCCAGGAACAAGGCGGTGGTGACGCCAATGATGCCGCCGCCCACGATCACCACGTCGGCGCGGGGCGGCAGGGCGGGATCGGATGCGACGGGATCGACGGGAGGGGACATTGCCTCGGTGGCCAGGTTGTGCAGACGCAGCATAGGATGCCTGCCACAGCGTGACCATTGAACCTTCGACACTGGAGCATTGCACATCATGGCTTGGCGAGTCGGCGCCGATTCCGGCGGCACCTTCACCGATGTCTGCCTGTTCGACGACGCGACCGGCGCCGTCGCGGTGTGGAAAGTCCCGTCCACGCCTGACGATCCGTCGCACGGCATCGCCGACGGCGTGACGCAGGGGCTGCAGCGCGTGGATGCCTCCGCCGATGCGGTCGGTTATTTCGGTCACGGCACGACAGTCGCCACCAACGCGCTGATCCAGCACCGCGGCGCCAAGACCGGGCTGATCACCACCGACGGATTCCGCGACCTGCTGGAGATCGGCCGCCAGAAACGGCCCGACCTGTACGACCTGCAGGCCGACAAGCCACCGGTGCTGGTATCGCGCGACCTGCGGCTGGAAGTGCCGGAACGGATGCGCCACGACGGGACTGTGGAAATCCCGCTGGACGAGGCGGCGTTTCGCGAAGCGGTGCGTCGTCTGCGCGCGGCCGGCGTGGCGTCGGTCGCGGTCTGCTTCCTGTACGGCTTCGTCGCCACCGCGCATGAAGCCGCCGCCCGTCGCATCCTGGAACAGGAATTTCCCGAGGCCTTCGCCTGCGTCTCGCACGACGTGGCGCCGGAATTCCGCGAATTCGAGCGCCTGTCGACCACCGTGGTGAACGCCTATCTCGGCCCGGTGATGCGCCGCTATATCGAGCGCCTGGCGGAGCGGCTGCGCGCGCTCGGGCTGCGCGCCACGCCGCACGTGACCCAGTCGAATGGCGGCGTGATCGGCTTCGACCAGGCGGCACGGCTGCCGGTGCGCACGGTGCTCTCCGGCCCCTCCACCGGCGTGGTGGGCGCCCAGGCAATCGGGCGGCTGGCCGGCTTCTCCGACCTCATCACCTTCGACATGGGCGGCACGTCCACCGATGTGGCGCTGCTCGCCGACGGATCGTGCCGCCTGGCCAGCGAGGCGATGGTGCACGGCTACCCGATCAAGGCGCCGATGCTGGACATCCACACTGTCGGCGCCGGCGGCGGGTCGATCGCTTATGTCGACAGCGGCGGACTGCTGAAAGTCGGCCCGCGCAGCGCCGGCGCCGATCCTGGCCCGGTCTGCTACGGCAGCGGCAACAGCGAACCCACCGTCACCGACGCCAACGTCATGCTCGGCACGCTGAACCCGGACTTCCTGCTGGGCGGGCGCATGAAGATCCAGCGCCACCTGGCCGGTGACGCGATTGCCGGGCTGGCAACCAGGCTCGGCATGGACCCGATGGCGACGGCGCAGGGCATTCTCGCGGTGGTCACCGCCAACATGGCCCGCGCCATCCGCGTGATCAGCGTGCAGCGCGGCTACGATCCGCGCGACTACACACTGGTGGCGTTCGGTGGGGCCGGACCGCTGCATGCGGCCCGTCTGGCGCGCGAGCTGGAGATCGGCCGCGTGCTGGTGCCGCGCAATCCCGGCATCCTGTGCGCGATGGGCCTGCTGCTGACCGATCTGCGCGCCGATTTCTCCACCACCCGGCTGCGTGAACTGCGCGCCGATGTGCTGGCGGATGTGCAGGACGCGTTTCGCAGCCTGTCCGCCCAGGCGGACGCCTGGTTCGCCGCGGAACATATCGCCCCGGCGCAGCGCTGCATCGTTCGAACGGTGGACATGCGCTACGCCGGACAAAACTATGAGCTGCCAATTGCGCTGCGCGATGCCGCGATCAGTCCGGCCACGCTGACCGCGCTGGCCGACGACTTCTCGGCGTCGCATCAACGCCTGTATGGTTTCGTCGCCGAGGATGAGCCGGTGCAGCTTGTCACCTTCCGGCTAGAAGCCTCCGGCCTCGTCACCAAAGCGCGGTTTGCCGCAAAGCCGGACGCGGGGCCGGACGCCTCCGGCGCCGTGATGGCCAGCCGCGACGTGTTCCTACCCGAAGCCGGCGGCCTGGTGTCCTGCCCGGTCTACGACCGCGACCGGCTGCGCCCCGGCAACCGCATCGTCGGCCCGGCGATCATCGAGCAAATGGACGCCACCACCCTGCTGCTGCCCGATATGGTTGCGCGCGTGGAACCTTACCTGAACCTGATCCTGGAGCCGGCATGACCGATCCCTCCCGTATTGTCGCCAGCGCCAGGCAGGAGATCGACCCGATCACCGTCGAGGTGATCGGCAGCGCCCTTTCCTCGATCGTGGAGGAAATGGGCGAGGCGCTGATCCGCGCCTCCTATTCCACCAACATCAAGGAGCGGCGCGACTGCTCCACCGCGCTGTTCGACCTGCGCGGCAACACGCTGTGCCAGGCCGAGCATATTCCGATGCATCTGGGCAGTTTTCTGGAGCTGATCCCGCATATCATGAAGCGCCATCCGCTCGCCGAGATGCAACCCGGCGACGTGTTCTGCGGCAACGACGCGTATGAGGGCGGTGGCACGCATTTGCCCGACATCGTGCTGGCGGAGCCGGTGTTCGTGGACGGAGAGATGACCGCCTGGGCGGTGAACCTGGCGCACCACGCCGACTTCGCCGATCGCGGCCACGCGCATATCTACCAGGAAGGACTGCGCATTCCGCCAATTCGCCTGTATCGCGCTGGGGAGTTGCAACGCGACGTGCAGGAGCTGATCCTGCTGAATTGCCAGGTGCCGCGTGAGCGGCTGTCCGATCTGCGGGCGCAGATGGCGGCGAACCGGCTGGGGGTGCAGCGATTGCAGGCGCTGTGCGGCAAATACGGCCGCGACACGGTGCTGCAGGCCGGTGATGCGTTGCAGGATTATGCCGAACGCAAGATGCGGGCGGGCATCGCGGCAATTCCTGATGGCAGCTATCGCTTCGCTGATCGTTACGACTGTCCGGAGATCAACGGAGAGCTGGATATGACCTGCGCCATCATCGTGCGCGGCGATGAAATGAACCTGCATTTCGACGCCCCGCCGCAGATGCGCGCCGGGTTGAACATGACCTACACCGCGCTGCTGTCCACCGTGTACTACACGGTGAAGTCGTTGGTCGATCCGACGATCCTGCCGAATGCCGGGCTCGCGCGTCCGCTGCATGTCACGGCGCCCAGCGGAACGATTGTAAATTGCGTGCATCCCGCGGCGGTGAATGGGCGGTTGAGCGCCTGCCAGCGTGTGGTCGATCTGATCCATGGTGCACTGGCGCCGGCCATTCCCGGGCAGGTGATCGCCGCCAGCAACGGCGCCTGCTTTTCCATCACCTTCGCCGGTCATCAGCCGCGCGACAATGCGATCTGGGTGTATCTGGAAACCATCGGCGGCGGCTCCGGCGCCCGCGCCGACAAGGATGGGCTGGACGGCGTGCATGTGCACATGACCAACACGTCCAACCTGCCGGTGGAGGCGTTGGAGCTGGAATATCCGCTGACCCTGCTGCGCTACGAGCTGGTGGACGGATCGGGTGGCGCGGGACGGCATCGCGGCGGCATGGGGCTGCGGCGGGTGTATCGCGCCGAACACGACTGCCGCGTACGCGTCGACGGTGCGCGACTGCTGTCGCCGCCCTGGGGATTGTTCGGCGGCATGCCCGGCGGCCAGGCGGCGATTGCCGTGCGTGGCGGTGCCGAACCGTTCGAACGTGGCAGCGGGGCCCTTCGCGCCGGCGAGATCATAGAGGTGGTGACAGCAGGTTCCGGCGGCTACGGCCCGCCGGAGCAACGCGAGGACACGGCCGTGGCGCGAGATCTCGCGGAAGGCTGCATCGACCGCGCGGCGATGCGGACATTCTACCGCCGCTGACGGGTTCCGGCAGCGCTTTGGCTGGCCGGCGCATCCGCGCCGTGTGGGGTCGCGTCTACCCGCGCCGGCTGCTAGACATTCGTCAATCGCTGGAGGAAACGATGAGACGAACTCGCCACGTTCGCGGCCATGTTGCTCGCCCTGGGAACCGGCACGGCCATCGCCGAGGTGCCGGAGGTCCGCATCGCTCGCCAGTTTTCAATGGGCTACCTGCAGTTCAACGTCATCGAGCATGAAAAGCTGATTCAGAAACATGCCGCAGCGCTCGGCATTCCCGAAGTCAAGGTCACCGCATTCCGTTTCAATGGCCCGGCCGCGATGAACGATTCCCTGCTGTCGGACTCAGTGGATATCGTCGGTGGTAGCCCGCACGGCATGTTGACGATCTGGAGCCGCACCCGCAACACGCCGCAGGAAGTTCGCGCTATCAGCGCCCTGGTGACGCTGCCGTTTCTGGTGAATACTTCCGACCCGCAGATCCGCACCATCGCCGACCTGGGCAAGTGTAAGAAAATTCCCGTGCCGTCGGTGCGCGTGTCATCACCCGCAATTGCCGTGGAGATGGCCGCCGCGAGACTTCTACGGCATCAAGGAGTTCGCACGCTTTGATCATCTGACCGTCACGATGTCACCCGCCGACGCAACGATCGCACTGCTGACCGGCAGTGCCGACGTGAACTGCGTGGTGGCATTGCCACCCTTCATGCAGCAGCAGTTGCAGGATCCGCGCATCCACTCGATCGCCAATTCGTTCGATCTGATGGGCGGAAAGAACACCTATACCGTCGCTTACACATCGAAGAAGTTCCACGACCGCAACCCGAAGCTGTACCAGGCGGTGTACGGCGCGCTTGCGGAGGCGACCGAACGGGTGAACCAGGACGTTCGCGCCGCCTCCGGCTACTGGATCGAGGACAGCAATTCGAAATTGTCCGTCGACTTCGTGGCCGGTGCGGGCAGCGGGCCGAATGTGCACTGGACGATGGTGCCGGAGAACACGATGAAGGCGGCCGAGTTCATGGCGGAAATCGGCACCATCAAGGTCAAGCCGCAATCCTGGAAAGACTATTTTTTCCCCGAGGCACACGACCTGCCGGGTAGCTGAAGGTCCGTCTCGCGTGATGCCGGCCAGCGGTCGGCATCACGCGCTGGCGAATGATGGCAGCCGCCTCACGCCCGCAGCGCACGCGCGACAAGATCCGCCAGCCGCTCGTAATCCGCCATGTCGTTATAGGCGAAGGCGGAAATGCGCATCCACACCGCATCGGCGATGACATGCACCGGGGCATCGGTGCCGGCTGTCATCAGACGCTGGCGCAATGCTGCGGCGTGCGCCTGCGTTGGCTCGACCGGCAAACGCACCACACCCATTGCGCCGCCGAACGCTCCCCCTGCCCCGGTCCGGGTGTTCAGCCGGCGTGCAATGAATGCGGTCGCCTCCGCGGCCAGAGCGATGTTGCGAGCCCGCAGAGCCGCCCCGCCAAGGCGAGTGTGAAAGTCGATTGCGGTCGAAACCGCGAGACAGGCACTGGGATCGCGCGTGCCGGTCCAATCGAACTCGTCGAGAAATCCCTGGCCGAAGCCGTGTGAGATGACGGTCGGATGCAGCTCCTGCTGGCGATGCGGCGCTGCCCACAGGAAGGCGGAGCCCTTCGGCGCGCACAGCCATTTATGGCAGTTGCCGGCGTACCAATCGGCATTCAACGCGCGCAGATCCAGATCGAGTTGGGCCGGTCCATGGGCACCATCCACCAGCACCGGCACGCCGGCCGCGTGGCATGCCGCAATCATGCGCTGCATGGGCAACACCAGTGCACTGCCCGAGGTGACATGATCCAATACGGCAAGCCGGGTCCGCGGCGTCAGCGCCGTTTGGAGGTTGGCAATGAGCACTGCCTCCTCCAGATCCGGAAAGGGAATCGGGACAGTGGTCATGCGCGCGCCGGCCCGTTCGGTAACGAAGCGAATGGTGTTGCGCACGGCACCGTAGCCGTGGGTCAAGGACAACACCTCCTCGCCGGGTCGCAGACGCAGGCTGCGCAATACGGCGTTGCACCCGCTGGTCGCATTGTCCACGAAGGCTATGTCCTTGCCGTCCGCACCCAGAAACGCGCCCAGCCGTCCAGCTGCCTGACGCAGTGCATCCGGCAGCACGCAATGGAAGAAGCGTCCCGTCTGCGATTCCATCCGCCGGCGCCAATCCTGCTGCGCCGCCAGCACGACCCGCGGGGTGGCGCCATATGAACCGTGATTGACACTGAGAAAGTGCCAGTCGAGCGGCCATTCGTGTCGTACGGGCTTGCCGAGCAGCGGCGCGGTCATGATGGCTCTCTGCGTTGGATCATGGGACGAGCGGACGGATTGGGCTGTGTGCGGCAGCCCACGCTGGCGCAACTTTCCGCTGCACGCAACGCGATTTGCATGGCACGCGGCCATGCTGCCCTTGAGAACCCTGCGGCGACGTGCCCACAATGGGACAAAGGAAACCGGGGGGATATGATGGCATTTATTCGCGCGTTCTGCGCCGGGCTGGTGATGCTGCTGTTGGCGCGCGGCGCCTTGGCCGACCCTGACGCCGCCTTGGTGGCAGCGGCCGAAAAGGAAGGCCAGGTCGTGTGGTACACCGGCCTGATCGTCAACCAGATCACCCGCCCGCTGGTGGAGGCGTTTCAGAAGCAATACCCCGCCATTCACGTGCTGTATTCCCGCGCCAGCAACACCGACACCACGCTGAAGATTCTCAATGAGGTCCGTGCGCATCGCATGCAGGCTGATGTGTTCGATGTGACCAGCGGCATCTTCAGCCTGCTGGATGCCGGTGTGGTTGCGACGTATCCACCCAAATCCGCCGCACATTACCCGGCCGCGCTCAAGGACCCGGGCGGGCGCTGGACTGCAACCAATCTTTATTTCCTGACCGTCGCCTACAACACCGACCTGGTGAAATCCGATCAGGCGCCGCGCAATTTCGCCGACCTGCTCGACCCGCAATGGAGGGGCCAGATGGCCTGGTCCAATGAACCCGCGGTCCAGGATGCGCCTGGTTTCATTTACAACGTTCTGAGCGTGATGGGTGAAACCGACGGAATGACCTATCTGCGCCGGTTCGCCGCACAGGAACCGGTGGCGGTCGCAGCGTCGCCGCGCGCGGTGCTCGACCAGGTCATTGCCGGTGAGCATAAGCTTGGCGTTATGATGTATAATCACCACGTGGCCATCAGTGCCGCCAAGGGCGCACCGATCGCCTGGGTCAAGCTGGAGCCGCTGCCGGCGCTGTTCAGCATGATGGGCATCGTGAAGGACGCCCCCCATCCGAATGCCGCCCGTCTGCTGGAGGAGTTCATCCTGTCTGAAGCCGGCCAGAAGGTCATGGCCGCGAATGACTATCTTCCGGCTGATCCCGACGTACCGGCGCGCATTCCGGAATTGAAGCCGGAAGCGGGTCATTTCAAAGTGAACGTGATCTCCCCCGAGAACGTGCGTGATGGGCTGGCAAAATGGATCGCAATCTATCACGACTTGTTCCGATAACCGGAAGGAAACCAGGAATGTGTACAAGAACGTGGATCGTGCTGGCGGCTGCACTCCTGTTGGCGACACCGACAGCGCGGGCTGCGGACGCCGATCCCGCACTGGTGGCCGCCGCACAGAAGGAAGGTCAACTGGTCTGGTACAGCACGCTGATCGTCAATCAGATCGTGCGTCCGCTGGCCGAGGCGTTCGAGCAGAAATACCCCGGAATCAAAGTGCAATACTCGCGCGCCACCAACTCGGATACCGCGCTGAAGATCATCAACGAGGCACGCGCACGCCGCGTCCAGGCGGACGTATTCGACGGCACCAACTCGATCTATCCGCTGCTGGATGCGAAATTGGTTGCGTCCTATCATCCGAAGTCGGCGGCGGCCTATCCAGCAGAGCTGAAGGACCCGGACGGTCACTGGACCGCAATGAACCTCTACTACATGACCACCGCGTACAACACGAACCTGGTCAAGGGCGCGGATATCCCGAAGACCTATCAGGACCTGCTCGACCCGAAATGGAAGGGCAAGATGGTCTGGACCAATGATCCCACGCCGCAGGGCCCGCCCGGTTTCATCCACAACATGCTGGCGACGATGGGTCAGGACAAGGGCATGGCCTATATGCGCAGCTTCGCCGCGCAGCAGCCGGTGTTCATCCCAGCGTCGCAGCGTGTGGTGCTCGACAAGGTGATTTCCGGCGAATATCCGATCGGCGTAATGACGTTCAATCACCACTCGGCGATCAGCGCGGCGCAGGGCGCACCGGTGCAGTGGATCAAGATGGAGCCGCTGCTGCAGACCACCAGCCTGATCGCCATCGTGCAGAACGCGCCGCATCCGAATGCCGCCAAACTGTTCGAGGAATACGCATTGTCGGAAGACGGCCAGAAGGTCCTGGCGGCACATGACTATTTGCCGGCCGACCCGAAGGTGCCGGCGAAGATCGCGGAACTGAAGCCGGAAGGCGGGCACTTCAAGGTCAACGTGGTGACCCCGCAGATGGCACGCGACGATCTTCCGAAATGGACCGCGCTGTATCACGAGTTGTTCCGGTGAACGCGCCGCGCATTCTGCTCGCTGCGGCTGTTCTGCTGCTGTGTGGCCGGGCGGCGATGGCGGACCCCGATCCCGATTTGGTGCAGGCCGCGCTGAAGGAAGGCCAGGTCACCTGGTACAGCACGCTGATCGTCAACCAGATCGTGCGTCCGATCACCGAAGCGTTCGAGCGGAAGTATCTCGGCATCAAGGTCTCCTATTCGCGCGCCGGCGCCGCCGACACGGCGTTGAAGATCCGCAACGAGGCCCGGGCTCGGCATGTCGCCGCCGACCTGTTCGACGGCTCAAATACGGTGTTCCTGCTGGAGGATGCCGGGCTGGTCGCGGACTTCCACCCGCAGGCGGCTTCATCCTGGCCGGCGGAGCTACGCGATCCAAAAGGCCATTGGACCGCGCTGAACGCCTATTTTTGGACCGCGGCGGTGAACACCGATCTAGTGAAACCGGCCGACGAGCCGAAGACCTATGACGATCTGCTCGATCCGAAATGGAAGGGGCGAATCGCATGGACCCATGACCTGACACCCGGCGGGCCACCTGGTTTCATCTACAACATCCTGACCACCAAGGGTCAGGAGCAGGGCATGGCGTATCTTCGGAAATTCGCCGCCCAGCAGCCTGCATCCATTCCGGCTGCCCAGCGAGTCGTGTTGGATAAGGTGATATCGGGCGAATTCCCGCTCTGCGTCATGATACTCGACTACCACGTCACCATCAGCGCAGCGAAAGGCGCACCGGTGAAATGGCTGAAGATGGAACCGCTGCTGCAGTCAATGGGCCTCGTCAGCGTTGTGAAAGACGCGCCCCATCCGAATGCGGCGCGGCTGCTGGTGGAGTTCATGCTATCCGACGAGGGGCAGAAAATCCTCGCCGACAACGACTACCTCCCTGCTAGCCCAACGGTTTCCGCCAAGGTGCCGGAGAACAAGCCGGAAGGTGGGCACTTCAAGGTGACGGTGGTCTCCCCGGAGCTCGCGCGCGACGGCAATCCGAAATGGATCGCGCTGTACCATGAGCTGTTTCGATGAGTGCGTCCGGGATTGCCGCGCGCGCTGCGCCGGCACGTTCCTCCTGGCGACGTATGCTGCGCGGCGATCAGCGGCTGCCGATCGCCATCCTGGTCGGCGTGCTGCTGGCGGTGCTGATGCTGCCGCCGCTGTGGATCCTGATCCAGGACAGCGTGACCACGACAGATGCCATCGGCAACGTAACGGGCTGGACCATCGGCCATTTCACCAAGCTGTTCACCGATCGGGAAGCGCTCACCAGCATCTGGAACAGCCTGGTGTTCGCGGCCGGCAGCACCGTGCTGTCATTAATTACCGGTGGTGCCCTGGCCTGGCTGGTGGAGCGCACCAATGCGCCATTCAAGGTGCTGGCCTATCTCGCCACCATCATCTCGATGGGCACGCCCTATATTCTGCACGTCATCGCCTGGCTGTTTCTGCTGGGCAAGGTCGGGCCGCTCAACGATCTGTATCGTCTGCTCACTGGTGGCAGCGACAATCTGTTCGACGTGAACTCGATGGCCGGCATGATCCTGATCGAAGGATTCCTCTGGTCCCCGCTGGTATTTCTGCTGCTTGGCGCAACCTTCCGCGCTGCTAACGCCGACATGGAAGAGGCCGCACGGATGAGCGGCGCCACGGTGTTCGACACGCTGCGCCGCATCTCCCTGCCGCTGGCCATGCCGTCAATCCTCGCACTGGCGTTGTTCGTGTTCATACGTGCCATCGGCGGCTTCGAAGTGCCGGCGCTGGTGGGCATGCCAGGCCGCATCTACGTGCTGACCACCGATGTCTACGAAGCGACCATCGTGGTGCCGCCCGACCTCGGCTATGCCGCGGCATTCTCGGTCGTGATGGTCGGTATCGTCGCGGTGCTGCTGTATTTCTACGGCCGGTTGTCGAAGAACGCGGAGAAATATCATTCCGTCACCGGCAAGGGCTACCGGCCGCGACCGTTCGACCTGGGGCGCGGCCGACCCATCGCCGGGGCGTTGATCATCTTGAACTTTGTTGTTGTGCTGCTGCTGCCGATGCTGACCCTGCTGTGGATGTCGCTGCTACCGTATCTGCGTAGCTTCAGCCTGGCCGCGCTGCCGACGCTGACACTGCGGAACTACAGCGCGGTGCTGCATGCTGGCGGCTATCTGGACCTGGCCCTGAACAGCCTAACCGTGGCCGCTGGCGCCGCGACCGCGATCATGCTGATCACCGCGCTCGCCGGCTGGATCGCAGCCCGCCGCGGACCAGGCGGACGCATCCTCGACCAACTCGCCACATTGTCGCTGGTGTTTCCCGGCATCTGCCTGGGCGTTGCGGTGATGGAGGTCTATCTGCGTGTGCCGCTGCCGATTTACGGTAGCCTGTGGATCATCGCCATCGCCTATGTGATCCGCTACATGCCTTATGGCATGCGATACGTTTATTCCGGCGTGCTGCAATTGCATCGCGAATTGGAGGAAGCGGCCGGCGTCGCTGGGGCAAGTTCTTTGACCACGCTGCGACGAATCGTGGCCCCCTTGCTGACACCCGCGCTGGTGGCCGGATGGCTGTTCATCTTCCTGATCGCCAACAAGGAACTCGCGATCGCTGTGCTGCTGGCAAGCCCCGGCTCGCAGGTGATCGCGGTCGCCATCTTCGACGCATGGGTGAACGGCCAGGGCGGCGAACTGGCGGCATTCGGACTGATCTGGACCGTGCTGATGACGGCAATTGCCGGCCTGTTCTTCGCGCAGATGCGGCGCGGCAGCACCGACGTGTATGGGAACTGATGCATGCTGACGGTGCGCGCGCTGACCAAGATCTACGCCAATCGTTACGACGCCCAGGCTGGCGGCGTACGGGAGGTCACGTTCGAGCTACCATCGGGCACCTTCTTTACCCTGCTTGGCCCATCCGGCTGCGGTAAAACCACGACGTTGCGCTGTATTGCCGGCCTGGAGCGCCCGGACGCCGGCCTCATCGAGGTAGAAGACCAGGTCCTGTATGATTCCGCCCGCGGCGTGGCAGTGCCGATGAACCAGCGCGGCATCGGCATGGTGTTTCAGTCCTACGCGATCTGGCCGCATATGACGGTGTTCGAGAATATTGCGTTTCCACTTCGTGTCGCCAAAGATCGCCGCTACGGCCGCGAAGAAATCCGCAGCATGGTCGACCGCGCGCTTGCGACGGTCGGGCTCGCCGGCTACGGCGATCGTCCGGCAACGCGGCTGTCCGGGGGACAGCAACAGCGTGTCGCCCTCGCACGTGCCATTGTCCATCGCCCCAAGCTGCTGTTGCTGGATGAGCCGCTGTCCAACCTCGATGCGTCGTTGCGTGAGGAGATGCGCGCCGAACTGCGCCGCCTGCAACAGCAGATCGGCGTCACCACGATCTATGTCACGCACGACCAGGGCGAGGCGCTCGCCATGTCCGATCGCATCGCCGTGATGGAGCACGGGCGTGTCGTGCAGATGGACGAGCCGCGTGCGATCTACTTCCGCCCGGCCAGTGAATTCGTCGCCAGCTTCATCGGCGCTGCCAACCTGCTGAGCGGAACCAGCACCCACAGCGTTGCCGCCGGCTCGGTCGGCGCACTGCGGCTGGATGACGGTATCGAGATCACATGCCTGTTCCCGGTCGGAAGCGATTCCGGGCGGCCGGCAACCGCCTCAGTGCGACCGGAGAGCATCGACATTTCAATGTCACGCACCGGAGCCAACGGAGGCGCTAATGTCCTGCACGGGTCCGTGAGCGCGGCAAGCTTCCTCGGCGGCTCCGTGCGCTACGACGTGCAAGTGGGAACCCGCACGTTGCGTGTTGTCGGTTCGGCTGAATCGGTGTTTGCACCAGGAACCGAGGTTCAGCTGACGTTTCCCGCGCAATCCGCCGTATCTGTGAGTTGACCTCGGACGCGAAGCGCCACATAGCCGGCCTATGCGACACTTCATCCTGATCACCGCCGCGGCACTGGCGCTCGCCGCCCCCGCGCAGGCACAGACCCGCGTCGATTCAATCAACACGAACTTCCGCTGGCTCGGCCCGGACGACAAGATCGTCGTTGATCGCTACGACGACCCAAAGGTGCAGAACGTGTCCTGCTACATGTCACGCGCCCAGACTGGCGGGGTATCCGGTGGTCTGGGGCTCGCCGAGGATCCCAGCCGCTTTTCGATCGCCTGCCGCGCGGTGGGCCCGGTCTCGCCCCCGGCCAACCTGGCCAAATCCGAGGTGATTGGCTTCGCCTCGGCATCGCTGTTCTTCAAGAGCTTCCAGATCCATCGCGCGATCGATCCGGAAAAGCACGTGTTGATCTACACCGTTGTCAGTACCAAGCTGATCAACGGCTCACCATTCAATAGCATCAGCGTCGTTCCCTGGGCGGTGCCATAGATCGCAGACGGGAACGATCCCGTCGATCCTGCGTAATTGCCGGCAGTTGCGACGCGCCTGCGTCGCGGACTTGGTGGGATGCAGCGGGATGGCGACATGACAGGTGACTCTGCGGCGGACCAGGGATGGCGCGGTGCGTTTTGGAATGTACTGCGTGCGCTGTACGCAGAGACCTTCAGCGATCATGTGCTTATGGTGGGCGCCGGCCTGGCATTCTACGCCGTTTTCGGGTTGCTGCCCGCGCTGGCGGCGGCCGCAGCGCTGTGGGGGCAGGTTGGCGATTTCGCCTCGCTCAACCAGAGCTTCCAGGCTGGTAAGGGCGTCTTGCCGGACCAGGCATCCGGTCTGTTGCGACAGTTCATCACCGATGTGCCGGAAGGATTCGGCGGCGGCATCGGCCTGCTCATCAATCTGGGCCTGGTGGTGGTGACATCCTACCGGGCCGCGGGTGGACTGCTGACGGCGCTCAACATTGTGTACGATGTCACGGAGACGCGAACCCGCATTCGCCGAGCCTGTGTGGGATGGCGGTCGGGTGGCGGGCATTGTGCTGTTGTTCGCCGCACTGGCTCTGCTGGCACTGCCGTTGTTGTCGCCAGCCTCTATGGTGGAGGCGTTGCTGTGGCTGCGCTGGCCTGCTCTCGCAGCCGTGTTCATGCTCAGCCTGAACGCATTGTTCAGTTATGGACCTAACCATGCGTGGCGGCGCTGGCGCTGGATCAACTGGGGCGCGTTCAGTGCGACCGTGTTGTGGAGCATCGCCTCCATCGGCGTCTCGTTCTACACCGCGCATATTGCCTCGTTCGGCCGCATGTATGGATCGCTCGGCGCGGTCGCGGTGGTTCTGCTCTGGTTCTATGTCAGTGCACTGGCCATTCTAGCCGGTGCGGAAATCGATGCGACGCTCGCTGCCCGGGTGGAGCGCCGGCAGCAAGGCGGGCTGAAGGCCGACCTTCGACAGCGGGAGCGTAGTGCCTCTCCAGGATGATTAAACGCGCTCATCGGATGCTGCCAAAAATTCTGTGGCGTGGCGTGCAATCTCGTCGGCTCGCTCCCAGCTCATGCAGAACCGCGCGCCCGGCACCACAGCCTGCCGCAGATTCTTCACCCGCGCGGCAATCTCGGGCATGAAGCCCGTGTAATGGAAATGCTCGCCCATCAGCAGCAGGGTCGGCTGTACCAGTCGCCTCAGACCCGCATCCATGTCGAATTGCGCGAGGGCGGTCACCGCTTGCCAGCGATTGCGGCCCACCTCCATCTGCGCGGTGTTAATCCGATCCATCCAGCTCTGTGAGGGATGCATCGGTGCATGGGTCGGATCACGCTCCAGCATGAAATCGATCGTTCGGGTCAGCGGAAATCCCGTTGCATCCTCAGGCCGCAAGCCAGCCTGCAGCTCCTGCACATGCGTGCCGATCCGCGCCCGATCCGGCGAAAACGGACAATTGACCAGAACCACGCGATTCACGCGGTGCGGATAGGCATTGGCGATCTCGACTGAAACGCCCGCGCCGACTGCCTCACCCAGCAACGCCGCGTTCTCGATCTCCAACTCATCCATCACCGCCACCGCACAGCGTGCATAGTCCATAAAGCTTGGCTGGAACGCGATCGGATCCGAATCTGCATGGCTCGGGTAATCCATCGCAACCACGCGGAAACTGACTGACAACGCCTGCAACAATTCCAGCATCAGCGCGGAGGATTGCTGGTTGATATGAAACAGCAGAAGCGGGAGGCCACTGCCGGCAGAGCGATAATGGATGTGACCCAGCGCCGTCCGGATCAGTCCGCGATCAATCTGGTTCATGGCGTCTCCTCCGTCACCGCTCCCGCTGCTTCAGGCTATCGCGGAGGGTGGTTTCTCAACAGCAAGCGGCTTCGCCCCGCAACTCTGCCAGTGATACGATGGCCCTGTCATCCGTCCACCGGCCAAACCATTACACCGCCACGGCGTTCCACGTCGTGAAACCAAAGGCAGGATGATGATGAAGCAACCGGAGCAGACTCTGGCCGAAGCCCGGTCCGACGCGGTCGCCCGAACCTTGCGGGTCATCGCGCTCATCGCCGGCGCCGTTCTGCTGATCTGGCTGCTCGCCGACATCGTGTTGCTGATATTCCTGGCGGTTCTGATCGCCGTTATGCTGCGCGGTGTTGCCGACTGGGCGGCCCACCATACCGGCCTTGGTGAACGCAGCATGCTCGCACTGGTCAGCATCGCCTGTTTGCTCATGCTGGCGGGCTTTCTCTATTATATCGGACCGCGCCTGGCATCGCAGTCGCAAGACTTGATCAGCACCCTGCATCAGCACATCGACACGCTGCGTGAGAATTATGGTGGCACGCCCTGGGGACACCTGATTTTTCAACAATTGTCACCCTCGAAGGCCATGGGTGAAAACATCACCAGCTACGCCACATCCGTCGCGACATCGACCTTGGGCAGCATCGGCACCGCGTTCGTCCTGACCGTCACAGCGCTGTACTTTGCAATCTCACCCATGCTGTACGTCGACGGCGTCGTCCGGCTGTTCCCGCTGCCCTACCGGTCACGTGCGCGTCACGTCATGCTGGACATCGCGGCAACATTGCGGTGGTGGTCACTCGGCCAGCTCATCGACATGATCGTGGTGGGTGTCCTGACAGTCATCGGACTGGACCTGCTGGGCGTACCCTTGGCCCTCGCCCTCGGTGTGCTGGCCGGGTTGTTGACCTTCGTGCCGTATTTCGGCGCCATCGCCGCAGCCCTCCCTGCGATGCTGGTTGCGTTGACCGTCAGCTGGCAGACATCGCTCTGGGCCCTGCTGGTGTTTCTGTGCTGCCATGCCATCGAGGGCTACGTGGTCGCCCCGCTGGTGCAGCGCCGCACGGTGGACCTGCCGCCGGCACTGACGATCCTGTCGATGACGGTGCTCGGAGCCATCTTCGGCCCGCTCGGCATCATTCTGGGAACACCCACTGCCGCCGCCCTGCTGGTGACCGTGCGCGAAGCCTATGTCGGCGAGGTGCTGGGCGATCCCGAAATCGAGCCCCCGGCCGCCAGCTAGCAGGCTCGGTTTGTCTCATGGCCGGGTTTGGTTTGTCATGACTGGGCCTGACCCCGCCATCTCCACTTGAACGATCGGGTCGCGCCGCACGTGTGGCATGCTCTTTCTTGCGTAGATGGCCGAACCAAGCGCGGCCAGGACGGAAAGCACGCGGCCGCCAGGACGGGAAGTGCGACGCCGCCGAGACGGACGTGCGCAGAGCCGGCGCGGCACAGGCTGCCGCCCGTCTCATCGGCAAATCGCGAACATCAGCACTGCAGCCTACCTTCGAGCAGCCCGACGAAACCGACCTGTTACTACTGTTGCGCTATGGGTCGTGTTGATTCATCAGCGAAGGCGGGCGGAGCAACTCACCAATGGTACGCAAGTCTGCTGGCCGATCCGTGCCGCTGTTTCGATGCCGCCGCTCCTCGGTTGCGCTTTATATCGCATTGCTTGCACCGGTGCTGGCCGCAGCCACCGGCCTCGGCGTGGAAGTAAGCAATTGGTCGGTGGAGCAGTTACGCATTCAGCGCGCGGCCGATACCGCCGCCATAGCCGGCGCTCTGTCCTACACCAAGACCGGTAGTGCGCAATCGGCAGCCACGGCCGCAGCAAAGCTGGCGGAGATCAACGGTTCGACCGGCACCGCCTCCCCCACCTGGGACGCCGGGACCAAGACCCTGACCGACAACCAGATCAAGGTGCAGGTGGTAGACGGCGTAAGGCAGAGTGCCGATCTTGCGCTCAAGGTCAGCGTGCAAAAGAGTGTCCCGCTGACCATATCGCGGATGTTCAGTTCCGGAACCTCGGTCACGGTGCGGGCAGACTCGACGGCAGAGCTGGTGCCCGGCGCCGGTGGCGGCAGCAGTGGACCGCAACCCTGCATGTTCGCGCTGAGGACAACCGCCAATGGCGGCACCGGCATCAGTGCCAACGGCTACATCAACGTGAACGCGCCTGGATGTTCGCTACGCTCCAACAGCGTCATTTCATTCAGTGGCGGCGGCACTTTCACGACTGCGGGCCTGTATGCGGCCGACAGCATCTCGATCCCGGCCTGGGTTACCATCAGTGGCGGCGGGAAATATCCCAACTCGGGCGTGCTCGACGACCCCTACAGCACAAACACCACGCTGCAGAACACCCTCGCCGGCGCCAGCAGCGTCACCGGCTCCAACATTGCCTGCGTCAATCAGAACTGTGGGCTGCCCAGCAGCGCCGGCGCCTCGTTCAATGGAAGCTATTGCTCCGGTCAGGGAACTGGCAGTGTCACTTGCTACCTGAAGCCGGGGAATTACGGCAACTGGACCGCGTTAGGCGGTGGACCCTACACCTTCAATATGGCGGCCGGATTGTACGTGTTCAGCGGCCGGGTCGATCTGCAGAACAACACCACCACGAATGGGACCGGTGTTACGATCGTCACCGGTGGCTACTTTAACGGGCAGAACACGTTCAACTTTTACGTGACCGCGCCGAGCAATGCGCAGGCAGCGAGCACGGGGGGGATCGCCGGGGTGGTGCTGGCCAGCGCGACCAACACGACGATCAGCTTTTCCGGCAATCCGCAGTTCCTGGCGGACGGCGTGGTATATTTCCCCAACGCCACGTTCGACGGTCGCAACTCACCCACACTCGGCAGCTCGAGCAACACCTGCCTCGAGATCGTCGCGGCGAATATCCTCCTCAGTGGCAGCATCTACGTGAAAAGCAACTGCTCGGCGGTGAACGCCATAGCGTTTGGCAGCATCCCGGGAAGCACGACCTACACGGCGCAGTTGGTGCGATAGGGATTGACGGGCGAGGCCGGCGCTCCCGCCCGTCGCTGTCGCTATTCCTTGGGCTGTTTGCGCATCATCGCCTGGCGGCGACAGATCGCCACCATCTCATTACGCTGATTCCAGCAGGTGTGTTCGAATTCCACGATCCCAACTTCGGGACGAGACCGGCTCTCACGCATCGCCATGACCTTGGTGCGTGCCCGCAGCGTATCGCCGTGGAACACCGGTTTGGGAAAGCGCATGTCGGTGAACCCCAGATTACCGACGGTGGTGCCGACGGTGGTATCGTTCACACTCATGCCGACCATCAGACCCGCGGTGAACATCGAGTTCACGATGCGCTGACCGAATTCGGTCTTGGCCGCGAATTCCGCGTCGAGATGCAACGGCTGCACGTTCAGGGTCAACGCGCTGAACAGCGTATTGTCCATTTCCGTCACGGTGCGCGTCCAGGGGTGCTCAAACTCCTGTCCGATAAAGAACTGGTCGTAATACAGGCCTGCCACCGACGCGATCCCCCTTGCCTTGCGCTTGCGGCAGCAGGCTAGGCAGACGATCGCGGCCTGTCCAACGCATCGCGTCGGGGCTTTGCCCCGCCCCCCTCCAGCGAAAGCTCACCTTCGTAATCCCACTCGGGTTGGATAGGGGTGCAAGCTCAAGGCGCGAGATGGGGTTTCGGGGGCGACGCCCGCAACGCTTGCGTCACCCTGGCATCGGTTGCCTTCAAGTCGAAGTGACCAAACGCAAGCGGGACTCGACATCCGCGTGAGGGGGGTTTGATCCCGCGCATGACCATCCCGTTATCTGATGCGCTACCGGCTTCTCTTGCCAAAGGACAACAGGACATGCCCAGCAAGATCACCCTCGCACTTCTGCTCACCATGCTGTTCGGCGTTTTGCCACTGCTCACCGCCTGTCACACGACTGCTGGTGCCGGTGAGGATCTGACCGCCGCCGGCCATGGCATTACCAACTCGGCCGAAAAGAACACCCATTACTGAGCCAGCAGGGAAAGGAGACGAGCCATGGATAAGGATCGGATCGACGGCGCCATGAAGCAGGCGACGGGTGCGGTGAAGGAGGCCGTCGGCAAGGTCACAGGTGATGCCAAGACCGAAGCCGAAGGCAAGGCCGATAAGGCAGAAGGCAAGGTCCAGAACGCTGTCGGCGGGATGAAGGATGCCGCCCGAGAGGCACGCGACCGCATCACGAAGTGACGGAGGCAGCCTGTGCTCTACACAGTTCTTGTCATCATCCTTCTGCTCCTGCTGATCGGGGCACTGCCGACCTGGCCGTATAGCGGCGGCTGGGGGTACTACCCGAGCGGCGGATTAGGATTGATCCTGATCGTCGTTGTCGTCCTGCTATTGGCCGGCGGCATCTGACAGCGGTTACCACGTAGCCCGCGGACACAGGGTTGGCGCCACGGCCTGGGCGATCACTTCGCGCGGGCCGTGGTCGCTTGGCGCGTGCTTGCCCGTTTGCGTCGAAGCGGGCGGCAGCCCAGCGTCAAGCCTCGCAACCACGAAGGCTCAGGCAGCCAACTTTTCGGCGCGTACGTCCTTCACGTCGCGGAATGTCAGGCCGGGTGCGAGTTCGGCCGCACGGCGCATCATGAACGCAGAGCTGGCGAGGAAGACCGGATCGCCGTCCACGTCATCCGCCATGCCCGAGCGGTTCTCGGACACGAAGCGATCCAGTTCGGCCTTGTCGCCGGCGGAGATCCAGCGGGCGAGCGCGAACGGGGGCGCCTCAAACCCGATCTTCACGCCATATTCGGCGACCAAACGCGCCTGCAGGACATCCAACTGCAACGTGCCGACCACGCCGACCAAGCGGCGCCGATCCATCCTGCGGGCGGAACAGCTGCACCACTCCCTCTTCCGCCAGCTCCTGCAGCGCCTGACGCAGCTTCTTCGCCTTCATCGCGTCGTCCAGCCGCACCCGGCGCAGGATTTCTGGCGCGAAATACGGCACACCGACGAAGTTGACATCCTCGCCCTCGGTCAGCGTATCGCCGATGCGCAGCGTGCCGTGGTTGGGGATGCCGACCACGTCGCCGGCGAAGGCCTCATCGGCAATTTCGCGCTCGCGGGCGAAGAAGAATTGCGGCGCGTGCAGCGGGATCAGCTTGCCGGTGCGCACTTGCTTCAGCCGCATGCCGCGCACCAGCCGGCCGGAGCAGACCCGGGCGAAGGCGATCCGGTCGCGGTGGTTGGGGTCCATGTTCGCCTGGATCTTGAATACCAGCGCGGTCAGCGCCGGCTCGCCGGCCTGCACGGTGCGCGTGTCGGCCGGCTGGGCGCGCGGCGACGGCCCGTATTCGGCCAGCGCGTCGAGCAGGTCGTTCACGCCGATCCCCTTGATCGCGCTGCCGAAATACACCGGCGTCAGGTGCCCGGCGAGGAAGTCGCCGCGGTCGAACGTCGGCAGCGCCTCCCGCACCAGATCGACCTCGTCCGCCACCGCCTGCATGCGCGGATCGGACTGCGGCAGTGGCACAGCCAGGTGAATGGCGCGGTTGCGCAGGTCATAGGTGCCGACGAAGTCCGAGGCGCGGCCGACCGGCCAGGTCGCCGGCGTGGTGTCCAGCGCCAGCGTGGCCGCCACCTCGTCCAGCAGTTCGATCGGGTCGCGCGCCTCGCGGTCCATCTTGTTGATGAAGGTGATGATCGGGATGTCGCGCAGGCGGCAGATCTCGAACAGCTTGCGGGTGCGCGCCTCGATCCCCTTGGCGGCGTCGATCACCATCACCGCGGCGTCAACAGCGGTGAGCGTGCGGTAGGTGTCCTCCGAGAAGTCTTCGTGGCCCGGCGTATCCAGCAGGTTGAACACGCAGCCGCTGTGCTCAAAGGTCATCACCGAGGTGACAACGGAGATGCCGCGATCGCGCTCGATGCCCATCCAGTCCGACCGTGTGCGCCGCCGCTCGCCCTTCGCGCGCACATTGCCGGCGAGCTGGATCGCGCCGCCGGCGCGCAGCAGGTGTTCCGTCAGCGTGGTCTTGCCCGCGTCCGGATGCGAGATGATCGCAAAGGTACGGCGGCGGGCGATTTCGGCGGCGGGGTCGGTCATGCGGGCCTCGACAGGAAAGCGCCCGAGCTGGGGGCGTCGGGCGCTGCAGCCTGTCATATAGGGTGGCAGGGGCGAAAACCAGGGTTCGGGCCGGGATGGCGCGCCGTGCCGGAGGACGGGGTCGGCAGCAGTGCGGCGCCGCCGCATGGCGGCGTATTGTGGCGTCGGACAGCCGTCGGCCCGGCGCTAGGCCGGGCGGCGCCGGCGGATCATCATGCAGAGCACGGCCAGCCCGGTGGCAAACGCCGGGAGCGAAGCCGGCTCCGGCACCACCGCGGTGCCGTTGAGGGTCAGCGCGAAGGTGGCCGGCGAACCCAGCGGACCGGAGCCAAAAACAATCCGGTTGATCAGGGTGAGCGAGCCGAGGCCGGTGCCGATGGTTTCGACCTCACCCGGCCGGGAATCGCCGGAGGTGAACGGGAAACTCAGCTTGAACAACTGCACGTCCAGCCCGAACGCGGAATCGGCCGGGCTGTACCAGACATCCGCTCGGTCCATGGTGCTTTTGGTCAGTGTGACCATGCCGTCGACCCGGGCGGGCTGCGGAAGAATGTCGGTCAGGGTCGCGTAGAAATCGATGGAACCGGCGCCCGCATCGAGCTTGTTGACGCCGTCCGTGCTGAGCGCGATCAGCAGCGTCCCGCCGCCCGTGGTATAGCTCGCCGTGTAGCTGGCCATAATCGTGCCGGTGTAACCAGCGCCGGCGTCCAGGGTGTAGGATATCGTCCCACTGGTTCCGTCATCGTCGCCAGTGCCGTTATCGGCGATGATCGTCGCCGGACCGCCGAACGAAGATGGGGCCGACGTGTCGAAGCCGAACTGGAGCGCCGGCGTGGCCCGTGCCGCCGTCGCGACGATCAACCCGCCGAATAGAAACGATCCCGCCAGCCGCCAGCGCATGCCTCTCCCCCTGTCGGTTTGTTCTGAACCCGTCCGTTGTTGGTGTGCCGCGCCTGCTGCGACGGTCGTTTCGATGATTACGAGCAAAATTGATGCCACTTTGATATATGTCTGTAAAAAAACGAACTTCTTGGGGCGTTCGGGGCGGCACCGTGGCCAGGTGTAAAAAATTCCGACAGGTCTGTAGGGAGTCCGATCGGGTGGCGACCGGATCAGGCAGCCGATCCGCATTTGCTGCTGCGGCCCCAGCCCCGCCGTGGCGCGTCCATGGCCCACCGGTTCGGCCCGAGGCGGTACGCGAAACGCGCCGGACAGGTCGCCCCATCCAGCGCGGATCGGTTCACGCCGTCGTCAGCCCGGCGGTGCTGCGGGCCGGAGGCTGAGCTCAGTAGCGGTAGCCGTAGTTGTAGCCATACCAGCTCCGATACGGATAGGCATGCCGCCAGCCGTAATGCTCCCGGCGCCAATGCTCGCGCCGCCAGTGCTCACGCCGCGCATGCTCCCAGCGCTCATGACGGCAGCGCGGGCCGCAGCCCCAGTCCACCGGCTGGATCGCGGCATCCGCCGTCGCCCCCGGGGCGACCGGGCCCGCCAGCGGCGCAGCCGAGGCGCCAAGCGGTGCGAGGGCCAGCATTCCGGCGAAGGCGATGGAGGCGGTGATGATCTTGCGCATGGTCGGATCCTCTCCTTTTCCAGGTTTGCAACCTGGCCACCGGTCGGGACGACACCAGGGCGAGACCAAGGCAAGAAATCGGCATTGTGTTTCAGAATGACACAAGCGCTTGTGGCCCGCGGCGGGAGCAGTGGCGGGCGGCTGCCCCTCCCACAAGGCGGACGGGCGGTATAGGCTACGGCGATGCAGCTCCCTGGCCCCCTGGCATGATCGACACCGCAATCACGCTCGACGACAAATACGACCGTGAGCAAGGTCGCGTCCTGATCTCCGGCACCCAGGCGCTGGTGCGGCTGCCGCTGATGCAGCGCGCCCGCGACCAGGCCGCCGGCCTCGACACGCGCGGCTTCATCTCCGGCTATCGCGGCTCCCCACTCGGCAATTACGACGCCGCCCTGTGGGATGCCGGGCGCCGCATCCACGAGGCGGGGATCGTGTTCCGCCCGGGCGTCAATGAGGAAATGGCCGCCACCGCCTGCTGGGGCACCCAGCAGGTCGGGCTGATCGACGGCGCCCGTCACGATGGCGTGTTCGCAATCTGGTACGGCAAGGGCCCCGGCGTCAGCCGCGCCGGCGATGCGCTGAAGCACGGCAATTTCGCCGGGACATCCCCGCATGGCGGCGTGCTGGTGCTGGCCGGCGACGACCACGCGGCGAAAAGCTCCACCTCCGCCCATCAGTCGGACCCGGAACTCGCCGCGGCGCTGATCCCGGTGCTGAACCCGGCCGATGTGCAGGACTATCTCGATCTCGGCCTGCACGGTTTCGCCCTGTCGCGCTATTGCGGCCTGTGGGTCGGGTTCAAGTGCCTGACCGATACGGTGGAGAGCACCGCCACCGTGTCGATCGAACCGGACCGCCTGCGCGTCGTGCTGCCGGAGGCCAGACATCCGGATTGGCATATCAAGCGGCAGTTCGCCCCCCAGCAGGACGAGATGTCCGCCTATCGCTGGCGCCTGCCCGCGGTGCACGCCTATGTGCGCGCCAACCGGCTGGACCGCGTCACCCACGATGCACCGGCGCGCACCCTGGGCGTGGTGACTTGCGGCAAGTCCTGGAGCGATCTGCGCCAGGCCTTCGTCATGCTGGGACTAGACGCGGCGCGGCTCGAAGCGCTGGGCATTCGCGTGCTGAAACTGGCGCTGACATGGCCGGTGGAGCCGGAGACCCTCACCGAGTTCGCCCGCGGTCATCGCGAGCTGCTGGTGATCGAGGAGAAGCGCGCCTTCGTCGAACCGCAGGCCGCTCGTATCCTGTACAATCTGCCGGCCGACGCGCGGCCGGACCTGTCCGGCAAGACCACCCCCGGCGGCAAGCCGCTGCTGCGCTCGGATGGCGACCTCTCGCCATTGGACATCGCCCAGGCACTGCTGAACCGGCTGGACGCGCTGGGCCTGGCCGACGAACCCTTGCAGGTTCGGCGGCAAAAACTGCGCGCCGCGGCGGTCGCGCCCGGCAACAGCCCGATGCTGGTGCGCTCGCCCGGTTTCTGCTCGGGCTGCCCGCACAACACCTCGACCCGGATCCCCGACGGCAGCACGGCGATGGGCGGCATCGGCTGCCATACCATGGCAATCTGGCTGCCCGACCGGCCCACTTTGCCCCCCACGCAGATGGGCGGCGAAGGCGCCACCTGGATCGGCATGGCGCCGTTCACCGACACGCCGCACATGTTCCAGAACCTGGGCGACGGCACGTATTTCCACTCCGGCCTGCTGGCGATCCGTGCCGCGGTCGCTGCCGGGGTGAACATCACCTACAAGATCCTGTACAACGACGCGGTGGCGATGACCGGCGGCCAGCCGGTGGACGGGCCGATCTCCGTACCGCTGGTCGTGCAGCAGGTGCTGGCCGAGAGCGTGGCCCAGGTCGTGGTGGTGTCCGACCATCCCGAGGCGTGGTCCGGCGGCACCCTGCCGGCCGGTGTCAAGGTGCATCACCGCGACGGGCTGGACCAGGTGCAGCGCGCGCTGCGGGAGGTGCCGGGCACCTCGGTGCTGGTCTATGTGCAGACCTGCGCGGCCGAAAAGCGCCGCCGCCGCAAGCGCGGCCTGATGGAGGACCCGGCGAAGCGCTACGTCATCAACGAGGACGTATGCGAGGGCTGCGGCGACTGCTCCACCCAGTCCAACTGCGTCAGCCTGATCCCGGTGGAGACCGCGTTCGGCCGCAAGCGGCAGATCGACCAGTCGAGCTGCAACAAGGACTATTCCTGCGTGAAGGGGTTCTGCCCGAGCTTCGTCACCGTGGAGGGCGGCAAGCCGCGGCGCGGCCGAGCGGCGGCGGCCGAGACCGGACCGATGCCGGTGCCGGAGCTGCCGGCGATCGACGGCACCTGGAACGTGCTGATCACCGGGATCGGCGGCACCGGCGTGGTCACCGTCGGCGCGGTGCTGGCGATGGCCGCACATCTGGAGGGAAAATCCTGCACCGCGCTGGATCTGACCGGGTTGAGCCAGAAGAATGGCGCGGTCAGCTCCCATCTGCGCATCGCCGACGATGCCTCGGCGCTATCCTCCGCGCGGCTCGGCCCCGGCATGACCGACATGCTGATCGGCTGCGACCTGGTGGTCGCGGCCAGCCCGGACTCGCGCGCCACCTTCCGGCGCGGCGAGACGCGCGGCGTGGTGAACGCACATCTGGTGCCGACCATGCAGTTCCAGCAGGAACCGGACCTGGCGCTGGACACCGCGCCCTACCGCGCCGCACTGGATGCGTCGATCGGCGCCGATCGGACCCGGTTCATCGAGGCCACCACGATCGCCACGCGCCTGCTGGGCGATGCGATCGCCACCAACATGTTCATGGTCGGCGCCGCCTGGCAGAGCGGCGGGCTGCCGATTTCGGCCGAGGCGATCCGCCACGCCATCGCCCTGAACGGCGTGGCGGTGGAGATGAACCAGCGCGCGTTTGATTGGGGCCGGCTGGCGGTGGCCGATCCGGCGCGGCTGGAGACGCTGACGACCGCCGGTCCGACCCGCACTCTGCCGCGCAGTCTGGATGAGGTGGTCGCGCATCACGCTGCGTTCCTGACGCGCTACCAGAACGCCAGGCTGGCGCGCCGCTATGAAGATTTCGTCGCGCGGGTCCGCCAGGCGGAAACCGCTGCCGTGCCCGGCCAGACCGCGCTGAGCCTGGCGGTGGCGCGCACCTTGGCGCGGCTGCTGGCGGTGAAGGACGAGTACGAGGTGGCGCGGCTTTATACCGACACCGATTTCCTGAAGCGCCTGAAGGCGGGATTCGAAGGCGAGGTGAAGCTGGGATTTAACCTGGCGCCTCCGCTGATCGCCCGTCGCAGCAAACTGACCGGTTTGCCGGAGAAGCAGAGTTATGGCCCGTGGATTCTATCAGCGTTCCGCGTGCTGACGCGGCTGCGCCGGGTGCGCGGCACGGTGTTCGACGTGTTCGGCCATACCGAGGAGCGGCGGCTGGAACGCCGCCTGCCGGACGAGTACCCGGGCGCTGCTGGAACCGGTCCTGACCGGGCTGACCGCGGCGAACCATGCCGACGCGGTGGCGGTGGCCGCGAGCTTCGATCAAGTTCGCGGCTATGGTCATGTGAAGCTGCGCAATGTGGAGCTGGCGCGAAAGGAGGCCGCGGAGAAACTGGCGGCGTTCAACCGCCCCCGCGTCACCATGGCCGCCGCGGAGTAGGCCGCTGGGCAAGCCGTGTCTCGCCGACTTGCGTGTCTCGCCGTGCGGCGTACGGCATCCGAGTTGCCTCCCGTCATGGCCGGGGCTGAGCCGGTGCGCCGCACCGATACATCCAGCAAGGTCTCGGGGCCCTTGCCGTAGGGGACCTGTTCGGCAACTGCCACCAGTTGCTTCGCCTGCGCAGGCAGCACCGGCAGGGCAATCCGGCCAACCCCGTTCACCTCGATCGACGGCGACAAGATCTCGGCAACGCCCGCGGTGGCGAAGTCGCCCGGCCGCGACACGTCCTCAAGTGCCGCGGCCAGTTCAGTGGCGATGTCCACGTGATGCTCCGCCTCAGCCCGCCACCGGCTGCAGACCCTCCTGCGCGCGGACCTCGTTGATGATCTGCAGCACCCGCTCGCGGAACGGGCGGTATTGCACGCCGAATTCCTGCACCAGGCGGGTGTTGTCGATCAGGTAATTGCCGGAGATCTCCTTCCCGCCGGTCGCGTGCTTGAAGCTGATCTGCGCATCGGGCAGGAAACCGCGCACCATGTCGGCCAGGGCACCCATGCTGATGGTCTGACCGCCGGAGTTGTAGATACGATGGGCCGGTTTGTCGGCCAGCAGCACGCGCACGAACACCTCGGCGATATCGTCCACATGGATCGGAATGCGCATCGCGTCCTGATACGGGAAGGAGATCGGGTTGCCCCGAGCGGGTTGGGTGATGCAGTTGACGTGGTCCACCGAGCCACGAAGCTTGTCTGGACCGGTGACGTTGGCGGGGCGGACGCCGGTGATCGTCATGCCGTATTTCTCGGCGTAATCCTGCGCCTGCCATTCGTTGAAGATCTTGTGCATCGCGTATTGCACGTTGCCGTAACGGAAATCGTCCTCGGTCGCAGCGCGATCGCCGAAATGCTTCTGTTGTCCGCTGACCGCCAGCGAGCTGGCATAGACCACGTGCTGCACGCCGAGCAGGCGGGCGGCTTCAAAGCAGTTGTCCATACCTACGACGTTGAGGCGCATGGCGACATGCGGCGCAAGATCGCTGCCGATGTGATACGACAAATTCATCACGCGGGTTGGTTTCGCCGCGGCCATATTGGCCATCACGTCGTCAAATGACGTGACGTCGCCACGCACGAAGCCCACCTTGTCGCCGAACTGCGCAAACGCTGCGGCCGGCCCGGGATTTATATCCATGCAGACCACGCGCTCCCCGCGCGCGACCAGCAGGGGGATGACGCGAATGCCGATGAAGCCGGCACCGCCGATGATGAAGCACGTCATGTCGATCTTCCCTCCTTACTACGCGGCGCGCTGATAGCGCCGGCAGCGCATCACCAGCAGGTCACGAAAATACGGCCGCATCTTGCGGGTCCATTCGGTATCCGCGGCGCGCTGCCAGGCGTCGGAGCGCGACACCTCCGGTCCGGTGAGATGATACAGCGCCAGATATTGCCGCTCCGGCGCTGCCTCCGGCGAACGATAGCGGCGTGCACACAGCACGCCGGGCACCGCGGCAAGCTGCGGCAGATGTTCACCGTTGTACCAGTCGTTGAATTCCGCCTCGGCCGTCGGATCGATGTTCATGGTCGCCACCAGCAATCCGCCCGCGCCGGACGGTGCCACGGCGTCACCGGGGACCATCTGTTCGCCCTCGAAGCGCAGAATGCGATGTGCGATGGCGGTCACGCGCTTGGTCCAGACTGTGCCGTTGTCGCCGCCGACAGCGTTGTACGCCGGGCTGTGGAGCACGCCCGGACTGTCTAGATCGTAGGTGGCGACGGCGAGTTTCGGATTTTCGTCGCCAATCCAACGCTCCGCATTGATGAAGCCGGGTACGCGCATCCGTTCCGGAATGTGCTCCAGATCGTACCAGTCGTGAAACTCATCCTCATGTGCGGGGGTGAAGTCGAAGGACGCAAATAACAGGCCCTTGGCCATGGCGGGTTCCCTCCCATCGGATTGCACCTATCCTGGCACGCGGTCCGCGGGTCCGACCAGCCCATGCCCCGCCATCCGCGTGTACAAGCGGAGTTCAGAACGGACAGGCTCGCGCCGACGGCGACGCGTGCATAGATGTAACGGACGCTGTCCTCATCGAACGGTCTCGTTGGTGTCACTGTTTTCTGAACACACTCTGGTGCATCTGGTCGAGACCTACGGGCCCGGTCTAATCGGTCTCGTCACCGGCCTGGAGGCGATGGGCCTTCCCTTGCCGGCGGAAAGCCTGCTGATCGCGACGGCGGCCTATGCGGGCACGACCGGCAAGATCGGCATCGCCTGGATCGTGCTGGCCGCCGCAACAGGCGCAATCCTGGGCGACAACCTCGGCTACGTCATCGGCCGCACACTGGGTTGGCGCGCGCTGCGACGATGGGGCTGCCATATCGGACTGACCGAGGACCGGCTGACTCTGGGCGCCTATCTGTTCCGCCATCATGGCGGCAAGGTGGTGTTCTTCGGCCGGTTCGTTGCGCTGTTGCGTACCCTGTCGGCCCTGCTGGCCGGCGCCAATCGGATGGACTGGTGGCGCTTCCTGCCGAGCAACGCGGCGGGAGGCGTTATTTGGGCGTGCGGGTATGGGTTTGCGGCGTACTGGCTGGGGGACGCGATCAAGCGAATCGCCGCACCCGCAGCGTTGGTGCTCGGGGGCATTGCGCTGGTCGTGATCGTTGCCGCGTTCGTGCTGATCCGCCGCCACGAACACACACTGATCGAACGGGCGAAACGGGAGATGGGATGACACTGCGCAGCGCTTCCACGCTGGTGGCGGGACGCAGTCACCGTCGGGGCTTTGCCCCGAACCCCACCAGGTGGCTTCGCCCCCTGGACCCCCAGCAAAGGCACAGCCTTTGCAATCACATACTGTTTGCGGTGGGGAGGGGGCGCGACCGTCCCGGACCACGCGGCCATCACGGAACGCCCCCTCCCCACCGCAAACAAGATACGGTTCCAAGGGCCGGGCCCTTGGCGGGGATGCAAGGGGCAGCGCCCCTTGCTGGGGGATCGGGGGCAAACGCCCCCGACACTTGCTTGCCTCCCACCGCAACCGCGGCTGAGTGGGACGCCGCCTACTCCGCGGCGGCGCGCTGCTGCGGGAGGTCGGTGGAATAGCGCAGATGCACCGGCGCATTCGCCTCCCACGGATCCTTCAACCCCAGTTTCGCGCCATGCTCGCGTACCGCGGGCATTACCTCGCGGCACAGCAGTTCGATGCAGCGGCGGCGATCTTCCTTCGGCACCGACCCGTCATTCGCCCAGATGCCCATGATGCCCGGCCGGGTGTGCTCGATCAGCGTCTTCAGCCGCGCGATCACCGTCTCCGGCGTGCCGGCAATGATCATCGTGCTGGCGATCTGATCCTCGAAGGTCGGGTTGCCGCGTGGATTCTTGGCGCGCCCGACAGCGAACTCCACAAAGTTGCGACGCCCGGAAGGCGAGAAATAGCCCGACGGATTGGCCCAGACCGGGTGCGCCAGGCCGGTGAACTCGCCCTGCATCCACATGAACTGCCGCGCATTCTGCAGCGCTTTCTCTTCGGTGTCCTGCACATGCACGCGGATCAGGTAGCCGAAATTCTCCGGCCCTGCGGTGTAGCCGACCTCGGACGCAGCTTTTGAATACGTGTCCCAGATGACCTTGGTCGCATCGATCGAGGTGTTCAGCGCGATGTACGGGTAGCGCTGCTGCGCGGTCCAGATCACGGTTTCCTTCGACAGCACACCAGGAATCCACACCCGCGGATACGGTTTCTGCATCGGGATCGCCCAGGGGTTCACCACGCGCTGCTGGTAATGCGTGCCTTCCCAGCGGAACGGGCCGGGCTGCGTCCAGGTCTTCTGGATCAGATCATGCGCCTCGACGAAGCGTTCGCGGTTGTACGCAGGGTTCACGCCATTTGCCAGCTGCTCCTGCCCGCCACCGCGCACGAAGCCGGAGACGACACGGCCTTTCGAGACCATGTCGATCATTGCCAGTTCCTCGGCGAGCTGCACCGGATTTTCCGTCAGCGGCAGTGGATTGCCGAGGAAGACGATCTTCACCTTCTTGGTCACGGCGGCGAGGATCGCGCCGAACATGTTGGTGCGGGCCTGCATGCAGAACGGCGCGTTGTGATGCTCGTTCAGCATGATGCCGTCGGCGCCGCATTCTTCGGCGAGGATGTATTCCTCCAGATACTCGTTGTACAGCCGGCTGCCTTCGACCGGATTGAAGTTGCTGTTGGAGAAAGTCAGCGCGGTGGCGCCGTAATCCAGCCCTGCCTTCGCGTCATAGGCTGCCATCGGCTGCTCGGTGAAATACATCAGATGCATGATTCGCTCCCTTGGACCGGGGTGATCGCGTTCAGTTGGCGTTGATGAAGCTGGTGACGAGCTTCGCCAGTTCGTCCGGCTTTTCCATCTCGACGTAGTGGCCGCAGGCAGCCATCGTCTCCAGCTTCGCGTCGCGCAGGCCGTGCTGCCAGAGCGGTGCGACACTCTGCGGCACGTGCTGGTCGTCGTCGCCCCACACCACCAGTGCCGGCGCGCGGATGCCGCCGATCAGATGCGGCAAGGTCTGGCTGTACATGTAGGGTTTCCAGGCGGTGCGGAACGACATCTCGCGGCAGATATCCCACTGCTCCAACTGGTCGGTGGTGATATCGCCGTAGACGCGGGTGAATGCCGACTGGTCGTGGAAGCCGGCGCGCGGATAGTCGATATACGAGACGATCGCCTGATCCGCGATGAAACCCTCCGGCGGCTTGATTCCCATCGGCGCGACCAGCACCAGCCTGCGATAGGCGGCTGGAGCCTGGCTCGCCATTTCCGCCGCCACCCAGCCGCCGAAACCAAGGCCGACCAGCGCCACGTCGCTCACGCCAAGCTCCGCCAGCAGCCAGGCATGCATCGCGGCGATGTCGCGCGGATGCCGCAGCCATTGCGGCCGTTCCGATTTACCCCAGCCGGGATGATGCGGCACCAGCACGTCGAAACTGGCGGCCAGCGTGTCGTAGAACGGCAGGCGGTCCGGTGTGCCGATGTCATGATGCAGGATCAGCAGCGGACGGCCGCTGCCGGCACGCGAAAGATGCATTTTCGTGCCCGCGATCTCGTGCGTCGAATCGGTCCAGGCCACACTCATTCCCTGCCCTCCATGGGTTCTGATTGACGGTGACGATACTCACCGGTAGCCGGATTTGTCGAATCGCGTGGTCGCCAAGGGCACCGACGAGTGAGCAACGTTTCGTCCCAAAGACCATCGATGGAACACGGACCATCCGCAGCGGCCAGATGCCGCATCGTGATGCGACCCGGTGCCGGTCTCACGCGCTATGGCCGAATTCGGCAATCCGCAAAGCCGATTTGTCACGGAACGGTGATGCGCTGGCAAGACAACTGATCGCTATGTCAGCGAAACCGGCGCCAGAAGAGGAGATTGCAGGCGACGCGCCATGTTGAGTAGTTCGATCGCCTCCCTCCTGGTGCTTGCCGGGCATCGTCCGCTGCTGCAAGCCGGTTCGATCGTGTTCGCAACCTTCGTGTTGGAGGATGCCGCTACGGTCATTGCCGCAATGCAGGCCGAAGCCGGCACGCTGTCCATCGCCTTGGCACTCGCTTCGCTGTACGTCGGCATCGTGCTCGGCGATCTGGGCCTGTACGGCCTGGGCCGGCTGTCGGCGCGTATGCCCTGGCTCGCGCGACGCCTGCCGCCCCACCGGCAGGAGGCGATGCGCGCCTGGTTCAGCGGCCGCGTATTCAAGCTGGTGCTGGTCAGCCGGTTCCTGCCCGGCCTGCGCCTGCCGACCTACACCACCTGCGGCTTCGTGGGTGCCGATTTCAGGCAATTCACCCTCGCCGTGGTGATCGCCACCACCTGCTGGACGAGCCTGCTGTTCGGTGTGTCGCTCAAGATGGGACAGGTTCTGATGGAGCATTTCGGCGCCTGGCGCTGGGCCGGCGCGGCCGGATTTGTCGTGTTCGTCATCGTTGCCGGTCGGCTCGCCGCCGCGGGATTGCAGAGCGCGCGGCGATGAAACTGGATACCGCCATCCGCTTCGGCCAGGCTCGCGCGGTTTCGCCTGCGCCGCCGGTCTCGTTCTTCGAATTCTGGCCCGGCTGGCTGTTCTACACTCCGGTGGTGGTGCACTGGCTGGCGATGGGTCTGCGCCATGGCGATTTCACCCTGCCGACCGCCGCCAACCCCCATATCGAGATCGGCGGGCTGTGTGGTGAATCGAAACTCGCCATCCTGCGGCAGGTCAGCGGCGAACCCCGCGCCCTGCTCGCGCGCAGCACCGGCCTGGTGACACATGACTGGAACCCGCGCGCCGATCTGGTCGCGGCGGAACAGGCCATGGCGGCAGCGACGCTGACCTGGCCGCTGGTCGCCAAGCCGGATGTCGGCTGCAACGGCGCTGGCGTGCGCCTGGTGGAGACCAGCGCGGATCTGCTGCGCTACCTGACCGAGTTTCCGCGCCGCGCCGGCGTCATGCTGCAGGAGTACTTGCCGCAGGAGGGCGAAGCTGGGCTGTTCTATATCCGCCACCCGGATGAGCCGCGCGGGCGAATCACCTCGGTCACTCTGAAATATGCACCCTATGTGACCGGCGACGGCCGCTCCACCCTGCGCCAGCTTATCCTGGACGATCCGCGGTCGGGCCAGGTGTCGCAGCTCTATCTGCCTCGCCTGGTGCGGCGATGGCACGAGGTCCCGGACCAGGGCGAGCGCGTGCGGCTGGTGTTCGTCGGCAATCACTGCAAGGGATCAGTGTTTCGCGACGGCACCAGCCTGGTCACCGAGGCAATGACCGATCGGATCGACCAACTCGCCCGGGCCTTACCGAGTTTTCATTTTGGCCGGATCGATGTGCGGTTCGATTCACTGGCCGCCCTGGCACGCGGCGATGGGTTTCGGGTGATCGAGATCAACGGCGCCGGCTCGGAGGCCACCCATGTCTGGGACCCCTCGACCCGCCTGCTTGATGCCTGGCGCGCGCAGTTCTTCCATTATGGCCAGGCGTTCCGCATTGGTGCCGCCAATCGGGCACGTGGCCACCGTTCGGCTGGCGTGGCCGCCCTGTGGCGCGCTTGGCGGACTCAAAAGCGCCTGATGGCCGACTATCCGGCGAACGATTGATCAAAAGGTTAGTTGCGGAATCCTCCGGATTCAGCGACGAACGGCCATGGACACGCTGCAAGCCATCGTCATCGCCGTGCTGCAGGGCGCGACCGAGTTGTTCCCGGTCAGCAGCCTCGGCCACGCCGTCGTTATGCCCGCCCTGCTGCATTGGGGCGTCGATCAGCACGCGCCGCAGTTCCTGCCGTTCCTGGTGATGCTGCACCTCGGCACGGCGACTGCCCTGCTGATCTATTTCTGGCGCGATTGGTGGGCGCTGCTGATGGGCATACTCGGCATCGGGTCCGCCCATCAGGTGGCGGAGAGCCGCCGCGTGTTCGTGCTGATCGTGATCGCGACCATCCCAGCGGTCATCGTAGGCTTCCTGCTGGAGCATTTCGTTCGCTCGCTGTTCGGCTCGCCGGTGGTCGCGGCCGTGTTCCTGGTGGTCAATGGCGGATTGCTGCTGTTCGGCGAGCGACTGCGCGGCCGCGGCAGCCGCCCGCTCTCCAGCCTCACCGCGATGGACGCGCTGACCATCGGCTGCTGGCAGTGCAGCGCGCTGATCCCTGGCATCTCCCGGTCCGGCGCCACCATCGTGGGCGGCCTGCTGCGCGGCATCAACCATGAAGGCTCCGCGCATTTCTCGTTCCTGATCGCGACGCCGATCATCATCGGTGCGACCGTGCTGGAGGTGCCGCACCTGCTGCATGCCAGCGTTCCGGCCGGGGTGTTTGAACTGGCCACCATGGCCGCGGTGGTCGCGGGGCTGACCGCCTACGCCAGCACCGCGTTCCTGATGCGCTATTTCCGGCAACACGACACCTGGGCGCTGAACCCGTTCGCGTATTACTGCTTGGTGTTCGGGGCCGGCAGCCTGGTGGTGCTCCTGCTGCTGCGCTAGGCAGACCTTCACGGTCTGTACCACACACACATCGCGCTATACACACATCGCGCTATTCCGCCGCCGCCAGTCGCGGCTTGCCCGGCCGTTCGCGGTGGCCGCTCAACTCCGCGCCGGCGCTACGATCGAGCCGCGTCGCCAGCAAGGGCGCGAACAGCGAGATCGCCGAGACGAACAGGAACGCCACGGAGAAGTCCGCCAGTTTCGGCACGCCATGGCCGGTCGCCGCCATCGAGGCCGCCAGGGCGGTGGCGGAGATGGCGATGCCCAGGGTCAGCGACATCTGCTGGAACGTCGTGTAGAAGCTGGTCGCCGCGCTCATTTCCGGCCGCGGCACGTCGGCATAGGCGATGGTGTTGTACGCCATGAACTGCAGCGACTGGAAAAACCCGTTCAGCAGCAGCACGACGTAGATTGCCGCCAACGGCCAGGACGGCCGGAACGCGGCGCTCGACGCCAGCAGCAAGGTCGCCAGCAGGCCGATCCACACCAGCACGGTGCGGAATCCCAGCCGGCGCAGGATCGACGGTGCCGCCAGCCGCATCGCGAGTGACCCGATCGAGCTGACGAAGGTGACTGCGCCGCTCTGTACCGCCGACATGCCGAAGCCGAGCTGCAGCATCATTGGCAGCAGGAAGGGCATGGCACCGACCGCGATGCGTGACAGGGTGCCGCACATCACCGACATGCGGAAGGTGACGATCCGCATCAGCCGGAAGTCCAGCATCGGCCGCGGATGGTGCCGCGCATGCAGCCAATAGAGCCCGGCCGACAGCACACCCGCGGCGACCAGGCCCAAGGTCAGCAGGCGGGATCCGACACCGCGGCTGGCCATTTCGATGCCGAACATCAGGCAGGCCAGCGCACCACCCGCCAGCGCCAGTCCGCGCAGGTCGAAGGCACTGCGCGCCGGCTCCCGCATCTCATCGATGTAGCGGGTGACCAGGACGATGCCGGTCAGGCCGATCGGCACGTTGATGTAGAAGATCCAGTGCCAGGACAGGTAGGTGACCAGGAACCCGCCGACCGGCGGTCCCACGATCGGTCCGATGGTGGCTGGGATCATCAGCCAGGCCATGGCCCGCACCAGCTCGGTCTTCGACACCGCCCGCAACATCACCAGCCGTCCGACCGGCGACATCATCGCGCCCCCCATGCCCTGCAGCATGCGCGCGCCGACCAGGAACGCGAGGCTGGGCGCCAGGGCACAGGCGATCGAGCCGGCGGTGAAGATCCCGATCGCCGCGCGGAACACGGTGCGGGAGCCGAACCGGTCGGCGATCCGGCCGCTGGCGGGGATGAACATCGCCAGCGTCAGCAGGTAGGCGGTCAGCGCCACGTTCATGTGCAGCGGCGCGACATGGAAGCTCTTGGCCATGGTGGGCAAGGCGGTGGCCAGCACGGTGCCGTCCAGCTGCTCCATGAACATCGCGCTGGCGACGATCAGCGAGACAACTCGGGCGCTTGCACGAGGGGGCGGCTCGACCGGAACAACGGGTGTGGAAGACATCCGAACCAGCATAGACGCGACGGCACCGTGAGGAACCCTATCGATCGCATGGCCGGGTCGAGCGGATCGCGGTTGCCCAGCGCCTGCAGGTCAAAGTCCGGCGCGGCGGAGATGGGGCGCAAGCCGCCCGGCAACCCACAGGCCCAGCATGCGGAAATCGCTCAACAGCGACCAAAGCGGGTGACCGAAGGTTTGTGGGCGATTGTGCTGCACGAACAGATGACTCGCCCAGGCGAAGCCGTAACCCGCGATAGGAGCCAGGACCACCCAGAGCGGGTCACGCTGCACGACGGCCAGCACGAGGCAGGCAAGCGCCAGGAGACTACCGGTGTAGTGCAGCGCCCGGGTTGCTGGACGTGCATGCGCGCGCAGATAGACCAGCCAGAATGTGTCGAAATCCGGGGGCGGTGCCATGGCCTATCCCAGCATCCCCGCAGGCTGACGTCATCTGGCCATGGCGCCTGGCCCCAGGACCCGTCAGATCACAAGCCATCGGACGACTAGCGGGAGGTTTCCCGATTGGCGGGGGGCGGCAGACGCTGGCCGCCGGGCTGCGCTTTCGCCTGCGCCAGAATGCGGTCGCAGCGATGATCGTCGCCGACCCCCAGTTGGATGGTGGGCAGCAGGGCCAGCGGCGCGAACAGCACGCCCAGACCGGCCGCCAAGCCACCGCGCGCCGCCAGTTCCGCCCCCGGCCGAATGCTGGGTGATTTCAACGTGCCACCGATATTTATCGGCGCCGGCAGCGACCCGATCGAGAAATGCTTGGCGTCGGTACGCAGCTGCAGGTCTATCGCCTCGGTCTTCAGGTTGATGGCGCCGGCACCGTTGACGATCGCCTCGCCGGTATCGAGCACCAGCGCCTGTATCGCCAGGATGCCGTGCTGCAAGGCCATATCGTCCACCAGACACTCCACCTGGGTGCGCTCGGGGACGCCCAGCGCCGACAGCAGCGCGTTGCCGAATTGCAGACCGGACAGGTTCACCAGCAACGCGCTGAGATCGCCGCCCGCCATGCCCAGTCGCAGGCCGCCATTGCCGTTACCCAGCAGTTGCGCCAGGGAGTTTCCGGTGGCGTCGAGATTGCCGATGCCGCTGATCGTGCCGGCCCCGTGAAAGGCCTGCGTGGCCGACATCAGGCGCGAGACGTCGACATGGCGGAATGCCAGATCCACCTTGGCGTGCATCACGTTGTTCGGCATCGGCGCCAAGGCGATCGTGGCTTTGATCTGACCGGAACCGACACCGAAACTGACCGGGTGCAGTGTCACAGCGCCGTTGACGATATCGAGCACCGCAGTCAGATCGTCCAGCGGCACCGAGCGGCCCTTGATCTGCTGACCATGGTAGCGAAGGTGAATGTCGGCCCATTGCAGCTTGGGCAGGCTGATCTGCCGGTCCGGCAGCAGCTTGGCGCTGGCCTCGGCCTGCACCACTTCGGCCTTCTTCTCCGCGCTCTGGCCCGGGGTGCCGACCCGGCCTGGCTGGGCGCCGAGGAACCCACCGAGATCGGCGAGATCGACCTGCCTCGATTTCAGGTCGGCTGTCACTTCGCTCCGTCCCTTGCCGGGATCGACGGCGATGGTGCCTTCCAGATCGCTGCTTCCGACCTGGCCGGAGAAATCGCGGAACCGAATGCGGCTATCGGCGAAGTCGAGCTGGCCGGTCACCTTGTAGGGCGGCGTCGGCGGGATGGGAAATCCCGCAAGGTGCTCAAGTTGCGCCATGTCCTGGCCGGCGAGTTGCAGCTTGAGGTCGGCGCCCTTCAGGTGCAGCGGGTCCTGCAGCGTCCCCACCAACGCCACCTTCGTCTGGCCGTTTTCCAGCCGCAGATCGACCGGCCAGGGATGCGCGGCATCGCGCAGTGACAGCAATGCGCCGCCAATCAGCCGGCCCTGGATCGGCGCACCGCCATAAGTGCCACGCGCATCCACCACCACCTGCGGCTGATCACCGGTCTCGCGGGTTGCGATATCCATGCCGAGATCGGCCTTCAGCGGGAGCAGTTCGGCCTGCACGTGGCCGGCTTCGATGCGCACGTTGCCGATCTTCGTGTCGGAGCCGCCAGATGAGCCCGCGGGTTGCAGCAGGTAGTTGGCCTTGCCGTCCGCGGTCTGCACCAGCTTCACCCGCGGCTGCTGCAACGCCACCAGCGGCACGATCAGTTGTCCGTGCCGGATGTAATGCCAAAGATCCACATCGACGATGAGGTGCTTTGCGGTGGCAAAGGGCGGGCCGTCCCATCCCTGCGGATTGGCGATGCTGACGTCGTCGGCAATTGCCCGGGTGACGCGGCCGAGCGACAGATGCAGGTGCTGGATGTGCACCGGGCGGCCCAGTGCGGCGGTGGCGCGTGTCTGCACCAGCGGGATGAACCAATCCCAGTTCCACACTGCCAGCAGGCCGGCAATCAATATGATCGGCATACCCAGCCACAAAGCCAGCCTGCCGGCGCGCCGTCGCTCCATGGGTTGTCTCCGCAGTGCCGACGGCAACGCGGAGACGGTCGCACCAGTTCCACGCGGGCGCATTCACGGCCGGGTGCGGAGCCGGCGCGGCGGAGCGCGCTACTCTGCTGCCTTGCGGGTCGCGAACACCGTAGCGGTATGTTCGCCGAGGCGGGGTGCCGGCTCTCGCACCGCACCTTGCGTCGCCGAGAGTTTCACCGGAACACCAAGGGTGCTGAACGCGCCGGTGACGGGGTGATGCGTGGCGACAACCATATCACGCGCCAGCATATGCGGGTCGGTGAACACTTCATCGAAATGCAGGACCGGCCCGGCGGGCACGCCGGCCTGCTCCAACTGTTCCAGCCAATGCGCGGAGGGTTGCCGGCGCAGCGGCGGCGCCAGCAGTTCCACCAGCGCGTCATTGTGCTGCACGCGATCGGCGACGCTGCGGAATCGCGGGTCGGCGGGCAGGTCGGGCAGCCCGACCAGGCGGCACAGGGTCTCAAAGAATTTCTGCTGCGAGGCACCAATGGTGATGTGCCCATCAGCGGTCGCGAAGCACTGGTACGGCGCGCTGCCGCGATGCTGTTGACCGATGCGCGGCGGACGCGTGCCGGTGGCGAAGTAATGCGCCGATTCATAGACGCAGAACGAGGTCGCGGCTTCCAGCAACGAGGTCTCGACGTGCTGGCCTTCGCCGGAACGGTGCCGCGCCTCGATAGCGGCCAGCACCCCGAAGGCCAGGAACATGCCCGCGGCGACATCGGAGATGGCGATCGGCAGGCGGTAGGGATCGCCGTCGGGCGGACCGTTGACGCTCATCAGGCCGGACATCGCCTGGCTGATTAGGTCGAACCCACCGCGGCGGCTGTACGGTCCGGTCTGGCCGAAGCCGGAAATCGAGCCCAGCACCAGGCGCGAGTTGCGGGCGTGCAGAACGTCCCAGCCGAGGCCGAGACGGTCCAGCACACCCGGCCGGTAGTTTTCCAGCACGATGTCGGCGCGTTCGGCGAGGCTCCAGAAACGCGCCTGGTCCTCCGCGTTCTTCAGGTCGAGCACAACGGATCGCTTGTTGCGGTTCCACGTCATGAACGGCGCACTCTCGCCATTCACGAAGGGCGGCATGTTGCGCGCGTTGTCGCCGGAAGGCGGCTCGATCTTGATGACGTCGGCACCGTGATCGGCCAGCATCATGGCACAGTATGGACCGGAGAGATGGCTGGTGAGGTCCAGCACCAGCAGGTGATCAAGGGCGCCCGGCATGCCTGGCTCTCCATGAGTGGTGGCAGAACGCGACATCCTACAGGCTGCGACCGACGGCGCCATCCGTGCGGTTTTTCGGTAGTGTCTCAGTTTGAATTTGGGTCGTTTTTTGCTCCGCCATTGAGGGTGGGGCGCTCGGACAGGATGAACTCCTGCTCTAACCTGTTGAGGTCGGCCTGCTCGGCGTTGATTAGAATCGTGAGGGTGATCCGCCTGCCAGCCCTTACCGCCTCTGCCAGCGCATGGTGGATGCGCCGAAAATTTCCATGTGGATGGTGAGAGCGTCGGCAATCGAGAATACGCTGCACATTGCGTCGGTATTCCTCCCGTGGTCGCCGGATGCTTGTGTACTTCCCGATGTAGGTCCCGCCACCCTCGATCTGCCAGTGGTAAATCCCGGCCTTGCTGGGATCGACCCCCGGTCCGAGAACCTCCACACACCAGTCCTTGGTGAGCTTCATGTGGTTATCTGCGGCTGGCGCGGCTTATACGGCCCACGCTTCTTCGGTGCCTCAGCGCGAGCATCAATCAGCGCCACGATGTTATACGCCGACCAAAGACAGATCCGTGATGCCTGCCGCCATGGCGGGCCAAATCTGCAAAATCAACCAAAAATATGCAAATCCTATTCTTTGGCGGTTCCCCACCGCGTCGCCGCCCCCTGCCGGAACAAAAATCGGAATATTTTTCTTGATTTTCTGCGGTGCAGCCCGGCTATGGCGCTGGCCTGAGAAAGACGCTTTGGAGCATGGAGGACGTAGTGGCGCTATCGATGCGCAGGCTGAGCGGGTGAAGAAGCGCGGGCCGTATAAGCCACGCACGGCGAGCGTTGCTTGAAAGCCCCTGAGTCACCGCCGCCCGTGGCGGGAAGACGACAGGGCGAAGCTCGGATCGTTGCTAAGGCGACGCCCAAAGACTACCGCTTCACCGCGGCTGTCTCGGGGAGATCGTATAATTCCATTCCGGATGGAACGCATGACCCGCGATATTGAGGGTTGCCATGTCCGCATCCTCGACCTTCAGGCCCTTCGGATAGATGCGAGTATCGAGTTCGCAGCGGACGGTCAGGCCGGTTTTGGTCGTTGTGGAGGCGATCAATTCGACGACTGTCTCCCGGCTGGTCAGTGGTTTGCCGCGCCAAGTCTGGGTGATGTGGCAGAACAGGCGATGCTCAATTTTGTTCCACTTTGAGGTCCCTGGTGGATAGTGACAGACCTGTAGCGTCAGAGCGGCTTCGTCAGCCAACTTCTGAAGCTCGACTTTGAACAGGCGTACACGCGAACCGTTCGAGCCGCCGCCATCGGCCGTGATCATCAGTGTCTTCATGTCCGGATATCGTTCGCGGCCCATCAGTTCCAGCCAACGGCGAATCGAGTTAACCGCGAACTGGGCAGTATCATTGTCGATCCCAACGCTCACGCAACCCGCGTTTGCGGTGATATCGTAAATGCCGTACGGGATGGCTTTCCCAAGCTCCTTGTCAACGAAGTCATGCACGTTGACCTTGTCGGCGCAGCCTTGTGGACGATAGTCGCTGCCGGCATTCTTATATGAGCCGACCAGTTCCTTTTTCTTCGTATCGATCGATATCACCGGCTGACCGGCCGCCTGCGTGGCGATGACAGCGGCGTTGATGTGTTCGAACTGGGCGTCACGGTCGGGATTATGGCTGCCTTCCAGGGTCTTGCGGTTCACCTGCCGACGATATTTCAGCAAGCCCAGCAATTTGGGGATGCTGCTATCCGCGATCTTGTGTCCCATCTCACGCAATGCCGCCGCCAGCTTCGCATGGCTTTTCGACACCCACATCAGCGGCCGCATCGGATCGCCCATCGTCGCGGGTTCAACCAATTGACGTAGGTTTGCCAGAAGAGCCGGGTCTTTCGCGATCAAGGTTGGACCACCACCACCGGGCCGTCGAACCACACCAGACAACGAGCCTGGAGCAGCCAGATCTTTCAACCCCCGGCCGATCGTACTGCGGGCGACGCCCGTCGCATGGGAAACGGCGGTGATCCCACCATGGCCGGCCGTTTTGGCCTCCACCGCCGCAAGCAGGCGGCGAGACCGTTCGTTCAGACCACGCTCAACCGCCGTGTACCGTTCGCGAATCACTGATCTGTCTGTCATCCCACGAGTCTGAACGGAACTTGCCCGCGCCGGAATCTCCCTCACAGAAATTCAACGCCACCGGACCTCACGCGATTCGGTAGTCTTTGGGCGTCGCCTAAGCAGGCTTACCCTTTCCAATGTTGCGTAATCTGCGGTTTGGAATTGAAGGCAGCCCTGACGGTGGCGCATCTAGACCACCAGCCTGGCAACAACGACCCGGATAACCTCGCCTGGCTATGCGGAACACACCACTGGATGTTTGATTGCGATCTCTATCCGATCGAAGCCGTCAAGCTCATGCGCAAGCGGTGGCAAGAGACTGAGGGTAAGCCATCACACGCCGGGAGGATGAAGCAAGCCGGGGCGAAAGCAGCTGATTCTCGGAGACGTTCTGCTATCGCCAAGAAGCTGTCCGCTCGCGCTAAGAGGGCCTGGGAAACTCGGCGCACAAAGTCGGGCGCGCCCTTGTCGGACGATCAGAGTTCAAACTGAGACACTACCGGTTTTTCGGCCGAGGTGGATGTCCACTCGGCGGACGGCTGGCGTGCCGAGGCCGCCTCGTCACGCGGGTACCAACCCGTCGTGCCCATGTCACCGCATCGTGCGTGTGTCATCCTATCGTGCCGGAGTCACGACGTCGGGCCGGGCGAAGGCCCGGCATCCGCGAGGGCGCGGGAGAGGTTTGGGATCCATCCAGTTCCCGGAGCTGTCACTGCCACGCGCATGGGATGGGTTCCGCAAGAAACTAAGGACCCCGTGGAGGCCGCGCCTTCCCCCGGCACGGCGTGTGGCGCCGGCACGACGCGGTGACGCTGGCACAACAGGAGCACCGGCACGACCAGGAGGCGGGAGCGGTATCCCCAATCAGTCAGGGTCCTCGATCCGTAAGTGCGCTCGATCCTTCAGCGTCGCCGCCCCGCGCTGTATCCTTCCCACACGCCAGCCGCCAAACTGCGGGACCAAGGAAACGCCCAGCCATCGCCGCGGACCCGTATGCGCCCCCTGCCCCACCCTCGCCTGTTCTACGGCTGGCGCGTCGTCGCCATCTGCTTCGTCGCCGCCGTCTTCACCTGGGGCTTCGCCGTGTTCGGCGCGAGCGTTTACCTCGGCGAGATCACCCGCTCCCGCTCCTGGTCTGTTGCCCTGGTCTCCACCGCCGTCACCAGCTTCTACCTGACCAACGCCCTCATCCTCACCGCAATCGGCAGCGCACTGGACCGATTCGGCTCGCGCCCGGTGTTCATCGCTGGCGCGCTCGCGCTGGGAGCCGGCGTGGCCGCCATCGGCCAGGTCGCAGCTCCGTGGCAGCTCTACCCGGCCTTCATCCTGCTCGGCGTCGGCTACGCCGCGCTGTCTCTCACCGGCATCACCGCCACGCTGGCCCCCTGGTTCGAGCGTCACCAGGGCCGCAGCGTTGCCATTGCACTGACCGGGGCGAGCTTCGGCGCCATGCTGGTGGTGCCCCTGCTCACATTGGCAATTGCCCGGTTCGGCTTCGCGGCCGCGACGCTGGGCGGCGGCGCCCTGACCGTCGCCGTGCTGGTGCCTTCAGCCGCCTTGGTGCTGCGCTATCGAGGCCCCCACGATATCGGCCAGGCTCCGGACGGCACCCTCCTCCCCGGCCCGCACCGCGTCACCGCACCGGCGCAGCCCGGCTGGACCCGCGCCACCGCCGCCGCCACACCGGCGTTCTGGACCATCGCCATCAGCTTCGCGCTCGGCCTGGCAGTCCAGGTCGGGTTCTTCACCCACCAGGTGACGCTCGCGACGCCGCAACTGGGCGCAATCGGCGCGGGCTGGCTGGTCAGCGCCACCGGCCTAACCAATCTGCTCGGCCGCCTGCTGCTGGCCCGCATCGCCGATCGCGTGGCGCTGCGGCGCTACACCAGTGGCATTTTTGCCGCCCAGGCTGCGCTGCTCGCCGCGATCGCCCTGGTGCCGACTGCGCCGGTCCTGCTGGGTGCCAGCCTGATCTACGGGTTCTGCCTGGGGCAGATCACCACGCTGTCGCCCATTCTGATGCGGCGGGAATTCGGCGCCACCGGGTTCGCCGCGATCTACAGCCTGGCCGCGACGGTGATCCAACTCAGCTCCGCCTTCGGCCCAGCCCTGTACGGCGTGTTGCGCGACCTGCTGGGCGGCTACCGCCCGGTGCTGGGCGTCGCCGCCTGCGTGGAACTGCTGGCAATGGCGATCCTGCTGACGGCGCGCGCGCCGGCGCCAAGGGACCCGGCGCCAAGGGACATGGAGCGCGCCGTCCATGCCAGATCCAGGCCACTCACAAATTCTTGACTCACCCCCACCGGGTGCCTACGCGGTTCGGACCGGCTGCGGCGCGATCCATCGCTACCGGCGCAGTACCTACCGGCGCAGGTACCGGAGATGAATCCTGCCGTAAGCAAGACGCTGCCCGTTCGGGAACTCGTTGCCGCTTTCCGCAATCCCCACCACGTCATCCTGGATCGCATCGGGCTGCGACACGCACCCTATGTGCTGCGCACCCGCGACGGCCTCAAGATGCGCATCCGTCCGGGTCCCGGCGACCGCTTCGCAGCCTTCGAGATATTCGGGCTGCATGCCTATACCTCGCTTGGCGAGCGGCTGAACCAGGGCGATGTCGTCGTCGATGTCGGCGCCAATATCGGCTGCTATTCAGTATTGGCAGCGAAGGCCGTCGGCCCGAAGGGCCGGGTCATCGCCGTGGAACCGTCAGGCGCGACCTATGCCTGCCTGCTCCACAACCTTTCCTTGAACGGACTTCAGAACGTGTCCTGCCGGCACGCGGCAGTGGCCGACCAGACCGGCGAAGCGGTGCTGCATATCGGCAACGATCCGTTGTTCGCGTCGCTGTGGACGGAGGTGGCCGGGCACAAGCAGAGCGGGGCGACCGAAACCGTGGCGACCATCAGCCTGCGCGATTTGATGGCGGCAGAGGGTCTCTCCCGCATTGACATGCTCAAGATGGATTGCGAAGGCGCCGAACACGCCATCATCGCCGGGATCGACGGCGCGCTGGCCGGCCGGATCGCACAAATCAGCCTCGAACTTCATCCGCTGCCCGGACAGGACGGCACCGCCGCGATCGCGCATCTGCGGTCACTCGGCTACCGGGTGCGCCAGGGTGAGACCTGGTACTTCGACCGACCGCAGGACAGCACCGCATCAGCCCCTTGAGGCGGTGAGCGCCGCCAGCGCAGAATGGCGCGCTTGCGCGTTCCGTCACCTTGCCGGATCGCCAGACCCGCCCCAATCGGCAGCGACTCTGATGGAGATGACGTGGACCAGCTTGCGCCCGGCCGAACTCGATCCGGCGAAATTTCAGGACCCGGTGCGCACGGCGCGCGGCGAACAACGTGCGCACGTGGCGCTTCGGGCGCTGGATACGCTGTGGTTCAACACCGGCACGCTGTGCAATCTGACCTGCAGCCACTGCTACATCGAATCGTCCCCGCGCAACGACCGGCTGGTCTATCTCACCCGTGCGGAGGTCGCCGGCTATCTCGACGAGATCACCCACACCGACCTGCCAACGACGCTGGTCGGCTTCACCGGCGGCGAGCCGTTCATGAACCCGGATATCATCGGCATGCTGCAGGACGTGCTGGCGCGCGGCTTGTCGGCGCTGGTGCTGACCAATGCGATGAAACCGATGCGCAAGCTGCGCGCGCCGCTGCTGGCGTTGCGGCAGGCCTATGGCGACCGGCTGACCATCCGCGTCTCGCTGGATCACTACGCGCGAGAAGAACACGAGCGGGAGCGTGGCGCGCGCAGTTGGGCGCCAACGATCGAGGGACTGGTCTGGCTGTCGCGCCACGGCTTCACGCTGCATGTCGCCGGCCGTCACTTCACGCGGGAATCCGACGCTGCCTTGCGCGACGGATTTGCCCGGCTGTTCGCCGAACTGGGCGTCGCGGTGGATGCGCAGGACCCGGTGCAGCTGATGCTGTTCCCCGAGATGGATATCGGGCGTGACGTGCCGGAGATCACCGAAGCCTGTTGGAGTATCCTGGATAAATCGCCCGACGACATGATGTGCGCGTCGTCGCGGATGGTGGTGAAGCGGAAGGGCGCCGCGCATCCGGCGGTGCTGGCGTGCACGCTGCTGGCCTATGATGCGCGGTTCGAACTCGGGCAGAGCCTGGCCGAGGCCGCACGCCCCGTCGCGCTGAACCATCCACACTGTGCATCATTCTGCGTGCTCGGCGGCGGCGCCTGCAGCCGGTAAAGCTCAGGCCAGCACTCCAAGACTACGCAGCCGGCTGATGTCATCGGCGGAATAGCCGGCTTCGTGCAGCACGGTGTCGCTGTGCTGGCCCAGCTTCGGAGCGGTGCGCGGAGCGACCTTGGTTTCGGTGTCCAACTGGAACGGGCTGGATACCGTCAGAATGTCCGACTGGTCGAATGGCACCAGCGCGCCGATCGCGCGCATCTGCGCATCATGCGCCACGTCGTCCACCGTGCCGACGATCCCGAAGGTGACGCCGGCACCATCCAGTCGCTCCCGCCAGTCCGCCAGGTCGCGTTCGGCGAACACCGCGTCCAGCATCGCCACCAGAGCCGGCGCATTCTGCCGTCGTGTCTCGACCGTGGCAAAGCGCGGATCATCGATCCAGGTTTCGCGATTGATCGCTGCCAGGAACGGGCGAAGCTGCCGCTGTTCATTGAACAGCGCCATGATGAACCAGCGATTGTCGCGCGCACGGTAATGGTTGGCGAGCGGGTTGGGTGCGTGCTCGCGTGGCGCCCGATGCGGCACCGATTCGCCGAACAGGCGAGTCTGCACGAAGCAGCCATTCGCCCACAGCCCGTTGGCGAGCAGGGACGAACTGACCAGCCCGCCGCGACCGGTCTTTTCGCGGCGGTACAGCGCCGTGACGATGGCGGCGTACAGCGCGGTGGCGCTGGGATGATCGCCCATACCGGGCGCGGATCGTGCCGGCGTGGTATCCGTGTCGGCGCGCACCGCATCCATCAGCCCGGTGCGTGCCCAATAGGCGGTGGAATCGAAACCGGTCTTGTTGGCCTCGTCGCCGGCTTCGCCATAGGCGGTGAAGGATGCATAGATCAGCCGCGGGTTCAGCGGCAGCAGATGCTGCGGCGCCAGTTGCAGACGGTCGCGCACCGGCAGCGGAAAGTTGGTGATGAACACATCGGCTTCCGCCGCCAGCCGGTACAGCACCGAACGCCCGGCCTCATGCTTCAGGTCGAGCGCCAGGCTGCGCTTGTTGCGTGCGGTGAGCTGCCAGTAATAGTCGGTATGCGCCGCCGGATTGGCGCTGCGGCCCCGCCAGGGATCGCCCGCGCCAGGCGGTTCCAGCTTGATCACATCGGCGCCGAAATCGGACAGGATGGTCGCGGCCGCCGGCGCCGCGATCCAGCTTGCGCAGTCGATGACTTTCAGGCCGGAGAACAGGTGGTCGGTCATCGTGGATCGTTCCCTCATGCGTGGTCCGGATTGCGGTGGGCAACCGCTCCTTCTCCGCGCGTGGGAGAAGGAGGGTTCTCCGGCTTCCTGTGTTCTGCGTTACGGCGCCTGATTTGAAAAGATGATGGTGCCGGATGCAGCGAACATGCCGCCGACGCCATGGCACACCGAGATCTTCGCATCCGGGATCTGCGCCGCTGCAATGCCGCGCATCTGCCGCACGCTTTCCTGCAACGCGTACATCCCGTACATGCCGGAATGCATGTATGACAGCCCGCCGCCGTTGGTGTTCAGCGGCAGCTTGCCGCCGGGTGCGGTGTTGCGTTCGGCGATGAACTGCGCCGCCTCGCCGCGCGGCAGAAAGCCGAGGTCCTCCAGCCCGTAGATCGGCAGATGCGCGAACGCATCGTAGATCATCAGGTGGTCGACATCGTTGCGATTGATACCGGCTTGCTGAAACGCGGTGGGGCCGGCGACGCGGAACGCGCGGGACGAAGTAAAATCCTCCATCTGGCTGACCATCGGCGTTTCCACGCTCTCCCCGGTGCCCAGGATGTACACCGGCTTGGTCGGGAAGTCGCGCGCCCGATCGGCCGAGGTCAGGATCAGTGCGCCGCCACCATCGGTCACCAGGCAGCACATCAGCAGCCGGAACGGATAGGCGATCATCCGGCTGTTCAGCACGTCATCGGTGGTGATCGGGGTGCGGAACGTCGCGCGCGGATTCTTGCCCGCCCATTCCCGCTGCACGACGCAGACCTGGGCGATCTGCTCCACCGTCACGCCATAGGTCTTCATGTAGCGCATCACCGGAATGGTGAACAAACTCGGCGGTCCCATCGGGCCGAACGGCTGCTCGAACTGGCCCTGCAACGAGGACGGCGGCACCGAGCGCGGCGGGTTGCCGATACGCGACTTGCCGCTTTCGCCGTGGGTGATCAGGATGGTCTTCGCCAGCCCCGCCTCGATTGCCGCGGCGGCGTGCCGCACATGGATCATAAACGAACAGCCGCCCACCGAGGTGCCATCCACCCAGGTCGGCGTGATGCCGAGGTAATGCGCGAGCTGCACCGGCGTCTCGCCGGCGGTGGCGATGCCGTCGATATCCTTCGGGCGCAAGCCGCAATCCGCCATCGCATTCAGCGCGGCATCCGCGTGCAGGCCGATCTGCGAAAGATCTTGGATCACGCCCAGCTTGGTGGTTTCCGCGGCGCCAACCACCGCAACTGCATTTCTGCGCATTGGATCAGCCTTTCGCCGGACGGAACAAGGGCAGCGTGATGGCATCGTCCTGCTTCTCGAACACCACCTCCAGTGGCATGTCGAGCTGCAGCGCCTCCGGCGTCTGCGGGCAGTCCACAATGTTGGTCATCATGCGCGGACCCTCGGCCAACTGCACCACGGCGATGGCATAGGGCGGCTTAAATCCCGGCACCGGCCGGTGATGAATCACGTAGCTCCACAGGATCGCCTTGCCGGAAGCCTTGAACACGCTGACCTTGCGGGAGCCGCAGGTTGCGCAGAACGGGCGCGGCGGGAAATACGACTTGCCGCAGCCGTCGCAGCGTTGCAGCCGCAACTCGCCTGCCTGCGTGCCATCCCAGAAATGTTGTGTCTCAGGCGTGGGCTGCGGCAATGCGCGCGACGGCTCTGGCATGGGATGTTTCCTGTTGCTGGCGATGACGATGGTGATCAGACAGGTGAGCGGAGCGCGACGCGGCTCTCGCCGACCAGGCCGGCAGGTTTGGAGTGCACGCTGTGCACCGCAACCACGCATGCAGTGCAATCCATTCCGGGTTTCCTCCCCTGGCGACCCTGAAGCTAGAGCGGTTCCGGCGGTGCTGGCAACTCACGTGCTATCATGGGAATTCGTAGAATGCGCTCATCCGCAAGAACGAGAGCTCTCCGCATCCTCGGCAGTCTTTCACGCCGTTGTGGAGACAACTGTCTTCCCCGCCCGCCACGCGAGCCGATTTGGCCTCGATCGTAGTCAGCATCCGCACCATCTTGATGGGAATGACTTGCCTAGCGCTCGAATCGGATTACCGATTTGATCGAATTGCACTGTCCAGTATCTCAATGAATATGCGCCGCCCATCCCCCATCCGGCCACAATGCCATTCGTGTTCGATCAGAGTGAGAGCCTCTCCCACTCTAGCTGCTGCAACGGTCTCACGACAGGAGAGCTTTAGCAGGCTGCTGAAAAACCCCTTGCTTCGACGCGGCGGCATCTGATTCGATGCCCTATCGGATTGACAGCCTCGGGTAGCCTCAATGCGCGGTTCTGACGAACGACGCGACGGACTTTTCAGCTATGTGCGGCCGGAGAGCCGGATCCCCCAGACCCATCCGTTGCGGGTGATCCGAACGCTGGCAGACGAGGCCCTGCAGTCGCTCAACGACCGGTTCGCGGCGCTGTATTCCGAGAACGGCCGTCCCTCGATCCCACCCGAGCAGTTGCTGCGCGCGCTGTTGCTGCAAGCCTTCTACACCATCCGTTCCGAGCGTCAGCTGATGGAGCAGTTGAACTACAATCTGCTGTTCCGCTGGTTCGTCGGCCTGTCGGTGGACGATCCGGTCTGGGTGCCGACCGTCTTCAGCAAGAACCGCGACCGGCTGCTGGAGGGCGACATCGCGGCGGCGTTCATGTCGGCAGTGCTCAACCTGCCGCAGGTGCAGGGTCTGCTTTCGGACGAGCACTTCTCGGTTGATGGCACGCTGATCCAGGCGTGGGCCAGCATGAAGAGCTTCCGCCGCAAGGACGGCAACGACGAACCGCCGGCACCGGGCCGCAATGGCGAGCGCAACTTCCGCGGCGAGACGCGTTCCAACGAGACACATGCCTCGACCACCGATCCGGACGCTCGTCTTGCCCGTAAATCAGGCGGACAGGAGGCGAAGCTGGGCTTCACCGGACATCTGCTTATGGAGAACCGCAACGGGCTGGTGGTGGATGCGCGCCTGACGCTGGCCACCGGGACGGCGGAGCCGGAGGCGGCGCTGGCCATGTTGGGCGAGTTGCCTGGTTCGGACAAGAAAACCGTCGGAGCAGACAAGAACTACGACACGGCGGCGTTCGTTGCGGCAGCCCGCAAACTGAATGTGACCCCGCACGTGGCGCAGAACATCACCGCGCATCGCGGCTCGAACATCGACCGGCGCACGACGCGTCACGATGGCTACCGGATCAGCCAGGTGATCCGCAAGCGGATCGAGGAAGCCAATGGCTGGATCAAGGAAGTCGGCGGAATGGCGCAAACGAAGTTTCGGGGTCGCGCCCGCGTAGGCTGGATGTTCATGTTCAAGGCGACGGCTTACAACCTGATCCGACTGCCGCGGCTGCTCGCGATAGGATGAGGCTGTCAGCGCTATGCCAAATGCTGGATCAGAGCCATTCTGACGCTGTGCAAATGCCTGATTCCGTCCCGACAAACCGAAAATCGAACACTGAACCTACTGGCGCCTGACGTTGCAGAGGGTTTTTCAGCAGCCTGTTAGGAGATTAAGACGGGCATAGCGATTTGCACCAATTCCATGACCGCGAGCGATTTGCCTCATGTCTCCATCGGTGGCCACTAAAATGACCTCGTTAATCAGCGCGAACTCACATACCAGCTGATCCTTCGACCCACGCGGTAGTTCTCGAGCCTTGTTTAGAAAGATCACCTTGTGGCCAGCGTCTTTCAGGACACGGCCAACCGAATCAGGAACGCCCTCATCCAACGCCAGTCTCAGAATTGGCTTTCTAAATCTCACGCAGCCTTCTGATGTTCGGCGGCTATTGCTTCAATGTCGGCCTTGGCAAGTGACGGATACTCTCGTAAGATTTCGTCGACAGAGAACCCGTCCTCCAGGAAGTGCATGACAGCACGCACTGGAATACGCGTACCCGCAAAAACCCGTGCGTTGTGGGACACGTTTTTTCGCTGCTCAGTCTTGCCGAATTGCGACACATCACGCTTCTGAAGATCGGCAACTGACCTTCTAACGTCCTGCATGACATCAATAGACCCGTTGCGAAAATGAGTACGTTAGCGGCTCTCCGTCGGTGAGCTGAGCCGGCGCGGCCGAGCTTGACAGGTCACGGGACGATTCGATTCGTCGAGAACCTTCTTCATGAAGGTACCGGCCCGATGTCCCGTCCGTTCTCCGCTGCCCGGTTGCGCGCCAGCACGAGCTTCGTCCGCCTGACCGGGGTCAGCGTCGCCACGTTCGACAAAATGCTGAAGCAACTCGCGGACCCCTGGGAGAAAGCTCAGCTGCACAAGGCCAAATCCGGCCGCCCCTGGGACGTCGGTGGTTTGGAAGATCATCTTTTGATCATGCTGATCTATTATCGTTGCTACATCACCCAGGAGTTCCTGGGCTTCTTCTACAACGTCAACAAAAGCGCGATCTGCCGAGCGATCCAGCGGATCGAAAAGCTCGCCCGGCCGCTGATCGGGGTTGGACGGAAGCCCAAAATCAGTCGGAACGAGGCCGAGGCCCTGATCGTCGATTGCACCGAGCAGCCGATCCAGCGTCCTGACACGGACGCCAAACAGCGAGAGCATTACTCCGGCAAGAAGAAGCGCCATACGGTGAAGACCGAATACATCGTTACCCGGAATGGTCGTATCGTCAGCGCCTCGCCCTCTCACCCCGGCAGTCACCATGACCTGGCGATCCGTCGCAATGGACCAAAGCTGCCGAGGAAGGCACGGCTCTACGCGGACAGTGCGTACCAGGGGTACGACAAGGAACATCGGAACCTGGAATGTCCATACAAGAAGCCAAAGAACGGGAAACTCACTGATGAGGAGAAGGCATATAACCGTGGACTGAGTGGATTCCGTGTCAGGGTTGAGCACCGGATCGGACGAACGAAACGGTTCAGGATCGCTGCTGAGCGGTTTCGCAACCCACTTGGGACGCATCACACCAAAATCTCCATCATCGCGGGACTGGTGAACCTGCAAGCTGGGTTCGGACCGTTCTGATCAGGTGAGGGAAACGCCGCCGGTGAGAACGCGCCGGACACCGCTGACCGGGGGGCCGACTTTCGCAACGGGTCTAATAATTGGCAGCAGCACATACTGTCCGCTTATGACGCCTCGCGTCCTGCCGGTTCCGGGTTCTTCGACGTGAACCTCCTTGTTGATGACCCTCAGCTTCAACTCTGCGAAGGGCGCATCGCTATAGCTTATCAGCTTGCGCCCAACGTCACGTAGCCGCTGCAGAGATATTCCATGCTTCGTTCTGAGAACGTGCAAAGTACCGCAAGCTGACCGCATCTCGGAACGAATAAACCCGCGTCAATGCCTTGCCGTCCGAAGGCAAGTATTGAGGTTTGAAGAAGTCCGTTGCGTCCCAATACGCAAGCTGGTGTTTAGAAAGCCCGGTAATTCGAGTGATATGCTCGGCATCGAAGGCGCTGATAACTGCATCTGACTTTAACATCCCGCCTCCTGCCAACTTAAGTCCTTCGCTGAAACAATAGTATCGCCCTTATAGGCAGGATGCAACTGAAGCGGATAACAGGCTGATTTTCTTTCAGAATAGCCCATAACCGATCCAGCCGATCAACCACCCACTCGGTTCAGCTCGTCAGCACCGCCTTGCCGATCACCTTCCGGTCGATCACGGCCTGCAAGGCCTCCGCCGCGCGGTCCAGCGGAAAGCGATGTGAAATGCGCGGCTTCAGCTTGCCCGCGGCGGCCAGCTTCGTCAGTTCGCGCATGTTGGCAATCGCCAACTCCGGATTCGCCTCGTTCAAGCCGCCGATCCGCACGCCCACCACATCGATGCCTTTGATCAGCAGATAATTGCTGCGGATGTTGGTCGGCCCGCCGCCCAGGAAACCCAGCACAAGCAGCCGCCCGCCCCAGGCCAGGCAGCGCAACAATTCCTCGGCCACCTGCGCGCCAATCGGGTCGTAGACGATGTCCACGCCGCGTCCGCCGGTCAGTTCCTTCACCTGATCCAGGAAGCCGCCGGCGTAGTCGATCGCGTGGTCGGCACCCTCCTCCAGGCAGGCTGTGCGCTTGTCCACGCTGCTGGCGGTCGCGATCACCTTGGCGCCGAACAGTTTCGCGACCTGGATCGCCGCAATGCCGATGCCGCCGGCGGCGCCATGCACCAGCACCCACTCGCCTGCCTGCAGGCGTCCGCGCTGCAGCAGCGCATGATACGCGGTGGTATAGGCGCCACGAAACACGCCGGCGGCTTCGAGGCTCATTCCCTCCGGCACCTTGTCGCACAGCACCGCTTTCGCATTTCCGAGTTCGGCGAAGGCGCCCAGCGTGTGCCGGCTCATCACCCGATCGCCAGGCTGAAAGCCGCGCACATCGGTACCGACCGCGACCACCTCGCCCGCCGCTTCGCCACCGGGAATGAACGGCGGCTCCGGACGGAACTGATATTTTCCCGCCAGCATCAACACGTCCACGAACTGCACACCACGGGCGCGAATGCGCACGGTGATCTCGTCGGGGCCTGGCGGCGGCGGGTCCGGCACCTCGCGCTGCGCCAGCACCTCCGGCCCACCGAACGCCTCGCACACCATCGCTTTCATATCGCGCCTCTCCATCATGCGCCGCGAGTAAAGCGCAGCGCGCCCGGGCTGCGAAGCTCAGCGCAGGCGCGGCGCCACCAGCATCGGGCCGTAATGCGCGAGGAACAGTGCGAAGGCGGCGATCCAGGCCGCGGCGGCCGCCTCCAGGAGGTTCATGGTTGCTGGACCGGGCCAGCCGGCGGCAACCCGCAAGACCGCCGCCGTGGTGATCAGCGCATAGATCGCCGCGGTGCTGGAATCGGCACGCAGCGCCCGCCCGGTATGGCCCAACGTGACGCGGGTCATCACCGCCAGCAGCATGGTGCCGAACGCGCCGGCGGTCAGCGCATGCAGCGCCGCGGCGGCGGGGATCGCAGCGGTCAGCATCGACAGGCCCAGCAGTGCCACGCCAACCGGCAGCCAGAGGTAGCCGAGGTGCAGGACGCACAGCAGCGGCTCATCCGTGGTCGCAAAGCCGCGCCACGCCACCAGTTGGCGCAGCTGCAATGCCGCGCCAGCCAGCAGCAGCAGCCCGAGCGGCCAGGCGCCGGGCAGCACCACCCAGGCGAACAGCCCGGCATGCAGCGCGCCCATGCCAAGCCGATCGATCCTGTCGGTGGGCCGAACTCCGGCGCCACCCCGCGCCGTCAGCCAGCTACGGGTGAAGGCCGGCACAATGCGTCCGCCGATCACCGAGACCAGCACCAGGATGCAGGCCACCGCCAACCGCCAGCCCAGCCCGATCGGCAGCGCGACGCCCAGCACGCCGATATGCATGAGCAGGTCGGCCGTGGCGAGCAAGGCGAGCGGCAACAGCAGCGGAAAATTACGCCGGTTACCTGCGGCCAGCAGCTCACGCGCCGCGACGGCGGTGAACGCGACCGGAAATGCCAGATCCGCCGTCACCACCAGCCAGGCCGGCAGCACGAGTGACACGAGGGAGACGAGCCGGCCAGCGAGCCAGCAGGCCAGCAGCGCGCCGAGCAGCTGCCCCGCGACCGGCGGGCGCCCGGTCCAGTTCGGGATCGCGGTGAGCAGGAATCCGCCGATCGCCGGCATCACCACACCGAACAGCATCGCATGAATGTGCCAGGTGATCGGGTCAAAGCAACTCGGCAGTTCGACGACACCAACCAGCGCCGCGATCCACACTCCCATCGCCAGCACCGACCACGCCGCGGCGCCGAGGAACAGGGGGCGGAAGCCAATTGTCAGCAGCGTGCTTTTTGGGATTATCAATTCTTCGCGCCCACAGTCGAGGACCGGCCGTGCCGGATGACTGGTCTGGCACCACAGGATGCTCCACTCAACCCCTGCGAAACCGCCTCGCAGACCGCATTGCGGCCGCTCCCGGGGGCGATTCGGCGGACAGCGGCACCCCCGGAGGGCGCGCTATCGGTCCGGCGAAGGGAGCGTTGTCCGCTTGACAGGAAGCCGCATGCCGGAATGAACCCGGGCAGAACCTTGATTCACGGCGTCAACACTGGCAATCCGTTAAGTGTCGGGGACATTCGGGGAGAGCGATCGGTCATGCCAAGCACAAGCCTCACCGTTGAGGATGACCTCCCACCATCGAGCACGACGCTGGGGGCACCGCATCGCCTGCGCCTGACCCCGCTGTTGGAGCGGCTGGACGACCATATCCTGACGGAGCTGGCCGCCTGCACGCAGGAAGTCACACTGCCGGCCGATCATGTGCTGTGCCGCCAGGGCGCGATGCCGACCCATCTGCATATTCTGCTGGAAGGCCAGGTGGCGCTGTGGGGCGCGGCACCGGACGGATCCAGCGCCGTCGTCGAAGTGATCCGTCCCCCCGGCTACTTCGTGCTCGCGACCGTGCTGACCCGCCTGCCCTACCTCATGAGCGCGCGCACCGTCGCCTCGTCCCGGCTGCTGCTGATCGATGTCGAGGGGCTGCACGGTCTGCTGGAGCGTGAGGCCACCCTTGCCACGGCACTGCTGCGGGCCGAGGCGCTGAACTTCCGCGCCATGGTCCGCCAGGTGCAGGACCTGAAGCTGCGTACGGCTGCCCAGCGGCTGGGCTGCTACCTGCTGGCGCTGTGCCAGGATCCGATCGCCGAGACCGCCAATTTCCGTCTGCCGTTCGACAAGCGCCTGCTCGCTGCCCGTCTCGGCTGCCGGCAGGAGAATCTGTCGCGTGCCTTTGCCACGCTGCGCAGCGTCGGCGTGGAAACCCACGGCTCCCGTGTCATTCTTCACGACATCAAGGCACTGCGCGAGTTTGCCGTGCCGGACGAACTGGCCGATCCGGGCCTGCCGTTCTCGGGCTGACCCGGCGGAAGCCGCAGGCAATCGTACCACCGCCGGCTATGACGAATTCGCCGGCCTGCGTGACACGCGCCCCAGCCCTGTCCGCGCGGACGGGCTGACGGGTCACCTCCGCGTGCCGGGCGCTTCCTTTTCCCGTTCCATGCCGGTACCACCCAAGGCTTGATTGGCAGGGAGTGACGGGCATGGAACGAGGCCGGGCGGCGGCGATCGCGGCGGCGTTAAAGGCCCAGCGAGAGTTCGCCAGCGCATTGTTCGACCGCCTGCGGGAAGACGGGCGCGACGAGCCCGGCGTATCGCGCGATCCCTACGGCGCCGGCGAGCAACGGGCGCATGCCACCGTCGCCCGGGCCGCGGAAGGGCTGGGCCTCGCGATCGACCGCGATGCCGCCGCCAACCTGTACATGACCCGGCCGGGGCGTGACCGTAACGCGCCGGCTGTGGTGATCGGATCGCATCTGGATTCCGTGCCGCATGGCGGCAATTTCGACGGCGCGGCCGGTGTCCTCGCCGGCCTGGTCGCCCTCGCCGCCCTGCAGCAGCTCGGCCTCACCCCCGCCTGCGACGTCACCGTCATGGGCATCCGCGCCGAGGAAAGCATCTGGTTCCAGGTCTCCTATATCGGCAGCCGCGGCGCCCTGGGCGTGCTGCCGGACGGCGCGCTGGAGGTGCGCCGGACCGATACCGGCCGCAGCCTGGCGGACCACATCGCAGAGTGTGGCGGCGATCCCGCTGCCCTGCGCGCGGGCCAGCGTTACCTCGATCCCACCCAACTCCGCGCCTATCTGGAACTGCATATCGAGCAGGCACCCAGCCTGGTGGCGGCCGGCCGGCCGGTCGGGATCTGCACCGGGATTCCCGGCAATTTCCGCTATCCCGACGCCTGGATCGAGGGCAGCAACGATCATGTCGGTCTGCCCCGCCGGTTCCGCCGTGACGCCGCGATGGCCGGCGCGGAGTTCGCCATGGCGCTCGACGCGGTGTGGGAGGAGCACGAGGCACGCGGCGTGCCGATGGCCTGCACGATCGGCCGGTTTCACACCGACCCCACGCAGCACGGGCTGACCATCGTGCCCGGCGCGTTCCATTTCAGCCTCGACGTGCGCGCCTATGACGAGGCGGTGCTGGCGGAGCTCGACCGCAAGGTGGATGCGATCATCGCCGGCATCGAGCAGCGCCGTGGCGTGCGCTTCCATCGGGGCACAAAAGCGCGGGCGGCGGTCGGGCCGGTCGATCCCGACATCCAGGCCGCGCTGACCGCCGGGGCGAACGAAGTCGGTATCGCAACCATCAGTCTGGGCAGCCCGGCCTCGCACGACGCTGCTGCCTTCGCGGCTGCCGGCGTGCCGATGGGCATGATCTTTGTCCGCAATGAAAACGGTAGCCACAACCCCCATGAGGCAATGACTATCGATGATTTTCTTGATGGCGCGACATTGATGGCCTGGTATCTCGCCGAAACCCTGTGCTAGCGCAACTGCGTTCGCTGGCCATGCTGGGCGAGACAGCCCGTGTGATGAAGCCGATGCAGCTGGACCTCTACCCGGATGCGTTGATCCCCTTGCGCAGCCAGGCCTGGACGGCCTGGGCGATTGGGTTGATCTATTCGATCGGCGTGTTCGCATTCCTGGCCGATGTCACGCATGCCCAGAACTGGCCCTATGGCGTTTTCTACATCCCGGTGGTCTGCACTGGGCTGGTGCTGCGCGACGCCCGTGCCACCTGGCGGCTGGCGGCACTGACCTGTGTGATGATCGTCGTCGGCTGCCTCCTACCGAAATTCCCGAACAGCTTGGCCGACGTCATCGCCAGCCGCTCACTCTCCCTCGTCGGCGTCTTGGTCAGTGCCGTGCTGGTGCATCACGCCCATCGCATGCAGGAACGTCTGGCCGAGCAGACGGTGCGGGCGCAGGCGGCGGACCGGATGAAGACGCAGATTCTCACCAATCTGAGCCATGAGTTGCGCACCCCGCTCAACGCGGTGATCGGGTTTTCCGAATTGCTGGCGGCGGATTGCCGTCCGGACCAACGGGATGCGGTGGAGCATGTGCACGGCGCGGGACGCCGCCTGCTGGCCACGATCGAGAACCTGATCGATCTCGTCCGGCTGCCGGATCGCGCGCTGCGACACGACCGCGTGGACCTGGGCGCCCTGACGCGACAGGCGATCAACGCTGCGCGGGCGATTGCAGTGGAGCAGCATGTCACGCTGGTGAGCCGGATCGACGAAGACGCACCGCGCCCGGCATCGGATGCCTGGGCGCTGCGCCGCATCCTGGATAATCTGATCGGCAATGCGGTGAAGTTCAGCAGCCATGATTCGACTGTGGAAATCACGCTGAACGGGCAGCCGGATATGGCGGTGCTGACGATCTCCGATCGTGGCACCGGAATGCCCGCCGAGGTGCTGCGCCAGATCGGCCAGCCGTTCTTTCAGGCCGACACCGGCGCCACGCGGCGCTTTGAGGGCATGGGAATGGGTCTCGCGCTCAGCCTGCGTCTCGCCGAGGCGATCGGCGCAAGGCTGCATTTCGAGAGCTTGCTGGGACAGGGCACCACAGTGACGTTGCGCGTGCCGCTGGAGGCGTCACCCGGTAGAGCCGCCCGACGGCCGCGGTTATGACGATCCTGCGGTCGGTCCGGGCGTTGCACAGGCACACATACACCGGGGCGGGTCCGGCGCGGATTGCGACGTGCTTATCGCTGAGCACCAACGCGTCGCAATACCAAACCACAGCGCCCCGGCTCCGCGCCGTCCCCGGATAGACCGGCATCCCGGAACGCCTCAGGCCTCCCGATAGGACAGCAGCAGCAGGCCGCAGAACAGCAGGCAGACCGGCCAGATCCACCCCGCCACACGCTGTATCGCGCCGTCGCTTCGCGGGTCCAGCCGCAGCTCCAGCCAGCGCGCCCAGCCGGCGACGATGCCGGCCAGTGCCAGCGGCGTATGGGTCAGCTCGATCAGCAGTTGGTCCTTGAGGTTGGCGATGGCGTGGTTATGGGTCAGCAGCATGGTGCCCCCGCCGGCGCAAAGCAGGGGAAACACCAGCGCGGCATGCCGGTTGGTCCAGCCGGTCGCCCGCACCCGCCATTCAAAGATCGCGAACACCGAGATCAGCACGACGAAGAATCGGTGCTGCAGCACCTCGACGTCGCGGAAGCTCTCAAAGAAGCCGATCTCCCCCAGCGGCCAGGTCTCCGGATCGGAACGGAGGAACAGAAAGCCACCCAACAGCAGGAACACCAGTGGCCAGTGGCGCGCCCAGCGCAGGCCGGCGCGATGCGCCAGCGCCAGCAGGCCGATCGCCGCCACGAACAGGCCGGACCAGTGGTGATTGTATTCCGACCAGGCGATGTCGGCGGCATTGCGCGGCGGCAGTTCGCCCGATCCCGGCACGAAGGCCACCGACGCGTGGGCGTGCGACTGGGCCGCCTCGGCATCCAGCTTGTCCTGCAGCGCCGGCAGCGCGAGCGCGTCATGGTCAGGACTGGCGAGTCGCGGCCAGACCGGCGTGTTGCGGTCCAGAATCTCCGCCCAGGTGACGCGGTCCTGGGTCAGGTCCACTGCCGGCGGCACCGAGGTCAGCGAGGCGGCGGCGAAGAAGATCGCAATGCCGATGCCGATTTCGACCTCGGCAAAGCGGCGCAACCGGATGATCGGGGTCGTGGGATCGGCGCGCAGCCGCTCCACTTTCAGGAAGTTCATCCCGCCCAGCGCCAGCAGCATCAGGAACATGGTGATCTTGGCACCGACCATCACGCCATAGGCGGTGCCGTAGAAGCCCTGCCAGTCGCCAATGTAGAACCAGCTCATGGTCGCGCCGCTGACCAGGATGCAGGCGACACCGACCATGGACATGCGGGAGAAGCGGGCGCCCACCAGGCGCCAGGCCTGCCCGCCCTGCACGCGCGACAGCGCCAGCAGGAAGCAGGGAATGCCGCCGACCCATAATGCGGCGCCGAACTGGTGCAGCCACTCCACCGCGACCAGCGGCGCACGATCAGTCATGCGGGCGACCGCATGGGTGGTCAGTGTGGCAGCGGCCAGTTCCAGCAACGCGAGCCCGACCAGCGGCCAGACCGGCGCGCGGGCGCCGCGGAGGAACAGCAACGCCGCCATCCCGCCGGCCAGCGCGATCTTGATCAGACCGGCGAGGGCGAACTCGGCCGCGATGATCTGCCCGGGCGGGAGGTCGATCGTGCCGACCAGGACCGCGGTCTGCAGCGCCACGGTCAACGCCTCGGCGACCATCAGCGCGACCGCGGCCCAGGCCGCCATGCGGGCGCTGCCACGCAGCACCGACCAGCCATCTCCGTCCAGGCGCGAGGCCAGCGGGCGGGCCAGCAGAGCGATGAAGAACACCGATCCCAGCGCGACCGACTGTGCCAGGATGGTGATACCGTGGACGATGACCGAGAGGTAGCCGAACAGATCGATCAGCAGGTCCACGTGTCAGTGCGCCGTCACGGTGAAACCCACATCGCCCCGCGTGATATGCCCATCGATCGCGAGCACCTGCCAGCGCACGACATAGTGCCCCGGCTTCAGTTCGGCGCGCGTGGTCAGCACCTCAGGGGAGCCGTGGGCGTCCAGTTTCAGCGTGGTCTGCGTGTGATCCGGACGGTTCAGCACCAGCCGCGAGCGGACCGCGTCGATCCGGCTGTTGTAACGGAACTGCATGGCGACGGGACCGGCCGGCACGTGGCCGCCATCGGGCGGATCGCTGCTCAGCAGGATGGCATGGGCGAAGGCTGGGACTGGCAGCGACGTCACGGCCAGCAGTGACATCGAAGGCAACAGGCGCAGCATAATGCGACGAGATGCGAACAATGCAGCAATCCCTGACTGTTGGGGCCCTGGCTGTTGGGGCGGGGGCATCTAGCGCGGCCGGTGCGGACTGTCCAACCCGCGGCTCCTGAACGCGCCACCCGCACCGGCGCCGGGCGGAAGGATCCGGCCGCATACGTTGGCCTTGCGGCAGACCTGCGCCGGCACGAATTGCTCCGCGCGCGCTTCGGTGCCAGAAAGCGCCCATTCGCGAATAAGGAACATGCTCGTGAGCACCACCACCAGCAAGCCGCGCGGCCGTCAGTTCTTTGCCAACCCGGGGCCGACCAATATCCCGGACAGCGTGCTGCGGGCACTGGACCGGCCCAGCATCGACTTCCACGACCCCGATTTCGTCGAGGTGTATGATGCGGCCTTCGCCGGCCTCAAGCGGGTGCTGCAGACCAAGCAGCATCTGTTCATGTACAACGCCTCCGGCCACGGCGCCTGGGAAGCCAGCCTGACCAACCTGCTATCGCCCGGCGACACCATCCTGGTCCTCGAATCCGGCTATTTCTCCGAGGAATGGGCGGCGATGGCGCGCAGCCACGGGCTGGACGTGCATGTCGTGGAGGCGGATTGGCGCCGCGGCGTGGACATCGCGGCCCTTCGCACCGCGCTGGACCGCGACACCGGCCATGCGATCAAGGCGGTGTGCGCCGTGCACAACGAGACCGCGACCGGACTGATGCTGCCGCTGGATGAAATCCGCGCTGCCATCGACGCCGCGAAGCATCCCACCCTGTTCCTGGTGGACACCATCTCGTCGCTTGGCTCGCTCGACTTCCGCATGGACGAGTGGAAGATCGATTGCGTGGTCGGCGGCGGCCAGAAGGGGCTGATGCTGCCGACCGGCATGAGCTTTACCGGCGTTTCGGACAAGGCGATGGCCGCGCACGAGACGGCCAAGCTGAAGCGCTTCTACTTCGACTGGACGCTGATGGCGAAGCGCGCCCAGAAGAGCTTCATCGGCACGGTGCCGGTGAACATGTTCTACGGGTTGCGCGAGTCGATCCGCCTGCTGGAGGACGAAGGCCTGTCGAACGTGGTGGCGCGCCACCACCGCCTGGCGGAAGCGACCCGCCGCGCGGTTCAGGTCTGGGCCGGCAATAACGGGCCGCAGCTCTACTGCACCAATCCGAGCCGCGTGTCGGATTCCGTCACCGCGGTGCTGATGCCGGAAGGCTATGATTCGGAGCTCGTGCGGCGCACGGCGCGGCACCGGTTCAACGTGTCGCTCGGCGGCGGACTGGGCGTGCTGGGCGGCAAGATCTTCCGCATCGGCCACCTCGGCGATCTTAACGAGCCGATGCTGCTGGGCGCGCTGTCGGCGGTGGAGATGGCGCTGCGCATCAACAACATCCCGCACGGTCGCGGCGGCGTCGATGCCGCGATGGACTATCTTGCCGAGAGCTGAGGCGCCCGCGGTGGCGATGCCGGTGCTGCGTGCCCGGCATCACCATCGCGTGTTACCAAACCCCCAGACGTGTTGGCAAAACTTCCGTGTTGGCAAAACTTCGGGCGCGTTGGCAGCACCTCGGCGCATTACCAAAACCCTGGGCATAGTTAACTTTCCCCGCTCCGGCGGACGCGCGAAACTGTCGCCACACCGACAGCGGCAGCGCAATGATGCCGAGCTGCACGACCAGGGATTTGCACAGCAATCGTGAATTTGCAGCGGCGCCGTTTGCTCGCATTGGCCGCCACGACCGTAGCGTTGCCGGTGGCCGGATGCGATTCGTCCAGTCCGTGGCACGCGCAGGATATCACCGGCAGTCTGCCGGCGCTGGCCTTCGACATGACGGATGCGAAGACCGACAAGCCGGTCACTGCCATGGATTTCCGCGGCAAGGTGACGCTGCTGTATTTCGGCTACACGCTGTGTCCGGATTTCTGCCCGACCACACTCAGCAATCTGGCAATCGTGCTGCAGCAGCTTGGCAAGCAGGCCGACGACGTGCGCGTGCTGTTCGTGACCGTCGATCCCAACCGCGACACACTGCCGGTGCTGAAACGCTATGCCGCGCTGTTCGCACCGCAGGTGGTCGGGCTGCGCGGCACGCCGGACGCGCTGGCCGCGTTGGCGCGTCGCTATCGCGTGGCTTATTCGGTGACGCCGGCGCAGGACGGGCACCCGTATGAGGTGACCCATAGCTCGATCATCTATGTGTTCGACCAGACCGGGGACGCACGGCTGCTGGTGGATTCGATGGCAACGCCGAAGCCGGATATCGACGGCACGACCAAGGACCTGCGGCGACTGATCACACAGAATAAGCCGCCCGGTCTGCTGCAGCGGATCTGGCGGATGGTGTGACGCCAACGGCGGGTCGCACCACCGTCATGGCGCGCGCAGGCGCGCCATCCACGCCCTACCGCATCGCCTGCGGCATCGGTGCGCCTCGCGGATCCGGCCTCACTTCCCCTTCGCGCCATAGACTGGGAATGTCGCCATCAGCGATGCACCGCCATCGAAGTGCAATGTGACCGGAACGCTCCGTCCCGGCGTGACTGCCGCAGACGGCGCCATGCACATCAGATGATAACCCCCGGGCTCGAACGTGACCGAGTCATGCGGATGCAGCGGAATGCGCTGCACCATTTCCATATGCGCGGTGCCGTTCTGCGTCACACTCCGATGCAGCATCAGCGAATGACAATCGGGCGACGACGCACTCGTCAGCGCCAGTTCATTGCTGCCATTGTTGGTCAGCGTGAAATAGCCGGCGGCCGGAATCGCCGGGGTCAGGAACCGCATCCAGGGATCAGAAATCGTCGCGCCTTGGGGCGCTGCCTGCGCCGCAGTGGCGACTGGAAACGCCAGCAGCAGGGCCGCTGTCCTCCGCCACCAGGCGCTGCGGCGGGGCGTAGCGAGCGTCGAGGGCGTTGGGGCAACGCCCCGATGCCTGACCAACCTAGCGACCGGTCCAGGCTGAGGCGTGGATTGTGATGCGCGTTCGATCGTCATCGTCCTCCTCCAGCTCCTCTGGCGCCAGCCCATCCTCGTGCACACGCAGCGCGTTCAGCACTGTCATGAATCCGATCGCACTCATCATGCCGGCAGGAATCCACGCGACGATGCCGCCGACATGCTGGTCGTAGGTCGCGCTGATCGATGGAAACAGCCGGCCGCACAAATCGTAATACGGATAGAGTCCGCCCGGGCTGAACGCGATATACGCGCCCAGCCCGATCTGCGGGAACATCACCGCGAACGGCAGCACCATCCGCACCCCGTAGCCGACACGCGCCGGCGGCTTCGGACGCGGATCCAATACCAGCGACCAGAACAAAATCCCGTCCACCACCATGCTCCAGTTCATGATCGCGTACAGCCGCGGATCGATCATGGCGCGGAAATGCACGTCCGGAATCAGGAACAGATAGACCAGGCCAACGAACAACAGCGCAGCCAGCATCGGCTGCTGCACGAAATCCACCACCTCGATCAGCACGCGCGATTCGGTGATGCGCCGGAACGGCGCCGGCATGCCGCGCTTCAGCACCGCACCCGGCCAGGCGAGCGCGATCAGGAACGGCCCGAGATGATGCATGAAGATGTGCTGCACGCGGTTCAGGAAGAACTCGTGCTGGGCCATGTAATCAAAACGGGACTGCAACACGCCATAGATCGCTGCCACGCCCAGCAGGAACGCCGCTTGCCGCCAGGCCGAGGGCCGCTCATCCGGCGCACAACGCGCCACGCCGCGCGCGTACCACCAAAGACCCAGCGCGGTCGCCAGGAACTCGACCCAGGAGAAATCCCACGGCGCCCACGGCGGCAGCGTCGTCGGATGATGCGCGCAAAGCCAGGACAGCGCAGCACCGAACGCGAGAATGGCGGCCAGGCCAATAATGTCCGCACGTGCGAACCGCGAAACGGGGGCAATGGCAAGTTCCACAGGCAGGCTTCCTTCCGCCGCGGTCCTTACGCCGCGTCCCGCCCCGGCAGAAGCGCACGAACGATTGAAAATCGGCCATCATTCGTCCATGTGGCCGGCACCCAGCAAAAAGGCCAGGGACACACATCCCCGGCCTTTGGTGCCGATTGCCAGATCGTGGCTCGGTGATCCGATTACGGACGCGTCACCACCGTCGCGCTGGTGCCGGGCGAGGTGTACACGGTGGTCGGCGGGTTCGGCGCCGGGGTCACCACAGTGGCGCTCTTCGGTGCCGGATGCTCATGCACATCGACGCATCCGGCGAGACCCAGAACGGCCAATGGCAGAAGAAGCAAGGAAACGCGCATGGATCAAGTTCCTTCGCTGTTGTTGTCGCAAGCAAGCGTGCCGACGCGTTCCGTTCTGGTGGCGGTTCGTGGCCGGTCCTGGTCCGCTTCGTGGCGAGTTCTTGGCGACGGTTCACGACTCCGCGCTGTGAACCGCCCCGGGTTTGCCGGAGGCTGTTTGGTTTGAGTTATGCCGCCATGGCGTGCTCGTTGGCTTGGGCATAGTAGCGCGCTTCGGCCTCGGCGGGCGGGATATTTCCGATCGGTTCGAGCAAGCGACGATTGTTGAACCAGTCGACCCATTCGAGGGTGGCGAATTCCACGGCTTCCGCGCCGCGCCACGGGCCGCGCCGATGGATCACCTCGGCCTTGAATAGGCCGTTGATGGTTTCGGCGAGCGCGTTGTCGTAGCTGTCGCCGACGCTGCCGACGGAAGGTTCGATCCCAGCTTCAAGCAAGCGCTCGCTGTAGCGGATCGAGAGGTACTGGGCGCCACGGTCGCTGTGGTGCACAAGGCCGCCCTTGCGGACCGGGCGACGATCGCACAATGCCTGCTCGAGCGCATCGAGCACGAAGTCCGCTCGTGCTGAGCGCGATACGCGCCAGCCGACGATGCGCCGGGCAAAGACGTCGATGACGAAAGCGACATAGACGAAGCCCTGCCAGGTGGCGACGTAGGTAAAGTCGGAAACCCACAAAACATTGGGCGCTGACGCCCGGAATTGCCGCTTCACACGGTCAAGCGGGCTCGGCGCCGATTTGTCGCTGTGCGTGGTCTTCACTGTTTTGCCGCGCACCGCGCCAGCCAGGCGCATCTGCTTCATCAGGCGCGCCACCTGACAGCAGGGCGCTGGGATGGCCTCGCGCCGGAGCTGCCGCCAGACCTTGCGCACGCCATAGACCCGGAAGTTCGCTTCCCAGACCCGCCTGATGTCGGCCTGTAAGGCCCTATCGCGCCGCGCCCGCGCGGATAGCTTGCCTGGATCGGCGCGCTTTGCCGCGTGCGCATGGTAGGTGCTCGGGGCGATCGGCAGAACCCGGCAGATCGGCTCGACCCCGTAGGCAGTGCGATGATCGTCGACGAACGCGATCATGGCTTGGACCGGCGGTCGAGCTCCGCCATCGCAAAATACGCCGACGCCTTGCGCAGAATCTCGTTGGCCTGGCGCAGTTCGCGCACTTCGCGTTCCAGGGCCTTGATGCGCTCACGGTCATCGCTGGTTGGACCAGCCCGCAGCCCCTGGTCGCGCTCCGCCTGGCGCACCCAGCCGCGCAACGTCTCCCCTGTGCAACCGATCTTGGCTGCAATCGAGCCGATCGCCGCCCACTGCGAGGCGTGATCCGCCCCGTGCTCCAACACCATCCGGACCGCACGCGATCGCACCTCGGCCGAGTAGCGGTTCGCCGTCTTTGCCTTCTCCATCGCTCCAACCTCTCAAGGTTCAGAGCCTCCGGCAAACCCGGCGCGGTTCACTGCACCGATTGACGCGCTGGCCGACGTGAGCCCTCATTTCCCGCCATGACCTGGACCCTGCTCGATCTTGCTGGCGCCGTCGCGCTGCTGCTGTGGGGCGTGCACATGGTGCAGACCGGCATCCTGCGCGCCTTCGGCCCCGATCTGCGGCGCGTGCTCGGCACCGCCCTGCGCAACCGGCTGGCTGCCTTTGCCGCCGGCCTCGGCGTGACCGCGATCCTGCAGAGCAGCACTGCGACCGGGCTGATGGTCGCGGGCTTCGCCGCGGCCGGCGCCGTCGCCCTGCAGCCCGCCTTGGCCGTGATGCTCGGCGCCAATGTCGGCACCACGCTGATCGTGCAGGCATTCTCCTTCGACGTGGCCGGCATCTCGCCGGTGCTGATCCTGCTCGGCGTGATCCTGTTCCGCCGCGGCAGCCTGACACGCACCCGTGACCTCGGCCGCGTGGCGATCGGGCTCGGTCTCATGCTGATGGCGCTGCACAGCCTGGTCACGCTGGTGACGCCGTATGAGGACATGCCGAACCTGCGGATGGTGCTGGGCGCGGTGACGACGCAGCCGCTGCTCGATGTCGTGCTGGCGGCCGGGCTGACCTGGGCGGCGCATTCCTCGGTCGCCATCGTGCTGCTGGTGATGTCCCTGGCGTCCAAAGGCGTGGTGCCGCCGCATGCCGCCTTCGCGCTGGTGCTCGGAGCCAATCTCGGCAGCGCGATCAATCCGGTGCTAGAGGGTGTGGCCAGCGACGATCCGGTGAAGCGCCGCCTACCGATGGGCAACCTGTTGAACCGGCTGTTCGGCTGCGCGGTGGTACTGCTGCTGCTGGATCGGATTGCTCCGCTCTGGGTGCAGATCGATCCGGATCCGGTGCGCGAAGTGGCCAATTTCCACACCGCGTTCAATCTCATCCTCGCGGTGCTGTTCCTGCCACTGCTCGGCCCGTGGGCAAAACTGCTGCGCTGGCTGCTGCCGGCGCAGATGGACGCAGCCGACCCCGGACAGCCGCGCTATCTGGACCACCCGGCGCTGGAGACGCCACCGATCGCCCTGGCCGCCGCCGCACGGGAGGCGCTGCGCATGGCCGACGCGCTGGAGACCATGCTGTCCGATGCCGCCGAGGCATTCGGCGGCACCGACCGCCAGCGCATCGCCCAGGTCCGCCGGCTCGACGACGTGCTGGATCGGCTGAACCGCGCCATCAAGGACTATCTGAGCGCGCTCGACCCCGAGGCATTGGACGATGGCGATCATCGCCGCCTGTCGGAGGTCCTGGTGTTCACCAGCAATCTGGAATCCGCCGGGGATGTCGTGGACCACGCGGTGATGGGCTACGCGGCGCGGCGCCTGAAACGCGGCATGCCGCTGCCCGCCGAGGAACAGGCCGAGGCGGCGCGCCTGCTGCAACGCCTGGCGGCCACGGTGCGGGCGGCCGCCGCGGTGTTCATGACCGCGGACGCCCGCGCCGCGCGGCAACTGGTGGCCGAGAAGGAGTCCTTCCGCGAATTGGAGGCCGACGCCACGGCGAAGCATTTTGCCCGGCGCCGCGGCGATTTAGCCGCGCAAGGTCCGCTGCTGGACGTCGATCTGCTGCGCGAGTTGAAGCGCGTGAACAGCCACCTGGTGGCCGCCGCCGCGTATCCGGTGCTGGAGGGCCAGGGTGAGCTGCTGCCGAACCGGCTGCGGCTGGATTCCTGATCGCGGTGTTCGGGCGACACGCCGCCGGCGCGGGGCGCGGTCACGCGCGGCGGCGCGTCTTCTTCGGTGTGTCGCGCAGCAGCAGCGGGGCCAGAAACCGTCCGGTGTGGCTGGCCGGGCTGGCCGCGATGTGTTCCGGCGTGCCTTCCGCGACGATGCGACCACCGCCGTCGCCGCCTTCCGGTCCGAGATCGAGAATCCAGTCCGCGGTCTTGATGACCTCCAGATTGTGCTCGATCACCACCACCGTGTTGCCCTGCTCGACCAGCGCGTGCAGCACTTCCAGCAGCTTGCGCACATCCTCGAAATGCAGGCCGGTGGTCGGCTCATCCAGGATGTACAGCGTGCGGCCGGTGGCGCGCCGCGCCAGTTCCTTCGACAGCTTGATCCGTTGCGCCTCGCCGCCGGACAGGGTGGTCGCCTGCTGGCCGAGCGCGATGTAGCCGAGGCCGACCTGCTGGAGGATCTTGAGCCGGTCATGGATGCGGGTCTGCGCGGAAAAATACGGCACCGCCTCGTCGACGGTCAGCGCCAGGACTTCCGCGATCGACTTGCCGCGGAACTTGATCTCCAGCGTCTCGCGATTGTAGCGCTGACCCTTGCACACGTCGCAGCGGACATAGACGTCCGGCAGGAAGTGCATTTCGATCTTCAGCACGCCATCGCCCTGGCAGGCCTCGCAGCGCCCACCTTTCACGTTGAAGCTGAAGCGGCCTGGCTTGTAGCCGCGCGCCCGTGACTCCGGCAGTTCGGCGAACCAATCGCGGATCGGCGCGAACAGGTCGGTATAGGTCGCGGGGTTGGACCGCGGCGTGCGGCCGATCGGCGACTGGTCGATGTCGATGATCTTGTCGAGCTGTTCCAGCCCGTCGATGCGATCATGCAAGGCGGGCACCTGGCCCGATCCCATCAGCCGGCGAGACGCCGCCTTGTACAGCGTGTCGATCACCAGCGTGGACTTGCCGCCGCCGGAGACGCCGGTGACGCAAGTGAACGTGCCGAGGGGAAAGCCGGCATCGATCCGCTTCAGGTTGTTGCCGCGCGCGCCGATCACGCGCACCACGCGGTCGCGCTGTACCGGGCGGCGCATCGGGGGAATTTCGATCCGCTTGCGGCCCGACAGATAATCCCCGGTCAGAGACTTGGGATTCGCGGTCACTTCCAGCGGCGTGCCCTCCGCGACCACGCGCCCGCCATTCACGCCGGCCGCCGGACCCATGTCGATCAGGTGGTCGGCTGCGCGGATGGCGTCCTCATCATGTTCCACCACCAGCACGGTGTTGCCGATGTCGCGCAGCCGGCGCAGCGTGCCCAGCAGGCGCTCGTTGTCGCGCTGGTGCAGACCGATCGACGGTTCGTCGAGCACGTACAGCACGCCGGTCAGGCCGGACCCGATCTGACTGGCCAGCCGGATACGCTGCGATTCACCACCGGACAACGTGGCGGAGCCGCGGGCCAAAGTAAGATAATCCAGCCCGACATCGACCAGGAACTGCAGGCGGTCGACGATTTCCCGCAGGATGCGCCTGGCAATTTCCGCGCGCTGCGGCGTCAACGTCGGTAACACGATCTGAAACCACTCCAGCGCCGCGCGGATCGACTGGTCCGACGCTTCGGCGATGTTGCGACCGGCGACGCGCACTGACAGCGCTTCCGGTTTCAAGCGCGCGCCGTTGCACACGGCGCAAGGCTTCTCCGCCTGATAGCGCGACAGTTCCTCACGCACCCAGGCGCTGTCGGTTTCCTGCCAGCGCCGTTGCAGGTTGCGCAGCACGCCCTCGAACGGTTTCGTCACCGTATAGGCGCGCACCCCGTCCTTGTAGGTCAGCGACACCGGTTCCTCGCCCGTGCCGTTCAGGATTCCATTGCGCACCCGTTCGGCCAGGTCCTGCCAGGGCGTCCGCGTGGTGACCTTGAAATGCTTCGCGAGGCTTTGCAGCGTCTGGTCGTAATACGGGCTTTGCGCACCGGTCCAGGGCGCAATCGCGCCATCCGCCAGCGGCCGGCGCTCATCCGGCACCACCAGCGCAGGGTCGAAAAACGTCTCCACACCCAGCCCGTCGCAGGCCGGACAGGCACCGTGCGGCGAGTTGAAGCTGAACAGCCGCGGCTCGATCTCCTCGATCGAAAACCCGCTGACCGGACAGGCGAAGCGCGAGGAGAACACGGTGCGTTCGCCGCCATCCGCGTCCTCGGCATAGACCACGCCGTCGGACAGGCCCAAGGCGGTTTCGAAACTGTCGGCCAGCCGCGGCGCGATGCCCTCCCGCACCACGATGCGGTCCACCACCGCCTCGATCTCGTGCTTGGTCTTGCGGTTCAGCGCGGGGACCTCGCCAATCTCGTGCAGTTCCCCATCGACCTTGACCCGGGTGAAGCCGCGACGCTGCAACTCGGCCAGTTCCTTGCGGTATTCGCCCTTGCGGTCGCGCACCACCGGGGCCAGCAGCAACAGGCGCGTTCCCTCCGGCATCGCCATGACCCGATCGACCATCTGGCTGACCGTCTGCGCCTCGATCGGCAAGCCCGTCGCGGGCGAGTACGGCACGCCGACCCGCGCCCAGAGCAGGCGCATATAGTCGTGGATCTCGGTTACCGTTCCGACTGTGGAACGGGGATTCCGGCTGGTGGTCTTCTGTTCGATGGAGATCGCCGGCGACAGGCCCTCGATGCTGTCCACGTCGGGCTTGCCCATCAGCTCCAGGAACTGGCGGGCATAGGCCGACAGCAACTCGACATAGCGGCGCTGCCCCTCGGCATAGATGGTGTCGAAGGCCAGCGACGACTTACCGGACCCGGACAGACCGGTGATGACGGTCAGCTGATCGCGCGGAATGACGACATCCACGTTCTTCAGGTTGTGCTCGCGCGCGCCGCGCACATGGATGGAGCCGGCCATTCTGGCAATTCCACTTGTTCTCAGATTGTTCCCGCAGTATATGGCCCGGTTCATGCGCCTTGGGAAGGTCCGATTAACCGATGCAGGGCATGATAGCCCCGAGCGGGACCATCCTGTAGGCTCGTCTCCTGCATGCGAGGGCTGGTGCGATGGCTGGAAGCGTCAACAAGGTGATCCTGGTCGGCAACCTGGGCAAGGACCCGGAAGTGCGGACGACGCAGGATGGCACCAAGATCGTGCATCTGACGCTGGCCACCAGCGAGACGTGGAACGACCGCGCCTCCGGCGAGCGCAAGGAACGCACGGAATGGCACCGCGTGGTGATCTTCAACGACCGGATCGGTGACGTGGCGGAGCGATTCCTGCGCAAGGGACGCAAGGTCTACATCGAAGGCGCGTTGCAGACCCGCAAATGGACCGACCAATCCGGGCAGGAGCGCTACACCACGGAGGTGGTGCTCTCCAAGTTCCGCGGTGAGCTGGTGCTGATCGACAGCCAGCGCGGCGAGGAAGGTGGCATGGGCGACAGCGGCGGGGGCGGCGGTTATCGCGAGCGTGCAGCACCCCGCGCGGCCGGCGGCGGCGCGGCTCGGTCGGGCGGCGGCGGGGGCGGGCCATCCTGGGACGCGCCAAAGGGCGGCGACCTGGACGACGAAATTCCGTTCTAGGCAGCCGTCCACAGTCTGTCCACGGATCGCGCTTGTGGTGGGGTGCGAGTAAGCGTCGGGGCTTTGCCCCGGACCCCACCAGGAGGCTTTGCCTCCTGGACCTCCAGCAAAGGCACAGCCTTTGCAATCGGATTCGGTTTGGGGTGGGGAGGGAGCAAGCGCCCCCTCCCCACCCCAAACAGGGTCGGTTCCAAGGGCCGGGCCCTTGGCGGGGTTTCAAGGGGCAGCGCACCTTGATGGGGGTCTCGGGGGCAACGCCACCGACGCTTCCTCCACCCCACCACAAGCGCGATCCGTGGGACCGACCACGGATCGCTGCCTCGCCGCGGCTGCCGGACATCGCGCCGGAATTGCGTTGCCGCGCCGGATCACGCTGCATAAACTCGGCCCCGAACCCGCGCCGGCAGAATAATTGGGAGGGAATTGATGCTCTCGGACCATGAACGCGACAGGCTGCGCCACCTGGATTCCATTCCCCATGAGGAACGGTCTGCCGCGGAACAAGCTGAACACGCCGAACTGGTTCGCAAGAGCGTCGGATACGGCGTCGGTTTCGTCAGCCGCGATGACAACATGCCCGACGATCCGTTGCCGGCACCCCCGGGTTCGATCGGGCGTGACGAGCAGTTGCCGTAGCCGGGCAAGGGAGGAAGCGCCATGGCGCCCCCCAATGATGCCGGATCCGCGACAGTGCCCTCTGCGCCACCGACAGCGGCCGCCACCGCCCAACTCGACTTCCTGATCGAGAGCCGTGGCGGCTTCGACACAAATTTCGCCGTGGTGCCGGCCAACGGCTACACGCCGACCGGCCCCGAGGCGCAGTATCTCGCGCGCCTGCTGGATTGCGTCGCGGCGCTGGCCGACATCGCTCCGCTCGCCAACGCGAGCGTGTCTCAGGCATTACAGACGCAGAAGGAACGCGTGCGCGACCGCGCGGTTCGTGAACTCCGCACGCGCGCCGAAGTACTGATCAAGCGGCCATGCGGCGCCGGGCGGGAGTCCGCCGTAACCAACGAATTGGCGGAGAGTTATCGGATCGAAGGCCGCTATCGGGAATGGATGCGGCGGGTCGATACCATTCCCTTCACGGTCGAGGCCGTGCCGTTCGCCGCCAGGCCCGGCGTGTTCTACGACCTGAACATCAAAACCCGCGATGTGCACATCGCCGACGAGCGCGGTCGGCTCAAGATCGACATCGACAGCGCGCTGACCGTGGTGAAGACGGTGTTCAGTGAGCGCGTGAACGGGATCAGCTGGCTGTGGTACGTCCTCGGACGTTACGCTACCAAACTAGCCGCCGTGCAGGACCGTTGGCATGAATATATCATCCAACTGAACGGCATAGCCTCGGTCGGGTTGATGAACGTCGATCCCACCCAGGTTGGATTTGCCAGGCAGGATCTGGATCGCTTCAAGAAGGAGTTCACCTCCCGCGAGGCCGGCCAGGTCAAGAACCACTACGTGCATCGGCTCGGCATCTGCTGCCTCACCTTCGCGATCCTGTTTTCCCTGCTCTACGCGGTCGCCTACGATCCGGCTTCGGGTCGCATCATGCACGCGTTCCGCAACTTCTTCCTGCTGGCGGCCGGCGCCGTCGTCGGCACCTGGCTGTCGTTCCTGCTGCGACGGGTGACGTTGACCTTCGACGACCTGGCGGTGCTCGAAGAGGACCGATTGAACCCGAGCATCCGCGTCCTGTTCATGGTCGCGCTTGTCACCGTGCTCGGCCTGCTGTTCTGGAGCCAGGCCATCGTCGCCGGTATCGGCACATTCCAGAGTGCGGAGGCGCTGCATTCCCACGGCGCCTGGGCGCTGCTGATGGGGCTGCTCGCCGGCATCGCGGAACGCGCGCTCGGCACCGCGGTGTCCCGCCGCGCCAGCGATTTCGTCACCGCAATCGGCAGCGGTGGCCCGACCGTCCAGGTGCGCTAGCCGAAACCAGCGCCCGGCTGCGCCAGATACGCCGTCTCCGCCGCGGTGTTCGACCGGCCAAGAGCTGCATTGCGGTGCGGAAAGCGGCCGAAGCGGCGGATCACATCGCGATGCCGTTCCGCGTAACCCAACGTGTCGTCGCCATGCTCCGCGTGGAGCGCCTGGAACAAACGCACCGATTCATCCTGGTCGGCCAGATCCTCGGAATGCTCGAACGGCAGATAGAAAAACACCCGCTCGACCGGGCCGACACCACGATCGAAACCACGTCCGACCACATCACGCGCGATGGATCGCGCCCGCGCATCCGCCGCAAACGCCTCCGCCGAACCGCGGTGCAAATTGCGCGAGAATTGATCCAGCAGAATCACCAGGGCCAATGCGCCGCGCGGAGTCTGCGCCCATTCATCCAGTTCGCCACGCTTCGCGGCCGCCAGCGCCTCGGCGAAACGCCCGCAATCAGCATCGAACGCGGCATCCCGCTTGAACCACACGTCACGGCGCGTGACCGGATCACCGGCAAACCAGAAGGTCAGCACATCGTCCGGATCGATCATATCAGCGCCTGCTCCAGCACGCGCACCGAATGCACCGCCTCACGGCCACCCAGATCGCGGATCTGGTGACGACAGGACGTGCCGTCGGCCACGATGATATCCTCCGCGGCGGTCTTGCGGATCGTCGGCAGCAGCGACAGTTCCGCCATCGCCCGCGAGACCTCCTGCGTCTCCGCCTGATAGCCGAAACTGCCCGCCATGCCGCAGCAGGACGATGCGATTGGCGTGACCGTCAGGTCCGGCACCTGGCGCAACGCGGACAGCGCGGCGGGAAACGCGCCAAAGGATTTCTGATGGCAATGCCCGTGCACATGCGCCGCCTTCGGCAATGACCGCAACGGCAATGCGATCTTCTCGCGCTGCAAGAATTCCGACAACAGCATCGCACGACCCGCCAAGGCCTCTGTTGCCGCGCCAGGAAGCAGCGAACGAAATTCGTCGCGCAAAGTCAGCAGGCAGGATGGTTCCAGCCCGATCACCGGCAGATCACCGCCCAGCCGCCCGAGTGTGCGACGCGCTTCCGTACGGGCACGATCCAGCATGCCGGCGGCGAGGAAAGTGCGGCCGCAGCACAACGGCCGTCCCCGCCGCGGCGGCATCACCGCGCGGTAGCCGGCTGCGGCGAGCACCCGCAGCGCTGCGCGCAGATTTTCCGGTTCGAACCAGCGATTGAACGTATCCGCCAGCAGCAACACGTCGCCGCGCGGCTGCGCCGGAGCCGCTGCTTCGGCTTCATCGTCGCGGAACGGATTGCGGCTCCACTCCGGCATCGGACGCGACGCCGCAAGTCCGGTGCTTCGTTCCGCCAGCGACCGCAACGGCTGCAGCCGATTGCGCAGATTGGCCAATGGCGCAATGCGGGACATCAGCGGCGCCATGCGCGGCAGTTCGGCGATCAACGATTCGCGCCTTGCCACGCCATGCCGATCGGCCCGCGCCGCGAGCACTTCCAGCTTCATCTTGGCCATGTCGACGCCGGTCGGGCATTCACGACGGCAGGCCTTGCAGGACACGCACAGGCTCATCGCCTCCGCCAATGCATCCGACGCCATCGCATCCGCGCCAAGCTGACCTGTCAACGCCAGGCGCAGTGTGTTGGCGCGACCGCGGGTCAGATGGGTTTCGTCCCGCGTGACGCGAAACGACGGACACATCACACTGGCATCGAAGGCGCGGCAGGTGCCGTTGTTGTTGCACATCTCGACCGCACCGAGCATGCCGCCGAGCGCGCCGGGGTGGTCTGACCAGTCGAGCTTGGGGGTGAAGCCGTCGGCTGGGGCATAACCGGGCGCGTAACGGAACAGCGTGCGGTCGTCCATCCGCGGCGGCCGTACCACCCGGTTCGGGTTCAGCATGCCGGTGGGATCGAACGCATCCTTCACCGCTTCGAAGGCGCGGGCGATTTTCGGCCCGAACATCGTCTCATTGAATTCGCTGCGCACGATGCCGTCGCCATGCTCGCCGCTATGCGAACCTTTGTACGCGCGCACCAATGCGAAGCATTCCTCGGCCACCGCGCGCATCGTTGCGACATCGGCGGGGTCCTTCATGCTCAGCACCGGCCGCACATGCAGACAGCCCACCGAGGCATGCGCATACCAGGTGCCCTTGGTGCCATGCCTCGCGAACACGTCGTTCAGCCGTTCGGTATAGTCGGCCAGGTCCGCCAGATCGACTGCGCAATCCTCGATGAAGGAAACCGGTTTGCCGTCACCCTTCATCGACATCATGATGTTCAGCCCGGCTTCCCGCACGGTTGCGATATCGGCCTGGAAGGCGGGATCGGTCGCACGCACCACGTCAGGATGACCGAGATCGGCCATCAGCGTTTCCAGCTCCTGCAGCTTCGCCAGCAGCGGCGCGTCCTCGAAGCCGTGGAACTCGACGATCAGCAGCGAGTCCGGTTCGCCCATCAGCATCGCATCGATGGTGCCGCGATAGATCGGGATGCCACGACCGAGATCGATCATGGTGCGATCGACCAGTTCCACCGCTTCTGGATCGAGCTGCACGATATGCTGCGCGGCCTGCATCGCATGACGGAAGCTTGGGAACTGGCAGATGCCCAGCACCTTGCGCGGCTTCAGCGGATGCAGCGTGAGTTCCAGCGCGGCGGAGAAGGCCAGCGTGCCTTCCGATCCCACCAGCAAGCGGGCTAGATTCTCGCGCCCGGCGGCGCGCGCGGCGGGCGTCAGCACGTCGATATTGTAGCCGCCGACACGACGCAACTGGCGGGGAAAGCGCGCCGCGATTTCCTCCGCCTCGGCCGCACCCAGGCTGCGCAGGCGCTGGATCAGTTCGGCGAGGTGGGCCGGAATCTCGGCGCCGAGATTGTCCGGCACCGCACCGAAGCGATGGCGCGTGCCATCCGCGAGAATGGCATCGATCGCGCGCACATTATCCGCCATCAATCCGTAGCGGATAGATTTTGATCCGCAGGAATTGTTGCCGGCCATGCCGCCGATGGTGCAGCGCGCATGGGTCGAAGGATCGACCGGGAAAAACAGATTTTGGGCGCGCAGCGTCGCATTGAGCTGGCCCAGCACCACGCCGGGTTCGACCAGCGCGGTGCGTGCTGCCGCATCGACCTGCAGCACGCGACGCAGATGTTTGGAACAATCCAGCACCAGCGCACGATTGACCGTCTGCCCGCACTGGCTGGTGCCGCCACCGCGCGGCAGCACGGGGATGCCTTCCTCCCGCGCGATCGCCAGCGTCGCGGCCACATCGTCGATGGTCTCCGGCACCACGACGCCCAATGGTTCGACCTGGTAGATCGAGGCGTCGGTGGCGTAGCGGCCGCGATCGGCACGATCGAACAACACCGCACCGCGCAGGTTGCGGCGCAAGCGGTCAGCCAGCCGGGAATCGCCCGGTGCGACGGTCTCGCTCATCGGGTGGTCGTTGGACGAAGACGGCCAGCCGCACGCCTCCGAGCTGCCGCCAGTTGCATCGCGCTTACAGCCCCTCGAACAATGGCGTGGTGATGTAGCGTTCCGCGAAGGACGGAATGATCGTGACGATCCGCTTGCTGGCCATCTCCGGCCGCTTCGCCACTTTCAGCGTTGCCGCCAGCGCCGCGCCGGAGGAAATGCCGCAGGGGATGCCCTCGACCCGCGCCAGCCGGCGGGCCGTGGTCATCGCTTCGTCGGCGGTCACCTGCACCACTTCGTCGATCGCCTCGCGATCCAACACCGACGGGACGAAGCCGGCGCCGATGCCCTGGATCGGATGCGGCCCTGGCGAGCCACCGGACAGAACCGGACTGGCTTCGGGTTCCACCGCAATCATGCGCAAGCCAGGACGCCGCGGCTTCAACGCCTGCGCGCAGCCGGTCAGCGTACCGCCCGTGCCGACGCCGGAAATGATCGCGTCCACCTCACCGGCGGTATCGTACCAGATCTCCTCCGCCGTGGTACGCGCATGGATCGCGGGGTTCGCCGGATTGTCGAACTGGCCGGCAATCACCGAGCCGGGCGTTGCTGCCTGCAATTCCCTGGCACGAGCGATCGCACCATTCATGCCCTTCTCGCGCGGCGTCAGTTCCAGTTGCGCCCCGAGATAGGCCAGCATCTTGCGCCGCTCGATCGACATCGATTCCGGCATGGTCAGGATCAGCTTGTAGCCGCGCGATGCGCACATGAAGGCGAGCGCGATTCCGGTGTTGCCGGAGGTCGGCTCGATCACCGTTCCGCCAGGCTTCAACTGGCCGCTTTCTTCCAGCGCCAGGATCATGTTGACGCCGATGCGGTCTTTCACGCTGGCGATCGGATTGAAGAACTCCAGCTTCAGGCAGATATCCGCCTTCACGCCCTCTTCGGCGACGATGTGCGGAATCCGCACCAGCGGCGTGTTGCCGATGGTCTCGGCGATGCTGTCGTAGATTCGTCCACGCAGCGGACGATCCAACACCAAGGGCTGCTGCCCACCTGTCGTGTCCATGTGAACCTCTCCCATAACTTCGTTATCCCGCCCGGTAGCTAACACGGCGGCTGTCGTCCGGCCACTCCACCGCAAACGACACCTTTTGCCTATCCGGAACGGACGCGGCAGAGTGGGGGAACGCCCTCTGGCCTGGAGCGACATGCCCATGCGCCGGCGCCCTGCCCTGCCCCGCCCGGCAGACCCTGCCTTCGCCGGGTCGGACCACACTGGCCCAGACCATACTGGCGCCGGCCACACTGGCGCTGGCGACACTGGTCCTGGCAACACTGGCCGGCATCCGCCCGGCCGCGGCGACCGTGTTGAATGTCGGTATCGGCCAGACCTACGCAACCCTCGCCGCCGCCATCGCATCCGCCAGCGGCGGCGATACGATCAACGTGCAGGCCGGCACCTACACCGACCAGGTCGCGACCATCAACAAGCCGCTGACGATCGTCGGAGTTGGTGGCATGCCAGTATTCACCGCGACCGCAAATCTGAGCAACGGCAAGGGTTTCTTAGTGGTCGATGCTGATGTGACGATCGACAACATCAGCTTCAGCAATGCGCAGGTGACCGATCTGAATGGCGCCGGCATCCGCTACGAGGCCGGCGCCATGATCGTGCGCAACAGCCAGTTTATCGGCAATCAGAATGGGATTCTGGCGACGCCGTTCACCGCCGGCACGGGCAGCGTGCTGGTGGAGGGCTCGATCTTCACCGGCAACGGCATCACCAGCGGCCCAGGCTCCGGCCTGGCGCATGCCATCTACGCGACGCAGCTTGCGTTGCTGACCATACAGAACAGCATTTTTCAGGACACCCGGATCGGCCACGACATCAAAAGCCGCGCGGCTGCGACGGTGGTGACCGGCAATATGCTGGAAGTCGGCGTAACGGGCACGGCGAGCTACGCCATCGACGTGGCGAATGGCGGTGCTGCGACGGTGACCGGCAACACCATCACCCAGGGTCCAAACACCGATAACTGGGCGATGCTCGCCTATGCGGCGGAAGGGCTGGCCTGGACCGACAACGCATTGTTGGTGGAAGGCAACTTGTTTGCCAACACGCTGACCGGCACGTCGATCGGCGTGTACAACCATGCGTCCGGCATCACGGCCCAGGTGGTGTGCAATGCGTTCAACGGACTCAGTCAGCCGGTGGTCGGGCCGGCCGATCTGCAGAACAACGTGATCAACAGCCCGCTGCCCGCCTGCGCCTCAACCGCGGTGCCGGAGCCAGCCCCGTCGATGCCGTTGCTGGCCGGCTGCCTTGGGCTGCTGCTACTGCGCCGCCGCGCCGCGGCCTGATGCGTCAGTTGGCGCCCCAGGACGCTTGGCGGGGCAGATCGACCTCAGGCGGATCGTTCAACCGTCGATCGTTCTCGATCCATTGTTGCGCATCAGCTTCGGTCTTGAAACCGAGCATGGTCTGCCGTGCCCCGTCGCTGCTGATTATTGCTATGTCAAAACCGGTCTGATCCGCACGCGCGGTGACAATGTAGGTTCCCATGGCCGGATTATGGCACGTCCCGGGTCAGTTCTGCCAATGTTTCCCCTCGCCGGGCAGCGCTCGATTGGCAAGCCTCTGATTCGGCGCCAATCTCCCGTCTGATATTCGGAGATCCCGCATGAGCCAGTCCCGCCCCGCCGGCCGACATTTCCTGCAAATTCCCGGCCCCACCAATGTGCCGGACCGTGTGCTGCGCGCGATCGACAACGCCACGATCGACCATCGCGGCCCGGAGTTCGGCCGCATGGGGCATGAGGTCTTGACCAATCTCAAAGCGGTCTTCCAGACCAAGGCGCCGGTGATCATTTATCCGGCATCGGGCACCGGCGCATGGGAAGCGGCACTGACCAATACTCTGTCACCAGGCGATACGGTACTGATGTGCCGCACCGGCTGGTTCGCCACCTTGTGGAAGGAAATGGCGGAGCGGCTGCAGCTCAATCCCGTTTTCGTCGACACCGACTGGCGCCGCGGTGCGGACGTCGCCGCACTCGGCGCAGCCTTGGCCGACGACAAGGCGCATCGCATCAAGGCGGTCTGCGTGGTGCACAACGAGACTTCGACGGGCTGCACCAGCCGCATCGATGAAGTGCGCGCCGCGATCGATGCCGCGCGGCATCCCGCGCTGCTGTTGGTGGACACGATCTCGTCACTCGCCTCGATCGACTACCGGCATGATGAATGGGGCGTCGATGTCACCGTGGCCGGCTCGCAAAAGGGCCTGATGCTGCCGCCCGGCCTGTCGTTCAACGCGGTCAGCGAGAAGGCGCTGAAGGCCGCGGAAACGGCGAAACTGCCGCGCAGCTATTGGGATTGGCGGCCGATGCTGGAAGCGAACAAAACCGGCTATTTCCCCTACACGCCCGGCACCAATCTGCTGTTCGGACTGAACGAGGCGGTGAAAATGCTGCTGGACGAGGGCCTCCCCAATGTGTTCGCCCGTCATGACCGCCACGCCGAGGCAACGCGACGCGCGGTGCGGACCTGGGGGCTGGAGATCCAATGCGCCGAACCCGCGCATTATTCATCCTCGCTGACCGCGGTGCGCCTGCCGGAAGGTCACAGCGCCGACGGGCTGCGTGCGACCATCCTCGAGAAGTACAACATGAGTTTGGGCAACGGCCTGGGAATTCTGAAGGACCAGGTGTTCCGCATCGGCCATCTCGGCGATTTCGGCGATCTGCAACTGATCGGCACACTGGGCGGCGTGGAGATGGGGCTGCGCGTTGCCGGCGTCCCGCACAACCAAGGTGGCGTGCAGGCCGCGGTGAACTTTCTCTCCGGCAATGCGTGACCGGGGCGGACGGTCAGACCCGGCCGATCAGCTTCGCCGCATTGTCGTGCAGCACGGCGCGGGAGGCGTCGTTGGCGTAGAACATGTGCCCGCCGGAATGCACATTGAACTGCATCCGGTCGGCGCCGGCGGGTCCGGAAATCTGGTCCAGCAGCAATTGCGTGGCGAAATACGGCGTGACCAGGTCGAACAATCCGTGTGCGACCAGGACTGAGAAATTCGCATCCAGTGCCAGTGCGGTGCGCAGCTGATTGAGCGATTGCGGCGGACTGCCGACACCGTGTCCCCAGTTCCATTTGCGGCTGATCGCGGTGTCGCCGAGCTGATACGGTGTGTCGGGTCGCCAGTGCAGTCTGTCGTGATAGATCGACACCATGGCGGTGCTGACCGGTGCCTGCAGCCCTTCCAGGATGGGATCCGGCGGATTGCTCAAGGTGGCGAGCGGAAACGGATCGGCGGACGTGATGAGGGCATCGTAGTGGCTGCCAACGCGATGTTGTGCACCCTCCAACGCATGCAGGAACACGTTGGTGTCGAGCAGCCCGTGATAGCGGCGCACCAAGGCGGGATCGAGTCCGGTCAGTTCCGCCACACGCGTACTGCGCCGCTCGATGGCGGCGACATCCCGCTCACCCCGCGTCACATCGACCAGGTAATCCGTGGCCGCATAGTGTTCGGCATCGGCGAGTTGTTCGCGCGTCACCGGTCCTCGCAGCGCGCGCGCCGCGGCGACCATCGACGGCAGCCGCGTGACGTAGAAGAATGGGTCGAACGCGGAATCGTGTGATGGGATCTCCAACGCCGGCGACAGCAGCACCAGGCCGGCGACGCCGGTGCCCTGGTTGGAGGCCAGCTCACGTGCCAGCCTTGGCGCACGAAATCCGCCGTAGCTTTCCCCCAGAATGTATTTCGGCGACGTGCCGCGGTCGAACCGATCGAGCCAGCGGCGGATCACCTCGGCCAGATAGGCAATATCTCCCTCCACCGACCACAGATTGCGCCGTTGCTCGTCATTCGTTGTCAGGATCTGCGAATACCCGGTACCGGCCGGATCGATGAACACCAGATCGGTGAAGTCCAGCCAGGTTTCGGCATTGGCCACCGGTTCCGCGGGCGCAGACGGCGACGTGGTCCTGTCACCCAGCGCGATGCGCCAGGGGCCGACCGCGCCGACATTCAGCCAGCCGGAGGCAAAGCCGGGCCCGCCGTTGAACACGAACGTGACCGGGCGTTGCGCCGGCCCGGTGGTTTCAAGCTGAAACGCGATGAAGGCGATCTCCGCGACCGGCGCGGTCCTGTCCAGGGTCGGTTTGATGGAACCGGCTCTCGCAGAGAAATGCAGCACGCGGCCGGGCAGATCGAGCGTGTGATGGGTCGTCGCCTCGGCCGGCAGCGGATGCGTTTCGCTGCCTGCGTCGTGGTTCCGGCCGGCGGGCGGCGTCGCTGGCGCGGCGGACCGCTGTGCCGACGCCGTGGCACCGGTGCCGAACCAGCTCACGCCCGCGAGCGCGAGTGCGCGGCGGCGGTTCAGGATAACACGGTCCATCTGCGCGACACCTCGTTGGCCAGTGGGTACGGCCGACCAGCATATCGCCGATGCGAGATGGCGTCGCATCAGGCCGGCGCGATGCACAGGGACTCCGAACCGTCACAGGCGCGGTCATTCAGTGGCTGGACCGGGCATCACACCGCCCGTAGCCTCTCCTCATCCATTCGATGGATCAGGAGAGGGAATCAACATGATCGAGGTCTGGACCTGGCCCACGCCGAACGGCCACAAGGTGCATATCGCACTGGAGGAGCTTGGCCTCCCTTATACCGTGATCCCGATCAATATCGGCAAGGGCGATCAGTTCAAACCGGAGTTCCTGGCGATCACGCCGAACCATCGTATTCCAGCGATCGTCGATCCCGACGGGCCTGGTGGTAAGCCGATCACCTTGTTCGAGTCAGCCGCCATCATGATCTATCTGTCGGAAAAGACCGGTGGCAAGCTGATCCCGCAAAACCCGTTCGGCCGCTACAAGTGCCTGGAATGGATGATGTTCCAGATGGGCGGCATCGGACCGATGTTCGGCCAGTACAATCATTTTGCGAGTTACGCGGTGGAGAAGCTGCCGTACGCGATCGAGCGCTACACGAATGAAGTGCAGCGCCTGCACCGCGTGCTGGACAAGCGGCTGTCAGAAGTGACCTGGCTCGCCGGCGATGAATACAGCATGGCGGATATCATCACCTTCCCGTGGATCCGCAATCCGGAGCGGCGCAACATCGATCTGGCGGCCTATCCGAATGTGCAGCGCTGGCACGACGCGATGGCGGCGCGGCCCGCCGTGCAGCGCGGGGTTGCGGTGCTGGCGGAAAAACAACGCCGCGGCTCGATCACCGATGCAGAGCGGGAAGTGATGTTCGGTCGGACCCAGTTCACCGCCCGGTAATACCCCAGTTGTTGCGGCCCCGGCCGGCAGCCCTGGCAGGGATGACCGCGGAAGCCTGACGGGAAGCCGTTGGTGACCCTCCGGGTTGCTCAGGCTTTGCTGTCCGGGTTGAGCACCGGTGACATGCGGAACTCCGTGCCTTCGGCGGAAATCACGATGACATTGCCCAGCGGGGCTTCACTTTTCACCACGGCGTCCAGGCCGTTACAGAAGTAACTGTTGCAGATATTCGAGCGCAGGCCGCGATCCAGCGTGCAGCCCTGAGCACCGTGAAAGATGCAGGACCCGGCATAGGCTGGGTCGGCAACCGACTGCGTGTACAGCCGCAGGATCGACCGCGCATCCAGTCCGGGCCGCGCCTGTCGCACCCGGGTGATGGAGGCTTCGTCCAGATAGGCATGCTCGCCGCCGTTCCGGCAGCACCATCCGCGGCACAGCGTGCAGGCGGTGCGGGCAATGCTGCCGCTGAAGCCGGAGGGCTCCGGCGCATCGACCGCAGCCGTCGGTTCGGCCGGTCTTGCCTCGCGCGCGCCGCGCATCACCTCCACCAGACGCTTGCGCAGCAGCCGCACCCGGTCCCGACCGGCCGGCGCTACCGTCCCGGAATAGGCCGGCACCATCACGGCCTGCTGACCGCCATCCGCCGATGCGTCACCGGCCATCGCAACGGAAAAATATTGCATCGGACCAGCGCCGATTTCGTTCCTGGACATGGTACCCTGGTTGCGTGCCGCAGGACCATGGCATCCTGCACCGTTCGGCTCAAGGATTGAAACGCGTGCCAATCCCGATCATCCTGGATTGCGACCCAGGCACCGACGATGCCTTCGCACTGCTGCTGGCATTTGCCTCGCCGGAGCTCGACGTGAGGGCGGTGACCGTTGCCGGCGGCAATGTCGGGCTGGACCGCACCCTGGCCAATGCGCTCGCGCTGACCCGCCTTGCCGGCGTCGCGGTGCCGGTCTTTGCCGGTGCGGATCGCCCGCTGCTGGGTGAACCTGTCAATGAAGTGCGGGTCCATGGCGCGGACGGGCTGGGTGGCGTCGCATTGCCACCGGGCGGAAACCCAACGCCGGGCGTGGCGGCAGACGCCATTCGCCGTCTCCTGCGGGAGAGCGACGAACCTGTGACCTTGGTCGGCATCGCCCCGGTCACCAACCTCGCGCTGGCGCTGATGACGGAACCGCAGTTGGCCGCGAACGTCGCGCGCATCGTGCTGATGAGCGGCGCCTGGGGCGAGGGCAATGCCAGCCCGGCCGCGGAGTTCAACGCGCTGCATGACCCCGAGGCCCTGGCGGTGTTGCTCGCCTGCGGGCGGCCGGTGGTGTTTGCCACGCTGGAACTGACGGCCCAGGCGCTCGTCACCCCCGCCCGTCTCGCATCCCTGCGCACAGCCGGGACCGGACGCTGCCTGCAGACGCTGTGCGCCATTCAGGACGCCGTGCCGCCCTCGCGGCGGTTCAACCGGGCGGGCGCGCCGCTGCACGATCCCTGCGCCATCGCCTGGCTGATCCGGCCCGACCTGTTTTCCACCCGCACCTGCGCCGTGCGGATGGATTTGGGGCCAGGGCCCAGCCGCGGCCGTACCGTGGCGGATCGCTGGAACCGCACCGGCGCGCCGGCCAACGCGATGCTGCTCGAGACAGTCGACCCGGCGGGTTTTTTCGCGCTGCTGGGGGACCGCCTGGCACGCCTGCCGTGAGTGCTGCCGTCCGGCGAACCGTCGCCGCATGGGCGGACACGGCGGCCCCGGCGGGCGGTTGCTTGACACCGGCCTGCCGCGTCCCCTATCCACCGCCGCTCGATTTCCGCCAGAAAGCGTTTGTCTCATGCGAGTTCGCAACAGCCTCAGGTCCGCCAAGGTCCGCGACAAGAATTGCCGCGTGGTGCGTCGGCGCGGGCGCGTCTACGTGATCAACAAGAAGAATCCCAGGATGAAGGCCCGCCAGGGCTGATCCTGTGCCGATGCGGCCGTTCAACGGTCCGCGTACTTGCCGCACACCCTGGCTACCAACCGGTATGATCCGCGTTTGACAGGGGTGCGCCCCCTGCATATGGTCCGCGCGCTCTATTGCAGGTGCGAACAGGCTGGGCCCCAAAGCCCGGCCTGAGTGCGCAGGTGTTCCCTCCAAGCGGCACGGTTCTCCCATGAAAATTCTCGTCCCCGTCAAGCGGGTGGTTGACTACAACGTCAAGGTTCGTGTGAAGGCGGACGGGTCCGGCGTGGAAACCGCCGGCGTGAAGATGTCGATGAATCCGTTCGACGAAATCGCCGTCGAGGAGGCCATCCGCCTCAAGGAAAAGGGCGTCGCGACCGAGATCATCGCCGTCTCGCTGGGCGTCGCCCAGTGCCAGGAGACCATCCGCACCGCGCTCGCCATGGGCGCCGATCGCGGCATCCTGGTGGAGACCGATGTCGAGCTGCAGCCGCTCGCCGTCGCCAAGCTGTTGAAGGCGATCGCGGGCAAGGAGCAGCCGACGCTGATCATCCTGGGCAAGCAGGCGATCGACGACGACATGAGCGCGACCGGCCAGATGCTGGCCGCCCTGCTCGACTGGCCGCAGGCGACCTTCGCCAGCAAGATCACCGTCGAGGGCGATGGCGTCACCGTCACCCGTGAGGTCGATGGCGGGCTGGAGACCGTGGCGCTCAACCTGCCGGCCATCGTCACCACCGATTTGCGGCTGAACGAGCCGCGCTATGCATCGCTGCCCAACATCATGAAGGCGCGCAAGAAGCCGATCGAGACCGTGAAGCCGGCGGACCTCGGTGTCGATCCGGCGCCGCGGCTGACCACGGTGAAGGTCAGCGAGCCGCCGAAGCGCAAGGCGGGGGTGAAGGTGGGCTCGGTGGCCGAGCTGGTGGCGAAATTGAAGACCGAAGCGAAGGTGATCTGACGATGACGGCACTGGTTCTGCTCGAGTTCGACGAGTCCGGGGTCAAGCAGCCGTCGCGCAGCGCGGTGGCCGCGGCCCAGAAGCTGGGTGACGTCCACGTGCTGGTTGCCGGCGTCAATCTGGCTGCGGCGGCTGCCGCCGCGGCGAAGCTGCCGGGCGTTGCCAAGGTGCTGACCGCCGATGCGCCGGCGCTCGACCATCTGCTGGCCGAACCCACCGCCGCGCTGCTGATCGCGCTGGCGCCGGACTATTCGCATCTGCTCGCCGCCACCACTGCCGTCGGCAAGAACGTGATGCCGCGCGTCGCCGCCGTGTTGGACGTGCAGCCGATCAGCGACATTGCCGAGGTGGTGGACGCGGACACTTTCGTCCGCCCGATCTATGCCGGCAACGGCATGGCCACGGTGAAGTCGGCCGACGCCAAGAAGGTGATCACGGTACGTGCCGCGAGCTTCGACCCGATCGCGGCCGAGGGCGGCTCCGCGCCGATCGAGGCGGCGACGCTGCCGGAGATGCCGTCGGTGTCGCGCTTCGTCTCCGCCGAACTGTCCAAGAGCGAGCGGCCGGAGCTGACCGCGGCCCGGGTTGTGATCTCCGGCGGCCGCGGCATGCAGAACGGCGATAATTTCAAGCTTTTGGACCCGATTGCTGATAAACTCGGTGCCGCGGTCGGGGCGTCCCGTGCCGCGGTGGATGCCGGTTTCGTGCCCAACGACTACCAGGTGGGACAGACCGGAAAAATCGTCGCTCCGGACCTTTACGTCGCCGTCGGCATCTCGGGTGCGATCCAGCACCTCGCCGGCATGAAGGACAGCAAGGTCATCGTGGCGATCAACAAAGACGAGGAAGCGCCCATCTTCCAGGTTGCCGATTACGGCCTGGTGGCAGACCTGTTCACCGCGCTGCCGGAGCTGGCAGCCGAACTGGAGCGCTCCTGAATGAATGTCGACGTCAAGCCATCGCCTGCTTCCGGAACGCTGCTGGCTGAGCCGCCCGCGATCGCACGAGTGGGGGTGATCGGCGCCGGGCAGATGGGCAACGGCATCGCCCATGTCTGCGCGCTGGCCGGACTGCCGGTGATGCTGCTGGACGTGAAGCAGGATGCGCTTGACCGTGCCATGGCGACCATGGCGCGCAACATGGACCGCCAGGTAAATCGCACCATCATCTCGTCGGAAGACCGCGACGCCGCGCTGGACCGCGTTACCACCTCCACCGACTACGCGGCGTTCGATAACGCCGACCTGGTGATCGAGGCGGCGACCGAGAAAGAGGAGATCAAGCGCGGCATCTTCAAGCTGCTGACACCCCATTTGCAGCCGTCCTGCCTGATCGCGTCCAATACCTCGTCGATTTCGATCACCCGGCTGGGTGCGACCACCGACCGGCCGGAAAAATTCGTCGGCATGCACTTCATGAATCCGGTGCCGGTGATGAAGCTGGTGGAGATCATCCGCGGCATCGCGACCGACGAACCGACCTTCCAGGCGGTGCAGGCGCTGGCGATGAAGCTGGGCAAGATCCCGGCGGTGGCCGAGGATTTTCCGGCGTTCATCGTCAATCGCATCCTGGTGCCGATGATCAACGAGGCGGTCTACGCGCTCTACGAAGGCGTCGGCTCCGTCGCCGGCATCGATACCTCCATGAAGCTCGGCGCGAATCATCCGATGGGGCCGCTGGAGCTGGCGGATTTCATCGGGCTGGATACCTGCCTGTCGATCATGCAGGTGCTGTATGAAGGCCTGGCCGATTCGAAGTACCGGCCCTGCCCGCTGCTGGTGAAGTATGTGGAAGCCGGCTGGCTGGGGCGGAAGACCAATCGCGGCTTCTACGACTACACGCAGAACCCGCCGCGCCCCACCCGGTAGAGCGAGTAACGGACGCCGGGACCACAGGGTTTCGGCATCGTGTTCGTCGCCTTGGCACGAGCGGAATCGCGATAGCGGGGCAAGCCGTCGCCGGCCCCGGGATGCAGGCGCAGGAACTCAGGATCAGGGCGGGCCGGTGGAACACCCGGCCGCCGAACTGCGCGGCCTGGAGATCGACGGCGCCGCCAGCATGGACCGCTGCGCCGCGATCAGCTTGCGGATATGCGCGTTCTGCTCCTTGAACAGCAGCACCACCAGACAGCCGCCATATTGCAGGATGCTGTCGGACAGAAGCTCCTGCAGCGCACCGGGCAGGTCGCCGGGAAGAATGCCAAGGTCGCGGCAGATATCGACCAGGATGGCGCCGATCGGGCGGTAGCGCAGCTCTTCGGCGATCTCCTGCGCCGCGGGGAGCCGGTCCAACGGCAGATCCACGATACAGATGCGCCGGCCTGTGCGCTTGCGCTGCGGCTCGCCCTCACCCGGCTGGCGTGGCTGCGGGTCGCGCAGCGGAACGGGGGCGACGTCGCGACCGGTCGCGGCGCGCCGGACCAGCCGGTCCTGCAGCCCGGCGGCGAGCATCAGGCCGCGCTGGATGCGTGTGAGCACCGCGGCGAGGTCCCGGGTGCGGTAGCGGAACACGAACCAGCTGCGGTCGGGACCGGGGGCATTCTGCTGCAGCGTTGCGGCGAGCTGTTGTCCGCGGCCGATGATCCAGCGCAGCAGGCAGAGCAGCCCGGCGATCCCGTCCGGCACTGGCGCATCACCGCTGGACCGATCCGGTGGGGGATCGGACGGGAAGGGCTGGTCGGCGATGGCGGGTTGCGGGATAACGAACAGAACAAGAACATAAGCAGGGAAGAAAGTCAAGAAATCCTTGAAAACTAGGCACCTGTGCAGCCGAGCTGTCTTTGCGCGGGAACGAGGGAGGTTCGCAGGTTTGCCGTGGCTTCGCGGTCGGCAGCGCACTTGGGGCGGGCATTCCTGGGTCGTGAGGACCCGCTGCGGGAACCGGCCACTCCGTCGCATTTGCGCCTGTCTGCGCATTTTGCGTTTTCTGCGTCCCGGCTTGCTGCGAACGCCCGCCAGCCAAGCCGCGGCGCCAGAGTCATCAACCTATGGGCGAGCCGTTTGTGTCTGAGAAGAACAGCGAAAGATGAAACGCAAATAACGCAAAGGCGCGCAAAAACCGCTGATGGCGCTGCGCTGCGTGCCGTGATGAACCATGCTCAGCACTGCGTCATAGCCGTCCCGCGAACTCCGCCGCGTCGTCCTCGGGTCGTGAGGACCCGCTGCGGGAACCGGCCACTCCGTCGCATTTGCGCCTGTCTGCGCATTTTGCGTCTTCTGCGTCCCGGCTTGCTGCGATCACCCGCCAGCCAAACCGCGGCGACAGGGTCATCAACCTATGGGCGAGCCGATTGTGTCTGAGAAGAACAGCGAAAGATGAAACGCAAATAACGCAAAGGCGCGCAAAAACCGCTGATGGCGCTGCGCTGCGTGCAGTGATGACGCATGCTCAACACCGCGTCAAAGCCGTCCCGCGAACTCCGCCGCGTCATCCTCGGGTCGTAAGGACCCGCGGCGCCAATTGCCCACTCCATCGCATTTGCGCCTGTCTGCGCATTTTGCGGTTTCTGCGTCACCCGCTTGCTGCGAAATCGTCCCCCAGTCAAGCCGCGGCGCCGGAGTCAGCAACCTGTGGACAAGGCCTATGAAGTCGCTCCCGACCACTTGATGTCCGCCGAGGCAACGCCCTTCCGCAGCCGTCGTTCCACCGGCACGTCCACGGCCGGCTGTGGCGCCGCTGATAGGCTGTACGGCGCGGGTTGGTCCGGCTACGTCACCTATGTCCAGAAGGCGCGAGCAGCAACTCGCCCGTCAATGGTCTACGATCGTAAGAAGAATGCGCTGGCGCATTGGTCCAATCTGCGCCGGTCACGAAACCAAGACGTTCTCAACTGATGCGGGAGACGGGTATGCTCAAGTGGGCGCTGATTTTCTTTGTTATCTCCATTATTGCCGGCTTCTTTGGCTTTTCGGGAATCTCTTCGGCGACTGCCGGGATCGCCAAGATCCTGTTCTTCATCGCGCTCGTGATATTCGTGATTTTCCTGATCGTCGCGTTCACGGCCGGCAGCGTCATTCTGTAGCCACGGGGGCGAGACAAGCGGCGTGGTCTGCAACACCGCGCCGAGCCCTCGAGGGTTTGACAGGCCTGCGGTGATCGTCGCCGTTTGGTTATTGTTGTTGGTTATCCCGGTGGGCGGCGGCCTCGGCCCACCGGGTCAAGCCATGTCAGCCTGGTCCTCGGCTCCGGCCACCAGCGCCGTTGTCACCCAGCGCCGTTGTCACTTGGCTTGCGCATGGCGCAGCCGGTCATCCGAGGCTCGACCGTTACCTGCGTCTGCCCCCCGCCAGGCTCCACCCGCTGCATCTGGTCGCACCTGCGCGCCTCGCGCTGCTGCCATGGCGCGCTGATCCGGCGCTCCATCCATCAAGTCGCACCGGCCTGTCGCTCGTACTTCCCCTTGCCCTGGCCAGACCTGATAATTCCATCAGGCGCGAAACCAGCAGCACCCCCGACCGTCGCAGCGCCTCCAATCCATCCGCATCGCTGATCGAGACTTTGCCGTCGTGCGCGCCCGTCGCACACACCGCCAGCCCTCGCCGCGGCCCCCGGATCGGCGCCCCGCCCTTTTTCAGCGACTCGCTTGCATTCCACGATCCGCGCGATCACACTCGCCGCAGGTAGCAACAACATGAAAGGAGGTGATCCAGTGTCTCATTGTTCCGTGGTGTCCCTTACCATGACCTGGATCGCCGACGCTCAGGCGGCGGCGTAACACACTCCGGTCCGGCAACGGACGCTCACTGACAATGCGAAGGCCCCGGAGGCAGCTCCGGGGCCTTCGGCATTTCCGGGGCGTCGGTTCAACTCTTGAAAGCCCGAGACGGGGGCGGCAGCGATGCTGGCGCTCCAGGCCCAGGCCCCCATCCACCGGTCCTCGCCCACAATTCAGACCGGCAGCTCGAACGCCGCCAGCTTCGCGCCGATGCGCGCCTTGAGCCGCGGCAGCACCGCCGCCCGCGGCACTTCCGGGCGCTGGTGGTACCAGCCCATCTGCGCCAGGTCGCGGATCAGCAGGAACATCGGCAGCAGCACAAGCTCCTCGTCCGGCATCGCCCGCACCGATCGGTAGCCCGCGATGCAGGCATCCCGGAACACGGCGAAGTCGGCATGGTCCTGGTAAGCCACCAACGCCACCGCGAGGTCGTAGTGGTGCCAGCCAAACCCGCAATCGTCGAAGTCGATCACCGCTGCCTGCGTGCCGTCGATCAGCACGTTGTGCGGATGCAGGTCGGCATGGATCAGGCTGAACGTGCGCGCCGGCTTGCCGTAGCGGGTCAACGCCGCGTGCAGCCGGTCCCGCAGATCCAGCAGCCGGTCGCGTTCGGCGGGGGAGAAGATGGGATGGTCCCAGAACGGTCCCCAGAACGGTTCAGCCCCCATCAGCCCAGCGGCATCGAGGAGATGCCGCTGGAACCCCGCGGGCGGTGTCCAGCCGGTGGCCTGGTCGTGCATCGCCGCCATGATGGCGCCCATCTGCGCGAAATGCCGGGCATTCGCCGCGGTGTCGGGTTCACGCGCCACCACATCGGCGAGCAGCTCGCCCTCCACCCAGCGCGCGAGGCCGGCCCAGCGCCGCTCCCCGGTGGCGGCGACCTCGACCTGGGCGAAGTCCTCGCCCGCCGGGGTCAGCAGCGGTTCGGGGACCGTGATGCCGGCCTGCACCAGGGCGCGGGTCCACAGATGCTCCGATCGCAGCGCGGCAATGTCGTGGTACCAGGGCCGGTGCAGCCGCAGCACCAGCGACGCCCCGTCGCGTGCGGTCGCGCGATAGGTGACATTCTCGCTCAGATGCACGAAGCGCAGGGCGACGGGCTCGATGCCGAACCCCGCCAGCGCCTGCCGCGCGGCCGGTTCATAGAGCAGACCCGCCGCGGTGGTCATGCCGCTAGGTCGGCGATCGTCTCGTCCCAGGCAGCCAGAAACGCGGCCGCGTCGTCGGGCGAGAACGGCAGCGGCGGGCGGATCTTCACCACATTGGCGAAGGCGCCGGCATTGCTGGTCAGGAAGCCCTTGTCCTTCAACCGGTTGATCACCCGCTTCGCCAGATCGGTGTCGGGCGCCTGGTCCGCCGGCCGCACCATCTCGACGCCGATGAACAGGCCATGGCCGCGCACGTCGCCGATCGCGTCGCTGGCCGCCCTTGCGCTGGGTGAGCGCGGCCTTCAGCGCGGCGCCGACGGTGGCGACGTTGCCGCGCAGGTCGCGCTGCTCGATCTCGTCCAGCACCGCCATGCCGACCGCGGCCTGCAACGGGGAGGAGGCGAAGGTGTTGAAGTAGCGCGTCTTCGCCCGAAAGGTCTCGACCAGGGCGCGGCTCGCCGCGGTGGCGGCCAGCGGCAGGCCGTCGCCCATCGGCTTGCCGGTGACGACGATGTCGGGGGTGAAGCCGGTGACCTGGTAGCCCCACCAGTTTCCGGTGCGCGCGTAGCCGGCCTGCACCTCATCGGCGATCACCAGCCCGCCCGCCGCACGCACCATCGCCGCGGCGCGGGCCATGAACCCGGCGGGAATATCCGGCAGGCCCTCATTCGCCAGGATCGAGCAGACGATCATCGCCGCGACGCCATCCCCGGTGGCCTGCAGTTCGGCGATCGCCGCGGCGAGTTTCTCCAGATACGCCTCGCAGAGCTCCTGCTCGCTCCGGCCGGGGGCGAGCGGGCGGTATTTTTCGGGAAACGGGAAGGCGCGGACCGAGGGATTCGGCGACGGCTGCCGGCCAAGCCGGGTGAGCGCGCCGACCAGCTCGCTGTTGCCGTGATAGGTGGCGTCGGTGCAGATCAGCCCGCGCCGTCCGGTGGCGAAGCGCGCCATGCGCAACGCGACCTCGTTGGCCTCGGTGCCGGTGCAGCTCAGGATGACGCTTTCGATCTCCGGCCCATGCAGCGCGGCGAGCCGTTCACAGAACGCCACCACGGCTTCGTGCAGGTAGCGGCTGTGCACATTCAGCGTGGCCTGCTGGCGCGCCATCGCCTCCACCACGCGCGGGTTGGCGTGACCGACGCAGGGGACGTTGTTGTACATGTCGACGTAGCGGCGGCCATCGGCGTCGTACAGGTACACGCCCTCGCCGCGAACGATGTGCAGCGGCTGCTCGTAGAACAGCGGCGCGCCGGCACCGAGGGCGCGGTCGCGGCGGGCGAGCAGGTCGGTCGTGCTGGTCATGGGTCCTCCAGGAGACGGAGCGTGGATTGCGCGCGGCGGCATCCTACGATGCGGACCGATTGCCACGCCACGGCGTGTCGCGGGGACAAAATCAGGCATTGATCAAGCAGCGGCCGCGGCGAGACGCCCTGGGAATGGCGCCGCGGTCGGGCATCAGATCCTGGGCCGATCGCGGGTTTCGCCGATGCCGCCCGACCGCGCTTTCGTCTCGCGTCCTCCGCCGGCTATAAGCCCCGCTTGCGCTTCCTGGGGGAGAGACGATGCGGCATTTCTTCGGTCTGGCATTCTGCGCGGCACTGGCCACCGCTGCCCTGCCGGCGGCAGCCCAAACGCTGAAGGTGGGCGTCAGCGCACCGGTCACCAGCATCGATCCGCACTACCACAACCTGGCGCCGAACAACTCGCTGGCCTCGCAGATCTACGACACGCTGACCGAGATCGACACCCATGGCCGGCTGGAGCCGCGGCTCGCGCTGTCCTGGAAGCTGGTCGCGCCGGATACCTGGGAATTCAAGCTGCGCGACGCGAAGTTCCAGAACGGCACGCCGTTCACCGCGGACGACGTGGTGTTCACGCTGAACCGGGTGCCGAACGTGCCCAACAGCCCCAGCTCCTTCACCACCTATGTGAAGCCGATCGCCAGCACCGAGGTGGTGGACCCGCATACCATCCGCATGCACACCAAGGACGTATTCCCGCTACTGCCGACCTACATGGCGCAGGTGTTCATGATCAGCCGCAAGGCCGCCGAAGGCGCCAGCACGGAAGACTTCAACAGCGGCAAGGCAGCGATCGGCACCGGCCCGTTCCGTTTCGTCTCGTTCCGGCCCGGCGATCGCGTCGAACTGGCGCGCAACGACACCTACTGGGGCAAGCCGCCATACTGGAAGTCGGTCGACTACCGCATGATCCCGAATGACGGCTCGCGCAGCGCGGCGCTGCTGGCGGGCGATGTCGACTTCATCGACTTCGTGCCGACCTCCGACATGGCGCGGCTGGAGAAGGACCCGAAAGTCAAGCTGTGGCAGGCGCTGGGCCTGCGCATCATCTTCCTGGCGATGAACCAGTCGACCGACGGACCGATCCAAGGCGTCTCCGGCCCCAATGGCGAGAAGCTCGACAAGAACCCGCTGAAGGACCAGCGGGTACGCGAGGCCCTGTCGGTCGCGATCAACCGCAAGGCGATCGTGGACCGCATCATGCAGGGCGCGGCCGAACCGTCCGGCCAGTTCCTGCCGCCTGGCACGTTCGGCTACGTCCCCGACCTGAAGGCGCCCGCCTACTCCCAGGCCGAGGCAAAGAAACTGCTGGCGGCGGCAGGCTTCCCGCACGGGTTCAAGATCGTGCTGGCCGGGCCGAACAACCGCTACGTCAATGACTCGCAGATCATCCAGGCGGTCGGCCAGATGTGGCAGCGCATCGGCGTGCAGACCGATGTCGAGCCGCTGCCCTGGTCCACCTATGTCTCGCGCGCCGGCAAGCAGGAATTCCCGGCGTTCCTGTTCGGCTGGGGCAGCGCCACCGTGGAGCCCTCCGATCCGCTGATCGCGGAGACCGCCACCTACGACAAGAGCAAGGGCCATGGCGCGTCGAATCGCGGCCGTTACTCCAATCCGGCGCTCGACACCTTGATCGAGCAGGCGATCAGCACCGCGGACGACGCCAAGCGCGAGAAGATGCTGCAGGACGCAACGCGGATGGCGATGAAGGATGTCGCGATCATTCCGCTGCACATCCAGAAGAACGTCTGGGCGTCGCGCGCCAACCTGGTCTACACGCCGGGCGTGGAGGAGCGGCTGCGGCTGATCGATATCCGTCCCGCCAAGTGACCACGCGCTGCGCCTGGGCGGCGGGCGGCGACCCCGCCATGCAGGCCTACCACGACACCGAATGGGGCGTGCCGCACCACGACGACCGCGCCCTGTTCGAGTTGCTGATCCTGGAGGGTGCCCAGGCCGGCCTGTCCTGGCGCACCATCCTGGCGCGGCGCCAGGCCTATCGCGACGCGTTCCACGATTTCGACATCGCCCGCGTCGCCGCCATGACGGATGCCGAACTGGAGACGCTGCTGACATCCTCCGGCATCGTCCGCAACCGGCAGAAAGTGTTCTCGGCGCGCAGCAACGCCCAGGCCGCGCTGCGCATGCAGGACCGGTCCGGCTCGCTGGACGCCTATCTCTGGGCCTTCGTGGACGGCGCGCCGGTGGTGAATCGCTGGACCGAGATGGGCCAGGTACCCCCCACCACCCCGCTGTCCGACCGGATGAGCAAGCAACTGCGTCGCGACGGGTTCAACTTCGTCGGCTCGACCATCTGCTATGCCTTCCTCCAGGCCACCGGTATGGTGAACGATCACCTGACCACCTGCTTCCGTCACGACCCGTAGCAAGGACAAGCTCCATGAAGAACACCGAAGAAATCTGGCGCCTCGTGGATGCCAAGCAGGATGATTTCATTGCGTTGTCCAACCGCGTCTGGGGCATGCCGGAACTGTGCTACGGGGAGTTCCGCTCCTGCGCCGAACACACCGCAATGCTGGAACAGCAGGGATTCCGGGTGACGAAGAACGTCGCCGGCATTCCGACCGCGGTGATGGGCGAGGCCGGCGAAGGCGGCCCGGTGATCGCGGTGCTGGGCGAATACGACGCCCTGCCCGGCCTGTCACAGGAAGCCGGCGTGGCCGAAGCACGCCCCCTCCCCGGCGACGGCTACGGCCATGGCTGCGGCCACAACCTGCTCGGCTCAGCCTCCATGCTCGCCGCCACCGCGGTGAAGGACTACCTGGAAAAACACGGCATCAAAGGCCGCGTGCGCTACTACGGCTGCCCGGCCGAGGAAGGCGGCGCGGCCAAAGGCTTCATGGTGCGCGCCGGTGCGTTCGACGACGTCGACCTGGCGATCTCCTGGCATCCATCGGCCTTCTCCGGGGTGAACGAGCCGATCTCGCTCGCCAATACCCGGATCGACTTCTCCTTCACCGGTCGCACCTCGCACGCCGCCGCCGCGCCGCATCTGGGGCGCAGCGCGCTCGATGCGGTGGAGCTGATGAATGTCGGCGTGAACTACATGCGCGAGCACATGCCGTCCGATGCGCGCATCCACTACGCGATGCTGGATGCCGGCGGCATCGCGCCCAACGTGGTGCAGGCCTTCGCCAAGGTCCGCTACCTGATCCGCGCCCGCAACCTGCCGGAACTGACCCGGCTGATCGAACGGGTGAAGAAGATCGCCGACGGCGCCGCGCTGATGACCGAAACCAGCGTGCAGGCCCAGGTGGTCAGCGCCGTCTCCAACCTGCTTGGCAACACCCCGCTGGAACGCGCCATGCAGGACAATCTCGACCGGATCGGCCCGCCCCCGTTCGACGCCGAGGACCGCGCCTTTGCCGCCAAGATCCAGGCGACGCTGAGCGACGAGGATATCGAAAGCGCGTATCGCCGCGCCGGCCTGCCGGTGAAGGCCGACACGCCGCTCTGCGACACGGTCGTGCCGCTGGATGCGAAAACCGCGCCGATGGTCGGCTCCACCGATGTCGGCGATGTCAGTTGGGCGGTGCCGACGGTACAGGCCCGCGGCGCCACCTACGCGATCGGCACGCCGGGCCATTCCTGGCAGCTCACCGCACAGGGCAAAATGCCGGCGGCGCATAAGGGGCTGGTGCATGTGGCCAAGGTGATGGCCGGCACCGCGCTGGACGCGCTGCAGAATGAGGCGCTGGTGGCACAGGCCAAGGCCGACCACCAGGCGCGCCTCGGGCGCACGCCCTACGTCTGCCCGCTGCCGCCCGACCTACAGCCGCCGGTCAAGATGTCGGCCTAGGCTGAGCTCCGCAGTCTGCGCCACGCCGGCGCGCTGGTGGTGGGGTGCAGGAAGTGGCGGGGGCGTTGCCCCCGAACCCCCAGCAAGAGGCGCTGCCCCTTGCATCCCCGCCAAGGGCACAGCCCTTGGAACCGTATGTTGTTTGGGTTGGGGAGGGGGCGTTCCGTGATGGCCGCATGGTCCGAGACCGCCGCGCCCCCTCCCAACCCGTAACCGGGCAACGGGCGGATTGCCTTTAGGGCTTCCCCGACGCGGACGAGTACCAATTCGCTCGCCGCATGTCACCGCCCACTGATCCGTCGGGTCTGCGCACGCCGAGCTGGAAGCTCTGGTGGTTGAGCTGCTGGGCGAGGTGTCGGAGCTGAAGCAACTGGTGGCGGCACAGCGCGATGAGATCGCCTGGCTGAAGGGCCTCAAGGGTCGCCCATCGATCAAGCCGAGCGGCATGGAGAAGGGCACCGAGCCGAAGCGCGGCGGCAAGCGGGGCAAACGCCGCGGCCGCGGCAAGGTGACACCGCGGGTCACACCGCAGACCGAGGTGCTGCGGGTGGCGCATCCGCCGGGTTCGCAGTTCAAGGGCTACGAGCCGTATCGAGTGCAGGAGCTGGTGCTCACGGCACGGGCGGTGCGCTACCGCCGCGAGCGCTGGCTGACGCCGCAAGGCGAGACCATCGTGGCGCCGCTGCCCAGTGGCATCCGCGGCCATTTCGGGCCGGAGCTGCGGCGCTTCGTGCTGATGCAGTACCACCAGGGCCAGGTGACCGTCGAGCGTTTGGTCACACAGCTTCAGGCGATCGGCGTCAGTATCTCGAAGCGGCAGGTCATGCGCCTGCTGATCGATGGACAAGATGACTTCCTGGTGGAGAGCTGCGAGGTGCTACGTGCCGGACTGGCGACAGCGGACTGGGTCACCGTCGATGACACCGGCGCGCGCCATCGCGGCGCCAATGCCGTCTGCACGCAAATCGGCAACGACACGTTCGCCTGGTTCGGCACAACGGGCAGCAGAAGTCGCCGGAACTTTCTTGACCTGCTGCGTGCCGGTCACACCGATTACGTGATCAACGATGCGGCGCTGGACTATATGCATGAGCATGCCCTGGCCGGACCGCTCATCCAGCGACTGGCAACACATGGGCAGCGGCAGTTCGCCGATCAGACCGCCTGGATGCGCCATCTTGAGCAGCTCGGCATGACCGGTCTGCCGGTGACGCCCGATCCGGTGCGCGTCGCCACAGAAGCTGCGCTGTGGGGCGCGGTGAGCGCACACGGGTTTCTCTGCGAGGCGGTCATAGTCAGCGACGATGCCGGGCAGTTCAACATCGGCCAGCATGCGCTGTGCTGGATCCACGCCGAACGCCTGGTGCACAAGCTGGAGACCTTTACCGACCAGCAGCGTGCCGCCCAGCAGCATATCCGCGGGCTGATCTGGTGGTATTATGCCGACCTGAAGCTCTACCGGCGTGAACCGACGCCACGCCGACGCCGTGAAATGCGGGGGCGGTTCGACCGCATCTTTCACCGACGTACCGGCTTCGCCACTCTGGACCGCCTGCTCCAGCGGCTGCACGCCAACAAGGCCGAGTTACTGATGGTGCTCGACCATCCCGAGATCCCGCTGCACACCAACGGTTCGGAAAACGACATCCGCTGTCAGGTGACAAAGCGCAAAGTCAGCGGCGGAACCCACAGCGATATCGGCCGAGACTGCCGCGACGCTTTCCTCGGGCTCGCCAAGACCTGCACCAAGCTCGGCATCGCATTGTGGGACTATCTCGGTGCCAGGCTCAGCATCTCAGGTGCTCCCGCCGTCCCGCACCTTCCCAGCCTCATCCGCCGCCGTGGCCAACCCGCCTGAAAACACCACTCGCCCGGGATTTTGCCCCGGTTACCAACCCAAACAGTATGTGATTGCAAAGGCGAGCCTTTGCTGGGGGTTCGGGGGGCAAAGCCTCCTGGTGGGGTTCGGGGCAAAGCCCCGACACTTCCTACCCACCACCAGCACACCGGCGTGGCGCAGACCGCGGAACTCCGCCTGGTCTGACCTCTTGCCGCGTTATGCCGCGAGCAGCACGTCCAGCACGGCGCCGCCGTAGCGTTGCAGTTTGGAAGCGCCCACGCCCTTGATCTGACCGAGTTCATCCAGGCTGGCGGGCCGCACCGCAGCAATCTCGCGCAGCACGGTGTCGTGGAAGATGACGTAAGGCGGCACTGACTGTGCCTTGGCCTGAGCCGACCGCCAGGCGCGCAGTGCATCGAACAGGCTCGCGGCTTCCGGTCCCGCTGCCGCCGACACCGCAGCGGCGCCATGCAGCCGGTCCGGGCGCGCCACGTCGCGAGGCCGGGACGATGTCTCCTGTCGCAGCGTCACCGGCAGTTCGCCGCGCAGGATCGGCCGCGCCTTGTCCTGCACCAGGAACAGCCCGCCATGGCCGGCGGTATCCACATCCAGCGCCCCGAGCGCGATCATCTGCCGGATCAGGCCGCGCCAGAACGGCACGCTGCGTTCCGCGCCGACGCCGAAGGTGGACAGCCGATCATGGCCGTGCCGCAGCACCGCCTCGGTCTTCTCGCCGCGCAGCACTGCGATGACATGCAGTGCGCCGAAGATCTGGTCGGTGCGGTAGACGGCGGACAGCAGCTTCTGCGCTTCCACCGTGGCATCGATGGTGATCGGCGGCGCGTCGCAATTGTCGCAATGGCCGCACGCGGTGGCCATGTCCTCGCCGAAACAGCCCAGCAGCGCGCGAGTGCGGCAGGTCACGGCCTCGGTGAGCCCGATCATTTCCTCCAGCTTGGTGCGCATCACCCGCTTCTGCTGGTCGGGGGCGGCGGACTGTGCCAGCCAATGACGGGCCTGCGCCACGTCCTGGCCGCCAAACAGCAGCAGGGTCTCGGCCGGGTCGCCGTCGCGTCCGGCGCGGCCGATCTGCTGGTACCAGGCCTCCGGCGTATCGGGCATGTCGAGATGCACGACGAAGCGCACGTCCGGCCGGTCGATTCCCATGCCGAAGGCGATGGTCGCGACGACGACGACCGCCTCGCCGGAGCGGAACCGCGCGAGGGCGGCACGCTTGGTCTGCGGATCGAGCCCGGCATGGAATGCGATCGCCGGCACGCCCTTCCCCGCCAGCCGCGCCGCAGTGCGTTCGGTCTTCGCTCTGCTGCCGCAATAGACGATGCCGCATTCGCCGGGATGCCGCTCCAGGAATTCCAGCAGTTGCGCGGACTCCCCGATTTTCGGCGCGGCCGCGAGGTGCAGGTTGGGCCGATGGAAGCTGGACATGAACACCGCGGCATCCTGCATCCCGAGCGCGGCCAGGATGTCGGATCGGGTGCGTGGATCGGCGGTGGCGGTCAGCGCGACCCGCGGCACGCCGGGGAAATGCTGCGGCAGGCAGGCCAGGCCGCGATATTCCGGGCGGAACTCATGGCCCCATTGCGAGACGCAATGCGCCTCGTCGATCGCGATCAGCGCGATCTGCAACCGGGACAGCCGATCGAGCGTGCCGTTGCCGAGCAGGCGCTCCGGCGAGACGTAGAGCAGGTCGAGCTGCTGCTCGATGAGGTCTCGGGTGACGCTGCGCGCCTCGGCCGGATCGAGGTCGGAATGTAGCGCGCCGGCGGCAACGCCGACCTGGCGCAGCGCCGCCACCTGGTCGTCCATCAGCGCGATCAGCGGCGAGATGATCACCGCGGTGCCCGGCCGGCACAGTGCGGGCACCTGGTAGCAGATGCTCTTGCCGCCGCCGGTCGGCATCAACACCAGGGCGTCGCCGCCGCCTATCACATGCTCGACGGCCGCCTGCTGCTGCCCGCGAAATCCGGGGAAGCCGAAGACGCGGCGCAGCACCGCCTGGGGGGATTCGGACAGCAGCGATTCCAGCATCCGGCGCTCAATGCGGCGTGACGCTGATCTCCACCCGCCGGCTTTCCTGCGAGGTCAGCGCAAACTTCACCGGCCCGTGGCCGCGTTGGCTGACCTGCTTGGGTGCCAGGCCGTCGGTCTGCAGTTGGTCGACCACCACCTGCGCCCGCAGGTCGGACAGCAGCACATTGGCGACGCGGCTGCCAGTGGGATCGGCAAAGCCGGCGACATGGGCAATGCTGCCGGGCGCGGCCTTCACCGCCGCGGCGGCGCGAGCGATCACCGCCTGGGCGGCGTCATCCAGCCGGGCCGACCATTCCTCGAAGAAGACAACGAATTTCTGGCCCGGCACGGGCGCCGATGCCTTGGTATCCGCGGCCTGAACACCGCCCGCAACGATCCCCAGCAGCATGGTGATAATGAGCAGACGGCGCATCCCGAGTCTCCCGTCGGATGGAGTGACCAGTGTCCTGCCGGGCGGTGAAGGCTCCGTCAACGAGAACGAAGGGCAGTCAGGGAATTATGGCGCCGCATTGTCGTGGGATGCATCGGGCGTTGCCGCTGCCAGGAAGCTTTGCCTCATGCGCGTCGGGATAGCGGCTGCCCGACCGTGCCGGCCGCGGGCCCGGCATTCACGACTGGTTGCGAGGGAGCGCGGGCATCGCTGCCCGGGCGGGCCAGGATGCCGGTGTACGCTGCGTGCTGATGCCGGCGCACGCGGTGTGTGCCAAGCCAGGCGCCGGTGGCGAGCGCGTCACCGAAGCAAGCAGAAAGGCAGAGGAGAGAGAAGACGGCAGACGGCAGACGGCAGACGGCAGACGGCAGACGGCAGACGGCAGACGGCAGACGGCAGACGGCAGACGGCAGACGGCAGAAAGACACACCGCAAATAACGCAAAGACACGCAAATAACGCAAAGGCTGCTGTGGACTGAGCCCCATCCGTGAGACACGGGAAAAGCGGGCCGCGGATCGTGCGTACACCGTCATGGTGGGCGCAGGCCCGCCATCCACGCCTTCGCTGCGTGCCGCACCGCAAGCATTTTGTAGCCGGCTTGCCGGCGAGAACCTGGCAGGTGCCGTCGGCTCCTGCCCACTCGGTTATCCCAGGCCGGGCCTTGTACGCACCGGCGGAGCGATGATCGGCTTCCTGTATCGGCGCACCGCACCTGCGGGTCCGCCACGCGGAGTTGGTGAGGACCCACCGCGCCACCGCGCGCGTCATTCCATTTGCGACTGTTTGCGCTGTTTTGCGTTTTTTGCGGGACCCGCTTGCTGCAACTGCGGCAGGCAGCGGCGCCGGTTACCGGAGTCACCAAGCTATCGATGCGTGGCGGGCCCTTGCGGCATGGGCCGCCGTGGATGCCAGGCCTTCACCCGGCACGACGGGGTCGGCATCGTCATCAGACGTGGTTGGCAGCGTCATCGAGTGTGGCAGCCGCGCCCGCCCGTCACGCCGCGGCCGGCACCGCGATCCCCCCCTGGTTGGCCGCCAGTTCCGGCAGCAATGGCAGCAGCGTGCCCAGATCGCGTTCCGCCAGACACACCAGGTAGTGGTCCGCGGGCGGGGTCTCATCGGGCGATTCCGGCAGCGGCAGCCCGTCGCTCCCCAATGGCAGCGCGGTCAGGCCGAGATCGCCATAGACCTGCAACAACCCCGGGCCGGCGCGCCAGAATGCGGGATGCAGCCCTTCCTGCTGCGCCAGGTCGCGCAATCGCCAGATCGCCGAGACTCGATCGCTTTCGGACCCGCTCGGATCGCCCAGGCCCAGCAGCACGCGCCCGCAACGGCGGAAGGCGATAGCGGCGCGTGATGCCTCCCCCAGCACCACGCCATCGGCCCGCGCCGGCGGGATCGCGCCCAGCGCCGCCAGTCGCAGGCGCGCCGTGCTGTCCCAGGCCAGGAATCGCACCCGGCCAGGTCGCAGCAGGCGCCAGAGTTGCAGCAGGCCCAGACCAACCGCCGCGGCCACGGCGACGCGCAGCGAGTTCGGCACGTCGGATGACAGCACCACCGCCCACCAGGCGTTGTTCGACAGCACCTCCGTGTGCGGCCGAGTGATTGCCAGTCCCAGCAGACAGATCACCAGGGTCAGCAGCGACAGGGCGCTGGAGGGTTGCAGGGGGCCGCTGAGCAGATTGGCGTGGCGGTAGAAGCAGGCACGAAACGGCGCCACCAGCACGATGGTCAGCACCAGGATGGCCGCCACCCACATGCGGTCCTGCTGCGTCGCCGCGAAGGCCGCCCCGGCCACCAGCAGCAGCACGGTCAGACCCCAGGCCAGGTTCACCCGCTGCGACAATCCCAAGGCGGCGACCACCAGCCCCGCCCCGATCAGTGACGGCACGAACTGGCCGGCCTGGCTCGCCAGATCGGCATAATCCGGATCGAGCCAGGAAAAATCGGTCTGCGGCGCCAGCACACCGAGACACAGCATCAGCACCCCGCACAGCGCGACCGCACCCGTCCCCGTGGTGACGGCGAAATCCGGCTCCCCCCAGCGGCCGACGCTGCGCATGGCCGACAGCCGGCCGACCCGGCGCAGCAAGGCGCCGCCACGCAACAGGATCTCGTTGCCGGCGAACAGCGTGCCGGCCAGAAACAGCGGGATCACGTAGTAGTACAGACGGAACACCACGATCGCACCGACGATGTGCGGCGCATCGATATACGGCTCCAGCCCCAGCAGCATGGCGGTGTCGAACACGCCGATGCCACCCGGCAGGTTGGCGGCCAGGCCGGCGGTGTAGGACGCGACATAGACGCCCAGAAAGATCACCCAGGTCAGGTCCGGCGCGGACGGCAGAAGCTGCCAGAAGATCGTGGCGGTGATCGCGACGTCCACCGTCGCCAGCAGCACCTGTACGATCGCCATGCGCCAGCCCGGCAACTCGATCTCGTAGCCGAACAGGCTGAACTTCCCCAGCACCCGGGACAGCGTGACGTAGGCCAGGACGGTGGCCCAGAGCAGCACGCCCACCGCGTACATCACGGCATTCGGCAGGTGGTCGCCGAAGAACGGCACGGAGCCTGGCTCGACGAACAGGATGACGCCGCCCAGCACCATGCCGCCCAGGCCGAAGGTCAGGCTGCAGAACGCCACGGTCTTGGCGATCTGCAGCGGCGTCAGCCCCCAATGCGCATACAGCCGATAGCGCACCGCCGCACCCGACACCGCGGCGAAGCCCAGATTATGCGACAGCGCATAGGCACAGAACGAGGCGAACGCGACGCGCCCATAGGCCACCTTGTGCCCGGCGTAGATGGTGCCGAGCCGGTCGTAAAAGGTGAGCACGAAGTAGGACAGTATGGTCCAACCGAACGAGATCACCAGCGCGTGCCGCGGGATCGCCTCCAGCGCGGCGGCGATATCGCGCAGGCGCAGATGGCGGAATTCGTGCTGCACCACGTAGATCGCGCCGACCAGCAACACGACGCCCAGGACAGCCGGCAGATGGCGAACGCCCGCTCGCAGCCTGTCGCCGACCGCGCCGCGCGGCATAGGGTCAGGCCGCGTCGGCGCGACGGCTGAGCGCCGTTCGGATCAGCGAGATGGTTTCCGGCACGCCGTACAGCGCGACAAATCCGCCGAAGCGTGGCCCTTCCTGCTGGCCGAGCAGCACCTGGTACAGGCAGGCGAACCAGGCCCGCAGTTCCACGAACGGATGGCGCTTGCCGATCTCGTACAGTGCATTCTGGATCGCGTCCGCATCGACCCCGGCCTGCGCCGTGTCCGCAGGCAGCGCGTCCAGCGTGGCCGCAAGGTCCTCCAGCGCGGCGCGCTCGACCTCATCGGGATCGCGGAAGTGCTTCGAGGGGCGCACGAAATCCCGGTAATAGGCGATGGCGTGATCCACCAGTCGCGCCAGGAACGGCTCGCTCTCGGCGCTGGCGCCCTTCATGTAACGACGGATGAAGCCCCAGAGCAGGTCCGGCGTCTCCGCGTTCACCACGCTCGCCAGATTGAGCAGCATGGCGAAGGAGATCGGGCTGCCGCCATGGTTCGGCAGCCGCCCCATATGGACATGCCACGCGGGGTTGGTCTGCCGTTCCGGCTCGATCTGCGCCGCCGCGCGCCCGAGATTCGCGATATACTCGTCCACGGCCCGGGGAATTACGTCGAAATACAGCCGCTTGGCGCGTTGCGGCTGATTGTACATGAACTGGCCGAGGGATTCCGAAGGGGCATACCGCAGCCATTCGTCCACCGAGAGGCCGTTGCCCTTCGACTTGCTGATCTTCTGCGCGTGCTCGTCCAGGAACAGCTCGTAGGTGAAGCCTTCGGGCGGCTGGTTGCCCAGGATGCGGCAGATCCGGCTGGACAGGCGGACGCTGTCGATCAGGTCCTTGCCGGACATCTCGTAATCGACGTCCAGTGCATACCAGCGCATGGCCCAGTCGGCCTTCCACTGCAGCTTGCAGGCGCCGCCCTTCACCGAGGTCTCGAAGCGCTCCTCGGTGCCCGGATCGCGCCAGATCACGGTGCCCGCGGCCGGATCGCAACCCTCCATCGGGACCTGCATGACAAGGCCGGTGCGGGGATGGATCGGCAGGATCGGCGAATAGGTGGCGCGACGATCCGGCCCCAGCGTCGGCAGGATCACCTGCATCACCTGGTCGTAGCGTTCCAGGATGTGCAGCAGGGCCGCGTCGAACCGGCCGGAGGCGTAGTAGTCGGTGGAGGAGGCAAATTCGTACTCGAACCCGAACGAATCCAGGAACGCGCGCAGCCTGGCGTTGTTGTGGGCGCCGAAGCTGTCATGGGTGCCGAACGGGTCCGGAATGCGGGTCAGCGGCTTGCCCAGATGCTGCGCCAGCAGGTCGCGGTTCGGCACGTTGTCCGGCACCTTGCGCAGCCCGTCCATGTCGTCGCTGAACGCAATCAGCCGGGACGGCAGCCCGGTCAGCACGGTGAAGGCGTGGCGCACCCAGGAGGTGCGGGCCACCTCGCCGAACGTGCCGATATGCGGCAGGCCGGACGGGCCGTAGCCGGTCTCGAACAGCGCCTGGCCTTTGCCGGACAGCTCCAGCCGGTGGACCACCTTGGCGGCTTCCTCGAACGGCCAGGCCTTGGGGATCGCAGCAGCGTGATGGCGGGGTGGTGCGGACATGCGGCCGGAAGCTATGGACCGGGACCGCGCAGGTCAATCACGACGCGTTGCCGCCGGCCGGATGGCGTAATCTGCCAGGTCAGGCAAGCTCGGGCCTGCAACCAGGAGAACCTCCATGGCAAGGATCCCGCTCGTTTCCGAGGCCACGATGACCGACGCGCAACGCCGGGTCTACGACGCCATGCTGACCGGGCCGCGACGCTCCCCGCCGGTCGGCCCGCTCGCCGCCGCCATGCATCGGCCCGACCTCGCCGAAGCCTGGTCCGCGCTCGGCCTCGTGCTCCGCTTCAATTCCAGCTTTCCGGCCCGGCTGCGCGAATTCATCATCCTGCTGACCGGGCGGTTCTGGGATTGCCAGTTCGAGTGGTTCTCCCACGAGTCGGAGGCGCGTAAGGCCGGCCTGTCGGATGCGACCATCGAGACGCTGCGCCGGGGCGGCACGCAGTTCACCGCGGCAGACGAACAGCTGATCCACGATTACGCGCTGCCCCTGCTGGAGCGGCATCGGGTGGACGACGCGACCTATCAGCGCGTGCTGGACACCTACGGCACCGCTGGGATCGTCGAGCTGACCGCGCTGCTGGGCTATTACGCGATGGTGGCGATGACGCTGAACGCGCACGAGATCGGCGTGCCCGACGGTGCGGCGGAGCCGCTGCCGCTGCGGTGAGCCAACGCCGCGCCACGACGGGCCCGATCGCACAAGCCCGCGGCACATGATGCACAAACCCGCGGCGTGCACGAATGCGGCGTGCACGAACGTGGCGGGCTCGATGCACATCGCGCCTGGCGCGACGCACAAACGCGCGGGGGTGAGGCCCAGCACAAACGCGCCGGGCGCGAGGCCTAAGCAGAATCCGCCAGCTTGACCAACGGATGGTAGGTACGATTCGCTGCCGGCACCAATTCGCAGGGTGCAGGACATGACGGGCAGATCGCCCCTTTCAGCGAGCGAAGAGCAACAAGCGGCTCTGGTGGCGCTCGCCGGTTCGCGTGATCGTGGCGAGGCAGACCGCGCCCGAGCCGTTCGTCTGACATTGGCTGGCTGGACCAGCGCGCGGATTGCCGAGGCATTTGGCGTGCGCGAGGACACGGTCCGCCTGTGGCGGAGCGACTTCATGCGTGGCGGTATCGCGGCCTTGAAGGCCACCGTCGCACCCGGGCCGGCACCGATGAAGAGCGAGGCAGCCCTGCGTGTTGCGGTGCCGCTCCTCGAGGAACCTGTGGCGGATCGGCACAACTGGACCATTCCCCGGTTGCGCGCCGAAATCGAAAACCGCGAGGGCGTGCGTATCAGCCGCTCGCAATTGTCCAAGGCTCTGCGCAAAAAAAGTTCCGCTGGCGGCGTCCGCGGCACACGCTGAAGGGGCGCCAGGTTGCCGCCGATGTCGAGCGGGTTGGTCTGCGCCTGCAACTGCGCAAACAGCAGGCCACCGCTGGCGACATCGTTTTGCTTTACGGCGACGAGAGCGAGGCGCTGACGCATCCCTATCTCGCCCGGGTCTGGGCGAAGGCAGGCGCTGATTTACGTGTTCCTGCGCCAGGACAAGCCAGGAAGGTGGCGATGGTGGGTTCGTTCGATCACGTCACGCGCCAGCTCATCGTGCACACCAGTCCGACCAAGCGCAGCAGCGACTTCATCGCCCATCTCGAACAACTGGACCGGCTCTACGGGCCCAAGCCCGGACAGCCTGTCAAACCGGTGGTTCTGGTCGAGGACAATGGTCCAATCCACACCAGCAAACTCTCCCGGGCAGCGCTCGCCGCCCGTGCCCATTGGCTCACCGTCGAGTGGCTCCCTAAGTATGCGCCAGAGCTCAATGACATCGAAGGCGTCTGGCGGGACCTCAAGGCGCATCATCTCGCCCATCAGACCTTCGCCGATCCCGAGCAACTCGATGGGGCGATCCACCAAGCCGTGAGTGCGCTCAATCAAGAGCGAGCGCCACTTCCGCTGGGCAACCAACGAATCCCTGCTTAGGCGGCGCGGCTGGCGCGATGCATAAAATCGTATGTATTTCAATCGCATAGATTTCGCGGTTCGGCAGCCCATGAAAACCTTCTCTTAAACTCGATGTGGTCCTCTACGGTGATGTCATTGATGGGGGCCGCCGTGACCGGCAGTCGACTGATCAACCGCAACGTCGTGGCCGAACGCGGCCGCACCAGCATGCGGCTGGAGCCAGAGCTCTGGGATGCACTCCTGGAGATCTGCGAACGCGAAGAGCAGGATATGAGCACGCTGGTGCGCCGGGTTGAATCCGCCGGACATAGTGGCGGCCGCACCAGCGCCGTGCGGGTGTTCCTGATGAGCTATTTCCACGCTGCCACGACCGAACTCGGCCACATGGCCGCCGGTCACGGTCCGCGGACCAACAGCCATCTGGATGTCCGGGCGAAGGATGCAGCCTGACGCCCGTGCTGGATCACGATGACGCCTCGGTCGGCACGTCCACGCGATCCGGGCCGGTGTACAACTGCGGCCAGCGCCGGCGCACGATTGCGCCGTCGCTGGCATAGGCCAGGCAGGTGTTCACGATCGCCGGCGCCCCGCCCATCTTCTGCGACACGCGGCTGTCCAGCCGATCGCTGCCCGGCTGGTCCTTCTCGCCCGCCGCGATGGCCTCCCGCCGCGCGCGATACGGATTGATGGTCTGGAATGCCGTTGTGGCGATCTGCTGCAGCAACTCGCGCAAATGCGTGCAGCCGATGCTGCCGCCGACGCGATGGTTGGCCTCACGCAGGAAGCCCGACTTCACCCGCAGCCCGATCAGCCGGGCAAAATTCGGCGCCGCACCCGGACAGGCCGCGTAGGGTCCGTGGTCGGTGGCGGCCTCGCTGTCGACGATCGTCATGCTGTCGTCCAGCGTCAGGCGCAGCCACATGCCGTGCAATGGTTCACCGGCGTCGATGTAGCCGCGGTCCTGGTTGCTGAAACCGTAGCTCTTGGTGTCGGTCAGCTGTGCCTCGAGGTCATACAGCCCGTCGGCCCGCCGGTAGCCGCGGATGACGATGTCGCGCGTATGCAGCAGCTCGCGATCGGTGGCGGGGCTCAACGGCATCGGGCACTCCTCTATTGCGGCGCAGCAAAGGCATATGACGCGGCGAGCTTCCAGCGCAACCGCCGGGAACCAGCCGGGGGTCACCTCCGCGCGCCTTGCATGGCCGGCCGCCGGCCCCGGCGCCCGCGTTCAGCGGCAGGCGACCAGTGGTGGGAGAACATCGCCCGTCCCGCCACCGGCAGCCGCGTGCCGGAGGCGCGCATCGTCGATGCATGGCCGGCCACGACGGGGACGGGATGCAGCCCGAGCGGGACTCGGTGACGAACAGAAGAACCCGAAGCCGCCGGCGCGGCCAACGCAGATCGGCCCCTCGTCCGACTCCACGCGGTCTGCTATCCGGCGTTCATGCCGAATTTCGCGCTGGAAAAGGCCGCCGGGGGGCGCGTCGCCGGGGTGGATGAGGTCGGACGAGGCCCCCTCGCCGGCCCGGTCGTCGCCGCGGCCGTGGTGTTTCCCACCGGCGTGCCGCGCAAGCTGGCCGCGCTGCTCGATGATTCGAAGAAGCTGAACGCGGAGCAGCGCCTGACCGCCTATCTGGCGCTGCGTGGCTCCGGCCGAGCGGAGATCGCGGTGGCTGCCGCGTCGGTGGCGGAGATCCATCGGCTGAACATCCTGCGGGCGGCGCTGCTGGCGATGTCCCGCGCGGTGGCGCGGCTGCCCGCCTTGCCCGACCTGGCGCTGGTGGACGGCAACCAGCCGCCGTTGCTGGCCTGCCCGGTGCGCTGCGTGGTGGGCGGCGACGCGCGCTGTCTGTCGATCGCCGCGGCCTCGATCGTCGCCAAGGTGGTGCGCGACCGGGCGATGGTCCGGCTGGCGACGCGGTGTCCCGGCTATGGCTGGGAGACCAATGTCGGCTACGCGACCGAATTCCACCGTGATGCGCTGCGCCGGCTGGGCGCCACCCGGCACCACCGGCCGGGGTTTTTCAGCGTCGCGCAGTTGAGCCTGACGCTGGCCTGACAAGGGGCGACCGCCGCGCGGGAGCGGCACCGCGCGGCTGGAACAGGCGGTCGATTGCTACCGCGCCGCGCTGCAGGAACGCACACGCGAGCGCCGGCCGCTGGACGGGGCGGCGACGCAGTTCCATCTGGCCAACGCGCTGGCCACCCTGGAGATCCGCCACCGGGACCCGGCACGCATGGCGGAAGCCCTGACCTGCATGCGCAACGCCGCGCTCGTGTATCGCGAAGGCAACAACACCCACTGGCTGCCGATCGCCGAACGCCGGATCACCGCAATCGAGGCCGCGCTGGCCGCGATGCAGCCCTGAACCCCGGCCGCCCAGCCGCGCGAGAACCCCGCACCCCAGCCCACCGGGAAAGCCCCTCCGCTGCCCTCTGCGCCCTCTGTGTGAAACCCTTACTGCAGCCGTGCCCCCCCAGCCCCATCGACCCGCAACCGCCAGCCGCGCCCCCCATCCCGCGCCTGATCACAAGCCAAAAGGTTTCACACAGAGGGCGCAGAGGGCAGCGGAGGGGCACAGAGGGAGGCAGCCCACTCACCGCGAGGGAACATCGTCGCCTGGGAATGGACGCACCCGGCACGCCTGATCTGCCACGGCCGGTGCCGATGGCGGCAGGGCATCCATCACAAAGCACACAAAGGTCGCCAAGGTCACAAAGGCTGCGAGCCCGAGCGACGGCCGAGCGTCCAGACGCGGCACTGCAGAAAGCCCTTCTTTGTGACCTTCGCGCCCTTGGTGCCCTTTGTGATAAAAACGAGCTTACGGCCCCCGCCGGCCGAGGAGGGAACATCCGGTCACCTCCCCCGGCCGAGGAGGGAGCGTCCGGTCACATCGACCGGCCAGAGCGAACCGCCCCCAACCGCCCCCCGCACACCGACCCCGCCGGACAAGCAGCCCCGCCCGCGGTCTCCCACCCCGCAACAGACCCCCCAACCCCCACGCAATCCGCATTGACGCGACTTCGGCCGTCCCGCCACCATATCACCGTCGCAGAGCACCTCCTCCGCGGCGCGCCTCCGCCACCGCCGCAACCCGGAGTGAGAGTGGAAATCGTCCGCGAACTACCGCTGGATCAGGTCCTGCTGGGTGACTGTGTGCGCATGATGCGCATGCTGCCCACCGCCTCCATCCACTGCGTATTCGCCGATCCGCCCTATAACCTGCAACTCCGTGGCGAACTGCGCCGGCCGGATGACAGCGTGGTGGACGGCGTCGATGAGGAGTGGGACCGGTTCATCGACTTCCCGGCCTACGACGCCTTCACCCGCGAATGGCTCACCGAGTGCCGCCGCCTGCTGCGCAAGGACGGCACGATCTGGGTGATCGGCGCCTATCACAACATCTTCCGCATCGGCGCCATCCTGCAGGATCTGGGGTTCTGGATCCTCAACGACGTGGTTTGGCGCAAGGCCAACCCGATGCCGAATTTCCGCGGCCGGCGCTTCACCAACGCCCATGAAACGCTGATCTGGGCCGCCCGCCAGCGCGATTCACGCCATCGTTTCAACTACCAGTCGATGAAGGCGCTGAACGACGACATCCAGATGCGCAGCGACTGGTTCATTCCGCTGTGCACGGGACCCGAGCGGCTGCGTAACCAGCACGGGCTCAAGCTGCACCCGACCCAGAAGCCCGAGGCGCTGCTACATCGCGTGCTGCTGTCCTCCACCGCGCCGGGCGACATCGTGCTGGACCCGTTCACGGGCACCGGCACCACGGCCGTCGTTGCCAAGCGGCTGCACCGGCATTTCATCGGCATCGAGCGCCATCCTGCCTATGCTGAGGCGGCGATCGGCCGGGTGCGTCATACCCGCCCCGCGCCGTTGGACGGGCTGGCGACCGCCGTCTCCCGCCGTGACGCCCCCCGGGTGCCGTTCGGCAGCCTGGTGGAGGCAGGCCTGGTGCCGGCGGGCACGCGACTGCACGACCGGATGCGCCGGGTCACCGCGATCGTCGCGGTGGACGGCACGCTGGTTGCCGGGGATGTGCGCGGCTCGATCCACAAGGTCGGCGCCACGGTGCAGAACGCACCCTCCTGCAATGGCTGGACGTTCTGGCATTTTGAGCGGGATGGCGCGCTGGTGCCGCTCGACACGCTGCGCGACCAGCGGCGCAGCGAGACGAGTTGACCGCACAGGGGACTGCGCGCCGCCACCGAACTGATATACATGACAGGGATGATACTTCCGATCATGCCCTCGACGCCGGGTGCGAAGCGGCCACACCGCCTGTCGCGCCGTTGCTGCCTCACGCTGCTTGCGCTGGCCGCATGGCCCGTCGCCGGCCGAGCCGATCCCAGTGGCAACCCTGCCGCACCGATACGCACGCTCTATGCGGCGCTGGAGCAGCAGATGCGGACCGGCGCGTCCACGCCGTTCGCCCAGCGTTTCCGTGCGCTGGCACCGGCGATCAATCAGGCCTTCGACCTGGCGGGTATTCTGACCCTGTCGGTCGGCGCCCGCTGGGCGAGCATGGATCAGGCGGCGCGAACGCGGCTGCTGCAGGCGTTCCGCACCTTCACCGTCGCCACCTATGTGGCCAATTTCGATCAGTATGAGGGGGAGCGGTTCGAGATCCTGCCGGAGCAGCGCAGTGTCGGCGCCGACAAGGTGGTGGCCACGCGAATTGTGCCTGCCAATGGCAACGCGGTGCGGCTGGATTACGTGATGCGGCAGCAGGACGGCATCTGGCGGATCGTGGATGTGCTGCTGGACGGCTCGATCAGCCGGGTCGCGGTGCAGCGTTCGGATTTCCGTGCAGTGCTGGCCAATGGCGGCGCCGCGGCCCTGATCGACAGCCTGCAGCGCAAGACCGCCGATCTGTCGGGTGGCGCGCAGTTGGAGTCGTGAACCCGTCCCGCGCAGCCGGTTGGGGCTTTGCCCCGAACCCCACCAGGGGGCTTTGCCCCCTGGACCCCCAGCAAAGGCTCAGCCTTTGCAATCAATTCGGTTTGGGGTGGGGAGGGGGCGTGGCGGCCCCGGACCACTCCAGCATCGCGGAACGGCCCCCTCCCCACCCCAAACGGACTTGGTTCCAAGGGCCGGGCCCTTGGCGGGGATGCAAGGGGCAGCGCCCCTTGATGGGGGTTCGGGGGCAACGCCCCCGACGCCTGGCGTGACCGCCCTCACCACCATCCTGGCCGCGATCGGCCTGATGCAGGCGATCGCCGGCTGGATTCTCACCGCCCGCTTCGCCGCGCGCCGCGCGCGGCCGATTGCGCCTGGCCCCCAACCGCCGATCACCGTGCTGAAACCGCTGCATGGCGACGAGCCGCTGCTGGAACAGGCGCTGGGCTCGATCTGCACCCAGGATTATCCGGCCTATCAGGTGGTGTTCGGCTTGCACGACCGAACCGACCCGGCGCTGGCGGTGGTGCAGCGCCTGCGCGCCCGGTTCCCGCAGGCCGACATCGCCGTGGTGATCGACCCGGCGCAGCACGGGCCGAATCGCAAGGTGGGGAACCTGATCAATATGCTGCCGGCGGCGAAGCATGACGTGCTGGCGATCGCCGATTCCGACCTGCATGTGCAGCAAGACTACCTCGACCGCCTGGCGGCGGCATTGGCGCAACCCGGCACCGGCCTGGTCACCACGCTGTATGCCGGCCTGCCCGCCACCACCACGCTGGCGGCGCGGCTGGGCGCCACCCAGATCACCCATCTCTTCCTCCCCGGCGCGCTGCTGGCCCGGGCGCTCGGCCGCCAGGACTGCCTGGGCGCCACCATGCTGCTGCGGCGGGACACCCTGACCCGAATCGGCGGATTCCCGGCGCTGGTGAACCATCTGGCGGATGACAACGTGCTCGGCCGGCTGGTGCAGGCGCAGGGACTGGCAGTCCGGCTGGCGGATACCGTCCCGGCAACCACCGTGCCGGAAACCACGCTGCGGGCGCTGTTGCGCCACGAACTGCGCTGGGCCCGCACCATCCGCACCCTGGTGCCCGCCCAGTTCGCCGCCTCCGCGCTGCAATACCCGCTGTTCTGGGCCGCGCTGGCGGTGCCGCTGTCGGGTGCCGCCGCCTGGTCCTGGGGCGCATTCTGCCTGGCCTGGGTGGTCCGCGCCGCCGCCGCGGTCGGAGTGGATCGCGCGCTGACGGCGCAACGGACCCCGCCATCGGCGCATGACGGCGACATGCCTCTTGCCTTTACCTGCCCGGTCTGGCTTTTGCCGGCGCGCGACCTGTTGTCGATCGGCGTCCTGCTCGCCAGCTATGCCGGAAGGCGGGTGGACTGGCGCGGCTACAGCCTGCACGCTGACACGCCCCCACCGCTCCGCCGTTCAGAGGGACTGAACCCGCGATGATGAAGACCCTGTTCCTGCAGCCGCCCTCGTTCAACGGGTTCGATGGCGGCGCCGGCTCGCGCTACCAGGCCCGACGGGAAATCCGCAGCTTCTGGTATCCCACCTGGCTGGCGCAGCCCGCCGCCCTGGTGGCAGGCAGCAAACTGATCGACGCCCCGCCCGCCGGCATCGGCCTGGACGCGGTGGTCCAGGAGGTGCGCAAGCACGAGCTTTGCGTGATCCATACCTCGACGCCGTCCTTCGCCTCCGACGTACAGGTGGCGCAGGCACTGAAGGACGCGAACCCGTCGCTGAAGATCGGCTTCGTCGGCGCCAAGGTGGCGGTGCAGCCGGAGGAGAGCCTGAAGCAGGGCGCACCGATCGACTTCGTGGCGCGCAACGAATTCGACTTCACCGTGAAGGAAATCGCCGAGGGGCGCGACTTCGCCGCGGTGGACGGCATCTCCTACCGCAACGCCGCCGGGGCGATCGTGCACAACAAGGACCGCACGATCCTGGAGGACATGGATTCTCTCCCCTTCGTCACCGAGGTCTATCGGCGCGACCTGCGCATCGAGGACTACTTCATCGGCTACCTGCTGCATCCCTACGTGTCGCTGTACACCGGGCGCGGCTGCAAATCGCGCTGCACCTTCTGCCTGTGGCCGCAGACCGTGGGCGGGCATCGCTATCGGGTGCGCTCGCCCGGGCACGTCGCGGAGGAGATCGCGCTGGCGAAGCGCTATTTCCCTCAGGTTCGGGAATTCTTCTTCGACGACGACACCTTCACCGACAATCTGCCGCGTGCCGAGGCGATCGCGCGCGAGCTTGGCAAGCTGGGCGTGACGTGGTCGTGCAACGCCAAGGCCAACGTGCCGCGCAGCACGCTGAAGGTGCTGAAGGATAACGGCCTGCGCCTGCTGCTGGTCGGCTACGAAAGCGGCAACCAGCAGATCCTGCACAACATCAAGAAGGGCATGCGGATCGAGGTCGCGAAGCAGTTCACCAAGGACTGCCACGAGCTCGGGATCAAGATCCACGGCACCTTCATCCTGGGCCTGCCCGGCGAGACCAAGGAGACGATCGAGGAAACCATCCGCTTCGCCACCGAGATCAACCCGCACACCATCCAGGTGTCACTCGCCGCGCCCTATCCCGGCACCTTCCTGTACAACCAGGCGGTGGAGAATGGCTGGCTGGATGCGAGCCATGCCGAACTGGTGGATGACAGCGGCATCCAGATCGCGCCGCTGCATTATCCGCATCTGTCGCACACGGAAATCTTCGACAACGTGGAGACCTTCTACAAGCGGTTCTATTTCCGCGCGCCGAAGATCGCCTCCATCGTCGGCGAGATGGTGCGCAGCCCGCAGATGATGAAGCGCCGGCTGCGCGAGGGCGTGGAATTCTTCCAGTTCCTGCGGGAGCGGCACAAGGCGGCGTGACGTCCCCCGGGGATTTGCCGGCCCGCGTTGCCCGTGGCGGCGGAGCGGGACGGCCGAATGAACTCGCCGGCAGCACCCGACCGTGCCAAGCTCGGCCTGTCGCCCGATCCGGAGAGACGTGCCGCCATGCCGTTCCAATGCACCATTCCCGCTGTCCCCACCGTGCAGCGTGACGACGCCGATGTCCGGATCACCCGGTGGGATTTCGAGCCCGGCGCCGTCACCGGACAGCATACCCACGGATGGCCTTACGTGATCGTGATGCTGACCGACGCGATCATGCGGGTGGATGACGGCTCCGGCGTGACGGAGACAAAGTTATCGGCAGGACAGGCCTATCACCGGCCCGCCGGCATCGAACATGACGTGATGAACGGGGCGGAGGTGGCGATGGCCTTCGTGGAGGTCGAGATCAAACGTCCCGGTGCGCTCGTGTTCGGCTGAGTGGGGCGAGCAGGCGGGCGAGGCTGAACTATCGGACGATGCCCTTGCCGAGGCGCGTGGCGCGCGCCGCAGTCGATCGCTGCGATGTCGAACATGAAGTTGCACGGCACCGGCCTGCCTGCGCGACCCCGAAGGCCACCTCGCCTCGCCCCTGCGATCCTGGTCCCGATGACGAAATCCGACGAATGCATGCAGGCGGTCCGGACGGCCACGGACCCCGCCCGATCCTGCGTCATCGATTCGTGATATCCGGAGGGCAAAATCCGTCACAAAATCCGTACAGACCGCGTCAAACAAGATTCCGTCATTTGCCGTTGGGCCTGCGCGTCGTGCAATTATCCGTCCGTCGAACCGGGAGATGATCGATGACAGGAGCCGATCGATGACACCAGCAGCGCGTGTGCCGCTGACCGTGGACCTGAGCGGATTGCGCGTGGCGATCACCGGCGGCGCCAATGGCATCGGCCGGGTCATGGCCGACAGTTTCGTCGACTGCGGCGCCCGCGTCTTCGTGTCGGACCTGGACGAGGATGCCCTGGCCTCCTGCGGCCATCCCGGTAGCATTGCCGATGCCGGCGTGGCCGGCGACTGCGAGGCCTTCATCGACACCGCAGTGGCGCGGATGGGCGGGCTGGACGTGCTGATCAACAACGCCGGTATCGCCGGCCCGACCGCGCTGGTGGAACAGGTCACGCCGGAGGCGCTGGACGCCACCCTGCGGATCGACCTGGCCTCGATGTTCCATTGCGCGAGGCAGGCAATTCCAGCCCTGCGCGCCGCCGGCGGCGGTTCCATCATCAACCTGTCCTCCGCCGCCGGTCGCTTCGGCTTTCCGTTGCGCGCGCCCTATTCGGCCGCCAAATGGGGCGTGGTCGGCTTTACCAAGTCGCTGTCGATCGAGCTTGGCCCCGACGCCATCCGCGTCAACGCGATCCTGCCGGGGCCGGTGGACGGGCCGCGCATCCGGGCGGTGATCAAGGCAAAAGCGGAAGCCGCCGGAATTTCCGAGAACGAGATGACCGAGCGCACCGTCGCCACCACCAGCCTGCGCTGCTTCGTGTCCCAGCAGGACATTGCGAATATGGCGCTGTATCTTACCAGCCCGTTTGGTGCGACCATCAGCGGTCAGGCGATCGCGGTGGACGCCGACATGCAAACGACGATGTAGCCGGTCATAGCCGGATGGCGGGGGCACATGGAAGAGCTGGAGCTGGTCTATGAGCCCCTCCCCAGCGAGGCGCTGGCGCGCTTCGTGGAAGACGGCGTAATCGCCCACAACTTCGCCGAAACCGGTGTCGCCGAATGGCATCCTGCGGGGTTCTTCCTGAAGAGCCCGCGCGGTGAGTGGCTGGGCGGCTGCATGGGCGATATCTGGGGCGGCTGGCTGCACGTACGCTGGCTGTGGGTCGGCACCCAGCTGCGCGGCAGGGGGCACGGCACACGGCTGATGAATGCCACGGAGGCGTTCGGCACCGAATGGGGCGCCGACCAGGCGATGCTGGAAACCCATAGCTTCCAGGCACTCGCATTCTACCAGAAGCGCGGCTACGTGGTGTTCGGCGAGCTGGAGGATTATCCGCCCGGCTTCCGCAAATTCTTCCTGCGCAAACGGCTCCGCGACGACCGCTGAACGCCACATCAGCAGATAGTTGCAGCCCGTACCTCACATCCCGCTTGAGGTGAGTTGCGGCAAGCATGCCCGGTCCCCCCGGCTCGCCCGGAGCAGCGCAGCCGGCCGCTAGCCGATCAGCCCGGCCACCCAGCGAAACAGGCCGATCTGGGTCAGATCGTTCCAGGTCGCGAAGATGAACAGCCCGGCGAGCAGCGCCAGACCGGCGCGGAACCCGTACTCCTGGGCACGCGCCGGCAGCGGCCGGCCCAGCACCGCCTCGGCCAGGTAGAACAGCAGATGGCCGCCATCCAGCACCGGGATCGGGAACAGGTTGATCAGCCCCAGATTGACCGAGAGGATCGCGATGAAGGACAGCATGCTGGCCAGGCCCAGCTCCGCCACCTGGCCGGAGAGCTGTGCGATGCGCAGCGGGCCGCCAAGCTCCTCGGTGCCGCGTTGGCCGGACAGCATCTGCGCCACCCCGGTAACGGTCTGCACCGTCACGTCCCAGGTCTGCGTCACGCCGCCCCATAGCGCGCCGGGCAGCGACACCGACATGTAGTCGATCTTGCCGCCGCGGATGCCCAGCATGCCGACCGAGCGCCCACCCACGGTGTGGGTATCGGTGGTGACCGAAAGCTGGCGGTCGGCATCGTCTCGCCGGATGGTCAGGCTCAGCGTCTGGCCAGGCCGCTGGGCGATGATCTTCTGGATGTCCTCGAAGTCGTGGATTGGCTTGCCGGCGATGGCGACGATGCGGTCATCCACCTGCAGCCCGGCCTTCTCGGCGGCGCTGTCGGCCAATACGCCGCCCACCACCGGCAGGGTCACCGGCCGACCCATGGTGGCGAACAGCAGCGCGAACAGCACCATCGCCAGCATGAAATTGGCGATCGGCCCGGCAGCGACCACGATGGCGCGCGACAGCACCGATTTCTCATGGAAGGTGCGGCCTTTGATCCAGGTGGCGCGCACCTCCGGCGCCACGTCCTCTGGCCGTTCCTGCCCGTGCAGCTTCACGTAGCCGCCCAGCGGCAGCCAGGCGATCTTCCAGCGTGTGCCGCGCCGATCGGTCCAGCCGGCCAGCGCCTGACCGAAGCCGATGGAAAACACTTCCACATGCACGTCGCGCCAGCGGGCGGCCAGGTAGTGCCCGAGCTCATGCACGAAGACCAGCACGCCCAGCACCACCGCGAAGGCAGCGACGGTTCGGATCAGGTCGGGGATGGCGTGAAACACAGTCCGGATCTTCTTTGCTGAAAAAGGTTACGCGGCGCGCGGGGCGGTCAGCCGTTCGGCCGCGCGACGCGCGGCCTGGTCCAAAGCGATCACATCATCCAGCGTATCGGCGGCCGGCGCCCCGAGGGCGTCCAGCACCTGGGCCACGGTTCCGGCGATATCCAGAAAGCCGATCTGTCGCTGCAGGAACGCTTCAACGGCGATTTCATTCGCGGCACTCAGAATGGTCGGCGCGCCACCGCCGGCCCGCAGTGCCTCGCGGGCCAGGCCGAGTGCGGGAAATCTGTCATGATCCGGATCGTGAAACTCCAACCGTGCCACCGCTGCGAGATCCAGACGGGGAGATGGGGTCGCCATGCGCGCTGGCCAAGCCAGCGTGTGTGCGATCGGGATGCGCATGTCGGGGGAGCCGAGCTGCGCCATGACGGAGCCGTCGTGGTAGAAGACCAGGCCGTGGATCACCGATTGCGGGTGCACCACGACGCCGATCGCGGATTCCGCAAGGTTGAACAGGCGTGCGGCCTCGATCACCTCCAGCCCCTTGTTCATCAGCGTGGCGGAATCGATGCTGATCTTGGCGCCCATCGACCAGATCGGATGGCGCAGTGCCTTTTCCGGGGTGGCGGCGGCCATCTCCTCCAGGCTGGCGGTGCGGAACGGCCCGCCGGAGGCGGTGAGCACGATCTTCTCCACCGCGCCGTGGTTGCCGTCGGCCATCGACTGGAAGATGGCGTTGTGTTCCGAGTTCGACCGGCAGCAGCGTGGCGCCGGCATCGCGCACCGCGGCCAGCATCACCTCTCCGGCGCAGACCAGCGCCTCCTTGTTGGCCAGCGCGACGCAGGCGCCGCGGCGAATTGCGGCCAGGGTGGCGGCCAGGCCCGCGGCACCGGTGATCGCCGCCATGGTCCAGTCCGCCGGCAGCGCGGCGGCGTCCACCACCGCGGCCGGGCCGGCGGCGACCTGGATGCCGGTGCCGGCCAGCACGTCACGCAGCGCGGCGTAGCTGCCCGGATCGGCGATCACCGCCCATTCGGCCCGCAGCTGACGGGCCTGCTGCGCCAGCAGGTCCACATTGCGCCGCGCTACCAGCGCCCGCACCCGGAACCGGTCCGGGGCGGTGAGGAGCAGGTCGACGGTCTGGGTGCCGACGCTGCCCGTGCTGCCGAGGACCGTTACGGTACGTGGCGAATTTGTGCTCATTTCCAAAGGATTACCCCACGACCGGCCAGCAGCGCCAGCAGCGCCGCGACAGGGGCCGCGGCGAGCAGGGCATCGAGCCGATCAAACAACCCGCCATGGCCGGGAATCAGATGCCCGGAATCCTTCACGCCGAAGCGGCGCTTCATCCCGCTTTCCAGCAGGTCGCCGGCCTGGCCCACCACGCTGAGGCAGGCCGCCACCGCGCCCGCCCGGGCCAGATCCGGGATGAGGCCACCGACCGGATCGCCCAGCAGCAGCGAACCCAGGAAACCGACGCAGAGCGCGGCCACCAGCCCGCCGACCGCACCGGACACCGTCTTGCCCGGCGAAATACGTGGCGCCAGCCGCCGACCGCCGACCGCTCGGCCGACCAGATAGGCGCCGATATCGGTGGCCCAGACCACCAGCAGCAGCAGCAGCAGATTGGCCCGCCCGGCGACCGGATCGGTCCGCAGCCACAGCAAGGCGGCAGCGGACAGCAGGATGTAGAGAAACCCACCTGCCGCCAGCAGCGCGTTCGGCTTTGCCGCAGCGTGCGATCCGGTGTCCGTCCAGTCGCGCGACACCGGCCCGGTGGGTGCGGTGACGGACTGCAGACTGGTCTCGGGGCATTGCGACGGTTCGGCTCGCACGGTTCGGCCGGCCGGCGGGCCGGATTGGCGCAGCAGGGCGATCCATTCCAGCGCCAGGCCGATCGCGGCCGCGACGATCAGCAGCGCGAAGGCCAGGCCACCGACCCAGATGCAGATCGCCGCCGTCGGCGCCAGCACCGCGGCCGACATGGTACGCACGCGCAAGTCGCTCCAGCGCGTCCGCGAAGGACCGGTGTCAGCCAGGCCGCGCTCCGAACCGCCGCTCGCGTCGGCCGTATTCTGCCAGGGCGGCGGCAAAGTGTTCGGCGCCGAAATCCGGCCAGAGCACGTCGAGGAAGACGAGCTCCGCATAGGCGGCCTGCCACAGCAGGAAGTTGGACAGCCGCTGCTCGCCGGAGGTGCGGATGATCAGGTCCGGGTCCGGCATGCCGGCGGTGGCCAGATAGCCAGCCAGCCGGTCCTCATCCAAGGTGCCGGGGTCGAGTCGGCCGGCCACGGCGGCCTCGGCCGCGGCCCGCGCGGCGGCGGCGATCTCGGCCCGCGCGCCGTAGGACAGCGCCACGGTGAGGTTCAGCTTGCGGTTGGTGGCGGTGGTGCGTTCGGCCTCAGCCAGATCACCCTGGATATCGCGGTCGAACCGCTCCCGATCGCCGATGATGCGCAGCCGCACGCCGTTCCGCTTCAGTTCGGCGATCTCGGTGCGCAGGTAGTGGCGAAGCAGTCCGGTCAGGTCCAGCACCTCGCCGGCCGGGCGCCGCCAGTTCTCGCTGCTGAACGCGTAGATCGTCAGCCAGGACACGCCGTTGGCGATAGCCGCCTCGATGGTGCGGCGCACCGCCCGCGCGCCTTCGCGATGGCCGGCAATGCGAGGCAGGCGGCGCGATGCCGCCCACCTTCCGTTGCCGTCCATGATGACGGCAACATGGACCGGCGGGGCAGCCTGGGCTGCGTCCGGGGCGTGGGGCGCCTCAACCAGGCTGTGCGTGCTGTCGGGCATCAGAATCCGGTCAGACCTGTCGGATATCCTTTTCCTTCTCCGCCAGCGTCTCGTCCACTCGTTTGATGTAGGCGTCGGTCAGCTTTTGCACTTCGCCGGACCAATCCTTGGCCAGATCCTCGCCGATCTCGTGCTTTTTCTCGAAGGTCTTGATCTGCTCCATGCCGTCCCGCCGGACGCCGCGCACCGCCACCCGCATGCCCTCGGCGTATTTATGGGCTGTCTTCACCAGGTCGTTGCGGCGTTCGGTGGTGAGCTGCGGCAGCGGCACCCGCACGGTCTGCCCGTCGGTCGCCGGGTTCAGCCCGAGGCCGGATTCGCGGATTGCCTTGTCCACCGCGCCCACCAGGGCACGGTCCCAGACCTGCACGGTCAGCATGCGCGGTTCCGGCGCGCCGATCGTGCCGACCTGGCTCAGCGGCATGTCGGTGCCATAGGCGTGCACCTTCACCGGTTCCAGCAGGCCGGGATGGGCGCGGCCGGTGCGCAGGCCGGCGAACTCCCGCTTCAAGGTTTCCAGAGCGCCATCCATCCGGCGGGTGAGGTCCTGCTTCAGGGCGTCGAGATCGGCTGCTGCCATGGGTATCTCCCCAAAACTCAAGTCGTGGCTATCGGCGGATTATCTGGCTTCGATGATCCTGGTGAAGCGCCCCTCGCCCCGCATCACCGAGGCAAATGCACCGGGTGCGTGGATGTTGAACACCACGATCGGCAAGGCATTTTCCCGCGCCAGGCTGATCGCCGCGGCATCCATCACCCCGAGGTCATTCGCCAGCACATCCAGGTAGCTGAGCTGCTCATACCGGGTCGCGTCGGCCACCTTGCGCGGATCGGCGGAATAGACGCCATCCACCTGGGTGCCCTTGAGCAGGGCGTCGCAATGCATCTCAGCCGCCCGCAAGGCCGCGGCGGTGTCGGTGGTGAAGAACGGGTTGCCGGTGCCGGCGGCGAAGATCACCACCCGCCCCTTCTCCATGTGCCGTTCGGCGCGGCGGCGAATATACGGCTCGCAGACCGTAGACATCGGGATGGCCGACTGTACGCGGGTCGGCGTGCCGCGTTTTTCCAGCGCCGACTGCATGCCGAGCGCATTCATGACGGTGGCCAGCATGCCCATGTAGTCGGCCTGGGCGCGTTCCATGCCGGCCGCCGCGCCGGAGACGCCGCGGAAGATGTTGCCGCCACCGATCACCACCGAGACCTGCACGCCCATCGCGACGACATCGCCGATATCGGTGGCGATGGCCCCGACCGTCTCGTTATCCAGGCCGAATTCCCGCCGGCCCATCAAGGCCTCGCCGGAAAGTTTCAGCAGGACGCGCTTGTACAGCGGCTGAGCAGGCATCGGGTTATGTCCGGGCAGTGGCGGGGCGCACCCTAGTGGCAGGGGGCGGTCGGAACAAGATGAAGGCGCCGTGACGGGCCGGTCGCGAATTCCATGATGTCAGCCCGGGCGTTCCGCCGACATCACCCACACCCGGTTGAGCGGATTGAACACGGTCATCGGCACCAGGTCGCGATGCAACCGGATGGCCTGGTAGCCCGCCTCACGCAGCAGGTTGGTGACGTCCTGCTGGTTCCAGTGCTCGATCCGCTTGCCGAACAGGACGCTGGTCAGCGCGTTGTCCAGCCGGTGGATCACGCCGACCGGCCATTCCGGATCGGTCTCCGAGATCAGCAGCACGCCGTTCGGCGCCAGCCGCGCCAGGAAGTCGCGCAGCAGGCCCAGCAGGTCGGGTGCGCGGAAATACTCGATCACCCCGAACACCAGGATCAGGTCGGGCTGGAAATCACCGGGCACCTCCGCGAGGCTGCGATAAGTCGGGTTGGCGCCTGGATCGATGTTCACCGTGCGCAGGTCGCTGCCATCCGGCAACAGCGCCGCGGCACGGGACTGGAAGGCGTTGGTGCCGCCGAAATCCAGCAGCCGCGGGTGGGTCAGGCCGCGCTGCAGCACGAACCGTTCGACGATCAGGCTGACATAGGGCTCGTAGCTGCTGGGCGAGTTGACGTTGGCGAACCGTCCGCTTCCGTAGATCGGCATCGCTACGGCCTCCCTGAACCGGGCAGGTTTATCTGTGCGCCCAGTCCCCGGACAACCGTTCCGGAACGGATGTCGCAAGCATTCGCGCATGCGGCTCAGCAATCCGGCGCGGGCTACGCACCCCCCTCGCGCCTTAGGGTGGGATGCGGCAAGTGTCGGGGCGTTGCCGCGAACGCCACCGGGTGGCTTTGCCCCCCGGCGCCCCAGCAAAGGTTCGCCTTTGCAATCACATACTGTTCGGTTTGGGGAGGTGGCGTGACGGTCTCGGACCACGCGGCCACCACGGGACGTCCCCTCCCCAGACCGAACAATATACGGTTCCAAGGGCCGGGCCCTTGGCGGGGATGCAAGGGGCAGCGCCCCTTGCTGGGGGTTCGGGGGCAACGCCCCCGACACCTGCCCGCATTCCACCCCCAGCCGCGAGGGGGGTGCGCAAGCCGCGACGGGCGGCTCAGCCGCGTGCGGTGGCGGCAACCTCGGCGGCGAAGTCGCCGGCCTGCTTCTCGATCCCCTCGCCAAGCTGAAAGCGCGCAAAGCCGGCCAGTTTGACGCCGGCCTTCTCCACCACGGCCTTCACCCGGCTTTCGCCGTCATGCACCCAGACCTGCTCCAGCAGCACGGTCTCCTCGTAGTACTTGCGGATCCGGCCCTCCACCATCTTCTCGATGATGTTGTCCGGTCGGCCGGACGCCCGCGCCTGCTCGGTCAGCACCGACTTCTCGCGCTCCAGCGCCGCCGGATCGACGCCGCTGATATCCAGCGCCTCGGGCCGGCTGGCGGCGACATGCATACCGACCTGACGGCCCAGCGCCTCCAGCGTGCCGAGTTCGCCGGGCCCTTCCACCGCGACCAGCACGCCGATCTTGCCCAGCCCGAGGCGCAGCGCGCCGTGCACGTAGCTCGCGACCACACCCTGATCCACCGACAGCACCCGCGCCCGGCGCAGGCTCATGTTCTCACCGATGGTGGCGACCAGCTGGGTGAGATGGTCGGCAACCGTGGTGGCGCTGCCGGGGAACTGCGCCGCCTTCAGGGCCTCGACGTCCTCACCGACCTGCAGCGCCAGCTTCGCCACGCCTTCGACGAAAGCCTGGAAGGTCTCGTTGCGCGCCACGAAGTCGGTTTCGGCGTTCACCTCGACCATGGCGGCCTTGCCGGGTGCGGAAGCGACCCCGATCAGGCCTTCGGCCGCGACCCGGCCCGACTTCTTGGCGGCGGCGGCGAGGCCCTTCTTGCGCAGCCAGTCCACCGCGTCGTCCAGCGCGCCGCCGGTCTCGGTCAGCGCCTTCTTGCAGTCCATCATGCCTGCGCCGGTCTTCTCGCGCAGGTCCTTCACCAGAGCCGCGGTGATCTCAGCCATTGTCTTGCCCTTCCGTCAGGCGTTCGCTTGTTCGGCCGGGGCCTCAAGCTCCGGCAGCGCTTCGGGGGGCAGCTCCTCCACCGCGCCCAGATCGGCACCGGAAGCCGCCATCTCGGCGCTGATGCCGTCCAGCACCGCACCGGAGATCAGGTCGCAATACAGCGTGATCGCGCGGATCGCGTCGTCGTTGCCGGGGATCGGGAAGGTGACGCCTTCCGGGTCGGAGTTGCTGTCCAGCACCGCGACCACCGGGATGTGCAGCTTGTTGGCCTCCTCGACCGCAAGCTTCTCCTTGTTGGTGTCGATGATGAACAGGATGTCCGGCAGGCCGCCCATTTCCTTGATGCCGCCCAGCGCACGCTCCAGCTTGTCGCGGTCGCGGGTGATCTCCAGCACCTCTTTCTTGGTCAGGCCGGCGGTGTCGCCGGACAGCAGCTCCTCGATCTGGCGGAGCCGCTTGATGCTGCCGGTGATGGTCTTCCAGTTGGTCAGCGTGCCGCCGAGCCAGCGGTGGTTGACGTAGTACTGGCCGCAGCGCTTGGAGGCGTCGGCGACGTATTCCGCCGCGGCACGCTTGGTGCCGACGAACAGCACGCGGCCACCGCCGGCGACCACGTCGCGCACCGCGCGCAGGGCGCGATCGAGCATCGGCACGGTCTGCTGCAGGTCGATGATGTGCACCTGGTTGCGCACGCCGTAGATGTACGGCGCCATGCGCGGGTTCCAGCGGCGGGTGTGGTGGCCGAAGTGAACGCCGGCTTCGAGCAGGTGGCGCAGGGTAAAGTCGGGCATCGCCATGAGGGCGGGTCCTTTCACGTGTCCGGTTGTGCCTCCGCGGGGCTGTGGTCTTGCGACACCGGAACCCGGACCAGCCGGGAAAGGCGCCCCGCGTGTGAATTACCCGGCGGCGAGCCGCCCAGCGGCGCGGATATGGCGGATGCGCAGCGCGGATGCAAGGGATGGGCCCCGGATTTCCCGGGATTGCGGGTGCATTGGCGGACCGGGACGGTGCCAGGAGAACCGGGACGGGCTAAGGAGCCGGGTACGCTTGTTCCGGCATCGTAGCGCAGTCTGGCGCGCCGGGTCGTTGCTTCGACCGGGCGTACCGCAATTCAGGTGGCCGTATCCGCGCTCCGCGTGGCCATGACACAGTTCGGCGCGCCGGGTCGTTGCTCCGCCTGGGCGTATCTCGGGTAGGGTGGCCGCTTCGTCGCTCCGCGTGGCCCCGCCGCCGCTCTGCGTGGCTCTGCCGCTCTGCGTGGCGCTGCCGCACTATCGGGCGCTGGCGGCAAGCTGCTTGCGCAGCGCCCGTACTTCCTCAAACCGGGCGGTTGCGTCCCGCATGATCGCGGCAATGCCGATCATGCGCCCATCCTCGCCGGCGAACGGCACGATGGTAAATTCGACCGACAGGCGCGTGCCGTCCTTCCGAACGGCCGGAACCGACAGAATATCCCCGCCGCCGTAGCGGCTCTGCCCCGTCCGCATGGTGTCGCGATAGCCATGCCAATGCCGATCCCGCAAATTGCTTGGAATGATGATGTCCAGCGAGCGGCCCAACGCCTCCTGCTCGGAGAAGCCGAACAGCCGGACGGCGCCGGCATTCCAGACCTGGATCATCCCGTCCGCGTCGGCATAGACGATCGCATCGGGCATGCCGGCGACCAGGCTCCGGGCAAAGCGGTCGGGGTCAATCTGCATGCGTGCTCCAGTCGGACGGCAGCATGGCGCGGCGGTCCGTCAGAATGGCATCCATCGCGATGTCATGCGGCTGCGGGGAAATCGTCTCCAACCCGCCGAAGTCGTAGCCGATGCCGATGGCGACCGGCCGTGGCGACAGCGATGCGAGCGTACGATCGAAATAGCCGCCGCCATAGCCCAGGCGATACCGGGCCTGGTCGAAGCCGACCAACGGCGCCAGCACCAACTCCGGCAGCACCGGGTCGCGCTGCGCCGGCACCGGGATGTTCCAGAAGCCGCGCACCAGGCTGTCCCCTGACGTCCAGCGCCAGTATTCCAGCGGCGCGTGCGGCGTCACCACCACCGGCAGGCACAGGGTCACCGGCCGCCGTTTCCCCGCGGTGGCGGCCCACGACGTCAGGTTGATCTCGTGTTTGATCGGCCAGTACAGGCCGATACTGGCAACGCCCGTCGTCGTGAGGATCTCGTCCAGCCGCTGCGCGATCGTCTCCGCCGCGCGCGCCCGTTCATCACCTGGCACCGCCTGCCGCAACGCCAGCAGCCGCGCGCGGTGTTGCCGGCGCCAGGCGATGATGCTCGGGTCCATCACGTGCTCCCGGCCGAGGCCGCCGCGCGCGGACCCGGTTCGAGTCGCAGCCATGCCGCCAGGCTGTGCCGCGGCGCGATCAGATCGGCCAGTGTATGGCGGTCGAGCACGGCCAGGAATGCCGCGAGCGCCTCGTGCAGCGCCGTCCGCAGTATGCAGACCTCACCGATGATGCACATCCCTGCCGCGGCGAAGCAGGCCACCAGCTCCATGTCCGGCTCGCTGCGACGGACGACATTGCCGAGGTTGATGGCCGTGGCCGGACGGCCGAGGCGAATCCCGCCATGCCGGCCGCGCAGCGTCCCGACATCGCCCGCGATCCCCAACCGGTACACGATCTTCCTCAGATGGGTCTCCGGGATGCGACAGGCCTGCGCAACCTCGTCGATGGTGGCGGACCGGTCGGCATGCGCTGCCAGATATATGAGGGTCCTGATCGTATAGTCGGTGCAGGTCGTCAGTCGCATGCGTTCGGCTCCTGGCGGGCGACCGCCGGCCGGAGCGGCGAGCGAGAGCCGCCTGCCGGTGAGGGCGATCCGCCGGACGCCACGCCGCGGCGATGGAACAGCGCGAGCTGCAGGCTGGTCGCGATGCGCCGCGCCCGGTCGGAAAATGCCGCGGCATGCTCGGGGACAAACAGTTCGGCCGCGGTCGCCTCGAACAGTGCCAGCCAGCGCGCGAACATCGGCCGCTCCAGCCCCTGCACCGCGCGATGCACCGCCACCGGGTTGCCGGAATAGCGGCCGGAAGTGAGCATCACGGACGACCAGAACCGGCACATCGTCGCCAGGTGCGCCGGCCATTCGTCTGCGGCGATCGCGGCTTCGAACACCGGTGCGAGCGTCGCATCGCGGCGAACGGCGTCGTAGAAGCGATCGATCAAAGTGGCGATCGAGGCTTCGGTCACCTCGGCCAAGCGCGGTGCCAGGGCAGCGGACATTCTCTTGCCCCCCTAGTACAGCGCCACCGCGGCGAGCACGATGGCGAGGTTCCAGACCAGGATGTTGACCAGGGTCCGCAGCATCATGCGGTCATCGCCGGCGACCACGTGGCAGACGTCACAGACCTTGTTACCCGGGTAGAGGAAGACACGCTGGAGGAAGTGTCCCATACCGCTCACCCATAAGATTCATTCTATATCCATCTTATGGCGCCGGATCCGATCAAAGCAATATTTTCTTCATATCTTTTAGGATCAGCACTGGATATCTTTTAGGATCAGCACTGGCGCGGCGGCTGAAGATCGCAGGAAAAGCGGGGGCGAACGCTGCCCTCAGCCCCGCGTGGGGGAGGCAGCCGTCGGGCGTTCCGGTTTCCCAGCGCTCCGCCATCTCAGCGCTCCGCCATGTCGGCGCCCCGTCGTCGCAGCGCCGCGTCGTCCAGCGCTCCGCGGTTGGGCGTCCCGGCGTGCGGCGTCCCAACCTGGCGACGGCCCAGCCTTGGCGACGTCCCGGCCTTGCGACGTCCAAGCGCTTCGAGATTCCCGCGCCGGTCCCGGCGTCCTCTGGCGGCATTGCGGCCGGACCGAACCCCGTACAAGCCACGGGCCGGCGCAAAGGCCGGCCCGCTGCCGTTCAATCCCAGGGTAGGGCGGATCAGCCGTTGCTGTTCCAGTGGTAACCTGGTACCGCATTGCCCCGGTCCGCGGTGGCCTGGCGCTGCTGCACCGGACCGGCCTGATAGCCATAGTACTCGGCGGCGACGGTGCTGTGCACGCCATTCATCAGGTCCGACTCCGCCTGCACGGCGGTGCCGCCAGGGCCGTCGCCGGCAAACGCGGAACCGGTGGCCAGGGCCAGAATTGCGGCAGCTGCAAGAATCGTGGTCTTCATCTCAGTTCTCCATCTCCTTCTCACCGAAACCGCCTGTGGCGGTCCGGGACCGCTCGACCGGTGGCTGATGCGCCGCTCCGTCTTGCGATGGACGTGAGATAGTCCCATTCAGGGCTGAGATAATCCGGCCTTTCCGCAACTGACTTTTGCGTCCTGCGAGGAAATCTTGGACCTGCTAGGGGCTTTACAAAATTTCGTTCGTATTACGGAGACCGGTTCCTTCTCCGCCGTCGCGCGTGAAACGGGCGCCAGCCAGTCCGCCATCACCCGCCAGATCAGCCAACTGGAGGAACATTTCGGCGTCCGCCTGCTGCATCGGACCACCCGCCGCCTGAGCCTGACCGACGACGGCCAGATCCTCATCGGCTACGCCCGCCAGTTGCTGGAAGACAGCACCGCCATGGAGACCGTGCTCGGCCAGCACCGGCAGGAGCCGGTTGGCCTGGTGCGCCTCGGCACCACCATGGGCACCGGACTCTACCTGGCGCCGCGCCTGCCAGAGCTGTTGGGCCGCCATCCCGGCCTGCTGGTGGAACTGGTGGTGCTCGACCACTTCACCGACATGGTCGAATCCCGGCTCGACCTCGCACTGCACCGGGGAACCATCGCCAACTCCTCCCTGGTGGCCCGGCAGATCGGCATGTTCGGCCAGTCGCTGGTGGCGTCACCGACCTACCTGGAACGGCATGGCACCCCATCCACGCCCGCCGACCTCGCGGAGCATGTCTGCGTCTGGCGCGACGACCAGCCGGGTCGCGACGTCTGGCAGTTCACCGGTTCGGCAGGCCGCGAGACCATCCAGGTCTCCGGTCCGCTCGGCACCAACAACGAGCAGGCCGCCCTGCTGCTGGCCCGGCAAGGCCATGGCATCGCCCTGCTGCCCGAGGTGCAGGTGATCGATGAGGTGCGCGCCGGCCGGCTGGTCGTGCTGCTGTCGGACTACCAGTCCCAGCCGGTCGCGCTGCACATCGTCTATCCGTCCCGTCGCAACCTGGCGCCGCGTACCCGCGTGGTGCTGGAATTCGTGGTGCGGGAGATCCGCGCCGGGGTGGAAGCCGCCAAGCGGATCAAGGAAGGCAGCGAGGATGCATTCTGGGCGTAAACAAGAGGATGCATTCTGGGCGTAAACAACCGGCAGCCTCGTCGCGGCGACGCTACTGACCGGACGAAGGCAGCCACGCCTCCGTCCCCCACAACGCCGCCAGGCTGGTCTGCTCCGCCTCCACATGCGTCACCCAGCTTGGCCCGTCCCACCACACCGCGTGGAACCCCCGGGCCTCACCCTGTTCAACAAACTCCGGATCGGTCGCCACCCCATGCAGCGCCGCGGCGAGCCGAACCGCCACGTCCTCCGGCAGTCCGGCCGGCGCGGCCACGCCACGGGTGATGAAGGCGGAGAGCGGCCACCCGGCCTCCTGCACCGCCGGCATGTCGGGAAACGCGCCGGAGCGCCGGCCGGCGGCAACCCCCAGGCCGACCAGCTTTTCGGCCCGGAGCGGCGCGATTGCCTCGGATAGCGCCAGCGCGGCCGCCGCCACATTGGCCCCGACCACCGCCTGGCGCGCCGCGGCCACCGAGGGAAAGGTGACGATGTTCAGTCGTGTGCCGGCCAGCGCCTGCAGCCGTAATGCCGCCAAATGCGGCGCACTGCCGGGCGGCGGCGTGCCCAGGGGTACCGCGCCGGCATCCTCTGCGGACCGGCTCACCAGTTCCTGCATGCTCTGCACCGGCGTCGCCGCGGGGCAGACGAACACCACCGGTTCCTTCTGCACCGCACCGAGCAGGGTCAGGCGGGACAGCAGCGTGGGCACGTCCCGGTCCACCATGCGGGCCGGCAAGGTGGGTGTGGCGACCCAGCCCAGGGTGGCGCCGGTCGGCGGCGCATCCGCCAGCGCCAGCATCGCGTTCAGTCCCGCCTCGCCCGGCAGGTTGCGGATCGCAACCTCGATCTGCCCGAGATGCCGACCCAGCAGCGGCGCAAAGGATCGCGCCACCCGATCCGGCCCGGATCCTTCCACTGCGCCGACCAGCAGCGTGATGCGGCGACTTGCGCCAGCCGGCATGGCGGCGAGGGCCGCTGCGCCAACCAGCAGCCCCCGCCGGGTGATCAAGGCGGCGCCGCGGTCTTGGCGGTGGGGGACTTGGCGGTGGGAGACTTGCCGGTGGGAGATTTGCCGGTGGGAGACTTGGCGGCGGGTGTCTTGGCTGCGGCGGTTGCGGCGGCAGGGCTTGTGCCGAGTTGCCGGGCGGGGCTTGTGCCGGCGGGGCTTGTGCCGGCGGGGCTTGTGCCGGCGGGGCTTGTGCCGGCGGGGCTTGTGCCGGCGGGGGTCTGCTCGGTTTGGGTCCTGGCGGTGGGGGTGGGCGCCGGCGCGGCCTCCCGTCTCAGCCGCTTTTCTCCCAGGAACAACAGGATAGGAGCTGCAATGAAGATAGAAGATGAAGTGCCGACCACGATGCCGAACAGCATCACCCAGGCGAAGCCGGAGATCAACTCACCGCCGAACAGCGCCAGCGGCAGGCTGGCCAGGAACACGGTCATCGAGGTGCCGAGGGTGCGGTTCAGCGTCTCGTTGATCGACAGGTCGATCAGCTCGCGCAGCGGCATCGACTTGTATTTGCGCAGGTTTTCCCGCACCCGGTCATACACCACCACCTTGTCGTTGGTGGAATAGCCGAGCACGGTCAGGATCGCGGCCACCATCACCAGGTCGAATTCGATCCGGGTCAGTGCGAGGAAGCCGATTGCCTTGGTGACGTCCAGGATCAGCGTCACCACCGCGCCGACGGCGAACTGCCATTCGAAACGGAACCAGATATAGACCAGGATCATCAGCAGGCTGATGCCCAGGGCGAGCAGCCCGTTGCGGAACAGTTCGGCCGACACCGAGGCACCGACCGCGTCCGCCCGCATCACCTTCGCCCCGGGAACGTGCTGCTCCAGCGCCGCCCGCACCCGGTTGATCGTGGTCTGCGTCGCCTTCTCGCTGGATTGCGTCCCCAGCCGGATCAGCACGTCGGAGGCGTCACCGAAACTCTGCACCCCCTGCGGCGGCACGCCGGCATCGGCCAGCGCGCCGCGGATCTGGGTGAAGTCGGCCGGACCCGGGGTGCGCACCTCCATCACGATGCCACCCGAGAAATCGATGCCGAGGTTGAGCCCGGGATAGAAGAACAGCACGACCGAGGCGGTGGACAGGATGGCCGACACCATCAGCCCCATGATCCGTCCCCGCATGAAGTGGATGCGGGTGTGGTCGGGGACGATGCGGAACATTGGCTTCATGAACATGGCGCGTCAGACCGGCAGCAGCTTCGGGCGGGTGGACTGGTACCAGCGCGAGACCAGCAGGCGCGTCAGCATCCAGGCGGTGAACAGCGATGTGGCAATGCCCACCGTGATGGTCACGGCAAATCCCTTCACCGGGCCGGAGCCGAACACGAACAGCATCACATGCGCCAGGAAGGCAGTGGCATTGGAGTCGAAGATCGTGTTGTAGGCGCGCTGGAACCCATGCTCCAGGGCCGAGAGCGGCGGGCGGCCATTGCGCTGCTCCTCACGGATGCGCTCGTTGATCAGGATGTTGGCGTCCACCGCCATGCCCAGGGTCAGCAGGATGCCCGCCATGCCCGGCAGGGTCAGCGTCGCCTGCAGCAGCGACATGACCGCCAGCATCAGCACCAGGTTGACCAGCAGGCACAGATTGGCGAACCAGCCGAACAGCCCATAGAACATCGCCATGAAGGCGATCACCATCACGAAGCCGACGGCGAGCGAGATCGCTCCGGCACGGATGCTGTCGGCGCCGAGTTCCGGCCCGACCGAGCGTTCCTCCACCACCGTCAGCGGGGCCGGCAGAGCGCCGGCACGGAGCAGCACCGCCAGGTCATTGGCGCTCGCCGCGGTGAACGACCCGCTGATCTGACCGCGGCCGCCGGTGATCGGCTCGCGGATCACCGGGGCGGAGATCACCTTGTCGTCCAGCACGATGGCGAAGCGGTGGTTGACGTTGGCGCGGGTGATGTCGCCGAAGCGGCGGGCGCCGACCGAGTTGAAGCTGAAATTCACCACCCACTCGCCGCTCTGCGGATTGGTGCCGGCGCGCGCATCGGTCAGGTCGGCGCCGTCCACGTCCACGCGCTTGCGCACGGCGATCTTCTCGTTCGGGCGGTCCTGCATCGGCAGGTATTCGTCGCCGGGCGGCGGCGGCCCGCCCGAGGCCGGATTGGCCGTCTCGTCCACCAGCCGGAAGGTCATATGCGCGGTCTGGCCGAGCAGTTCCTTGATGCGGTTGGGGTCGCTGATCCCCGGCAGTTGCACCACGATGCGGTCGTTGCCCTGCTGGGTGATCTGCGGATCGACCACGCCGGTCTCGTCGATGCGGCGCCGCACGATCTCAATCGACTGCTGCACCGCGCCGTTGGCCCGCGCGTTCAGTGCCACGGTGGACAGGGTCAGGGTGATCGACCCGTCAGGCTGGCTGACGATGTCGAGGTCGGGGACGCCGGTCGGCCCTTCGGCCTGCACCAGCGGCTTCAGCGCGGCGAGCGCGGCCTCGGTCTTGGATGGGTCGCGCAGCCGCAGCAGCGCGCGGTTCTGGTCCGGCTGCGCCTCCAGCGTCTGATAGAAGATGGAGCCGGGCCGCAGCGCCTGGCGCACCCCGTCCAACAAGCTGTCCAGCCGCTCCTTCACCACCGCCTTCATGTCGACTTCCAGCAGCAGATAGGAGCCGCCGCGCAGGTCCAGCCCCAGATGCACCGTGCGCCAGGGCAGCCAGGGCGCCGGGGCCGGGAACAGGTTGGGGATGCAGAGAATCGCCCCCAGCAGGCAGATGCTGAGAATCACTACGGTTTTGAGGCGGGTGAAATACATCATGGACGTGCAACGGCGCTCCGGGGCGAACGGATTGGCGCGCCCCTATGCGCTGGGCAGGTCGGACCTGTCCAGGGGGGAAGGCCGACCGGCGGCTGCGCTCGCATCCGCGCGTGTGGTGGGTGGCTGAAAGGATCGGGGCGTTGCCTCGAACCCCACCAGGAGGCTTTGCCTCATGGACCTCCAGCAAAGCCTCGCCTCTGCAATGAATTCGGTTCCAAGGGCCGGGCCCTTGGCGGGGTTTCAAGGGGCAGCGCCCCATACGCGCGAACTTACGGGGGCCTGAGCTCGTGGGCCTGGAGCGTGCGGCGTCTCGGCGCTTCGGCAAGGCGGTGGCGGAATATCGCCAAGGCGGCCGGGGTTCGTAGTCTGGGTCGTGGCAGGATCGCGCCACGCAGGATCTCCCTGGCGGTGTCCCAAGCCCGCCACAGCGTTTGCGGCGCAGGCTGCGTCTGGTCAGGCCGAGGGGGGAAAACCGACGATCTCGTTGGCGAGATCGTCGGTCAGCACCGCGGCGATCAGCTGCGCCAGCAGCCAGCTTCGCGCCAGCACCGGATCAGCACATGGCAGTTGGTCCAGCCCGCCCAGGCTCTTCAGCCGCTTGATGCCGATCTCCACCTGCCAGCGATGCCGGTAGAGCGCGGCCACCTGCGCCATCGGCTGCGCTGCATCCGGCAGCGAGGTGATCAGCATCAGAAACCCAGCCGCGAGCACGGTGCGCGGCTGGATCTGCTGGCTCTTCTTGTTGGCCTTGCGCGTCCGCTTGGCACGCTGGCGCGCTGCATCCTCGGGCGGCAGTGGCTGGATCACCAGGCGAAGGCCGCGTGGAATACCCTTGATCCAGACCGCGACCTCGCGCGGTTCGGTGGTCCCGGCCAGCAGCGCCGCCACATCAATGCGCGCGCCCGCTGCGTCATACAGCTTCACCGATCCCCAGCTGATCCGCGTGACGAAGTCGGCGCCACGCCCCAGCACTTCCTTGAAGTTCCGCACCCGCGCATAGCCGCGGTCCATGATGAGGATGCTGCCGGAACAGATCCGCGTCCGTCCGGTAGCTTCGGCCTCGCGGGTCGTGGTCAGCGCCAGGTCGGCGAAGCGCCCACGCGCGGGGTCGTAGCGCGCGTGCAGCCGCCAGTCCTGGCCCTTGCCTGGCGCGCAGATCACCGAGCCGTCCACCAGCGACAGGTGCAGCCCACTGCCGCTGGGCCGGTGCAGACGATCGGCCAGCAGCGCCGCCAGCATATGCGCCAGCCAGTCGCCCATCTTGCGCAACCGCCCTTCGACCGCCTTGTCCGACAGATCGGCGATGCCGGCATCCCCGGCCAGCGCCGCCGCGGCGCGAAACGACTGCCCGCCCGGACCCCACATCAGCGCCAGACGCAGCAACGCCTCCGCCGAGCGGATCTTGCGCCGGCGCACCAGTGCTTTGAACTGGCGCGCCGTGGCCTCGAGGTCGACAATCCTGGCCAGCGACGCGACGATCGCTGTCCATTCACCAGAACGCAGGGAGGATGCGCGGGGCATCCAAGCTTGGAATCGTACCACCCCGTGACCGCGCAAGCGTTAGATTCGCGCACATGGGGCAGCGCCCCTTGATGGGGGGTTGGGGGGGCAAAAGCCCCGGCGCTTGCCACGTCCCACCACAAGGCGCGGCCACGGAACGCTGCTCAGGCGGCGAGCGCCGCCGCCGTGGCCTGCACCGCAACCGCGTCCCGCAGCGAGGCACGCAGCGCGTCCTCGCTAAATCGGGCGCTCGCATAGGCGATCTGGCCGGCACAACGTGCCTGCCACAGCTCGTCATCCAGTAGCAGCGCGCAGATCGATTGCGCAAATTGCGCGGCGTCGGCGTGGACGAAGGCGGTGCGCTCCAGCCCATCCAGTCCCTGCGCGCCCACCGGCGTGGTGACCAGCGGCACGCCCTCACGCAAGGCCTCCACCACCTTCAGCTTGACCCCGGCACCGCAGCGCAGCGGCACCACGGCCACCCGGGCATTGCGATAGCGCGCACGCAGGGTCGCGTCGTCCACATTCGCCATCACCCGTACCCCAGGCCCGGCCAGCTCCAGCACCGCCGGCCCGGGATGCGAGCCGACGATCGACAGCGTCGCGTCCGGCACTTGCCCGCACACCAGCGGCAGCACCTCGGCGACGAACCAGCGCGCGGCATCCTGATTGGGCGGATGGCCGAAGCCAGCGACGAACACGATCGTCCGCTCCGCCGGCGCGACGCGCGGCGTGGCGAACTCCGTGAAGCTGTACGGAACCACGGCGCGGGCATCCACTTGCGGCTCCAGCGCGCGCACCGCGGCGGCCTCCTCGGCCGAGAGGTAAAGCGAGACATCCGCGCGCCGCCATATCGCCCGCTCGCGCTCCTCCATCCGGTCCGCCTCGGCCAGCAGACGCGCATCGCGCTCCAGCGTGCCCTGCATGCGCAGGCGGCTGAAATGCAGGTCGTGACCATAGGCAGGTCGTGACCATAGTCCGCGATCCGTGCGCTGCTATGGCTGCGGACCGCGTCCAGCCATGCCTCGGCCACCTCCGGCCGGCTGAGCAGCACCAGGTCCAGCTCCTGTCCGTGCTCGCGCAGCCAGGTCGGCAGCGCTACCTGATGCGGGCCGTGGAACACCTCCACGCCCATCGCCTGCAGGGCCTCGGCGTAGCCAGCCGCATAGGCCAAATTGTGTGGCCAGAACTTCACGATCATGCCGTCCGCCAGCAGCGCCCGCAGGACGCACAGCATGGCCCGCGAACCGGCGTCACGATCCGGCTCCGGCAGCTTGTGGTCCACCACCAGCGCCACGCCACGTCCCCTGCCCCGCTCCCGCGCGCGCAGCACATGTTCGGCATTCGGGTAGTGCTCGCGCGCCAGGGTCGGCCCCCAGCGGTGCAGGAAGCTGCGGCGATTGACCGCCTGGAACGACTTGATGCCGAGCGCGACGTCGCGTCCGTGCGAGACGCCCTCGAAATGCACCACCTCCGAGCGCGGCTGGTACAGCGTCTTCAGCCCGTGCGTGCGCAGGCGGAAGCACAGGTCGGTGTCCTCGAAATAGGCCGGCGCAGAGCGGACATCGAAACCTCCAAGGTCGAGGAACAGCGCAAGCGGCACCATCAGCGAGGCGCCGGAGCAGTAATCCACCTCCCGCACGTAGTTGTATTCGGGTCGTGTCGGGTCTTCGTAGCGCCCGTAATTCCAGCCGGAAGCATCGGACCAGATGATCCCGCCGGCCTCCTGCAATCTGCCATCCGCATACAGCAGCTTGGACCCGACCGCACCGACATCGCTGCGGGTCTCGAACAGCTCCAGCATGCTGTCCAGCCAGCCCGGCAGCACCTGGGTGTCATTGTTGAGGAACAGCAGATGCGCGCCGGTTGCGTGCTGCGCGGCAGCATTGCAGCTGCGCAGGAAGCCGAGGTTTTCCTCGTTGCGCAGCAGACGGATGCCGCGCACCTGGCTGAGGCAGGCGGTCTCGGTCCCCGGGAACGCGTCATCGACCACGATCACCTCGATCGTTGCCGCCGGCGGGTGGGCGGCGATCGAGGCGAGGCAGCGCAACGTGTAATCCAGCTTGCCGTATGTCGGCACGATCACCGAGACGGCGGGCCGGTCGCTGCCGGGCACGACCAGATCCTCCGCCCGCACCGCCTGGATCAGCGGCAGCCTTACGGCAGGCGGTGTGGTGCGTCGGCGCTGGCGGGCCAGCAGCCAGTACCGGGCATGGGTGCCGAGTTGCAGGGTGCAGGTCCACCAGAGCAGCAGCACCAGGCGTCGCAACTGGGTGCCGACCCAGGGCCAACGGGTTTGCACCACGCGCGCCGCCGTCAGACCGCGACGCAGCAGAAGATCGGCAAACAACCCGGGCAGGCTGGCGAGCCGGGTCAAGGCCAGGCCGGGGCCATAGCTCGACAAATGCTGGGAGAAACTCACGTGGGCCTCCGCCTTGGGACGGCCCTGCGGACTTCGCCGGCGGACGAAGCCTCGGGCACGTCACACCTTGGTACCCGCGACTGTTTAAGCGCAGCTTAATGCGCCCATCACCAATTGACCTGCCTCCGGCAACCACAGCGCAAGACACCGCTGCGCCTGCGCCGGGTGCTGTGATGATCCGCCCGCCCGGTTTTCTGTTGCAGTGCAGCAAAGCCGACGCTATGGGTAGGTTATTCGACCGGACCCGGTGCAAATCCGGGTGGCTCCTCCGGCCGCCAATCCGCCGGACAACGCGACTGAAAGCATCGCGCGCCGCAGCCCCCGGCTCGGCCGCACGCGTTCTCCCAGCGGGTCACGAAACAGATGAAACGATCGACTTCTCTCTACCGCGAATGGTTCGGCAGCATTCGTGTCGATATCCTGTCCGGGCTCGTCGTCGCCCTGGCGCTGATCCCCGAGGCGATCGGCTTCTCCGTGGTCGCCGGCGTCGATCCGAAAGTCGGGCTTTATGCCTCGGTGGTGATCGCCTGCGTCATCGCCTTCACCGGTGGACGGCCCGCCATGATCTCGGCCGCGACCGCCTCCACCGCCGTGCTGATGGTCGGCATCGTGCACGACCACGGTGTGCAATATCTGTTCGCCGCCACCATCCTGATGGGCGTGTTCCAGGTGATCGCCGGCCTGCTGAAACTGGGCCGGCTGATGCGCTTCGTGTCGCAATCGGTGATGACGGGCTTCGTCAACGCCCTGGCGATCCTGATCTTCCTCGCGCAGTTGCCGCAGCTCGTGCACGTGCCGCCGATGACCTATGCGCTGATCGCTGTCGGGCTGGCGATCATCTACCTGTTGCCGCGTCTGACCCGTGCCGTGCCGTCGCCTCTGGTCGCGATTGCGGTGCTCACGGTCATCACGGTCTTGTTCCGGCTGGATGTGCGCACCGTGGCCGATCTCGGTTCGCTGCCCTCCGCGCTGCCGAATTTCGGCTTTCCCGAGATTCCGTTCACCGCCGAGACCCTGCAGATCCTGCTGCCGGTGTCCCTGACGCTGGCCGCGGTCGGGCTGCTGGAGACGATGCTGACAGCGCAGATCGTGGACGACATGACCGACACGCCGAGCGACAAGAGCCGGGAGTGTATGGGCCAGGGCATTGCGAACATGGCTTCGGCGCTGTTCGGCGGCATGGGTGGCTGCGCGATGATCGGCCAGTCGGTGATCAACGTGTCCTCCGGTGCGCGCGGCCGGCTGTCCTCGCTGGTGGCCGGCGCGTTCCTGCTCGCGCTGCTGGTGGCGCTGCAGGACCTGCTGGCAATGGTGCCGGTCGCGGCGCTGACCGCGGTGATGATCATGGTGTCGATCAACACCTTCTCCTGGCGCTCCATTGCGCGGCTGCGCAGCAATCCACTGCCGTCCTCGGTGGTGATGCTGGCCACCGTCGTCACAGTGGTCGCGACCGCCGACCTGGCAAAGGGAGTTCTTGTGGGCGTGCTGCTGTCCGGCGTGTTCTTCGCCGGCAAGGTATCGCGGCTGAGCCGGGTGACGTCCGAACTCTCCGCCGATGGCACGGTACGCAACCTACTGGGTCGACGGCCAGGTGTTCTTCGCCTCGGCCGGCATCTTCTCGGATGCGATCGACGTGCTGGAGCCGGTGGAGCGGATCGTCATCGATGTCAGCGGCGCGCATTTCTGGGACATCTCGGCGATCGGCGCGCTGGACCGGGTGATGCTGAAGGCGCGCCGGCACGGGGTCGATGTCGAGGTGGTCGGGCTGAATGCCGCGAGCACCACGATGGTCGAGCGTTTCGCGGTGCACGACAAGGGCGAGACCGTGGCGGCCGTGGCCGGGCATTAGGCATCCACGCCTGGGGGGCACGGCAAGCAGTCGGGGGCGTTGCCCCCAAACCCCCATCAAGGGGCGCTGCCCCTTGCATCCCCGCCAAGGGCCCGGCCCTTGGAACCAACTCCGTTTGGGGTGGGCAGGGGGCCGGTCGTGATGATCGCTTGGTCCGGGACCGCCGCGCCCCCTCCCCACTCCAAACCGAATTGATTGCAAAGGCTGTGCCTTTGCTGGGGGTTCAGGGGGCAAGGCCCCCTGGTGGGGTTCGGGGCAAGGCCCCGACGCTTGCCGCACTCCAGCCCAGGCGCGGATACGCCGGATGGAGCACCAACCTGCAGACCAATCGCCGCGCCCGGTTGCCCCCTCGGCCCCGCTCCACTAGGGTCCGCCCCCGTCTTTTCACCCCGGGAATCACCCCCATGTCGCTCATCGCCGACCGCCTCGACCGCATCCAGCCAAGCCTGACCATCGCCATCGCGACCAAGGCGCGCCACATGCAGGCCGAGGGGAAGAACGTCATCTCCCTCTCCCAGGGCGAGCCGGACTTCGAGACGCCGCGCAACGTCAAGGACGCCGCGATCCGCGCCATCGAAGCCGGGGAAACCCGTTACACCGACGTCGCCGGCACGCCGGCGCTGCGCCGCGCGGTGGCGGAGAAGTTCAAGCGCGACAGCGGCATCGAGTACAAGCCGGAGGAGATCATCATCTCCACCGGCGGCAAGCAGGTGATCTTCAACGCCATGCTGGCCACGCTGAACCCGGGCGACGAGGTGATCATCCCGAGCCCGTGCTGGGTCAGCTACCCCGACATCGTCACGCTGGCGGAAGGCAAGCCGGTGCTGGTGCCATGCGGCCAGAATCACGGCTTCAAGCTGCGCGCCGAGGACCTGGAAGCGGCGATCACGCCGAAGACCAAATGGTTCATGCTGAACAACCCGTGCAACCCGACCGGCGCGGCGTACAGCGCGGAAGACCTGCGGGCGATCTGCGACGTGCTGCTGAAGCATCCCGATGTCTGGATCTTCACCGACGATATCTACGAGAAGCTGGCCTATGACGGGTTCAAGCCGGCGACGATCGTGGAGGTGGAGCCGCGGTTGAAGGACCGCACGCTGACCATGAACGGCTGCTCCAAGGCCTATGCAATGACCGGCTGGCGGATCGGCTTCGCCGGCGCACCGCTGGCGCTGATCAAGGCGATGGACAAGCTGCAGAGCCAGTCCACCTCCAACACCAACTCGATCGCCCAGGCGGCGGCGGTGGAAGCGCTGACCGGTCCGCAGGAATCCATCGAGGACATGCGCAAGATCTTCGAGCAGCGCCGCAACCTGGTGGTGGAAGAGCTGAACAAGGCGCCCGGCCTGAACTGCAGCAAGCCGGAGGGCGCATTCTACGTCTATCCCTCGATCCATGGCTGCATCGGCAAGACCAGCCGCACCGGCAAGAAGATCACCGACGATGAGACCTTCGTGCTGACCCTGCTCGAGGAGGAAGGCGTCGCCGCGGTGCATGGCAGCGCGTTCTGCTATCCGGGCCATTTCCGCATCGCCTACGCCAATGCCACCGAGGAACTGCAGGATGCCTGCCAACGCATCCGGCATTTCTGCGAAGGCCTGCGCTGATGCCCGCGCTGTCCGAGCGTCTCGGCCGGGTCCAGGTCGCCGCCAGCGTGGCGATGACGATCAAGGCGCGGGAACTGCGCGCCGCCGGCAAGGACGTGATCTCGCTCACCATCGGGGAGCCGAATTTCGACAGCCCGCGCCACGCGATCGAGGCGGCGCATCAGGCGGCGCTGAAAGGCGAGACGAAGTATCCGCCACAGGACGGCATCCGTCCGCTGAAGGAGGCGATCCAGCGCAAGTTCCGCCGCGATTCCGGGATCGATTACGCGCTGGACGAGATCAGCGTGTCGAACGGCGGCAAGCAGTGCCTGTTCAACGCGATCATGGCGACGGTCGATCCGGGCGACGAGGTGGTGATCCCGGTGCCGTCCTGGATCGCCTATGCCCTGATGACGCAGTTGGTCGGCGGCACGCCGGTGTTCGTCAACTGCCCGCAGAACAACGGCTTCAAGCCACGCGCCGAGGATATCGACGCGGCGATCACCCCGAAGACCAAGTGGCTGGTGCTGAACAGCCCGAACAACCCCACCGGCGCCTGCTGTTCGGCCGAGGACCTGGCCGCGATCGCCGCGGTGATGCGCAAGCATCCGCATGTCTGGATCCTGTCCGACGACATGTATGAGCACCTGGTGTTCGACGGGAAGCACAACGCGACGATCGCCCAGGTGGCGCCGGACCTGCGCGACCGCACGCTGACGGTGTCGGGCGTGTCGAAGACCTATGCGATGACCGGCTGGCGCATCGGCTTTGCCGGCGGGCCAAAAAACCTGATCAAGGCGATGGTGAACATGCAGGGCCAGGCGACGGCGGGCGTGTCCACCGTGGGCCAGGCCGCCGCCACGGCCGCGCTGGACGGGCCGCAGGACGGCGTGCAGGAGCAGGTCGTCGCCTATCAGCGCCGCCGCGACATCGCGGTGGAGATGCTGAACGCCTGCAATGGCATCAGCTGCCACAAACCGGAAGGCGCGTTCTACGTGTTTCCCAACGTCGCCGGCTGCCTCGGCAAGACCACTGCCGGCGGCAAGCTGCTGCGCTCGGATGAGGATGTGTGCCTGGCGCTGCTGGAGGAAAAATACGTCGCGACGGTGCACGGCGCGGCGTACCACATGAGCCCGTATCTGCGGGTCAGCACGGCGACGGATGACGAGTCGCTGGTGGAAGGCTGCCGCCGCATCCAGGCGTTCTGCGCGGCGTTGCGTTAGACGAAGGGTTTGGACGGCGCCGGACCGGGCGTTGCGGGACATGCAGACAAGCCGTCCACACCGTCCGCCTCGGTCACGAGGCGGAGTCGGAGGTCGCGAGCCGGAATCGGACGACGCGAGGCCAGGTGGGAGTGAGTACGTGCGGTTCGGCCGGTTCGGCGCAGAGCTGGGGTGGGCGCCTCCGTTTCCTGAATTGGCCGGGCCTGACCTGGCCATCTACCCGGGAACGATCGAGCCGCGCAGCACGCGCTGCCGGTTCCTGCCGGGTTAGATGGCTGGCTCAAGCGGTCGAGCCCGACCATGACGCGGAAGATGTGCGGCGCGTGCGACATTGCGCTGCTCGCAGGCGGTGTTCTCCTCAATTCCAGAGCGCATGAGCCTGGCGCGCATGGGATTCCGTTCCGCCTGCCGGTGACACGCCGGTCCTCTCTCCCCAACCCTCCCCGCAAGGGGCGCGAGCATTCATCATGCTGAACACCACCGCCAGCGCCTCCCAACCCGCCATCCGCCCGGGCCGTGACTCCGATGCCGCCGGGTTCATCGCCCTGATCGATGCCTGCTGGTCGCGCTACCCCGGCGTTCTGCTCGATGTCGACGGGGAAATGCCCGAGCTGCGGGCGCTCGCATCCTACTATGCCGGCAAGGGCGGCGCGCTGTGGGCCGCCGAGGCGGAGGGCCGCATCGTCGGCATGGTCGCCACAACGCCGCATGACGCCGGCACCTGGGAAATCTGCCGCGTCTACGTCGATCCCACCCTGCACGGCGCCGGGCTCGGCCATCGCCTGCTGGATATCGTCGAGGCCTATGCAAGCGGCGCCGGCGCCACCCGCCTGGCGCTGTGGAGCGACACCAGGTTCGACCGCGCCCATCGGTTCTACGAGAAGCGCTCCTACGTCCGCTCAGGGCCGATCCGCGTGCTGGATGACATCTCGCATTCGCTGGAATTCGCCTACGCCAAGCCGGTGAACGGGATCGAGGTGCTGGACGCCGCGGCTGCGGCCTCGGCCGAACCGCGCCTGTCCGCCATCCTGACCGCATGCGTCGCCGAAGGCGCCGGCATCTCCTTCCTGCCCCCGCTGCCCCGCGACACCGCCCGCGGCTTCTGGCGTGACGTCGCGCGCGCGGTCGCGGCCGGCCGCCGCATCCTGCTCGCCGGCTGGGTGGACGGCGTGCTGAGCGGCACCGTCAGCCTGGAATTCGCCAGCGCGCAGAACCAGCCGCACCGGGCCGATGTGAAGAAACTGCTGGTCGATCCCGCGGTCCGCCGCCACGGCCTCGCCCGCGCATTGATGCAACGGGTGGAGCAGGAGGCGATCCGTGCCGGCCGCTCGCTGCTGGTGCTCGACACGCGGGCCGGCGATCCCGCGGAGGCATTGTACCACGCCACCGGATGGCAGGAGGCAGGCCGCATCCCCGGTTACGCACTGACCAAGGACGGCACGCCGGCCGACGTGGCCTATTTCTGGAAGCGCATCGCCTGATCCGCCGGCTGATCATGGCCGCCCCGGCCGACGCGATCAGCCCGGCTCCGCCACGCTGCGCCGATCAGCCCCGCCCAGGCGCGATCGCCAATCCGGCCAGGGCCGCAGCGAGATCGGACAAGCTGTACGGCTTGCGCAACCGGGGCCACTCGGCGCCGGTCATCGCATCCAGTTCAGCAAAGCCGCTTGCCAGCAGGATCGGCAGCGACGGATGCAGCGCCCGGATCTGCGTGGCCAGTTGCAGGCCGGTCATCCCGGGCATCATGTGGTCGGTCAGCAGCACGTCGAAGCCGCTGTCCTGACGCAACAGGTCCAGCGCCTCCGCACCAGAGGCGGCTGTGCGGATCGCCTCATGCCCGAGTTCCTCCAGCATGCCGGTGGTGCCGGCCACCACCAGCGGATCGTCATCGACCAGCAGGATGCGCAGGCTGCGACCGGCGACGGCACTGTCCGGCGCGGTCGACGCAGGCTCCTGGCCGGCGCTCACGGGTTCGGCGGTGCGGGGCAGCCAGAGTTCGACGGTGGTCCCGACGTCGGGCGTGCTGGACAGCAGCAATGCGCCGCCCGACTGCACTGCGAATCCGTGCACCATGGACAGGCCTAGGCCGGTTCCCTTGCCCGGCCCCTTGGTGGTGAAGAACGGGTCGGCGGCACGCGCCAGCGCCGCCTCGTCCATGCCGGTACCGGTATCGGTGACCGCCAGCACCACGTGCTCGCCGGGCGGAACCGCGGGCTGGCCATGCGGATCGATGAAGCCGGCGGCTTCGGACGCAACCACGGCATTGCGGGCGCTGAGACGCAGGCGGCCGCCTTCCGGCATCGCATCGCGGGCATTGGCGGCGAGGTTCAGCAGTGCCAGTTCGAGCTGGTTCGTGTCCGCCTTCAGCGCCCAGATCTCGTCCGGAACGGCTTCCTCGATCGGGATGGCCGAACCGAGCAGATGGGAGAGCATGGGGCGGAGGGAGACAAACAGCGCGCGCGGATCGACCGGCACCGGGGCGAGATCCTGCTGGCGGGCAAAGGCCAGCAGCCGCGCGGTGAGTGCCGCCCCGCGTCGCGCCCCTTGCAGCGCCGCGTCCACCATCCGGGCCGCACGCGCATCCTCCGGCGGCAGGCGATTGGCCAGAAGTTGCAGGTTGCCGAGGATGATCATCAGCAGGTTGTTGAAGTCGTGCGCGACGCCGCTGGTAAGCCGGCCGACCGCTTCCAGTTTCTGGGCCTGGCGCAGCGCCGTTTCCGCGCGATTGCGGGCAGTGACGTCGGTGATCACCGACAGCGTGTGGAGAAACCCGCCGGTTGCGGGATCGCGCTCGGGGCGTGCGGTCAGCACGATGTCGGCAACCTCGCCGGAGGCCTTGACCAGGCGGTACTCGACTGAGCGGGTTTCCACCGAAGGGACAGACCGGATGATCTCAGGGACCGCTTTTTCCCGGTACAACGCGGCCGATGCAGGCTCCAGAAAGCGGGCGAAGGAGCTGCCGATCGCCTCCGCGGCGCTGTAGCCGGTATAGGCGACCCAGGCCTCATTCACGTGCCGCAGCAGCCCATCCGACCCGATCGACTGCACCGGGATGGGGATCCGCTGCAGCGGCAGGAAATGCTCCTCCGCCGGCTGCGAGGTGGCGACGGGGCTGCCATCCGCGGCGGGCGGTGGCGGGGACGATCCGGCTGCCGCCGCGGATCCCGGCCCGGTCCGTGGCTGTTCTGCCTCAGGCTCCCCGATCCCGGCTGCGCGCGACGTCCCCTGTTCGGTCACGCGATGCCTCTCTCCCGCCGCCTCAGCTCGCAATTGCGTAGGCGGGACGGCGCGGATCGGCACCGGCGCCCATCAACCCGGTCTGCGGATCGGTCAGGATCGCCTCCACCGAGCCGGCGAGCCAGGTCCAGTCCGGCCAATCGCGGATGTCGTGGCCGCGGGCGGCCAGTTCGTCCCGCGTGGCCTGGTCGATGCGTCCCTCCACCGCCAGCCGGCCGGGGAAATACTCGAACGGCGCGAACGAGGACGGGAAGGAATAGGACGCGACCCGCGGCGCCTCGATCGCACTTTGCGGGTCCATGCCGAAATGCATCACGTTCAGCAGCACCTGCAGCATCGCCTGGATCTGCACGTCGCCGCCCGGCGTGCCGAACGGCATCACGCCGCCCGTTTCAGTCACCAGCATCGCCGGGTTCGGGGTCAGCCGCGGCCGCTTGCCGGGCGCGACCCCGGCGGGGTGGCGCGGATCGGGACGGCTTTGCGAGCCGCGGCCGGAGGGCGTGATGCCCAATCCAGGCACGACCGGCACGTTGCCTGACCCATCGGACGGCGTCGCACTGAACGCGTTGCCCCAGCGATCCACGGCGCAGCAGTAGGAGGTGTCGGCCTCCACCTTCGGCAGGTCGGCCGCGCTGATGGCGTGGTCGCGATTGATCCGGTCGAGCGGCGCCGGCATCGCGCCGAACGCGCGATCGTCCCGCACCGCGGCCGCGCGTCGGGCGATGGTGGCGGGGTCCAGTAGCCAGTCGACCGGCACGTCGACGAAGGCCGGATCGCCGAAGAAATATTCCCGGTCGGCCAGCGCCAGGTTCAGGCATTCGACGATGCGGTGCAGATAGTCGGCGGAGTTGTGCGCCAGCCCGTCGATGCCGACCTGCTCCACCAGCGCCAGCGCCTGCTGCAGCGCCGGCCCCTGGCACCACGGGCCGCAGGTGATCAGCTCATGCCCGCGCCAGGCGCAGCGCACCACCGGCTCGATCGGCGAATGATAGCTGGCCAGGTCGTCCATCGACAGATAGCCGCCCTCCTGCTGCTGGAACCTGACGATCTCGCGCGCGATGTCGCCCTGGTAGAAGGCGTGGTGCGCGGCGGCGAGGCCCGCCATGCGGTCGGGGCCGGCGGCGCGGTCCTGGTCCGCCATGTATTGCAGCGTGCGCGACAGGTCGGTCTGGACGAATTTCTCGCCGGCGCGCGGCACGCGGTTATTGGGCAGGAAGATCGCGATATTGGACTGCCACTGGCGATACTCCTGCTCGTGCGAGGCGATCGAGGTGGCGAGCAGCGGATAGACGGCAAAACCGTCGGCGGCGAAGCGGATCGCCGAGGCGGCGACATCGGCAAAGCGCATCGTGCCGTGGCGGCGCAGCGCGGTGATCCAGGCGTCCGGCGCGGCCGGCACGACGGTGCGCAGGACGCCGTCCGGAATTTTTCCGCCATGCTCGCGCATGAACAGGTCGGCCGGCAGCGTCTTCGGCCACCAGCCCAGGCCCGCGATGCTCTCCACCGAGCCGTCCGCCAGCCGGATCAGGATCGGCGCCACACCGGCCACATTCACCAGGTCGGGCTGCAGCACGGCGAGCGCGATGCCCGCGGCGCAGCCGGCATCGATCGCGTTGCCGCCTGCCTCCAGGATCGAGAAGCCGGCGGCGGCGGCCAAGTAATGACCGGCGGAGACGGCGTGGCGGGTACCGTGGATGGTCGGTCGGTGGGTCATGACGCGTCCTCGCTGCTGAGGCCCTCGGTGAAGCGGCAAGCGTGCGGCAAAGCCGGCTGGACGTCCAGAGCGACGACAGCAGGCATCGGGGCGTTGCCCCGAGCCCCACCAGGAGGCTGTGCCTCTTGGACCTCCAGCAAAGGCGCGTCTTTGCAATCGGATTCCGTTTGAGGTGGGAGGTGGCAAGCGCCCCCGCCCCACCTCAGACAGTGTCGGTTCCAAGGGCCGGGCCCTTGGCGGGGATGCAAGGGGCAGCGCCCCTTGCTGGGGGTGCGGGGGCAACACCCCCGAGCGGCACGGCCGGACCTACGGTGCGGCGCCGATGACCATGCCCAGTGGGAAGCTGTGCAGTTCGCTTTGTGCGGTCTTGAACACGGCGTCCTGGTCATGTCCCTTCTGGTGCGCCAGCACGCTCACCCGGCCGGAGACATATTCGCCCAGTGACAGCGCGCTGATGATGTCGTCGGAACCATGTGGCGCGCGGCCTTCCAGCCCCTCGCGCACCGCATAGGCGAACACGCCGTTGCGCTGGTCGTAGCTGTCCAGCGCCTCCTGCACCGAGCTCGACGCCGCCAACAGGTAGCGCCCGGTTTCATGCCCGACATTGGCCAGCGCGTCGGCTGTCACGGCGCCGGAGTAGCAGGTGTCCAGGAACAGCAGCGCATCGCGCGCGCGGATGCGCGCCAGCGCGTCGATCAGTGTGGTTTCGTCGATCGCCTGGCGTGCCACCGCGTCCCAGGAGGTCACGTCCGACACGTCCTGCGGGATCAGCAGGAAGCGCCCGCTGTTCTCCAGCCGCACGCCGTGGCTGGCGACGTAGAACAGGAACGTGTCCTCCGGCCGCACCTCGCGGGCGAGCCGGTCGAACGCCGCCAGAATATCGGCGCGGGTCGCCTGCGCGTCGGTCAGCAGGGTCAGATCGACCGCGCCGAACAGCTTGGTGCCGGAGCGCCGCACCGAGTCCGCGAAGGTTTTCGCGTCCGCCACCGCGTAATGCAGGCTGAGGCTTGGCGCGGCGAAATGGTCGATGCCGATCGCCAACACGAACAGCCTTCCCTTGTGGCCCTCGGCCGCCTGCCCGGTCAGCTCCAACGGCGCGGTCTCGGCGAACACCGTCTCGGCGCGGTCATAGACGCGCAGCCGCACCGTGTCCTGGCCGGGGTCGAGCGGCACCTCCACCGCCACATCGGCTTTCCCGTCGACGACCTTGGGCGCCGGGGTGCGGCCGACATTACGCTCGTTCACGAACGCATCGATGGCGCCAACGCCGAGGCCGCGATCCGCCACGCGCAGTGCGATGCGCAGGCTGGTGGCACCGGTCGGCAGGGCCGCCGAACCGCCGCGCGTCGGCATCGGTTCGCAGGACGCGGCGGTGGCAGCGCAGACCTGCGCGATCTCCACCCCCGGCTGCTGCGCCAGGCGCGCGCGCAGGTCGCCGATCTCGGTCATGCGGGCCTCGGCCGGTGCCGAATCCCCGGTCAGCCGCGCCCGCACGGCGGTCGGCGCGTACAGCGCGCGATAGGCCTGGGAGAAGCTGGTCCATTCCGGCTGCTGGTCGTGGCCGCGATTGAGCTGGATGCCGACCAGGTCCTTGCCACCGAGGTCGGCGTGGTCGAACAGCCCCTCCGGCGTGAACAGCACCCAGCGCACGCCGTCGGCATGGGCGAACAGCGCGGCTCGCGGCTGGATCGCATGCGGAGCCAGGCCGTACCAGCGCAGCGTGCCGTCCAGCAGCGCCGCCACCGCCACATGGCCGTCCGCGGAGACGGTGACCGCCCAGGCGGCCGCCGGCACCGCAAGCGTTGCCTCGGAGCGTCCGTCGCGGCCGAACAGGCGCAGATGGGTGTCAGTGCCGAGCAGGACGCCGCCATCCGGCAGGGCGGCGGCACTGCGACTGAACTCCGCGCGCTCCAGCGCCAGCGGCGTGCCGTTCAGCCGCGGCGCCGAACTGTCCTTCCAGCCGGTCAGCCCGGACGGCAACCTGGCCTCGGCCAGGTCCGGATCGGGGGTGGTGACGCGAGTCGAGCTTGCCGGCCAGCGGGTCGAAGCGCAGCGAACCGGTCGCGGTCGCGACCTCCACCACCGTGCCGCCAGCCGAAACGGACAAGCCGCGCTCGCGGGCGGGCCGCAGATCGGCCAGCGGCGGCGCCGGACGGCTGGCCACCGAGCCATCCGCGGCGATACGGCCCCAGCCCGGGTCCTCGGCCGCATAGACCGCGCCGCCGCCCGGCAGCGGACGGATGTCCAGCACGGTGTCGCGCGAGACCGGCAGGTCGGTCGCCGGCCCCAGGCCAAAATCGTCCCAGCGGCGGATCACATTGCCATCGGCATCGTGCACATAGCCGCCGGCCAGCAGCTGCACGCCGCCATGGGCGTTGGCCATCCAGGCGACGGCGAGCAGCCCCTCGCCTTTCAACCCGACGGTGTCGGGGGTGAACACCGGCGCCAGGGTGCGGGCCGACAGCAAATCGACATGCAGCCGGCCCTGGCGATCCGCATTTTCATAGCTCACCGCCAGCAGGCTGCCATCGGGCGAGACCGCCAGACCCCAGGGACGCTGGCCGGATGCCGGCGTGACCTCGGTGCGATGACCTTCCGGGTCGTAGGCGCGCAGCTTGCCGTCCGCGGCCACCGCATACAGCCGATCGGCCGGGCCGAACGCGACCCGGCGCACCGGGCCGCCATAGTTGGGGTCTGCGAAGATCAGCTTGCCGGTGCGCGCGTCCCATTCGCGCACGCCGCCATGCGCCAGGCCGGCGGCAAACCGGGTCCCATCGCGGGCAACCGCGAGATCGTTCACCGGCGACGGCAGGCCCGGCAGTCGGCCGATCATGCTCAGTCGCGCGACGTCGAACAGGTAGATGCTGAATGTGCCGTCCCAGGACCCGCCGGTCGCGCCGGCGGCAAACACCCGCCGCCCGTCGGGCGTGATCGCGACGGCGTAGAGTTCGCCCTCCTGCTCCGGCCCGATCGGCGGGCGCAGCACGCCACGCGGCTTGCCGTCCGGCAGCGACCACAGACGGACCGCCTTGTCGTAGCCGGCCGAGGCCATCAGACCGCCGGTGGCGTCCACTGCCAGCCGGGGCACGGCGCCGACATGGCCACCGGCCTCGATGCGCAGGAACGGGGATTGCGGGGGAAGCTGCGCCAATGCCGGCAGCGTGGCGAGCAGGAGCAGCAACGCCAGGAGAGACTGCGCCAGCCGCGCCAGGTGCCGCGCCAGGCCCAGGCAGGAACGAGCGCGGACCGCTCCGACTCCCGACTTGACTGCCCGCCGCATGCGCTCTCCTCACCCGATCGGCTCCAGGACGATCCGCGCTGACGGCACGCGGGCCTTCCGGCGGTCCGCGAGTTAGCACGAGCGCGTGGCGGGTGGCAACCGCAGACGATGGCGGCCTGGCGCGACCAGGCGTTGCGGCCGCGTTCGGTGGGATCGGGACTCTGCGGACCGCGGCGGCCGGCGTCGCGCTCCGCGGGGCCTGTGTGGGGCGCGCCCGGCCGGGTCAGGCGCGCGACACCACGTGCATGTGCATCTCGTGGCGCAGGCTGAACCCGAGCATCCGGTACAGCGCGATCGCCCCGCTGTTATGGGCGTAGACATGCAGGAACGGCGTTTCTCCCCGCGCCAGGATCCGTTGCGCCACTGCCCGGCTGAGCGCACCGCCATAGCCGCGACCGCGATGCCCGGGCGCGGTGCAAACCCCGCTGACCTCGGTGAACCCCTCGGGCTTCATTCGCTCGCCGGCCATGGCGACCAGTTCTCCGTGGTGTTTCACGCCAAGGAAGTCGCCGAGCCGGTGGGTACGGGCGAAGAACGGGCCGGGTTTGGTGAGCGCGGCGAGCGCCAGCATCTGCGGTGCGTCGGCCTCGGTCAGGTCCACGATGTCTGCCGGCGTGATGGTCGCGTTGCTCAGGGCTGGCGCGGCCATCTGCCAGATGACGTGGTGTTCGAACCGGGTGCCCGGGACGGGCGGCGGCGGTTCCGCTTCCACCAGGGCAAGAGCCCCGTCCAACGGCACCAGGTCGGCCAGTGCGGCCAGACTGTCCGGCGAAGCATCTGCGGCCGCCGCGAACAGGCCGAACGCCGGGTCGAAGCGCCGCGCCCGTTCGTCGCCGATCGCGACCTGCGCCTGGCGTGTGGTGAGTGCGCTCCAGATCGGGCGGTCGAGCGGATGCGGCGAGAGCATGGTTGGGGACACCTGTCGGTTGGATGGTTGCAGACTGGAGTTAAGCGCGAGCCACCGCGGTCTGCTCGTCCGCCGATGGTGCCAGAGCCTCGGGCTCCGCGCCCGCCACGTGCCGCGCGAGCATCCCGGCCACGTGCTCGGGATGCGTCGAGATCATGAAATGGGCCGCCTCGGCCAGGCTTGCCAGCGATGCCTGCGCGATACCCTGCGCGAGCAGTTGGTTCGCCCGCAGGACCGCGGGATGGCTCTCGCCGCCACAGATGACCAGCGTCGGGACCGCGACCTGCGCCAGAATGGCCGGCGATAATGGCAGACCGGCGGCCGTCTGCCAGTCCAGCAGATTGGTCGGCACGTTCCGAATGGCGTGGTCCCGCACCCGGTCCGGCCAACCGGCGAAAGTGCCGGGTCCGCCATAGAAATCGATCATCACCTCGATCGCGGTGCGGTCGCCGGCCCGGAAGGCTGCGAAATAGGCCTCCGTCATGTCTGCGAAGGCACGGTGATGCCGGGATTCTTCGGGCGCCCGCAACAGCCCCAGAGCCGGTGCCTCGATGATCCCGAGACTGCGCAGCGGGACGCGGGCGCGCAGCGCGACCGCCAGGGCGATCAGGCCGCCGAACGAATGGCCGATCAGGTGCACTGCCCCACCGGCGTGGCGGATGACCGCTTCCAGCGCCTCCGCCTCGTGCGCGATATCGGTGTCCTCGGTGGTACGCCGTTCGGCGGTGCCGCCATAGCCAAGCACGCTGGTCGTCACGCAGCGGAACCGGTTGGCCCAGCATGCGATGATCGGGCGCCACACGGCGCCGGTGCTGCATGATCCCGGCACCAGCACGAGGGTTGGGCCGATGCCGCTCTCGTCGTAGTCGATCGCGCCGTGTGGAGTCTCGATCATCGGTGTGGCCTCCGGGCGCACCGGCCGGCCGCCGGCGCACCCCAGGAACGGGACGGAGACGTGTCAGCCGCGGGTGATCACGATCTCCAGATACTCGCTCGGCACGACCACCGAACCATCGCCGGCGCGATTGAAGGCGGCGATCAAGGCAAAAATATCCTGCTCCAACGCCGCCTGCCCCGCTGCATCCAGCGCCGCGAACGCCTTCAGCATCGGCCCGTAATAGGTTCTGAACACTTCCAGGAAATGCGCCGGCGAGTGATAGCGGAACACGAAATACTGCAATTCGGCGGCAATGGAGGCCGCGTGCGCGCCGAACAGGTCGGTGATCCGCGGGCGCGTGCCCCACAGCGCCGGCGACTTCGTCCCCGGCGGCGGCGGGATGAACCGGCCGAGGGTCCTGAACAGCTGGCCGATGAAACCCTCCGGCGTCCAGTTGGCGAGGCCGATCTTGCCGCCGGGGCGGCAGACGCGGATCATTTCGCTGGCGGCGCGCTCCTGGTCGGGGGTGAACATCACGCCGAAGGTGGAAACGACAACGTCGAACGCCGCAGTCTGGAACGGCAGCGCTTCGGCGTCAGCACCGCGGAATTCGATCGCCAGCCGATCCGCATGCGCCCGTTCGTGAGCGCGATCGAGGAGCGTCGGCACGTAATCGGTGCAGACCACGTCGCACCAGCGCCGCGCCGCGGCCAGGGAGGCGTTGCCGTTGCCGGCTGCGACATCGAGCACCCTGGCGCCGGCCCGGAGGTCCAGCGCCTCACAAAGCTGCTCGCCGACGATCTGCAATGTCGTGCCGACCACTGCATAGTCGCCGGACGACCACGCGCTCTGCTGGCGCAGCTTGACGGCCGCGAGATTGACCGGCGGAACGAGGTCGGTCGTTTCGATATTGGTCATAGTCAGGCTCATGATTGTTCTCCCGGGAGCGGTTGTGCCTGCTAAGCTTCCACATAAATCGCAGATGCGGCCGGATGCGACCTCGCAGGCCGGCCGTCATCCAGGTCGAACCATTAATCGCCGCAGGTGGGGAGCAGCGTGGGAGCCGCCGTGGAAACGCCCGTAAAATCACACGGCTTGTGCGGCCCGACTGACCTTGCCGGGCTTGAAGTGCGCCTGCTCGGGCCGCTGACGCTGCGTCGCGACGGGGTGGCCCTGGCACTGCCGGCGTCACGCAAGGTGCGGGGGCTGTTCGGTTATCTCGCCCTCGCCCCGCACCCGGTCACCCGCAGCGAGCTCTGCGACCTGTTGTGGGACCTGCCGGACGACCCGCGCGGGGAACTGCGCTGGTGCCTGAGCAAGATCAGGGGCCTGGTCGACGGGCCTGGCCCCGGCCGGATCGTGACCTCAGGCGATTCCGTCCGGCTCGACCTGTCCGGTTGTTGCGTCGATGCGTTCGCAATCGGCCAGGCGGTGACGGCAGGCCTTGGCGCCCTGTCGGAGGAGCGGCTGCGGCGGCTGAGCGCGCTGTTCGCCGGCGAGTTCCTGGCCGGGCTGGAGATCCAGCGCAGCCCGGTGTTCGACACCTGGCTGGCGGCCCAGCGGCGCCGGTTTCGCGGTTGCCGTGTCGCGGTGCTGGAGCATTTGGCCAGGATCGCTCCCGGCGAGGCGAGCTTCCCCGCGCTGGAGGACTGGCTGCGACACGCGCCGTTCGATGTGCGCGCGCATGCGGCACTGCTGCACGCGCTCGCCGAACGCGGTCGCATGCAGGATGGCGAAGAGCATCTGCGCGCGACCGCCGGGCTGTTCGAGACCGAAGGACTCGATCCCGGGCCGCTGCGCGCGCTGTGGCGGGCCGAGATGGCGCAGGCGCGCAGCGGCGCCACCAGGGCACGCGCCGAGGCGCCAGCGCCGCCCGCCGCAGCGGAATCCGAACGCGCCGTCGATCGGGCAACCTCGCCGAACCGGGCTTCGGTCGCGGTGATGCCGTTTGCCGGCCCGTCCAGCGAGATCGATTTCCCCGGGCGGATCGGCGACGGGCTGGTGCGCGACGTGATTACACGACTGGCCAAGCTGCGAACCTTGTCGGTCATCGCGGAGGGCAGCGCGTTCGCCTTGAGCGCACGCCAGGTCGCGCCGCAGGAAGCCGCCAGGATGCTCAGTGTCGACTATGTCGTCAGCGGCACGGCGCGACGGCGGGGCAATCGGCTGGCCGTTTCGGTCGAGCTGACCGAGACGCGCAGCGCGCGGATCGTCTGGACGGAGGTCTACGACCTGGCCTCGGACGACACGTTCCTGATCCTGGACGACATCGGCAACCGGATCGTTGCCGCAGTCGCCAGCGAGATCGAGACCGCCGAACGCAACCACGCGGTGCTGAAGCCGCCGAATTCGCTGACCGCATGGGAGGCGCATCATCGCGGCCTGTGGCACATGTACCGGTTCAATCGCGCCGACAACGAACGCGCGTTGCATTTCTTCCAGACCGCGGTGGCACTGGACCCCACCTTCTCCCGCGCCCATGCCGGCGTGTCGTTCGCGCATTTTCAGAACGCGTTCCAGGGCTGGAAGGAGCGCGGGGCGGAGATCGACCGCTCGTTCGCCGCTGCCGGGCAAAGCCTGATGGCGGATGACCGCGATCCGGCGGCGCACTGGGCGATGGGACGCGCGCTGTGGCTGCGCGGGCAGCAGCCGCAATCGCTGGTGGAGCTGGAAACCGCGATCGAGCTCAGTCCGAATTTTGCGCTGGGCCACTACACGCTGGCCTTCATCCACAGCCAGGGCGGCGATCCGGCGGCGGCGATCGCGTTCTCCGACCACTCACGCCGCCTCAGCCCGTTCGATCCGCTGCTGTTCGGCATGCTCGGCGCCCGCGCGATGGCGCTGCTCCGCCTCGGCCGGTTCGACGAGGCCGCGGACTGGGCGCTGCGAGCCTGCGCCCGCCCGAACGCGCATGTGCATATCCTGGCGATCGCCGCCTACAGCCTGGCGCTGGCCGGCCGGCTGGACGAGGCACGCGCGCAGTTCAGCGCGGTGCGCACAACGGTTCCCCGATACGGCGTGGAGGATTTCCTGACCGCGATGCAGTTTTCCGCGGACGACCAGGCGGTGTTTCGCCAGGCGGCGCGGCGGCTGTGACGCCGCGGCCTCAGTCCCCAATCCGCGCCTGTGGTGGGATGCGGCAAGCATCGGGGCTTTGCCCCGAACCCCACCAGCAAAGGCTCAGCCTTTGCAATCGGTTTGGGGTGGGGCGGGGGCGCGAGCGTCTCGGACCAAACGATCATCACGACCGGCCCCCTCCCCACCCCAAACAGTAATCGGTTCCAAGGGCCGGGCCCTTGGCGGGGATGCAAGGGGCAGCGCCCCTTGCTGGGGGTTCGGGGGCAAAGCCCCCGCCGCTTGCCGCATCCCACCCCAACGCGGATTGGGGCCACGCGCTGCAGGGCTCCGGCTCAGGCCGGTCGCACCGAAGGCGGCCGGCGCAGCGCCCAGAACGCGACACTGCCGCAGAGGTAGAAGAGGATCGACAGGCTGAACGCCAGCCGGTAGCTGCCGGTCAGGTCGAACAGCCAGCCCGCCATCCAGGCCCCGCCGGCGGCGCCCAGTCCGGTGCCGATGGTGATCACCCCCAGGATCGCGCCCAGATTCGGTCCGGGAAACAGGTCCGCCGTCTTCGCCGTGATCGCCGGCCCGCGCGCGCCCCAGGTCAGGCCGAAGAAGCAGGCGTGCAGCCACAGCAGCAGATGCTGGTCCGGGGCGTGGATCAGCAGCGCGCAGGCGACGCCGAAGATCGACGTGCCATAGGTCACCACCGCCGACAGCTCCCGCCCGATATAGTCGGAGATCGTACCGGTCAGGATCACGCCCGGCAGCGACAGGAAGGCGCCGAGGCCCAGCACCTCGGCCGCGTACAGCTTGTCGAAGCCGATGGTGACGGCAAAGGCGAGCTGGTGCAGCGCCACGAGAAAACTGCCCAGTCCGGTGAACACATAGACCAGCGAGAGCAGCCAGAAATGCGGCGTGCGCATCGCCTGGCGCAGCGTCCACCCCTCCCGATGTTCCGCCTCACGCGCCGGGCCAATGGGGCGTTCCGGCTCGGTGCGGCGGAACAGCGCGGCCAGCGGCAGCACCAGCACTGCCATCCCGACGCCCTGCGCGAAATAGGCGCCGCGCCAGCCCAGGCTCGCGATCAGGATCTGCGAGACCGGCGCCGAATAGGCACGGGCGAAGCCGTTGGCCGACTGCACCACCGACACCGCCATGCCGCGGTTGCGCACGAAGCGGCGTGACAGCATGGGGACGAACACGACCAGCCCCAGGCAGTTGGCGCCGATCGTCATCACCACCCCGTAGAGCAGCACCATGTGCCACAGCGCGGTGGCGTAGGCGCTGCCGAACAGCCCGGCGGTCAGCAGCACACCGCCGATCAGCACCATGCGGCGTGGCCCCAGCCGGTCCACCATCGCGCCAACCAGCGGCGCGCTGAATCCGGAGATCAACTGCGAGACGGCATAGGCAATCGAAGCCTCGGCGCGGGTCCAGCCGAACGCGTCGATGAATGCGACCAGGAACACGGTGTAGGCGTGCATGCACCCCGCGCCGATCGCGAAGGTGACGAAGGCAGCGGCGAGCAGCAGCCAGGTGCGGGCCGGGCGACTGCGGGGCGGGGCTGCGATGGTGCTCAGGCGACGCCATCCTGCTGCGGATGCGGCGTGGCCGATCGGCCGGCGGGGAGGCTCATGTCAGGTTCGAACGGCGCATCACTGGTCGGTTCTGGCACAGTCCCGGGCGGTGTCAAACCGCAGCGGCGGGATGCCGGGCCCACGCGTGCAAGCGCAAGGCCGGGATCGTCGGATCGTTACTGTCCGAGGGTGAAGGGAACGCCGATCGGCTGGCCAAAGTCATCGGCCGGCGTGACGCTGCCGACGCGGCTGCCGGCGTTCGGATCAGACAGGCTGGATCCGCCGGAAACCCCCGCACTGCTGCCGGTGCCGAAATCCGCCAGCATATCGGTGGAGGCCTGGTGCAGCGCGGCCGAGAAGCTCTGCGCATCGGCCGCGGCCGCGGCCGCGGAGACGGTCACGCCGGTGGCGGCAGTTGTCTCCGTGCCGGCCTGGTTCCACACGTCGAACCTGATGGTGTCGGACCCGGCATCGGCACCGGCCGTGTAGCTCCGGCTGGACAGCACCGCGTTCAGGTCGACGAAGTCCACGTTGAGGCCGATCCCGTGGCTGCCGGAGCCGGCCACCGCGTTGCCGTCGGCATCGGTCGCCGCCAGCATGCCGCTGGTGTCGGTGATGCTGAGGAACAGCATGCCCGGATTGCCCTGGGCGAAGGCGTCCGCGTAACTGCCGCTGATTGACTGCGTCCCGCCGGCCGCCACCGTCTCGTTCGCCGGTTCCTGCACCGCCGGGCCGCCGCCGACACCGCCACCGCCACCGCCACCGATCGTCACCGATACGTCGCCGGTCGTCTCCACGCCCGCCTGGTTCCAGATGTCGTAGTGGATCGCGTCGGCGCCGCTCATGCTGCCCGCACTGTAGCTGAGGCTGTGGATGCTGGCATCGACATCGCGGTAGGAGCCCTGAAAGGTGATCATATCAGTACCTCAACCAGGCGCCGACGTCGAATTCACCATCTGAGGCGGCGGTGGTCGCATTCAAGACACCCTTGCCGTCGCTGATCCGCAGGTGCAGCCCGTCCGGGTTGGATTGCGGGCAGCCGTCGGCGTAGTCGGCCCCGCCGACCGCGACCGTGCCATTCGCGGCCACCTGCTCTGAGTCCGGCAGTGTGGTCAGCGTCGGACCGCCGCCGCTGCCGCCACCACCAGCGGTTGCACCGATGGTGACCGCGAGGCTCCACCCCGGCCCGGCCCCACAGGTCGAAGCTGACGGTATCGGAGCCGCTGCTGGCTGCCGCCGCGTAGGACAATGTTGCCAGTGCCTGGCCCGCCTTGGCGTAGCTTCCGGTCAGGGTAATCGTATCTATCCCGGAACTACCGAGCACCTTCCGTTCATTGCCATCAACCGGTCCGATTCGGCATGCACCTGGAGATACATCGACCCGGGATTGGTGGATTGCGGACCAGCAACCCGTGTGCAGCGACCGCCGGAAAGATCGGCAGGGAGATCCGGACCGGTTTGCGCGATAATCGCAACATCACCCGATTGTGGCTCGGTTCCTGCAGATCAACTGGCGGGGTTATTCCACTCGATGCCGGCAAGCCCTGTCCACGTCTCAATCGTCATTTGCACGGTCTTCCCTGTCGCTGAAGTGCAATGCCTCCCCTGCACGCGGCGCCCCTTTCACCGAACCGACGCGGCAGTGGCAAATCGCTTTGACGTGGTAGTATGCCGGCCACACCGGCTGTTTTTTTGGCACCACTGCATCCGAGAAGCCGCCGCAACAGTGACGGAGGAGACACGCGATGAACGCACTCGTGCACGACCACGCGCGCTGGGGCGCTGCCGACCGTATCGGTGCGGCCAATCTGCTGACAGTGGAGAAGCGCCTGGCGGCTCTGCAATCGGTGCGCGAGGGCCGCATGTACGACGTCAGCCATGAGATCGGCAGCGATGCGCCGTTCATGGCGCCGAACCAGACTCCGTTCCTGCTGTCGATCTGGGCGTCCTGGCGCGACAGCATCAAGCGCCGGCGCAAGCTGGGCGCCACCAACGACGCCGGCTCGAATGTCGAACGCATCGAGATGACCGCGCATGTCGGCACGCATATCGACGCGCTGGGGCATTTCTCGAACGGCGATCGCCTCTATAACGGGCTGTCCGCTGCCGAGACGGTGACCGATTGGGGGCTGGAACAGCTTGGCATCGAACAGGCGCCGCCGATGATCACCCGCGGCCTGCTGTTCGACGTGTCAGGGGCCAGTGGCGGCGCGCATCTGGAACCCGGCCGCACGGTGACGCCCGACGAGCTGAAGCGCGCGGCGGAGGCCGGCGGGTTCGCGGTGGAGCCCGGCGACATCGCGCTGATCCGCACCGGCTGGGGTCGTTACTTCGGCGTCGACAATGCGCGCTACCTGCAAGGCGAGCCCGGCATCGATGTGCCGGCGGCACGCTGGCTGATCGAACAGGGGATCGTCGCGATCGGCTGCGACAACATGGCGGTGGAGGTGCTGCCCAACCCGACCAAGGGCCTGTCGATGCCGGTGCACCAGTTCGCACTGGCGGATTCCGGTGTCTATTTGATCGAGAACCTGGCGCTGGACGAGCTTGCGCGGGATCGTGTGTTCACCCCGTGCTTCATCCTGCTGGCGACGAAGTTCCGTGGTGCCACCGGATCGCCGGTGCGGCCGCTGGCTCTGGTGTAGCGACCGTCGACGCAACGTTCGCGGTCGGAGCGGTGTGCGACGCCCGCTCCGACCGAAGTCGGCGTCAGTCAGGCTTGGCTTCGGTGAAGAATTTCTGGCCCGCGGCGAAGTGGTTCGGCTTCATGAACACGCCCAGGATCACCGCGCCATTCGGCGCCACCGCCTCATGCGTATTGCCCGCCGGCCGCCACACGAAGTTGCCGGCGGTGCACACGCCCTCATCGTCCTGCAGGCTGCCTTCCAGCACATAGGTCATCTCGACCCCGGTATGCTCATGCAGCGGCACCACCGCGCCCGGCGCCAGCTTGAACAGGATCGCTGCCATGCCGCCATCGTCCGAATACATGATCTTGTGCTGGATGCCGGGAAACTTCGAGGTCTCCCAAGGGGCGTTCGCCACATCGACATAGACCGAAGGCGGCGACGGCGCATCCGCCAGCAGCCGCTTCACCATCGTCGAGGTCATCGCTTCGGGCATGGCTGGCTCCTCCTGTCCTGTTGTCCGGCCACCATCGCGCCTGATCCGGGGTTGCGCTGTCAAGCGGAAGCCGGCTTTGGTTGCCGCCCAGGCGGGGGAGGATGCCATGCCAAACGCACTGATCGACCGGTTCCGTTCGGCGCGGGTGGTGCCGGTGGTGCGCACGCAGACCACGCAGCATGCGGCGACGGTGGTGCAATGGCTGCGCGACGCCGGGTTGCGCATCTTCGAGATCACCATGACGGTGCCGGATGCGCCGGCGCTGATCCGCGAGCTGGCGTCCGATCCCGAGTTGCTCGTGGGCGCCGGAACCGTGCCCGATCGCGCGGCGGCCGAAGCGTGCCTCGTCGCCGGTGCGCGCTTCATCGTCGCGCCCTGGGTGGATGCGTCGCTGGCGCAACCGTGCCGCGACGCAGGCGCCGCCTTGATGCTGGGCGCGCTGACGCCGACCGAAGTGCGCGCCGCCCGACAGGCCGGCGCCGATGTGGTGAAACTATTTCCCGCGTCCTCGGCCGGTGGTCCCGCCCATGTGCGTGCGCTGCGCAGCGTGTTTCCGCAGGTCGCGTTCTGCCCGACCGGCGGCGTGGAGCCTGGCAATGTTTCCGCCTATCTCAGCGCGGGTGCGGCGTTCGTCGGTATCGGCGGGGCGCTGGTGGATGAAAAGCGCGTGGCGGCGGGCGACCGGGCCGCGATCGAGCAGGCGGCAAAGCAGGTGATGGACCTGGCGTGATGGTGGACCTGCTGTGCATGGGCGAGCCGATGCTGGAATTCAACCAGTTGCCGCCTCACTCCGATGGCTCCGTGCACTACCTGGAAGGCCATGGCGGCGACACCTCCAACGCGGCAATCGCCGCGGCGCGACAGGGCGCGTCCGTCGGCTACATAACGGCGATCGGCCTCGATGCACCGGGCGACAGTTTCATGGCGCTGTGGCAGCGCGAGGGCGTCGACACGACCACGGTGCTCCGCACCGATCAGGCGCTGACCGGGGTGTATTTCGTCACGCATGGCGCGCAGGGCCATCAGTTCCTGCACTACCGCAAGGGTTCACCGGCCGCGCTGTATGCACCAGGCGACCTGCCGGCTGCGGCGATCGCGCAGGCTCGGCTGTTCTATGTCTCCGGCATCAGTCAGGGAATTTCCACCAGCGCGGCCGATGCAGTGTTCGCCGCGATCGACATCTGCCGGCGGAACGGCGTGAAGGTTGCGTATGATACCAATTACCGTCCACGCCTGTGGCCGCCGGCCCGCGCCGCCGCGGTGATCCATGCCGCCATGGCGCAGGCGTATTTCGCGTTCCCCGGACTGGACGATGCGCTGGTGCTGACCGGGCTGACCGATCCGGACGCGATCCTGGATTTCTACCTGCGGCTGGGCCCGAGCGTGGTGGTGCTGCGCATGGGCGAGCGCGGCGCCTATCTCGCCACCGCGGAGGGCCGCAGCATGATTGCCGGGCATCCGGTGCAGGCGGTGGATGCGACCGGCGCCGGCGACACCTTCTGCGGCGCGTTTCTGGCCCGCCTGCTCGCCGGCAATTCACCCGCAGCGGCTGCGCGCTACGCCAATGTCGCGGCGGCGTTGAAATGCACCGGCTACGGCGCGGTGGCACCAATCCCTCGTGCCGCCGAGGTTCATGCCGCCATGGCCGCCGCCTGACACGCGGCGTGGCGTCACCATTCAACACGGAGGCAGACACAATGGCCGCCAATGTCACTGTCGCGCTCCGCCTGGCCGAGGCATTCGCCCGCCATGGCGTCACCGTCACCTTCGGCCAGAGTCTGCCCAGTGCGTTTCATCTCGCCGCGCCGCATGCCGGCATCCGCCAGGCGATGTATCGGCAGGAGAACATGGGCGGCGCGATGGCGGACGGCTACGCGCGCATCTCCGGCCGGGTCGGCGTGGTGACGGCGCAGAACGGGCCCGCGGCGACCTTGCTGGTCGCGCCGCTCGCCGAAGCGCTGAAAGCCTCGATCCCGGTGATCGCGCTGGTGCAGGAGGTCACGCGCACCACCGCCGACCGCAACGCGTTCCAGGAACTCGACCATATCCGCATGTTCGACCCTGTGGCGAAATGGGTGCGCCGCATCGACAGCGCCGACCGGCTGGAGGATTATGTCGACATGGCCTTCACCGCCGCCGCATCGGGCCGTCCCGGCCCCGCGGTGCTGCTGGTGCCGGCCGATCTGCTGACCGAGAACGCACCGCCGCCCTCCCCGCGTCGCGCCTGTCTCGGTATGTATCCGTTGGATCGCACGCTCGCCGATCCGGCCGCGATCGAGGTCGCGGCTGAACTTTTGGCCAACGCGCAAAATCCGCTGATCGTCGCCGGGGGCGGTGTGCATGCGTCCGGTGCCCAGGCAGAACTCGCCGCACTCCAGGACGCCGCACACCTGCCGGTCGCCACCACCACCATGGGCAAGGGCGCGGTCGATGAAACCCATCCGCTGACCCTCGGTGTCATCGGCTATGTCATGGGCCGCGGCGCACGCACCCACGCCATGCGCGAGATGGTGGAGCGCGCCGACCTGGTGCTTCTGATTGGCAATCGGACCAACCAGAACGGCACCGATAGCTGGAAGCTGTTTTCGCCTGACACACGCTTCATCCATCTCGACACCGATCCGATGGAGGTCGGCCGCAACTACGAAGCCCACCGGCTGGTCGGCGACGCCAGGCTGACCTTGGCCGCGCTGCACCAGGCGCTGCAGCGGCGCGATCTGACGCACCGCCGCGCCGCACGGGCCGCGCTGGAGTCCACCATCGCCGGCGCGGTGCAGGACTGGCAGACGCTGACTGCCGATCTGCGCGGACGCGACGGCGGACCGGTGCGGCCGGAACGGGTGATGGCGGAACTCGATCGGCGGATCACCGCCGACGACATAGTCGTTGCTGACGCGAGCTATTCCACGATCTGGCTGGTCGGCGGCATCACCGCCCGCCGCGCCGGCCAGCGCTTCCTGACACCGCGCGGCATCGCCGGGCTTGGCTGGGGATTGCCGATGGCGATCGGCGCGCAATTCGCCGCCCCGGAGCGGCGAGTCGTGTGCCTGTGCGGCGATGGCGGGTTCGGACATTCCTGGGCAGAACTGGAAACATTGCGCCGCCTGCAATTGCCCATCACCCTCCTCGTGTTGAACAATGGCGTGCTCGGCTATCAGAAACATGCGGAGGACGTCCTGTTCGGCGCACATACCGACGGCGTCGACTTCACCGCCGTGGATCATGCCGCGATCGCGCGTGCCTGCGGCGTGCATGGCGTGCGCGTGGAGCGCGGCGAAGCGATCGGGACCGCGCTGGATGCCGCGTTCGCATCACGCGCGCCGTGTCTGATCGACGTCATCACCGACCCGGATGCGCGACCGCCGATCAGCTTTTACGCCGGCCATTATCCTGAACCGTTCTGAGAGGAGTTTGCCGCATGGCGCAGGATGCAGAGATCGTCGCCCTGGCGCGCATGATCAGTGAAGCCCGACGGGTCGTGATCTTCACCGGAGCCGGCATCAGCACCGAATCCGGCATTCCGGATTTCCGCAGCCCGGGCGGCGTCTGGACCAAGCAGACGCCGATCGAATTCTCCGACTTCATGCGCTCCGATAAGGCGCGTCGGGAGACCTGGCGCCGCCGGTTCGAGATGGACCCGACGCTGCGCGCGGCCAAACCGAACCGCGGCCACCGCGCGGTGGCGGAGCTGGTCCACGACGGCAAAGTGCTTGCTGTGATCACGCAGAACATCGACGGGCTGCATCAGCAGTCCGGCATCGCGCCGGAGCGGGTGATCGAGCTGCACGGCAACACGACCTATGCGCACTGCCTGGACTGCACGCAGCGTTATGAGATCGACGATCTACGCCATGAGTTCGAACGTGACGGGATCGTGCCGCACTGTGCATGTGGCGGCTGGGTGAAGAGCGCGACGATCTCGTTCGGCCAGGCGATGCCGCCGGACGCGATGCAACGCGCGCAGGATGAAACGCTGGCAGCGGATTTGTTCATCGCCGTCGGCTCCTCGCTGGTGGTGTATCCTGCGGCCGGGTTTCCTGAACTGGCCAAGCGCAACGGCGCGCGTCTCGTCATTCTCAATCGGGAGGCGACCGGGCTCGATCCGATCGCCGACCTGGTGTTGAACCGCTCGATCGGCGAGACGCTGGGCGAGGTTGCGGGGGTGGATTGATCGCAGCCTGACAGCGCCGTTGCGTGCCGTCAGCAGGTCGCCGATTCGTCCAACATGCGCCGCACCTTATACGCCAGTTCAGTGTCGGAGAACGGCTTGGCGATCAGTTCCGCGCCCAGATCGAGCCAACCGTGATGCACGACCGCGCTGCGCGCATAGCCAGTGGTGAACAGTACTTTCAAGCCAGGCCGGCGCAGACGCGCCTGGTCGGCGAGCTGACGCCCGTTGAGCCCGCCGGGCAGGCCGACATCGGTGAGCAGTAGACGCAGATGCGGTTCACGATCGATGATCTGCAGGGCTGCCGGTCCGTCTGCGGCCTGCAGCACGGTGTAGCCGAGTTCGTGCAGGGTATCGACGGTGAGCGCACGCACATCGTTTTCGTCTTCAACCACCAGCACCTGCTCGCTGCGCCGTCCACCGGGCAACCGTCCGGCAGGCGATTCCAGCGCCGCGGGCTGCGGTTCAGCCACCAGGCGCGGCAGGTACAATTTCACCGTCGTCCCCTCACCCGGCCTGCTGTCGATTTTCACGTGGCCACCTGACTGCTTCACGAAGCCGTATACCATCGACAGGCCGAGGCCGGTGCCCTGGCCAATCTCCTTGGTGGTGAAGAACGGCTCGAACACGCGCTGCAGCACTTCCCGCGTCATGCCGCTGCCGGTATCGGTCACCGCGAGCAGAACGTATTGCCCCGGCTTCACTTCCTCCTGCGAGCGGGCATAGGTTTCATTGAGATAGGTATTGGCGGTTTGGATAGTCATCTTGCCCGCACCCGCCATGGCGTCACGCGCATTGACCGCGAGGTTGAGCAGCACGCTTTCCAATTGATTCTCATCGGCGGAGACGCGCCACAGCCCACCGGCCAGCACGGTTTCAATGCGGATGTTCTCGCCGAGCGTACGCATCAGCAGATCCGACATGCCGGTGACCAGCTTGTTGACATCAAACACACTCGGCGCGAGTGGCTGGCGCCGGGAGAAGGCCAGCAGACGCTGGGTCAGCGTTGCTGCGCGGTCGCCGCCACGCAGGGCTGCGTCAACCAGACGATTGGATTCGGCATCGCTCTGGATACGGCGACGCAGTCTTTCCAGATTGCCCAGGATCACCTGCAACAGGTTGTTGAAGTCATGCGCGACGCCGCCGGTCAGCTGGCCGATCGCTTCCATCTTCTGCGCCTGGCGCAACTCCTCCTCGACCCGCTCGCGCTGTTCGATCTGCTCCTGCAGATGCCAGTTCGCGACGGCCAGTTCGGATGCCCGCTGCTCGAGTTCGGCGTTGACGCGGCGCAGTGCCGCATGGGCGACACCGAGCACAATAACCACCAGCGAGGCCATGGTGACGAGCAGGGCGATGATGCCGTAGCGTTCGAGCCTTCGCAACCAGGGTTCAGTGGGGGCCTGCAGGAAAACCGTACCGAGCGCGCTGCCGTTCTGCGTCACCGGCGCCAGCACCGTCACGTGGCCATTGTCGAAGAACGGCTGTCGCACCGCCGGCGGATGTTCAGGCGGCAGGTTCGCGCCGCGCGAGAGGCTGGCGAACAGATTCCCGTTCGCATCGTAGATGGCAGCCAACTGCACTTCCGGATTTGCCCGAATGGCATTGAGATATTCGCGCGCCGTGTCACGATCTCTGAATGCCAGGGCAGCGGTGACGGTGGAGGCGAGGATGCCGGCCTGCACCGACACTTCCTTGACCTTCTGCTCACGATTACCGTGATCGATGTACAGGCCCAGCAACACGCCTGCGATCAGCAACGCGACCGCCGTGGTAACCGCGATAACGGGGGTGAATCGCCAGAGGCGTGTCATGTCTCGGCGCCCATTGCTACTTTCTCAGCCGCACATCAACCGCAATGTTCAGCAGCTTTGAGCTGATGGTCAGCCCGCTCGCCGCAGCGGCCGCATCGTCGATTTCGAATCGCACCCGATTATCAGCAATGAGAAAGTTAATAATGCCTTTCGCATCTGGCTCGGACTGGCCGTCGGTCACTGTCAGGACCGCCGACCCGCGCAGCATTGCCAGCACGGCTTCCACCTGGGGCAGATCGTCGCGTGCGAGGTACAAAACCTGGCAGCCCGAAGGACCGGTCAGTGAAGAAAAGTAGCGCGCCTTGATGGGATGGCCGTCGATCGCCTGGCCGGACGCCACCCGCTCAATCTGATTGCCGAACGGATTGCGCCCGACAATGCAGATGTTGAAGGCGCCTTCCGGCAACGCCTGTGGCCAGCCGATGAAAGGGATGAATTTCTGGTCGACCGTGCCGGCCTTGAGATCGACCAGACCGCCCGGAGTGTCGCGCGAATGTTTGGTGATGATATTGATCACGCCATTGACGGCGTTGGCGCCCCACAGCGCATCGCCGGGATCGCTGATCACCTCGATCCGCTCGATGTCGTCCAACGGCGGCTGCAACTGGTCCCAGAACACGCCGGAGCTCAGCGGCGAATACACGCTGCGGTCATCGACCATGACCAACAGCTTGTTAGAGGCCCCGACCGAATTGAAGCCGCGCGCGGAGACACTGTAGTTCTGCGCATCCTGGCGGGCGACCTCCAGATTGGGCGCCAGGCGAAGGACCTCGGTCAGCGTGATCGCGCCGGAGCGGCGGATATCCTCGCTGGTGATGACATAGATGGCAGCAGGAGCCTGGCTCAGCGGCTCGGGCCGGCGCGACACCGACGTGACCGGAAACCTGGCAAGCTGTTCGAGCGACAGGTGCTGCAGGTCTTCCAGCGACTGCGCCATGGTCGCTGAGGCAAGGACCAGCGAACCGGCCAGCGCCAGCCCGGCCAAAAGCCGCCGAGTAGTCGAGCGGGTTCGGCCGTTCGCGCTCACTTTTCAGCCGCCCCCTTTCCCCAGATTCAGAACGATTGCCCCGACAATCGATTTTGCGCAAAGGCGTATCGGCACAGTGATCCGACTCCGCGGCCCCAGTCTCGTAAGAGACAGCAAACGCTCGCGCGAACCAAGTTTCGACCCATGTCGCGGAACGATCCGGCTCGTCAAGATTGCGTGAGAGGGTGTCCGTTACAATTGCTGAGTCGCAAGAGTCGCCGCGGCTCCATCACGCCGACACCGAATTGGACGCCGGGCTTGCCGGAATGTCCGACGGCGCGGTCGGCAAACACACCGCCACCGCCTGCTGCAGTTCCATGTAGGGCACCGGCTTGCGCAGCAGCCGGAACTCGGTGGTTTCCGCTGAAACCACATCGTTGTACCCGGAGGTAAGAATAATCGGCAATCGAGGCAGGCGGCCCCGCGCTGCCCTCGCCAGTTCCAGCCCGTTCATGCCGTCCGGCATCACCACATCCGTCAACAGCAGATCGAACGGTTTGGTGACCAGCAGATCGAGCGCGGCCTGGGCCCTTTCTGCCAGTGCCACTTCGAATCCCATGACTGACAGCATCTGACCGATCACCGCGGCAACCTCGGCATTGTCCTCGACCAGCAGGACCCGGCGCCCGGCGGCCAATTTCTCTTCTGACGGCGGCAGCCGCACGCCCGGCGCCAGCTTGCGGCTGCGTGGCAGGAACAGGGTGATCGTAGTGCCGACACCGGGACAACTGTCGATGCTGACGGAACCGCCCGACTGTTTCACGAAGCCATAGACCTGGCTCAAACCAAGACCGGTGCCCGCGCCGGGTTCCTTCGTAGTGAAGAAGGGATCGAACACTTTGTCGATCAGTTCCGGGGGGATCCCAATACCGGTGTCGCGTAGCACGATCGCCACATGGTCGGATTGCAGCCCATTGGGACGCTGCAGTCCTGTATTGGCAACCTCGATGATGAAGCCTCCGCCGTCCGGCATGGCGTCGCGCGCATTCACCGCCACATTGAGCATGGCGATTTCGAGCTCGTTGGGATCGGCCTCGATCGGCCACACATCCGGCGCCACAGTGGCTTGCAACGCGATATTGCCGCGCAACGACGCGCCCAGCATGCCCGCAATGCGCGGCAGTTCGACACGCAGGTCAAGCACCTGCAGGTCAGTCGGCTGACGGCGGGAGAAGGCGAGCAACTGTCGTGTCAGCGCCACGCCGCGTTCACCGGCGCGCAGGATGTTGTCCATCAGGGACGGCACGTTGGATGGCGTCCGCCGTTTCGCAAGCTCCGCACTGCCCATCATGACCGAGAGCAGATTGTTGAAGTCGTGCGCGACACCGCCGGTCAGATGGCCGATGGCCTCCATCTTCTGCGCGTGACGCAACTGCGCTCCCAGCTCCTCGCGTTCGGTCAGATCGCGCGCCGTCGTGATGACATAGCGCTCCCCGTCCTCGCCTTGACCCGGCACCAGCACGAACATCACATCGATCGACCGCGTGCGCCCGGCCATGGTACGACGTGCGATGTAATGCTGCGGCTCTGCCGAACGCACGCATTCCCGCAGATAATGCATCGGAATTTGCGCGGCCTCGACGCCCAGCACGTCCTCGACCGTGCGCCCCACCACCTGGTCGCGCGACAATCCATAAGCCCGCTCGCTGGTCGGATTCAGGTCGGCATATTCAATCCGCCCGTTCGGCAGGACACGCTGCAAAGTCAGCCAGTCCGGTGAATTGTCAAAGAACGCCTGCAACTGCGCCCTGCTGGACGCCAATTGACGGGCGCGCTGCTCCGCCTGCTGTTCCAGCCGCTCGTTCAACTCCCGTAACTGCCGTTCGCTGTCCTTTAGAGCCTGGGCGGTCTGCTTGCGCTCGTCGATATCCTCGATGATGCCGAGGCTGTACAGCACCTTGCCCGAGGCATCGCGGATCGGCCCGACGTTCACGCTGACCCAGAAGCTTGATCCATCCTTGCGAATGAAGCGCTCCTCAATCTGGATTTGCGACAGCTTGCCGGTCAGCAATTCCTGTCCCAACGCAAAACAGTTCGCCCGATCCTCCGGGTTGACCAGGTCGAGCAGATTGCGGCCGCTCAGCTCCCGGGGAGAATAGCCAAGCATGCGGCACAGTGCCGGGTTGGTCTCGCGCAGACAAAAATCGGGGCCGACCGTCGCCTTGCCGAGCGGGCTCTGCTCGAATACGCGACGAAAGCGGTCTTCGCTTTCACGCAGTGCGGCTTCGGACAGTTTGCGCTCAGTGACGTCGACATCAACGCCGCTGTGGCGCACCGCCCGACCCGCCGCATCGCGGATCAATCGCCCGCGGCCGAAAATCCACCTGATCTGTCCGTCCGCTCGGCGAATGCGATACTCGACCTCGAACGAATCGCCGCGTTCCAGCATCATCTGAAAGCCATGCCAGACGCGGTCACGATCGTCTGGATGACGTCGGGCGCGAATCCGATCCATCGGCACCGGCTGGTCGCTCGGCTTCCAGTCCCATGATGCGGAAATATTGCGGCGTGCCGCGGACCGTGTCGCTCCCGAGGTCGATCTCCCAGATCCCGACACCGGCCGAATGCTCAGCCAGCGTCAGCAGATCGTCGCGATCCCGCAGCGCCGTTTCCATCTGGCGATGCCGGCTGGCGTCGCGGATATGCAGGGCCACGCCCCATGCCATCGGGACGATGTCGAGTTCGGCGGGAAAGCCGAACACGCTGGAGTCCGCTTCGGCGCGGTACGGCACGCGGTCCACCAGTCCACGTTGAACGCTGCGGTGCAGGTCCGAGCCGGCGAGTCCCGGGCAGACTTCCGACAAGCATCGCCCGACGACTTCGGACCGGCGCAGGCCAAGCATGCGCTCCGCAGCCAGATTGAAATAGATCACCCGCTCCATGCCATCGATGGCACAGACAGCATCGGGAATGGCGTCGAGCACGGCCTCAGCGGCGCCGCCGGGTAACCCGGCAGCGAGCGTTCCAGTCCCGCCCTGGTCGTCCTTCGACTTGCCCCGACCGGTCATGCTGGCCTTGTTACAAGACAACCCGACAGAAAGGGAGTTGTCACGACGGGTCTCGCGATGAGTTGACGAACCGAAGTGGTCAAGCAGGCAAGGGGAACTGCCGCAGATACGGCATGTAGTCGTCCTCGACGTCTATTTGCAGTGTGGCGAGCACGCGCACGACAGCATTATAAAAGGCAATTGTCAGCGTCAGGTCCACCGCCTGCTCGTTTCCCAATGCCTGCTGAATAGTTGCAAATGTGACGTCCGCCATCGCCCCCTGTTCGGTGATCTCGCGCGCGGCTTTCAGCACGGTCCGGGTCAGACTGTCGAGCTGGGTCTGCCGGCCCGACGTTTCCTCGATCAGCGCACGGATGTCGTCGTCGCTGACTCCGAAATCACGCCCGATCTTCACGTGGTGCGACCATTCATAGGGCGAGCGTGCCAGCCAGCCGACCTGCAGGATCGCCATCTCCCGCAAGCGCGGATCGAGCTTGCTGCCGAAGCGGATGTAGCCGCCGAGCCCGGAAAAAGCCCGCGCCGCCTTGGGTGAATTCACCAGCGCCTTGAACAGCGCAATCGGGCGTTTCAGCAGGTCCTGGTCCTCTACAGCCAGGTCGGCAACCTCCAGATACGGCACGCGCGCCATGCGACGATCCTTTCAGCGTTGAATGCGATCGACCGCGAAACCGGTCAACCGGCGGGACAGCAGGGAAATGGTCGGTGATCGGCGGACCATCCCTTGATCCCGGCGCGGTAATGCCCTTGTCATGCAGCGCAGGGAGGACCCGATGATGCATCGCAAGAGTTCAGCCAATGGCAGGCCCGCGCCAGCGCAGCCGACGCCCATGCCGTCCTGGATGGCCGGTGCCACGATTGGACTTGCCATCATGGGGATGGCGAGTTCGGCGATGGCCTTGGGCATCGGCCTGGCGGTCAGCCAATCGACCTGCCGCGGCAAGTGACACGTCAGACCGTGTCCATCACGCGGTCGCTCAATCGGTTACCCTGGCGATAGCCGAAGAAGATGTCCGGGCTGAGCTCATCCACTGAGCGACACCCGGTATAGGCCATGGTTTTGTCCAGCTCCGCTCTGATGAGATCGATTGCGCGTATCGCGCCGGCCTCACCGCCGGCTGCGGTGCCGTACAGCGTGGCGCGACCGGTCAGCACAGCCTTGGCGCCAAGTGCCAGCGCCTTGGCGATGTCGGAACCGCGGCGCACGCCTGAATCCAGGATGATCGTGGCGCGATTGCCGACCGCCTCGGCAATCTCCGGCAATGCGTCGATCGTGGAGGCGGCGCTGTCCATGTTGCGGCCGCCATGGTTCGACACGATGATCCCGTCGACGCCATAGCCGATTGCCTTCACCGCGTCATCAGGGCGCTGCACGCCCTTCAGCATCAGCACGCCCGGCCACATGTCGCGGAACTTCGCGATATCCTCCCAGGCAAGCGAGTCGGCGCGCATGCCTTGCTGCGCACCGGCGCCGCTGAGGATGGAGCGCTGGAATTCCGCCGGATAATTTTCGTGGCGCGGGAAGCCGCCGCCGGTGAAGTAGCGCAGCAGCACATTGCGTGCCCAGGTGGGGTGCCGCATCACGTCGACCGCGAAGCGTGGCGTGAGCTTGAACGGCAACGCGAAGCCGTTATGCGTGTTGTACTCGCGATTGGGCGAGACGGGAGAGTCCACCGTGACGATCAGCGCCTCGAACCCGTTGCGATGAGCGCGGCGGATCAGTTCGTGCGACAACTCGCGCTGCTGCCAGACATAGAGCTGGAACCACAGCCTTCCGCCTTTGTCGGGGCCGCCGTGTTCGACGATCTTCTCCATCGCCGTCATCGATGCGGTAGACAGGGTCAGCGGGATCTTCGCCTTTGCCGCCGCCTTGGCCAGTTCCAGTTCGCCCTGATGCCAGCACAGGCCGGCGGCGCCGGTGGGCGCGATCGCCATCGGCAGACTGGCCGGCTTGCCGAACAACGTGGTGGCGACACTGCGGCCCGAGACATCCACCAGGGCGCGGTGACGCAGCTTGATCCGTTCGAACGCGGAGCGGTTGTTGGCGACGGCGATGTGATCCTCGGTGGCACGATCGACAAAATCGAATACGCCTTTGGGCAGGCGTCGACGCGCGGCTTCGCGCAGATCCCAGATGTTCAGGCAGCGATCGACCGTGGCCATCACACGGTATCCATGACCATGTCGCGCAGGCGATTGCCCTGGCGCTGGCCGAAGAAGATGTCCGGCGTGATTTCATCCACCGAGCGGCAGCCGGTATAGGCCATGGTCTTGTCCAGCTCGTTGCGGATCAGGCTGATCGCCTTGCCGGCCCCGGCCTCGCCACCGACCGCCGTACCGTACAGCGTGGCCCGTCCGGTCAGCACGGCCTTCGCGCCGAGCGCGAGCGCCTTGGCAATATCGGAGCCGCGCCGCACGCCGGAATCGAGGATCACGGTGCCCCGCTCGCCGACCGCTTCGGCAATCTCCGGCAGCACGTCAATCGAGGCGACCACACTGTCCATGTTGCGACCGCCGTGGTTGGACACGACGATGCCGTCCACGCCGGCTTCGATCGCCTTCACCGCGTCGTCCGGCCGGTTGATCCCCTTGACCATCAGGATGCCCGGCCATTTGTCGCGGAAGATCTTGATGTCGTCCCAGTTCAACGAATCCTGCCGCATCATTTCGCGCATGGCGGTGGCGTCGCCGACCGGGCGCCGATACGGTTCCGGGTAGTTTTCGTTGCGCGGCATGCCGATCGTGGTGAGGTATTTCAGCAGCACGTCCTTGGCCCAGAACGGGTGCCGCATGATGTCGAGGGTGAAACGCAGTGTCGGATGGAACGGCAGCAGGAAGCCGTTATGCGTGTTGTACTCTCGGTTCGGTGGCACGATGGTATCGACAGTAACGATCAGCGCCTCGAACCCGGCACGGTTCGCTCGCTCGATCAGCTGGTAGGACAGCTCCCGCTGGTTCCAGACGTAGAGCTGGAACCACAGCCGCCCGCCCACGCCAGGCCCCGCCTGTTCGGCGATCTTCTCCATCGAGGTCATCGCACCGGTCGCGAGTGTGAACGGAATTTTCGCCTTGGCCGCGGCCTTGGCGAGTTCCAGTTCCCCCTCGTGCCAGCACAGCCCGGCGGCACCGGTGGGCGCGATCGCCATCGGCATCGACACCGGCTTGCCGAACAGGGTGGTCGCCATACTGCGGCCGGACACATCCACCAATGCACGGTGACGCAGCTTGATACGCTCGAAGGCGGAGCGGTTGTTGGCGACGGCGATGCCGTCTTCGCTGCCGCGATCGACGAATTCGAACACGCCCTTGGGCAGCCGACGCTTCGCCGCCGCGCGCAGGTCGTAGACGTTCAGGCAACGATCAAGGCTGGCCATGGATATCTCCCCCGATCTTGCGATGATGAAGCCGGGTGGAGGGTTGTCAAGCGGCTGACACACATGGCCGGGAGCCGCATCCGGCTTGCGCGGCTGCGCTTCCCCGGAAGCGGCCGCTACGCCGCGTCCGTCTCCCGCAGGACTTCGGTCTTCACCGCCAGCACCTCGCCCATCCAGACCGCGTGCAGTGTATGGTCGTCGCGCGGACGGCCGCTCTCCGGGTGCAGCAGGATGGTCAGCCCCATGCGGTTCAGCATCAGGAACGGCACCAAGGTGGGAAACAGGTCCGGCAGAAAGGCGATCTGATACATTGCCTGCACATGCGGACCCACCGGTACATCATGCCACCGCCCCATCCGCACCGAAAACCGCTGTTCCACCCAATCACGCAGTTGAGCGGCACGGGGTTTGCTGTCCGCATCATAATAGACATGCGCATGATAGTCGGTGATCGTGCCTGCGTCTTTCGCTGCGTCCTGCATCACGCTTGCTCCTCCAGCAGCCGACGGACTTCCCGCTTGGTCACCTTGCCGTAGCCAGATTTCGGCAACTCTGGCCAGACGACAATTCTCGCCGGAAACTTGTATTTTGCCAGCCGCCCTTCGAGATGGGTCATGACGGAATGCGGATCGATCTGGGCGTCCGCAGCCGCAACCAGCACGGCAACGCCGCTCTCGCCCCAGCGTGGATCGGGCAGTCCCACCACGCAAGCTTCCGCGACGGCGGGGTGGGTCAGCAACGCCTCCTCGATCTCCCGCGGATAGACGTTCGAGCCGCCCGAGATATACATGTCCGAGGCACGCCCGGTGATGAACACGAAGCCCTGCTCATCCAGGTGGCCAAGATCGCCGGTATGGAACCAGCCGAACCGCGTGGCCTGCTCGGTGGCCTCCGCATTATTGTAGTAGCCGTTGAACACGCCGGGTCCACGCACGCAGATCTCGCCGGTGCTGCCGGCCGGCAGGTGGTTGCCATCCGGATCCATGATGGTCACCTGCATGCCGGTGCGCGGCACGCCGCAACTTCCCAGTTTCATCGCCGCGTCATCCAGGCTGTGCAGTTCGCACGGCAGCACGGTGATGTTGCCGGTGACTTCGCCCATGCCAAAATACTGCACCAGCACCGGGCCGAGCTTCTGCAGCGCGTGGACCTGGTCGGCGCGATACATTGGGGAGCCGGCATAGATTACGTAGCGCAATGACGAATGATCATAGCGATCCACCGCATCATGCCGGGTCAGCATGGTGATGATTGTCGGCACGGTGAACATGTTGGTCACGTGGTGCCGTTCCACCAGGCGCCAGGCTTCCTCGCAATCCAGCCGCTCGCCGGACAGCAGTACGGTCGCGGCGCCGCGGGCGACCTGCGGCAGCGCGTGCACGCCGGCGCCATGCGACAGCGGCGCCACCACCAGCGAGACATCCTGCTCGGTGGTGGCCGGCATCAAGTCGCAGAGATGATTACAGACAACATAATTCATCTGGCCGTGGGTCAGCACGCCGGCTTTTGGCCGTCCGGTGGTGCCCGAGGTGTAGAAGAACCAGGCGGGATGGTCGTGCCCGACATCGGCTTCCCGGGTGATCCTGCCGTCGAATTCAGCCAGCGTGTCCCATTCCAGCTCGCCAGGTCCGATGGAGATCTCGAGCCGGCAATTGGGGTTTTCCGCTCGTGCGGCGGCGGCGTGGTCGGGGAAGGCGGCGTCGAAAATATGCACCGCGGCACCGGAGGATTGCGCCAGATACGCCACCTCCGGTGGCGTGAGGCGGAAGTTGGTCGGCACCCAGACCGCGCCCAGCATCCAGGAGGCGAACATCGTCTCCAGCACGGCGTTGGAATTGCGGGCGTGCAGCAGCACGCGATCGCCATGCCGCACGCCGCGCGCCGCCAGCGCTCCGGCGGCAGCCTGGACCCGCGTGCAGACCGTCGCCCAGGTCCAGCTGTGATCCCGCCAGATGATCGCCGGCCGGTCCGGGAAGCGGCGGGCGCTCTGCAGCAGCAGATGCGCGAGGTTGCTGGTCGGGATCAGCGCAGCTGCTCCAGGATCGACACGTAATTTGCGACCGCTGCACCGCCCATGTTGAACACGCCGCCGATATCGGCTGTGGGCAGCTGCATGGTGCCGGCCTGCCCGGTGAGTTGCATCGCGGTGATCGCGTGCATCGACACACCGGTCGCACCGATCGGGTGACCCTTTGCCTTCAGCCCGCCCGAGGGGTTCACCGGCAGTCTCCCACCCTTCGCGGTCCAGCCTTCCAGCACCGCGCGCGCGCCCTGGCCCGGTGCCGCCAGCCCCATGGCCTCATATTCCAGCAACTCCGCGATGGTGAAACAGTCGTGCGATTCCACGAAGGACAGGTCTTCGAGTTTCATGTCCGCCGCGGACAGCGCACGCCCCCAGGCCTCGCGCGCGCCTTCGAACTGGGTGATGTCGCGCTTGCTGATCGGCAGGAAATCGTTCACCTGCACTGCGGCGCGGAACCGCACCGCCTTGCCCAGGCTGCGCGCGGTTTCCTCATCCGTCAGCACCAGCGCCGCCGCCCCGTCCGACACCAGCGAGCAGTCGGTGCGCTTCAGCGGCGGCGCAACATAGGGATTTTTCTCCGACACCGTGCGGCAGAACTCGTAACCGAGATCCTTGCGCATCTGCGCATAGGGATTGTCCACACCGTTCTTGTGGTTCTTCGCTGCGATGGCCGCCAGCGCGTCCGACTGGTCGCCGTAGCGCTGGAAATACCGTTCCGCGATGCGGCCGAATACCCCGGCGAACCCGGCGGGAATGTCCGATTCTTCTTTCTGGTAGCTGGCCTTCAGCAGAATGTCGCCGACCTCCTTGCCCGGAGTCGCGGTCATCTTCTCGACGCCGATCACCAGCGCGAAACGGCCACGCCCGGCGCCGATGAAATCCCGCGCGCTGTGCACGGCGGCGCTACCGGAGGCGCAGGCGTTCTCCAACCTGGTGACCGGCTTGAAACGCAGCTCCGGCACGTGCTGCAGCACCAGCGAGGCAGGAAAGTCCTGCGCCGAAAACCCATTGTTGAACAGGCTGACGAAGCTGGCATCGATGTCGGTCGCCGGAATTCCGGCATCCTCGATCGCCGCGCCGGCGACGCGGCCGATCAGCGCCTCGATGTCCGGCTCTTCCAACTTGCCAAATGGCGAATGCGCCCAGCCGACGATGCATGCTTCGGTCATGCGGAACCTCCTTGCCCTGGGCCGGAGACCCTACGCATGGGTTCGCGGCCTGTCCAACGTGTCCTGGCTTGGGGTGGAGAGTGGGCAAGCGCCCCGTCCCCACCCCTGAGAGAACCGGTGGCAAGGGCCGGGCCCTTGGCAGGGTTTCAAGGGGCAGCGCCCGTTGATTGGTGTTTGGGGGTGACGCCCCGACCCTTGCTGCCGCAGCCCACAGACCTCCGGCATTGTGCGGATGTCATCACTCCGGCGGCACATCCGACCAGCCCGCCACCTGCTCCAGGATCAATTGCGCGAGGCCGGGCGCGTCACCGATCGACCCCAGATCCAGCACCGGCAAATCCTGCGGGCCGCGCAGGCGCCGTTCCGCGGCGAGCAGGTTCGGCAGATCCAGCCGGACATGACCGCCCTCCCCCATGAAGCAGCCGACCACGCCGACGGTCGCATCCGCCAGCGCGCGCAACGCATCGGCCACCAATGGCGGTTCTTCCAGAAAGGCCACGCGCACATCGGCAAAGCATCGGCGACGCGCGAGGGCGGCGCCGTGCCGGTGCAACGCCATCGGGCGACCAGGCGAGCGCGCCGATCCATGTCCTACCAGCAGCACCGTCAGTGCCGCTGGATCATCGGCATGGCGTCGCGCAACGCAGGCCTCGATCACGGCGGGGATCCCGTCGTGCACGCCAACCGGCGCGCATGACCGCACGATCTGGTTGCCGTTTCGCATCGATGTGCTGCGTCCTTGCAGGCCCAGTGCGGCTGGAACGGCATTGCGCACGAACCAGCCATTTTCCATGAAGCAGGGCACCATATGCACCACCGCACGGTGCAGCGATGCCAACGCCGGCGCGGCCGCCGGCTCGCCGTTCAGCAACCCGACGGCAACCTGGGCAAAATGCGGGCGCAGCCGAGCCGCGTGAGCCTGCATGGCACGGCCGGCGTCGGGATAGTGCGCGGAGCCATGGCCGACCAGCAGCAATGCGTCCTGCTGCCAGTCGCCCGAGGCTGTCGGTTCAGCTGCCCTGCCCAGACTGAACCTCCGACAGGAACAGATCCTTCCAGGAATTGGGCATGTGCTTCAGGCGACCGACCTTGTGCATGAACTCCACGAACACCATCAGTTTCTGTGGCACCGTGGTCCACACATTGTCCGGGTCGGCGACCATCTTGGTCATCTGCTCCAAGGGATGAGTATCCTTGGAGAGTTTGATGTAAATTTCAGCAGCGTCCTGAGGATGCTTGTTGATGAAGTCGTTGGCTTCTTCCTGCGCCGACAGCACCGCCTGACTGATTTTCGGATTGGCCGCGTGGAATGACGGTGACGCGACCAGGTTGCCGTTCACATGATCGCCGCCGAGCGTGTCCTTGGATTTCAGCACCATGTGCACGTTGGGCGAGGCGAGTTCGTAGAAGTAGAACGGCGCCACGGTGTAGTGGCTGTTGACCGCGGACTTACCGGAGATCACGCCGGCCGCGGCGTCCGGATGGGACAGCGTCACGGTCCAGGGATCCAGTTTTTCGTAGTGCTCGATGCCCCATTGCTTCGCCGCGGCCATTTCCAGGCAGATCGCCTGCGCCGAGATCTTTGCCGTCGGTAATGCGATGCGGTCCTTTTCGGTGAAGTCGGCGATGGTCTTCACCGCCGGATTGTTGGTGGTCAGCACGAAAGGCTGCAGTTGCACACAGCTCAAAGCGCGCACTTCACGCGGCGTGCCGACGGTCTTGTCCCACAATGTCGCCAGGCCCGGCGTGCCGACCACGCCGAAATCGACCTGCCCGCTCAGCAGGCCGTCGATCATCGCGCCGGGTCCGCCCAGTGTCGGCCAATCCACTTGCAGTGTCGGCACGCCCAGTTTCGCCGCGTGCTTCTCCACCAGCTTTTCGTGCTGCATCACCATCAGCGGCATGTAGGGCAGGCCATATTGCTTCACGATGCGTACGGCGCTCGCCTCTGCTGCCGCACTGCGTGCCAGGGCCGGCATCGCCAGCAGGGCCAGGCCAAATTCTCTGCGCCGCATTGTTCGTTTCCTCCGGTCAACTCGATGCCGGGTTCGATACACGGAAACGCCCCGCGGGACCAACTGCTCGCCACGCGCCCCGGGCGGACGGAGCCTCGGGTTGAGCCTGAACGCGCTTTCCGTTCTTCTGCTGTGCGTCCAAGGATGGCCGGAAGGGAAATGGAAATGAGCGAGCGCGCCAGGCATGTGCTGGTTGTCGGTTGTGGCATGGGTGGGCTTGCCTCTGCGGTCTCAGCTTTGCAGGCCGGCGCCAGCGTCACGCTGTTGGAACGGGCACCGCAGGAGGAGCGTGGCGGCCAGACGCGCTACACCGAGGCGTATTTCCGCATGAAGAGCGAAGCCGAGGTAACCGACGATTTCGAAACTCACCTCGCGGAAAATGGCAGCGGTTATCTGGATCCTTCTCTGGTGTCCCTCACCGCCTCCGGCACGCGTGACTCATGGCCGGCGGTGGTGAAGGGGCTGAGCCTGGCGGACCCCGACTTCATCGGCAGTTTTGCCGAACAGGCGGGACCGACCGTCGCATGGTTGAAAAGCTTCGGTGTGCGTTTCGATTTTCTGCCGACGCAGTTCCTGACCAGATCGCAGCCACGGCTGCTGCCGGTGGGCGGCGGGCTGGCGCTGGTGGAAGCCCTGGCGGCGGAGGCGGAACGGCTGGGCGCGCAGTTCCGCTACGACACCACGGCCATCGGCTTGCTGCAGGCGCAGGACGGACGGGTGTGCGGCGTGCAGGCACGCGCGGGCGGGCAGACCATGCGGTTGGAGGCCGATGCCGTGGTGCTGGCTTGCGGTGGATTCGAAGGCAATGCCGAGATGATGACGCGCTATATCGGGCCGCGCTCGGTATATCTGCGGCCGATCTGCCGGGGCGGCTATTTCAACAAGGGCGAAGGCATCCGCATGGCGCTGGCCGCCGGAGCCGCCACCTCGGGCGATTTTGGCGGCTACCATGCGGAACCGATCGATCCACGCTCCGGCATCTCGGAGCCTTCCGTGTTCATCTTCCCGTACGGCATCTTGGTGAACGCCGAGGGCGAACGCTTCGTCGATGAGGCACCCGGCACGGTGGATGCCTGGTACGAGCGCATCACGAGGCGCATCTTCGAGCAGAAGAATGGCCTCGCGCATGTCGTGCTGGATGCGCGCCACATGGAAATCCCCAATTACCGGCTGGGGATTCGCACCGACCAGCCGCCGCTGGTGGCCGACACGGTCGCCGGCCTCGCCGCCGCCTGCGGCATTGCGAAGGAGCGGTTGGAGCAGACCGTCGAGCGTTACAATGCCTCGTGCCGGCCTGGCCGCTACGATCCGCTGACGATCGATGGGCTGTGCACACACGGGCTGGTGCCGGCGAAGTCGAACTGGGCCCTGCCGATCGATACGCCGCCGTATCACGCCTATCCGATCATCTCCGCCAACGTGTTCACCTTCGGCGGGCTGAAGACGGATTCCCATGCGCGCGTGCTGGACGCCGACGGCGAACCGATCCCCGGCCTGTATGCCGCCGGCGAGATCATCGGCACCTATTACCACACCTATACCGGCGCCACGTCGGTGCTGAAAGGCGCGGTGTTCGGCCGGGCGGCCGGACGTCATGCCACTGGCAACGCCGCGTAAGGGGAAACGCCATGGACGCAGATGTGGTGGTGGTCGGCGCGGGTCTGGCAGGGTTCTGCGCCGCCATTGAAGCCGCCCGCGCAGGGGCCAGTGTAATGCTGCTGGAGTCGCAGGACCGTGTCGGCGGCAGGACCAATCTCAGCGGCGGATCGTTCGCCTTCGCCGGCACCGACCGCCAGCGTGCCCGCGGCATCGAGGATTCTCCGGCGCGCCTGGCGCAGGATTTCCTCACTGTCGGCGATCACGCCAACGATCCCGCGCTGGTGCAGCTCTACGCCGATCATCAGCTCGACGCCTATCGCCTCCTGACCGAACGCGGGGTGCAGTTCGGCCCGATCCAGGCTGCCTCCGGCCAATCCGTGCCGCGCCAGCATCCGTCCAACCCGCGTGACGTGATTCGAATCCTGCATGAGGAAGCCGGACGCATGCCGGCCATCACCATCCGGCTGAATGCCCGCGCGCGGCAACTGATACGCGGTCAGGACGGTCGTATCGCCGGCGTGCAACTCACATCGGACAATCGTAACGAAACCGTCATGGCACGGCGCGCCGTGGTGCTGACCAGCGGCGGGTTCTCTCGCAATCCCGCACTGCTGGAAACCTTCGCTCCCGGCCAGGCCGCGGCGAAACGCGTCGGCGGTCCCGGCTCCCAAGGGGACGGACTCAAAATGGCCTGGCAGCTCGGCGCCGGCATGCGCGACATGGGCTATATCAAAGGCACGTTCGGCAACCATCGCGACGCGCAGCCCGAGCAGCATACCGCCATGCTGGCGGTGTATCGCGGCGCCATCGCGGTGAACCGACTGGGCCACCGCTTCGTCAACGAATCGATCTCCTACAAGCTGCTGGGCGATGCCTGCCTCGCCCAGCTCGGCGCCACCGGGTTCCAGATCTTCGATCAGGGGGTGATGGATGCAGCGGTCCCCGGCGTGCCGATTTTCGATTTTCCCCGGCGGGTGCAAGAAGGTTTGCTGCTGAGCGCGGACAGCCTCGCCGCGTTGGCAACGCTGATCGAGGTGGATGCGGTCATGCTGGAAGCGACGGTTGCCGGCTATAACCGCGATGTCACGGCCGGCCGCGACACGGAGTTCGGCCGCGACGGGCTGGTGCAGGGATTCGGTGCGCTCTGCCGGATCGAAACGCCGCCGTTCTATGCCTATCCCTCCACCAGCGCGGTGATTGCCACCTATTGCGGGCTGACAGTCGATCCGCGGATGCGCGTGCTGGACGTGTTCGGCACGGAGATCCAAGGGCTGTTTGCGGCCGGTGAGATCACCGGCGGATTCCACGGCAAGGCGTTCATGACCGGAACCTCACTGGGCAAATGCGTCATTTGCGGTCGGATCGCGGGACGGGAGGCGGCGGCGCTGGCGTGATGACCGCGGTGCGCGCCACGTGCGCGAGAGTGCCGATTTCAGAGTTCAGCCTGGTTTTGTTGCCTGTATCGCCACGAAGGCAGCACCCAGAGTTGTGAGGCGGCCCAGGTATGGATCGACTGGCGCCATCAAGCGGGCTATCGGCGTCCACGGCGGAAAAAAGATGACGCCATGCACTGAATCGACCGAAACTCCGCTCTGTCGGATCATAGCCGACAGCTCCTTAGCGGTGCGGAACCGTGCTGCCCGCCATAGTTTTGCCCCGAGCCATCCCCGGATGCGCCGTCGCGCGGCCCAGACACTCCATTTGCCAAGGTCGCCGATCACCAGCCGTCCACCGGGGCGCAGCACGCGCGCCATCTCCCGGATCGCTACATCGGCGTCGCGCACGAAGCTCAACACGGTTATACAGGTGACGACATCGAAGCTTCCATCGATGAATGGCAGGGATTGAGACCGCGCTGCGACGAAGGCGACGCGGGTGCCGTCTCGGGCGGCATGCGCCTGCGCCGTGGCGAGCATGCGCTGATCCGTGTCGCAGCCGGCGATACGTGCGGCACCACGCTGGGCGAACAGCATCGCCAAAGTGCCATCGCCGCAACCGACATCGAGCGCTGAAACGCCGTGCAGCGCTCCGGTCAGACCGAGGATCCGTCGATGCTCCAGTGCATCGGTGATCTCGCCAAGCGATGACGTTCTCCAAACGGAATAGACCTCCGGTCCGAACTGCCCGCCTTGCGGGGAGTCAGTCCGGGACCGGACACGCATTGGAGACCGTCACCGTCATTACGACCTGGCCCGTGGCAGCGGCCCTCTCGAATGCGTCATGCAGCGCGGCGAAGATCGCCTCGGCGTCGCCCAACAGGTAGGTGCTCATAAGTCCCGGTTGTATCGCCAGCCCATGAGAACGCAGCGCCTGCTGCACTGCCTCGATTGCCGGCGACAGATGCTCCTGGCGCAGCGGGTAAATCGCAACCTGCGCGCTCGCGGTCATGGCGAGGGCTCCTCCTTGATGAGATCAATTGGCACCACTGCCTCGCAACACCTTCCCCACTACCGCCAGCAAATGCTCCCCAACGCGTCGTGGTCGGGGCCGGCAGAGCAGAGGAACTTCGATGGTGGCATGCCACGACGCGCTGGACCAGGACGACGTGTTCGCCCGCCGCCACGCGATATCCGCCACGACGGGCCGGCATCGTCCACTTGGTGAACGCATATGGGCGCCGTCGCCTGGCATGACGAATGGGGTGCGGCCCTGACGCGGCCGGTCGACATCTGAGACATCGCAGCACACCAGGCCGACAGCCTGCGCGCACCCGACGCGTTCAACGCGCCCGTGCTCAAGCGCCGCCGGATTGGTCCGCTATCTCCAGCACCATGCCGTCATGTCCCGGCTCCGCACCTGCCGGCAGGTTCGCGCACAGCCAGGCCCAGTCCATGTCGGTGCCCATATGCGTCAGCACGGTGCGACGCGCGCCGATGCGGCGGGCCCAGGCGAGCACCTGCGGCAGGTCGGCATGCGTCATATGCGGACCCTGACGCAGGAAACAGCCCACGACCCAGGTATCGACCCCCTGCAACGCCGCCAGCGCGACGTCGTCCAGCGCGAGCACGTCGGTAGAATAACCGAAATTTCCAATGCGCAGGCCGAGACTCTCGGATCGCCCGTGGTCCTGCAGAAACAGCCGCACGCTCATGTCCGCAGCCCGGATCGTGTCGCCCGGGGCAATCGGCTGCGGCACCAGCACGGGCCGATAGAACCCCGGCGGCTGCCAGGGCTTGAACGCATAGCCGAAGCGGCGCGTCAGTTCGGCCAGGGTCTGCGCCGTGCCGAACGCCCGCAACGGACGATCGACAATTCGATTCAGCACCCGCACATCGTCCAGGCCGGTGATGTGGTCGGCATGAGCGTGGGTGAACAGCACATCATCGACGCGCGCGATCCGACAGGTCAGCAACTGCGTGCGCAGGTCCGGCGCCGTGTCCACCAGCAGCCGCGTACCGAACGCGCTTTCCACCACGATGCTGCTGCGGGTGCGCAGGTTGCGCGGCTCCCGCGGATCGCACACGCCCCAATCGCCCGCGCCATCGGGACCACCGATCAGCGGCACGCCCGCGGAGCCGCCAGTGCCGAGCAGAGTGACCCGCATGCGGTCAGGCGGCCTTGCGGAACAGGCGGCGGAAATTCGCCGTGGTCAGCTCGGCCAGCGCCGCCGGCTCCAGGTCGCGAACACCAGCCAGCACCTTCGCGGTATGCGCGACCCAAGCGGGTTCGTTGCGCTTGCCGCGGAATGGCACCGGCGCGAGATACGGTGCGTCGGTCTCCACCAGCAGGCGGTCCGCCGGAACGTCACGCGCGATATCGCGCAATTCGCTGGACTTCGGAAAGGTCAGGATGCCGGAGAAGCTGACGAAGCCGCCCATCGCGATTCCGGCCTCGGCCAGGCCCCGGCCAGAGCTGAAGCAGTGCAGCAGGAAAGCGAACGCACCGCCAGTATCACGCTCCTCCTGCAGGATGGCGATGACATCATCGTCGGCGTCACGGGCATGGATGGCCAGCGGCACGTCGGCCAATCGTGCGGCGCGGATATGGGCACGGAAGTTGGCCTGCTGCACGTCGCGCGGGGCGCGATCATAGAAATAATCCAACCCGGATTCGCCGATGCCGATCACCCGCGGATGGCTGGTCAGCTCGGCCAAAGTCTCCGGCGTGGGGATCGGGGCCTCGGCGGCGTGGTGCGGATGCACGCCGACCGTACACCAGACATGCGGCTGCGCCGCGGCGAGTAGCGGCAGGCTGCATGACTGCTCCAGCGTGGTGCCGATGGTGACGACCTCCCCCACCCCGGCCGCCTGCGCACGTGCCAGCACGCCGGGCAGTTCGGCGGGGGTGAAGTAATCCAGATGGCAGTGGGAATCGATCAGCATGGGGGCGTGCGTGCCGGGAGGGGCAGGCGTTGCGGATGTTCCCCCGCCCTCTGCGGGATCGGGTTAGGGCGGTCCGTGTGAATGCGCCCGCTCTGCATCCCTCGTCCGCTTCGCGGCCCAGGCCCACGAGAGGAGGAGGAGTTTGCGCGGGGCGGCTACTCACTCTCGACATACCGCGGGAACACGCCCTGCGGGGGCGGCAGGCTGGTGCCGTCCGGCAGCGGCGTGGCGAGGCCTGCCAGGGTTCGCGATCCTGCCGGGACACCCAGCTGGTCCAGCATCTTCGCCATGCTCGTCGGCATGAACGGCTGCAGCACCGTCGCCACAACGCGCAGCACATCGGCCAGCACACGCAGCACATCGGCCATCCGCGCCGGGTCGGTCTTGCGCAGCGCCCAGGGCGCCTGGCGGTCGATGTAGCCATTGGCGGCGCGGATCACCTTCCACACTTCCTCCAGCGCCTCGTGGAAGGTCTGGCGGTCCATGTGGCACGCGCAACAGCTCCGGCAGCGCGTTCGGCGCCGCCAGCAGGCGGCATCATCCTCGGTGCCCGACGCCGCTGCCCGGCAGCCTGCCGTCGCAGTTGCGCGCGATCAGCGACAGCGAGCGCTGCGCCAGATTGCCCAGGTCGTTCGCCAGCTCGACATTGGTCCGGCTGATGATCGCCTGCGTGGCTCAGCGAGCCGTCGGCGCCGAACGCCTTCTCCCGCATCAGGAAGTAGCGGATCGGGTCCAGCCCGAAGGTCCGCACCAGTGGCCCGCGGCTCGATCACGTTGCCGAGCGACTTGCTCATCTTCTCGCCGTCCACCACCCACCAGCCGTTGGAGGTGACCCGCTTCGGCGGTGCGATCCCGGCCGACATCAGGAACGCCGGCCAGTACACGGCGTGGAAACGGATGATGTCCTTGCCGACGAAATGCGCATCGGCCGGCCAGAAGTCCCAGCGCGCGTCATTCTCGTCCGGGAAGCCGCAGGCGGTGATGTAGTTGGTCAGCGCATCCAGCCAGACATACATCACATGACCAGGCGCGTCCGGCACCGGAATGCCCCAGTTGAACGTGGTGCGGCTGACCGACAGGTCCAGCAGCCCGCCGCGCACGAAACTCATGACTTCGTTGCGGCGTGAGGTCGGGCGCGATAAACTCCGGATGTTCCTCGTAGAATTTCAGCAGCCGGTCCTGCCAGGCCGACAGCCGGAAGAAATAGGACGGCTCCCTCACCCACTCCACCGGCGCGCCGGAAGGCGCAACCTTGCTGCCGTCCGGACGGGTGGTCAGTTCGCTTTCGTCGTAGAACGCTTCGTCGCGAACCGCGTACCAGCCTTCGTAGTGCCCGAGGTAGATGTCGCCCGACGCCGCGATCCGCCGCCACAGCTCCTGGCAGGAGACCTTGTGCCGCTCCTCCGTGGTGCGGATGAAATCGTCGTAGGAAATCCCCATGGCATCCGCCATGTCCCGGAAATCGGCGGAGATCTTGTCGGTGAATTGCCTGCGGCTCCACGCCGGCATCGGCCGCCGCCTTCTCCACCTTCTGGCCGTGCTCGTCGGTGCCGGTCAGGAAGAACACGTCGAATCCGTCCAGCCGCTTCCAGCGCGCCAGCACGTCGGCGGCGACCGAGGTATAGGCGTGGCCGATATGCGGCGCGCCGTTCACGTAATAGATCGGCGTGGTGAGGTAATACCGCCCGCTCATGACCTGTTCCCGCTGAGCAGCCCCAGGCCCTGGACCAGCGCCGCGCGCTTGTCCAGGGCGAAGCGCTCGGTTTCGTCCTGCAACCGGGTCAGCCCGTGCCACACCTCGCCCCAGGCATCAAGCGGACGCAGCGCGACCAGCCGTTGCCTGCTCCGGCTCGCCGCGCCCGCGCGCGGTGTCGCGCACCGCCGCGGCCAGACCGGCGCGCAGCAGGTCCATGAAGGTGGAGAACCCGGTGTCGCTGCGGCCCAGCGCGTCGGCAATCTCGTACGGCCGGTTCGGCGGCAGGTTCGGCAAATCCGCCAACACCTTGTCGACCAATCCTGCGATCGCGATGCCCTCCTCCTCCATCAGCAGCAAGGCCCGCCCCGGCGAACCCTCCGCCAGGGTCACCAGCCGCCCGCGCTCCGTCCTCCGGCGTGTCCGGCAGGTAGCTCGTCCAGCAGCGTGCTCATGCTGGCATCGTCCAGCGGCGTACAGGCGCAGGCGGCGGCAGCGGCTGCGGATGGTCGGCAGCAGCCGACCGGGCGCGGCGCAGACCAGCAGCAGCACCGCGCGCGGCGGCGGCTCCTCCAGCACCTTCAGCAGCGCATTGGCGGAGGCGAGGTTCATGTCCTCCGCGCCGTCGACGATGGCAACGCGCCAGCCACCCTCGGCCGGGGTCAGCGCCATGAACCCGTTGATCTTGCGGACATCGTCCACCGCGATCTGGGTGCGCATGCGCTTGCGCTTGGGGTCGTATGCGCGCTCGATGGTCAGCAGGTCGGCGTGCGACGCCGGCCGCGACGCGGCGGAACACCGGATGCGACGGGTCGAGCGCCAGGCTGTCTTCCACCGGCGGGCCAGCCAGCAGGCGGCGGGCGAAGCGGTACGCCAGCGTGGCCTTGCCAACGCCTTCCGGGCCGGTGATCAACCAGGCGTGGTGCATGCGCGCCCCGCGCAGCGCGTCGAGCAGCGTCGCCTCGGCGGCCTCGTGGCCAAGCAGCAGCGGATTGGTGCGGGGCGATGGGGCGGTCATGGGCTGGAGTATAGCGCAAGGCAGGGCGTGAGGCTGCCGGCCGGGTGTCGGGCGGGCGGATGGCACGCGCATGTCACAGAAATGGGAACCGCGGATGGCTGAACCGGCCCCCCGACCGCCTGAGGCCCCTGGCCTGCGGCGAGTCCTCACACTCTGGCCGCTGGTGCTGTACGGACTCGGCGTGATCGTCGGCGCCGGCATCTACGTCGCCACCGGCGCGGTGATCCACCGGGCCGGCGACGCGGCACCGCTCGCCTTCCTGCTGGCCGGAATCGCGGCGGGGCTGACCGGGCTGTGCTACGCGGAGCTGGCGGGACGCTACCCGGAGGCGTCCGGCAGCGTGGCGTATGTCGGGCGCGGCTTTGGCTCGCAACGCCTGGCGCAACTGACCGGCGCCGCGCTCGCGCTGGCCGTCGTGGTGTCCGCCGCCTCGATTGCGCGCGGGGCAGTGCATTATCTGCAGGTGCTGCTGCCGGTTTCGACGGCACTGCTCACTGTGACCTTGATCGGCGGATTCACCGGCATCGCTCTGCTTGGCGTGCGCCAGAGCGTGGGGCTCGCCGCGGCGATGAGCGTGGTCGAGATCGCCGGCTTGCTGGTCGCCATCGCCGCCGGCCTGCTGGCAGCGCCCGACTACCAACTAGGAACGGTCGTGCCGGTCAGCCTGATCGGATGGCAGAACACCGTCTCCGGCGCGTTCATCGCGTTCTTCGCCTTCCTCGGCTTCGAGACGCTGGCCAATCTGGCGGAGGAGGTGAAGGACCCGAACCGCACCCTGCCGCGCGGCATCATCGGCGCCATCGCGGCGAGCGTGCTGCTGTATGTCGGCGTCACGACGGCGACGGTGCTGGCCGATCGTGGGGGCGACAACCCGCTGCTGGGGCTGTTCGAAGGCCGCAGCGCCACCGGGTTCGCCGTGGTTGCCACCATCGCGGTGGCAAATGGCGTGCTGGTGCAGATCGTGATGCTCGCCAGGCTGTTCTACGGAATGGCCCGCAACCGGCAGGTCCCGGCCTGGCTGGGTCGGGTCAGCGCAGGCACCGACATCCCGGTGCCTGCCACTCTGGCTGCCGGGGGTCTGATCCTGGTGGTGGCGCTGGCCGTGCCGTTCGAGCCCTTGCTGGTGGTGACCAACGGGCTGACGCTGTGCGTGTTCGTGCTGGTGGACCTGGCCCTGTGGCGTTTGCATCGTGCCGGTCTGCCGCCGCGGGGCGGGTTCATGGCGCCGCGCATTATCCCGCCGCTCGCAGCCCTGCTGGCGGTGCTGCTGATCGGCGCGGAGCTGTTGCTGTAGCGGCTGGCGCGCAGGAAAGCATTGGGTCAACGCCCCTGCATTTGCCGCCTAGCGCGGCAGCCGCCCGGTGCAGACGAAATGCGGGTTGTCCCAACCGGGCTTGGCATAGCCGAGCGGCGCGCCATCCAAGGTCCGCACGGTGCCCCCGGCCGCCTCCAGCACCGCCTGCGGCGCGCCGGTGTCCCATTCCATGGTCCGGCCGAAACGCGGGTAGAGATCGGCGATCCCCTCCGCGACGCGGCAGAATTTCAGGCTCGATCCGAAATTAAGCGTCCGTGCCACGCGGCGCCCCGCCAGATAGGCATTGAGCTGCTCCACATCGCCGTGACGCCGGCTGGCCACGACGGTCAGCCCTTCGGCCGGCGGCAGCCGCGCTTCGATCGGCACCTGACCCGCCTCTGTCCGCTTCCAGGCGCCCTGGCCGACGATGCCGCCGAACAGCTCACCCATTGCGGGCACGCCCACCACGCCCAGCACCACCCGGCCATTCCGGACCAGCCCGATATTCACCGCGAACTCGTCACTGCCGGAGGCGAACTCCCGGGTACCGTCAAGCGGATCGACCAGCCAGAACTGCGGCGGCGGCGCGACAAAATCCCGGGTCGCCATTTCCTCCTCGGCAATCACCGGAATCCCCGGTGCGGCAGCCCGCAGGCCTGCGACGATGACCGCCTCCGATGCGCGGTCGGCCTCGGTGACCGGCGAGGCATCATCCTTGTGCTCCACGGCAAAGCCGCGGGCCCGCACCTCCAGGATCACCGGGCCGGCGCGGGTGGCAAGTTCAGCCGCGAGAGCCAGCAGCGCCGTATCGTCCAGGCTGCTCATGCTCGGCCGCCCTGGCGCCGACCCGACTTTGCCCGGGACTTTGTCCGCGGCGCCGATGACCCGGGTCGCGCGGCGGCGGCCTCAGAGACGACCAAGTTCTCCGGCCGGGCGGCGAACGCCAGGCCGTCATCCGCAGCCGCGACTGCGCCGGATCGATCTGCCGCCATCTGCTCGCTCCCTGCCTCGGCATCCCGCTCCGGTTCGGCCGGGTCCATCCGAGGCTCATCATTCAACGCGGTTGCCTCGAGCGGCGCATAAGTCGCCACCGGACGGGCCAGCAGCAGTTCGGCCATCTGGTACACCGAGGACGGCTCCAGGTAGCGCAGGCAGGCCAGGTTGCGCGGACAATCTTCGGCGCGGGCCAGGTAGCAGGGGCTGCAGGTCATGTTCCGCCGCAATGCGACGGCACGCCGCCCCAGCGGCCCCCACTCCGCCGCGTCGACCACGCCGGAATGGATCCCGATCGTCGGCACGCCCACGGCCGCCGCGATATGCTTCGGCCCGCTGTCGTTGCCGATATACAACGCGCACCGCACCAGCATGCGCGGCAGGTCGGCCAGCTTCATCGCGCCCGCCACCGAGGCCAGACGCTCCGGCAGCAGCGCACGTTGCAGCAACAAATCAGCCACCTCGCGATCGTCCGGACCGCCGACCAGCAGCACGTTGACGCCACTGCGTTCCACCAGCAGATCGATCAAACCGGTGAAATACTCCGCCGGCCATTGCTTGGTGATATTTCCCGCACCGGGATGGATCGCGACCACCGGCCGCGTGAACAGTGCCTGTACCGCGGGGGAAAGATCGTCCAGCGGAAACGGCAGCGGCGGTGTGGCGACAAGTTCGCGTGCGCCGGTGCTTGCGGTTGCCACCGCTTCCACCAGCGCCAGCAGATCGTCCACCACATGGCTGCGCTTGCGGTGCAGCGTCTTGTCGCCGTCCCATTCCAGCGCGATGTCAAGGAACGGAAACTGACCCATGTAGTCATAGCCGGCGAGGAACCGGGCGCCGGTGTGGCGCAGCACGTCGCGGGTCGACAGATGCTTGCGCAGGTCGATCGCCAGGTCGAAGCGGTATTCGGCGAGCTGTTCCTCCAGCGCTTCGAAATCGGCCTTGGTGAGGTCCTTCTCGCCGAGTTGCGAGCGCACGTGGAAGAACTCGAATTCGATGAAGGCGTCGATCGCCGGTTCCAGATAGGTGAAAGCGCGCGCCGCGCGTCCAGCCAGCACGGTGATACTGGCTTGCGGGAACAAGGATTTCAGCCGCCGGATCGCCGGCAGCGCGGTGACGAAATCGCCGATATGATCCAGCTTCACCACCAGGATGCGCTGGATATCACGTCGTTCGAACAGCGGATGGCCGGAAAACACCGTCTGCACCGGCTCATCGTCGGGGCGATAGTCGTCGGAATGGCGTGACAGGCGGGGACTGAAATACGGATCGCCGGCGGCAAACACGGTCCGCCAGTGCGAATCGAAATTGGTCGTGTCGAACACGTCCTTCATCCGGTCGCGGCTGGCGAGCTCATGGTGGATCAGCGTCGCATGCGGCGTGAACACCGTCAGCTTGCCGGCCCGATGCGCGCGCAGGCAGAAATCCAGATCGTTGTTGATCACCGAATGCGCTTCATCGAAGCCACCCTGGGCTTCGAAGAAGTCACGCCGGACCAACATGCACGCCCCGGTCACCGCCATCACGTTGCGCTGCGTCAGCGCCAGGCCGAAATAACCGGGATCGTCCGCCGGCGCGAAGCGAAATGCGTGCCGCCCGATACCGGCGCCCAGGAACATTCCGGCATGCTGCACCTTGCGATCCGGGTAGAGCAGTTGCGGACCGACGATCCCGACCTCCGGCCGCTGCGCATGCTCCAGCAGCACATCCAGCCAGTCGTCCTGCTCGATCTCGATATCGTCGTTGAGGAACAGCAGATAGTCGCTGTCGGTCGCCGCCACCGCACGGTTGTTGAAGCGTGACCAGTTGAACGCTTCGGGAATATCGACGATCTGGTCGGCGTTCTGCTGCAGCCAGACCTTCCAGCTGCCTTCGCTCTCTGGAATGTTGTCGATGCAGACGATCTCGAAATTGGCATACGCGGTCTTCTCCCGCAACGTGCGGATGCAGGTCTCGATATAGCCGTGCGCCGCACAGGTCGGGATGATGATGGAGACCTTGCCGCTGGCCGGCTGCGTGCGCTGCAGCCGGAAGGTCCCCGCCACGCAGCCGGGCTTCACCTCAGCCGGCGTTCCCCGCCGCTCCGCAGCCTGCGCCAAGGCCGCGCGACTGGTGGCCTCGTCGTCCAGCAGTTCCGGACCGCGCTGTGCCAGCAGCTTCGGTACGTGATGGATCGCGGTTGCCTGCTCGGTGCAACGCAGCACCACATCATGCTCGCCCTGTGCCAGCAGCAGCCGCGGTGTCACGTTGCAGCGTTGCAGCAGGTCCGCGCTGGCGACCCAGGGGCGGCCGATATAGTTGGTCGACAACAGCAGATCGGGTGAGAAATCCGGCTTGAAGAACGGTTCGCGCTGATTGCTGGCCGGACTGATTCGCGCTTCGTCGGCATACAGGAACTCGGCCTGGCGATGCAGCCCGCCGGCGAGGGCAAGTTCGGCGAGCGCGTCGCAGCCGAGCAGATCGCCCGGACATAATGCTCCGAACAGCGTGTTGCTGCCTGCATCCCCGACACAAGGCAGCGTATCGAAGCCGGGTTGGGTGGCGTCGAGCACCGTCACGCGCTCGCCGAGGTCCGCAGCGCAATCCGCCAGCAACAGCCGCACAGCGAAGGCAGCGTCCGGATCTTCCACCAGCACAGTCAGCTGCCAGGACCTGTACACTTGGTGGCGCAGCGCCTCCACTGTTGCGCGCAAACCATCGAGCGCGATCGTCGATCCCTGCCGCAGCAGCAGATGGAAGGCCGGACGATAGCCAAGATCGTCCAGCAACCCGCCCAGCATGCCCGATTCGACCTGGGTCATGCGCCGGCGAATGGTGGCGAGCTCGCCGTCTTCCTCAGACTTCCTGACGTCGATACGGAACCGGTTCGCCAGTGCCTGCCCGTTCTTTGCCCGAACCGTCAGCGTGACGTCATGCTCACCATCGCGCAAGGCGCGGGGTGGACAGTGAAACGCGTAGCCGCTGCGCAGCGAGCCTTCCCATTCCGGAAATGCCGCGCCGACATCCTGGCGTGCCAGACCGTAATGCGCCTCACCGAGGCGGACGTCATCGATCTGCACGTCGATCGACGCAACACCGGATCGCGCCAGCACCCACCCCTCAATGGTCAGACGGCCGGTGATCGGTTCCACCACCACGCCAGCCACGACCTGCGGACTGTCCAGTTCGAAGCGGAACTCCGGCAGATCGGCAGCCGGCGGCAGTTCCGGATCCGCCAACACCGGCGTCGTCGCGCGCAGGATACGGCTTTCGGTGCGCTCATCGTCCGCGGCATTGCGCAGAACCAGACGCAGCTCATGCAGCCCCTCGGTCAGGCCCGGAATTGGCTGGTCCAGCCGGAATCCGGCCAATCTCGCGGCGGGGATGCTGGCGAATTCCTCGCCGACATCCGGCCGGGGCAGGCCCAGCTCGGCCGCACCGATCCGTTCGCCGTTGAGATGCACGGCAACTTCCGCCAGGCCGACCGCGCAGACCGCCCAGCCGACCACCCGCAGCCGACCATCCGGAGCGAAGCCGGCCTCGTCACAGAACCAATTGATCTTGCGCCGAGGGTCGGGCGTCGGATCATCCTGTCGCCGCGCACCCGTTTCGGCCGGCTCCGGCGACCTCCCGGCAAACGATTGCGCGGCGGCGTGGCCAGTCCCAACGGGCGGTCGGATTGCCCCGGCGGGGGCGGCCAATCCGACCAGCGGCTCCTCGGCGAAACCCGTGGCGGCGCTCGACCGAAACCGCCCGGGGCTGGCCTGGACATGCTCGATCGGCAGCAGTACCTCATGTGCATAGCCGTTCAGGCTGATCGCCTGGACGCGAAGCGTCTTCGCTGCCCGCGCCCCCTCGGTCACAAGCTGCCCGGACAGCGTGAAGCCTGCGTGGTGCGCGTTCGGATAGGCTGAATAGTGGCTGCCGACGTCCTCCCGCTGGATGCCGAACTGAGCGGCGGGCAGGCGTTCCGCTTCACACAGGAAGGCCTGCACCGTCACGATCGGGTTCAACGCGACGGCCCAGCCATGCACCATCAGGCCGCCGTCGGAATCGATCATCGCGCGCTCGACATAGAGCACCAGCGGCGGACGCGCTCCGCTGAGCCCGGCACCTGGCCGGGTTGGGCCAGTGATCACACTGACCGGCTGCGGTGCCGTCGGGTCGATCGCCAGCGCAAAGATCTCCTCGCACGAAACACCGTCCACGGTGGTCGCACGCACCCCAATGACACAAGCCTGGATCGGCCGGGCCTGCGGCAACGGCAGGGTAAACTCGAAGTTGCGTTCACGGCCGGCGATCCCACCCGGCAGCATGACCGACGCGGCGCGATCGGGCCGGCCGAACTCCACACGGTCGATCACCGTGCCATCCACCACCAGTTCGACCGCCTCGAGCAACGCCGATGAAGCGACCCGGCCACGCACCTGGATGTCGAAGCGGCCGAAGATGAAACCGCCGGTCGGTTCAGGATTGAGCTCGATCAGCGTCGTGATTGGCGGTTCGCCCGGCTGCGCTTCGACCGGCCCACCGGCCGGGTCATCGGAGCCGGAATGAACTCGTGCCGACTGCCCGGTGGCAGCGACATCGTCGCTCGTCGCGTCGGACACCACCGGTTCGCCTGCATCCGCCGGTGGGGGGATGACGAATTGGGGGGCTGGATTCGCTGGCGACGCGTCCGGCACCAGGGCATGTTCGATCGGAGCGGCCGACGGGGTCGGGATTTGCGCCGCGCCGGACCTGGCCGAAACTGCATCGGGCACAAGGCCCGGCTGATCCGCTGTCCAAGCGCGCGCAGCGGCCGTGTAACCGGGCGTCGCACCGCTCCCTTCGCCCCGCTTGCCCCGCCGTGGGACAGCATTGTCCTGGCGCCCGGGCGCGCCCGCATCGATACGTTGAGACGCCGGACGGGCATCCGGATTTGGCCTCTTGCGGGTCATGCAGCGCAGTATTTCGACATCGGACTGAGGTTCCGGATATCCACGGGATCGGGCCACTGTCGCCGAGCAAATGCCGGACCGGCGCATCCGCGATGCCTGCGACGTTCAGTTGTCTTCTTGGCGTTTCCCGTTTGCTCGGCTTACGAAGACACCAGGGCCGGCCGCAAGCAATTCATACATAGACCGCCTACAGGCCGAACGGCAGGCGTCCCTCGCGATAGCCGTCCTCCTGGAAATGCGCAGTTCCCGAAGCCACCACACCGCGCCGAACGCTTTCCGCCACGTCAGGATTCTGCTGCAGATACCACGTCTCATCCACATTCACGGGGAACGGCAGCCGACCCTCGAAATATCCGTCATCGACGAAGTGTTGCCGGGCGGACTTGATGGTGCCTTCCTTGACCGCCTGGGCAATGTCCTCATAGGTCCTGAGATACCATTCCTCGTCAACCTCGACGCCAGCAATCATCATTTTCAAGATATTGATGAAGTCTTCATAAGACACATTAACGCGCAATTCACCCTTCACAGTCGAAATTTCGACCGAGCGCCTGATCAGATCAAATGGTGGAACGTACTTCACAACACCTCCTCTATCAGCGAGCCTGAGGCCGAATGCGTCGTCGCATCGATGTCAGCGAGCCCGGGGCCGGATGCTTCGCCGTATTGAATACCCATATCCAAACCGGGAGGGAACAGGAACTTGCCGTTTTTCGTCGCCACGCGTGCATTTCGCGCGTCGTGCGTGCAGCAAATTGCCGCCCGTCTCGCCAGGTGTGCTAGACCCGCAATGTGCTAGCCGGGAAAATTCATCGGAGCGCTCGGGGAGCTGCTACCCTGTATTGATCACTCAACCGAAAGCTGTGCGTCCATAGGAGGCCACCGGCCCCTTTTAGGTCCGTTGTGTGGTCTCGGCAGCTGGTGGGCGTTGGGGTTGATCGGCGTTGGTTCAGGTGGGGCAATCCGCCCCGTGATTCAAATGCTGAGGCGGGGCATGCGCGTCAGCAGCAGAACGAAGAGCGCCTGATCGGGTGTCGCTCGTGGCAGGTGAAGTCGAACCTGCGTCTTCAACACCTCGATGCGTACTGCCAGTTTGACCAGGCGCAGCCGCAAGGTGTCGAATTGTGCGACGCGCCAACGCGAGCGACGCGGCATCAGCGTGCGCAGGCTCCATAACAGCCAATAGGCGCCGATATGAAGGAAGAGGCGCATTTGGTTGGCGCTTGCTCGGCAGCACGAAGTGCGGTCGGCGGCCAAATGTGCTTTCCACGCCTTGATATGGTTCTCCGCCTGACCCCGGGCGCAATAGATGTCCTGGTAGACGGTGCGGCCGGACGGGCCGCTGAGACTGGTGACGATGAAGCGTGTATCGATCCCCTGTGGCCCGGCCTCGACGCGGGCGATGATGCGCTCCACCCTGTCCCAGCTCGCCGCAGCGTCATTGAATTCTTTGAACCGGCGCAGCTTGGCGCCGTCCGCAGTAGCAGCGGCACGGGCGGCGGTGCTCTCCTCGAGGCAGAGGATATGTTTGCGCAGCGTCGACGTGGGGGCGACGCCGAGCGTGTAGTCCAGCTGGCGGGCCCGGCAGAAGCGCAGCACCCCGGGTGTGCAGTAATGGCTGTCGGCGCGCAGCATGATCTCCACCTGCGGCCAGTTGCCACGGATTGCGGTGATCAGCCGATGCAGCCAGCGTACGATTTGCTTGCCCGAAGGCCGACTGGCCGGGCGCAGGACGGCGGCGATCATGCGGCCGTCGCCGTCGAACACCACGATCGGCTGGAAGCCATATTCGTCGTGATGCGCGTTGAACAGCCGCAACTGCTGGCTGCCATGCACGGCGTCGAACGTGTCGTCGATGTCGAGCACGATGCGGCGTGGCACCTGGCAAAAGCTCTGGCAGTAGTGGTCGACCATAGCCCGCCCCATGCGCAAGAGTGCACGCGCGTCCGGTAGGTTCTCCAAGCGCGAGATGGTGGGTTGCGAGCAAAGGTCGGCATCATTGGGCAAGCGGCCCATCGCCAGCTTGAACATCGGATCGCGGCGTAGGCGGTCGGCGTCGTTGCCGTCCTCGTATCCCGATGAGATCATCAACATGCGCGTGCGGATGATTTCATCGAGCCCATGCACCACACGCTCCGGCGCGCGGGGGTCAACGATGCATGCCGCCAGTCGCCGAGCGAGATCGAGACGTTGCTCCACTTCCCGCAGCATCAGCAATCCACCATCGGATGAAAGATGCCCACCATCAAAGCGGGCGATCACTGGTTTACCGCCGATGGGTGACAGGCCGGGCAGCAACGGGGGTGTTGTTTTTGCCTGGACTGGCATCTTGCCTCGAATTCGCTTGAACTGCAGCGCGATTCTACCGTCGTCCGGGGTTTCGTACCAGGGTTGCCACGCTGACGCCGAGACTGGCTGACGCGGGGACGTGTGGGGGATTGGGGCTGTATGGGAAGTCGTCCGGGTGGACAGCCTAGAAGAAGCAAGCCGACGACGATCGCCAGGGCGGAGCCGACGATGCATGGCTTGCGAGCTTCATTGAACCCACACGTCTATCGAGACATCGAGATTGAAAGCGATCAATCGCTGTTTGAATTAGCCCACGTAATCACGAAGGCTTTTGGCTTCGATTTTGACCATGCTTTTGGTTTTTTCAATCGCCTGACAGGTCACGTGTTTAGCTCGCCCGTGCGGTATGAGCTTTTCGCAGACGAGGAGGCAGGCGGCGAAGCCCGCAGTGTGCACCAAGCGACAATCGCTCAGGCGTTCCGGCGGAAGAACAGCAAGATGCTGTTCGTGTACGACTACGGCGATGAATGGCGCTTCCGAGTCGAAGTGCGTGACATAAGCAAACTACCGCCCGACAGCGCAGTTCCTAGGGTGACAGCTGAGGTCGGCAAAGCCCCCGAGCAATATCCCGTCGCGACCGACGACAACTGACCGTCCGACCCAAGATGAAGCAAGGCAAGACAGCATTCTACAACCTACGCGTGCGTCGCGGCCACGGTTCCGATGTTGCCGCGAACAGACAGATTCTTCCCCTCTTTCAAGACCATGCGGCCGTCGGGGAGACCTGATGAATAATGGCGGCTAGCACCAGCTGCAGATCTGGCGGCACTTCGATTGCGAAACTACCCACGATACCGACACCGTCGTTGCCGCGCGGCAGCAGTACCAGCCCGTTTCCGGCCAGGCGGGTGACAGCGGCGGCGGCGGCCCGGGCGGGTTGCATGGTTTCGGCCCGGGTGCACAGTCCCGCAAGCGCGCTTGCCTGGACGAGGATGATCAGCGCGGTGATGCCGAACCGTGGGCGCAAGGGCAAGCCAGCGAGAGCCCCGGCAAGCAGCAGCACGGCGTATGGAACCGCGAATGCGAGGTAGCGCAGTTCGATTGGTGTGGTGTTGAAGACGAAGCCAAGCAGTAGCAGACCAATCGGCAATGCCAGCATGGCGGCCGTCAGCAGGCTGCGTGCGTGGGGCATGCCGATGTGGTGTCGGCAACGGATCGTGAGGATGAATAGGCCTACGAGCAGCAGACCCAGTGCGATGGTTGCCAGTGGGCGAACCGGCTCAGCAGCGTAAAGCGGGAGGCCGCCGACCAGATTTGCAGCGCTGTAGGTCAGGAGCCGATGCAAGCCTCCGGCGAGGTTGAATGGTTGGAATTGGCCGAGGCGGGAGTTGCGCTGGGCCAGGAAGAACCACAGGTCGAGCGGCAAACACAGCGCAAAACCCAGCACAGGTGCCAGTGGCGCAACTTTGGTCCAACCGCCAGAAACCCGCCGCAGCCACAATCCATGCGCCAGGACGGCAAAGCCGACGAATACGGTCAGGTAGTTGGTTGCGGTTGCCGCGCCCAGCAAAAGTCCGCCGAACAATCCCGGCATCCACCCCGGCCGCCGCACCCCAGCCAGCACTGCCACCCCGAGCAAAGTCAGTAGTTGCGCAAGTGCGAATCCGCGAGCAATCGTGGCGGTATAGGCAAACCCGTAACAGCCCAAGGTCAGCAGCATTGCGACCTCGGGTGCCACCCCGACGCGCATCGCGATCCATCCGACCGCGGCCAGTGCGGCCACCCCGTATAGCACAGACAGCAACCGTGCAGCGAAAAGGGAACCGCCGACCAGCCGCCGCCACAGCGCCACCTGCCAGAAATACAGCGGCGGATGCACATCGGTCCGGCGCAGGTCGCGTGCAATGCCGGCCAGTCCGGCATGTCCCGCCTGCAGGAGCCGCACCTCACCCGCGGCGAATGGCGTTTCCGGCCAGGCCGGCCGCGCCACTCCCGCGGTCAGAAACAGTGTATATTGCTCATCATATTCGGCACTGCGTAGCCATGCTGTCCCGCCTAGCACCAACGTCGCCAACAGCAATACCGCAGCGCAGCGCAGCATGCGGGCTTTAACCAATATTTCACCCCATCCCTGGTTCACTGCATCCCGACCAGGATACCGGCCAAGCCTTAACAACCTCACACTTCCATGTTGATCTCATGGCCAAGGCATTTCACCGGTCGACGGGGTCTGTGACGCCGGTGCTGTCGGTAGTCGTGCCCGCCTACAATGAAGCCGCGGGCATTGCCACCTTCCACCAGCGTCTTGCGGCCGTCATGGACCCACTCGGCTCATGGGAGGTGATCTACGTCAACGACGGCAGCGAGGACTCCACCCTGGCAGTTCTGAACACCCTGCGGCGGGCCGATCCCCACATCGGGCTGATTAACCTGTCGCGCAACTTCGGCAAGGAGATCGCGACGACCGCCGGTTTGGATCATGCCGCCGGCGCGGCCATCATCGTCATCGATGCTGACCTGCAGGACCCGCCAGAGGTGATTCCCGCCCTGATCGCGGGCTGGCGCAATGGCGCTGACACGGTCTACGCGCAGCGACGCGCACGGGCCGGCGAAACCGGACTAAAGCGCACCACTGCCCATCTGTTCTATCGGCTGATGCGCCATGCCGGTCGGGTGAAGCTGCCGCCAGATACCGGCGACTTCCGGTTGATGAGCCGCCGTGTTGTGGATGCGGTGCGCCAATTGCGCGAGCAGCACCGCTTTATGAAGGGCCTGTTTGCCTGGGTTGGATTCCCGTCCTGTGCGGTGCCCTATGATCGCGACCCCCGCAATGCCGGCCGGTCGAGCTGGAGCTACTGGCGACTGTGGAACCTCGCCCTAGAAGGCATCACTAGCTTCACCGTCATGCCGCTGAAGGTGGCGACCTATCTTGGTCTGCTGGTTGCCGCTCTGGCCGTGGCGTACGGCACCCAGTTGGTCGTGAAGACACTGCTGTTTGGCAATCCGGTCGCTGGCTATCCAAGTCTGATGACGGTGATCCTGTTCCTGGGCGGCGTGCAGCTCGTCACACTTGGTGTAATCGGAGAATACCTCGGCAGGGTGTTCAACGAGACGAAGCAGCGTCCGCTCTATCTGGTGGAGCGCTTCCACGCTGCGATGGGAGTGGACCGGGAACCACCTGCAGCCATCGATATGCGCGCGACAGTGGCAGGCCCGATCGGAGGGGCATTGGAGAATGCCGTCGCGAGGATGCGAGCGCGATGGCCACATCCGCCTGAAGCACCATCGCGGCGGCGGGCGACCAGGGCACCGAATGCGCCATTGCGGGTGCAGGCTTTTTCGCCGTCTGGCATCTCCGCCCCAGAAGATCCGGCAGGCGCGGACAAGACGGCCCGCCCGGCCGCAGGCTGCCGGTCCGCCCTGACGCCGCGATTGCGCGAGGCTACCGTGAGACCGCGGGCCCCGCGGGAACGTGAGCCAGTCGCGTGATCCGGTGGGTGGCGCTGGTGCTGTGGCTTGGGCTGACCATGCTTCCGGCCGCGCATGCGGAGGTGCTGCCCGATCGGTTGGCGCATCTGGCGCGCGGTGTGAACGTCACCAATTGGTTCCGCTTCCCCGCTAGCAAGGATCCGGTCGCCATCCGCGCCTATCTCGGCGATCGGGCGCTGCTCCAGTTGCGCCAGCGTGGCTTTACCGCCATCCGTCTGCCCGTGCAGCCAGAATATCTGCGCAGCAATTCTTCCCGCCTGAAGCTGCTGGTTCAGGCCATCACCCGTATTGAGAGTCATGGGCTGGCGGTAGCCGTCGTCGCGGATCCTGCCACTTGGAATCTGGAATCCAGCGAGTCGGACCGGGTATCGTTGTTTGCCTTCTGGGGCATGGTAGCGCCGGCGCTGCGCGAACTGGATCCCGACCTGACCTTTCCGGAACTGATGAACGAGCCGGTTTTTCCTGGGATGGTGGAAACTTGGCGCAACCTGCAGCATCGTCTGCTGGAACAGGTACGCACGACGCTGCCGGACCATACCATCATCCTAACCGGTAACGACTGGGGCAGTGTCAGTGGGCTGCTGGCGCTCCGGCCCGAAAGCGACCCAAACGTGATTTATACCCTCCACTTCTATGAGCCGATGGAACTGACGTCCTTGGCCGCCTATCGTCCCCAGCTGGACCATATGTCGCTCGCGCGGTTGCCATTTCCCGCTGACCAGCGCGCCGCCTGCTTCAAGGTGGCAGCAACCGCGAGCGACGATGCCACCGCTTCGCTGATGCGGTTCTATTGCGGCCTGGGCTGGAATTCTGCGCGGGTCGCCAGCCGGATCGCCGCCGCCGCCACCTGGGGACGCCGCCATCATGTCAGCATCCTGCTGGGGGAGTTCGGCGCCGCCACGATGCTCAACCCGGATGCACGGCTGGCTTGGCTGCGCAGCGTGCGAGAAGCGTGCGAGGCGCGCGGCATCGGCTGGCTGCTATGGGGTTATGACGATGTGATGGGCTTCGGCCTCGGCCGACCCCCACCGGTTCGGCCGCTTCTCGATCCGGCGTTGTTGCGCGCACTGGGTCTGTCCACGTCAATGTGACCCGGGCGTGTCCGGAAGGGCTCCGATATTTCACCTGTCCGCCTCGGTCGCCCGCCACGATGCCCGCCATGGATTCCACCGACGGGAGCGAGCTTCGCTCGCTCGGCCATCGGATGCCTGACAACTCGTTGGACCTCTTGGCGGGCCTGCGCAATGGGCCTGTCTAGCAGAAATGCCGGCGGCTTTGCGGCAGGGAGCTCCGGACCTGCCTCCCGCGGTCCCACTGATCCGGCGGATACGAGAGGTTCCGTTGGCTGGTGCTGCCCTATCGCATAGGCGCCGTCATCGTCAACCATCGGACCGAGGGAGTGGACATCAATCAGTCGGTTGATGCCGCGCTAGCGGCCGGTCGGAAAAGAAATGTGAGAGCGGCGTGATAACTGAGTTCGAAAGGGCAGAGATACCGTGTAATTGCAATGACGGTCTTGGCAAAGAAAATGCCCCCGGCTTGAGCCGGGGGCAAGTATACAGGGAGGCTTCACGTCTGGGAGACGCAGGGGCCAGAGGCCCCTTTCCAGCTATACGAGCTGGAACACTGGTGGCAGAGCCACCGTAACCACTAATCGGACTGTAAATCGGGTCGTAACCGGTGTGCTCCGCCAAAACCCGGCAGCGGCCATGTCCCGCGCGCATGCCCGTAGGATACTTTGTTAGCGCAAGAAAATTCAAGGGGAATGATTACCAGGGGTAGCGAATGTTAGAATAAAAACACGCAAAGAGGGTGTTCGAGGAGCCGCTATGCCGGTTGGGGACGGGCGCCGGTCCGGCCGCTTCAATGCATTTCGGCGAGACGAGCCAATAGGAAGTCGCGGAATACGGCAACCCGCTTCGAGTTGCGCAACTCCTCGGGGTAGACGAAAAACACGTCTACCTTCGGAGCCTTCAGATCCGGTAGAATCCGAACCAGATCCGGGCTTTCGCTCATCACGTAGTCGGGCAGCGCGCCGATCCCCAGGCCAGATCGAATCGCCAACTGGACTGCCAGCGTGCTGTTCACCTCCAGCATCGGGCGGCGCGGGCTGCCCGGGCGCCGACCGGCCTCGGCCAGCCAGTTGATGTCGGAAACCGGCGGATGGTATTCGCCGAACAGGATCAGCTTGTGCGCGTCCAGCTCCTCCGGACGCTGCGGCACACCGTGCTTCTTCAGGTAGTCGGCCGAGGCACAGACATGCCACTGGATGCTCATCAGATGGCGCTGCACCAGGTCCGGCTGCTTCGGCTGGTGCATGCGGATCGCGACATCCGCCTCCCGCATCGCCAGGTCCAGGTCGCTGTCGTCCAGCAGCAGCGACAGCGAGACGTCGGGATAGGCTTCCAGAAACCCGTGCAGCCGCGGCGCCAGCCAGGACGAGCCGAACCCCATCGTGGTGGTCACCTTCAGCCGGCCGGCCGGCTTCTCCTTGCTCTCGGTCAGCAGCGCCTCGGTGATCGCGAGCTTCGCGAACACCTCACGCACGGTACGGTTCAGCGACTCGCCCTGCTCGGTCAGGATCAGGCCACGGGCATGACGATGGAACAGCGGGACCTGCAACGCCTCCTCCAGCGCCGAGATCTGCCGCGAGACCGCCGACTGGCTCAGGTTCAGCGTGTCGCCGGCGTGCGTGAAGCTGCCGGCCTCGGCCACTGCGTGGAACACGCGTAGCTTGTCCCAGTCCATCATTCAGCCTCTCCCAGGACGCCCGGATTGGTCCGGGCGCCGCTCCCCTCGCGCCGGATCGCCGACGGCGCGGTATCCGAAGCCTAGACGAAGTCTAACGAGTCATGTGGCAGTAATTCGGACCCATTTTGCCGGACCCGGCTAGTCCGCCGCCAACGCAGGCGCCGTCTCATGTTCGGCCAGAAACTTTTCCGCCTCCAGCGCGGCCATGCAACCGGTCCCGGCCGCCGTCACCGCCTGGCGGAAGATCTTGTCCTGCACGTCCCCCGCCGCGAACACCCCCGGCACCGAGGTGCGGGTGCTGCCGGGCGTGGTCTGGATGTAGCCCTCTGCGTCCATCGCCACCTGGCCGGCGAATATCGCCGTGTTCGGCGTGTGGCCGATGGCGATGAACACCCCGTCCACCGGCAGGTCCTGCAGCGCGCCGGTCTTCACGTGTTGCAGCCGGACGCCGGTGACGCCCTCCGGCGAGCCGCCGCCCAGGATCTCCTGCACCACATGATCCCACACCACGCTGACCTTGGGATGGTCGAATAGGCGCGCTTGCAGGATCTTTTCGGCGCGCAGCGAGTCGCGCCGGTGGATCAGCGTGACATGGTCGGCATGGTGGGTGAGGTACAGCGCCTCCTCCACCGCCGTATTGCCGCCGCCCACCACCGCCACCGACTTGCCGCGGTAGAAGAACCCGTCGCAGGTGGCGCAGGCGGAAACCCCGCGGCCTTGCAGGCGCTGTTCCGATTCGAGACCGAGCCAGCGCGCCTGGGCGCCGGTGGCGAGGATGACGGAGTCGGCGAGCCAGATGTCGCCGCCATCGCCGCGGCAGCGGAACGGGCGGGCCGAGAAATCGACCTCCACGATCAGGTCGTCCACCAGGGTGGTGCCGACATGGCGCGCCTGTTCGGCCATCTGCTCCATCAGCCAGGGGCCCTGGATGACGTCGGCGAACCCCGGATAATTCTCCACATCCGTGGTGATGGTGAGCTGGCCGCCCGGTTGCAGGCCGGCCACCAGCGTCGGCTGCAGGCTGGCGCGGGTGGCGTAGATCGCGGCGGTGTAGCCGGCGGGGCCGGCGCCGATGATCAGGACGCGGCAATGATGGGTGTCAGGCATCGATGGGTTCCGGGCTCTGTCGGGATGCAACGATATCGGTGCCGGCGCCGGCCAGACAAGGAACGAACTGCGCACACGGCCGATCGGGCGGGCCTGCGGTCATGCGCGCTCCAGCACGGCGTTGATCAGCCGAGCGCGGTCCTCCCGCAGGTTGCGCTCGCTGCTGCGGTTGCGGTCGCGCAGGCCTGGCCCCACCACCAGGTGCAGCCCGAGTGCCGGCGGGGTGCCGCCGGGGCGGGCGGCGTTGGCGGCACGGGCGGCGTCCATCTCGGCGATCGCCGTCTCGGTGTTGTCCTGCCAGGCCAGCACGCGGAACCCGGCCGCCAGCAGCCGCGCCCGGGTCTGTTCCGGCGTCTGCAGGAAGCTGGTCGCCGGCGTCTCCGCCCAGTTGACCGGATAGTGCAGCGCGCCGCCCGGGCCTTGCGTCACGTCCTGGATGGCGAGCCGCCCGCCCGGTTTCAGCACCCGCCGGATTTCCGCGTACCAGCCGGCCCGGTTCTCGATGTTCATCGCGATGTTCTGCGACCAGGCGAGGTCGAAGCTGGCGTCGGCGTAGGGCAGGGCGAGCACCGAGCCCTGGCGGAAGTTCACCCGGTCGGCCAGGCCGCAGCGCCGGGTCAGATCCTGCGCGACGGCGACGAATGTCTCGGTGAGGTCGATGCCGCTGACCCGGCAGCCGTAGGTCTGCGCCAGGTAGCGCGACGGGCCGCCGAGTCCGCTGCCCATGTCCAGCACCTGGTCGGCGGCGCCGGGGGCGAGCAGGCGGGCGAGTTCCTCGGTGGCGAGTCGGCGGCGCGAGTGGAACTCGTCGATCGGGGCGAGGTCGTCGATGGTAAGATGCGTGATGTCCTTGCCGGCGGCCCGCAGTGCGTCGAGCATGCGGTCCAGTAACCCATCCCTGCGGTAATGGTCGGCTACCGCCTGCGTTTGGTCGCTCATTACGGGCTTCCTGGTTCTCTGTTTGCGGGGACGGTGGCGGCGGGAGGCGTGGAGAGGCAAGGCCGCGTGGGTCCATTCGGGTGTCTGCTGGCGACGTCGCGTGGTCCCGCCAGGCGGACCAACCTACCTTGTCAATTGGTGGCAGGGATCAGCTGGGTGTCGCTGCTCAATGGAGCCTTGGATCTGGGCGTCTGCGCCATCCCGGAAATAGAGTGGCGTTCCGCCGTGTCCCGGAGGGATTGAGCCACTGACGGCCGTCCACCGCTGTTGTCTCAGTCCGTGCCGGTGCTGCCGAAGCCACCGTGGTTGCGCGTGGTCTCATCCAGGCTATCCACCTCGTGCCATCTGGCGCGCACAACCGGTGCCAGCACCGCTTGAGCGATGCGGGCACCTCGCTCCACAGTAAAAGCGACGTCCCCAGCATTCAGCAGGATGACCTGCAATTCGCCACGGTAGTCCTCGTCGATTGTGCCAGGGCTGTTGGGAAGCACAATGCCGTTGCGCAGCGCGAGGCCCGACCTGGGGCGCACCTGCAACTCGTAGCCCGGTGGCAAGGCGATAGCGATGCCGGTGGGGATCAGTGCGCGCTGTCCAGGTTCGATCGTAACCGGTGCCTGCACTGCGGCCAGCAGGTCCATGCCAGCGGCGCCGGCGGTAGCATAGGTCGGTAGCGGCAGGTCCGCATGATGCGGCAGGCGGCGGACTCGGATAGCCATGCTCATGGTTGCGATAATGCGATGCAGAAGGGGCCGCGGCAATCATAGAACCTGCCCTCATCCAACTGGATGCGCCCACAGGAGCGCCCTCATCGGGGCGTTTCACGCGAGGAGACCAACCTCGACGCTGCTATGGGTGCGCGCGGTGTCGTCGATTTCGGCGGGCCGGCATCAGCCGTGCACGTCGGTCGTGGAGGTTACCCTTCGAGCCGTCCGCTGGTCTAACCCCGCCGCGGCGCATCGGAGTCCGCCACGTCTGTCAGGGGCGGCAATACAGGCGACGAGGGGTAGCGTGGCGGCTCCACCCACAACCGCGTTCCCCTTAACCTGCCCGCTAACCCACCATAGCAATCGCATTCATCTCGATCAGGTAATCCGGATGTGTAAATCCGGTCACCTGCACCATCGTCGATGCTGGCGGCGGATCAGGAAAATACGTCCGTCGTACCTTATGGATCACGTCAAAACCGGACATGTCCTTCACGTAGACATCAACTCGACAGATATCCGTCATCGCGCCGCCAGCCGCTTCTACCGCCGCCTTCACGTTCTCACACACCTGCCGCGTCTGCGCTTCCAAATCACCCACGCCGGCCACGCTGCCATCCGAACGTTTTGACGTCATGCCGGAAATGAACACCAGCCGCCCACGTGCCTCCATGGAAATCGCGTGGACGAAATGGCCACTTGGCGGCCCGATCCGGTCGGAGGTGACCTGCTCGCGCGCCATCCCGCTACACCACCCCGAAATCAATCAGGTTGCGCACCGGCGCACCTGATTTCAGCATGGCGAAGCCCTCGTTGATCTGCTCCAGCTTGATGGTGCCGGAAATCAGCGTGTCCAACTTCAGTCGTCCCTGCCGCCACAACTCCAGCAGCCTTGGCATGTCGACACGGAACCGATTGCCGCCCATCGAAGTGCCCTGAATCTTTCGGTCGCGCAGGAAATCTGCGCCGTGCAACTCGATCTTTGTGCCAAACGGGATCATGCCGATGATCGTCGCTACACCGCCCGGACGCAGCATCTGGAAGCACTGCTCAGCCGTCGCCTTCAGACCAATGGCCTCGAATGAATATGGCACGCCCTGACCTTCAGTCATGTCCTTCACCGCGGCGACGACATCGATGTTGGATGCATTGATCGTATCGGTTGCACCCATCTCCTTCGCCTTCTCCAGCTTGGCGGAGTTGGTGTCGATCGCGATGATCCGTGATGCGCCGGCCAGCGCAGCCCCGTTCACGGCGGACAGACCGATGCCGCCGCAGCCTACCACCGCAACGGTGCTGCCGGGTTCCACCTTGGCCGCGTTGAACACCGCGCCTACGCCGGTCATCACGCCGCAGCCCACCAGCGCCGCGCGATCCAATGGAATCTCCTTGCTGATCTTTACCACCGCGTGTTCGTGAACGAGCATCCGCTCGGCGAATACAGACAGATTGAACGCTTGGTTCAGCACTGCGCCTTTCCAGGTTAGCCGTCGCGCGGCGCCAGGCAGCAATTTGACTTCGGTATTCTCGCAAAGATTGGTATGGCCGGTCACGCATTGCGAGCATTCCCCGCAGAACACCGACAGGCAGGTAATGACGTGATCGCCAGGCTTCACGTAGGTCACGTCTTCGCCGACAGCTTCCACGATGGCGGAACCTTCATGGCCGAGCACGCAGGGCGTGGGGAATGGATACAGGCCTTCCATGAAATGGAGGTCCGAGTGGCACAGGCCCGCGAAGGCGGTGCGCAACAGCACCTCGCGCCGCCTCGGATTAGCATGCTCCACATCCTCGATGGTCAGCGGCTGATGCGCGGCGTGAAAGACGGCGGCTTTCATGGCGTTCTCCCGTTCCCTATAAACACAGCCTAGCCAGCGCCGGCCGGCAAAGGAAGCAGCGTTGGCTGGGGCCAGCGACAAACGACGCGCACCCTCAACTCCCGGACGTTTGGGTGTCTCCATGGAGACTTCAGCACCGTCCACGGTTTCGCGACAATTCGACCGCCAACGCCCGGCTTGGAGCATCCTTGGGCGCTCGGTTAGCCGGCCGCCATGGTGTGGGAGGAATTTTGGGCGGCCTTTCACCGCGCACCGACACTGCGACGGGCACCGGCCCAGCATTCTGGGAAAGGTCTGCTGCTGTTCCCGGAGCGCAACGGCTATCCCAAGAAAACCCACCACGCTTTCTCCTATAGTCCTCTGCCGGACGACGCGAGTGGCATCGGGGGCAGGTTTGCATCGCCGCAGAGGAAACTGAACGCCTCATTGGTGAACGCCACCTGGCCACGCTGCACGAACTCCGCGCTGAACTGTGCGCAGTATGCACGGCGCCGGATGTCTGCGCCGCGATCGAGGGCGGGATCAGGCGAACCAACACTATGTTCCATGCACTGCGACTGGTTGTCTGACCACGAGGCAATGCGGGCCCGCCCCGCCTGTGTCACCAGGATCGCGCGGCAATCCGTTGGCTTCCGACGACATCAGCCTGTGGTCATGTCCGTCGGCGATTTGCTGCAGCGACGTCTCGCCGATGATCCCATGTGTCGATCGATCTGCCGCTGGACCGACTGCTGCCTCCGGAGCCTGGCAGCAGCCGCCCCGCATGGCGTTGCTATTGCCGATCGCCGAACGGGGTGCCGACGGGTTGGCCAGTATGCTGACGGAGGCGTTCAACCCGCTTCGTCCGGCGTCCGAATCCTATCAGGACCTTTTTTGGCCTGATCGCCATCGCAGATGGCATCCGGCCCAGCCAGAGCACGCGCCAACGAAGTGCAACGCCTGCGGGCTTCCGCGCCGAGACCGCCTTTCTTCTCCAATTCCAGCTGCGGATTCCGCGCGCCGCTGACACTGATGCTCGGGACCGCTCGACGCCAAAGCCGTTCTCCTATGCTGCGGTGGCCGAGAAATTCCGCACGGTGCTTGACGGATGGGTGGCGGCCGCCGGGTCGCGCGGCGTGCTAACTGCGCAGCGCCTGACGCGCGACGCGGCGCTGCCACACCGCAACTCCGGGGGTGCTAGCCGCCCCATGACCAGCGCCGCCACCATCGCCGGTGATGGTGCGCCGATGGTCGTCAGCGGCATCAGTCGGCGATCCCACCCACGACTACGGTTCCGGTGAGCAGGCGAAAGCGGGCGGACTGCGCCCCGATGCCCGGCGCGGCCGACAGGAAGGCGATGGCGATCCTCAGCAGAAATGCGAACAGACAGCGAAAATGGCTGTCGGAATAGCCCTCCTCGGCGAAGCCGGGCTGCACCATCTGCGGCCCCAGCAGTATGCTTGCTGCACCGGCGCCGATTGGCACCATACTGCCGAGCGACCTCGCAAGTTGCACCGCCCGCTATTGCAACCCGCAATCCTCTCCAGCGCGATCGCGCAATCGATGGCTCAGGGTCTGGTTCACGGATGGAGTGGGGATCGAAACGGGCCATGACAGGCGGACTCGCAGCGGGACCATGGATTGCGCGGTGCGATTCATGGTCGGCGGCGTCTTCACACGTGGCGGAGTAATATATTAGCACGCCCTGGTTCGGATCGCAGCGGGGACGGCCCTGTGACAAGACCGGCCCGCCGTGCAACACTGCTTGCGTGCGACGTGGGGCGATATTATGGATCAGCAGCAGATCGATGAGGCGGCCGCACTTCTGGTACAGGCCCGCCGCAGCATGCAGACCATTGCCAGTCTGCCCGAAGCAATACAACCCAACAGCATCGCCGATGCGCATGCGATTCAGGACGCGACGACCTTTGCATTCGGCAGGCAGGTCGGTGCCTACAAGGCCATGGCGCCGGCCAACGGAGAGCCGACGCGTGGCCTGATCTATGACGGCACCATTCTGGCCACGCCGGCGAAGTTTCCGGCCGCGCAGGTGCCGGCCTGCGGCGTGGAAGGCGAGGTGGCCTTCATTTTCCGTCGCGACCTGCCCGCCCGCTCGGCCGATTATACCCGTGAGGAAGTGGCGGCCGTGGTCGACGCGCTCGCCGCGATTGAGGTGGTGGACAGCCGCTATACCGAGCGGACCAATGTGACCAATCTGGAAACCCTGGCCGACTCGATTGCCAATGGCGGTTTCGTGCATGCTCCGCCGTTGTCCGACTGGCGTCGCCTTGAATTGGGCAAGCTTAAGGTCACGCTGACAGTGAATGGTGAGACGGTGCTGGAGCAGGTCGGCGGCCACCCCACCGGCGACCCCCTTGGCGTTGCCGTGGCGCTGGTGAATATGATGCGTGTTCAGAATGGCGTGTGCGCAGGACAATTCGTCACCTGTGGCTCCTGCACCGGCCTGCGTTTTCTCACGCCAGGCGACGTGTGTGGCGTGCGGTTCGAGGGTCTCGGTGCGGCCGAGGTCACTTTCGTGCGCTAGTACCCAGAATCGCTACATCGCGAAACACGGCTTGAGGCACTTCTGGCGGACGGTGCTCTTGGTCCAGATGAAGGGCCGGGCGTTGTCATTACAGCTGGCCATGAAGCTCTCGATATGGGCGATCAGCTGCTTGACGCTGCTGAATGAGGCACCCTTGAGCGACTTGCCGGCGAGGCTGGAAAACCAGATCTCGACCTGGTTGAGCCAAGAGGCGTGCGTCGGGGTGTAGTGGAAACGAACGTTGGGGTGCCGCTTCAGCCACACGTCCCGTTTGGGCTTGTGGGTGGAGAGGTTGTCCAGGACCACGTGGATTTCCTTGCCCTCGTGCTGGGCGACAACCCGGTTCATGAAGTCGAGGAACTCGACCCGGCGCCGACGCGGGTAGTGTTTGCCGGTGACTTGGCCGGACCCGACATTCAGGGCGGCAAACAACGTGGTGGTGCCGTTGCGCTTATAATCATGCGACTGCCCGATCATCGCCCGCCCGTTGGGCAGCTTGAGCTAGTACCCCGAGTCATTGAAATTGCGGGTAGAGCCGCTTGAGCTTGACGCGGGCGTCCGCGTTGGTGAACTGCCAATCGGCCTTGGCGTGCCTTTTGTTGCGGTTCTGCTGCCATGCGGCGATCTCTTGGGTCAGCGTCGGTTTGTCGGGGATTCGCCGGTCCAGGCATTGTCTTGACAGCACGCTGATTTCGCACTCGGCCATATCCAGCCAGCTTCCGTGCTTGGGTGTGTAATGCCACTCGAACCGTTCCACGAGCCGGCGGGCTTCCGCGGGCGGAAAGGCCTCGTACAGCGACGCGGGTTTGTGCGTGCTGAGATTGTCTTGGATCAGAACGATCTTCTCGGCGCCAGGGAAGTGGATGTCGGACACCTCCTTGAGGACCTGGGCGTAATCGGCGGCGGCGTGGCGGTCTGTGACCTTGACGTGCCGCCATCCCTCCAGCGGCGCGAACAGCATGAACAGGTTTGCCGTGCCGTTACGCTCATACTCGTAGTCGACGCGCGAGGGATGCCCTGGCTTCGCCTGGATCGGCACGCGCGTCTCTGCGATCAGTTGCTTTGACGTCTCGTCCAGGCAAACCACCGGGCGCGCTGGGTCGTGCGGGCGCTGATAGACTTCGAGTACGTCCTCCATGGCGGCTACGAAGGCCGCGCTGGCGTCCGGCGGAATGACCCATTGTTCTTGCAGGTGGGGCTTGAGAGCGTTTTTTTTAGCGTCCGCCCGATCGTGTTGTCGCTGGCACGCTCGACGATCTTCAGTTCGACGACCTGTTCTTCCAGCAGTTCAAGGGTCCAGCGCGACCGCCCCCTTGGCGGCTCGCCGCACGCCAGGGCGATCAGCTTGGCCTCGGCGGCCCCGTCGAAGATGCGTGGCCGGGCCGAGGCGGGCGAATATTTGTGTGTCAGGGCCGCGTCCAGGCCTTCCTCCACAAGCCGCTGGCGGGTCCGAAGGATCGTGTCGGTGCTGGTGTCCAACGCCTCGGCAATCCGGTTGTCGGGCCATCCCTCGCCCGCCTCGGAGACGTCGGCCTTCAGCAGGATACGCGCCTTGAGAAGCTTGCGTGCCGGATGCTTGCCTGTTGCGATGAGCGCGTTCAGCCGATCGCGCTCATCATCGCTCAGTCTGACGATGTGCTTCCTGGCAGTCTGTTTCCTTGTCACGAATCGGCTCCGTCATTGCCAGGGCATCGATTCGAAGTTTAACCGCTAAGTCAATGACGTAGGGTACTAGACCTTGGAACGCTCCAAAGCCTGGATCGACGGCTTCTCGTCAACCGACAGCACGACCGCATTATCGGATGGTGCCATATACAGTCCGACAATGTCCGCTGCCTTGGCAGAGAATTCCGGGTCCGTGCTCTGGCACCAGGATTTTCGGCCAGAAAGGTCAATCTTCTGGGCGCGCAGAAACCGCCAGATATACTGCTCGTGAATGTCTCCCAACTCGCGGGCCATCAGCGGCGCTGTCCAGTTGGCGTAGCCATCCGGTGGCGGCCGATCAAGCATCGCCAGGATCCGTTTGCCATCCCCCGGGCCATACGGTGGCACGGCACCACGATCCCCGGTCTCGCTCAGGCCGCCCAGGCGATCCCGCGCATAGCGCACACGCCACTTCGAGCCAGTGCCCGGCGTGCAACCCGCTTCCCGCGCGATGGCGCGCGAGCCCAGCCCGTTCGCCGCATGCAGCACAATCCGGGCGCGGTCCCGCATACGCGCCTCGCTCTTACGGGAACCGGCCAGCGCTTCCAACGCCTTCCGTTCTTCAGCCGTCAGGCTGATCTCAGTCGCAGGGGGAACCGTTCTCATTCCCCCTTCGAATCATGACTCGCGCTTCAGCGATAGTGGGTAGTAGGCGATCAGGGCTAAGCAGAATCCGCCAGCTTGACCAACGGATGGTTGGTACGATTCGCTGCCGGCACCAATTCGCAGGGTGCAGGACATGACGGGCAGATCGCCCCTTTCAGCGACCGAAGAGCAACAAGCGGCTTTGGTGGCTCTCGTCGGTTCGCGTGATCGTGGCGAGGCAGACTGCGCCCGAGCCGTTCGTCTGACATTGGCTGGCTGGACCAGCGCGCGGATTGCCGAGGCATTTGGCGTGCGCGAGGACACGGTCCGCCTGTGGCGGAGCGACTTCATGCGTGGCGGTATCGCGGCCTTGAAGGCCACCGTCGCACCCGGGCCGGCACCGATGAAGAGCGAGGCAGCCCTGCGTGTTGCGGTGCCGCTACTCGAGGAACCTGTGGCGGATCGGCACAACTGGACCATTCCCCGGTTGCGCGCCGAAATCGAAAACCGCGAGGGCGTGCGTATCAGCCGCTCGCAATTGTCCAAGGCTCTGCGCAAAAAAAGTTCCGCTGGCGGCGTCCGCGGCACACGCTGAAGGGGCGCCAGGTTGCCGCCGATGTCGAGCGGGTTGGTCTGCGCCTGCAACTGCGCAAACAGCAGGCCACCGCTGGCGACATCGTTTTGCTTTACGGCGACGAGAGCGAGGCGCTGACGCATCCCTATCTCGCCCGGGTCTGGGCGAAGGCAGGCGCTGATTTACGTGTTCCTGCGCCAGGACAAGCCAGGAAGGTGGCGATGGTGGGTTCGTTCGATCACGTCACGCGCCAGCTCATCGTGCACACCAGTCCGACCAAGCGCAGCAGCGACTTCATCGCCCATCTCGAACAACTGGACCGGCTCTACGGGCCCAAGCCCGGACAGCCTGTCAAACCGGTGGTTCTGGTCGAGGACAATGGTCCAATCCACACCAGCAAACTCTCCCGGGCAGCGCTCGCCGCCCGTGCCCATTGGCTCACCGTCGAGTGGCTCCCTAAGTATGCGCCAGAGCTCAATGACATCGAAGGCGTCTGGCGGGACCTCAAGGCGCATCATCTCGCCCATCAGACCTTCGCCGATCCCGAGCAACTCGATGGGGCGATCCACCAAGCCGTGAGTGCGCTCAATCAGGACCGAGCGCCACTTCCGCTGGGCAACCAACGAATCCCTGCTTAGAGCCTGACCCGGAATCAATGTGGAACGACATCTGCGGTGTTTTCAATGCGCTGAGCCGTCACGGCCGGGTGCCGCTGCCGGTCTGTCCGGCGGCGTATGAAAGCCAGTTGCGTGATCCCAGCGGTTGCGATTCTCTCGTGGCTGCGAACACACCGAGGGATCACGTATGACCTGGACCGGGACCACGCGGGCCAAGTATCGGCGCGACGGACTGCGCTATGCAAGCGACACCACCGACGCGGAATGGGCGATGATCGAGCCACACATGCCGCCACCGGCAAGCCGCGGGCGGACCCGCAAGACCAGCATGCGGCACGTCGTCGATGCCATCTTCTACATAGCCCAAGCCGGCTGCCAATGGCGGATGCTGCCGAAAGATTTCCCTCCGTTCACCACGGTGCAGCGGTATTTTTATGCTTGGCGCGCCGGTGGGACGTGGCAGACCGTCAACCATGCACTGCTCATGGACGTGCGCGAAGCGGAAGGCCGGGAGGCCAGCCCGACAGCGGGCATTGTCGACAGCCAGTCCGTCAAGACGACGGAGGCTGGCGGTCCGCGAGGTTATGCCGCCGAGAAGATGATCAAGGGCCGCAAGCGCCACATCCTCACCGATACCATCGGTCTGGTGGTCGGTGCGATCGTCCATCCGGCCAATATCCAGGATCGTGACGGCGCGCCGCCTCTACTGGCGAGCGTGCGTAGTGCCTTTCCCTGGCTGCGCCACATCTTTGCCGACAGCGCCTATGCCGGCGACAAGCTGAAGGATGCTCTCACCAAGGTCGGCGACTGGACAATCGAGATCGTCAAGCGACCCGATGCCGCCAAGGGTTTTGTCTTGCTGCCCAGACGCTGGGTGGTTGAACGCACTCTGGCCTGGCTTAACCGCAACCGCCGTCTGGCCAAGGATTTCGAGGCCACCGTCGAAAGCGCGGTCACCTGGCTTTACATCGCAAGCGTCAAGCTGATGTCCCGTCGCCTCGCAGCCACATGAACCGATCGACCTCACGATCATCCAGTAAATCCAAATCGGTCGCACGTTGGAAATACAATTCGAGTCAGGCTCTAAGGCGGAGCTGAAATATGCAGATCTTGCTAATTACGACTGCGGAAGGCGTGAGTTGCCAGCAGGCAATCTGACATCCGTAGTTCCACCGGATGTTATATTATACCGGCCGTCAAGCGCGCCGATGCTGCTGCTCCTTGTCCAGCCACTCTGGCTGCAATGCGCCCCGCTGATGAACGGCTTGATGAGGTGGCCGGCGCGAATTACGAAACAACATCCAAATGTTACCGTCAGCCAGAAGGTGTGGGCACGAGAACGAGCATCTGGCGCCCAGGGGGCGACCACGACCTTATGCCGCTACCTGACCAGCTATGCTGATCGGCCCGAATGGGCCAAGCGCTTCTGGGATTTGCCGGATGCGCCGCTGGGGATGATGGCGCCGCGTTGCGCTCCGGATACCGGCCCTTTCGGAACGGTTATTCGCCCGCGGTAAATGCGTTGAAAGTGATCAGCGTGTAGGTGTCCTTCACGGCAGGCAAGGTCTGGATGCGGTCGGTCACGAACAGCCCGATATCCTGCTCGGGTGCGAGGTAGAATTTTCCAAGCAGGTCGTATTGGCCAGAAGTTGAGAACAGCTCGGACATTTCGGGGATCGTGTCTGCCGCTTCTCGGGCCACTTTGTAAGCTTGGCCCATCTCGCATTTGATCATAACGAAGATTGCCCGCATGCGCCGCCTCCTGTTCCGCCACGGTGCAGCGTAGCACGGGGAGCCGCCACTGGCTCATATGGTCGACGGCTCGAATGCCATGCGATCACGCCGTCGCGCGCCGCCGCTCCGCAAGGGTGGAGAGCCGCCAAGTCGCGCTGCCCAGGCGGCGCAGCATCACCGGTAGCGGCGGCTCGGATGGCAACGAACCGTCCTCCAAGAACGCCGTCCAGGCATTCCATTCCGGCGCGGACAGCAACAGTACGCGGCGGCGGTCGTCATCGCTCATCCGGATTGCTTCGCCGACTGCATGGTACAGCTGAAGCTGGTTCCTGGCCAGCGCATCGGTGACGTCCCAGTCCAGATTCCGTAGCATGGGAGTCGCTCCTCACTCCATGGATACACCAGTCTCTCCGCCGACCGGAGGCGGAAGTTTGCAGCCATCGTGGTTGCTTTGTGGCGCCGCCTACACCGAACCGTTACACCGCCTCACAATTCTGCCAGCGGCTTGCCAAGTACGAGCTGCATTTTCCGTGCCAGCCAGCCAAACGCCGAGCCACGTATTGCGACGCAGGTGAAACGCTGTGTAGGGGCGTGACGGATCGTCAATGGCTGCCTATTGTGCCGGCAAACGCCCGAGCGGGAGGCATGGATGGAGTTGGCACAAGCGCGCAAGTCGCGCATCACGCCGCGGATGGGAGGTCGCATCCTGGCGGATGCACTGGTCGCGCAAGGCATCGACCATGTGTTCGAAGTGCCGGGCGAGAGTTTTCTCGATACGCTCGATGGACTCTACGACGTGCGTCAGCGGCTGAAGCTTGTGACCTGCCGGTTCGAGGCGGGCGCTGTAAACATGGCAGAGGCGTATGGCAAACTAGCCGGCCGTCCTGCCGCCGCCTTTGTCACGCGTGGTCCTGGTGCTTGTCATGGCGCCATCGGCGTCCACGTCGCGATGCAGGACAGCACACCGATGCTGTTGTTCGTCGGGCAGATCCCGCATGGCGACGCTGGCCGTGATGCGTTCCAGGAAATTGACTACCGCCAGATGTTTGGCTCGGTCGCCAAATGGGTGGTCCAGATCGATCAGGCAAAGCGGATTCCGGAACTGGTCGCACATGCAGTCGATGTCGCCATCTCTGGCCGGCCAGGCCCCGTAGTGATCGCGCTGTCAGAGGAGATGCAGAAAGATCTCACCGAAGTAGCTGACCTGCCGCGGGTATCCGTGAGCCCGGCACATCCCGATCCGGCGGCATTGTTGCAACTACGTGGCATGCTGTCGAAAGCGCGCCGTCCAGTCGCCGTGCTGGGCGGGTCATGCTGGAACGAGGTGGGGCGCGCCTCAATTCGTGATTTCCTGTTGGGCAACGACGTGCCGGTAACCACCGGCTTTCGCCGGCAGGCGCACTACGACGGCACGCTGGATAATTTTGTCGGCGATCTCGGCGTCGGCTCCGATCCCAATCTGATCGCGAAGGTTCGGGAAGCCGACTTGATCCTGGCGATTGGTAGCCGGCTAGGTGACGCCGTCACGCAGGGTTACACGCTGCTCGACATGGCCGGCAGCGTGCCGATCATCCAGGTGCATCCGGACGGGGCGGAAATCGGTCGGGTGTTCCGTCCTGCGCTTGGTATCGTTTCCGACCTCAACAGCTTTGCCGAGGCGATAGCTGCGATCGAACCCGTGCATCCGGGCTGGGCGCAATGGACTCAGGAGCTGCGCAGCCTGCGCGAGGCCCAGCGCGCGGTGCCGAACTACGACGGCGTGTTGAATTTGGGCACCTGCATGAAGGAACTTGAATCGCTGCTTGAGACAGATGCGATCGTGACCACCGATGCTGGCAATTTCGCCGGCTGGGCCACGCGCTTCATCAACTTCCGGGAGGACCAGCGCTATATCGGCCCTACTAACGGGGCGATGGGCTACAGCGTGCCAGCCGCGGTCGGCGCTAAAATCTGCTTTCCCGAACGTATGGTGGTGAGCCTGGTCGGCGACGGCGGCTTCATGATGACCGGGCAGGAGATCGCTACCGCCTTCCATCACGGGGTCGCGCCGATCGGTACTGGTGTTCAACAACCAGATGTACGGCACCATTCGCATGCATCAGGAGCGAACGTACCCGCATCGCGTGTCCGGCACCGCGCTGACCAACCCCGACTTCGCCAAGTACATTGAGGCGTTCGGCGGCCACGGCGAGGTGGTGAGCGAGACGGCGGAGTTCGCGCCCGCTTTCCGTCGTGCCGTGGAAAGCGGCAAACCTGCGCTGCTGGAACTGCGAGTCAATCCCGAGCAGATCACAACGCGGCAGACCATCGCCCAGCTGCGCGCCCGCAAGGCACTACCGAAGGCAACCGCGAGGCCCAAGCGCACCACTCCAGTCAAGCATCCCGGGGCGGCGCGCAGTGGCGGGGGAGCGAAGAAGCGCGGCTGATGCCGGCGGCTGGCAGATTGACCATTCCAGGTCATGCGCGGGCTGGCCCGCGCATCATCGTCTTTCGGTGATATCCCCGGCGCCGTTGCCGTTGCCAGGGCGTCACGCGACGGAGTTGGGCAGTCCGCCGCTGGCATGAGGCGACGACGATTCTTCAGAGCTGCGGCGAATGACGTTATCTCGATCGCTATCAGTGCGAGCAGCGCTCCGCCGGTGCGGCCGTCAATCTGAGCATCGTCATTCGGTTTGTCCTCCGCCCGCCGGTCCGGCATGGCCGCTCTTCGGTCTGCCAGTGAGGCGCTTGCGCAACCCTCACGAACCATTTCGGCAGCTGGCTTCGATCCAGGGTCGAGACTTTGGTGGCGAGTGCGGCGAGGAGGATGCGCGGCATACCGGTGCCGGCGCTTCCGCCTCCTCCAATTGCGCGCTCACGTCGCTCGACGCCGCAGCGATAACCGGCTTGCATGCGTACTCGTATAGGGAGACCAGCCATGCCCGCCCCATTGCCGCCGCCGGACGAGCTCGCCCGCCTTCTCTACACCCCGGTGCTGTCCGACGTGCTCGATAGTTTCGGCCTGATGCATCAGGCTCTGCGTCCCTTCGTCCGTCCACTTGATGAAACCCTGGTGATGTTCGGCCGCGCCCGCACTGGCCGCTACGCGCCGGTCGCCCAGATGACGTCGGACAATCCCTACGAAATGGAAATGGATTTGATCGACGGATTGCAACGAGGGGAAATCCCGGTGCTGGCCTGCAACGGGCCAACCGACGTGATCGCACCTTGGGGGGAGCTTCTGTCTACCGCTGCTCGCGCTCGTCAGGCGGCCGGTTGCGTCACCGATGGTCTGGTGCGCGACGTGGCCCGCATCCGTGCCATGCGCTTTCCAGTGTTCCACGGCGGCATCGGCCCACTGGACACGCGCGGCCGCGCCGAAATGGTCGAAAAGGACAGCTCTGTCGAGATTGCAGGGACCTGGGTTGCGTCCGGCGATTGGATCCTTGGCGATGTCGACGGCGTTGTCGTCATACCGGCCGATCGCGCGGACATGGTGTTCCGTGCCGCGCTCGACAAAATCGCCGCTGAGGATACGACCCGCGCTGAATTGGAGGCAGGGGACACCCTGCGGTCGGTTTTTGCTCGTCATGGAGTGCTGTAGACCCACCCGTCCCGCCTGTAGAAAGAGGAGGTTTTCGCATGTACCAGCGTGTAGCAGAATGTCTTGCTGCTGATCGATGGCACCTGGACGACGTCCGCCGCGGGCCGTACGCTGGAGGTGTTGAACCCTGCAACCGGTGAGCCGATCGGCACCGTTGCGCACGCGGACCGTGGAGTCCTAGATCGAGCGTTGGAAGCGGCACAGAAGGGCTACCACCTCTGGCGTAAGGTCTCTGCGTTCGATCGTGCCAAGCTAATGCGCAAGGCTGCCAACCTGCTACGGGAGCGGGCGGACAAGATCGCGCCACTGATGACTATGGAGCAGGGCAAGCCGCTGGCCGAGGCGAAGGGCGAGACGCTGGCTGGCGCCGATGTGATTGACTGGTTCGCGGAAGAAGCCCGCCACGCCTATGGCCGAGTAATTCCGGCCCGCGCCGAGGGCATCTATCAGCCCGTGATCAAGGAGCCGGTCGCCGCCTTCACGCCGTAGAATTTCCCGATCAACCAGGTGGTGCGCAAGCTGTCGGTGGCGCTGGCGGCCGGCTGTTCGATCATCGTCAAGGCGCCGGAGGAGACCCCGCCTCGGCCACCGAACTGATCCGTTGCTTTGTTGATGCGTGCATTCCCTCGGGCGTGATGAATCTGGTGTACGGTGTACCGGGGGAAATCTCGGAATATCTGATCCCGCATCCGGTGATCCGGAAGATGTCGTTCACCGGCTCCACCGCGATCGGCAAACATCTGGCGGCGCTTGCCGGGGCGCAAATGAAGCGGGCCACCATGGAACTCGGTGGCCACGCGCCGGCGATGGTGTTCGATGATGCGGATGTCGAGCTAGCCAGCAAGCTGTTTGCCGCTGGCAAGTTCCGCAATGCCGGCCAGGTCTGCATCTCGCCGACCCGGTTCCTGATCCAGGAAAAGGTCTATGACCAGTTCGTGGCCCGATTCGTCGGCTATGCGAACCAAATGAAGGTGGGCGACGGACTCCAGTCCGGCACCACCTCTGCCGCTGGCTAATGTCCGCCGCACTACCGCAATGGAATCGCTAATCGGCGACGCAGTGAACCACGGCGCCTAGTTGCAGACCGGCGGCAGCCGCATCGGCAACAAGGGGAATTTCTTTGAGCCGACCGTGCTGATCGATGTGCCGAAGGACGCGCGCGTAATGCACGAGGAGTCGTTCGGCCCATTGGCAGTGCTGTCCACCTTCTCCAGCTTCGATGAGGTGGTGGCCGAGGCCAACCGGTTGCCGTTCCGCCTGGCGTCCTACGCCTTTACCCGCTCGGCCAAGACTGGCAACGCCATCGCGGATGCAGTGGAGGTCGGCATGATGACGATCAACCATCATGGACTGGCGCTGCCCGAGGTGCCGTTCGGTGGCGTGAAGGACTCTGGTTATAGCGTGGAGGGTGGGCTGGAAGCGATCGAAGCCTATCTCGTCACGAAGTTCGTGTCTCAAGCGGGGATCTGAGCGGGCAGGTATCGGCTTGGCGGGGGTGATGATCCCCAGTTATGGGCGGGGAAATGCCTTCGCGGGGGTGGATCGTGCAAATCTTTGGCCCGTCCTGAGCGAGAAGCCTCTCGGGCGAGTTGTGACGTGGGAAAGCCGGGGGAAAGCACCAATACGCTGGCGTGTTCTGCCGGTGCGACCGCCGCTGTGGCGTTGATCACACCGGCGCAGCCCGATGCTGTCGTCCGGATTTCGCCCTAGCCGCGGCACTTGGCACCCAGGCTGGTGGAAGCGGATTGACACCACGAATTGTGGTAAAGCGGGGCGGCGCTGCCTGGATCCAAACCCTGCAGTTCGACGGGCATTTTCCCACCGACGCAAATCGGTGATCCTCGGGTGCATCACGCTCAGGCTGGCTGTATCCTGCAGCGTTTGATAACTGAGGCAGGACAATGATGGACACGCCCCTGACCGTGGCCCCGCTTGCGACGACCGACACGCATCGGGTGCAGGTCCTACGCCAGATGGAGCGCAAGCTGCTGTGGCTGTCCTCGTGGATGATCCACCAAGCCAACCACATTCGTCCCAATCGCGACGGACTAAAAGTCGGCGGGCACCAGGCGTCCTGCGCGTCCGTCATTTCCATCATGACGGCGCTGTATTTTGAAATAGCCCGTCCGCAGGATCGCATCGCAGTGAAGCCGCATGCCGGCCCGGTGTTCCACGCGATCAACTACCTGTTCGGCCGCCAGACCGTCGATCGTATGCAGGGGCTGCGGCAAATGGGCGGCGTGCAGTCGTACCCGTCCCGCGTCAAGGACGGGGCGGAAGTTGATTTCTCTACTGGATCGGTCGGGCTCGGCGTGGCGATGACCACCTTTTCCGCGTTGATGGCGGACTACGTACGTCTGCATGCGCTGGGTGCGCCGGAACTGCCGCCCGGCCGGCACATCGCCATCGCTGGCGACGCCGAATTGGACGAGGGTAATATCTATGAGGCGCTGCTGGAAGGCTGGAAGCACGATGTCCGCAATTTGTGGTGGATCGTTGATTACAATCGCCAAAGCTTGGACAGTGTCGTGCCGGACCGGCTGTTCGGCCGCATCGAGGGCCTGTTCCGCGACATGGGCTGGAACTGCGTTACCATAAAATACGGCCGCAAGCTGGAGGCCGCGTTCGCGCAGGAGGGCGGAGAGGCGCTGCGCCGCTGGATCGATGACTGCCCGAATTCCCTATACTCTGCATTGACCTTCCAGGGCGGTGCCGCGTGGCGCCAGGCACTGCTGGCCGATCTGGGTCGCAGCCAGGCCCGCCGCATCGTCGACGACCTGGACGACAAGGCGCTGGGCGCGTTGATGACCAATCTGGGTGGCCACGACATTGAAACGGTTATCGATGCGCTGCGTGCGGCCGAGGCTGACGGCGACCAACCCACTTGCTTTATCGGCTATACAATCAAGGGCATGGGTCTGCCGTTCGCCGGCCACAAAGACAACCATGCCGGGCTGATGACCAAGGAGCAGATGGAGGCGTTCCGGGCTCAGATGGGCATCCGGCCCGGCCATGAATGGGACCGGTTCGAGGGGCTGGATCTGCCGGAAGACGAACTGCAGGCCTTCCTGGAATCCTGTCCTTTCGCTACCAAGCTGACGCCAGGGGGGCGCCGCCTGTCCGCGCCGATGGTGCCGGTGCCCGCCGCGCTGCCAATGCCGAAACTGGCGGGCCGCAAAGTGTCCACCCAATCCGGCTTCGGCGACATCCTGGCGGAGATCGGCCGCGGCCAGGGCGAGCTGAAGGCGCTGGCCGAACACGTCATGACCACCTCGCCGGACGTGACCGTGTCCACCAATCTGGGGCCGTGGGTGAACCGGCGCGGCATCTTCGACCGGCACACCCGCAACGACGTGTTCCGCGACGCCAAGCTGGCGAGCGCGCAGCGCTGGGGCATGTCGCCCAAGGGCCAGCACATCGAACTCGGCATCGCCGAACAGAATCTGTTTCTGCTGCTGGGTGCCGCGGGTCTGGCACCGTCGATGACCGGCGCGCAGGTGCTGCCGATCGGCACGGTGTACGATCCGTTCGTCAATCGCGGCCTGGATGCGCTGATCTACGCCTGTTACCAGGATGCGCGGTTCCTGCTGGTCTCCACCCCGTCCGGCCTGACCCTGGCGCCGGAGGGCGGGCAGCACCAGTCGGTGAACACGCCGCTCATCGGCATGGCGGCCGACCGGCTCGCCAGCTTCGAGCCGGCGCATGTGGACGAGCTGGCGGTGCTGCTGCGCCATGCCTTCGACCACATGCAGCGGCCGGACGGGACCGCGGTTTGGCTGCGCCTGTCCACGCGCGCGCTGGACCAGCCGTCTCGTGTCCTCGATCCGGACTCGGTGATTGCCGGCGCGCACTGGGTGGTGAAGCCGGCGCAGGGCTCGCGGATCGCGGTGGCGTATCAGGGGCCGGTGGCGCCGGAGGCCGCGGCGGCCTTCGCCGAGTTGGCGGCGGAGGAGCCGAACGCCGGGCTGTTGGCGATCACCTCGCCGGACCGGCTGCATGCCGGCTGGCTGGCGGCGTTGCGCGCCCGCCGCACCGGCGATCGCGGCGCGGTGTCACATGTCGAGCGGGTGCTGTCCGTGCTGGCGCCCGGCGCGGCGCTGGTGACGGTGCTGGATGGGCATCCGGCGACGCATGCTTGGCTGGGCTCGGTGCGCGGGCAGCGTGTGGTGCCGCTCGGGCCGGACCGGTTCGGCCAGAGCGGCGATATCCCGGATCTGTACCGGGAATACGGGATCGACCAGAGCGCGATCCTGGATGCCTGCGCACAGGCGCTGGTGGAGGGTAGAGGCGGCCCCCTCCACGCAACTTGACGTCACGCAGGGGTTTCGATGACAGGCGGCGCAACCGCACCGGATCACTCCAGCTGACCCTCAAAGTCACGTCCTGTGGCGCGCCGCCACGGCGTCAGACTGCCACCGACAGGCGAGCCCTAGGCAGGTGGAACGGTCGGCGTATTGGGATTGGGTAGTGGCTTGGAAGGCGGCACTGTGAGCTGATGCAGCAGATCCTCCGCCAGCACCCAGGTCTGTCCGAGCGGATGCGGTGCAATCCGAATGGTGGCAGCCGGATCGGAACGGCTATCGTTCTGTGCCAGTATCCGCTTCTGGTCCGCCTGCCACACCACGCGGTCGGTATCCAGGGATTGCCGGATCAGGGTGAAAATCCTGCTCAGCGCTGGCGCGAATTGCGAAAGAATCGGCAAGCTGCCGGTGGCCTGATGCACTCGCCGTTCATCCGGATCGAGCAGATGGGCCGCTCCGCCTAGATCGAGATCGAGAAACCGCTGCAGCGCGGCGACACTATCCGGCCCGAGGTCGTCCGCGATCACGGTCAAAGTATTTGGAAAGGTGCGTATCCAGTCGGCCCAGAGTTGAACGAACCGCAGCCACGCGCTGATTTCGGCAGCCATGCGGCGATCGTCCGCGATCGAGAACAGATGGGCGGTCGACAGCAGCGTCTGAATCGGGTCGCGGATCGTGAAAACATAACGGGCCAGGAAGAAGCGTGCCTCAAAGAAGGCCAGGATGTCGGCCGGATCGAGCTGCCGAAAGTGTTGGGCGCTGAACGCCATCTTGTCACCCAATACCGGGTAGAAAGTCGATGCTGCCTCCATCCACCCCCACCAGTCATGCTCGATCTCGGGAAGAAAATCGGGAGCGTAGGTTGACTTGAAGATCTGATTGGCGAACTGAACGTGCATCGCGTTGTACCAATCCCTGAACCGCGGATGGGGATTGGGAATGTACCAGTTTGCCTCGGACAGGATCAGCGCCTTGGAGGAGCTGTTGATGATCTCGGTCGTGATCGTGGACGACGAACGGGCAAATCCAAGGACGAAAATCGCCCGGGGGGCGAGCCGGCGGCATGCTTCGAGCTCTACCAACAGACGGTTGGGCAATTCGGCATATTTGGGCAGTAGATGCGTCGATAGGGTCTCTAGCTGAGTGTGAATGCCATTCAGTGACGATGCGGTATGGCCCAATTGCCTGTTCAGATCATCGATCGTGGCGCTGAGGGCATTTTGCCTGGCGCTGAGCGCATTTTGCCAGGCATCCCGGTTTGCAAGATCATTGGCTATGCTTCGCAAAATCTCTTCCATGGCAGTGAGCCGCGCTTCGACCGAGTTGATGCCAACGAGCCGTCTGATGAAGGTGAGGACAGAGTGTTTCAACGATGTCTCCGGCCAAATGGCGGGCTGAGCGGTATGGCTGGGGCGCAACATCCCGGACACAATTGCAGTAAACGAACGATGTCGTTTGGCTCGATCGATCCGCGTGCCGGTGGAGGGGCGCGGTACCTGGCATGCCCCCGTCGCAATAGCAGCCGACGTCGTGAGGGCCATGCCCGAACCGATCGCGGACCCGGCCGGATTAGGTGCTCCCCCAGGACGTGACAGGCGGGTCTGCTCCACCTCCGCCTCACGCGGCATGTCGCGCAGATCCACCAGCGGCCCGTTGACCTGCGCCATCCACACCAGTGGATCGGTTCGATCAGCCGGCGCAGCATCGAGGCCGGGTCCATGCGGTGCGTGCGCAGATGATCTGCGACGTGGCCGTGGCCGTGCTCTGCCCGGCCCCCGAACCGGGCGCAGACCTCGGCCATCATCATGGTCTGCTGGCTTGTTCGGTCCGAACGGAAGATGAGCGGGCCCAGCGAGTAGACGATGCCGCAGGCCCAGCTGCGAACCTGCCCAGATGCCGGAGGACGCGGCCCTTTGCGCGCCAGCGCGGCAGCCATCACCCGGGCCAGGGCGCGATATTCGTCGTCCAGATGCTCCTGGCAGAGCGCGTCGGTCAGCGCCACCACGGCCTGATAGGTCGCCTCCATCAGCTACGGGACCGAGGTCGAACGAGCGTATTTGGCCATCTGGCCCTCCCTGCGAATCGGATGCCGCGCCGTCCAGGTTGTGGCCTGTCGCGACAGGCCGCAATCCGGCATGGCATCGGCGCTCGCCAGGACGTGACAGGCGGGCCTGCTCCACCGCGCCAATCCGACGCGGCAGGCAACCAATACTTACCGCTTCCCGGCTATTGCACCGCCATTCATTCCAGGAATGCCGAACCATGAAGACGCTGCCATCGTCCTTGCTGCTCGGCGCAGCTCTGTTGCTCGGTCCGCTCGCCCACGCCACCGACAAGGCCCCCCGATGAAGCTAAGGCGACGCCCAAAGACTACCGCTTCACCGCGGCTGTCTCGGGGAGATCGTATAATTCCATTCCGGATGGAACGCATGACCCGCGATATTGAGGGTTGCCATGTCCGCATCCTCGACCTTCAGGCCCTTCGGATAGATGCGAGTATCGAGTTCGCAGCGGACGGTCAGGCCGGTTTTGGTCGTTGTGGAGGCGATCAATTCGACGACTGTCTCCCGGCTGGTCAGTGGTTTGCCGCGCCAAGTCTGGGTGATGTGGCAGAACAGGCGATGCTCAATTTTGTTCCACTTTGAGGTCCCTGGTGGATAGTGACAGACCTGTAGCGTCAGAGCGGCTTCGTCAGCCAACTTCTGAAGCTCGACTTTGAACAGGCGTACACGCGAACCGTTCGAGCCGCCGCCATCGGCCGTGATCATCAGTGTCTTCATGTCCGGATATCGTTCGCGGCCCATCAGTTCCAGCCAACGGCGAATCGAGTTAACCGCGAACTGGGCAGTATCATTGTCGATCCCAACGCTCACGCAACCCGCGTTTGCGGTGATATCGTAAATGCCGTACGGGATGGCTTTCCCAAGCTCCTTGTCAACGAAGTCATGCACGTTGACCTTGTCGGCGCAGCCTTGTGGACGATAGTCGCTGCCGGCATTCTTATATGAGCCGACCAGTTCCTTTTTCTTCGTATCGATCGATATCACCGGCTGACCGGCCGCCTGCGTGGCGATGACAGCGGCGTTGATGTGTTCGAACTGGGCGTCACGGTCGGGATTACGGCTGCCTTCCAGGGTCTTGCGGTTCACCTGCCGACGATATTTCAGCAAGCCCAGCAATTTGGGGATGCTGCTATCCGCGATCTTGTGTCCCATCTCACGCAATGCCGCCGCCAGCTTTGCATGGCTCTTCGACACCCACATCAGCGGCCGCATCGGATCGCCCATCGTCGCGGGTTCAACCAATTGACGTAGGTTTGCCAGAAGAGCCGGGTCTTTCGCGATCAGGGTTGGACCACCACCACCGGGCCGTCGAACCACACCAGACAACGAGCCTGGGGCAGCCAGATCTTTCAACCCCCGGCCGATCGTACTGCGGGCGACGCCCGTCGCATGGGAAACGGCGGTGATCCCACCATGGCCGGCCGTTTTGGCCTCCACCGCCGCAAGCAGGCGGCGAGACCGTTCGTTCAGACCACGCTCAACCGCCGTGTACCGTTCGCGAATCACTGATCTGTCTGTCATCCCACGAGTTTGAACGGAACCTGCCCGCGCCGGAATCTCCCTCACAGAAATTCAACGCCACCGGACCTCACGCGATTTGGTAGTCTTTGGGCGTCGCCTAAGGCCTTCGCACTCAAGGCGGTGGCCTATCTGCAATCGGCCGGCCCCGAAAAGACATTTGCCGCCTTCAGCGCTAAGGACGGGCCCTGGCACGACCGCGACCTGTACATCATCGTATTGGACCCACACGGGGTCCTACTGGCCCATAGAAACAATCAGGGCCTGATCGGCAGGTCGATCATCAATCTGAAGGATGTCGACGGCAGGCCGTTCGTCCATGACATAGTGGGGGTCAAAGACGCCGGCTGGATCGACTACAAATGGCAGAACCCGACGACCAAGGTGGTCGAAGGCAAGACCTCCTATGAGGTGCGGTCCGGCGACTACGTGGTTGGTGTTGGCGCCTATGCAAAATAGCCCGGCCGGCCCGACCACGCGCCACCTCGTTGGGTCTGCGGTCCGGCTCTGCTAGCGCAGCAGTCGCCGCATCAGCGGGCGTGCCGCATGGATCAGCGGCAGGCAGGCCGCCGCCAGACCGGACATGCGCATCACCGGCAGGATCAGCCGCATCACCCGCCGCACCCGTGGCTTGTGCACCGACGCGGCATAGGCCAGATCGTCGCACGCGATCTGGATTCCCGCCCGATCCCCATTGCTGACCGCATTGGTGTATTCGCGCACCAGCCAGGGAAAGAACCGCGGCGCCAGGAAGTCGCGGGCAAGGAAGCGATTGCGCATCGGATCGTCCGGACACATTTCCACCAGCTTACGGAAATAGATCATCCGGCTGCGCGCCATGCGCGGGGAAAATGATGCGCTGTGCGTGTAGATGCGCCATTGCGATAGCGCCAGGTCGACGTAGAAATTATCGTAGCCGGCACGGAAGATGCGCAGGAATAGGTCGTCGTCCTCGAACCCGGACAGGCGTTCGTCGAACCCGCCCACCGCATCGAATGCCTTGCGCGCGATCAGCGACGCGGATGGCAGGATGAACATGTCCGTTGCGATACAGGCAAAAATGTCCCGCTTCGGATGCGGCACCGGCAGCATGCGTAGGCACGAGCGGATGACGATGTGTCCGCCCGCGTCGATCTCATCCATATTGCTGTAGACGAAGCCCATTTCGGGCGTGTGGTCGCGGCGGAACTGGTCGATCAGTCCTTCCAGGTGGTTGGGATACCAGACGTCGTCCTGGTCGAGCAGGGCGATCAGCTCGCTGCTGGAATGAGCGACGCCGAAGTTGCGGGCCGAGGACTGGCCGCCATTCTCTTTGTGCAAAAGTGTGATCGGATACTGCTTTGCCATCTCCTCGACAATGGCCGGACCGTCATCGGTGGAGCCGTCATTCACCACGATTATTTCGGTAGGCAATAGATTCTGGGTCAGAATGCTGTTCAGCGCGGTGCGGATGTACTGCGCACCATTATAAAGCGGGATGACGGCAACGATCCGCAAGTTAGTGTAATACATGCTTTTCCAGAATTCCAGCGGGGCCGGCAGCCGGCCTCATGCCCGACTCCGAGGCAAGGAAATGGCCGACAGCCCGCACTAAATACGAGCCCCGTGCCGGGGCGGCAATGCCATTGCGCAATCTGGAGGCCGATGTCCCAGGGTCGATCCCGTCTGGCGGCGTGCAGCCGGCAGTTTGGTTCCAGGTATAGGCAAAGGCCATCACAGCGCCCTCCTCCCGACCCGCCGCCAAACCAGCCAAGGGAGGTGTCCGCCGGCACACTCAGGTGGTCCGCAGCAGGCTCCATAGATTCGCAAGCGCGCCACCGCATCGCAGTCGATCTCAGGCTCACCGTTCTCGGCATGCCCATTGATCGAGATCTGGGATTGCCCCGCCTCCGTGGACGGTTGATGGGCTTGGGGGCTACGTGGTCACGGTAAGTTCTTGGGCGATCCGCTGCTCATAGTGGATGGGCGACTGGTATCCAATGGCTGAATGCAAACGCACCGGATTGTAGAACCCCACGCCACAAGACCCACAGTAGCGCAGCCGTTGACGAGATGGCGATTGCCTATTCGTGGCATCCGTGGGCTGAGCGGACTATTCGCATTCATGAGGTGATCGAGCGGCCGACTGGTGCGGTTGCGCGCTGCAGCCTCGTGGACGCTGCAGTTGTTCGTGTTCAGGACATCCCGGTCTGGATGTTGGACGCGGCTGCCTGCTGTCAGAACTCGACTGGCAGCGAAGCCAGTTGCGGCGCTGTCCGCCCTTGCCGCATTGCGGATCCTGCTTTTGGAAGCGATGCGGATCGCGGCAACAGAGGTGCCGTCAGATGCAGGGATAGCATCTCCCGATTCCTATCGTGGAGATCGTCATGCAACACCGTCGTCGCCGGCCCCGACTGCCGCTCCATCAACTCGATCTTTGGTTGGTGAGGCCGCCAGCGGAATTGGGCGGAGCACCGAGATGGAGCGCGTTGCCGGATCAGACGCAGCGGACGTTGGCCGGCTTGCTGACCGGCTTGCTGATGGCGCACCCCGGCGTCGCAGACCAGGAGCCGGGCGAGCCCTCGGAGGGCGGCAGCGATGAGCGCTGACAAGATTGGCGCGCAGCACCGAGCGCGTAAGGCTGTGCTCTATGTCCGTCAGTCCTCTGCCCATCAGGTTCAGCACAACCGCGAGAGCCAGATACTGCAGTACGCCATGCGTGACCGCCTCGTGCAGCTTGGCTGGTCTGAGATCGAGGTCATTGATGAAGACCTTGGCTGCTCGGCAGCGGGCGGAACCACCCGCGCCGGCTTCGAACGCATGGTCGCCGAAGTTTGCCTCGGCAAGGTCGGTGCGGTGGCAGCTCGGGAAGTATCGCGCTTCGCGCGCAACAGCCGCGATTGGCAGCAGCTTGTCGAGATGTGCCGTGTCGTTGATACACTGCTGGTCGACCAGGAGGCCGTCTATGCGCCGCGACAGGGCAATGACCGGTTGCTCCTGGGGCTGAAGGGCAGCCTCAATGAGTACGAGCTGGACCTGCTGCGGCAGCGCTCGTTGTCCGCGCGCTATGAGAAGGCGCGGCGTGGTGAACTCGTGGTCGGGGCGCCGGTTGGCTTCCTTAAAGCAGGTGACCGCCTGGAGAAGGATCCCGACCGCCGTGTCCAGGCGGCGATCACACTCGCCATCGACAAAGTCGCCGAGCTTGGCAGTGTGCGGCAGGCACTTCTTTGGTTCCTCGAGCACAAGCTTGACTTGCCGACCAGGATCAATGGCGGGCCGATAGAATGGCGTCGCCCGCGGTACTCGACACTGCACGAGTTCATCGCCAATCCTGCCTATGGGGGTGCATACGCATACGGTAAGACGGGCGTCTCGGTGCAATATGACTGTGCTGGGGCCAGGGCGCGTGCCCGACGCAAGCCCCGCGCGGAATGGCTGGCGTTGCAGCCTGGTGCCCACCAAGGCTACGTCGATTGGGACCGCGCGGAGGCGATCCGGAAGATGGTGAGCGAGAATGTGCCGACCGCCGGAGCGCGCGGCGCGCCCAAGCACGGCTCAGCGCTGTTGTCGGGTCTGCTGCGATGCTGTCGTTGTGGTCGCAAGCTCACCGTGCAGTACACTGGGGCCAAGGGTCAGATCCCTCGTTATGCATGCGTTCGCGGGAGACTCGATTACGGAGAGCCCAGTTGCATTGCATTCGGCGGGCTGCGTGTCGATGACGTCGTCGAGGCGGCGCTTCTCGGCGTCCTGCAGCCTGCCGCGGTGCAAGCTGCGCGAGCGGCCGAGGCACAGGCCACAGGTACAGCGCGACGAGGCGCGGGAGGCCATGACCCGCGATCTCGAGGCGGCGCGGTACGCTGCTGATCGGGCCTTCCGACAATATGACGCAGCCGATCCTGAGAACCGCTTCGTCGCCGGGGAGTTGGAGGCACGCTGGAACCGCGCTCTGACTCGCGTGGCCGGGTTCGAGAAGCGTATTGCCGATCATGACGCCGCGGCACAGCCTCGGTCCGACCTCGCGTCGATCTCCTTCACCGCGCTGGCCGAGGACTTCCGGACTGTCTGGTCAGCACCGACGACGGATGCTCGGCTCAAGAAGCGGATTGTGCGCACGGTCATCCACGAAGCCATGGCCGACCTCGATGACGCCACGTCCGAGATCGTGCTGACCATTCACTGGGTAGGCGGGAACCATACCCAGCACCGGCTGCCACGCCGGCGGCGGGGACAGCGCAACAGCACGTCTGCCGATATCGTCAAGGCCGTGCGCACCCTGACGCTGATCGCCCGGGATGACGTCATCGCAGGGATCCTCAACCGCAACGGTCTTACTAACCAGTCGGCCAAATATGTATCACGGATGCGCTTACGCGGCATAGCGGACATCGGGTGCCTGGAAGAATGCGCGCACCTTATGTCGCCTGCCCTGTAGCCCGCGCATATGGGCTGTCAGCCCAGCCCTCATCGCGGCCTTGTTCATTGGCGTGCCACGCCGTGCCATGCCTTGTTTGACGTCGTTGTTGACGTATTCGTCTGGGTTCCGCTCCGGCGCGTACGGCGGCAGGTAGAAAAGTTTAATTCGATCCTTGTTCTCTTCGACCCACGCCGCCACGGTCCTGGCCCGATGCACACGTAGATTGTCGACGATCACGAACAGTTTCCGGTCCGTGTCTTTGATCAACCGGCGCAGGAATTTCAGAAAAATCGCTGCATTCAGTGCGCCATCATAGATCATGAAGCGCAACTTGCCCTGGTTGGTCACGCTGGAGATCATCGATTGGGTAAATCGCGTGGCCGGACGCGGTATCACCGGTGTCTTGCCCGCCGGCGCGAAGCTCCGGCCGTAATTGGCCTGGTTCGAGATGCCAGTTTCGTCCGACCAATGGATCTCAGCTTTTTCCTTTCGGGCTCGTCTCGCGATCGCCGGGTATTCGCGTTTCATCCATGTCTGGATCGCCGCCTCGCTCCTTTCCATCGCCCGCCGGATCGGCCTTTGTGGGGTCAGATTCCAGGCCGAAAGATAGGTACCGATGGCCGTCGGGGACAGGCGGATACCGGCTTTACGCTCGATCAGCTGGCCAACCGCTTCGCGGGTCCATAGTGCGAAGGGGAGTTTCAATTGATCGGGGCATCGCCCGACGATCAGCCGACGGATCGTCGCTTCCTGGCGCCGGTTGAGGGCTTTTTGCTCACCTGGCCGTCGGCCGCGCCGCCCACCGGCCAACGCCGCTTCTCCCGTGGCCTCAAAGGCACGAACCCATTCCCCAACGAAGCGTCGATTGACCCCGATCGCCCTGGCCACATCGACCCGGTTTGTCCCGGAGAGCACCATGTTTACCGCGACACGTCGCAGTTCGGCCTGGGTTGAGGACGGGAGTTTGCGGAAATCATGGTCCGACGGCATGACGACAGCATAACCGATTCCCATACGGGAAGATACCTATTTGTGCGTCTGGTTAGTAAGACGGGCCACGGCAATCGCTGGACCCGAGAACGCGTGACCGCATTACGATCCAACTATCAGATCCCGGTATACCGTGCGGCGGCAGACGGCGTTGAACTCTGGCTCAACCTTGGCGAGGCCGCTGCCATCGTCGGCGTTGCACCGCGCACCCTGCGACTGGCCGCGGAACGCGGCGAGATCGACGCTACGCATCCCCTGGAAGATGGCCCGTGGATCTTCAGCCGTGCTGATCTCGACAGCACTGCCGCCCGCGACCTCGCCCTGCGGGCCAAGACCTACCCAAGACACCCCGCATTACCGCACGCTGCCCAACAAAATCTGTTCTCCTCAACAACATAGCGAGATGTGCGTTGTGACGAGCAATTGTAGAAGCCCTCAATGTAGCTGAAGCAGGCGATCTTTGCTTCAGCCTGGGACACGAATTTCCGGCGAGAGAGGAGCTCGCACTCGAGCGTCGAGAAGAAGCTCTCGCACATGGCATTGTCGTAGGCGTCACCGACCGACCCCATGGAGGGCCGAACGCCGACCTCGCGGCAGCGACTGCCAAATGCAAGAGACGTGTATTGGCTTCCCTGGTCCGAATGATGAATGACATCGTGCGGCTGCCTCTGACCCACTGCCATTTCCAGAGCGTCGAGCACAAGTTCCGTGCGCAGGTGGGCCGCCATCGACCAGCCGACGATCCGACGGCTACAGGCATCGAGCACCACGGCGAGATAGAGGAAACCAGCTGCGGTTGGCACGAAGGTGATATCGGCAACCCAGAGCTGATTGGGGCGTTCGGCGGTAAATTTGCGATCGACGAGGTCGGGTGCTGGCCGGGCATCCGGGTTACGTCGTGTCGTCGTCGGGCCGCTGCCACGGTGACAGGCGCCGACCAGCCCTGCGGCGCGCATCAGTCGGGCGATCCTTTTGCGGCCGTGCCTTCCACCGTCTGCGCGGAGCTGGACATGCACACGCGGCGCGCCATACAGGTGCCGCGACGAGGTGTGGATGGTCCTTACGCGCGTCAGCAGTTCGCTGTCAGCCTGCGCATGGGCCGATGGTGGGCGTCCACGCCAAGCGTAATAGCCCGCTGTGGAGACGCCGAGCACGCGCGCCATGGCGGCAACGGGGAACGAAGCCTGGTTTGTGCTCATGAACTCGAAGATCCGGACGATACTGCGCCGGTCTCGCGTGCAAACCAGGCCGCGGCTTTTGAGAGGATATCGCGCTCCAGCCGGAGTTGGCGCACCTCGCGGCGGAGCTTGATCAGCTCATCGCGTTCCGCGCTTGACGTCGGCTCGACCTTCGCTTCCCGGCGGCCTTCGCTACGATCGGCCTGAGCAACCCAGTTGCGGATCGACTGCGAGGTTGGTTCGAATTCGCGAGCAAGGTCCTCCGGATCTCGTCCGGCGCGAACCAACTCGATCATCTGGCGTCGGAATTCCGGCGCATAGGGCAAACGGGTCTTGGGCATGGCGACACCTTGGGTTCAAAGCTTCAGGGTGTCCACGAAGGCGGGGCAATCCCAATCAGTGCATCAGTGGTTCCGCGCCGAGGCGGCGAATCGGCAGCCTGTGCCGCCCCGTCCAGAGCTGCAGTGAGGCTCGGCGTCACTTTGGGCTGCGGCACAGGTGACGGATCAACCTCACTCAGAAATGTACGTGCCTCAGCGTGGCGCAGCAGGGGGCGATTGAATTCAGCCTGCGACCGCAGGGGTGGCAGCGACACGTCAGGTCAGCCAGCTTCGAACGTATGGCTTGAAACGCGGTGAGCCAGTCCAGCAGGTCGGCATCCGTTAGATCGACGCCATCTTCGCCTTTGCTCAGCATGCGCAGAGCGACGGCCTGGCGGGGATGGAGGCGGCCCTGACCATCAAGTCGGTCGTCCGGTCCAGTGGTCGGCTCAGGTCGAGATGCCAATTGTACGCCTCCCGTAGAGGACTGGCGATGCGGTCGGGGCAGGGCACCTGTCCGTCGTCGGTTGCGTGCAGTTGGGTCAGGCAGGACCGCACCAGCGCCGGATTTTCGGCGCGACAAGCCGACCGAAACGTCCGGCTCGTCGCGCAGCCCGGACTCCCGCAGATCAATGGCCACATAAAGATGGCGTGGAAAACAGGTAGCGTATTATCGGATCGGAAAGCGTTCGCCTATCTCGAGCAGCAATGAATGTGCCGGGCAGCGGACATGGTCAGTCCGCATGCAGATCGGCGCCGACGAGCCTCGCATGGAAAAGGAAACGATTGCGGTCAGCGGGGTGCGCCGCCAGGATCACAAAGCCTAAGAGCCTGACCCGGAATCAATGTGGAACGACATCTGCGGTGTTTTCAATGCGCTGAGCCGTCACGGCCGGGTGCCGCTGCCGGTCTGTCCGGCGGCGTATGAAAGCCAGTTGCGTGATCCCAGCGGTTGCGATTCTCTCGTGGCTGCGAACACACCGAGGGATCACGTATGACCTGGACCGGGACCACGCGGGCCAAGTATCGGCGCGACGGACTGCGCTATGCAAGCGACACCACCGACGCGGAATGGGCGATGATCGAGCCACACATGCCGCCACCGGCAAGCCGCGGGCGGACCCGCAAGACCAGCATGCGGCACGTCGTCGATGCCATCTTCTACATAGCCCAAGCCGGCTGCCAATGGCGGATGCTGCCGAAAGATTTCCCTCCGTTCACCACGGTGCAGCGGTATTTTTATGCTTGGCGCGCCGGTGGGACGTGGCAGACCGTCAACCATGCACTGCTCATGGACGTGCGCGAAGCGGAAGGCCGGGAGGCCAGCCCGACAGCGGGCATTGTCGACAGCCAGTCCGTCAAGACGACGGAGGCTGGCGGTCCGCGAGGTTATGCCGCCGAGAAGATGATCAAGGGCCGCAAGCGCCACATCCTCACCGATACCATCGGTCTGGTGGTCGGTGCGATCGTCCATCCGGCCAATATCCAGGATCGTGACGGCGCGCCGCCTCTACTGGCGAGCGTGCGTAGTGCCTTTCCCTGGCTGCGCCACATCTTTGCCGACAGCGCCTATGCCGGCGACAAGCTGAAGGATGCTCTCACCAAGGTCGGCGACTGGACAATCGAGATCGTCAAGCGACCCGATGCCGCCAAGGGTTTTGTCTTGCTGCCCAGACGCTGGGTGGTTGAACGCACTCTGGCCTGGCTTAACCGCAACCGCCGTCTGGCCAAGGATTTCGAGGCCACCGTCGAAAGCGCGGTCACCTGGCTTTACATCGCAAGCGTCAAGCTGATGTCCCGTCGCCTCGCAGCCACATGAACCGATCGACCTCACGATCATCCAGTAAATCCAAATCGGTCGCACGTTGGAAATACAATTCGAGTCAGGCTCTAAGACCCAGGTGCATGCGGTACGGCATCCAATCCCACTCAGCAATAACGCACATCCCAGTCAGTTCATTACCTGGATGACTTCGCGCACCCGTGGATAGATCTCTCGCGCCCAGCGTTTGCCGCTGAACACGCCATAATGACCGACGCCAGTCTGCAAATGATGCTGCTTCAAATTGACCCGAATGCCGGAGCACAGATCGAGTGCCGCCATGGTCTGGCCGATCGCGCAGATATCGTCACGCTCGCCCTCCACGGTCAGCAGCGCGGTGCGGCGAATGACGTCCGGCCGCACGAGCTGGCCGCGCCAGCGCAACTGACCGAGCGGGAGCTCATGGGTTTGAAACACCCGATTCACCGTTTCCAGGTAGAATTCAGCAGGCAGGTCCATCACCGCGCCGTATTCATCGTAGAATTGGCGATGCGCAGTCACGCGCTCATTGTCGCTGCCGACCAGGGCGCGGAACTGATTGAAGTGCGCGCCGATATGCCGGTCCAGATTCATGCTCATAAATGCAGTCAGCTGCATGAATCCCGGATACACGCGCCGCGAGGCGCCCTGATATCGCCACGGCACGGAGCCGATCAAATATCGCTCGAACCATTCTATCGGGCGTGACCCCGCCATCTGGTTCACCTTCGTCGGATTGACCCGTGTGTCGATCGGCCCGGCCATCAAGATCATGCTTCGTGGTTGCGCCGGATCCCCTGCCTCCGCCAGCAGCGCCACCGCCGCAAGTACGGCAACCGCTGGCTGGCATACTGCCATGATATGCCCGCCAGGCCCCATCACGCGTAGGAACTGCATGATGTGCTCGATGAATTCGTCCATTCCGAAGCGACCCTGCGACAGTGGCACGTCGCGCGCGTTCTTCCAGTCGGTGATGAACACGTCATGCTCAGGCAGCAGCACGGACACGGTGTTGCGCAGCAGCGTTGCAAAATGGCCGGACATCGGCGCCACGAGCAGCACGCGTGGCTGCTCAATATCGGCGTCCTTGCGGAATTGCAGCAGCGTGCCGAACGGCGTATCGGCGACCGGCTCCTCGGTCACCGCAACCGTACGATTGCCCAGATCGACATTGTCGATTCCGAAACTGGGGCGGTGATGCGTCAGGCCGATATCAGCCAGCATATCGAGCGTGGCGCTCCAGTGCCGCAGCGGCGATGGGGTATAGTTGCCAAGATCGAGCAGCCGCGTAAGCGCGGATCCAACCCGCGCGAGGTGACGGATCGGCAGCATCATGTCCGCCTGAGCCTGGTAGAGTTGATAGATCATCCCTGGCCGCGCGGCACGTTCCGTTCTGTCATCCAACCCACCGACTCTGATGTTACTATCCATACCACAAACCGCTCGGGCCTGTTATATTGCGCTGCACCATGGCAGCGCGCGCGGGAGATGTCACTATGGCCGGGGCCACCCTGCTGATCAGCAGCAAGAACTACTCCTCCTGGTCGTTACGCGGATTCCTGTTGGCGCGCCTGGCACGCCTGCAATTCGAGGAACGCGTTGTTTCTCCGGGCGATCCGGCAACACGCGCAGAATTGCTGCTGCGCTCGTCATCGATTCTGGTGCCCTGCCTGGTGCATGACGGTGTTACTGTATGGGACACGCTGGCGATCGCGGAATATCTGAACGAAGTCTGTCCCACCGCCGGGATGCTGCCGCAGGACCGCATGGCGCGCGCCCGCTGTCGTTCGATCTCCGGAGAGATGCACTCCGGCTTTTCGGCCCTGCGCTCCTCATTGCCGATGAATTTGCGGGTGCGCCGACCCGGCGTGCCGATCTGGTCCGCTGCCCAGGGCGACATCAACCGCATCACCGAGATCTGGCGCGAATGCCTGGACACCTGGAAAGGTCCCTGGCTGTTCGGCCGCCGGTGCAGCATCGCGGATGCGATGTATGCACCGGTGGTTACGCGTTTTCGCACCTATGACGTGACGCTGGACGACGCCTGCGGTGCCTATTGCCAGCAGGTCCTGGCCTGGCCGGACCTGCAGGAATGGATCACGGCGGCGGCGGCGGAACCCGAGCAGATCGAGGAACTCGAAGTCGAGTTCTGAGCCGCCGCCAAATCCGCTCACGCCTTTTCGATCTCGGTCCAGGGCATGGGCCCCGGCACCGCGCAAGGGGCTTCGACATCAACCGTGCCGAAATCAGCCGGACCGACGATTTCGAGGTATTTTCCATGTCCGGCGAGTAGTCGAACAGGAAATGCGTGATCCCTGGCCGCTGGTGCACGCAGTCGCCAGCCGCAACCAAATGCTCCTTGTCCTCATACATGAAGCGCGCCCAGCCTTGCAGCATCAGCACGATATGGAATTCGGCAGTGTGCCGATGCCAGCCGGTGCCGTCTTCCGGCGGGGCGTTCGCCTTCACCAACTGCGCAATGACGCGCCCGCCCGTCGCTTCCCTGATTCCCAGGCTCCGATACAGGAAGAAGTCACGCAGGCCGCCGCTTTCCCATGGTGTGTCGCTTGGCTTGATATGCGAAAAAAGACTGGCGGTTGGCTTGTCGAGCATCGCGCAGACTCCCTGTTATGGTCAGCGGGACGCGCATTGGGACAATGGCCCCCGACCGGTTGCACGGCAGGCCTGCCTTCGGAGCCCCTCCGCAGCACCGCTCGGGACCCGACTGTGCCGGCTGATGCTCATTATGATAGTGCATCGCAGCGTGGCACGGCAGTCGTGGTGGCGGCAACCAAATTCTATGCCGCCAATCCCGTGCTGCATGGTGTACCCCAAGCTATTTCCAGCTGCTGCGCGGCGGCGTTAACCTAACGGGTCAAAGTGCCCGTTGCGCCGTCAAGGAGGAACCCCGTCCCTGCCGCTGGGCAACCTGCCCGACACGCGCTACCTCAATCGGCATATCGAGCGGCTCGATTCCCGGTTCATCGACCATCAAGGCAACTCCGCGATTGAGCGCTTCGCGACTGGTTTTCGCTGGGCTGAAGGCGCAGTCTGGTTCCGCGATGGTGGCTATCTGATCTTCAGCGACATTTCCAACAACCGCATGCTGCGTTGGCTGGAGGTGGGCGGGTATCTGTCTGTGTTTCGCGCGCCGTCCAACTATGCCACGGCAATACCCGCGATAGGGAGGGTCGGCTGATTACCTGCGAGCGCGATTCGCAGCGCGTCACCCGGACGGAGTTGGACGGCCGCATCACCGTGCTGATCGACGGGTTTGAGGGCAGGCGACTGAATGCGCCAAACGACGTCGTTGTTGCGAGGGACAGTGCCATCTGATTCACCGATCCGGGCTACGACATCGACGGTCCGTATGAAGGCCGCAGGGCAACGGCAGAGCTTCCTCGTAGCGCGTACCGCCTAGACCAGCATGGTGGCGACACGACAGTGGTTGCGGATGATTTAGTGCGTCCGAATGGGCGGTGCTTTTCGCCAGATGAGAAGCGCTTGTGCGTGGCAAACAGCGGCATTTCCTGCGGTGGCCCGGCGCAGTCCCGGGTATTTACTGTGGACGGCGCACGATTGCGTCACGATCGCGTGTTTGCGGATGACTTCGCGCCGGGCGTCACCGATGGCTTGCGCATGGATCTCGACGGCAATCTCTGGTGCAGCATGGATTGGAGCGATCCAGGCGAACATGGCGTTCGCTGCTGCACCCTCGACGGCAGCCTGATCGGCAAGATCCACCTGTCGGCGCCATTCAATGCTTTGGGGGGCGCAAGAAGGACCGGCTGTTCATGTGTGCCAGCACCTCGGCGTACGCACTCTACTTGCACGCTGAGGGGGCGCTGGTGCCGTAACGGCGCGTGGCACATCCGGAACACTGCCGATTCGGCCGCTTACAATTCTACTATTTCCGCGGCATGACGGCAGTTTAATTGAGATGAAAGCGGTTTAATCACCGCGCTGGGCGAATGTTCACCTCTGCATCCGCATGTTGAGGGCATCGGGTTGGTGCCACCCAGGCGCCCGTCCTGCGTTCACGCGCGACGCTCACCCGGCACTCTGAGGAGGTTGCATGACAACGAACACCGAGAACAAGCACCGCGGCAAGAGTTTGCGGCGCGCCGCATTGGTGGCCGTGCTGCTAGCGGGCACCGCACTGAGCGGCTACGCGACGGGCGATGCTAGCTTTGCGGCCACCGCACCCGCCGGCACGACGGCCACCGAGAGCACCGGGACGCCGGTAAATCCGAGCGGCACCCATTTTGCTGTGCAATCGCTGCCGGATTTCACGGGTCTGGTGGAGAAGGTCAAGCCGGCTGTGGTCTCTATCACCACCAAACTGCAACGGGATGCGATGCAGCAGGAACAGGACGGCCAAAGCCCGTTCCCGCAGCTGCCGTTCCCGTTCAGCCAGATGGTACCGGCGCATCCTCAGATGCGCGCAATCGAGGCGCGTGGCTCAGGCTTCATCATCGACGCGAACGGCACCATTGTCACCAACAACCATGTTGTGAAGGACGCCAAGAGCGTCAGCGTGATGCTGGATGACGGCACGACGCTGTCGGCGAAGGTCGTGGGCCGCGATCCGCGGACCGACATCGCTGTCCTCAAAGTCGATGCCAATCGTAAGCTTCCCTACATTCAACTCGGCAATTCACGCGACGTGAAGCCAGGTGAATGGGTGGTCGCAATGGGCAATCCATTCGGTCTGGGTGGCACCGTGACCGCGGGTATCGTTTCGGCGGTAAGCCGCGACATCGGCGCGGGTCCCTACGACCAATTCATCCAGATCGACGCGCCGATCAATCGTGGCAACTCCGGCGGGCCGCTGTTCACGCAGGACGGCAAGGTGATCGGCATGAACACGGCGATCCTCTCGCCGTCCGGTGGTTCGATCGGCATCGGATTCGCCATCCCGTCCGACATGATTCGGACTGTTTCGGCTCAGCTTGAGCAGGCAGGCCATGTGACCCGTGGCTATATTGGTGTCGAAGCGCAGGCGATCCACGGCGCGACGGCGAAGGCGCTGAATCTCGTCCGACGATTCCGGTGCGCTGCTGGCCGGGATACAGTCCGACAGCCCGGCCGCCCGCGCCGGACTGCAGCCGGGAGACGTAATTCAATCGGTGAACGATCAGAAGATTGCCAATCCGCGTGACCTCGCGGTGACGGTCGCCTCGATCAAGCCGGATCAGGATGCCCATTTGAAGATCCTGCGCGACGGCGAAACCAAGGACGTCACCGTGCATGTCGGGCAGATGCAGAACGACCAGACAACGTCCAACATGCAGGAATCCGGCGATCAACACCACGAGCAGATCGGCCTGGCCCTCGCGCCGTTGACGCCTGATATGCGTAACCAGCTCGATGTGCCGGACGGCATGCACGGCGCGGTGGTGCGCGGGGTGCAGCCGGGATCGGCCGCTGAGATGGCCGGACTGCAGCCCGGCGACGTGATCGTAGGCGTGGGGACCAAGTCGGTGAACTCACCCGGCGACGCGGCCCATGCGATCCGGTCGGCTATGCATGGAGAACGGCATGCCTTGGCGCTGCGCGTGATCCGCAACGGTCAGCCGCTGTTCGTCGGAATCAACACCGATCAAAAGCAGGGCTGAGTCCCGTCCAATGGTGGGGGCGCTGCAGTTTGATGCAGCTCCCCATCGCTGGCCCGGCGTAATGCACGCCCCGCTCCTGCCCCACGGGTCGGATCCATCCTGCAGCGGGTTACATCTGTCGGGAGAGCCGAACAGAAGCGAGTCTTTCATTGCGCGATAGAGGTATCGCTGTCAGCCCGATACGATGAACATGTCACATAACCGCCCGATGAAGGACCCGCTCGCCGATTATCGTCTCGCCTTCACCTTCGACGAGCACTTGGCGCGCAGGTCACCAGCAGATGCAAGCGTTCCCGAACTCGCGCGATTGGGGGCATGCGATCGCAAAATCCCAACTGATTGAGACAGCGGGATGCACCGTATCATTCTCGGGTCGGCAAGTTGGGACTTCTGTAGATTTGTCCCTCGGCCGTGATTTCAGCGATGTCAACTAGTACCCCGAGTCATTGAAATTGCGGGTAGAGCCGCTTGAGCTTGACGCGGGCGTCCGCGTTGGTGAACTGCCAATCGGCCTTGGCGTGCCTTTTGTTGCGGTTCTGCTGCCATGCGGCGATCTCTTGGGTCAGCGTCGGTTTGTCGGGGATTCGCCGGTCCAGGCATTGTCTTGACAGCACGCTGATTTCGCACTCGGCCATATCCAGCCAGCTTCCGTGCTTGGGTGTGTAATGCCACTCGAACCGTTCCACGAGCCGGCGGGCTTCCGCGGGCGGAAAGGCCTCGTACAGCGACGCGGGTTTGTGCGTGCTGAGATTGTCTTGGATCAGAACGATCTTCTCGGCGCCAGGGAAGTGGATGTCGGACACCTCCTTGAGGACCTGGGCGTAATCGGCGGCGGCGTGGCGGTCTGTGACCTTGACGTGCCGCCATCCCTCCAGCGGCGCGAACAGCATGAACAGGTTTGCCGTGCCGTTACGCTCATACTCGTAGTCGACGCGCGAGGGATGCCCTGGCTTCGCCTGGATCGGCACGCGCGTCTCTGCGATCAGTTGCTTTGACGTCTCGGACCCGAAATGCGGATTGAGTGGGGGTGAAACGGCCAACGCGCAACCCACCGCGGAGGGGTCGGCAGAAACAACCGTTCGCACCGTGGACGGAACAGTGAATGCCGCTGAGCCAATAGGCATCTGGAACCGCTGGTGGAAATAATCTGCGAGCTGCTGCAACAGCGCTTGACGAGCCCAATGGGCGCTCAGCGTATGATCTGCACCTTCCAGCAGGTGAAACATCACGTTCGGCATACGGCGAAAGCCTCGTCCTTGAGTGCCGAAATACTCGGCAATCTCATCCAGGCCAGGGTCATTGCCACTGAGTACCGAATAGGATTGGCACCGAACGGACTGCAAGACCTCGCACCTGCCGGCGGACGCGACCGACAGGGGTTTCCGTACCGCGCAGCAATCTGATGGCAGGATCACAGGTCGCACTCACGCGTCGCATGGCACGCCCGGCCAGTGCCCGGGTGATGCCGACCACATTGATGTCGCCGCGCAGTATGCGCTGCCAGATTGTCGCGCTGACGGCGTTGCGCATGTAGAAACGCGTTGTGCGAAAGGTGGTCCGCTGCACAACGGAAAGGGACTCATTGCCGTGCCAGAAGAATTTCTGCAGATTGATCAGAACTAGACCTTTTATGCGGGGATCCTGAAAGGCAGCCTGCAGCGCATGATATGCGCCGGAGCACATGCCCAGCACGACAACCGGCGTGTTGCAGCGGGCCATCAACGCATCGACACCGGCACTTATGTCACGATCGCCCGCCGCGGAGTACGGCATCCCACGTTCGCCGGTTTCCGGCGCAGCGTCTCCGATGCCCACGCCATCCATACGCAAGGACACAATACCCTGCGCCGCAAGCCAGCGGGCGATAGTCACTGCGACCCGGGCGTTGCCATAACGTGGATTTGCGCCGGTATTGGCGAGCAGCACCGCTGGAGCGTTGTGTCGCTGGTGCCTGGGCTCGCAAAGGATGCCCAGCAGCGCATTGTTCGGGCCGAAATTGATTGGCGTTTCCAACGCAGAGTTGAGGTCCAGCGATATGCTGGCAGCAACGTCCGATGATGCATCCGCACTCAGGTCATGCACTGCATCGAAGTGAGGCTCAGGCTCCTCGTGCTCCTCTACGTCGGACCGGGTAAGTGCCGCTTCATGCCTCATAACAAACAGGCGTTGCGGGATCACCACTGTCCCTTGGCGGACGTCCAGCGCCAGGGCTGCGGCATGCCAATTTATGGCCTGCTCGAAAGCAGCATGGGGTACATCGTTTTCATGTGAAGTCACGCAACATCTCGGCGAGGCCAGCAACTGCGACGTGCGTGACATCTGCACCGAGACGGCCGAGGCGTTCGTTCAATGTGCGACCCACCGGGCTGCCGGGCTCCTCCAGCACCAGGACACGTGGTGCTGGGCATGATGGCAATTTGGCGATATCGGTCCGATCAAGCGCATCACGAGTGGCGCGATCCAGTCGCAGACCGTGCGCCTCAAACCAGGTGCCATCATCGATGCGTGGCTCAACCTGCCAGATTTCGGCGTTGGTGCGCGCGGCTAAAATCAGTTCGCGCAGAAAGCGCCGCCCGCTGGCAACGGGTGCCAGCAGGATCAATGCGTCGATATCATCCATTGCAGAGGCCGCCCGTGCAGCGATTACTGCTCCGACGCGGGTGCCAACCAGGGTGATCGTCTGCACATGGCAGGTTTCACGCAACCAACGCACCGCGGCGGCAACGCCGTCGAGCCAAGTTTGGAAGCGCGCCGGTTCACCATCCTTCCCGCTGGAATCGCCGCAGCCATAATATTCGAGCCGAAAGGTGGGGCACCCCGCCTGAGCGAAGCGTTCCGCCAGAAAGACGAGTGGGCGATAGGCGTTCATGGCCTCGTCGCCGAGTGTTCCCAGCATCAGGACTCCGTGCGGACCGGGGGCCTGATGTAACATGCCGAAGCAGCCGGAGATGTAGGTCGGGGTCATGCCGACCCCGCGTAACGCAAGGTGCGGTCGGAATTCAGCGCGCGGACTTCTCCCGAGGGCAGTGCATCCGGGTTAGACCTTGCGCGTAGCGGGATGCACCGCTCCTGGTTCGGCGGCAGATGCAGCCAGTTGTCCTCGGCGATGAAATGCGGATCGTCGATGTGCAGGAATTGGGCAAAGGCACGGGTGCGAACCCGAAGTTGCCAGCTCGCGCCGACGCGCTCCGTCATAACCTCCAGCCCCAGGTCACGAGGTGCCATGGCGTAGGGCGCGGTCGGGCCGGCCGGAAAATGCACAGCTTCGGCGATAACGGAGTTGTCATCGCGATCTATCAGAGTTGCCACCGTCACGTCATGCGGGCGCGGACCAAAACGGTACGCGTAAGTGATATCGAAAAATCCCGATAATAAGGCCGAACTGCAATGACTTTCCGTGCCTCGTGACAGGATCGTGACGGGCCGTTCGCACGCGCGAACGATATGGGTGCCATCCTTCACACAAGTCAGGCGGAGCAACCCATGCAGCGGTGCATCTGTTTCGTTCAGAACGTGGAGATGCAGGCCATTCAGACCTTCATCACTCAGGGTCACCTGTCGAGACCCAAGGCTGCGGCGCAGCGCATACCAAGCCGGCTTGGGTCGCCCGGTGGATCGATCACGCCCCAGCCAGCACCGGGCACAAGGTCCTGCAACTGCCAGACGAGCCCGCCGGCACACCGCGAGCCGACGCGTCGCCACTCGGCGAACACATGCTCCATCAGGATGCAGCTCACTGCGCGGGATAGATCGAGGTAGCGGGCGAAATCCGCCCAGCGAAGCTGCGCCGGATCGACGCCGAACAGCGTTGTCAGGTAATGGTCGCGCACATCCTCGAAATCCCACCCGGCGCCAGGGTCGCGCGGCACCGCACGCTTCCATCGCGGATCGGTGATCGTGGTGACGCCCAGCGCCGGGGCCGTGATCCCATCCGGGCACATTGGCCAACGCCAGGCATTCCGATGCGAATCTCACGTCGGCACGACGTGCATCGTCCAGCGGCCGCAGATAGGCACCAACGCCGTAATAATGTGCCACGCCGGCGTCGGGTTGGAACGGCTAAGTCGCCGCAGCACGGGCGAATTGGGCACATAGACCAGCATCCGGCCGCTGGCTCTGCACCACGGCCGGGATGACATCTCGAATACAGCGTGGTGTCGACCTCGTCCGGCGGCAGCCCCAGCATGGCGGCCTGTTGCAGCACCTCGCTGCCGCCGCAGAACACTGCCAGGCTGGCTTTCGTCCGCGTGCGGTCGAGGAATTGCGTCAGCTCAGTTGTGAGCTGCTCACGAAACGCGTCATGCGGCGGGATAGTCGAAATTGGCCAGCATGGCGTCCTGCCACACCATCAGGCCCAGCTCGTCGCATAGGGCGAAGAAGGCGTCGGCCTCGTAGACCATCGTGCCGCCGACGCGGATCATGTTCATGCCGGCGTCGCGCGCCGCGAGCAGCCAGGGACGATAAGCGTCCGCATCGCCGGGCAGGGCGACGATGTCGGCGTTGGTCCAGCAGGCGCCACGGCAGAAGACTGCGTTCGCCGTTCACAGCCAGGGCGAAATCCCGATCATCGCTCGCGTTGCAGCGCAATGGTGCGAAACCCGATCGGTCCAAGGTCGCACGCCATGTCACCGAAGCGCAGCCGTGCCGGATACAGATGCGGCGTACCATGGGTGTGCGGCCACCAGCGCGCGACATCTGGAATGCCGAACCTCGCCGCTGAACGCATTCGTGCCGGTTCGGTGTTAGACAGGCGGTATGACCGTTCACTTCGACCAGGCAGTCGTCGTCGACCGGCCGATCCAGCACCGCTCGTATCACCAGCCGTCCTTCGCCGTCGATCACGGCCGTGCGAGCGTCGACGGCTTCGATCATGGCGCGTCCGCCTTGATGTTTGCGCTGGATCGGGCGCCACGGACCAACCGGATGCACAACCGGGCACCAACCCGGCATACGTCCCAACAGCGTGGTCCGCGCGAAGCGCAGGCCGGGTTGGGACGCAAGTCTCGGACGCCAGCGGGCGCGTCCCCGCTGGCCGCGTAGCCAGGTCGTCAGGCTACGGAAACAGATGTGCAGTTGATTGATGGTGTCCGGGTGCGTACCGGCGACCTGGTGCGCGGTGAACATGTTTTCAGAGCAGAACAGCAATTCACCATTCAGCCAGACCTCGGCGATGGTTGCCAAGCCTTCAAAGCGCAGGATTTCGTCGGAGCCGCCAGCAGAAGCGTGCGCGATACCAGACGTCGCAGTCGTCTAGTTCAAGCGCAGTTTCACCGTTCCACAGACCCGCAGTGCGCAAGGCGGATGCGTAGGTGCCGGGCACTGTAGCGGCGATCCAGGTGAGGCCCCCAAGCCGATCAGGCGAGGCCGCCGCACCGGCGTCGGTGCGGGCACATTTCCATTCATCGGCGATGGACTGCATTGGCGCAGCCGTGCAGGACCAGATGTAAGCCATCGCTTGTCCGTCGGGGCTTCCGGGTCGGGAACAACATGGCTCAGGCGAAGCGGCGATCGAGCCCCTGCATCACCATTTCGTAGCTCTGCTCCAGCGTATCGAACGTGCCGTCGCACGGATCGAACCGCCGACGATTGGCGATCCGTGCGACTTTGAACTGCATGGCTTTCGCGGTGCCAGACATGGTCGTCGCGGCCTCAATGAATGCGTCCCAGTTCCACCACGCCCTGATCTTGCAGCCAGCGCAGATGTGCCGCGAGCAGCTGCCAGTTGGCGCCTAGCTGACGGAAGATTGCGAACGCGTAGTCGTGGAACAGCGCGGGGTGCGTCATCAGCCAGTCCATATGGCGCGGGAAATCCGCACGATAGGCACTGATCGGATTATGCGTCGGGGCGCCGCCGCAGGTGGCGACGCAGCAATGTCACGGCGGCTTCGGTCAGGGCCGAACCCTTCTGCGGTGGCCAACGGCGCTTCACCAACTCCACGTAAGGTGGCAGCGCGTCATCCAGCATCCGCTGCTGCGGCAGCTTGCGAAAAGCGCCGGCATAGTCTTCACCATCGAGGTCATAGTGACCGACGTTGTGGAAGTAGGTCAGTGTGCCCGCATCCGGATCGATGTTGTCGACGCCGATCGTGGTCTTGGTGTGCTGCCTTCGGTAGCTAGTGGCGCGTGTGTCGGGCAGGTAGTAGCCGTCCACCTCGATCAGGACGAGCCGTCCCAGGCGGACCTGTTCTTGCGTCTGCTGCTCCAGAGAGCTGTAAATGGTGAGCTCGCCCACCATCACGCCGTAGAGAAGCTCCAAGTCCTCGTGGAGATACTTGAAGAATGTGAATTGGTCGCCTTCGTAATCCTGCGCGACCGTAACACCCAAGCCGGCGATCGGGCTCAAGCCGCCACGTTTGCAGGATCTGCATCCACACGTCGATATAGCAATTGGTCATCGGCCAGTCGCAGTTCGGTGTATCCGTCATAGCGACGGCGGTGTCCATGAGATTGCTCATGCGTCGAGCCGCAGTGCGTTGCGCGCCTTGTGCGGCCAGCCCGCCGGATCCATGCCATGGTGCCGGAACAGCGCCAGTGCCAGGCGTTCCAGACCGAAGCCGACACAGCCGCTATATGCGACATTGCCCGACGAGGTGCTGATGCTCCAGGGTTCGCCAAAATGGTCTAGATGATAATTGAAGCTCATGCACGCGGTCGGCTTATCGTCGTTCGCGAGACGGCAATCAGCATCTCGTATTTCAGCTTCTGTTCACGCTGGCTGTCGGCCATCAAGCCGTCCGGCTCGACCGAAGAACGGATCGTTGGCAATATCGATCGTGTAAGGCAATGCGAGCTCGTTGACGAAGTCCTGCGCACGATCGATCCATGCCTGACGGAATTCGAGCACCTGCTCGTTGGTACCCATGCGCACGAACTCACGGACCCGGAAGCACTGCATGCGCGCCGGATCGGTCGAGGGTTCATGTCGAAAGCACCAGGAGTGCATGTCGTACACGCCCCCTTCCGGTGGTAGCGGGCCGCGCCGTGCGACGAGCGGGTACAGCGGGTAGCAGGCGGCCGGGGTCAGCAGCAGGTCGGTCGGCACCCTGCTGACTCGGTCCACGGCTCGCCGGCCTCCACGCACCGCAGGACAGCGGCGGTGATCTGCTTCGTTTCCGCAAAAGCAATGGACGGTGCCAAGCAATTGCGGGAAGCTTTTAAGATAGCCGCTTTTCACCAGTTGGTCGGTGACCATGGCAGGTGGGAAGCGGAACACTTCGGGATTGTCGACGGCGCCGGTGCGGCCGACCATGGCGTCCAGCGCATCCACCACTGATTCGAAGCGCGCGCTGCGAGCCGTAGATGCCATCCACGCCGGACGGGATCAGCAGACCATTGGCGATCAGGCGATCGAGCAAGGTCGGCATTGCGTCCATGCGTTAAAGCACTCCCAGCATCGGCTTTTGCATCAGCAGCAGATTGCCGGTGCTTTCCAGCATGCGGTCGTTGTTGATCATGACCGGGCGCCGACATCAGATCGCGCAGATGGCGGCCCAGGCTGAACTCCGACCCGTTCTTGTAGGCGTTGATGCCACAGACCATGAAGGCATGCTGCACCACTTCCAGGCACAATTCGGAGATAGCTGGTCTTCAGATTGTTCATCTCTGCGGTAAAGCCGAGCGGGAGCGGATGGGCAGGGCCGGCGAAGGCGGATTCGTAATCGCGCAGCGCCTGCGACAGCCGTGACTGCATCAGTTGCAGCAGGCCGACCGCGCGCGCCAGGCGATGCGTCATGGCCGAGACGGACGTCCGCGCCTGCGCACCTGTTGACGCAGATAGCAGACGCGCCCGATTAACGGCGTCGGTCGCGATGCCGAGCCAGACGCTGGCCCACAGCAGGTGCGATACCGGGAGCATGGTCTGGCCGGCGATTTCGGCAAACGGCGTCTGGCAAGATCTGCGAAGGATGGCCGATGAAGCTGAGCCTGAAAGCCTCACTGCAGGTTCCGCGCATGCCCAGCGCGTCCCAGCCACCGGTACGTTCCAGACGGTAATCGTCGCGCATCGCGACCACCATCACCTGGTCATTCGGTGCGGAATCGGAATTGCGCCGGGCAGGTAATGAGCAGGGCGTCGGCGTGCGCGCCGTAGGAAATCGTCGTTGCGTCCTTCTCCAGCTCGCGCCGACATCGTCTTCAATCGCAACGGCACAGACGCTTGCAAGGATGTTTCCGCCAGTTCCGACCTCTGATGTTACGGAGCCTAGTAGAAGCTGCTGGTCGCACAGACGGCGTAACAGAGCCAGGTGCCAGTCACTACGTGAGTCCTTGCGCGACCAGGCACGCTACCTGGATCTGGTGCATCGCGTAGATCATCGCCGAGGAACCGCAGGATTGTCGCCAGCACGTGGCACACACTGGCGACTTGCGACAAGGACCGGCCGGGGCCCCCGTCGGATTGCGGGACCAGTAAACTCATCAAGCCCTGGTTACGCATCGCGCCGATCGCCTGCTCGGGGATCCGGCTTTCGCGATCAACCTGGACAGCGTGTTCGGCGGCGACCGCGGCGGCCGCCATTGTCGCAGCATCCAGGCCACCGCTCATGTTCATGTGGGTGCGGCCTGCTGGGACAGATCTTCCACCACCGACCTGAGGGTGCCGCACGGTGGAGAAGGTCTTGCGGGACAACTTGTCGTCCGGAAGCTCGATGTCGAACTTGTCTTCCAAATTCATCAGCACGTTGACGATGGCGAGCGAGTTCGAGCCCGGCAGCGAACAGATCGTCATTGTCGCCAAGTGTATCGACGGGCACCGCCAACCGGCCACTTTCGGCAAGGATCTTCCTAATTTCATTCTCGATCGCCATTTTCTCCGCCCTCGGTGCCTGTGCCCACGCTGACTACTTGCGGCGATCCCCCAGTGTGCAGATGTCTTCGGCGTGATCACGGCCAAGGCAACAGCGTCGGATGGGTCGCAAAAGCCTATCCAGCAAAGGTCGTGCCATCGCAGTGGGCCGCTTTGCGGAATGCGCGACTGCTACGGAGCGTTACCGATCCCATGGCAGCGCATTGCAGGCGACGTTTGAAACGTCATCGGCTGTTAAGAGGGAACGTTAAGGCATGGAGGGATCGCCACATTGGAGCACGCGGGAATTGTTTTCAGGCAGAGGAAAGTCACGATTCCGCATCGCTCCGCATGTTGTGATAGCATAGGCCGTGTGCTGGCGCAGGGAATGCATCACTTGTCTCAGTACGCCATTGTCGGAGTGCAGGTGATGAATGCCAATGTCATTCCGGTCTCGCTGCCTGCGCTCGATCGGATCAATCGGCACGCCTATCAGCGGCGTGGTGTGCTGCGGCAATACCGCTCCGCCGTCGGCTGGCTTGAACCGGGCGAGCAAAAGGCGATTGAACATATCGCGGAAGCGAGCCGCGGCAAAGCGATCCTCGATATCGGCGTCGGTGGCGGGCGCACGGCGCCGATGCTGCGGGAGATCAGTTCCGACTATCGTGGCATCGACTATACGCCTGCCATGGTGGAGATCGCGCGCCAGCGCTTTCCGGACATCGCCTTTCTGGAGATGGACGCCAGGAAGTTGGCGTTCGCAGATGAGACGTTTGGCCTGGTGGTATTCAGCTACAACGGTATCGACTCGGTCGATCTGGATGGACGGCTTTCGGTCTTGCGTGAGGCCTACCGCACGCTGACCCCGGGCGGATATTTTGTGTTTTCGGCGTTGAACCGTCGCGGCGCATCGATCGCGAGCCACTGGCCGGACTGGGACGTATTCCGCGGTGCCGGTCACTCCCCTACGCGGTTGCTGCGCGCCTATGCTCGGCTGGCCGTTGGTGGTCTCAATCGGCTGCGCCGCTCTCGCATCCGGCGGGAGGCTGACGACATGATTGTCGGTCAGATCGCCGCCCACAACTTCGCGCTGGTGACGCTGTTCTTGTCCCTTCGCGAACAACTGCGGGAGCTTCGCGTTGTGGGGTTTGTCGTGGAGGCGGTCTATCAGCACGACGGCGCGGCTGTGGCCACCGATGGCAGCGGCGAGACGGACGCGCCCTGGTACTATTACGTTGCGCGTCGACCCTGAGGGTCAGACGCGTGCCGCCAGCGGTTCGCCCGCTGGAAGTCGGGGGATCTCGACGTCGATCTCCAGCGTTGAGACGGCGTCACCTCGATCCAGCTTAATCTGCACCTTCTCTCGATCGACGGCGATATGCTTGGCGATTACAGCCAAAATTTCTTCCTGCAATGTGGCCAGCAGGTCAGACTTTCCGGTGATGGTGCGCTCATGCGCGAGCAGCACCTGCAGGCGTTCCCGGGCGACGGGCGCCGAATTGCGACGGCGGAACAGGCTGACGATGTTCATGCCACCCTCCGACCGAAGAGGCGTCCGATAAGGCCCTTACGTTCCAGCGGCACGACGACTGCCAACTGCTCGCCCTTTAGCCGCTTTGCCGCGTCGAAATAGGCGCGGGCAGGCGCGCTTGTCGGCGCCAGCAAGGTCACCGGCGAGCCGAGGTTGGATGCCCGCAGTACTTCCTCGCTCTCTGGGATGATGCCCAGCAGCGGGATGGACAGGATCTCCAGGACATCCTCGGTCTTCAGCATCTCACCACGGGCCGCGCGCGCAGGATCGTATCGGGTCAGCAGCAGGTGCTTTTCCACTCGGCCGCCGTTCTCAGCCAGTTCGGTCTTCGAATCCAACATGCCAATGATACGATCCGAGTCTCGTACGGACGACACTTCAGGATTGGTGACCACGACCGCAACGTCGGCGTGGCGCATCGCCAGCATGGCACCTTTCTCGATGCCGGCCGGGCTGTCGCAGATCACCCAATCGAAGCGGTCCCGCAATTCGCCGATCACCCGAGCGACGCCTTCGGAGGTCAGTGCGTCTTTGTCGCGGGTTTGCGAGGCCGGCAGCAACGACAGCGTTTCAATCCGCTTGTCGCGGATCAGTGCCTGCGGCAGCTTGGCATCGCCTTGCACGACGTTGATCAGGTCGTAAACCACACGGCGTTCCGCGCCCATGACCAGATCGAGATTGCGTAGCCCGACATCGAAATCGACCACCACCACGGTTTCGCCGCTTTGCGCCAGCGCGGCACCAAGCGAGGCGGTGGAGGTTGTTTTGCCGACGCCGCCTTTGCCGGATGTCACGACCAGGACTTTCGCCATCCGCGTCCCCCCTTATGTCAGTCGAGCGCTGTCATGCGCATGGCCTCGCCATCGAGCCAAGCTTGCACGGCACGTCCGCGCAGTCCGGCATCCATGTCGTCGGCGGTTTGATACACGCCGTCGATCGCCACCAGTTCGGCGTCCATGCGACGGCAGAAAATCCGGGCCCGCGGATTGCCGGCGAGCCCTGCGATGGCGCGCCCGCGCAGCGTTCCATAAACATGCACCGACCCGCCGGCTACGACCTCGGCGCCGGACGCAACGGAGCCGATGATGGTCACGTCGCCCCGTTCGAACACCACGGACTGGCCGGAACGGATTGGGTGGTCCACCAGCAGCGCGGCCGGTTCCGCGGTTTGCACTTGCGGAGCCGGTGTCAAGGCGGTCGGGCGCGATTCGGCTGGCGGCTCAATATCACGGGCCGGGCGGCCCCCCCCGGGCAGCGGACGCCCCCAGGCGGGGATATCGGTCCAGGATGGGTGTGCGCCTTCGGAGCCAATAATGTGGATGCCGCGCCGGTCGAGTTCCTGGAACAGGCCGGAGATGTTCGGCTGTTCACGCGGCAGGCCCGCCAGATCCAGCACAACCGGCCGGTTGTCGAAGAAGGATGGCGAGCGGTCAATCTGAGCGTCCAGCGCCGCCAGCCAGTCCGGCAGCGGCGACTCGGGCGCCAGCACGAGGGCCATGAAGGACCGGCCTCGGAGGCGAATGAACGAACGGGACTCGATGGTTGTCACCAGTCGGGAGTATCCGGTGGGGATGGTAGGGTCAACGGGATTCGAGGTGGGTCGCCACAAAATACTGTGGATAATGTCTAGGCGGACCGCAATGTGTTGCGTTGCGGCTGACAGTGAGCCCCGCCGCGGTAAGTGGTGGAGGCACTGTCCGAAATCTCATCCGGCCATGGCGGCTGCATGGGGGATCCAACGTCCACATACGGTGGCCCCAGAGAGGCGCACCAGCAGTGGGATTCAGGCCAGGTGATCAAGTTCGATATCCATCACCGTCGCGCTGTGCGTGAGCCAGCCGACCGATAGCAGGTCTACCCCACTGGCGGCGACCGCCGGCGCGGTGTCGGGGCGGATGCGACCCGATGCCTCCGTGATTGCGCGCCCATCCACCATACGGACGGCCTGGCGCAGCAGCTCCGGTCCCATATTGTCCAGCAGCACGGCGTCCACGCGCAGGGTCAGCGCTTCGTCCAACTGAGCTAGCGTATCCACTTCCAACTCGAGCTTCACCATATGTCCGACATGGGCGCGTGCGCGCTCGACGGCCGCGCGCACGCCACCGGCGATCGCGACGTGGTTGTCCTTGATCAGAACGGCATCGTCCAGGCCAAACCGATGATTGCTGCCGCCACCCACGCGGATTGCGTATTTCTGCGCAATGCGCAGGCCCGGCATCGTCTTTCGTGTGCAGCATACCTGGGCGCGCGAGCCGGCAATGGCGTCCACGATCCCACGCGTGGCGGAGGCGATGCCGGAGAGATGGCACAGGAAGTTGAGCGCGGTGCGTTCGGCGCTCAGGATACCTCGTGCTGGGCCCCGGATCAGCGCTATCCGGTCACCTTGATGCAGGCGCGTTCCGTCCGGCCGTTCCACTATCATCTCAATCGCCGGGTCGATCAGGCGGAACGCCATTGCAGCGAAATCCAGGCCTGCCACCACACCCTCCTGCCGCGCGGCCAAAACGGTCTCGGTGTGGGCATCGGCGGGGACGATTGCATCGGTGGTGATATCGCCAGCACGGCCCAGATCTTCCAACAAGGCGGCACGTACAGCGGGCTCGATCATGACGGTGGGGAGGGGGGGGATCATTCGTGTCACTCCATTCGGCCGGGTCGGCTCCTGTGTTGGGGAGGCAAGCGATCGGGGCTTTGCCCGAGTCCAAACCAGGAGGGCTTTGCCTCCTGCACCCCCAGCAAAGGTTGGCCTTTGCAATCAAAACTTGTTTGAGGTGGGAGGGAGCATGAGCGTCTCCTTGGCATCATCACGGCAGGCCTCTTCCCACCCCAAACAGAAAAATAGAGGCGGTTCCAAGTCGGTTCCAAGTCACCCAGCGTCCGGACTCGCACCGACTTGGCAGTAAATTCTATTTAGGGCCGGATTTTTGGGAACTCCTTCTACCCCCGCCGCGCACCACCTCTATATACATGACAGCGTCGGGCCCTTGGCGGGGTTTCAAGGGGCAGCGCCCCTTGGTGGGGAGTCAGGGGGCGAAGCCCCCGCCGCTCGCCATACCTCGTTGCCGCTAGCGGACCGCCAGCATGCGCTCCACCGACAGGCGGGCCCGATCGACAATGGCCGGATCGATCGTCACCTCGTGCTGCATTTCCTGTAGCGCGCTGCGGATATTGCTCAGCGTAATGCGCTTCATATGCGGGCACAGGTTGCACGGGCGCACGAAGTCCACATCGGGGTGATGCACCGATACATTGTCGGCCATCGAGCATTCGGTCAGTAGCACCACCCGCGCGGGCTTCTCGCGCCCCACGAAGGCGGACATATCGGCGGTGGATCCGGCGTAGTCAGCCTCGGCGATGACCTCCGGGGGACATTCCGGATGCGCCAGGATGATGACGCCAGGGTGGTCGGTGCGCAGGGCGCGCACTTCCTCGGCAGTGAACCGCTCATGCACCTCGCAATGGCCGGCCCAGGCGATGATCTTCACCTCGGTCTGCGCGGCGACGTTCTGCGCCAGGTATTCGTCCGGCAGCATGATCACGCGGTCAGTGCCGAGCGATTCGACAATCTTCTTGGCGTTGGCTGAGGTGCAGCAGATGTCGGTTTCCGCCTTCACAGCGGCTGAGGAGTTCACGTAGGTCACCACTGGCACGCCGGGATTCTGTGCCCGCATCAGCCGCACGTCGGCGGCGGTGATGGATGATGCCAGCGAGCAGCCGGCCCTGGTATCGGGGATCAGTACTGTCTTGGCGGGGTTCAGCAACTTCGCCGTCTCGGCCATGAAATGGACCCCGGCGAGCACGATCACATCCGCATCCACCGTCATCGCCTCGCGCGCCAGTGCCAGGCTGTCGCCGGTGATGTCGGCGACGCAGTGGAAGATTTCCGGCGTCATATAATTGTGCGCCAGAATCACGGCGTTACGCTGGCGCTTCAGGTCCAGGATGGCCTCGACGTCGTCGGCGAACACCGGCCACTCGATCGGGGGGATGACGCGCTTGACCCGCTGATAGAGCGGGGCGGTGCGTTCCAGCAGAGCGGATGCCGACATGGGATGCTCCTCGTTGTTATGCTCTAAATGAGCATTTCAACGCGATATGCTAGAGGTGAGCATAACTATGTCAAGCGGAGACATGTTGGCCGGTCCGGCCAAGTGCGATCCTTTGGCGCCGCTCAGCCCCGGCGTAAGTCGCGTCGCAGCCGTCAGAATCCGGTCACGCGTGGATGCGCGCAGCCGCCGCCTCATGAGGTTCAGCTGCCGCATCATCCGAAATCTGGAGCGCTGCATTCAGCTCCACGCAAAGCAGCACGCCGATGCGCGCGATGGCTGGAAGCCGCCGCACGGCCCAAAAGCCAGGACAACGCATTCTCGCCAGGACAAGCCAGGCAAAGTCAGGCGCGGGAGCGCACCATGGTCTTGATGGCACCGCGATCCTTGCCGGATGCCAGTGCGATTTCCCGATCCTGGGCTTCGATCGTGGCTTTGGCCGCGTCCTCGCCGTCCAGACTTTCCACCACGGTGGTAGGGACCTTGCGACGGGATGTCAGGCTGCCATCGGCATAGGTCACGTCGAACAGCACGAAGCTGCTCAGCGTACGACGTTTCATGCGAAATACTCCGGGTTTGGGCGTTAGCCCGTCATTCGCTGCGCGGCTCGTCGGCGCCTGCTTCAGCCGAGGCGGTCGGCGCCCCCTCCTGCTCTGCCTTGCGGCGTGCGACGGCTTCCTCGCGCTCACGCAGCTTGGCGTCCTTCTTGGCCTGCTTCTGGCGGTTTCTTTCAGCTCGTTGCTGATTGTAGTTTGGCTTGAAGGCCATCATCGTCTCCACGCACGCGGTACCACACAGGATGCTTCACCGACCGGGTGAGTGCTACGTCAGCCGAATACGCCCTGGCCGGCGGCAAGCTGGCTTTCCACCATGACACGCTCGTGCTGGTCCAACAGATGTTTCACCCGGTATTGCGGGTCCCGGGTCTCGCTCGGCATCAGTCTTTGTATCTTGTAGCGGCCCCGCGGCACGTTGCCATCCCGTGGTCCCGGCAGGAATTCAACCACCTGGCCGATTGCGAATTTATGGCTCATTGCCGGCCCCAGCCTTGTTCATACAGTCCGGCGGCCCGCACCATGCGGGCCGGAATGCTTTTCATAACGGGAAGTAGCGGATGCGGCATGCGCATGAACACAGGCAGCCCAGGCCGAAAAGCGCCTAAACTGGTATATGGCGTTGGGGCGAGGCCTTACCATAGGAATTTCGACCGGCTCAGCTCTCCTCCTCCTCCGGCGCCGCCTCGGCACGGCTGGGGGCGGGACGCCGCGTCTGTTGCATCACCTCGGTCAGCCGGGTGATGGAGGTCATCTTGTCGGTGTTGTTCACCGCGGCGTATTCCGCCGCCAGCCGATCGATCGCCAACTCGAACAGATTCCGCTGGCTGAAACTGCTGCCGGAACCGTCCGACGCGGATTGCAGATCGCGCACCACCTCGGCCAGCGCCTTCAGATCACCGGAGTTGATCTTCGCCTGATATTCCTGCGACCGCTTCGCCCACATCAGGCGGCTGGTGCGGGGGCGTCCCTGCAGGATGGTGATCGCCTCGGCCAGCGCCTCCGGCGTCGCGAGCTTGCGCAGCCCGGCGATCCCCGCTTTGACGATGGGAATGCGGAGCACCATCGCGTTTTCCGCAAACGAAATCTGAATCATGTCCAGCTTATGGCCGGCCACTTCGACCGGGCCGACATGATCGACCTTGCCAACGCCATGCGTCGGATAAACGACAAAATCACCCTTGCGGAACCGCTCCGCAGTCGCCGGCTTCATCTAGAGTCCTGGTCTCCCGGAATGCGGCATCCACCATTTCCGTGGTAACGACGGTCGCACTTGCCACTCTGATTACCTCACTCGTTCAACGTTTGAATATGGGGATGCGGCGCAAAAATGCATCGGACGGCACGCAGCGGCCATGGGGCCGCTCGGGTGCAGATCGAGGCATCTCGCGTAGACTGGTGCCGGAGGCCGAGGCTGCTGGTGCCGGCGTGGTCCGTGCGTCCATCCGCTACCGGGCCGCCGGCAATTTTGTTCCGGCTACAGCGCGTTCCGCCAGCAGTGTGCGGCGGAAACGAAACAGCTTGGCGGGGCGCCCGCCGGTTTCGCTGGCCATGCCGCCGGTTTCCTCTACCAACTCCTGCTGCTCGATCAGGCGGCGGAAGTTCTGCTTGTGCAACCGTCGTCCGGCCAGCAACTCCATCGCACGTTGCAACTGGCCGAGTGTGAAAGCGGATGGCATCAGCTCGAAGACGACGGGACGGTATTTGATCTTCCCGCGCAGCCGCGCGATGCCGGTTGCCAGGATACGACGATGGTCGTGTGCCATCGGCTGGCCTGGGGCGCGCCTGCCGCCGGATTCCGGCACCAGTCCAGCCTCCCACAGGGTTTCATAGCGCTGCAGCACCAGGTCTTCATTCCAGGCGTGGCTCTCGAGGCCGAAATTGATCGCCACGCGGCTTCGGCGTTCCCAGCGCAGCATGGCATCCGGAGCGGCATCGGCCCAAGCCAGCAGCGGCTCCACTAAGTCGTCTGCCGCGCCATCCGAGTCGCGACGATCTTCCCAGGGAAAATACCAGTACCAATCACGCCAACCGGCGCCTTGCTCCCCTGACTGGCCGGATTCGCGCGTCAGGCCCAGATAGCTGATCGAAACGGCACGCTGATCCGGCGCCGACCGATCCCGATCGGCGAAAGTGTAGAGCTGCTCCATATAACCAAGGGGATGATGAGTCTGCCGCTCGACCCAGGACCGGGTGGCGGCCTGCAGCGAGCGGTGCGTGGTCTCGAACGGGCCGGACGGCAGCGCCGAACCGTCATCGATGGTCAGCACGCGCGGCTCGCCGCCCGTCACCGCGACGATCACCGCGATCAGTTCGGCTGCCATCGAGCCCGCCTGCGCGGCGCCCGCCAATTCGCTACCCATCTGCTGCATGCGGCCGTTCATCGCACGAATCGGCCTCGGGACGCCACTTTCGTTTGCTTCGCCCGGCATTTCGGCCACATTACAATACTGCGCGACGGCGACTGGGGATGATGAGCCTGAGGGAGGAACAAGCGCCAATGACACGCGATGCCCGCGGCCTGCTGCTTTCCACCGACAGCGCGCCGGCTGCCGCGCTGTTCGACCGAGCGGTGGAGCACTACCTGAAATTTCACGCCGACGCGCCGGCCTTGCTGGGTGAGGCGCTGGCTGCCGATCCCGGTTTCCTGATGGCGCATGTGTTCAGGGCGTATCTGCTGCTGAGCGCCGCCAACCCGGCGCATGACGCGATGGTGGCCGCAACTCTGGCGCAGGCGGAGACGCTGCAGGCCGGGGCGACCCGGCGCGAGCGGATGCATCTGGCGGCGGCTGCTGCCTGGGCGCAGGGCGCGCTGGATCGGTCGTTCCGCATCTGGCGCGAGCTGCTCGACGCCGATCCGACCGACCTGCTGGCGGTGCGCATCTGCGACACGACCTGGTTCCGCCACGGCCAGACCGCGTTGATCCGCGACCAGGCGGACCGGCTGGCCCCCGCCTGGTCGGCCGACCTGCCTGGCAATGACTGCTTCCAGACCATCTGGGCCTTCGCCCATGAGGAAAGCGGCGACTACGCCGCCGCCGAACGCGTGGTGGACGCGGCCGCCGCGCTCGATCCGGCCAATTTCTTCGCCCATCACGTGAAGGCGCATGTGATGGAAATGGAATGCCGCCCGCGCGAAGGCTGCGACTGGCTCGAAACCCATCGCGGCACCTGGGCGGTCGGCAACAACCTGATCCACCACCTCTGGTGGCATCGCGCGCTGATGGAGCTGGAGCTGGGCGAGCTGGACCTGGTACTCGCCAGCTACGACACGAACATCCGCAACTTCGATGACCCGCTGACCAAGGCGGTGCCCGACCACTACGTCGATCTGCAGAATGCCGCCGCATTATTGTGGCGGCTGGAGCAGCTTGGCGTCGCGGTCGGCGACCGCTGGCAGGAACTGGCGGACAAGGCCGAGGCGCGGATCGGCGAGGCCGGTCATCTGTTGTTGGTGCCGCATCTGATGCTGGCGCTGGCCGCTACCGGGCGGGCTGATGCTGCGGCGCGCTTCCTGGCGGCGCTGCGGACAAAGGCACAGGACAGCGCGCTCTGGACCGCACCGGCGATCGCGGAGGTGGTGCTGCCGGTGTGCGAGGCGTCACTGGCGCATCGCGCCGGCAACCATGAGCGGGTGGTGGATCTGCTGGCGCCGCGGCAGGAGCAGATCCGCCTGCTGGGCGGCAGCAATGCGCAGCGCGACATCGTGTTCCAGATACTGGTGGATTCGGCCATGAAGGCGGGCAGGCGGGACGTGCTGGCACCGATCATCGCGCATGAAGCGGCCACCCGCGCGGTGCCGCCGACCCGGCGTGTCGGCTATGCGGCGGCAGCGCATTGGGTGGGGTAGCCGCCGGTCGCGGCGCCCATCACCGACCTCCGCGGGCACGCGGTCCGGCCAAGCGCTGCAGTGCCTGGCCGGCGCGCGGACCGGTCATCTCGGCCTGGCGATAGCACCAAGCCAGGGGCGTACGGCTAAGCAGGGATTCGTTGGTTGCCCAGCGGAAGTGGCGCTCGCTCTTGATTGAGCGCACTCACGGCTTGGTGGATCGCCCCATCGAGTTGCTCGGGATCGGCGAAGGTCTGATGGGCGAGATGATGCGCCTTGAGGTCCCGCCAGACGCCTTCGATGTCATTGAGCTCTGGCGCATACTTAGGGAGCCACTCGACGGTGAGCCAATGGGCACGGGCGGCGAGCGCTGCCCGGGAGAGTTTGCTGGTGTGGATTGGACCATTGTCCTCGACCAGAACCACCGGTTTGACAGGCTGTCCGGGCTTGGGCCCGTAGAGCCGGTCCAGTTGTTCGAGATGGGCGATGAAGTCGCTGCTGCGCTTGGTCGGACTGGTGTGCACGATGAGCTGGCGCGTGACGTGATCGAACGAACCCACCATCGCCACCTTCCTGGCTTGTCCTGGCGCAGGAACACGTAAATCAGCGCCTGCCTTCGCCCAGACCCGGGCGAGATAGGGATGCGTCAGCGCCTCGCTCTCGTCGCCGTAAAGCAAAACGATGTCGCCAGCGGTGGCCTGCTGTTTGCGCAGTTGCAGGCGCAGACCAACCCGCTCGACATCGGCGGCAACCTGGCGCCCCTTCAGCGTGTGCCGCGGACGCCGCCAGCGGAACTTTTTTTGCGCAGAGCCTTGGACAATTGCGAGCGGCTGATACGCACGCCCTCGCGGTTTTCGATTTCGGCGCGCAACCGGGGAATGGTCCAGTTGTGCCGATCCGCCACAGGTTCCTCGAGTAGCGGCACCGCAACACGCAGGGCTGCCTCGCTCTTCATCGGTGCCGGCCCGGGTGCGACGGTGGCCTTCAAGGCCGCGATACCGCCACGCATGAAGTCGCTCCGCCACAGGCGGACCGTGTCCTCGCGCACGCCAAATGCCTCGGCAATCCGCGCGCTGGTCCAGCCAGCCAATGTCAGACGAACGGCTCGGGCGCGGTCTGCCTCGCCACGATCACGCGAACCGGCGAGCGCCACCAGAGCCGCTTGTTGCTCTTCGGTCGCTGAAAGCGGCGATCTGCCCGTCATGTCCTGCACCCTGCGAATCGGTGCCGGCAGCGAATCGTACCCACCACCCGTTGGTCAAGCTGGCGGATTCTGCTTAGAACCGCGCGGCTAGTACAGAGTTGTGCGCAACCGCTCCGGATACTCCCGGTCGTACTGCTCGCCGCCCACCCGTCCGGTGGTGATATCCGCCAGCATGGTTCCCGTGCTGGGCAGTGCCTTGCGGGAGATGTGCTTCTCAGGGTTCCATAGCTCCGACCGCACCAGCGCCTTCGGGCATTGAAAATACACCGTCTCCACATGCACCACGATCACCGATCGCGGCAGGGTCCCACGGAATTCAAACCGCGCCAGCAGGTCCGGTGCCACCGAGATCGCCGCCCGTCCGTTCACCCGCAGGGTCTCGCCGATGCCAGGGATCAGGAACAGCAGCGCCACGCGCGGGTCGTGGATGATATTGTGCAGACTGTCGACGCGGTTGTTGCCGCGCCGATCCGGCATCAGCAGCGTCTTTTCGTCCGACACCGTCACAAACCCAGCGGGATCTCCGCGCGGCGACACGTCCAGGCCGTCCGGCCCGCTGGTTGCCATCGCAACGAACGGCGAGGCGGCGATCATCGCCTGGTAATGCGGATGAAGGTAGCACACCTCCTTGGCGATCGCACCGGCCGATGGTTCTCCATACAGGGCGGCCAGTGCCGCCGCGTCGCGCACCAGATGATGGTCGGTCACCGCATCCATGGCATGCTCCCAGCATGATTTCTGTGTCGATCGTCACCGGCTTTCTGGGCAGCGGCAAGACCACGCTGATCGGTCGTATTCTGCGCGACCCGACCTTCGCCCGCACCGCGGTCATCGTCAACGAGTTCGGCGAGATCGGGCTTGATCATGATCTGATCGCACATAGCGACGAGACCTTGCTGGCGCTGACCACAGGCTGCCTGTGCTGTGCCGTGCGCGGCGATCTGGTGGCCACGCTGCTGGACCTGCAAGAGCGCCGCGATGCGGGTGAGATTGCCTATGACCAGGTGCTGATCGAGACCTCCGGCCTGGCCGACCCCGCACCGATCCTGCAGGCGCTGATGACGGATCCCGACATCGGTCGTGGCCACGCGCTGGACACCGTGCTGACCGTGGTCGATGCGCTGCTCGCCGCCACCACGCTGGACCGTTATCCGGAGGCGCGGCGCCAGGTGGTCCTCGCCGACTTGTTGGCAATCAGTAAGATCGACGCTGTCAGCAAGACTGGCGGCGGAGGCGAGGTCGCAGCCTTGTCCCACCGGCTCGCCGCTATGAACCCGGGTGCGGCGCAGGCGACCACCGCGGACCTTGTGCCCGGATTACTGTTTGCCGGCGCCGAACCGCTTGCCCGGGCGGCTCGTCTGGCCGCTCTGGCGCCCGATGTCGGGTCGCCGTTTCTGCGCGCGCAGCACAGTGACGGCGTCGAGACGTTCGCGCTGCGACGTGATCGGCCGGTGCCTGCGCTGGCGCTGACCCTGTTCCTGCAGGCGCTCGTCGAGCATTGCGGCGGCCGTCTGCTACGGGTGAAGGGGCTGATGAATATTGCCGAGATGCCGGGCCAGCCGGCGCTGATCCATGGCGTGCAGCACGTCTTTTCGCCGCCGGAGTTTTTGGCCGAGTGGCCGTCGCCGGATCGCCGCACGCGGCTGGTGTTCATCGCGCGCGGCGTACCGCGACATTTTGCGGCCCGCCTGCTAGATTCTATCGAGAGCGAAGTGCGCGACGCGCAGGCGGTCGATGCTGCCGACCATGCATGAGGTTCGCGACGTCGCATGCGCCGCCCTGTCATGGCGGGCGAGTTTCCTGTGTTGGCGGCTGTCCCTGCGGCACCCGACAGTGGATGACAGGTCTGCGCCATGGCGGTCGCCGGCGACCCGCGCGTCACCTGCGCCGGGCCGCCGTAACCACCCGTCCGGCTAAATCGCCGGCGCGGCGTCGGTAAATCCGGTCACCGATTGTAGCCTGCCGTCAGATGCGACCACCCCGAAATCGGTACCCGCGAGATAGAGTGGCGCCTCCGGTGCACCGCCGGCCTCCCAACTGAATCGCACGCGGTCGCCATGTGCCTCCACGCCGCTCACCAGGCGCAGGCGGTAGTCCGGAAACTGGGCCTGCGCCGCACCAATCATGGCGTCGATCGCGGCGTGCCCGCTGCCGTTGCGATGGGCGTCCAGATAGACCCCGTCTTCGGTCCAGGTCCGCATCACCAGGTCTCGGCGGCGGGTCGGATCGCGCTCATTCCAGGCGGCCAGATAGTTTACCACGATCTCGTTGATCGGATTCATCGTTTGCTCCTTTTGCTGCCGTTGCGGGAAATTCCCTGCGGCGCACCGGCAAATTCGCATGGCCTTGCGCAGCAATGCGATTACCTGGCGGGTAAAGCCGTGCGCCGCGCTTGCCAGTGGCGAGGCGAACGGTTTCACTGCCTCATCCCAACCACGCTGAGGATTGGATGCAGTCTGCCCGTTTGGCCGTCGATATCGGCGGCACGTTCACCGACCTCGCGCTGGAGCGCGACGGACAGCGCACCACGATCAAGGTCCTGACCACGCCGGCGGCCCCCGAGCAGGGCGTGCTGGACGGCGTGCGCACGATCCTGGCTGCAGCCAAGGTGAAGCCAGACGAGATCGCCATCGTCATCCACGGCACCACGCTGGCCACCAATGCGGTGATCGAGCGCAAGGGTGCGCGTACCGCCCTGCTGACAACCGAAGGCTTTCGCGATGTCATCGCGATGGGCAATGAGAGCCGTTACGATCAATACGACCTGAACATCACGCTGCCCGAACCGCTGGTGCCGCGCCATCTGCGCCTGCCGGTGCCGGAAAGGCTGGACAATGAAGGCCACGTGCTGCGTCCGCTGGATGAGGCGGCGGTGCGGGCGCTGGTGCCGATCCTGCGGCAGGAACGGGTTGAGAGCGTAGCCGTCGGCCTGCTGCATGCCTTCGTCAATCCCGACCATGAGCGCCGGGTGCGTACGGTCCTGACGCGCGAACTACCGGATATCGCGGTGTCGCTGTCGAGCGACGTGTCGCCGGAGATGCGCGAGTGGGAGCGGTTTTCCACCACGGTCGCCAACGCCTATGTGCAACCGCTGATGGAACGCTATTTGCGCCGGCTGCAGGACGGATTGCGTGCACTGCACTGTGCCGCGCCGGTGTTCCTGATGCTGTCGGGCGGCGGATTGACCACGATCGAGACCGCCTGCCGCTTCCCGATCCGCCTGGTGGAAAGCGGGCCGGCCGGGGGGGCGATCTTCTCGGCCTTCGTCGCGCGGCAATGCGGGCTGGACAGCGTGTTGTCGTTCGACATGGGCGGTACCACAGCGAAAATCTGCCTGATCGACGCAGGCAAGCCGCAGACCGCGCGCAGCTTCGAGGTGGCAAGGGTCGGGCGGTTCCGCAAAGGCTCGGGCCTGCCGCTGCGGATTCCGGTGATCGAGATGGTGGAGATCGGTGCGGGCGGCGGCTCTATCGCGCATGTCGATACGATGGGGCGGATCGCGGTGGGGCCGGAAAGCGCCGGTGCCGACCCCGGCCCGGCCTGCTATGGGCGCGGCGGGACCTTGCCGGCGGTGACGGATGCCAACCTGTCGTTGGGACGCTATGACCCGGTCCGTTTCGCAGGCGGCTCCATGTCGCTGGACAGCGCGGCAGCGCATGACGCGCTGCTGGATCAGGTGGGTGCGTCGCTGGGCCTGACCGCAGAGATGGCGGCGCTGGGCGTGGTGGAGATGGTCGATGAAAACATGGCCAACGCCGCCCGCGTGCACGCGATCGAATTGGGAAAAACCTATGACGGGCGCACGCTGATTGCCTTCGGCGGCGGCGGCCCCGTGCATGCCTGTCGTGTCGCAGAAAAGCTCGGCATTTCCCGCATCGTGGTGCCGTCGGGCGCCGGTGTCGGCAGTGCGATCGGCTTTCTGCGTGCGCCAGTCGGCTACGAGGTGGTGCGGAGCCTGTATCAGCGGTTTTCCACCTTCGATGTGGATGCGGTAAACGCGCTGCTGGACGAAATGCAGACTGAGGCGATGTCGGTGGTCGAGCAGGGGAGTTTCGGTGCGCCGGTGGCCGAGACGCGCATCGCCTACATGCGCTATGTCGGCCAGGGGCATGAAATTCCGGTGCCGCTGCCGGTTCGGGTGCTGCAGGCGGATGACGTGCCGCTGATCCGCACCCGGTACGACGAGGAATATACTCGTTTCTATGATCGTCCCGTGCCGGGGTCGGATGTAGAGATCATGAGCTACGCCGTTGTGGTGGCAACGCAGGTGGAGCAGGTCGAAGCGACCGAGGAGCCGAGTTCGCTGTTCGAACCGGCCGAAACGACTGCCGGCACGCAGCCGGTGCGCGATACCACAACGGGCGAGGTAACGCCCTGGGCAGTCTACGAACGCGTCACATTGAAACCCGGCGCGCGCATCGTCGGCCCGGCGATTGTAGCCGAGGACGAAACCTCCACGCTGGTCGGTCCGGGCTGGCATGCGGTGGTGAACGGGCTGGGTTATCTCGAGCTGGCACGTGGGGAGAGCTGATCATGCCCCTCGTCATGGCGGCGCATGCCCGATGCGCTTCAACATCGAGGGGGACGTGGCATGCCAGCTCCGCGCTTCTCGTCATGGCTGGGCCTGACTGCCTAAGAAAGAGCATGCCGCGCGTACTGCGTAACCCGATCGTTCCGGTGGGGATGGTCGAGTCAGGCCCGGCCATGGCGCAAACCAGACGTGCCCCCCTCGCTACTTTAACGTGCATCTGGCGCAGGCTCGCCATCGACGCCACATCACGGCATGCCGGGCGCAGGCCCGCCATCAATGACCGCTCTTTCACCCAAGCCGTGAAGCCGGAACGACAGGCCAATGCCCGCCATGACGGGTGCGCCGTGCAGGAGACGACCTGATGTCGCATGAAATCAATGCGCTAGCGAAGATCCACCGCCAAATCATGTGGAACCGTCTCATTGCGGTGGTGGAAGAGCAGGCGCAGACGATGATCCGCACCGCTTTCTCCACCACCGTGCGCGAGGCTGGCGACCTCTCCGCGGGCATTTTCGACCTGCATGGCCGCATGATGGCGCAGGCCGTCACCGGCACGCCGGGCCACGTCAATTCCATGGCCGAATCCGTCGGCCACTTCCTGAAGAAATATCCCGCCGCGGTCATGCGTCCCGGCGACCACTACTTAACCAACGACCCATGGCTCGGCACCGGCCATCTGCACGACCTGACCGTTGTCACGCCGGCGTTCCATGCGGGGAAGATCGTCGGCCTGTTCGCCAACACGGCGCATGTCATCGATATCGGTGGCCTCGGTATGGGACCGGAAGGCCGCTCGGTGTTCGAGGAAGGGCTGTACATCCCGATCGTAAAATGCTTCGATCAGGGTGAGCCCAACGAGACGTTCTTCGACTTCATTCGCGCCGGATCGCGCCTGCCGGTGGAGCTGGAAGGTGATATCTACTCCCTGTGCGCGTGCAACGATGCCGGTGCGCACCGGCTGGTGGAGATGATGGACGAGTTCGAGATGGACAGTCTCGACCCGCTTGCGCAGTTCATCTTCGACAGTTCCCATCGCGCGACGTTGGCCGAAATTGCCCGCATTCCGAACGGCACCTACCGCGCCGAGATCAACTCCGACGGGTACGAAGAACCGGTCACCCTGAAAGCCGCGATGACCATTCTAGATGACGGCATCGAGGTGGACTATTCCGGTACCTCCGGTCTGTCCCAGCGCGGCATCAACGTGCCGCCGGCCTATTGCCGAGCGTATTCGTGCTTTGGCATCAAATGCGTGGTGGCGCCGGAGATTCCCAATAACTGGGCCAGCCTGGCGCCGTTCCGCATGATTATCCCCGAGGGCTGCATCCTGAACGCGCCGCATCCCTATCCGGTGTCGGTGCGTCACGTGATCGGCCATCTGCTGCCGGACCTGATGATGGGATGCCTGCACCAGGTGGTGCCAGAGCGCGTCACCGCGGAAGGCGCGTCCTCGCTGTGGAATCCACCATTGCGCGGTGGGGCCGGCGTGTCCGGTCAGGCGCGCGGCAATCGCCCGGTTACGCCCGATTTCGAGATCATCACCTTCAACTCCGGTGGCACCGGCGCGCGTCCGACACAGGACGGATTGAACGCCACCGCATATCCGTCCGGCGTGCGCACCATGCCGGTGGAGGCCACCGAAAACGTTGCGCCGGTGATCTTCTGGCGTAAGGAGCTGAAGCCCGATTCCGGCGGTGCCGGCCACACCCGCGGCGGCGCCGGGCAGATCATGGAGATTGCCACCAAGGGCGATCTGGAATTCGCGGTCAATGCCACGTTCGATCGCGTTGCCAACGCACCGAAGGGCCGCGAAGGCGGGCTGATGGGTGCGCCGGGTCAGGTGCATCTGAAGACCGGCAAGACGCTGCGCACCAAGGGCTTCCAGATCATTCCCGATGGCGAACGCCTGGTCCTGGAACTGCCGGGCGGCGGCGGCATGGGCGATCCCACCACGCGGGATCCGCTGCTTGTCGCGCGTGACGTGCGCGACGGCCTGGTCTCGTCCGAGAACGCCCGCGATCTCTACAAGGTGGTGATCGGCACTGATGGAACGCTCGACACCGTCGCAACGCGTGCGCTACGTGGCTGATCGCTGTCATCCGCTGCGGGTCAGCGCCTGAGTCAACCGGTCCCAGGGCTGGCGAACATAACCTCCCATGGTCAGTGTAACGGGTTCGTCCCAGAGCGTCGCCTCGGCTCGCACTCACGCCCCCAGTTTCGCCAACATCCTGACCGGCATCGCGGCCGCGGCGCGATCGCCTGGATCTCTTCGATTGCAATCTGCGCGACTTCTTCGGCCCGTGGTGGGCTGGCTTCGTGCGGGACCTGACGGGCAGCTTCGCCGCCGGGCAGTATGGTCTGGTCCTGATGGGCGTCATCTCCCCCCTGGTCTGCGTCGTCTTTTTGCACATCCCCGACGCGGTGAAGCAGCGGAGTGAGGCCCTGAGCGCGCAGGCCGATTGACCACATCTGCCGCGGTTCTTCCACGCCGGTGGAAGGACCGCGGGCGCGGTGCGTGTTCCAGTTCGCGGCAACACGGTCTACACAGACTCCGCCCGTTCGGATGGAGTCTTCGGCATGTCTCCTCGCTGCGACCTGATCATTCGTGACGTAACTGTGTTCGACGGCACTGGCGCCCCCCGCTTCAAGGCAGACGTCGGCGTGACCGGAGATCGTATCGCCGCGGTCGGCGATCTGGGCGCAGCCTCCGCGGAGCGCGAGATCGTCGCCACCGGCAAGGCGCTGTCCCCCGGCTTCATCGATGCCCATACCCATGATGACCGCGCGGTGCTGTGCGGGCCCGCGTGCATGCTGTGCAAGATGTCGCAGGGCGTCACCACGGTCGTGGTCGGCAATTGCGGCATCTCGCTCTCACCCGTCCGCATGAAGTCCCGTCCGGTGCCGCCGCTCGATCTGCTCGGTGACGAATCGTGGTGGAGCTACGACAGTTTTGGCGCTTATGCGGACCGTCTGGCGCGGGATCCCTCGACGGTGAACGCCTGTGCCTTGATCGGCCATATGTCGCTGCGCGTCGAGGCGATGCAGGGTGACACCCAGCGCGCCGCCACCGACAAGGAAGCCGCGCGGATGCAGCGCCGGCTGGCCGAATCGCTTGCGCAGGGCGCTTCCGGCTTTTCCACCGGGCTGTATTATCCGCCCAACATGATGGCGCCGACCGATGAGGTGATCGCGGTCGCCGAAGCGCTGCGTGCCGCTGGCGGCCTCTATGTGACGCATATGCGCGACGAAGCGAACGACGTCCTGAAATCGATCGAGGAGACCCTCCGGATCGGCCGGTCGGTGAACGCGCCGGTGGTGATCAGCCACCATAAATGCGCGATGCCGGAGAATTTCGGCCGCTCATCGGAGACGCTGCCGCGCATCGACACCGCCGCGCAGGGCCAGAAAGTGGATTTCGACGTGTATCCCTATCACGCGGGTTCCACCGTGCTGATGCCGGAACGGCTGCGCCCGGATGTGCCGGTGCAGGTCACCTGGTCGGTGCCACATCCGGATCAGGCCGGTCGCATGCTCGACGCGATCGCCAAGGACTGGGGCCTCTCGTCCCGTGAGACGGCCGAACGGCTGCTGCCGGCGGGCGCCATCTTCTTCCAGATGGACGAAGCCGACGTGCGGCGCATCATGGCGCACCGGCTGGCGATGATCGGCAGTGACGGGCTGCCGCACGACTCGTATCCGCATCCACGGCTGTGGGGGACATTCCCGCGGGTGCTGGGCCATTACGCACGCGATCTGGGGCTGTTCAGCATGGAGACGGCCGTGCGCAAGATGACCGGTCACACCGCGGAGGTGTTCGGCCTGCTGGATCGTGGCGTGATCCGCGCCGGGGCCTATGCGGACCTGGTGTTGTTCGACCCCGCGACCGTGCGTGACGCCGCCACCTTCGATGCACCGACGCGGCCGGCCGAGGGCATCCTGGAAACCTGGGTGAATGGCCAGTCGACCTTCGTTCAGGGCCAGGGTGCAACAGCCGCCCGCGCTGGGCGTCTCGTGACTCGAAATGGGGCTTGAGATACCGTCGAGACCCGCCTGTCCCTCGGTCTTGCCGGCGCAGGCCCAGCATCCACGACTGAGTCGCGTACCGCAGGGGCCACCGCGCCTTCGCGGACCATGACCGCAGGGACCATGATGGACAGCACACTTCTCTCCATGACCGGGTTCGCCGTGGCGATGTACATCACGCCGGGTCCAAACAACGTCATGCTTGCCAGTTCGGGTGCCAATCACGGGGTGCGGGCGACGTTTCCGCATATGCTGGGCATCGCGGTCGGGTTTTCCTTCATGCTGGTCGTGGTGTCGGCCGGACTTGGTACGCTGTTGCTGCTCTGGCCGCCTTTGCTGCCCGTCATGCGCTGGGTCGGCGCCGCCTGGATGCTGTACCTTGCATGGAAGATCGCCGTCGCGCCGCTGCCGGGCGAGGGCGGGCAAAGCCGGCTCATGGGACTGTTCGGCGCTGCGGCGTTCCAATGGATCAACCCGAAAGCCTGGCTGATCACGATCGGCGCCGCGAGCGAGTTCATGCTGCCGGGCAGACCACTGGCCGAACAACTCTCCCGCATCGGGCTGATATTCTTCGCCGTGGCGTTTCCCTGCATGTTGCCGTGGGTGCTGATTGGCAAGGGCGCGGGCCGGCTCTTGCGCTCGCGGACCCAGCTACGCGTGTTCAATGTCGCGATGGCACTGCTGCTGGTGGCATCGCTGATTCCGGTGCTGTTCGAAAGCTGACAACAAAGGGGAAACGCCGGTGAAAATCACTCAGATCGAAGCGTTCCAGGTCGCATGGTCGCCGGACGAGAAGCCGTCACAGCACAGTGCTTTCGTCCGCGTGCACACCGATGCTGGACTCAGCGGACTCGGTGAAGCCTCGCCGATGCTGGGCGGCCGCGCCTCGCTTGGCATGATCGAGCATGACATCGCCCCCATGCTGATCGGCCAGGACCCGCTCGACCACGCCGTCCTGCTCGACCGGGCCCTACACACCCTGGTCAAGCTCGGCCCCGAAGGCGCCCTCACCGGTGCGCTCGCGGCGCTCGACATCGCGCTGTGGGACATCAAAGGCAAACTCACCAACCTGCCGATCTACAAACTGATCGGCGGCGCCTGGCGTTCCGCATTGCCGTTCTACGCGTCGATCGGCGGCAATGGTGCGCGCGACGTGGATGCCGTGCTGCGGGTCGTCGAACAACGCATGAAGGATCGGCCGGCGGCGGTGAAAATCCGCTTCGACAACGATCGTACCACGCTGGACGCTGATATTCCCGGCGACATCGCCAAGGCACGCGCCGTACGCAAGTTGGTGGGTGACGGCTTCCCTTTGGCGTTCGACGCCAACAATGGCTACAGCGTCGGCGGTGCCATCCGAGTCGGGCGCGCGCTGGAGGAACTCGGCTTCTGGTGGTTCGAGGAGCCGGTCCAGCACTACCACGTCAAGGCGATGGGGCAGGTGGCCCGCGCGCTGGACATCACGGTGTCCGCCGGGGAACAGACCTACACGCTCGCCGCATTGGCGGATCTGATCGAGGCTGGTGTACCGATGGTGCAGCCGGACATCGTCAAGATGGGCGGCATCACCGGGCTGCTGCGCTGTGCCGCTTTGTGTCATGCGCACGGCGTGGAACTGGTGCCGCATCAGACCCAGCCGATGATCGGTCATACCGCGAATCTGCATGTCCTGGCGGCGCAACTGCACGCTACCAAGCCGGCGGAGTGGAACGATCCGTCGTCACGAACCCATGCGGTGTTCAACAATCCGCCGTTGCCGCGTGATGGATTGTTTCACCTGCCGGAGGCGCCCGGCCTGGGCCTGGCGATCAACGAGACCGAACTGCGGCAACGTCGCGTGGCATAGCAGGTTCGGGACGTTTCCCCCGAGCGCCCATCAAGGGGCGCTGCCCTTGAAACCTTGCCAAGGACGTTTGAGCCTGTGGATCTTTCGATTCCCACGATCTTTCATCGTCCCGCTGCGATTCGATACAGGTCCCGATTCGCAAACCTGGGTGAATTCAGTCGTATCGGCGGGCTGAATGTGGAAAGCTGGCTGGAGTAGGCAGGAACCGCTACCTCATGCCGCCACACCCGCGGCACAGCCCTGCATCACCCCCTCGATCTCCTCCGCCGTCATCGCCCCCAGCTCCACCACGAACACCACCCGCGCCCGAGGCACCTCCGCCGTCGCCATCCCACCCGGCGCAGGCGCCAGCGTCGCCCGCCCGCCGGCGAACTGGAATACCGTCAGCCGCCCCGGCTGCTCCACCGTTTCGAAAATCCCCTTCGCCCGCGCCAGCTTCGGCGCCAGCCGCCCGATGGCGGCCTGGAACCGCTGCAGCGACACCGGCCGGTCGCTGGTCCAGCTCAGTGCCTGAAACCGCTCCGCCGCCGGCAGCCGCCGCCCCGGCTCATGCGGCGCCGGCAGCTGATCCGGGTCGGGGGCGAACAGCAGCGCGGCCGGCACCGCCCCGTGCGGTGCCTCCACCACCACGGAACCCGGCCGCACTGCCCGCACCGCCGCGCGCACCCGCTCGGGTGCCGCAGGGTCGGCCAGGTCCGACTTGGTCAGCGCCACCACATCCGCCGCGCGCAGTTGCGACTGCAGCAGCGGGTCCTGCAGCGTCGCTACCGGGGCCGAGGCGTCCACCACGCACAGCACCGTCTCCAGCGGCGCCTCGCGAAAGATCACCGGGTCCATCAGGTTGCGCAGGATATCCGTCGGGTCCGCCACCCCGCTGGTCTCGATCACGATGACCTCCGGCCGCGGATCGCGCCGCAGCAGGGACGCCAGCGTGCGCAGCAGGTCGCCCTCCAGGCTGCAGCAGATGCAGCCATTGCTCAGGCTCACCACCCCGTCGCTCGCGCCCGCGATCAGATCCGCGTCGATGTTGATGGCGCCGAAGTCGTTGACCACGGCGGCGATGCGCCGTCCCGCGGCATGCGCCAGCAGGTGGTTCACCACCGAGGTCTTGCCGGCGCCGAGGAAGCCGGTCACCAGCAGAATCGGGACAGGCATGGGCGTGCGTTTCCCTGGACAACGATGCCGAACGCCTGGCCGACGTCATCGGCCGGCCGGCGGGCAGCAGAAGACTCAACCGCAAACGCACGCCAATAACGCGAATGGGCCGGTGCCGACTGCAGCGTTCGAGCGTGGCATTGGTAAAATGGCCTCGCCGCCCGGCTACGCGGGACGCAACCCGGCACCATTGGTTTCGCGACGCCTGCGTTCATCTGCCGGGGTTGCGTCGGCTTGGGTGATCGATCTTGTCGCGAACTCCGGCCCCCGATCGGTCCGGCTGGTCTTGCAGACTTCTCGCGGCGAACGGCTAATCCTCCGCCACCGGACGTCGCACCGGCTGACCGGGGCGGGCCGCAATGTCCAGCACGCCGTCGGTGATCACCGGCGCCCCGCTCACCAGCAGATGCCGCACGCCCTCGGATGGGCGGTTCATCGCGGAAAATTCGGCGCGGTCCGTCAGAGTGGCAAAATCGAACACCACCACATCGGCATCCGCCCCCGCCGTCAACCGTCCCTTGGCGCGCATCGCTGGCGTGCTGGCGGACAGGATCTCGGCGGGGATCAGCGCGCATTTGCGCACCCCCTCCAGCAGCGACACCGCCTGGCGCTCGCGCACCCATTCGCGGATGAAGCGGGTGAAGCAGCCGGCGGAACGCGGATGGGAGGTGGCGTCGTCCGGCAGCGGCCAGGCGTCGCCGGTGTAGGCGCTGCCGTCCGCCAGCGTCCACGGCATCGCGTCCGACGCGATCGCGCCGCCGGGATACAGCACCGACACGTCCAGCAGGTCGCGATGATGCGCGTTGTTCTCGATGTCCAGCACATGCCACAGCACGAGCGCGGAGGGTTCGTCCGCCTGCGCCGCCAGCACTTCGGCGCGGTCGCGGAAGCGGTGCCCGTCGGCCACCCGCTGGATGGTATCGTAGCCGACCCCGTGGCGCGCCTCGAAATTCGGGTCATTGAAGAAGGTGGCCGCCATGACGGTGGAGCCGGTGCCGTACGGATAGGCCTCCAGCGTGATCGGCAGCCCCTGTTCCTGCGCCTTCGCCACCATCGCGGCGCAACGCGCCACGTCTGTCTTCGATGAGCTGTTGAAGTGGCAGATATGCATGTGGCAGCCGGTGGCGCCGGCATAGCCGATCAGCCGGACATAGGCCTCGGCCGCGCTTTCCGGGTCGATCGCCGACATGTAGGCGACATGGGTGAAGGTCGGCACGCCATGTGCGGCCGCCAACTGGCAGATCGCGGTCAGTTCCTGCACGCCTGCGCCCGGGGCGTAGGCGTTGAGGATGCCGATGCCGATCCCGCCCTCGTTCAGCCCGTTGGCGAGACGGTCCAGGATGCCGCCGACCTCGGTCTCACTGGCCACGTTGTCCACCCAGCGACGGTCGCGCATCGCGCGGCCAAATGATTCCAGCGAGGATTCCTCGTTGGAGCCGGTCATCGCGCCGATGCGGGCAAACGCCCAGTTGGTGGAGGCACCGTAGTTCAGCACGCGTCCCCGCGCCGCCTGCCGCTTGTACCAGGACGCGACCGGCATCACCCCGGCTTCCAGGTCCAGCGAGGTGGTCACGCCATCGAACGCCTGCATGCGGTCGGCTGGGATCGACTGGCCGTGCGCGTGCAGGTCGATGAAGCCAGGCGCCACCACCAGCCCGGTCGCGTCGATCACCCGTTCGGCGCCGGGCAGGGAGGTGCCGACGGCGGCGATCTTGCCGTCCAGCACCGCGACATCGCCCACTGCGTCCATTCCGCTGGCCGGGTCCACCACCCGGCCGCCGCTGATCACCATGCCACCCATACTGCCACCCCTGCATGCCGCGAACCGAGGCCCCCGGGGCCGGCAGGCGCCGGAGCCGAACCAGGCCCGTCACGGGCGGGCCGGCCTGGCGGGCAATAGAGGCAGATTCGACCGGCCTCGCAACTGCGCGAAGCAGCCTGGCCCGGCGGTCCGGCAACCACGGGATGACGCCCGGCCGGTCGGTCTGGGGGGCCGGCAAGCGGCGGGTGGCGGCCGAACTGCCGGTGGCGGGGCCGTCCGGCTAGGCGGCTCGGACGGTCTGTGCCGTGGATGGCGGCGGGCCGGCCGGTGATGCGCGCTGGCAGTGCAGGCCTGGGGTGGCCGGCCGGTGCGGCGGGGCGATCCAGGCGCCGTTCTCACGGTGCCAAGGGTTCTTGCTGACGTGTGGCGCCGCAGCGGGTGGTGGGGCAGGGGTTCGGCCGGTCGGCGGCGCGGCGCTGGTCTGCGGCCGAGCGGGCGGGGCGGCCTGTGGCGCTGGCTGGGGCCGCGGGTCGGGCAGCGCCGGCGCTGCGGCCTTGGGGCGTGCGGGGCGTTGCTGGCGCTGTTCCAGCTCCCGCAGGGTGAGAGTCACCACGCGGGACAGGGCGACCGCCTTGCCCTGGAAGCGCAGCACCAGGGCGGCGGAGAGGTCCGGCTGGGCGGCGCAGCGGAACGCCTCCATCATCGCGTGGTGCGCGGCGACGTAGCGGCCGGCCAGCGCAGCTTCCGTCGGGTCGCGCGGCGCCAGGGCGGCGACCAGCAGGATGGCCGCGTCCCTGGTCTGGGCGATTTCCTCTGGGGTGGCGAGCTTGTGGTGGGGCAGGGCGTCCAGCGTGCTGCGGAGCAGCGTGTTGAGCGTGGCGAGGTCCAGTGGTGTGGTCGGTTCGGACTGGGTTTCGGCCATGGCGCGCTCCGCAGTTTTGCGTGGGGCGCGGAACATAACGGAAACAAGCTAAGCGAGGCTTAACCTGTGCGGGTGGCGGTAACAGGTCGGACCCGCCTGCCCCGTCAGCACGATGCCGTTGTCGATCACGGCGCTGGTCAGTCCCTGATGGTCCGGGCTCTCGCTCAGCCCGACCACGACGGAAGCCCTGGTGGCTCCGCTGCCGTCGATCTGCGCCGACCAATATGCCAGGCCGTCGGTATCGTGCGGATGCCCGGCAGGTTCTTGTAGAGCAGCGTCACGAAGTCCCCCGTCGACAGGTTGCCTTCATGGTCACCGGGCCGCAACGGCGCGATCAGACACGGCCGCCGCAGGGGCCGGGCCTCACGCACTGCCATCCGCCGGCCGCTGGGCAACATAGGCGGTGCGCAGGCCGGGCACGAAGCCCAATCCTGCGTAGAAGGTATGCACCCGCCGGTCCGCTCGGCCGCTCTGCATCAGCACGTGGTGGCAATCGCTCGCCCAGGCCTGCGCCAATGCGGCCCGCACCACGGCGCGGCCGTGCCCGCGACCACGCCATGCGGGATGGGTCACGACGTTCTCCAGGAAGCCATGGCGCCGTCCGCCGCGCAGGAGGTTCGGCGCCGTCATGAGCATGCAGGTCGCCGCGACCTGCTCCCGCTCCTCGGAGACGAAGACATGAACACCCGGCTGCGCCAGGGTCTCCGCCCAGATGCGCTCCGCATGCGCCCGCGGTCCGGCGACGCGGCTCACCTCGGCCACGGCAAACAGCGCCAGCAGCGAGGCCAGATCGGAAGCGCGGGCGAGTTCGAGCGGTGGGCATCGCGGCCAATTCCCGGAGGACGGATGGTTCGCCGGCCAGGGCGTGGCGGCATAGAGGATGCATGACGCACGCGCTTCGCGTCACGCCCCGGCGAGCCCCGATCGGCAGATAGGGCGCGTCGGCATGCCAGGGATGTCCGATCTGCTTCGACCGGCGGCGCCGCGCTCCCCCGCCTCGCTACCCCGCCGGCACCACCAGCGCCGCCGCCCGGTCTCGGATCGCCTCCGGCCAGCGCGCGGGGCGCCGCGCATCCAGGTCCAGGTTCACGCCGAACTGGCTCAGCCGCGCGATTTCCGTCCCGCTCCGCCCGTCGGTCATGCGATGGATCATGCGCAACGACGAGCTGCCGAGATGACCGACGCCGGTGGTGACCAGATACGGCGTATCCAGCGGCAGCACGCCGGACAGTTGCAGGATCAGCTCGAAGGTCGAGAAGCCGCGCCGCTGCTGCTCCATGAAGCTGCTGTCCATGCCGATCGCCGCGCCAAGCTGGCCGGAGGCGTTGGAGAACCGGTGCACGATCGCGCCCAGCGCGAAATTCCCTGCCGCATCGACATCGCCCGGTTTGACCCGCCCGCGCGCGGTCGGGATGAACCCTTCGGTCTTGGCGGGGTCCGGCCGAGCTTCCAGGACGGGGCCGTTCCATTCCGCCAGTTGGGACCCGATCGCGGCGCTCTGCTGTGCTGTCAGCGGTGCTGCGGACAGGTCCCAGCGCTGGTTGAACCAGGTGACCACCTCGCCGCTGGTCGAATCGATGACGCGATGCCCGAGGCGCAGCCCGTCCTCGACGCTCAACGCCGCGCTCTCGACATGAAAACTGGCGCCGGCGCGAAGTTCGCGCACGAAGCGCGCATCGATCTGCCGCTTCAGGTCGCCGCGCCGTGGCAGATCGCTCAGGCCCAGCGCGTCGGCAAGATTGGCTTGCGCCTCCTCCAGCCGATCGAAGTAATAGGCGATGGTGAAATGCTCGGTCACATCGCATTGCCAGGGCGGCACCGCGCCACGATAGGTTTCAATCCAGTTCGTCATCGTTCGCCCGTCATCCCGAGTGTGAATTGCGCAGCGCCGCCACGAACGTTCCATCCGGCGCGTTCCATCCGGCGCGTTCCATCCGGCCTGGGGCGGCGTCGCGCCGACTGCGAGTGCCGCCCCAGATGCCAAATCCCTGAAAACCCACTATCTGATCCCCGACATGGACTGGGAAGCCCCCGCGATCGTGCTCGACGCCCGCCCCTATGGCGAGGCCGACGCCGTCGCCGCCGTGATGACCGAGGCGCATGGCGTGCATCGCGGCCGGGCCCGCGGCGGCGGCTCGCGCTCCCAGGCTTCACTCTGGCAGCCCGGCAACCTCGCCCAGATCCGCTGGACCGCCCGGCTTTCCGACCAGCTGGGCAGTTTCAGTGGCGAACTGATCCATCCGGGCGCCGCGCTGGCCATGGACGACCCGCTCGCGCTCGCCATGCTGTCCGCCGCCTGCGCCGTGGCCGAAGGCGCGCTGCCGGAGCGGGAGCCGCATCCGGCAGTGTTCTCCGGCCTGTTGCAGCTGATCGCCCGGCTGTCCGCCGGCACGGTGATGATGGCCGAACTGGTGCGCTGGGAACTGGCACTGCTGGCGGAACTCGGTTACGGGCTCGACCTGTCGCGCTGCGCGGTCACCGGAGAGACCGCCGGCCTGGTCTTCGTCTCGCCGAAGACCGGGCGCGCGGTCACCGAGGCCGCTGCCGGGGTGTGGCAGGCGCGGCTGCTCCGCCTGCCGGGATTCCTGACCGGCGGCAACACGGCGGGCCCGGCGGACTGGCAGGCCGGATTGCGGCTGACCGGGCATTTCCTGGCGCGCGACGCGTTCGGGCAGCAGCACCGTCCGCTGCCGCGGGCGCGACTGATGTTATACGACCGGGTCGCCGCGCTGGCGGCCGAATCGGAGGGCGGCGATGCCGGATGACATGATCGGCCATGTGGAGGATACGCATCTGCGGGACGCGCTGTCCGAGCGCTACCTCGCCTATGCGCTGTCCACCATCATGTCGCGCAGCCTGCCGGATGTGCGCGATGGGCTGAAGCCGGTGCATCGCCGGCTGATCTACGCCATGCATCTGCTGCGGCTGGACCCGACCACCGGGTTCAAGAAATGCGCCCGCGTGGTCGGCGACGTGATCGGCCGCTTCCACCCGCATGGCGACGTCGCGGTGTACGACGCGCTGGTGCGCCTGGCGCAGGAATTCTCGGCGCGCTACCCGCTGGTCGAAGGCCAGGGCAATTTCGGCAATGTGGACGGCGATAACCCCGCGGCCATGCGATACACCGAAGCGCGGCTCACCGAGGTCGCCAAGGCGATGCTCGCCGGCATCGATGAGGACGCGGTTGATTTCCGCCCCAACTATGACGGCGAGGAAACCGAGCCGGTGGTGCTGCCCGGCGCCTTCCCCAACCTGCTGGCCAATGGTTCGGCCGGCATCGCGGTCGGCATGGCGACCTCCATCCCGCCGCACAATGCCGGCGAAATCTGCGCCGCGGCGATCCACCTGATCGCGCATCCGCAGGCCGGCACGGCGGAGCTGCTGCGCCACATGCCCGGTCCCGACTTCCCCACCGGCGGCGTGCTGGTGGAGGACCCGGCGGCGATCCTGGCCGCCTATGAGACCGGCCGCGGCGGCTTCCGCGTGCGCGCCAAATGGGCGAAGGAAAGCGGCAAGCACGGCACCTGGCAGATCGTGGTGACGGAAATCCCGTACCAGGTGCAGAAGGCCAAGCTGATCGAGCACATCGCCCAGCTCATGGAAGAAAAGAAACTTCCCCTGCTCGGCGATATCCACGACGAAAGCACCGACGTGATCCGGCTGGTGCTGGAGCCGAAGACCCGCGGCGTGGAGCCTGAAGTGCTGATGGAGACGGTGTTCCGCGCCACCGCGCTGGAATCGCGCTTTCCGCTGAACATGAACGTGCTGGACGCGACGCGCACGCCGCGGGTGATGGCGCTGCCCGAAGTGCTGCGCGCCTGGCTGGACCATCGCCACGACGTGCTGGTGCGCCGTTCCCGCCACCGGCTGGCGGCGATCGAGCGGCGGCTGGAAATCCTCGACGGCTACCTGCTGGTGTTCCTGAATGTGGATGAGGTGATCCGCATCATCCGCACCGAGGACGAGCCGAAGCCGACGCTGATGCAGCGGTTCTCGCTGTCCGATTTGCAGGCGGAATCGATCCTGAACATGCGACTGCGTTCCCTCCGGCGGCTGGAGGAGATGGAGATCCGCAAGGAGCACAAGGGCCTGTCGAAAGAGCGCAAGGACTTGCAGGCGCTGCTGAAGGATGAGGCGCTGCGCTGGACCCGCATCACCGAGGAAGTGCAGGCAATCCGGGAAAAATTCGGCCGTGGCGCGCTGGGCGATCGCCGCACCGAGATCGGCGTGCCGCCGGCGGCGATGGAGGTATCCACCGAGGCCTTCGTGGAACGCGAGGCGATCACCGTGATCCTGTCCGACAAGGGCTGGATTCGTGCAGTGCGCGGCAGCGTCGCCGATCCCGGGGAGCTGCGGTTCAAGGAAGGCGATCGGCTGAAGCTGCTGCTGCCCTGCTTCACCACCGATCGGTTGACGCTGTTCGCCACCAATGGGCGCGCCTACACGCTGAAGCCGGCGGATTTGCCGCGCGGACGTGGCGACGGCCAGCCGGTGCGGCTGATGGCGGAGCTGTCGAACGAGGATGACGTGGTGGCGCTTTTCGTGCCGGTGGAGGGCGCGAAATACCTGGTCGCGTCCGATAGTGGCCGCGGCTTCGTGGTGCCGGCGGGCGAGCTGGGGGCCGAAAAACGCACCGGCAAGCAGGTGCTGAACGTTAAGCCGGGCGAGGAGGCCGCGCTGTGCGTGCTGGCGGAGGGCGACCATGTGGCCGTCGTGGGCAGCAACCGCCGGCTGCTGGTGTTCCCGCTGGACCAGGTGCCGGAACTCGGGCGCGGCGCGGGGGTGATCCTGCAGCGCTACAAGGATGGCGGGCTGTCGGATGGCAAGGTGTTCCGCCTGGCGGATGGGCTGACATGGAAGAGCGGCGAGCGGGTGCGGACGGAGACGAACCTGCGGGATTGGCTGGGGGAGCGTGGGCAGACCGGGCGGCTGCCGCCGAACGGGTTCCCGCGGTCGGGGAAGTTTGGGTGAGGCCCTAATAGCCATACGAGTATCGTTATAAATTGCGACCTGTCGCGCCGCGCGACACGGCGCCCTGTGAGGCCGGTGGAGTTCACGTCATCAATCCCTGGCAAGGCTGAACCCTTGCCGCCTCGGCAGGTTCGCAGGGACTGGCGCCAGGCGCTTCTGAGTTCCGCTCCGGGGACCCGACATGGTTTCAACCTTGATGCTGCGCCCCGCGCCAAACCGGCCGCCAGGGGTCGATGACGGTCACGCCGCAGTTCGAGAAATCGGCCAGGTAGTGGGACGCGACGGTGGCACCGTGGGCGAGGGCCGAGCCGGCGATCAGTGCGTCTGGGATGCTGATAGGCGGGCCGGCGGCCTCACGGCTTGTGCGCACTATGATGTAACCCTCGGCGCAGGCGCTGTCGAAGGTCAGGATGCAGACGGAAAATCCGCTCGCAATGAGGGTGCGGAACGCAGATTGCAGGCCGTCGCGCCGGGGGCCGTCAGGCAAAGCGGGCCAGACCAGCCGGGCCGTTCGCACCGTCGCCGGAGACGCGGCAAGCCGCACCGGCGAAGTGGCACTTCCGGCGGACCAGGACTTGACGTGACCCGCCCCGCCCCGGTCAACAATGCCCGGCCGACAACCGGGGGTGGCCGCCGACACGCGGCATTCGGGCCGCCGGTGGCTGACCCGCCCGCATGAAGGGAGTTTCGTTGATGCTGCTGCCACGTCGCACCCTGCTCGCCGGTGCCGCCGCACTCTCCGCCGCGCCGCCGATCCGTGCCCGTGCGCAGAACAAGCCGAAGATCAAGCTGGGCGTGCTGACCGACCTGTCCGGACCCTACCGCGACGATACCGGCCGGAACTCAATTGCCTGCACGCAGCAGGCAGTGGCCGAGTTCAATCCCTCATCACACGGCTTCGACGTCGAGGTGATCCACGCCGACCACAAGAACGATGCCCAGCAGGCGGCGTCGATTGCCCGCGCCTGGTGCGACCAGGGCGTCGATGCGCTGATCGACGTGGCGACATCCTCAGTCGCCCTCGCCGTGGCGCAGGTGGTGCGCCAGCGCGACCGGGTCATGCTGAACAGCGCCGCCGCCACGACGGAGCTGACGGTCGGGCAATGCAGTCCCAACACCATCGCCTGGAGCGCCGACACCTATATGCTGGCGCGTTCGCAAGGCGGCGCGATGCTGAAATCCGGCGGCACCAGCTGGTTCTTCGTCACCGCCGATGACGCGTTCGGTCATGTGTTGGAGGAACAGACCGGTCAGGTCGTGACCAAAGGCGGCGGCAGCGTGAAGGGCTCGGTGCGCTACCCGTTCCCGCATACCACCGATTTTTCCACCTACCTCCGCCAGGCGCAGGCTTCCGGCGCCCAGGTGATCGGCCTGGCGGGGGGCGGGCTCGACGCCATCACCAGCATCCGCCAGGCGGGCGAACTGGGCCTGAACACGAGGGCGAGGATCGCACCCCTGCTCATGTTCGTCACCGATGTGCATGCGCTGGGCCTGGCGCTGACCGGCGGGCTGGATTGCACGACCTCGTTCTACTGGGACCGCAACGACCGCAGCCGCGCCTTCACCCGGCGGATGCTGCCGAACCTGGTCGACGGCACCTATCCGAACATGGCGCATGCCAGCTGCTATGCCGCCACGCTGCATTATCTGAAGGTCGTGGCCGCGATGGGAGCCGCCGCGGCGAAGCAGAGCGGCCATGTCGCCGTGGCGCGGATGAAGGCGTTGCCGACCGATGACGACGCGTTCGGCAAGGGCCATATCCGCGCCGACGGACGCGGCGAATTCTCCTCGTTCCTGTGGAAGGTGAAGCAGCCGGATGACAGCAAGGGCGAGTGGGACCTGCTGGAACTGGTGCTGGAATCGCCGGCGGCCGATGTACTGCATCCCATCAGCCAGAAATGCCGCTTCCCGAGCGGCGCCTGAAACGCGTCGCGGCACGGGTGGGTCGCGGCATGGTCGGGTCTCGGACGCCGCGACCCGGCCTTACGCGCATTTGGCGCGTGAGCCCCCGTCCGCTATCACTGCGTGCAGGCCTGCGGAGGGATTGCGATGGAACTGAAATCGGCGCTGATTGTCGGCGCGGGCAGCGGACTGAGTGCTTCGCTGGCGCGGCTGTTCGCACGCCACGGGCTGCAGGTGGCGCTCGCCTCGCGTAATCCGGATCGGCTCGCGCGGCTGGTCGAGGAGACCGCCGGCGTCAGCTTCGCCTGCGAGGCAACCGAGCCGGAGGAGGTTGCGGCGCTGTTTGACGTCGTGGTCGCGACGCAAGGAGCGCCGGATGTGGTGGTCTACAACGCCTCGGCGCGGGCGCGCGGGCCGATCACGGAGCTGGATCCTGAGCAGGTGGCACGGGCGATCGCGGTCAGTGCCTATGGCGGTTTTCTGGTGGGGCAGCAGGCGGCGCGCCACATGGTGCCGCGGGGCCAGGGTGCGATCCTGTTCACCGGTGCCTCGGCCAGCGTGAAGGGATATCCGCAGTCATCCGCATTCGCGATGGGCAAGTTCGCCCTGCGCGGCCTGGCGCAGAGCATGGCGCGCGAATTGTCGCCGCAGGGTGTGCATGTCGCGCATTTCGTCATCGATGGCGGCATTCGCAGCGCGGCTCGCCAGGATCCGGCCGACAGCCCGGACAGTCTGTTGGATCCCGACGCGATCGCGGAGAGCTATTGGCAGGTGGTGACGCAGCCCCGCAGCGCCTGGAGCTGGGAGATGGAGCTGCGGCCCTGGGTGGAACGCTTCTGAGCGCATCGCGGCGGAAGGGGAGACGCGGGTCTGGGTGTCCGCTGAGGGCAACCCGGTGCGTCGCGGTCGTTCAGCGCGGCCGGCTGTGGTCCCGCGGGATGAAGATCGTGGTGTGCTCATACGGTAGCCGACCCACCGATGCGTCCGGCGTCATGGCGCGGGCGGAGGGCGGATGATGCTGCGCCCGAGTCCCGATCGCCAGAAGCGACAGGGCGAGAATGGCGAAGATCAGGACGCGATCGGCCAGCGTCCGGAGCGGCGAGCGCTCATTGTACCAGAAATGCTTGTACCACGACCGGTGCGGTTGTAGCGGCGCAATAGCCATTTGGTTCATGGCCCCTGGCGGAGACGGGCTGCGAGGGTTTCTCGCATCCCGACTATCGGCCCAACCGCCGCTCCGGCGCAATCGCTGTTCTGGTTCGACCTGCACTGACCTGGAAGCGGCCGACCGGAGTGCCGATGCCGCCGGTCGTGGTGGCTTCGCCTGCCAGGGTGGCCGGCCCAGGATGCCCATAGGCATCGGATACCGTTCCGGGCGCCACAGGATCTTCCCCTTCCGTTGCGGGAAGGGTTAGGGGGGAGCCCCGGGGGACTGAGCGGATCCGCATCCCCCGTGGCCCTCATTCCGTCGCCCCTTCCCGCAAGGAGAGGGGGTAAGTCCGGGCTTGCCGGGGTCAGGTGACCATGCGCAGGGCCGGGCGGGCCTTGGCGACCAATCGGCGGTACAGCGTCACATAATCCTCCGCCATGCGCCTCGCACTGAACCGTTCCTCGAACCGCGCGCGGATTGCCGCACGAGACAGCCGCGTGGCGCGGCGCACCGCGGCACAGGCCGAGACCTCATCCTCCACGATGAACCCGGTCAGCCCGTCTTCCACGATTTCCGGCACCGAGCCGCAGTTGAACGCCACCACCGGCGTGCCGCAGGCCATCGCCTCGATCATCACCAGGCCGAACGGCTCGGGCCAGTCGATCGGCATCAGCAGGGCCTGGGCGCCGCTGAGGAACTCCGACTTCTGGTGGTCGCCGATCTCGCCGATATGCTCGATGAACGAGCCGTCGATCATCGGGCGGATCACCGCGTTGTAGTATTCCTCGTCCACCCGATCGACCTTGGCGGCGAGTTTCAGCGGAATCCCGGTCTCCCGGGCGATGCGGATCGCACGGTCGGGGCGCTTCTCCGGGCAGATGCGGCCAAGGAAGGCGAGGTAGTTCGGCGTCGAGCGCTGCGGCATGAGCAGCGTCTCGGGCAATCCGTGATGCACGGTCGCCAGAAAGTCGACATTGGGCAGCGGTGCACGTTGGGCGTCGGAAATCGACACCAGGGGAACCCCGTCGAAGCACTCGTACACCGGTGCCAGTTCCGGCAGGTCCAACCGGCCGTGCAGCGTGGTCAGGAACGGCGTGTCGACCCGGCTCAACAGCGAGAACGGCCAGTAATCGAGATGGCAATGCAGCACGTCGAACTCATGGGCGCGACGAGCCACCTGCTCCATCATCAGCATATGCGGTGCGATCGCATCGCGCAGGCTGCGGTCGAACCGCAGCGCGCGCGGGCACATTGCCTCCAGCTGGGCGGTGGTGACCGAATCGCCGCTGGCGAACAGGCTGACCTCGTGCCCCATGGCGACGAGCTCTTCGGTCAGGAATGACACCACTCGTTCGGTGCCGCCGTACAGTTTCGGCGGCACCGCCTCGGTCAGCGGTGCGATCTGGGCTATACGCATGATGGTAGGCTCCCCGGCTTCTTGCTCGACCTGATAGGGCAGGGCGGTTCAGGTTTTTTTGCGGCGCAACCGGGCGAAACTGAGGCATTTTCTCCGACCCTCACGGCCAAGTGAGGCCCCGTTGCGTGACAGTTCCTGTGATCGCGTGGTTTATGGAGTGAATCAGGGGAGGGTTTTGTTTGGCGCGTCTGGTCGTCGTATCCAACCGCGTCCCGTTGCCATCGGAGCGCGGCCCCCGGGCCGGCGGTCTGGCGGTGGCTCTGGCTGACGCGTTGCGGCCCGGCTCGCTGTGGTTTGGCTGGAGCGGACGTCGCAGCAGCCAGCCCTCCGCCACGCCGCATTTGCAGCAGGCCAACGGCATCACCTACGGCACGATCGACCTGACCGAGCACGATTACAAGGCGTTCTATCTCTCCGTCTCCAACGGGACGCTGTGGCCGTTGCTGCATTTCCGACTTGGCCTGATCGACTACCGGGGCGAGGATTACGACGGCTACCGGGCGGTGAACCGCCAGTTCGCGACGGCGCTCGCCCCGCTGCTGAAGCGCGACGACATCATCTGGGTGCACGACTATCACCTGATCCCGCTGGCGGAGTCGCTGCGGGAGCTGGGGGTGCGCAACCGGATCGGCTTCTTCCTGCACACCCCGTTCGTGCCCTCCGCCGTGCTGCTGGCGTTACCGCGGGCGGAGGAATTGCTGGCAGCCCTGTGTGACTACGACGTGGTCGGCTTTCACACCGCCACCTATCGCAAGGCCTTCCTGGACTGCTGCCGTGAGATGCTGAAGGTGCGGCCGGACGCGCAGGGCCGCTTTGTCCATCATGGCCGGTCGGTCCACGCGATCGTCGACCCGATCGGGATCGACGCCGAGGCCTTTGCCACGGAGGCCGCTACCTCCGCCCAGACCGTCGAGAGCCGGCAGCTGCGCGAGAGCCTGCCGAACGACCGTAAGCTGGCGATCGGTGCGGAGCGGCTGGACTATTCCAAGGGCCTGGCCAACCGGTTCGAGGCTTTCGCGCGCCTGCTGGAGCGCTATCCCGAGCACCGGCGGCATGTCAGCTTCCTGCAGATTGCGGCACGCTCGCGGGAGGATGTCGGCGATTACCAGCGGCTGCGGCGCGAGCTGGACCGTATCGTCGGCGATATTAATGGGCGCTTTTCCGAATTCGACTGGGTGCCGCTGCGCTACATGGCGCGGGCGATGCGCCGGACCACACTGGCCGGCTTCTTCCGCATGGCCCAACTCGGGGTAGTGACGCCGCTGCGCGACGGGATGAACCTGGTGGCGAAGGAATTCGTCGCGGCGCAGGATCCGGAAGACCCCGGTGTGCTGATCCTCTCCCGCTTCGCCGGCGCGGCGGATGAGATGACGGAGGCGCTGATCGTCAACCCGTACGACGCGGACGAGATCACCGAAGCCATGCATATCGGGCTGAGCATGGACCTGGGCGAGCGGCGGGAACGCTGGCTGACCCTGCGGGAGAAGGTCTGGGCCAGTTCAGCCAGCCATTACTGTCAGGTTTTTATGACCCATCTGACCGAACGGTCCCACTTCCGCGCGGCTTCGTAGGCGCAATCGGGGCTTTTGCCCCGAACCTCCACCAGGAGGCGTTGCCCCCTGAACCCACAACAAAGGCTCGCCTTTGCAATCGGATTCGGTCCCAAGGGCCGGGGCCTTCCCGGTGCATGGCACGCAACCCGTCCGGAGCCGACGAAGTCGGGCGAACGCCGGCCCGTGCTCTTGCAGCGATGCTGCGGGCACCCGAGGCCGTGCGATATGGCTGGGTCCGATCCGCGCGTCCGCTGATCCGCCGCTCGCGACGCCGTGATAGCGTCCAGTCGCCTGGCAGTGTCGCGCCTCCAGCCGCGCTGGACGCCGTAGCAGCGTCGCGCCTCCAGCCGCACTGGACGCTGGCGTTGCGTCGCGCCGGTTCTTCGAGTCACACGCCGCGTGATCCCGATTTTGTCAGGCGTCACCGGTAGCGGTTGCCGGCGGCGATGATGGATGATGTCATCACCGCTCAATGGAGATTCGCTGATGACGCAGGTAGCCGTGATCGGCGCCGGTTTGATTGGCCGCGCCTGGTCCATCGTTTTTGCTCGCGCAGGGTTCGAGGTGACGCTGTGGGACAAAGTCCCGCAGGCCGTTCCGGCGGCGCTGGAATTCATCGCCGACCGGCTGCCGGAATTGCACGATGCCGGCCTGCTGGACGAACCGCCGCAGACCGTGTTGGCGCGCATCCGTCCGGTGGCGACGCTGGCGGAGGCGGTGCACGATGCAGACCACGTGCAGGAGAACGGGCCGGAGCAAATCGCCGAGAAGCAGACCCTGTTCACCGAGCTCGATCTCGCCGCTCGGCCGGACGCAGTGCTGGCCAGTTCGACCAGCGGCATCCCCGCCAGCGCCTTCACCGAAGGCTTGGCCGGGCGCGCGCGTTGCCTGGTCGCGCACCCGGTCAACCCGCCCTACCTCATCCCGATTGTGGAACTCTGCCCGGCGCCGTGGACCGAGCCCGAGGTGGTGGTGCGCACGCGCGACCTGATGACCCGCGCCGGACAGGTGCCGGCCACGGTGAAGAAGGAGATGGACGGGTTCGCGTTGAACCGGCTGCAGGGCGCGCTGCTGGCCGAGGCGTTCCGGCTGCTCGCCGATGACGTGATCTCACCCACCGATCTCGACGCGTTGGTGAAGCACGGGCTTGGCCTGCGCTGGAGCTTCATGGGACCGCTGGAGACGATCGACCTGAACGCGCCGGGCGGATTGGCGGATTACTGCACGCGCTACGGACCGTTGTATCTGGAGATGCAGCGGCAGATGCAGCCGCGGCTGTGGGACCCGATGCTGGTGGGCCGGCTGAACGATACGCGGCGGGCGGAACTGCCGGCGAACCTGATGCCGGTGCGGCAGGAATGGCGGGACCGCAGACTGATGGCGCTGTTGGCGCACAAGCGGGCACAGCCGGAGTAACGGCGCGACGACGAGCGAACCGACGTGCTCCGCCGGTATCTTGGGACAACTAAGCCTGGTCGCAGGGTGGCCCCCGAGCCGGTCTGGAGTATGCCGGGTGCTTTGCGTATGGTTCGGTAATGACCTCCGTTCCGGACCTGCCGGACTATTTCGCGCGTATTGGCTACGGCGGGCCGAGCGAACCAACGCTTGCGGTTCTGCGGGAGCTGACCTTGCGCCATCCCGGCCAGATCCCTTTCGAGTGCCTCGACCCTTTCCTCGGCCTGGCGGTCGATCTCGATCCGGCTGCGATCCAGACGAAGCTGCTGCGCAGGCGTCGTGGCGGGTATTGCCAGGAACACAATGCGCTGTTCCATGACGTGTTGGCGGAACTGGGATTCACGGTGACCGCCCTCGCGGCGCGGGTCGTCTGGGCGTTGCAGGGACCGGCGGCGCCGCTGACCCATCGGCTGACCTTGGTCGAGCTGCCGGAAGGGCGGTTCATTGCCGATGTCGGCTTCGGCGGAAACACGCCAACCGCGCCGCTGCGTCTTGATCCGGGTACGGAACAAGTCACGCCGCACGGATGGTATCGCGTAATGAGCGCGGACCAGACGTTCGAGTTGCAGTCGCGGCTCAATGGCAGTTGGCAGGCATTGTATCAGTTCACCCTGGCCCCGCAGGCACGGGTCGATTTCGAAGTCGCCAACTGGTTCACCTCGACCAATCCGCGCTCGATCTTCATCCAGAACCTCATGGTCTGCCGCGTGGTCGGCGACACAAGGGTCAATCTGAGGAACACGAACGTCTCCGTGCGCCAGCCGGACGGAGGCGCCGAACAAAAGGTGCTGGCCGGTGCCGATGATCTGCGGCACGTGCTGGAGGACGTCATGGGACTGGACCTGCCTGTGCCGGCCGAAACCCTGTGGGGGAGGCTGATGGGTAATGCCCAGCGGCCGCGGGACTGAGTGTTGGCCGAACCTGGCTCTGTTATGCGGAACTGAACTCCCGATACATTCCGTGGCGCGGACAATTGAAGCTCAGGCCGCAGACCTTGCCTGAACCGCCGGGATCGCCGGACAACGCGGCAAGCGTGGATCGCGCCAGCTTCCCCCTGACGGAGCCTCAGGCAGTGCCGGCGTCAGGTACGCAACGTGTTCTTCGTCACCTTGATCCCATGCGCCTTGAGCCACGCCTTGTGTTCGGCCTGTGCCTTGGTCAGCGCCGCTGTCTTGGGCAGGTTGACCTGCTTCGCTTTCGGCGTGGACAGCCTGATGACGCGGGACATGGCCTGGCTCCTGCCGGATGCGTCGCACAGTCTATCCAACCGGCGCGACCTATCCAACCGGCGCGACGGATGCAGCGGCCTTGGCGACCCGCCGCCCCCTCGGCGACAGACCCGCCGCCGCCGCCGAATTCCCGCCCTTCACACCTGGTCGTAATCCACCACCACATGTTTGGTCAGCGGATGCGCCTGGCAGGTCAGGATATAGCCGGCCTCCGTCTCCCACGGCTCCAGCGAGTAGTTCACCGTCATCTCCACCCGCCCTTCCAGCAGCTTGGCGCGGCAGGTGCAGCACATGCCGCCCTTGCAGGAATAGGGCAGGGCGCGACCGGCCCGGATCGCGGCGTCGATGATCGCCTCGCCATCCGCCACCGGGATGTCGCTGCGCACGCCTTCGCTGATCACCGTGGCAATCGCCTTCGGCGCCACCGCCTGCGGCACCACCACGGGACGAGGCCGGCCGGCGGCGGACGGGGTGAAGCGCTCGACATGGATGCGCGCGCGGGGCAGGCCGAGATCCGCCAGCGCCTTCTCCAGCCCCTCGATCATCGGCTGCGGCCCGCAGACGAAAACATGGTCCACCATGTCGAGCGGCACCATCGCGCGCATCAGCACGCGCAGCTTCTCGGCATCGAGCCGTCCGTTCAGCACCGCAACGTCCTGCTGCTCGCGCGACAGCACGTGGAACACCGACAGGCGGGTCAAAAAGCGGTCCTTCAGATCCTCCAGCGCGCCGCGGAACAGGATGCTGTCGGTGCTGCGATTGCCGTAGAACAGCAGGAACCGGCTGCGTGTCTCGCGCTGCAGGATGGTGGTCAGGATCGACAGCACCGGCGTGATGCCGGACCCGGCGGCGAACGCCACCAGCGTGCGCGCGGCATCGGGTTCCGGCGGCACGCCGAACCGCCCGTCCGGCGTCATCACCGCCAGCGTGTCGCCGATCCGCAGCGTGTCGTTGGCCCAGTTGGAGAACACTCCGCCGGCGACGCGCTTGATCGCGACGCGCAGCGCCCCGTCATCCAGGCCGGCGCAGATCGAGTAGCTGCGGCGCAGGTCCTCGCCGTCGATCGTCGCCCGCAGCGTCAGGGTACTGGCCGGGCTGGAACGCATACGCCGCCTGCAGCGGCTCCGGGACATCGAAGCCCAGCACCACCGCATCCGCGGTCTCGCGGTGCAGGTCGGCAATCCGCAGCGTGTGGAACGAAGGCGGCATGGGGGGATCGTCTTGCCCAAGGCGCCCGGAACACACAAGTCTGGATCATGCGACAGGCAGTGCATCGATTGACGGTGGCGACCCGCGGACCGGGGCTGGTGGAGGTGACCGCCTCGATCCGAAGCTGGCTGGCAGAGCAGGCGGTGGCGACGGGGCTGCTGACGGTCTGGTGCCGGCATACCTCGGCGTCGCTGCTGGTGCAGGAGAACGCCGATCCGGATGTGCAGGCGGATTTGCTGGCGTTCTTCCGCCGCGTGGTGCCGGAGGGGAGCGACTATATCCATCAGGATGAGGGGCCGGACGACATGCCGGCGCATATCAAGGCGGCGCTGACCCAGACCCAGCTCAGCATTCCGGTCGCGGAGGGCGGCATGGTGCTGGGCACCTGGCAGGGGATCTATGTGTTCGAGCACCGCAGCGCGCCGCATCGGCGGGAGCTGGTGCTGCATCTGCTGGGTGCGTGACCGCGGCTCCTCTGTCGCACGCGCCGGTCGCTGGTGCGGCCAGCCAACGCCAGACCGGAAGCCTTTCTGCCTCGGCCGGCGCCCGCCCGTTCCGGGCCAAATGCGGTCACTCTGGGCGGCCGTGGGACCGTTACGGGCGGACCGCCGCTCGGCCGATGCCGCCGTACAGGTCCAGCATGCGGTCCTGCCAGGCCGCCACCGGATCATCCGCGGCGAGCAACGGAAAGCGCGATGTGCAGCGCGGCCATTGCAGCGTGCCGAACACGATGAAGTCGGCATAGCTGGCGGTTGCCCCACCCAGCCAGGCCTGCCGACCCAGCACCAGACGCACCGGCTGCAGCAGCGCACGGAATGCCGCCACCCGCTCCTCGCGGCCTTCCTGCACCGCCTCCAGCGTGGTGCCGAACCGCGCCTCGCGGCTGGAGCGGAAATAATCCACATCCGTCGGATCGAGCACATCCAGGATGTCGCGCACGATCAGGCGTGCAATGCCGCCCAGCAGCACCGAATCCGCCCAGGCATTCACGAACAGCGCATGCGCCCGGCCCAGCGCGCCGCCGAACAGCGTGGGCGTGGGGTAGTGCTCCTCCAGATAGTCGGCGATCGCCCAACTATCCGAAACGACGGTCTCGCCGTCCCGGATCACCGGCACCCGACCTTGGCCGGAAAACGCGATGGCGGCCGTGTCGGTGAACCGCCACGGCACGGTCTCCACCGGCAGGCCCTTGTGGGCCAACGCCATGCGGGTGCGCCAGCAATACGGGCTGAACCGGAGGGCCGGGTCGGCGCCGGCCAGGTCATACAGGATGATCGACATGCCGGCAGTCTGCGATGCACCGCTCGCACGGTCCAGAGCGTTGTCGGCTGCCGTGCGCCATGCTAGCGCCCAGGCCGCGCGCAGCAGGAGGACCGAGACTTGGCCGTACCGCCGAACCTGCCGGAACGGGAGTTGTTCGACGAGGCGGGCTATCTGCGGATGTATCCCGACATCGGCAGGGCCGTGGCCGGTGGCATCGAAGCCAGCCTGTGGCTGCATTACCACAAGCATGGCCGACGTGAGGGCAGGCGATCGAACGACGTCGACCCGGCATTCTACCTGAGTTGCTACCCGCAGGCGGTGGCCGACATCGAGGCCGGCCGCGCCGCCGATGCAGCCAGCCACTACGCGCGGTTCGGCCGGGGCCGCGGCTACCGGCCCTGCGAGGCGGCTCCGCGGCCGACGCAACAGGACCGGCCGTGGACCGACCTGTCCGACGCAGCGGACCTGGTCGATGCGGGCGTGGAACTGGGCCGGCTCAGCGAGCGTCATGCCATCATGCTGCGTGGCTGGATGCGGGACGGGTTCGTGGTGCTGGACCAGACCATCGACCGCCGCGTGGTGGAGCTGGCGGCGCTGGATCTGGAACGCATGTTCGCCGGCGCCTGCCCGGACCTGCTGTTCAGCTGCGGTGCGGTGACGCTGGGACCCAGCACATGGCAACCCGAGTTCACGCCCTATCCCGCGGCCGCGCTCGATCCGCATGTGTTCTCGCATCCGCTGCGGGCGCTGCTGTTGGCCGAACCGATCGGCGAGTTTCTGGAACTGCTGTTCCGGACCCGCGTGCTGCTGACCGGCAGCCGTGGCCTGCTGCGCGATGCCGGCCAGACGCCACAGCTTGATGCCGCCAGCGCCGCCTATACGCTGCCGCACCATTTCGCCACCGCCTGGATCGGGCTGGAGGATGTCGGCGAGGAAGCCGGCGCGATCCACTATTTCGCCGGCAGCCATCGGCTGCCACCCGGCCCGCCCGACCGGTCGGAGCAGCGACGCATGGCGGTGCACGGGCTGGAGCCGGTGCCGCTTGCCACCAGACGGGGCCGAGTGGTGATCCGCCATCCGAAGCTGGTGCATGATACCACCGCGGTCCCGGAAAGCCGGACCCGCCGCGGCATCCTGGCGCAGTACTGCCCGCGCCAGGTGGCGCCGCTCTACGCCGAATCGAGCCGGACCCGGATCTGGCGGCACGGCGCGCATGGCTTCACGACGCGGTATTATGCCGGGCTCGAACCGCTCGACTGAACGGGTTGGCCAGGGCGGCGATAGGGGCGATGATATTCGCGTGACACCAGCCGCTTTGCCCGCCAGAGTCCGGCTGTGAACGTCCTGGCACCACCAAAGGCCCGCCTGGGGATCGAGATCGTGCATGATCTCGTCTGTCCCTGGTGTTTCCTCGGCGTGCGGCGTCTGATGCGGACGCTGCGCCGCCGCCCCGATCTGTTGTTCGAGCTCACCTGGCGGCCGTTTTTGCTGAATCCCGATATGCCGCGCGTCGGCGTGAGCCGGCCGGACTACGTGATCCGCAAATTCGGCGGCGAGGATCGGGCGCGCCGGCTCTACGCCTCGATTTCCGAGATCGGTCGTGCCGAGGGTGTGCTGTTCCGCTTCGACCGGATCCGCCGCACCCCGTCATCGGTGGAGGCGCATCGGCTGGTGCGTTTCGCCGCCCGCTTCGGCCGCGCGGATGCGATGGTGGAGGCGCTGTTCTCCGCGCATTTCACTGACGGGCTGGATATCGGCGACCCCAGCCTCCTGATCGCCATCGGCCAGGCCTGCGGGCTGAATGGCCCGGCGGTGCGACGCTTCCTGCTGGGCGAGGAGGAGGTGGACGCCGTGCACGCCGACAATCTCCGCGCGCATCGGCTGGGCATCAACGGCGTGCCCTGCTTCGTGATCTCCGGGCGCCACGCCATCGCCGGCGCCCAGGAGCCGGAGGTGATCGAGCGGCTGCTCGACGTCGCCGCGGTGGAGGCTGCCGAAGGCTGATCGGCCGCCCCGGCTGTGCAGCGGGGATGCCGGTCGGGCTGGATGCCAGGGTGACCGCATTTGCGCCGGCACGGGCGGTCGGCAGACGAGGTGAGAACGCCCTTGGTCCGGCGTGAACCACAGCGAAGCAAGCTTTTCCACCACGGAGCGAGAACCCGGACCACGGAGGGTCACGGGAGTCGGTGATGGCACGGCAGCCGTGGCGCAATCACCGGCTCCTGTGGCCCTCGGTGATCCTCGTTCCTGCTCCGTGCTGAGAGCTTTGCGTCGCCGCGATCCGCACCAGGCCGAGCTTGTGTTCTCGCGCTGCCGCGAAATGCGAGCGCCAAGCCTGGATGCAAGCCGGGCTGGATACAAGCCGGCCTGGATACAATGTGGCTAGCTGGCGATCTGTCCGGTGTTTGTAGCTCGTGAAGTGTCCGGTCCACTGGCTCGCTGGAACGGGGGGCGGCGATGGATCGGGCACGCATTCACGAGGGGGTTCGTCGGATGCGTTTTCAGGACGTGCTGGGTCGGACCGAACGGTCTGAGCTGAGCCAGCTGGAGGCGGCGGAGTTGCTCGGGGTCAGCGAGCGGACGTTCCGCCGCTGGCGCGACCGCTACCGGGAAGAAGGAGTTGCGGGATTGAGCGACCGTCGCCTCCGCCCCTCGCTGCGGCAGGCGCCGAAGGCGGAGATCGAGCGGATGCTGGGCCTGTATCGCGATCTCTACCGCGGCTTCACGGTGAAGCATTTCCATGAGCAGTTGGGCAAGCGGCACAACTACACGCTGGGCTACACGGTGACCAAGCTGCACCTGCAACGGGCCGGGCTGGTGACCCCGGCGCGGTCGCGCTCGGCGCATCGCAAGAAGCGGCCGCGCCGGCCGTTGGTGGGCATGATGCTGCATCAGGATGCGTCGACCCATGCCTGGCTGCCTGGCGACGAACGCAAATACGACCTGGTGGCGACGATGGATGACGCGACGAGTGCGGTCTACTCGCTGTTCCTGGTGGAGCAGGAGGGCACCGCCTCAAGCCTGCGTGGCGTACGGGAGGTGATTGAACGGCACGGCCTGTTCTGCTCGCTCTACACCGACCGTGGCAGCCACTACTTCGAGACGCCCGAGGCCGGCGGTCGTGTCTCGAAGACAGTGCTGACACAGTTCGGCCGGGCGCTGAAGCAGCTCGGCATCGAGCACATTGCGGCCTACTCGCCGCAGGCCCGCGGGCGGTCGGAGCGCCTGTTCGGCACGTTGCAGGACCGGCTGCCGAAGGAGCTGGCGCTGGCCGGGATCAGCACACCGGAGGCGGCGAACCGATGGCTGCGGGAGGTCTACGTCGCCGAGCACAACGCGCGCTTTGCGGTGCCGGCCGAGCAGGCGGGATCGGCCTTCGTGGTGGATCCGAACGGTGCCTGGCGGGAGATTCTGTGCATCCAGGAGGACCGCCGAGTGGGTCATGACAACACGGTGAAGTGGCGCCGCCTCACCCTGCAACTGCCGCCGTCGCGGCTGCGGCCGCACTTCGTCAGAGCCACCGTGCGCGTGCACGAATATCCGGATGGGCGGCTGGCGGTGTTGTGGGGGCCGCACCGGCTGGCGGATTACGACGCCGAGGGGCGCCTTTTCCAACAGGAGCATATGGCCGCATGACACGCTTCCAGTGCGGCTGCTCTGTGCCGGGGCATGCCCCGGCACAGAGCAGGAACGAAGCGGACAGATCACGCGCTACCAAAACCGGACAGATTGACGCGCTAGCGACAGCCGACCTGGATACAAGCGGGCTGGACGCGAGCCGGCCTTCGAGATCGGACGGATGTGCCGCGACCGAACATCTGCGACGCAGCAAACCATGCATCGCCATCGGGTCAGGAAGACGGCTGCGTCCCATCCTCCGGCAGACGCAGCGGCAGCAGCAGGACCACGGCGGCCAGCGCGACCGATCCCGCCAGCAGCAGCACATCCAGCGCAGGCAGGGCCGTGACCAGCGGCGATACGAGGGTCGGCGCGGTCGCCTGCGCCAGCAGCACCGGCACCGCCAGCCATCCCAGCAACGTCGCGTAGCCGGAAGGTCCGAACAGCGCCAGCGGCAGCGTGCCGCGGTTGATCGTCAGGATGCCGTTGCTCATGCCGTACAGCAGCGCGAAGCAACCCGCGGCCAGCGGCCCGCCCAGCAGCAGCGCAGCGGCGCCGCACGGAAACAGCAATGCACCCAGCCGGGCGCGGGTCAGCAGGTTGATCCGCGGCCCGATCGACCATTCCAGGATCCGCCCGGCGACCTGACCCGGACCGATCAGCGCGGCAACGAACACCGACTCGCCCAGAGTGAGCCCGATACCGTGCAGCAGTGGCAGCACATGGGCGGCGATCGCTGAGGTGATGAACCAGCGCAGCGCGAAGAACGACGCCAGGAAGCCAACGACCACGCGCCGGGTCTGGCCGCGCGTGGCCGGTTCAGCGGTCGCCACGACGCGTTGCTGCGGCGCGCCGGCCGGCACCAGCAGCAGCACCAGCGGCAGGTTCACCACCAGTTGCAGGGCAACATACAGCAGCAGCAATCCGCGCCAGCCCAGCGTGCCGATCAGCCCCGCGCCCAACGACCAGAACACCGTGCTGGCGAAGCCTGCGATCAGGGTCACGCCGGTGATCACCGGGCCGGCGCCGCGTCCCAGCAACGTGCCGATGGTGGCGAAGGCGGCGTCGTACAGCCCCAGCGCCATGCCGATGCCGAGCACGGTCCAGGCGAGATACCACAGCGCCAGGCTGGTCGCGGTGGCCAGCAGCAGCAGGCCGGCGGCCAGCACCAGGACGCTGGCGGTCAGCGCGCCGCGCCCGCCATGCCGGTCGATCCAGCGCCCGACCCGCGGCGCGCAGGCCCCGGTGACCAGCAGCGCCCAGGAGAACGCGCCCAGCACCGCGATCGGGGTCTGTCCCAGGCTCTGCGCGGCGGGTCCGGCGATCACCGCGGGCAGATAGAAGGTCATGCCCCAGGACAGCGTCTGATTGACGCCAAGCACCACCGACAGACGGCGTGGCGGATGCATCACGGATGGGCCGAGGGCGGCGCCCCGTTGCCACGGCCGAGGCGGCGCTGCAGCAGCACGGTGTCCAGCCAGCGTCCATGCTTGAAGCCGACATCCTGCAGCACGCCGACCAGGCGGAAGCCACAGCGTTCATGCAGCCGGATCGAGGCGACATTGGCGCGGTCGCCGACCACCGCGATCATCTGGCGCAGGTCGCGCTCCTCGCAGTCCTGCACCAGCGCTTCCAGCAGGCGCCGCCCGGCACCGCGCCCGATCGCATCGGGGTGCAGATAGACCGAGTTCTCCACCGTGTCGCGATAGGCCGCGCGCGGGCGATAGGTGCTGGCATAAGCGTAGCCGATCACGGTGCCATCCGCCTCAGCGGTCAGATAGGGAAACCGCTTCGCCAGGATGTCGGCACGACGGCGCAGCATCTCCGCCAGGTCCGGCGGATCGGTCTCGAACGAGGCGGTGCCGTGGCGGACGTGATGGCCGTAGATCGCGGCGATGGCCGGCATGTCCTCCTCACGGTTCGGTCGCACGATGACGCTGCTCCGATCGATCATCCTTGCCTCCTGCCGGACCATGCGCGGCGCACCGATGCGGGCGCAACCAGAGCGCAGCCAGGCACCGGCGTCCATCCGCGCCACGCGGACGAATGCGCGGGAGATCGGTCTCGATCGCACCAATGGACGGCACCAAAGCGGTAGGTTAGCGGCATGACTGCTTCCTGCGTGTTTTCGGGTCGTGCGGCAGCATGCGAGGCGACACCGGGGCGCCCAAGAAAAATCTTGTGATACGCGGCATCATGATAAGTTGGCGTTATGCAGCCTCCATCCCTGCGCCAGCTGCGCACCTTCCTCGCGGTGGTCGATACGGGGACCGTCTCGGCGGCGGCGCGGGCGCTGAACCTGACGCAGCCGGCGGCAAGCCAGCAGGTGCGGGAGTTGGAACGCGCGCTGCAGGTGCGGCTGCTGGACCGGGCGGGCGGACGGATGCTGCCGACCGCGGCGGGCGAGGCATTGGTCGGGCCGGCGCGGCGCGCGCAGGCGGCGATCGAGGATGCGATGGAAGCGGCCCAGGCGCATCGCGCGGGCGCCACCGGCCGGGTGCGGCTGGGCACCGGCGCCACCGCCTGCATCTACCTGCTGCCGCCGGTGCTGGCCGCGGCCAAACAGCGCATGCCGGGGCTGGAAATCGTGATCGCCACCGGCAACAGCGGCGACATCGCGCAGCGCGTGGCACTGGGCGAGCTGGATGTCGGCCTGGTCACGCTGCCGATCGCGCCCAACCGCGCGCTGGCCGCCAGCCGGCTGGTGACCGACCCGCTGGTGGCGTTGATCCCGCTGCCGAACGCGCCCGCGGCGGCATCGGTCAGCGCCGCCCAGCTCGCCGGCATGCCGCTGATCCTCTACGAGCCGGCCGGCAGCACGCGGGCGATCATCGATGGCTGGTTCCGCCGCGCGGGGCCGGTGCCGCAGCCGATCATGCAACTCGACAGCATCGAGACCATCAAGGTGCTGGTGGCGGGCGGCCTCGGCGCCTCGATTATGCCGCAACTGGCGCTGGCCACACCGATCCCCAAAACCGTCATCAAGCGCCTGCGGCCGGCCCTGGTCCGCCAGCTTGGCGTCATCGTTCGGCGCGAAAAGCTGCTGGATCGCGGGCTGCGCGTGCTGATGGACGCCTTGCGGAGCAGGTCGGCATCCGCAGCCTGATCTTCCGGTCCGCGCGGTGTGGTGGCGGGCAGGAAGCGTCGGGGGCGTTGCCCCCAAACCCCCGGCAAGGGGCGCTGCCCCTTGTATCCCCGCCAAGGGCCCGGCCCTTGGAACCGACTCTGTTTGCGGTGGGGAGGGGGCCATTCCATGATGTCGCCAAGGTCCGGGACCGCTGCGCCCCCTCCCCACCGCAAACCGAATTGATTGCAAAGGCGAGCATTTGCTGGACGTCCGGGAGGCAACGCCTCCTGGTGGGGTACGGGGCAAAGCCCCGACGCTTGCTGCGTGCCATCACACCGCGCGGATCGGCGCTAGAACGCCAACAGATTGTCGCGCAGCATGACGTGTTCGTAGCGTCTGCGCACCACGCCCAGTTTCTGCAGCGCCGGCACCAGTCCGTCGGCGATCTCGGAGATGTAGCGCCGGGTGAATTCCGGATCGGTCACCAGGAAGCCGTCGCCGCCGACCTCCTGCATGATCTCCACCATCTGCTGCGCCACCTTGTCCGGCGTGCCGGTCAGATCGGCACCCTGCACCGATCGCCCGGCGCGGATGATCTCGCGCGGCGTGCGGCCGGAATACTGCGCCGCCGTCGTCTGATGTCCGTTGGAGGTCAGCACCGGCAGTTTCTCGTCCAGGTCGTATTTCGAGAAATCGATCCCGGTCAGCCGCGACATATGCGCCAGGTAGAAATCCACATGGGTTTCCGCTTCGTGGATGCGGGCCTCCTTGCGGGCGATCGCAAACTCGGCGAACTCGTCCACGATCGGCGCGATCAGGAACAGGATCTTGATGTGATCGGGATTGCGGCCGAATCCCTCGGCCTGTGCACGGATATCGTCACGGAACGCCTTCATTGCCGGCACACTGTTCGCGGAGGAGATGATGGTTTCCGCCCAGCGCGCCGCGAAGGTGCGGCCGCGGCCGGACCCGCCGGCCTGGCAGATCACCGGATGACCCTGCGGCGAGCGCGGCGCGGAGAGTGGGCCGCGCGAGCGGAAATAGTTTCCTTCGAAATGAATTGGCCGGACCTTGGCAGGATCGGCGAAGATCTCCTGCTCCCGGTCGATCACCATCGCGTCGGCGTCCCAGGAATCCCAGAGCTGCTTCACCACGGTGACATACTCGTCCGCCATGTCGTAGCGCTGATCATGCGGAAACTGCCGTTCGTGGCCGTAGTTCTGCGCACCGCCGTCGTTGCTGCCGGTCACCAGGTTCCAGCCCGAGCGTCCGTCGCTGACATGGTCCAGCGTGTTGGTCAGCCGCGCCAGCATGAACGGATTGTACTCAGTGGTGGACAGAGTGGTGACGATGCCGATGTGCGACGTGGCCTGGATCATGAACGGCGCCAGCACCGAGGGATCGAGCTTCGGTGAATTCGATCGCGTAACGCAGATAGGTTTCGTGTGAGTTCTTGTAAGTATAAGGGATGTTGCAGGAGTCTTCGATCATCACGTAGTCGAAGGCGGCGCGCTCCAGTTCTTTGGCCAGATGCACCAGCAGGTCGGGCTTTACCCAGTTCTGCGGGTCCGGGCCGCCCCAGGACTGGCGCCATCCTTTCGGGCCGTAGCCTTTCGATATGAACCAGGCAAGATGAAACGGATTCGTCGCCATCGGCAATCCCCTTCGTCGTCTGGCCGGGCCGTGCGCGCAGGCGGTACCCGGTGTGGAAAGACGAAGAGAATGCAAGACAAGTGCCATTTCGCCGGCGATCCCCGGCGGCCGTGCGATGCGACGTGCCGGCCGCCGCGCGGGTCCGGCTCACCAGGCCGGTGGTGAGGAGCCGAGGTCGCTGGCCGGACGCTGCCACCGCATCGGCGCGTTCTCGATCGTGACGGCGGGGCGCAGGCGGTGGGCGGCGCCCCAGGCGGTGGCCTCCAACTCCGGGCTGAAATCGGCCGCTTCCTGTGGCGCGAGCGGCGGGGCCTCGTCCGCGGGACCGCCGTCCAGCAGCACGGCCGCGGTCCGCGCCAGCGAAACGCGCATGGTCGACCCGACCAACTCCGTCCGGCGGCGCAGCAGTCCCCGCGCGACCGCGGCGGCCATGATGTAGCCGGTCGCATGATCCAGCGCCTGCACCGGCAGCGGTGTGGGCCGGTCCTTGGCGAACCGGCGCATGCCGGCCTCGGCGATGCCCGTGCTCATCTGCACCAGGCTGTCGAAGCCGCGACGGGTCGCCCAGGGGCCGGTCCAGCCATAGGCATCCAGCGCGACATCGACCAGGCCGGGACATGCCTCCCGGCGCACCGCGGCACCGAGGCCGAGATGCTCCAGCGCGTCGGAGCGGTAGCCGTGCACGATGACATCCGTCGCGCGCAGCAACCGGAGCAACTGCTCGCGCCCGTCCGGCCGGCGCAGGTCCAGTCGCGCGCAGCGTTTGCCCAGAGTCACGTCCGGCGCGATGCTCGGCTCCTCCCAGTCCGGCGGGTCGATGCGCAGCACGTCGGCGCCGAACCCGGCCAGGAACCGGGTCGCCACCGGGCCGGCCAGCACCCGGGTCAGGTCCAGCACCCGCACGCCGGCGAGCGGGCGTGCCGCGTCGGTGGTGCGCCGGTCGGGGGCGGCGCCATGGGTCCGGCACCAGACCAGCGGCTCCGCCGCCACCGCCTGGCCCTGCGGGTGGTCCGCCCAGGCGGCGGCCGAACGCATGGTGGCCGCGCAGCCGCCGCGGGCGACGATTGCGGCTTCCAGCGCATCGGCCTGCCAGCGCGCCACCGCGGCGGTGACGGCTGGCTTGTCGGCGGCCACGCCGAGCACCGCGAGCGCGGCGGCACGGTGATGCGGGGCATTGGTGTGCAGCCGGATCCAGCCATCCGCGGCCTGATAGTCGCCGGCGATCGGATCCCAGGCCGGCGGCAGCTGCCAGCCCTCCGGCTTGATGGAGAAGCCGAACCAGAACGAGGCCAGCCGCCGGTCCACCGTCACGGCCGGGGCGCCCCCGGTCGCGACGCCGGCCAGGTCGGCGACGGCACACGCGGCGGCGCCGATCGAGGCGGCGGCCAGGTCGGTCACGGCGAATGCCGAGGGCAGGGCGCCCTCGCCGGCGAAGCCGACGCGGGTGGCTGCGTCCCGCGGGCCGCCGATGGCGTGCCAGATCGCGTCCAGGAACCCGGTGGCGGTGCCGGCGTGCGTGGTTTCGTCGGGGTTGGCGGGCCTGGCCGTTCCGCGTGGCATGTCTGTGCTCCGGTTGCGACGGAAGCCAGCGTCGCAGCGGCTTGGATATATCGTCAATCTTGATTAATCTGATCAATATTCAAAGCAGGAACCACCCGGTTTGACCACCTACCTCTCCGCCCGCGACGCCGCCGCGCGGCTCGGTGTCTCGCCCCAAACGCTCTACGCCTATGTCAGCCGCGGCATGCTGCGCGCCTACGACTCCGACGATCCGCGCAAGCGGCGCTATGACGCCGAGGCGGTCGAACGCCTCGCCGCGGAGCATCGGCGTGGCCGCCGGCCCAAGGATGTGGCGAAGGCGACGCTGGATTTCGGCCTGCCCGTGCTGGAATCCGCCATCACGCTGATCCGCGACAATCGCCTGTGGTATCGCGGCGTGGACGCGCTCTCGCTGGCCGAGACCGCGGATCTGGAGGATGTGGCGGCGCTGCTGTGGTCACTGCCGCGCGCCGCCGCGTTTGGCGGGGCCTTACCGGCCGCGCCCCCTCGCCGCGTGTCGTCGCGTCCGCGCGCCGCCGCATCCGGCAGCGCCGATCTGCTGACCCTGTTCGCGCATGCCGCCAATGAGGACGACACCGCGTCCTGGGTGAACGACCCGGCGCGCCTGGCCGCCGGGTGCGGTTGCGGTGCCATCGTGCGGCTGCTGGTGGCCTGCATGACCGGGCGGCCGCCCACCGCCGAACCGCTGCATCGACAATGCGCGGCCGCCTGGGGGCTCGATGCCGCCGGCGCGGACCTGCTGCGCCGGGTGCTGATCCTCTGCGCGGATCACGAGCTGAATGCGTCGGGCTTTACCGTGCGCTGCGTCGCCTCGACCGGAGCGAGCCTGCGTTCGGCCATCATAGCGGGGCTGGCCGCGCTGTCCGGGCCGCTACATGGCGGACTGACGGCGCGGGTCGAAACCTTTTGGGACGCGCTGGAGGGCAACCAGGTGCCGGAACTGCTGCGCGCCCGCCTGGCCGCGGGGGAGGCGTTGCCCGGCTTCGGCCACCCGCTCTATCCCGACGGCGATCCGCGGGCCGCGGCGATGCTCCGCCACGTGCTGCCGACCGATGCCACGGCCGCGGCGCTGATGACCGCCGCCGAGGACCTCACCGGCCGGCGTCCCTCGATCGATGTCGCGCTGGTGGCGGTCCGCCGTCATTTGCGGCTGCCGCGCGGCAGCGCGTTCCTGCTGTTCGCGCTGGGCCGCTCGGTCGGCTGGATCGCTCATGCGCTGGAGCAGCGGTCGTTGGGCCAGTTGATCCGACCGCGGGCGATCTATGTGGGGGTGGAACCATCGCCCTATGTGGGCGTGGAACCATCGCCCCCTGTGGGCGTGGAACCATCGCCCCGGGTGGGCGTGGAACCATCGGCGGGTTGAGCGGCGGGCGGTTCGCGCAGCCGCACATAAACCCGCTTGCCGGTCCGCGGCTGGTAGTAGACCGTCACCGGCCCATCGCCGCCCGGTTCGCGGAACCGTTCGCCGGTGGGCTGCCAGTCCGGCCCCGGCACCGAATCCTCGAAGCGCTTGTAGCCATGGCGTTCCACCAGCAGCGCCAGCAGCAGCACACCGCCCAGCCCGGCCGGTCCAAGTCCGGCCGGCGACTGCGTTGCCAGGGTCAGCGCCACGCCGCCCAGCAGCAGCAGCAGTGCACCGAACCCCAGTAGCGCCGAACGCAGCATCGCGGCTCAGTCCCCGATCGGCTCCAGCACCACGGCGGTGCCGTAGGCGACGATCTCGCTCATGGTCTGGCCGATCTCGGCGGAATCGAACCGCATCATGACGATGCCGTTGGCGCCCATCAGCCGGGCGTTCTCCACCAGCCGGTCCACCGCGTGGCGCCGCGCCTCCTCCAGCAGCTGGGTGTATTCGTGGATTTCGCCGCCCACGATGCTGCGCAGCCCGGCCATGATGTTGCCGCCCAGTCCGCGGCTGCGCACCACGATGCCGAAGCATTGGCCCAGCGTCTGCCGCACCCGATGTCCGGCGACCTGCTCGCTCGTCACCACCAGCATCTCTCTCTCCAGTGTCATCGCAGTTGGTCCGACACGGGCGGCCGGCAGCCCAGCGTGAGAACGGCTTGGGGGCTGGCGTGAACCGCAGCAAAGCCAGGATTTTTTAGTACGGAGGAAGAACGAGAGCACCGAGGGCCACGGAGTCGGCGATGGCGCCATGGCCGCCGCGCAACCACCAACTCAGTGGCGCTCCGTGCTCTCGTTGTTTTTCTCCGTGCTGAAAGCCTTCCTTTTGCCGAGGTCCACGGCAAACCGAGCGTGTGTGTCCGGCCAGCCGCCGCATGCAATCGCCCCGTGTCTCTCTTCTGCCGGCTCCCCTGCCGGCTTCCCATTCCGCGCCATAACTGCCAGGGTCCGGGCTTCCGATGCGTTACATCGTCACCCTGGTGGCTCCGCGCGAGGCCGCCGCCCTGTCCGACGCGCTGCTTGCCCGGGTGCGCGATGCGCTGCGTGGCCAGGCGCCCGACCTGCTGTCGCCCGGCGAGGCGGCGGACATTGCGGTCTCCGACGAGCCCGACCTGGAAGCGATCCGTGCCGCGCTGGATGGCGCGCCGGTGGATGTTTTCGCCAACCCCGCCGAAGGGCGCCGCAAGCGCCTGCTGATCGCCGACATGGACAGCACCATCGTCACCGCCGAGACGCTGGACGAGCTGGCGGATTTCGCCGGGCTGAAGGACCGCATTGCCGCGATCACCGCCCGGGCGATGAATGGCGAGCTCGATTTCAAGGCAGCGCTGCGGGAGCGGGTGGCGATGCTCGCCGGGCTGCCGGTCGCGGCGCTGGAACAGACGTGGCAGCGGGTGCGGCTGACCGCCGGCGCGCGCGAACTGGTGGCGACGATGCGAGCGCATGGCGCGCGCACCGCGCTGGTCTCCGGCGGGTTCACCTTCTTCACCGCCCGCGTCGCGGCGCTGTGCGGCTTCGACCTGCACCGATCCAACGTGCTGCTGGATGACGGTGCCAGGCTGACCGGCTTTGTCGCCGAACCGATCCTGGATCGCGACACCAAGTTGGCCACGCTCACCGCGCTGGCGGCGGAGCAGGGCCTGGCGCTGGCCGCGACCCTCGCGGTGGGTGACGGGGCGAACGACCTGGATATGCTGCGTGCGGCCGGTCTCGGCGTTGCCTTCCACGGCAAGCCGGCGGTCGCCGCGGCGGCGCGGGCGCGGGTGGACCATGCCGATCTGCGGGCGCTGCTGTTCGCGCAGGGCTACCGGGCGGTGGAGATCGTCACCGGCTGACGGCGGGCGGAGACTACTGCCGCGCCCGCAGGAACCGGGCGAACGCCTCCAGCGTCGCTTCCGAGGTGTGATGCTCCATCCCCTCCGCGTCCGACTCGGCGGCTTCCGGCGGCACCCCCACCGCGAGCAGCAGGTTCACCACCAGGCGGTGCCGGGCGCGCACCTTGTCGGCCAGGATCTGCCCGGTCTCGGTCAGGAAGATGCCGCGATAGGGGCGTGAGGTCGCCAGGCCCTCGCGCTTCAGCCGCGCCAGGGATTTCACCGCGGTGGTGTGGGTCACGCCCAGCCGGCGGGCGATATCCACCGTGCGGGCCTCGCCATTGCTCGCCAGCAGGTCGGCGATCAGCTCCACATAGTCTTCCAGCAATGCGGTCGAGCGGGCCGTGCGCGCCTTGCCGAAGCGCAGCGCCTGGGTGGGTTCCGCCGGCAGTTCGAACGGGATTTTGGAGGGGGGCAGGGCCGAACTGCGAGCCACCAGGCCGGATTCCTTGTGCTGCGCGCCCGCGGGACGCGGCCGCAACGCTGCCGTTACGCGGCGATTCGTCCAGTCAACGCCAGTGCCGGCGGGCCTTCTATCACCCTCACGCGGGCTGGATGCAACCACCGCGCGGTTCTGGCGTCTTGGCTTTGAGGTGCAGCGGCCGCCCTTAATCAGGGTGTCTTGCGCAGAGTGTAGCCATTGCTATATTTCTTTTGCGGGTGCGTGAGGGGTCCCTTGGTGAGCGAGCTGGTCAAGCAAACCGGGCTGGTGAAGCAAACACTGTCAGACCGCACCACCTTCGCCGTGCGCGAGGTGCTGTCCGGCCGGCTGCGGGGCTGGCGCTCCGGCTTCGCGCTGGCGGGACCGGCGGTGATCGCCTCGGTCGCCTACATGGACCCCGGCAATTTCGCGACCAACATCCAGGCCGGCGCGTCCTACGGCTACGGGCTGCTCTGGGTGGTGCTGCTGGCCAACCTGGCGGCGATGCTGTTCCAGTCCATGTCGGCCAAGATCGGCATCGTCACCAACCGCAACCTGGCGGAGCTGTGCCGCGATAACTTCCCCCGCCCGGTGGTGATCCTGATGTGGATCGCCAGCGAGGTTGCCGCCATGGCGACCGATCTCGCGGAATTCCTGGGCGGCGCCATCGGCCTGGCGCTGCTGCTCAACCTGCCGCTGCTCTGGGGCATGGTGATCACCGCAATCATTACCTACGGCCTGCTCACCATGGAACGGCGCGGCTTCCGGCCGCTGGAGCTGGTGATCGGCGGGCTGGTGCTGACCATCGGGCTGTGTTTCATCCTGGAGCTCGCGATCGCCCCACCCGACTGGGGCCAGGCCGCCCTGCACACCGTGCTGCCGCAGATCGAGGACATGGGCGCCGTCACCCTGGCGGTGGGGATCATCGGCGCCACAGTGATGCCGCACGCGCTGTACCTGCACTCGGCTCTGACCCAGTATCGCGCGCCGGCCCGCACGCCGGTCGAGCGCAGCCGGCTGCTGCGGTTCTCCAACCGGGAAGTGGTGATCGCGCTCAGCTTCGCCGGGATGGTGAACATGGCGATGGTGATGATGGCCGCCTCCGCCTTCCATGCCGGGCACAGCGACGTCGACCAGATCGAGACCGCCTATCACACGCTGGTGCCGCTGCTGGGCGCCGGCGCGGCCAGCGTGTTCCTGGTGTCGCTGATGGCGTCGGGGATTTCCAGCTCCACCGTCGGCACCATGGCCGGCCAGGTGATCATGCAGGGCTTCGTGGGGTTCCGCATTCCGCTGTGGCTGCGGCGGCTGCTGACCATGCTGCCGGCGTTCTTCGTGGTGGCGATGGGCTACAATGCTACGCTGTCGCTGGTGATGAGTCAGGTGGTGCTGAGCCTGGTGCTGCCGGTGCCGATGCTGGCGCTGCTGGTGCTGAGCCGGAAGCGGTCGGTGATGGGCAATTTCGCCGCTGGGCCGGTCGTGTTCGCCGCCGCCGGTTTCGCGACCCTGGTCATCCTGGCGCTGAACGCGGTGCTGGTGCTGCAGACGGTTGGGATTGCGATTCCTGGGCTGCCGGCCGGGGACTGAACCACCGCGGCGCGGGAGCGGCGGCTTTGCCCCCGCGCTGAAGTTCGCGCGGACTCAGTCCCGGTAGGACGGGTCGAGCCGATCGGCGAGGCGCAGACACGCCGCCCAGTCCTTGCCGCCCTGCAGGAAATTGCCGCCGGTCGCGAACTGGCTGTGCGCGTATTCGCAGGCTTCCTCGCTGGGGATCGAGTAATTGCCTTCGCCCGCCGCCAGCGCCGCGATCTGGCCCTGGCACGCCATTTCCAGCCAGTGATGGCTCACCACGCACTCGGCCACGCTTTCGCCGCAGACCAGCACGCCGTGGTTGCGCAGGATCATGAAGCGCCCGCCGTTGAGGTCGCGCACCAGCTTCGGCGTCATGTCATGGTCGAACTCGAAACCCTCGAACTCGTGGTAGGTCAGCTCGCCATAGAAGCGCAGCGCATGCTGGTTGATCGGCAGCAGACCGAACTTGTGCGCCGCGACGCCCATGCCGTTCACCGTGTGGGTGTGCAGCGTGGTGTTCAGGTCCGGACGCGCCTTCAGCAGCCCGGCATGGATGATCAGCGCGCCGCCCTTGATCGTCCTGACATCGGTATCGGTCAGCACGTTGCCGTCGAAATCGACCTTCAGCAGTGACGATGCGGTCACCTCGGCGAACATCCAGTCGGTGCGCTTGATCAGCATGTGACCGGCTTCGCCGGGAACGCGCAGACCGAAATGATTATACGTCATGTCGTTGACGCCGTAATGCGCCAGCACGCGGTGGCCGGCGGCGAGCTCGACGCGCGCCGCCCATTCCTCGGGGCTGACCTGGTCGCGGACCGGACGGCGATTGGAAACGAGGTGAACGGCCATGGTACGCTCTCTCCTGCTGTGGCGGATCGCCGCGCGGCGGACGTTGCGCGAGCCGTCGGTGCTTGCCGGACCACGCATGTGCTGGGGGCGCAGCGCGTGTCGGGGCATTGCCCCGGACCCCACCAGGAGGCTTTGTCCCCTGGACCTCCAGCAAAGGCTCGCCTTTGCAATCAATTCGGGTTGCGGTGGGGATGGGCGCTTGCCCCCTCCCCACCCCAAACAGGGCCGGGCCCCTGGGCGGGGGCAACGCCCCCGTCGCTTGCCGCATTCCACCCACACGCGTGGATGCGTCGAACACCGCGGGATGCCACGGCCGCGAGGGCCGTGGCATCGGTCGCGTCACAGTGCTGCGATGATAGACTCCGCCTTGCTGACCTCGAAGCCGCCCGGCGGCTCCACTGCCAGGTGCGTCACCTTGCCGTCCTGCGCCACCAGCGCATAGCGCTGGCTGCGCACACCCATGCCGCGTCCGGTCAGATCCAGTTCCAGCCCCAGTGCCTTGGCGAAGTTGGCCGATCCGTCGGCCAGCATGGTGACCTTGCTGTCGCAGCCCTGGTCCTTGCCCCAGGCGCCCATCACGAACGCGTCGTTCACCGAGATGCATGCGATGGTGTCGACGCCTTTGCCCTTGATGGCGTCCGCGTTCTGCACGAACCCGGGCAGGTGCTTGGCGCTGCAGGTGGGCGTGAAGGCGCCGGGCACTGCGAACAGCACCACCTTCTTGCCCTTGAAGATATCGTCGGTAGAGACTTCCTTCGGCCCCTCCGATGTTGCCATCATCAACTTCATGGATGGAATCGCGTCGCCGACCTTGACTGTCATGGCTTCCCTCACTTCGGTTGGTCCGCGGCATTACGCCGGCATCAACTCCTAGCCTCGCGGGCGGCGGAAGGCCAGGGGGCGGCCAGGGGGCGGCCCGGGGGGGGGCGGCCGAGCGCGCGGCTGGGCGGGCGCCCTGGCAATGGAATAGCCTTGCACGCGGCGCGGGACGAGACCAGATTCGTCCCATGGCACAAACTCTTGGCAGTCTTGACTTGCCGGCCTCCGACAATTTCCTCACCGGGCAGTTGCTCATCGCCATGCCGACCATGGGCGACGAGCGCTTTGCGCAGAGCGTCATCTACCTGTGCGCGCACACCGCGGATGGCGCGATGGGCCTGGTGCTCAATCGGCCGATCATGAAGCCCAGCTTCGATGAGTTGCTGAAGCAGCTTGAGGTTGAGCCGCTGCCACCGGCGCGACGCATTCGTTTGTGCGCCGGCGGGCCGGTCGACAATGCGCGCGGCTTCGTGCTGCACACCGCCGACTGGGTCGGCGAGGGCAGTCTGCGCGTCAACGAGGCTCTGGCGCTGACCGCGAGTCTGGACGTGCTGAAGGTGATCGCCGGCGGCGGCGGTCCGCGAGAAGGCATCCTGGCCCTCGGCTATGCGGGATGGGGTCCCGGCCAGCTCGACGAGGAGATCCAGCGTAACGCCTGGCTGTCGGTGCCGGCGGACGAAACCCTGGTGTTCGACGACGGCCACGACACCAAGTGGCGTCGCGCCTTCGCCAAGTTGCATGTCGATCCGCTGCTGCTGTCAGGTGCCGCCGGCCACGCCTGAGGCTCCGGCGGCCCCCCATCTGGCAATGTCCCTGCGGCATTAACCCTTCGGTAGCCGGTGGCGGCGCTTAATGCGCCGACAGACCGCCGCAAAATGCCGGAGGACGAAGCCGATGCCACCCACGTATGGGCCATCCCCCTTTGGGGCCTCCACCTCGGGCGCCAACCCCTCCGTGCTGGCCGAAATCATCGCCATCCTGCGCGAACTGATGCGCGACCCCTCGCTGGAGGTGACACCGCAGAGCACGCAGGACGACGTGCCAGGCTGGGATTCGATGACCCATATCGCGCTGGTGGTGGAAGCCGAATGCCGCTTCGGCGTGCAGTTCCAGACCGGGGAAATCGAAACGCTGCGCAGCATCGGTGAGCTGATGCGTGCGATCGAGAGCAAGCGGGCGCGGGCAGCCGCCTGAACGGCAGAAAGACCGCTACGCCTTGCTGTTCAATTCCTATATCTTCGTCGCGGTGTTCCTGCCGTCGACCCTCGGCGGGTTCTGGCTGGCGGGTCGGCTGGGCCGGGACGCTCCGGCGGCCTGGCTGGTGGCGGCCTCGCTGGTGTTCTACGGCTGGTGGAACCCGCTGTTCTGTCCGCTGCTGCTGGCCTCGATCGCCTGCAACTACACGCTGTCCGGGGTGATCCTGCGTGCGGCACAGCGTCCCCGCCTGCAGGCCGCCGCGCTCGCCATCGGGATCGCCGTCAACCTGGGCGCGCTGGTCTACTACAAATATCTCGCCGCCGTGCTGGGCTTCCTGCAGCTGCACGGCATCGCCGATATCGCCATCGTCGATCCGATCCTGCCGCTCGGCATCAGCTTCTTCACCTTCACCCAGCTCGGCTACCTGCTCGACTGCCGCCAGGGCCAGGTCTCGGCCGACCGCTCGCCGCTGCACTACGCGCTGTTCGTCACCGTGTTTCCGCATCTGATCGCCGGCCCGATCCTGCACCATCGCGAGATCATGCCGCAATTCGCTGAGCCCGCGACCTGGCGCGTCTCCTCGAACAACATCGCTGTCGGCAGCGCGATCTTTCTGATCGGCCTGTTGAAGAAGACGCTGCTCGCGGATCCGATCTCCGCGCCCGTCGCACCCGGCTTCGCCCATCCCGAGGCGCTGACGTTGTTCCCGGCCTGGCAGGTGGCGCTGAGCTACTCGCTGCAGCTCTATTTCGACTTCTCCGGCTATTCCGACATGGCGATCGGCCTGGCACGGATGTTCAACCTGCGCTTTCCGCTGAACTTCAATTCCCCCTACAAGGCCGAAAGCGTCATCGATTACTGGCAGCGCTGGCACATGACGCTGACCCGCTGGCTGACGCTGTATCTGTACAATCCGTTCGCGCTGCGGATGGTGCGCCGGCGCAGCGCCGGCGGGTTCGGCACCGACCGCGCGGCCCGCATGACGCTGCGCGGCTTCGCCGAGATGGTGGTGCTGCCGACCGGTGTCACCATCGGCCTGGCCGGGATATGGCATGGCAGCGGGCTCACCTTCGTCGCCTTCGGTCTGCTGCATGCGTTCTATCTGTGCGTGAACCACGCCTGGCGGTTGTGGCGCCCAGGACCGCGCTCCGATGCCCGCGCAGCCCGCGCGTCGCGCGTCGCGCTGACCTATCTCTGCGTGCTGATCGGCGCGGTGCTGTTCCGTGCGCCGGATATGGCCGCGGCCGGAGACCTGCTGGCCGGGATGGTCGGGCTGCATGGCGCGGCGGTCACGGCGCCGGACGCCAAAACCGCGTTCTGGGTCGCGATCGCCGTGCTTTGGCTGGCGGCGCTGTATGCTCTCGTCTGGGGCGCGCCGAACACGCAGCAGATCATGCGGGCCCATGCGCCGGCGCTGGGCCGGATCGTCGCCGGACCGCTGCCGCGGCTGGTGTGGCAGCCGACCCTGCGCTGGGCCCTGGCCTTCGGCTGTGCCGCCGCGCTCGGGCTGCTGTCGATCGGTGGCACCGGCGAATTCCTGTACTTCCAGTTCTGATGACGCCGTCGCGTTACCTCGTTGCGACAGCAACGACCGCACTGGCGGCATTCGCCGCCGTCTGGCTGTTCGTGGCGACGCTGCCGCTCGCTTTTCTCGACCCGGAATATCCGGCCTGGCGCGCCAAGCTGACACTGCTGCACCGCTGCGAACTGGGCGAGGTGCTTGTGGTGGGCGATTCGCGCGCCGCGGTGGATGTCATTCCCGCCTTGCTGCCGGTCGCGGCCACCAACCTCGCAGTCGGCGGTGGTAAAACGATCGAGGCCTATGTCGCGCTGTCCCGCGCGCTCGCCTGCCCTCGGCCGCCCCGCCGCGTGGTGATCTCGCTGGACGCCGGGCATTTCGCCGAACCCGACCTGTTCTGGGAGCGTTCGGCCCGGTTCGGCTTCCTCGATGCCGACGATCTGCAGGCGGTGCGCCGTGTCGCGCGCCAGTCGGGAGACGGCAGCTTCGACAATCCGCGGCGTGCCGATGGCCTGCCGGCCTCGTTGCGCGGCCGGCTGTACGGATGGCGGTTCCCGTCCGTGTATTTCAACGGCCTGGTACGCGGCGGCGTGGTGCTGCGATGGTGGCGCAACCGGGCCACCTACGCGTCCGTGCTCGCCGCGCGTGGGCAGTATTTCTTCGGCCGGGAAGCCGGATCGTCGGTGGTGGCGGCCGAGGGACACATGGCCGAGTTTGTCCCGCTTCCCGTGCTGGACCGCTATTTCGACCAGATGCTTGCGCTGCTGGCGGCGCATGGCATTCCGGCCGACTTCATTGCCATGCCAATGAACCGCGCGACCGGCCGCTCGGTGCGTCCCGCGGTGCGCGCCGGGTTCGCCGCCTATCTCGCGCGGTACGAGGCGCGCTATCCCGGGTTTCGTGTGCTGGGTCCGGCGATGCCGGACTGGCCGGATCGTTACTTCGGCGACGGATTCTCCCATCTCAATCCGCACGGTGCGGCGCTGCTGAGCGCATGGTTCGGCAGCTGTCTGCTGGAGCGGCTGGACGACGATCCCGATCCCGCCCGCTGCAACCGGGCGCAGCTCCCGTGATTCGTGCAATCCGTCAGCTGAACGGATCGTCCGCAGTTGCCGCGATGTCCTGGCGGATCCGCGCCACCGCCGTGCTGGCATAGTTCGCGTCGAGCTCGATGCCGATGCCGTCGCAGTTCAGCCGTTGCGCCGCCACCAGGGTCGATCCGGTCCCCAGGAACGGGTCGAGCACGCGCGCCTGTTTCCGCCCGTGCAGCCGGATGCAGCGATCCGGCAGGCCGACCGGAAATCCGGCCGGATGGTCGAACTTCTCGGCGCGCGATTTCACCGTCTGATAGGGAATGAACCAGACATTGCCGGCGCAGCGACGATCCGCCTTGTGGCCCCAGCGCGCAATGTTGGATTTGTGCTTGAACGGTACGCCGACAGCCTGCCGATCCAGCGGCACCGCGCCGGAACGGGTGAAATGGAACACCGCCTCATGATTGTGGTTGAGGAAGCGCGGGCTGTTGATCGGCTTGAAATGACCGACCGTATCATCGCCGATGCTGATCGACTTCACCCAGACGATCTGGTTCTGCAGCACGAACAGGTCACGAAATGCCGACGCCACATCCTGCGCAATCCACGGATCGGCACCGGTGCTGCCGACATTCAGGAAGAATGAGGCATCGGGCCGAATCACCCGGCACAGTTCCTCGCCGATGCCTTTCAGCCAGGCGAGATAGGAGTCGCGCGGACGGCGATCGTCATAGCTGTTGTAGGCGATACCAATGTTGTAGGGCGGCGAGGTGACGACGACATCGATGCTCTCGGTGGCCAGGGGCCGCAGCGCGGCCAGGCAGTCGCCGAGTACCACGGTCTGGCGCCCGGCGGTCCACGTGGTGGCGTTGCTATCGGCCAGTGCCACCGGCGCCGCGGCGCACAGCGATCGCGCCGGGTCGAGCCGCGCTGCGTCGTCTCCAATTCGTCCGTCCATGCATGCAGCCTAGGCAAATTCGGCGGCCGGTGCCACGCGGCAAGCAGTCGGGGGCGTTGCCCCGACGCTTGCCGCGTCCCACGACAAAGCCCGATGCCTGTGGGACAAATGGCTTGTCATCCAGTATACTGGATGCTAACTCCATCATCATGGAAGACGCCGAGGTCACCACCGAACACCGCCTGGCAAGCCGGTTGCGCGGCCTGCGGGCAGAGCGTGGGCTCTCGCTCGACGCCCTGGCGCGTCAATCCGGGGTCAGCCGCTCCATGCTTTCGCTGATCGAGCGGGCCGCCAGCAGCCCGACCGCGAGCGTCCTGGACAAGCTTGCCACCAGCCTCGGCGTGACCCTGGCGTCGCTGTTCGCCGCGCCGGAGCACGAGGATGCGGCGCCCGTCGCACGCCAGGCGGATCAGCCGGTCTGGCGCGATCCGGCCACCGGCTATGTACGCCGCAACCTGTCGCCGCCTGGGTTTCCCTCGCCGATCGAGCTGGTGGAGGTGGTGCTGCCCCCGGGCGCTCGGGTTGCGTATGACGGGGGCTTGCGGGCTGCGGTGATCGATCAGCAGGTCTGGGTGCTGGACGGCGCAATCGACGTGACGGTCGGTTCCACCGTGCATCGGCTCGCCGCCGGCGACTGCCTGGCGATGCAGCTTGGCCAGCCGACCGGGTTCCATAATCCCGGAGATGCGGCGGCCCGCTATCTGGTCGCACTTGCCACCTCCCTGCCACAGGGCAGATCCGCAGGTCGCAACGGAAGGAATGCCGCATGACCGCCGACGCCATCCGCATCCGTTGGCTGACGCCCGAACAGGCGCATGCGCGCAGCGGCGCGCTGGCCGATGTGCTGCTGGATTGCGTGGCGGGTGGCGCGTCGGTCAGCTTCATGGCGCCGCTGTCGCGCGACAAGGCACAGGCGTTCTGGCGTGACGTGGCCGAGGGTGTGGCGCGCGGGGGGCGGGCGTTGCTGGTCGCCGAGGACGCGGCGACCGACGACGTCGTCGGCACCGTGCAGCTCGTGCTGGCTCAGCCGGAGAACCAGCCGCATCGAGGCGACATTGCGAAAATGCTGGTGCACCGCCGGGCCCGCCGGCGCGGCATCGGTGCGATGTTGATGCGCGCCGCCGAGGATGCTGCGCGCAGGGCGGGAAAGACGCTGCTGGTGCTCGACACCGCGACCGGCAGTGACGCGGAGCGGTTGTACCAGCGTCTGGGATGGATGCAGGTCGGCGTGATCCCCGATTACGCGCTGTGGCCGGACGGCAGGCCGTGCGCCACGACCTATTATTTCAAGCGGCTGGTGTGAGCCGCTTCTGACCAGGTCGCATGGACAGGACCCGATCCATGCCGCGTGACGCGACTCCCGTTGCCGCGGTTCGACTGCGGGGCTTACGCTCGACTGATCACCCGCAGCGGAGGCCGGAGCATGCAGGTCCTGTTTCGAAACGGACTGCACGACGTGTTCGGCACCTGGCCGCTCGCTTACATCCCCTATGGCGGCGGCGATTTCGGTGAGGTCAGGGCCGTCGCGCAGGCCATCGGCGACGGTGACGACGCCGCATTTTACCAGGCCTGGACCACGGCGGCAGGGCGGCTGCAGGCCGAAGCCGAGGCGGCGCTGGCCGGGCGGCATGTCAGCAGCGCCCGGGAGCTGTATCTGCGCGCCAGCGCCTTCTACGCGGCGTCCTTTCACCTGCTGTATGGCGCACCTGCCGATCCGCGCTTGCTCGCTGCCTTCCGGAAGCAGATCGCCGCCTTCGACCAGGGACTCGCCCTCGGGGCCTGCGCCATTCGGCCGCAGCGGATCCCGTTCGGGGACCTTGCCCTGCCAGCCTACTTCATCCCGGCAGAAGGGCAGGAAACGCAGGTCAGGCCGCTGATCATCTTCAACAACGGTTATGATGGGACGGTCACGGACATGTATTTTGCTTCGGCCGTTGCCGCCTCGCGCCGGGGCTATCACGGCCTGCTGTTCGACGGGCCCGGACAGGGTGCGATGCTCTACGAGCATCAGGTGCCATTGCGGCCGGACTGGGAAACCGTCGTGACGGCAGTCGTGGACTTCGCCGTCTCGCACCCGTTCGTCGATCCCGCGCGCATCGCGCTGAGCGGGTGGAGCCTCGGCGGGCATCTCGCACCGCGTGCCGCCTCCGGCGAACACCGCATTGCGGCACTCGTTGCCGATCCGGGAACCTGGAGCATCGCGGACGGGTTTCGCAGTGCCATCCGCCGCATGTTCGGCCTGCTGCCCGAAGCGGTGCAGGACCTCGGCGCGCTTGACCAATCGATCATCGACCGTGCGGATGCCGCTATTCGCAAAGATCGTGACTTGAACTGGAAAGTCGTGCAGCGCGGGTTCTGGGTGCATGGCGTGGACAACCTGCGTGACTATCTGGCATCGGCCGAGCTGTTTACAATGGAAGGCCGGGCGGAGCTGATCGAATGCCCGACATTGATCACCCAGGCCGAGAATGACGCTCTCGCGGCCGGAGCCGGCGACTTCTTCGATGCGCTGCGCTGTCCGAAGACGTTGTTGCGTTTCACGGCCGAGGAAGGAGCCGACGGGCACTGTGAGATGCAGAACCGGTCGCTGCTCAATCGACGCGTCCTGGATTGGCTCGATGAGCAGTTCGCGGGGATCGGGTGATCCGTGCTGCCATGGAGCGGCGGCGTGTCGGTAGAGCAACTCCTCGCGGGCGGTCGGCCAGGCTGATGTGCGTCTCTTCCAGTGGTGAACTCGGTGTTTCGCCGCATGTGGAACGGTGGCACACGCGGGGCGACGAATGGCGGCGGGGTCAGCATGGGCGAAACGCGTCCAGCGCCCGCGCCACCTGGTCCAGCACGCCGTTCCAATCCCCGGGCGCGGATTGCCGGAACAGCCGCATCGTCGGGTACCAGGGACTGTCGCCGCGCCGTTCCAGCCATCGCCAGTCGGCGCGGAACGCCAGTAGCACCCAGACCGGCACCGCAAGCGCGCCGGCCAGATGCGTGAGCGCGGTGTCGACGGTGATCACCAGGTCCATCAGCGCTGCCAGCGCCGCCGTGTCGGCGAAATCATGCAGGCCTGCACTGTGATCTTGCAGTGCCAGTCCGGCCGTGGCGGTGCGGTCGGCCGGTCGGATCTCGGTCTGCAGCAGATGAAACGAACACGCCCGGCCGCGCAGCAGCCGCGCGAACTGTGCCAGCGCAAGACTACGCCGATGATCGTCGCGATGCGCCGGATTGCCGGAGAACGCCACGCCCACGCGCAGCCCACCCGGTTCGCCCAGGCGCGCGCGCCAGTCCGCGACGCGGTCGGGTGGCGGCGCCAGATACGGCACCGCGGTGGGAATGCTGCCGAGATCGGTGTCGAACGCCAGCGGCAGGCTCATCATCGGGCAATGCAGATCGAATGGCGGCAATGCGTCGCCGCGTTCCAGGATGGCCGATGCGCCGGCCAGCCCATGCAGCAATGCGCCCTGACCGGGCAATGTCTCGACCAGCACCGTGGCGCCGCGTGCCGCCACCAGTGGCACGTAGCGGACAAATTGCAGTGCGTCGCCGTGACCCTGTTCGGCGTGCAGCAGGATGATGCAGCCGGTGATGTCTTCGCCGCGCCATTGCGGCTGCGCAAAGCCACGATCGAGATGTCGGCCGAGCAAACTGCGGAAGCGTGCTTCGAATTGCGGCCAGGCTTCGCGGAACCGGCCGGCGCGCAGCAGCATGATGGCGTTGGTTTCCAGCGCCTCGGCGAAATCCGGACGGATCGCCAGCGCGCGGCGGATGGACAGTGTGGCGATCTCGTCCTGGCCGAGTGCGAACAGGGCGGCGGCCAGGTCGTTATGTGCGGCGGCGTGGTTGGGATTGATGCTGACGGCCATGTCCAATGCGACGGCGGCTTCGGCAAACCGGCCGCGCTGGTATTGCATGTGGCCGAGCAGGTAGAGGACCTGGGCTTCGTCGTTGTTGCGGCCAACGATCATCTTCAGCACGGCTTCGGCTTCGGCGAAGGCGCCGCGTTCATGCGCGCGGTAGGCGAGGTCGCCGAACAGTGCGATCAGGTCGTTCATTGCGCCGTGACGGCTGCGCTTGCGCTCATGGCGCGGTCGATCGCGTCCAGCAGGTGCGACCAGTCATCCAGGCCCGGCTGGCGGAACAGTTTCATCGTTGGATACCAGGGGCTGTCGCTGCGCCCGGTCATCCAGCGATAATCGGCGCCGAACGGCAGCATCAGCCAGACCGGTCGCGCCAGTGCACCGGCGAGATGCGCGAGCGCCGTGTCCACCGAGACAACGAGGTCCATGCAGGACAGCAACGCCGCGGTATCGGCAAAGTCCACCAGCCGCGTGCTGTGATCCACCGGCCGCGGCGACAGCGCGGTCAGCGTGGCGCGGTCGGTATCGCTGATGTCGGTCTGTGCCACGTGGAACTCGCAATCCGCGCGCTGCAGCAGCGGTATCAGCAGATGCAGCGGCAGGTCGCGGTTCCACGGTCCGCCGATGCTGCCGGACCAGGCGATGGCGATGCGGCGCCGCTCGCCGCGCGGACCCAGGATGCGCTGCCAGGTCTCCAGCCGGTCCGGCGCCGCATGCAGATACGGCACAGTGCGCGGAATGGTCGCGATCTCGGTGCGGAACGCACGCGGCAGGCTCATCAGCGAGCAATGCGTGTCGAAGCGCGGCAGCGTGTCGCCGCGTGCGAACACGCCGGCGATACGCGGCAGATTGCGCAGCAGCGGCACCAGCGGCGGCTGCACCTCCACCAGCACCTGGCCGGCGCGGGCCGCCACCATCGGCAGGTAGCGCAGGAACTGCAACGAATCGCCGAAGCCCTGTTCGGCATGCAGCAGGATGGTACGGCCGGCGAGATCGTCCTCGCCCAGCCAGGACGGGCGGGCGAACACGCGGCGCTTGTCGCGTCCGAGTTCGGCGTACCAGCGTGCCTCGTGACGCCGCCAGCCATTGCTGAAATCGCCCAGCGCCAGCTCCGCCAGTGCCAGCAGATACCGGGCGTTGGCGTTGTTCGGCTGCAGCCGCAGCGCCTCGCGATACTGCACCAGCGCTTCCTCGAACCGCCCCAGCGCCGCCAGCGACACCGCGATGTCGTTGCGAAGCGTGGCCAGCGACGGATCCTGTGCCAGCGCGTGTTGCAGGATCGGCAGGGCTTCGTCCGGCCGGCGCAGCGCCAGCAGCAGCGCGCCGAGATTGGCGTGGATCTGCGGCAGTTCCGGCGCGAGGGCGATGGCGCGGCGATACAGCGCCACCGCCTCGGCGTCGCGACCTTCCGCGCGGCGCACCTCGGCCAGGTTGTTGTGCAACTGCGCGTCGGCCGGCTGCAGCGCCAGGGCTGCGGCGTAGTAGGTGCCGGCCTCGGTCAGGGCGTCGCGGGTGCGGGCGAGGAAGCCCAGGAAATGCAGCACGACGACGTCGTGGCGGCCGGCATCGAGCGCGGCGCGGAACAGGGTTTCAGCCTCGACCCGGTCGCCGCGGTCGAACGCCTGCTGGCCCTGTTCCACCAGGCGGTCGGTGTCGGCAACGGTCATTGGCTGGGGGTCCCGAGCCAGTGCGTGAGCGCTTCACCAACCCCGTGCAGCACGGTCGGCCAGTCGCCGGGGCTGGGCTGGCGGAACAGCCGCATGGTGGGATACCACGGGCTGTCGCTGCGGTCGGGCGCCAGCCAGCGCCAGTCCGCCGCATAGGGCAGCAGCAGCCAGGTCGGCCGATCCAGCGCGCCGGCCAGATGCGCGACCGCGGTATCGACCGAGATCACCAGGTCCATCAGCGAGAGCAGCGCGGCGGTATCGGCGAAGTCGCGCAGCGCCCCATTGTGCCGGTGCAGGGCCGGCGCAACGGGCGGGTCGCTCGCGCGTGACGGCTGAACCAGGTGGAATTCGACGCCGGAGCAAGCCAGCATCCCGCCCCATAGCGGCGGCGGGATGGACCGGTTCCGGTCGTCGCTGTGCGCCGGATTGCCGGCGAAGGCCAAGCCGATCCGCGGTTTTTCCGGCCCGCCCAGGCGCCGCGCCCAGGCCTCGCGCCGGTCGGCGGGCGGGGTCAGATAGGGCGTCGCTGGAGGGATCGTGGCGGCGTCGGTGGCGAAGGCGAAGGGCAGGCTCAGGATCGGGCAATGCAGATCGAACGCCGGCACTGCCTCGCCGGGTCCCACCACCGCGCTGACCCAGGGCTGATCCGCGACCAGCGGCACCAGGTCCCGCTGCACCGCGGCGATGACCCTGGCGCCGCGGGCCGCCAGCAATGGCGCGTAGCGGATGAACTGGATGGTGTCGCCGATGCCCTGTTCGGCATGCAGCAGGATGCTGCGTCCGGCCGGGTCTTCGCCGGTCCATCGTATCGCACCATCGAAGCTGCGGACCGGGTGATCCGGCGCGCGCAGCCGCGCCTCATGCCGCGCCCAGCCCTCGGCGAACCGGCCCTGCTCCAGCAGCAGATACCCCAGCGCCAGTTCGGCCCGATACCATCCGGGCCGCAGCAGCAGCGCCCGATGCTGCGCCGCCTGCGCCGCATCCTCGCAGCGCATCCGATGCAGCGCCCCGGCCAGTTCCAGCTCCATCTCCGGCTGGTTCGGGTCGCGTCGCAGCAGCGCGCGGAACGCCGCCACCGCCTGGTCCAGCCGGCCGGCAGTCTTCAGCACCAGCGCCAGGCCACGGCCGGCCGCATCGTGCTCCGGCTCTGCTGCCAGCACCTGGGCGAACTGCTCTGCCGCGGCGTCCAGCTCACCCTGTGCCCACAGGCGTTCGGCGAACCAGGCGCGCGCCGCGCTGTCATCCGGCGCCAGCGCCACCGCAGAGCGTGCCAGGGCCAGTGCCTCGACCGGCTGGCCCTGGGCCTGGCGCAGGCGCGACAGTTGCAGCAGGACGGCGGCATCGCGCGCACCGGTGCCGAGGACCAGGCGCAACACCGCATCCGCGCCCGACAGATCGCCGGCGGCCGCCCGTTCCCGCGCCAGAGCCAGCATCATGTCGGCGTATTCCACCACGGCCGGCTCCTTGCAGGACGCCGATCCGTGCCACCAATGCTTGGCATCGGCCAGGGGAGACGCAACATCCAGGTCATGCCGCATCCCCAGACCTGGCTGAAAGTGCTGCCGCAGGGACTCTACTGCGAACCCGGCGGGTTCTTCGTCGATCCCACCCGCGCGGTGGACCGGGCCGTGGTCACCCACGCGCATTCCGACCATGCGCGGCCCGGCCATCGCGCAGTCCTGGCCAGCGCCGACACGCTGGCGCTGATGCGCGCGCGCATGGGTGAGGATCGCGCCGGCCTGTCGCAGCAGGCGCTCGCCTGGGGCGAGACGCTGCGCATCGGCGAGGTCGATGTCAGTCTCCAACCGGCCGGCCATGTGCTGGGCAGCGCCCAGGTGGTGATGGGCTATCGCGGGGCGCGCGTCGTGGTCAGCGGCGACTACAAGCGGGTGGCCGATCCGACCTGCGCCGGGTTCGAGCCGGTGCCGTGCGACGTGTTCGTGACCGAGGCCACATTCGCCCTGCCGGTGTTCCAGCACCCGCCACCGGCAGTGGAAATCCGCCGGCTGCTGGACAGCGTGGTGCTGTTCCCGGATCGCACCCATGTCGTGGGCTGCTACGCGCTCGGGAAATGCCAGCGGCTGATCGCCCTACTGCGCCAGGCGGGCTGGGATCGGCCGATCTGGCTGCATGGTGCGCTGGCCTCCATGTGCGCCGTGTATGAGGCGCGGGGCGTTCGCCTCGGCGAGCTGCGGCCGGCGACCACGGCGGGGAAGGGGGAGCTGACCGGCACCATCGTGCTGGCGCCGCCCAGCGCCGTGACCGACCGCTGGGCGCGCCGCATGGCCGACCCGGTGGTTGCCCTGGCCTCCGGCTGGATGCGGGTGCGCCAGCGTGCCCGCTCGCGGGGGGTGGAACTGCCGCTTGTCATCTCCGACCACGCCGACTGGGGCGAGCTGAACGCCACCCTGGATGAGGTGGGCGCGCCCGAGGTGTGGGTGACGCATGGCCGCGAGGAGGCGCTGATCCACGCCGCGGAGCAGCGCGGCATGCGCGGCCGCGCGCTGCGTCTGCTCGGCTACGGCGAGGAGGACGAGGCGGAGGACGCGGTTGAGGCAACCGAGGCCGTGCCATAGTCTGCCCGAAGGTCCGGCGGGATGGCACGTGCGGCCGCAACCCAACAGGCCGAGCGAAGCCAAGACGTCGCAGCACGCAGGACCGTTGTATCACGCAGGACCGCCGCACTCTGCCAGCGGCACGGAGAGAGCGATGAGCGAACCGCAGGCCTTCACCTTCGCCGACGATGGGGTCATTCCGAATTCCAAGCTGCCGCTGCTGGTGTATCGCGCCGCGGTTCCGGCCGATCCCGCGGCGATCGAGCGGCTGTTCGCCGCGAACCGCTGGCCCCCGGCCTGGCGCGACGCGGTGCACAAGTTCCATCATTTCCACAGCAACGCGCATGAGGCGCTGGGCGTGGCGCGCGGGTCCGCCTCGGTGCTGTTCGGCGGGCCGGGCGGCCAGGTGCTGGAGGTGCAGGCTGGCGACGTCGTCGTGCTGCCGGCCGGGGTGGGACATTGCAACCAGAGCCAGTCGGCAGACCTGCTGATCGTCGGCGCTTATCCGGAGAATGCGCCCTCGCCGAACCTGCATCGGGGCAAGCCGGAGGAGCATGACGCGGCGGTGCAGGCGATCGCCGCGACCTCCCGCCCGACGGCCGATCCGGTCGTCGGTGCGGAGGGACCGCTGCTGCGCCTGTGGGGTGGATAGCAGGCGATGGCGAGCGGGCACTCATGATGGGGATTCCGAGACTGACGGTCGGGGCCATCCGGTCCGGCGTGCCGGTCCAGCGGGGCGCCGCCGGTTCAGGGCGGCAGGGACGATGACGGGACCGTTCGTGCCGGATGCCTGGCCGCCGGATCGGCCGCTCGCGGTCTCGGTCAACGTCATGCTGGAGGGGTGGGCCGATGGCAGCGCCCCCGGCATCGGGCCGATGGGCAATCCGCTGAAGCCCGGCGTGCGGGATTTTCAGGCGCTATCCTGGGCGGAATACGGCCCGAAGACCGGCATGGGGCATCTGCTGCCCGCCCTGAAGCGGGCCGGTATCCACGCCGTGGTCTACACCAGCGGCGTGGTGGCGGAGCGCTATCCCGCCCTGCCGCGCGCGATCGTTCAGGGTGGCCATGCGGTGGCGGCGCATGGCTGGAGCCAGGGGACACTGCCGGCCTATCTCTCGCCGCAGGACGAGGCAGCGGATATCGCACGCTGCGTGGAGATTTTGGCCCGCACCGCCGGCACGCCGCCGGAAGGCTGGCTCAGCCCACGCTGCACGCCGAGCGCGGAGACGTCGCGGCTGCTGGCGAAGGCCGGTTTCCTCTGGCACGCGGACATGTTCGACACCGATCTGCCGTATCGGATCGACACGCCGGATGGGGCGCTGGTCGGGATGCCGTTCACCATGGAGGTGAATGACATGCCGCTGTATGTCCGCTACGGGAACGCGCCGGATGTGTTCACCCGCACCCTGTCCCGCATCGTGGCGGGGTGGGAGCGGCTTGGCCGTCCGTTTGCGTGCCTCGATGTCACGGTGCATGCGCACGTGTTCGGACGGCCGTATGGCGTGATCGCTATGCTGGACGCACTGGAGCTGGTCCAGGCCAGCCGGTGGTGCTGGATGACCGACCACGCGACGCTTGCGCGGATGTATCGCGACATCTGACGTCGTCGGGGCGTTGCCCCGAACCCCACCAGGGGCTTTGCCCCTGGACCCCAGCAAAGGCTCAGCCTTTGCAATCGGATTCGGTTTGGAGTGGGGAGGGGGCGGGGCGGTTCCGGACCAAACGATCATCGCAGAACGGCCCCCTCCCCACCCCAAACAGTATCGGTTCCAAGGGCCGGGCCCTTGGCGGGGTTTCAAGGGGCAGCGCCCCTTGATGGGGGTTTCGGGGGCAACGCCCCCGTCGCTCGCCGCATCCCCCCTGCTATCAGCGGGTGCGGCGCCGCTCCGCCAGCGACACGACCTCGCCCGGCTGGGCCTTGGGGCGCCGCGGTAGCCGGCTCACGGTGCATGGGGTGATTGCTTCCGTGGCGACGTCGATCCCCTCCCACGGCAGCGGGTCCGGCGCCGCCTGTGTCCGTTCGGCGCGCAGCCGCGCCAGCAACGCCCGCGTATCCGCGATGAAGCGATCCATGCGGCGCAGGAATTCCTGGCTCTGCTGGCTGTAGCCGCCGTGCTTGGTCCGCGCGGCGCGGATTCGTTCGATCCCCTCCGCGGTACGCGGCCCGGTGCTGGCACCGCCATGCATGCGGCAGCGGCCGTTCGCCATGGCCGGCGCCTGGCAGGGGCAGCCGATACGGGTCTTCGCGCCGCAGCGCGGGGCGAGGTTCGGGTTGCCGCGCGGATTGCCATTGCGCAGCGGACCGCTGCGCGTCGACCCGACGGGGGGCGTTTCAGGCTGCATGAGGTGTCTCCGTCACGCGACGCGGGTGAGGCTGCCGGCGGCGGCGCGCGCGGCGATGTCGCCGATCATGCGGTCCAGCGCCGGGTCCGCTGGGTGGAGCGGGGCTGCGGTGGCGCGAGGCCCCGGGTTCTCACGGTGCATGGGCTGCTGCCGCCCCGCAGCGCGTGCCGGGGTGGGCGCGGTCGGCTGGACCGCGTCCGGGGCGCGTTGCGGGCGCGGGGCGGGGATTGGCCCGGGGAGCACCGCGGAACGGACGGTGGCGCGGGCCTGCAACCGGGACAGCTCCTTCATGGCGTTGTCCATCAGGCGGGACAGGGCGATCGCCTTGCCCTGGAAACGCAGTTGTAAATTGGGCGGCAGGTTGGGCTGCGCGGCGCCGCGGAACGCGTCCATCACCGCGTGATGGGCGGCGACGTAGCGGGCGGCGAGCATCGCCTCCATCGGGTCGCGCGGGTCGAGGGCGGCAATGGCGATCATCGCGGCCTGGCGGTTGGTGGCGATCTCCTCCGGCGTGGCGTCGGGATGCTGGGGGATCGTGTCGAGCGTGGCGCGGAGCAGGGTGGTGAGGGTGACGGGGTCGAGCTGGCTGGTGTGGGACGCGGTCGTGGGCTGCTGGGTCATCGGGGCGGTCCGTTCGCGCAGAGGAAGCGCGGAACATAATAGGAACATACGAGGATTGCAAGGAATTTAGGCCTATCTGCTCAGCATCATGGCCCTGCGTCGGGCACCGCGGACGGCGGCCAAGGCGGAACCCCGCCTGGTTCGGGATGAATCGCCGCGCAGCAAGGTTTTCCGGCACAGAGATCGGCCCAGAGAGAAACCGGAGATCGGCACTGATAAAGAACGAGGGGAGGGAAACCGCGAAGTCGGGGATTGCGCCATGGCCGCCGTCTAGTCACCGATTTGGTGGCCCTCCGTGCCCTCGTTCTTTCTCCGTGGTGAAAGCTTTCCTTTCCACCCACTGCCGTGCGGGTCCCGGGCGCTCGGGGCTGCAATCCAATCCCATTCCTTCCTGGCCGGGCCCGACCCGGCCCGGCCATCCGCCGGGAAAGATCGGGCATCGAGGTCCCATCGCGACCCGATCGTTCCGGTGAAGATGGCCGGGGCAGGCCCGGCCATGACCGCGGGGCGGCGGGGCCGACGAGCCGACGGTGACGGCGAGGCAGACCGGAATTGCCGCCCTCGCCCGGGACCACAAAGGCGCAGACAGCGGCGCCCCGTGCCTACCGCCGCGGCCCCATGTCCAGCAGCGCCAGGTTCTGTTCCGCCAGGTCGGCCGTGCTGCCGTTGGGATCGAGCTGCATCGCCCGTTGCCAATCGGCCCGCGCCCCGGCCTGGTCGCCACGACGCTGCCGCAGCAGACCGCGTTCCAGCAGCGCCTCGGTGTCGTCCGGATCCAGCGTCAGGGCGCGCTCCATGTCGCGCTCCGCCAGCTCCAGCCGATCCAGCCGGCGCCAGGCCGCACCCCGCAGCACCAGGGCATCGATGCGGTCCGGCTCATGCCGCAGCGCCCGGGTCAGGTCGTCGGTCGCCGCATGCAGCCGGTCCATCGCCAGGCTCGCCTGCGCCCGTCCGATCAGCAGGTCGGTATCGTCCGGCGTCCCGGCCAGCGCGTCGGAGGCATCGGCATAGGCGCGATCCGGCTCGCCGATCATCAGCCGCGCCTGCACCGCCTGGCCATACAGCACGGCCCGCGCGAGATTGGGGGCCGGGCCGGTCGCGGCGAGATGTTCCAGCATCGCGGCGCCGGTGGCCGGCTGGCCCAGCGCGATCTGAGCCAGCGCCAGGCAGTGGCTGGCACCCATGTCGCCATTCCTGGCCTGCCAGGCCTCGGCCAGCGCCTGCGCCCCCGCCGGGTCCTTGGCCAGCAACGCCAGGCAGTGCTCGTAGTCGTCGCCGTGGGCGATCCGGGGTGGAAACGGTGGGACGGGCAGGTCGGACGCGGCGGTCGCAACCGGAGCCCCCGGCCGGCAGGCATACAATCCCGCAATGGCCGCGCTGCCGAACAGGACGGTCCCCGCCAGTGCCGCGAGTCGTCGGTTCATGATGGCAAGGTTTTTAGGCGGTCGGGTCCGGCCGGGCAACTCACAGCGGCGATGCCAGAACGGCTTGCGCCAGGCTGTTGTCCACCGCCACCTCGAATGCCGTGCCGGGGGAGACGAAGCCGCCGGATACCAGGCTCGCGCGCAGGCGGTCGTAGCCCGCGCGCGGCAGCACCGGGTCGCGGCCCCAGATGCCAAGCCCCTGGTAGCGCGTGCAGGATGCCGCCAGCAGCTCCGGCGCAACGGCGGGAAAATAGGCGGCGATCGTGGCGGCCAGTGTCGAGCCATCGACCGCTGCCAGCCATTGCTGGGTGCGCCAGACCGCCCGCACCATGCGCAGCAGCTCGTCCCGCCGCGCCGTGAGCAGGCCGCGCCGCGCGTAGAACGTCGTGTAGCTGGTGGGACCGCGTGTGGCGGCCGGATACCAGACATGGCCCGCACCGGCGGCCTCCAGACTGGAGGCGAACGGCTCGAACAGCTGCACCACGTCCAGCGTGCCGGCGGACAATGCGGCGACATTCTCCGCCATCGTCGCGTCGGTGGTGCGGGTCAGGCTGGATGGCGCGACCCCGGCGCGGCGCAGATCCTCCTGCAGGCACATCCAGGGCGTGGGCACCTCGCTGACCGTGCCGAGGCGAAGCCCCGCCAGGTCGCGCAGCGCGAAATCCGGACGCGGCGTGCGTCCGACCAGCAGGAACGGGTCGCGGGTGACCACTTCGGCGAAGCAGACCAGGTCGCAGCCGGGGTGCCGGGCGTAGGTCTGCATCACCCGCATCGGCCCGCCCCAGCAGACATCCACGCCACCGCCCAGCACGGTGGTGGCGGCCTCACCTGGCGTGGGCGCGCTGACGAAGCGGACCTCGACGCCTTCCTGCGCGTAGGCGTCGCGTGCGAGCGCGGCATAGAACGGGGCATAGAACAGGCCGCGCAGCGATTCCTGCAGCGTGATCGCCATCCGCGCGCTCCTACGGGTGTTCGAACTCCTCGTCGGTAATATCCACCGGCAGCGCGCCCACGGAAAGATCCGGCGGGATGTTGATGCGCTCCAGCGCGGCGATATCGGTGTATGTGGCGAAGCGCTGCGACCGCATCCCGGCGGCGAAGCTGCGGCAGGCGCGGCTCCAGAGCTCGCCGATGGCATATTCGGGCTGGTAGGAGCCGAGCGGCAGGCCGTTGATCCGCGCCTCGGCATTGGGCGCCAGGAACACGGTGGCGGCGGCGACGCCCTCGGAATCGCGCAGCTTCACCACCGCCGGCTGGCCGCTGTGGTTCGCCATCATGACGGAGGCCGGACCGCTGCCGTGACGTTCCAGCATCTCGCCATTGGTCGGCGCCGGACCGGCATCGTAGGCGCAGTAGGCCTGATGCGCGGCCGCGGCGTTGCCCGGTGTCAGGCGGGAGGCATCGATGAAGCCGGCGTTGCTCTCGTTGAGGCGGATTTCCACCAGGCCGTTTTCCCGCACCACGTGCAGCACCTGCACCGCGCTGAACGGCGGTAGCTGGCCCAGCGGCACGAAGGCATCGCGCGCGGGATCATGGCGCCACACCAGGGCGGCCCCGCTCGCCGGCAGCACGTAAGCATTGGGCGACCCGCCCAGTCGCACCGGCTCCTGTGACGGTGGCGGCGAGCCGGGCGACACGGTTGGCGCCGTGGTCGGAATTGCCGACATCAGCGACGCGGCGGGAATCGAGGTCAGATGCAGCGTGGCTTCGACCGCGGCGAGCAGGACGATGCCGCCGAGCGCCACCCAGAGCGCAAGCGGCAGGTCGGCCAGCCGGGGATGGCGCATCCTGACCGACGGCATGGGTGCGGGCGGATCGGGGAAGATTTCTTCCGCGTCGTCGAAGCCGGGCAGTGACGCGGTCTCGGCACGGGCGCTGCGGTCGTAGGCGCCGCGGCGGACCGGATCGATCAGCACGTCGTAGGCTTGCTTGACCGCAACGAAAGCCGCGGCATTGCCGGTGCCGGGAATGTCCGGGTGCAGCACCCGCGCCTTGCGGCGGTACGCAGCCGTGATCGCCTCCCTGGGCGCCCAGGGTGCGACCTCCAGCCGCGCATAGTAACCTTTCGGATCGGTCCGCATCGCGGCACCATCATAGCGCAGAGCTGCGCGGTTGCATTGTGCCAACTGCAGGGGACAGATAGTCACTGCTGCTTGTCCGACGTTCCGCTGCCGGGCAGATGCCAACCGAGGAAACGCCGTGCCAACCCAAACATCGCCTGCCAGCCTCACGCCGGTCCGGCGGCGGTGGGCCTTGATCGTGCTGCTTGCCGGCGGATTCCTGCCGCCGGTCGATTTCTTCATCGTCAATGTCAGCCTGCCCTCGATCCACGCCAGTCTGGGCGCCACGCCGGCCGAGGTGCAGCTCGTCATCTCCGGCTATGCCGCCGGCTACGCGGTGTTCCTGATCACCGGCGGGCGCTTGGGCGACCTGTATGGCCGCCGCCGGCTGTTCCTGTTCGGCATGCTCGGCTTCACCCTGGCCAACCTGATATGCGGCATCGCGCCGTCACCCCTGACGCTGGTGCTGGGGCGGGTGGTGCTCGGGCTGGCGGCGGCCGTGCTGGTTCCGCAGGTGCTGGCCTCGATCCGCGCGCTGTACCGAGGAGGAGCGCGCCCTGGCCCGCGCGCTGGGCTTCTACGGCGTGATGATGGGGCTGGCGGCCGCGACCGGGCAGTTCGCCGGCGGCGCGCTGGTGCAGTGGAACCCGTTCGACCTGGGCTGGCGGGTGGTGTTCCTGGTAAAGATCCCGATCGCTCTGGCTCTGCTGGCGATCGCCTGGTTCACCGTGCCGGAGACCAGCCTGTCCGGCCGGGTGCGGCTGGATGTCGCCGGGGCGGTGCTGATCTCGCTGGCGCTGGCCTGCGTCGTGGTGCCGCTGTCCGAGGGGCGCGACCAGGGGTGGCCGGTGTGGGTGTTCCTGGTGCTGGGGCTGGTGCCGCTGCTGCTGGCCTGGTTCCTGCGGCACGAGGCGACGCTGACCCGGGGCGGCGGCATGCCGCTGGTCGATCTGCGGCTGATGGCGATCCCGAGTTTCCGCCGCGGCGTGCTGGTGGGCACGCTGTTCTTCTTCACCACCTCGTTCTACCTGCTGTTCAGCATCTATCAGCAGGAAGGCCGCGGCTCGGACCCGCTGCACACCGGTCTGGCGATCCTGCCCTACGGCATCGGCCTGTTCGTGGGTCCGCTGGCCAGCGCGCCGTTCGTCCGGCTGCGTCCCAAGCTGCTGGCGATCGGCATGGCGGTGCAGGTGTCCGGCTATGCGATGACCGGGGCCGCGGTGGCACTGGGGCTGGACCCGCAGATCGTCACGGCCAGCGTGCTGCTGGCGGGATTCGGCCAGGGCGTGGCGTTTCCGCGGCTCTACAACACCGTGCTCGGCGAGGTCCCGGCGCATCAGGCGGGGCTGGCCAGCGGCATCCTCAATTCGGCACTGCAGGTGGGCGCCGCCATCAGCGTGGCGGGGATCGGCAGCCTGTTCTTCTCGGTGCTGGACCCGGCCGGGGGTGAGCGGGCCTATGCCCATGCCTTCGCGCTGGCCCAGGCGGTGCTGACCCTGGCGCTGTTCGCGGCGATGCTGATCGCGATTCCGCGGCGCCGTGAGGCGGTGCTGCGCCCGGTCCGGCTGGGCTGAGGCGCTTTCACCGGTCAGCGAGAGGCTCGCGGACGCACCGGGTGAGGTGGCCAGTTCCTGCAACGGGGGCGATGCCGGCGCGGGCGCTTGGCGGCCGCCCGACGCGTCCCTGGTCCCCGGCGCAACAGGGCTTGGCCGGCCGCCCCCTTGCATCCGGCGAGACGAAAGCCAAGATGTTGCACAGCCGGGATGCCTCAATATGGGTCGCGGCGGACGCTTCGCTCTGAGGAGGGGGCCATGACCACCCGAGTCTTCACGTCGCCGTTGTTTTTGGGTTTCGACCATCTCGAACAGATGCTGGAGCGTGCCTCCAAGTCATCGTCGGATGGCTATCCGCCCTATAATATCGAGCAGATCAGCGCCACTGGATTGCGGATCACCCTTGCGGTGGCCGGGTTCACCATGGACGACCTGCAGATCACCCAGGAAGACAACCAGTTGGTGATCCGAGGCCGCCAGACCGACGACAGCCAGGGACGCGTGTTCCTGCATCGCGGCATCGCCGCGCGGCAGTTCCAGCGTGCCTTCGTTCTCGCCGAGGGTATCGAGGTGAAGGGCGCCTGGCTCGACAACGGGCTGCTGCATGTCGACCTGGCGCGGCCCCAGCCGGAACCGCGGGTCAAGACGATCTCGATCACCCGCTCGCCGGACGGCGGCAAGCCGAACGGGGATGGGCGGACCCAGATCGTCGAAGGTGAAGCAGGCCAGGACTGAGCAATCCCTGGGTTGAACGCCCCAGAATCGTCACGGGAGCCGGTAAACCGGTCCCATTCGGCACCAGGAAGGCGCCGGCGCCAGGCAAAAGGCCGTCGCCTGAAGGAGATAGATTGATGAATATCAATTCGAACGACCGGCCCAACGGGTCTGACTCAGCCAGCGTGCTGGAGGGGACGATCGACATTCGTCACCTGTCCACCACCCAACTGGCGCAACTCGGCATGGCGCAATTGGCCTATATCAAGGCGATCGAGGTGAACGGCGCCCCTGGCTTCGCGATCCACGCCGCGGACGGCACGCCGATGGCGGTGGCCGTCGATCGGGACGTCGCGATCGCCGCAATCGTCCAGCATGAGATGATGCCTGCCCTGGTGCATTGAGGGCCGGTATCGGCGCTGCTGGATAGGCTGGTGGCGTCGGCCTGGCGGGCCGATGGCTCGGGATCGATCCGGGCATTGTCACGCCGGCGTCATGGCTGACGTAAGCCGCAGGCGCACTTGATTGGCGGGGGCGGACACGTCCGACTGTGCCACGGCCGGGTCCACTTCTCGTCACGGCCGGGGCACGTGGCCGGGCCGGCTTCCTGTCTCGGCCGCGTCGGCTTGACGTCTCGGCCGGTTCCGTTTGGCCCAGTCCACTTCCTGCCTCGGCCGAGTCGGCTTCCCGTTACGGCCGGGGCACGTGGCCGGGCTGGCTTTCTGTCCCGGCCGAGTTGCCTTGGCGTTTCGGCCGGTTCGGTTTCGCCAAGTCCACTTCCTGTCTCTACCGAGTTCGGCTTCCCGTCACGGTCCGAGGCGGCTTCCGCCCTGGTCGGGCGTGGCCCGGCCATCTCCACTGGAACGATCGGGTCGCGCAGCACAGGCTGAATGCTCTTTCCCGGGTTGATGGCCGGGTCAGCCCCGACCAGGGCGGGAAAGGGCATACGGCTCTCCGGGAGGGCGCGTCGCTCGGCCGAATGCTTCACCAAAAGTTGAGCACCCTTCGGCCTCGGCCTCAAATCGCGCCCGGGCTGCCCATGGCGCCACCCCAGGCAGCGCTAAGCCACTGACTTCGTGCCAGCCTCGCCATCCCGATGGTCGTGCTGCGGATTGAATGCCTCGCCTTGCGACGATCGCAACATGGCACGCGACGTGTCCCGCTCACCGGACTTTGCATAGGCGCAACGCATCGCATTAGTCATTGTATCGGCTTACGTGACACCTGACGGGAGTAGTCGCCATGCCGGCCTTGCGCGATCCGTTGACCATTTCGCTTCGCTGCCTGCGGCTCGCGGCGGCCGTGCCGGACGCGGCACTGGCGATGGAAATGCGCAGCCTGGCGCACGAATTGCATCGTCTGGCCGTGGAACTGGAGGCAACCACCATGCATCTGGATGCGGTCGCGCTGCGGCATCGGATCAGCGACCCCCAGGCAACAGCCACTGTCGTGCAATACGCGATGATGCACTGAGCCTGCAGGCGCCGCGCCGGCAGGTCATTCCCCTGAGCCGGAGCAACCCCCGGTTGCCTCACGCGCTGCGGCCGACCATCCGCTCATCCGGCTGCCGAACGGCGCGGCGCGGCCGGTGCCTCAGACGTCCACTTCCTCCACGGTCTTCGCCCGCTCCTGGATGAAGGCGAAGCGCAGTTCCGGCCGGCGGCCCATCAGGCTTTCCACCAGTTCGCTGGTTTGCGCCCGCTCCTCCGGCAGCGCCACCACCTTCAACAGCGTGCGCTTGCGCGGGTCCATCGTGGTCTCCTTGAGCTGCATGGGAGGCATCTCTCCCAAGCCTTTGAATCGGCTAACTTCCACCTTTGCGCCAGCCTTGAACTCGGACTTCGTCTTGCGCTCCCGATCGGCGTCGTCCATCGCGTAGAGCGACTTCGCGCCCTGGGTCAGCCGGTACAGCGGCGGCTGCGCCAGGTAGATATGGCCGTGCCGCACCAGCTCCGGCAGCTCCCGATAAAAGAAGGTCATCAGCAGCGACGCGATATGGGCGCCGTCCACGTCGGCGTCGGTCATGATGATCACCCGCCCGTAGCGCAGCTTGGCGCGGTCGAACCGGTCGCCGACGCCGCAACCCAGCGCCTCGATCAGGTCCTTCAGCTCCTGGTTCTGCCGCAGCTTGTCGGCCGACGCGCTGGCCACGTTCAGGATTTTGCCGCGCAGCGGCAGCACCGCCTGGGTTTCCCGGTTGCGCGCCTGCTTGGCCGAACCGCCGGCCGAATCGCCCTCGACCAGGAAGATCTCGGTCTCCGCCGTGTTCTCCCGCGTGCAGTCGGTCAGCTTGCCGGGCAGGCGCAGCTTGCGGGTGGGCGACTTGCGCGCGGTGTCCTTGCTTTCCTTGCGCCGGATGCGGTCCTCGGCGCGTTCCACGATGAAGGCCAGCAGATTGTCGGCGGTGGTCGGATCGCCGGCCAGGAAATGGTCGAACCGGTCGCGCAGCGCGGTCTCCACCAGGCGGGTCGCCTCGGCGTTGGTCAGCTTCTCCTTGGTCTGGCCTTGGAACTGCGGCTCGCGCAGGAACACCGACAGCTTGGCGGCGATCGGGCCCAGCAGGTCCTCCGAGGTGATCTGCGCCGCGCGGCGGTTGCCGCGATGCTCGCCCCAGGCGCGCAGTCCCTTCAGCAGCGCGGAGCGAAACCCGGTCTCATGCGTGCCGCCTTGCGTCGTGGGCACGGTGTTGCAGTAGGAGTGCAGGAATCCGTCGCCGCCCTCCAGCCAGGCCACCGCCCATTCCGCCCGCCCGGTCGCCTCGCCGGGCAGGTCCGCCTCGCCCGCCCAGATCTGCGGCAGCACGCGGCCGGCGTCGGCGATATCCTCCTCCAGACTGTCGCGCAGGCCGCCCGGGAAGTGCAGCACCGCCTCGGCTGGTGTGTCGTCCTTGCCGCCCTTCAGCAGCGCCGGATCGACGGTCCAGCGGATTTCCACGCCGCGGTACAGATAGGCCTTGGATCGGCACAGCTTGTACAGCCGCGCCGGGCTGAATTGCAGCGCGCCGAAGATCTGCGGATCGGGCCGGAACCGGATGCTGGTGCCGCGGCGGTTATGCACCGGCCCGGCGTTCACCAGCTTGGAGGTCGGCTTGCCGCGGGCGTAGCTCTGCTTCCACAGCACGCGGTCGCGGGCGACCTCCACCTGCATCGCCTCGGACAGCGCGTTCACCACCGAACTGCCGACGCCGTGCAGGCCGCCGGAGGTTGCGTAGGCCTTGCCGCCGAATTTTCCCCCGAATGCAGGGTGGTGAAGACGACCTCCAACGCGCTGAGATTCTTGAATTTCGGATGCGGGTCGACCGGGATGCCGCGACCGTTGTCCCGCACGGTCAACCAGTTGTCCGGCTCCAGATTGACCTCGATGAAGCCGGCATGCCCGGCGACCGCCTCGTCCATGGCGTTGTCGAGGAGTTCCGCCGCCAGGTGGTGCAGCGCCGATTCGTCGGTGCCGCCGACATACATGCCGGGGCGGCGGCGAACCGGCTCCAGCCCCTCCAGGACCTCGATATCCTTGGCGGAGTAGTCGGCATCGGGTTGAACGCGAGCGGCCGCTCGGGGCGGAGTGGCCGCCGCGTCCGCCTTGCCTCGCTTGCCGTTGCCGCTGCCGAAAAGGTCGTTCATGTTGTGTTCCGAGGTTTCCCGTTGCGTCCTATAGCGGGCTGGGCAGCGTCGCGGCAATCGCGGAGGATGATGCCGGGCGGTCGCCCTCCTGCGGCCCCCGCTCGAGGCGGGTGTCTTGAGCAGGCGAGGAGATCCGGAACGCATGACGTTCGTTGGTTGGGTGGCCGCGGTCACCGCCTGTGCGGGGCTTCTGTTCGGTTACGACACCGGTGCCATCTCCGGCGCCATCCTGTTCATCCGCACGGATTTTGCCCTCTCGCCGTTCCTGGTCGGTGTGGTGACCAGCGTCGCCCTCGCCGGGGCGACGATGGGATCAGCCGCCGGCGGCTGGCTGGCCGACCGCTTCGGCCGGCGGCACATCATCATTGCGACAGCCATTCTGTTTGCCGGCGGGTCGGTGCTTTCGGCGCTCGCGGCCTCGGTCGGCGCCTTGGTCGCGAGTTCGGGTCCTGATCGGCGTGGCCACGGGCGTCGCCTCCTTCGTCGCACCGATGTATCTGTCCGAGGTCGCCCCGCCGCGTATCCGCGGTTCGCTGGTCGCGCTCAACCAGCTCGCCGTCACCGTGGGCATTCTGGCCTCCTATCTGGTGGATTACGGATTCTCCGCCAATGGCCAGTGGCGCTGGATGTTCGGGATCGGCATCGTCCCCGCGCTCGCGCTGTTCGCCGGCATGCTGATCGTTCCCGACACGCCCCGCTGGCTCATGCTGCGCGGGCGTGACGCCGAGGCCACCCAGGCACTGCGCCGCATCCGCGAACCCCAGGAGGTCGCGCCCGAAATCGCCGAAACCCGCGCCGCGCTGTCCTCCGCCCCTACCCACTGGTCGGACCTGCTGTCGTCGAGCCTGCGCATGCCCATGCTGGTCGGCATCGGGCTCGCCGTGCTGCAGCAGGTCACCGGCATCAACACGGTCATCTACTATGCTCCGACGATCTTCCAGCACGCCGGCATCGGCAGCAGCTCGTCGTCCATCTTCGCCAGTCTCGGCGTGGGCGTGGTCAACGTCGCAGCGACGATCATGGCGGTCCTGCTGCTGGACCGGGTTGGGCGCCGGCCACTGCTGCTGGTCGGCGAGACCGGCATGATCGTCAGCCTGCTCGCGCTCGCGGCGGGGTTCGCCTTGCGTGGCTCCGTCGATATCGGCTGGATCACCGCGGCCAGTCTCATCGCCTATGTCGGCTTCTTCGCCATCGGACTCGGCCCGGTGTTCTGGCTGCTGATCTCCGAGATCTATCCGCTGCGCATCCGTGGCCTGGCCATGAGCGTCGCAACCGTCGCCAACTGGCTGGCGAACCTGATCGTCACGCTGACCTTCCCGGCGTTGGTCGCGGTGATCGGGGCGTCAGCGACCTTCATCCTCTATGCCGTGCTCGGCTTCGCCAGCCTGATATTCACCTGGCGCCTGGTGCCGGAAACCCGCGGCAAGACGCTCGAGCAGATCGAGCGCCACTGGCAGAAGGGCGGCCATCCCCTGGCGCTGCGGCACGCCGACCACTCCGCCTCGTAAGTTCCGGGCCAAGCAGGGATTTTCGTGGCGGCTCAGCCGGTCTCCATCGGCAGGTTGGGGTTCTTCGCCCATTCCGACAGTGAGGCATCGTACAGCGTCACGTCGGTATGGCCGAGCATCACCAGCACCAGCGCGTCGGCGCTGGCCGCGATGCCGCCGCCGCAATAGGTGATCACCTTGCGGTCCATCGCGCCGATCGAGTTGAAGCGGCGGCGCAGCTCCTCTGCCGGCAGGAAGGCATTGGTCTCCGGGTCTAGCAGGTGCGCGGCGGGCAGGTTGACGCTGCCGGCGATTCGGCCGGGTCGGCCGTAGCTGTTGCCGCCCGACCCGGTGTGCTGCTGCGGCGCCAGGGCGTTGATGGTGCAGATCGCGCCGTCGCCGATCGCCTGGCGCACCGAGTCCTTGTCCACCATCAGGTTGCGCACCTCGCGCACGGTGAAGTCGCCTTGCGGGCGGGGCTTGGCGGCACCGGTCTCTGTCGGGCGGGATTCCTTGGCCCATTTCTGCCAGCCACCGTCCAGCACCGCGGCGTTGTCGTGGCCAAATTCCCGCAGCAGCCACCACATTCGCGTCGCCCACCAGACATTGGCGGTGCTGTAGGTCACCACGCGGGTCGTGTTGCTGATGCCGAATCGGCGCATCGCGGCGGCGAATGCCTCCGGCGTCTGGCGCATGAAGCGGAATTGCTGGGTGGTGTCGGACACGTCGCGCAGCATGTCGACGAATTGCGCGCCGCTTATGTGGCCGCGTTCGAAATCCTCGCGGCCGGGCACGACCTGGTAGGTGATCTTCGGATCGGGGATGAGGTGCGTGGTGCAATCCAGCACCACCACATCGGGATCATCGAGATGCTGCTCCAGCCAGTCGGTCTGGACCAGGAATTGCAGGTGTACGAAGCTGGTCATGTCAGTGTGCTCCGTGGCCGGCCGGCAGTTCCGCCAGCTCGATCAGGACGTTGCCGGTGGATGCGGGGTCGAGGAATGCGATGCGTGCGCGGCCATGGCCGATGCGTGGCGTCTCGTCGCGCAGCTTCACGCCTTTGGCCTTGAGTTCGGCGAGTGCGCCGTCGATGTCCTCCACCTCGAAGCAGATATGGAACAGGCCGGTGCCCTTCTGCTCGATCCATTGCGTCACGCCGGAGTCCGGTCCCTGGCCTTCCAGCAGCTCCAGATAGGTCTCGCCCACCGGCAGCATCGCCAACCGGGTCTGGCCGATCTGTTCTTCGTATTCCACGTTCAGGCCGAACGCGTCGCGCAGCAGGCCGGCCGACTGGTTCAGCGAATCCACCGCGATTGCGATGTGTTCCACGCGCTTGATTTTCATGGGTTTGTTCCTGTTCAGGAAATCGTCACGCCGCTGTCCACCGGATAGATATGGCCGGTGACCATGCGGGATTCGTCGGAGGCGAGGAACACCGCCATGGCGGCGATGTCGCCGGGCTCGATGAGGCCGAGCAGATGGGATTGGGCGAGGTTGGTGAGGGCGGCGTTGCCGGCGACGAGTTTGCGGACGCGGTCGGTCATGGTGGCGGAGGGCGCGATTGCGTTCACCCGCACCTTCTGGCCGGCGAACTCCACCGCCATCGAGCGGGTAATGGCCGAGACGCCGCCTTTCGCCGCGGTGTAGCAGTCGCGTCCGGGCACGCCCATCAATGCGACGTTGGACGACATGTTGATCACCGATCCGCCGCCGGCGCGGATGATCGCGGGAATGCCGTAGCGGCAGCCGAGGAAGGTGCCGAACAGGTCCAGCCGGATGACCCGCCAGAATTCCTCCAGCGGCGCATCGACGACGGTATTGTCGTGCGGCGTGGAGCCGCCGGCGTTGTTGTGCAGCACGTGCAGCGCGCCGAATTTCTCCACGGTGGCCTGCACCGCGGCCTGCATGCTGGCTTCATTGGTGACGTCGGTGCGGATGAAGATGGCGTCGTTGCCGGCCAGGTGCGCGGTTTCCTCGCCGGACTGCGGATCGATCTCCGCCACCGCGACCTTGGCGCCCTCGCGCGCGAACAGCAGTGCGGTGGCGCGGCCGATGCCGGTGCCCGCGCCGGTGATCAGGGCGGTTTTGCCTGCGAGTTTGGGCATGGGACCTGGTTTCTCCCCGGTGAGGTTGGTCTTGGTTGGTCAGGTCGGGGAAGTCTGCCGCAGCGTGCGCGGAGCGGGAAGGGCAGGGCAGGAAGCGTCGGGGGCTTTAGCCCCAGGCTGGCACCTCAGGCCCCCGGCCAGACCCGGCCGATGCCCGACGCCCCACCCAACCAAGCCTGCTGCTGTGATCGCGCAGGGGCGCGGAGCAAGCCGGAGGCGATAATTTCACAGGCTCAAAGTCCCGATGCTTGCTGTGCGCCCTACGGCGCGATCGCCATCCCCTGCGGCCGGATCATCCCGTCCGGCGTCGGCACGAAGCCTGACACGCGATCGCTCAGGGCCCAGAGCCATTTCGCATGGTATAGGATGATATGCGGCCGGTCCTGTGTGTACACGTCCACCACCTGCCGATACAGCGCCTGCCGCTGAGCCATATCGGTCACGCCGCGCGCCTTCGCCAGCAGATCGTCGAAATGCGGGTTGCAGTATTTGCCCCAGTTCAGGAAACCGTCGCATTGCAGCCAGATCGCGACATTGCCGTCGGGATCGGGCCGGCCGCTCCAGATCACCAGCGTTGCCTGGTAGTCGCCCGCGCGGGCCGCCGCCACCTGCGCGTTTGCCTCGGCGGAGCGCAGCTTGATGTCGAACCCGGCCTCGGCCGCCATCGATTGGATCACCTGGCCGACTTGCTGCTGCACCGGGCTGTTATCCACCAGCAGGGTAAAGCTCGCATGCGGCACGCCGGCCTGCGCCAGCAATGCCTTCGCCTTCGCCACGTCACGCGCGGGCACAGGATGCGCTTTGTCCCAATAGGTGGTGCCGGGCGCCTGGAACTGGTTGTTCGGGACGAACTGGCCGTCCATCACCACCTGATTGATGACGGTGCGGTCGATCGCCGCCTCCAGCGCCTCCCGCACCCGCGCATCCTTCAGCGGACTGTTCGGCGCGACCATGTTGATGCTGATCGAGTAGTAGGCCAGCGCGGTCGAGGTCATCAGCTTCAGCTTCGGGTTCTTCTTCACCGTCGCGACGTCGGTCGGGCCCAGCCGCTCCACCATGTCCAATTGGCCGGCCTGCAAATTCACCAGCTTCACCGTCGAATCAGGAATCGGCTGATAGACGATCCGGTCCAAGTGGATCGCCCCGGCATTCCAGTAGCCGGGAAACCGGTCCACCGCGATGCGGTCCTGCGCCACCCGCTCGGTCAGTTTGAACGGGCCGGCGCAAGGCAGCGTCTTGCTGACATCGCTGCCCAGGGCCGCAGGCGCGATCATCATGCCGGCACGATCGGCCAGCACCGCGACCAGCGGCGCATAGGGCTGCGTCAGGTGCAGCCGCACGGTGTGCGGATCGACCACCTCGATCGACGACACCGGCTTCAGCTCCGACTTGCGCAGGCTTTCCGGCGCACTGCGATACCGCTCCAGGTTGGCCTTCACCGCTTCGGCATCGAGCTTGCTGCCGTCATGGAACAGCACCCCGTCGCGCAGCGTCAGGGTCAGCGCCAGATTGTCGGGCGACCAGGTCCAGGCGGTGGCGAGTTGCGGCACGAAGGCGTTGTTCGCGTCGATATCCACCAGCTTGTCGCACACCGCGGCGAATACGATGCGGCCGACGAAGGTGCCGCCGCGGGCCGGGTCCAGCGCATCCGGATCTTCGTTCAGTCCGATGCGCAACGTGCCGGCGGCCTGCGCCGGCGGCGCGCCGGCCTGCACGATCAGACTCAACCCGAGCAGACAGAAGCCAACGAGTCGCCGCATGGCCGATCCTTTCGTGATAACGTCGCGATGCTGCCGCACCGCACAACGCAGCGCCAGAGGGTGTCGGCCCCGAACCGGTCTATTCAGCGGCCGGCTGGGCCCAGAGCGGGTCCTTCAGGCGCGACACGAAGCCGGCATGGGCTGCCAGTTCCGCCGCGCTGGGGATGATCGGCCGCGGCATGCGCGGGCCGACATGGGTGTACGCCATCACCGGCGCGGCGCTCACCTGGCTTGCCAGCGACAGCCCGCGCTGCCTGCCGCCGGTGAGCTCGACATAGACCTCGGCCAGCAGCTTGCAGTCCAGCAGCGCGTTATGGGTGGTGCGCGCCGACAGATCGATGGCGAAGCGCCGGCACAGCGCATCGAGACTGTTGGGCATGCCGGGAAAGCGCGTCTTCGCCAGCGCGAGTGTGTCCACCATGCGCAGCGGGTCCAGTCGCGGCAGGCCGATCCGCCCGAATTCGGCGTCGAGGAAGCCGAAATCGAACGGTGCGTTATGTGCGATCAGCTTACAATCGCCAAAGAAGTCCAGCAGCTCCTGCGCGACGGCGGCGAACAGCGGCTTGCCCACCAGATGGAAGTTGGTGAAGCCGTGGATGCGCGACGCGTCTTCCGGAATGTCGCGCTCCGGGTCGATCAGCGCGTGGAAATGGCGGCCGGTCGGCAGGTCGTTGATCAGTTCCAGGGCCGCGATCTCGATGACGCGGTGGCCCTGCAACGGCTCCAGCCCGGTGGTCTCGGTGTCGAACAGTACGGCGCGGATCATGTGCGCAGCTCCTGGATCAGCCGGCGCAACCGGCGCTGCGTGTGGTGGCGTGACAGGCCGGTACGGACAACCACGTCGGCGCGGCGGCGCTTCTCGGCATCCGGCATCTGGCGGGCGATGACCGCGGCGATGTCCGCCGGGCTCATCCGGCGACGCAGGTGCACGCGATGCATCTGCACCGAGGGCGGGGCGGAGACCACGACGACCAGGTCCACCCGCTTATCGCCGCCGACTTCGAACAGTAGCGGAATGTCCAGCACCACGGCGCGCTGACCGGCGCGGCGCGCGCGGGCGACGAAGTCATATTCGGCCTGCTCGACCAGCGGATGCAGGATGGCTTCCAGCCGCTTGAGCGCGTCGGGCTTGCCGAGCACCGCGTTGCGCAGAGCGCTGCGGTCGACGGCGCCGTCGCGGACGGTACCGGGGAATGCCGCCTCGATGGCCCGCACGGCGCGCCCGCCGCGCGCCTGCAGCCGATGCACCGCGGCGTCTGCGTCGAACACCGGAATATGGGCGCGGCGGAACACTGCTGCCGCATTGGACTTGCCCATGCCCATGCCGCCGGTAAGGCCGATCACCTTCATTGTGCCAGGCCGGCCTCGACGAAGCGGCGCAATTCCTGGTCCACCACCGGCTGGACCCCGAACCACGCCTGAAAGCCGGCCTGCGCCTGGTAGAGCAGCATGCCGAGCCCCTCGACGGTGCGCAGTCCGCGGGCGGCGGCGGCGGCAAGCAGCGGCGTTTCCAACGGCACGTAGACGATATCCGCCACGGCCAGTTTGGTGGGCGCGCGATCCAGGTCGAGCGGCAGTGCCGGGTGTCCGGCCATGCCGAGCGGAGTGGTGTTGACGACGAGGGCATGGTCCGGGAGGGCGGCATTCCGCTGGTCCCACGCGATCAGCCGCAGACCGGGCAGGTCGGCGGCCAGGGCATCGGCGCGGGCCTGGGTGCGATTGGCGAGCGTGACCGTGGCACCGGCATCCTGCAGAGCTGCGGCCACCGCGCGGGCGCCGCCGCCGGCACCCAGCAGCAGGGCGGGGCCGGCGGCGGGGTCCACGCCATGGGCACGCAGATTGGCGACGAATCCGGCGCCGTCGGTGTTGGCGCCGGTAATGGCGCCGTCACGGAACATCATGGTGTTCACCGCGCCAGCGCGACGAGCTGAATCCTCCACCCGGTCGCAGATCTCGAAGGCGGCGAGCTTGTGCGGCTGGGTGACGTTGCAGCCGGCGAATCCGGCGGCGACCAGGCCGCGCACGGCCATGGCGAACTGCTCCGGGCGGATCGGCAGCGGGACATAGGCGCCGTCGATCTGGTGCCGCTCCAGCCAGAACCCGTGCAGGCGGGGGGAACGGGAGTGCGAGACGGGCCAGCCGATGATGCCGGCGACTCGGGCGTGACCGGTGAGGATGGGCATGAGCGAACCATTCCTCGCCGTGAGGGAATGTCAACGGGGGCAGCGACCGCCGGCGGCGTCTCGCGGTTGTGCCGGTCAAGGCGTGCGAAACAATCGCGAAACCCTTGCCCCCTGCGCCTGCCGCGAGTAAGTGGCCGGCTTCCCGCAGCAGGAGTACGTGAGATGGGCTACCGGGTCGCGGTCGTCGGCGCCACAGGAGCGGTCGGGCGCGAAATGCTCAAGACCCTCGCGGAACGCAACTTCCCGGTCGATGAAGTCGCCGCGGTCGCCTCCGGGCGCTCGACCGGGTCCGAGGTGTCGTTCGGCGAGAAGACGGTTCTGAAGGTCAAGAACCTCGACACGTTCGATTTTCGCGGCTGGGATATCGGCCTGTTCTCGCCTGGCGCCTCGGTGTCGGCGGTTCATGCACCGCGCGCGGCGGAAGCCGGCTGCGTGGTGATCGACAACACCAGCCAGTTCCGCATGGACCCCGATATCCCGCTGGTGGTGCCGGAGGTGAATCCGCATCATCTGCGCCAGTTCACCAAGCGGCGAATCATCGCTAACCCGAACTGCTCTACCATCCAGATGGTGGTGGCGCTGAAGCCGCTGCACGATCAGTGGAAGATCAAGCGGGTGGTGGTCGCGACCTACCAATCGGTCTCCGGTGCCGGCAAGGAAGGCATGGACGAGCTGTTCAACCACACCAAGCAGGTGTTCGTGCACGAGTCGGACAAGCCGCAGCAGTTCACCAAGGAGATCGCGTTCAACTGCATCCCGCATATCGACAAGTTCATGGATGACGGTGCCACCAAGGAAGAATGGAAGATGGTGGTGGAGACGAAGAAGATTCTCGACCCGTCGATCGCGGTGCACGCCACCTGCGTCCGTGTGCCGGTGTTCATCGGCCATGGTGAGGCGGTGACGGTGGAGTTCGAGCATCCGGTCACCGCCGGCGAGGCGCGGGCGGCATTGCGGGAGGCACCGGGCGTCGAGGTGGTGGATGTTCGCGAGGATGGCGGCTACGTCACGCCGCTGGAATGCGCCGGCGAGGATGCCGTGTTCGTCAGCCGGATCCGCAAGGACCCGACGGTGCCGCATGGCCTGTCGTTCTGGTGCGTGTCGGACAATCTGCGCAAGGGCGCGGCGCTGAATGCGGTGCAGATCGCCGAGGAACTGGTGGCGCAGGGGATGCTGGCGAAGCAGGCGGCGTAGCAGGGTTCGGGGGCGTCGCCCCGAAACCCCCATCCAGGGGGCGCTGTTCTTAAACCCCGCCAAGTGCCGGGGCCTTGGAACCGATCCTATTTTGGGGTGAGGAGGGTGCCTGACGCGGTGTCACCAAGGTCCGGGACGGTCTCGCCCCCTCCCCATCCGAAACAAATAGAGTGCAAAGGCGAGCCTTTGCTGGGGGGCAAGGGGCAACGTTCCCCTGGTCGGATCGGGGCAAAGCCCCGATCCCTACCCGTTCAGCGTCGGTAGTCGGCGCCCTTGCGCTCCACAGTGCGCACCAGCCCCTGGAATTCCATCAGCCCGTACGCCTCGGTGCCGCGCACCTTCTTCATCCGCTCCGCTGCCTTCTGGATCACGTAGGGCTCGATCATCACCGGCGGCTCGTCCATGGTGCGGGCGATCAGTTCCAACTCGCAGGCCCGCTCCAGCATATACAGCCGCATCAGCGCGCCCTGGATCGTCTCACCCAGCGTGAGCAGCCCGTGGTTCAGCAGGATGACGCAGCTGCCATTGGCGCAGGTACGGCCAAGCGCTTCGCATTCCTCCGCCGAGGCGGGCACCCCGTAGGGATGGTAGGCGACGTCGTCCAGCACGTGCAGCGCGTCCTGGCTGATCGGGCGTAGCCCCTGGTTCAGCAGCGAGATGCCGGCGCCGGCGCGGGTATGCGTGTGCAGGACACAATTGGCATCCGGGCGCGCCTTGTAGACGCCGCTATGGATGGTGAAGCCGGCGTTGTTGAATTTTCCCGTGGCGCCAATGACGTTGCCGTCCATGTCCATCTTGATCAGCGAGGAGGCGGTAACCTCGTCGAACATCTCGCCGTACCGGTTGATCAGGAAATGGTTCGGCTCACCCGGGATACGCGCCGACATATGGGTGTTGATCGTATCGGTCCAATCCAAGTAATGGACCACGTGATACAGGGCTGCCAGGTCGCAACGGGTCTGCCATTCGGCATCGCTCATGTCGGTCTTGGCGAGTTGCAAGGCGGCGGACATGCGGGACTCTCCATGCTGGGTGCCCCGGCATGGTGCGTGACTGTGCGTCCGAGCGCAACCGGTCCGGCAGCTGCGCGCGGCGGGTTCCCGATCACCCACACCAAAAAGGATAAAAAGGCTGAGAGCGTGCCTGCTGGCTACTTTTGTAATGTTTCACACCCCTGTAAGGATGTTCAGAGTTCACCTCGGGCAGGTTTCGGCGGAAAGGTGGGCAGCAGGAAGGTAGGGCCATGACCGGTAAGTCGCACATCCTGGTGGTGGAGGATGACCCGCTCGTGTGCGAAGTGCTGACAGCTGCCCTCGATGACGCGTACGCCACAACCAATGTCGGGACCGCCGGAGAGGCGCTGGAACATCTGAGGACCGGCGGGATCGATCTGATGCTGCTGGATTGTACGTTGCCCGGCGGCGTCGACGTGCGGCTACTCCCGAAAGCCGATCAGACCGGCGTGCCGGTGATCCTGATGTCGGGCGATCCCGCCCGCATGGAGGCATTGGCGGATCAGCCGCGCCCGTTCGTGGTGAAGCCGTTCACCATCGACACGTTGCTCTCCACCCTTGAGGACGTCATCGCTTCCACCGCGACCACCTTGCGCTGAATGATCGCGGCGCCCGGGCGCCGGCGCCTGTGGCGATGGATTTTTTCACCCTGGCAGGATTGGTCGGCGCCGCCTGCCTCGTTGCGGCATATTTTGCCAACCAATCCGGCTGGCTGTCCGCGCGGGACTGGCGGTTTCCAGCCGCAAACCTGCTGGGCTCCGCGCTGATCGTACTGTCCCTCTGCAGCGCCTGGAACTTGCCGTCCGCAGTAATCGAAGGCGTCTGGGCGGCGATCAGCCTATACGGATTGGTACGATCCCGTGGTCGATCAAGCTAATATTCCGTTGGACCATTCTGGTGGACCATTCTGGCTTTGATCCCCTTCCAAGCCAGCGTGGCACAGGCTGCGAACCTCGAGCCTAGCGCAGTCCCCGGTGGCGCGGCGCACGCAGACTGGTGACGTTGTTGCCCGTCTCGCCGGCGCGCATCGTCACGTCCTCCTGCTCCTCGCCCTCCCCTGCCAGGTAGGTCACCAAATAAGGGCCTATCTGGAGCGTCCCGCCAGGCGGCAAATGCGTCTCAGCGGTAATCCGTTGGCCGTCCACCAAGGTCCCGTTGGTCGATTCCAGGTCGGTGACCAGCACCTCGCCATCCGTCACATCTATGCGGCAATGGGCGCGTGACACCTCGTTTGCCGGCAGCATCAGTCCGCTGGCCGGTGTGCGGCCGATCACCAGCGGCTCCTCGCCCAGCACGACGCGGCGTTCAGGCTCGCCCTCCCGCGTCGCTATCAGGACGCGCTGCGGGATCCGCGCCAGGGCGGGCCCGGGGCGGGTGATGGCGGTGCGCTCCACCTCCGGCTCCGCCTCCACCAGGGTCTGGGCGATCTGCACCAGTTCCGCGCCCAACTCCGTCAGCGCGCGATGCAAGGTGGCGGCGACCGGTTCGGCCAGCGCGACGCGCAATGCCCGACCTTGCTGGCGCTCCAGCAGACCAAGCTGCATCAGATAGGCGATGTGGTCGCGTGTGGTCTGGAAATTCTGCCGGAGCAGCTTCAGCAGAGAGGCCGCCATGTCGTCGGCCAGCAGGCCATCGCCCTCATCGGCATGCGGCGACACCCCGTAGCAGCGCTCCAACGCCATCTGCAGCAGCATCCAGTGCGACGGCGACAGCAGATGGCGCTTGGCTTCCAAGCGTCGCGCCATGGAGATGCCGGCGGCGGCGAACCCCTGGTCGAGCTCCGCCAGGCAGCGCTCGTTGCAGCCCTCCACCGACCGCACCAAGGCGCGCCGCGTTGTCTCATTCAGCGTGCCGGGCGCCCGGCCCCGCAGTTCAGGGTCGATGCTGCGGGCAGCGACCAGCAGGTGCTGGGCAAGCTCCAGCAGATGCAGATCGAACCGGTTCAGCATGTCCGGCGTGGGTAGGATAATGGTGCGGGCAGAGACCGGGCGGTCGGCGGGGTCGATCCTGCAAAAGCCAAGCCGATACAGTTCGGCGAGCCGTTCTCGGACGGTGGCGTCGTCCAGCAGGAATAACTGCTTCACCATGCCGGACAGCTCGCCCACCGGTGAGCCATCTCGTCCCTTGCCGCAGAGGTGGCTCACGATATGCCACTGCGCACGGCGGGAGAGATCCGGAAAATGCCGAAACCAGATTGCCTGATACTCGGCCATGAAGCGGATCGTCGCGCGCTCGGCCTCCACCGGCTCCTCCGTCCCGGTCAGCGTCGGAACATTTCTATACCGCGTCCCACCGCGTTTGTCTCGGTACCGTATAGGCAAAGTCACGCCGGTGAGACAACTCTGGCGTTCCCGCCGGGCCCGGCGCAGTATTGCGGCAAGCCGCGCAACAGCGGCGCCGTCTGCGTTTCCAGGCAAAGGAGGAGCGTATCATGGGCACGACCAGCAAAGGCCGGATTCGTCACATTGCCATCAGCGTTGCCGATCCCTGGGCCGCCGCGGCCTTCTATAAGGAAGCGTTTGGCCTGCAGGAGGTCGGCGAGACCGACGGCAAGCTGGCGGAAGGCGTGTTCCTGACTGACGGCGTGGTGAACATCGCCCTGCTGCAGTTCAAGAGCGACGAAGCGGCGCAGGGCACCGGCAAGGATTATGTCGGGCTGCATCATGTCGGCTTCTGGGTGGATGACGCGATCGAGTCCGGGGAGGTTGCGAAGCGCGCCGGCGCCACATGGATCATGGGCGATCCCGCCAACAAGGGCGGCTACGAGGTGAAATACACCGATCCGTCCGGGATCATCTTCGATATCAGCGAGGATGGCTGGGACGGCACCCAGAAGAACCCCGGCGAGGCCGACAATGCTTTGGGGCCGAAGCTGCGGGCCCGCGTGCCGCGCTTCGAGGAGCGCCGCGCCCGGGCGGAGGAGGCGATGGCGCGGCGGCTGGCGAAGGAACCGATACCGGCGAAATAGGCTGCGCCCCGAGTGTCGGTCCGGCCGGAGGGTGCTTCGGCCGGGCGGCTGAGCTGGTTCTGCCGGAGCGGCGAGATGCCTATCGCCAGGTCCAGCGTTAACCCGGCCGACCGGGACAGGCTGCGACATGGTGGCGCCAATGCCACGATGCCGAACGGTCACCGCTGCCGACAGTTCACCCGCGCCGAAAACTCACGAATGCGGAAAATCCGCCTTGGCGGATGATGTTTGATGTTGGGCGGGCGCCGGTTATTCGGCGGCAGCGAGTGCCACGATCGGCACCTCAGCGACGTAGGCGCTCACCGCGGCACCGAAATCAGCGAAGATGGCGCGCGAGAGACTGTCGGCCGGCCAGTCATATTCCGGGTGCCACTGGATACCCACGGCGAAACCGACCGCCGGACCGGCCGGCGTCGCGACCACCCGAACCGCCTCGATCGTGCCGTCCGGCGCGGTGGCCTCCACGACCAGGCCCGGCGCCAGCTTGTTAACGCCCTGATTGTGCAGTGAGTTTACCGCGATCTCGGCTTTTCCGGCCAGCCGGTGCAGCCAGCCGCCAGGGGTCAGCCGCACGCTATGAGCCTTGCCCTGCCGCACCTTGGGCGAGGGCTGCATCGGCGTGGAGTGATCGATCCGATCCGGCAGGTCCTGCAGCCGCTGGTGCAGCGAGCCGCCCATCGCGACGTTCAGTTCCTGAAAGCCACGGCAGATCGCCAGCAGCGGCACGCCTCGCACCACGGCGGCCCGGATCAGCGGCAGCGTGATCCCGTCGCGGGCCGGGTCCTCATGCGTGCCCTCGGCATGCGGAGGGCCGTCATACAGGCTGGGATGCACGTTGGACCGGCTGCCGGTCAGGATAATGCCGTCCAGCCGCTCCAGCAGGGTTTCGATATCGGCGGTCGGGCCGTTGGCCGGGATCAGCACAGGAACGCCGCCCACGATCTGGTCGGTGGCGCGCACATAAGTGTCCGAGGCAGCATGGTTCGGCATTCCAAAAACGCCGAATTGCTTCGTGCAGCAGCTGATGCCGATCAGAGGCTTGACGACTCGTCTGGATCGCATGGCTGTCTATACTTGGCGTGTTTGATAGAAAAATGAAGCAAAACCGTACCCGCGCCGCCATGTTCGTGGCGCGGATGTGATCTGACGGCTGAGCAGGGCGCCGGCGTGCTCGCCGCGGTCGTCGGAAGCGCCGCCGGTGCTCAGCCCGGCGCGCGGAACAGGCCCGGGTCGAACTGGCCGCCCAGCTCCAAATTGTACAGCGTAACGCGCGTCTCCTGCCGCTGGGCGTCCAGCACGATCCATTGTCGCAGCATCAGCGGATTGTCGGAGAAAATCAGGGTCAGGCTGCCGTCGCCGGGCGACTCCGTGCGGATCACGGTCATCTGGATCTGCCCGGGCAGGTGCTGCATGCCGGTCACCGTGATGTCGCCCGACAAATGCACCTTGTCCGCCAGCAGGATGCCCAGCGGAGTGTGGGACAGCGGGATCCGGCTGGTCTGGTTCAGCTCGGAATCGAAGAACACCAGCTCGCCATGCGAGGCGACCAGCAGGTACGGCGTCGGTCGATCATACTCGAACCGCATCCGGCCCGGCCGTTCCAGCCAGGCGGTGCCGCGGGTGGTCCCTCCGTTCGGTGCGATCTGCAGGAACTGCGCCTTCAGCGAGCGCACGCTGTCGAGATAGGTCTCGATCCGCGCCAGATCCGCTCGGTCCTGCGGCGTCGGCTGGAATTGCGCCTGTGCCCGCGCCCCGGCGGCAGCGAGCAGGGCAGGGGCCAGGGCGAACTGAAGCAGAGTGCGGCGTTGCATGGCCCGTCATGTGGCGCGGCGGTGCCGCGCTGCCAAGCGGGCACTGCCGCCGGGCGCGCTCACAAGCGTCGGCTCGTCGTTGCCAGTGTCGCTATTCCGCCGCTACGGCGGCCGGCGTCGTCTCTGCCCACAGCTCGGGCCGCAGCTCCTCCTTGCCGTCGGGGAAGAACAGCGCGCACCCCAGCGTCACCACGGCGAAGCCGGACAGGACCAGCGTGACCACCGTCAGGCTGCCGGTGCGCTCGTGCAGGATCGCCACCACCGGCGCGGAGGCCGCGGCGCCCAGGAAGCCCACGAAGAACCGCACCGAATAGATCCGCGCGCGCAGCTCCGGGGAGATGTAGCGCGCCGCCATGGTCTCGTTGACCGTGACCTGGCCGAACACGGAGGCGGCGACCAGCCCGGCCAGCGGCAGCACCAGCCAGCCCTCGGCGAAGGACAGCATCGCCAGCGACGGGGCCAGTACCAGGCTGATCGGCAGGAACACCCGCTTCAGCGTGGTGCGGTCGATCATCCGTCCCACGGTGAACTGGGTCAGCGCGCCGCACAGCGTGGCGAGGAAGGCCAGCGCGCCGATCAGCGGCAGAAACCGCGGATCCTCGGCCAGCCGTTCCTGCATCAGCTTCGGGATCAGCAGGGTGAAGGCGTTGAACACCAGGCCGGAGACGATGGCGATCAGCAGCAGCACCACCACCGCGCGCCGCACCAGGTGCTGCGGGATCGGCGGGAATGGCCGGCTGGAGCGGCGCAGCGTCGCCTCGACCGGCGGCATGCGCAGCCAGAGCAGGCCGACCGCGACGCAGAACGCGCCGGGCGCGATGAAGGCGGCACGCCAGCCGAACTGCGCGGCCAGGAAGGCGGTGACCACCGGCGCCAGCGCCACGCCGACATTGCCGAAGACCCCATTCACGCCGATCGCTCGCCCCGGCTTGTCGCCGGCCGCTTCCACCAGCATGGTCGTGCCGATCGGGTGGTAGATCGCCGCGAACAGGCCGGCGCAGGCGAGCGTGATCGCCAGCGGCAGCGGGCCGGAGACACAGCCCGCGGCGACCAGCGACAGGCCGGTGCCGAGATAGAACCCCGCCATCAGCGCCTTGCGGCCGAGATGCTGCACCAGCCAGCCCTGCGGCAGCGAGAACAGCCCGTACAGCACGAACATGCCGGTGGCGAGCGCGAGGATCGGCCCGTATTCCGCGCCGAACGGCCCGCCCGGCATGGCCATGACCAGTACGGCGGTGGGCAGGATCAGTAAGGCGTAGTGCGTCAGTGTGTGCGCGACGTTGATGAAGACGATCTGGCGGGTGGCCGGGCTCATTCCTGGACGATCCTTCTTGCGCGCCTTGGTCTTCTTCATGCCTTGGCCTACCCGGCGCGACGGTCGGAACTGGCGTACTGTCTGCGGATCAGCCTAACCTGTCCCGGTTTCGACGTACGGCCAAATGATGTCGCAGATCGGACACCACGCCCATCCAAGGTTGCGCCCATTCGAGCAGGCGCCGCGCCCGCTGGTCGGCTACGCATTCGACTATCCGGTCGGGCATCGCACCGGACGGCATCAGCATCCCCGTGCGCAGCTGCTGTACGCGATCGAGGGGGTGATGCGGGTGACCACCGACGCGGCGCTGTTCATCGTGCCGCCCGGCACCGGGCTGTGGATGCCGGCCCACACCTTGCACGAGGTCACCATGCCGACGCGGCTGGGGATGCGGGCGCTGTTCCTGCGGTCCGACGCCGCGCGCGCCGGACCGGGCGAGGTGACGGTGATCGCAGTCTCCCCGTTGCTGCGCGAGCTGATCCTGGCAGCCTGCGATGAGCCGGTGGCATGGGATGCACAGGGACCCGCGGCGCATATCGCGGCGCTGGCGCTGCATGAGATCAGCCGCGCGGCGACGCGGCCTTTGTCGCTGCCAGGGGGCCGTGATCCGCGGCTGCGGCGCGTGCTGGATGCGTTGCTGGAGAACCCCGCCGACCCGCGCAGCCTGGACGGTCATGCCGCCGCGGCCGGGGCATCGGCGCGCACGCTGGCGCGGTTGTTCCGCCGTGAGACCGGCATGAGCTTCCACGCCTGGCGGCGCCAGCTTCGACTGACCGAGGCATTGGCGCAGCTCAGCCAGGGCGTGCCGCCAACCCGCGCGGCGGCGGCAGTCGGATATGCCAGCGGGCCGGCCTTCGGGGCTGCGTTCCGTGCGGCGTTCGGCTCCACCCCAGGTCGCGCGCGCCGGGCGGGCTGACGGGGTAGCATCGGGGCGTTGCCCCGGTACTTGCCGCAATCCACCACTGTGCCTGGACGCGTGGCACAGACCGCGGAGCTCTGCTTAGGGTGCCGGATGATCGACCGTCTCGGCGGGAGTGGCCCCCCGCGCCAGGCGCGGTGAGGCGAGCGTCGTCGTGGTGCCGCCGCGCCGCGCCGGAGCCTGCAACACGCGGTCCACCACGAACAGCGGACGCTGTTTCGCCTCCAGATAGAGCCGTCCGAGATACTCGCCGAACACGCCCAGCACCATCAGTTGCACCCCGCCGATCAGCAGCACCAGTGTCGCGACGCTGGTCCAGCCTTCGACCACCGAGCCGAACGCCCAACTGCCGATGGTGTAGAGCAGCCCCAACAACCCGGCCATGCCCAGGGTCAGCCCGGCCACCGACGCCAGGCGAAGCGGCACGATGGAAAAACTGGTGATGGCATCCAGCGCGAACCGCAGCATGCGCGCCAGCGGATAGCCGGAGTCACCGGCAAAACGCGGGTCGCGGTCGTACAGGAACGGCACCTGGCGCAGCCCGGTCCAGGCAATCAGACCGCGTATGAAACGATGTTGCTCCGGCATCTGATTGAGTACATCCAGCGTGCGGCGACTCATCAGACGAAAATCCCCGGTATCCAGCGGGATGTCGATCTCCACCAGACGATGCAGGATGCGATAGAAGCACGCCGCCGTCGCCGTCTTGAATTTCGTTTCACCCGCTCGGCTGCGCCGTTGGCCGTACACCACGTCCGCGTCGGAGTCCTGCATCACCTGCAACATCGGACCCAGCAGTTCAGGGGGATCCTGCAGATCGGCATCGATCACCAGGATGCATTCACCGCGGCATTGCTGAAGTCCGGCGGTCAAGGCGATCTGGTGGCCGTAATTGCGCGACATGTTGACGGCAATGACATGCGGATCCTGCTGCACGAGTTGCTGCATGACCTGCAACGTCGCATCGCGGGAGCCGTCGTTGACTAGGACGATTTCCCACGGCAACGGCGACGGCCGCGCCACTTCCAGCACCGCCTCGCACGCCGCCGACAGGCGCTGATGGAACACTGAGAGTCCTGCTTCCTCGTTGAAGCAAGGCGCAACGACCGACAGAAAGACCGGTCGGGTCATGGCTCGCCCTCCGTTGCTGACATCGAACGGCGGGCAATCACCTGGCCGAACAGGCAGGCCTCATTGCTCTGTCGCACCTGCAGCCGATAGCGACTGATGAGCCAGGCGCGCAATTCGCGATCGCAGCTGGCGACATCCGTGCCGCTGGCCAGTGCATGCCCGGGCCGATCGCGCACGACGTCAAAGCCGTGGCGCGCTTCCAACGCGGCGTAGAATTCCAGCATCGGATTGTAGGCGACAAAATGCTGATGGTTGGGCAGCCCCTCATCGATCACCGTCACCGCACGCGCGGCGTGTTCCCGGCGCAGGTGATCGAGAAAACCTCCATACCAGAACTGGGCATTCTCCGGCCGCTGCAAGCCCCGCAGGGTCCACACCTGGTTGCGCCAAACCGATACGCCGGATGCCGCCAGCAGCAGCACCGACAGTGCCGCGCCGGCTACGATGGCAGGCTGGACCCTGCGCGCCGAACGAGGCCTGTTGGCCACGAGGCGGGCCAGGCCATCGGCGGTTCCGAGGGCGGCGGCAATGCTCAGCAGCGGCACGATCGGCGCCGCATACCAGTAGAGCTTGGTCTTCGCCGCGGTGATGACGACAAGCAATACCGCGGCGGTAACCAGGCACAGCCGCACGGCGGAACGCTGGTGCGGATCGCGCCCGCGCCATGGCAACACGGCCAGCGGCAGCAGAAGCAGCCCCGGCTCGAAGCGCCGCGCCAGGTCCTTCACGTAGAACAGCGCGCCGCCGTGATTCTGTTCCTTCACGGCTGCAAAACGACCACCCAGCTCGTTCAGCCACACGGCGTGCAGATAGCCCGGGTCGTACAACTCGCGCGACAGGTAATAGCCGAGGCCGACGGCGAGTGTGCCCAGCACCAGCAGCCAGACCCGGACGTCACGGAGCAGCGTCGGCAGGCGCCCGCTGAGCAGGGCGAACAGCAACAGGCCAGGCAGTTGCAGCACGCCGGCAATGCCCTTGGTCAGCACTGCACCGATGACGCAAAGCGCGCAGAGCAGCAAGGGCCGCATGCGCACCGGGCCGGGCATTTCGATGGCAAACCAGAACGTCACCGCCTGGCCCAGCAGGAAACAGCAGAGCAGCGAATCATAGTCACCGGAGCGCGCGACATGCGGACCGAGGAACAGGCTGGAGGTGAGGATCAGCAACCCGCAGATCGGAGCGGCGAGCCGGTGCGCGGCGACGCGCCGGCAGAACCACCACGCCAGCCCTATCGTCACGGCGGCGGCCAGCATCGATGGCAGGCGCAAGGCCAGCAGCGCAGGCAGGCCGGATCGCAACAGCGCAGCAACCATCCAGATGAGCAATGGCGGTTTGGTGTTCCAGTGATCCGGCGCGCCGGCGTAGGGCGGCACCAGCCAATGACCGGATGTTGCCATACCCAAGGCGTTCATCGCGTTGCGGCTTTCATCCACCAGCAGCAGCGGCAGCCGGTCGTATGGCAAAACGAGCGCGGCAAACAATACCGCCAGACACGTAAGGCCAACCCAGTCGATGCGGGTCAGTGGCGTTGCAGATGGGTAAGTTGCAGGGCCGCAGCGAACGCGCGGGTCGACGCACGGCTGGCCGGAGGTCATTCAGGCATCGCCATAGCAATGGAAAACTCCCTGATGAATCCGTGCGACGCGAGACGCATCAACGGGATTTCGTCCGGTCACGACGACCGGCCTGGAGGGTCTCACCGAGTTGCATCATCAGCATCTGTTTGCGCTGAACATCCCGCTGCTCCGACTGGGAGCGGGCAGTTTCACGCGCCAGCTGCCTGCGACGGGACAGCAGGAGGGGCCAGCCAAGGAGCAGACGAGGCAGTTTCATCCCTCGCACAACGTTGAGGTTCCCGGTTGGCTGCGTGGTCTCGGGCTTGTGATCATCAGGCTGGCCTGTGCCACGCATGGCCTAAGGCGGTCATGGCATCGACCCCCGGCGAGACGGAGGCTGCGGCGGGGAACGGCCGGCGGCGACCGTTGCGTAGGGAACAAGTTTCTGACTAGCCTGTCATCAGGCGCGGGACACTTCCCGCGCGCCGTGACGCGCCGTGCAGTTCCGTTCGGGCGCTGGATCGGGCGGCCCAGCGCCGCGTAACGGGAGAAGAAACGATGACGAAGAGAAACGTATCGCGCCGCAGCGCATTGAAACTTGGAGCCGCCACCGCGGCGCTGCCTTTGGTGCATATCCGGCCCGGACGCGCGGCCGGCAAGGTTGCAATCGCATTCTGGGACCATTGGGTGCCCGCCGGCAACGACGTGATGCGCAAGCAGTGCGAGGCATTCGGCAAGGCGCACCAGGTGGAGGTGCAGGCCGACTTCATCACCTCGATCGGCAGCAAGAACATTCTGACCATCGCCGCCGAGGCGCAGGCGAAGACCGGCCATGACGTGCAGATGTTCCCGAACTGGGAAGTTCTGAACCACTCCGAGATGCTGGAGCCGATCGACGATGTGATGCAGCGGCTGAGCGCCAAATATGGCGAGGTCAGCCATGCAGCCGAATACCTGTCGAAGGTGAAGGGCAAGTGGGTCGCTATTCCCACCAGCTCCGGCTCGCAGAACAAGCCGCCCTGCGCGCGGATCAGCGTGATGAAGAAAGAGGCCGGGCTCGATATCACGAAGATGTATCCGGTGTCCGACACGGCAACGCCCGAGGCCGAGAACTGGACCTACGACACGTTCCTGAAAGCGGCCGAGGCGTGCCACAAGGCCGGCATGCCGTTCGGCATCGGGCTTAGCCCCACTGCCGACTGCGTGGATTTCGCCGGTGCGCTGTTCTCGGCGTTCGGTGCGGATCTGGTGGACGGCAAGGGCAATGTCACCGCGGACTCCGATGCGGTGCGGCAGGTGTTGGACTATAGCGAGAAGCTGGTGAAGTTCCTGCCGCCCGATGCGGTGAGTTATGACGATGCGTCGAACAACCGCGCGCTGATTTCCGGCAAGAGTGCGCTGATCTGCAATCCGCCCTCGGCCTGGGCGGTGGCCAAGCGGGACGCGCCGCAGATCGCCGCCGATTGCTGGACGTTCACCGCGCCGAAAGGGCCGAAGGGCCGTTTCGTGCCGTCGGCCTTCTTCTTTTGGGGCGTCTGGCAGTTTAGCCAAAACAAGTCCGCGGCGAAGGAGCTGATCGAATACCTGTCCCAGCGTGAGCAGGTGCAGGAGCGCTGCAACGTCGTCGATGGCTACGACATTCCGCCGTTCCAGAGCATGACCGACTTCGATATCTGGAAGACCGTCGAGCCGCCGAAGGGCACCGTGTACAACTACCCGATCCGCAAGAGCCACAATGCCACGGCGAATGTGGCCGGATCGTCGGCACCGCCGGAGGTCGCGGTGCAGATGTATAACCGCGGCACCGGGTCCACGATGCTGGCGAAGCTGCAGAGCGGGCAGTCGATCAAACAGGTGGTGGCCTGGGCGAAGGACGAGCTGGAAGGGTTCGTTCGCTAAAACCCTGGCTGAGCGGATCGCCGCATGGGGCATGGCCGGACCCTTCTTGGGTTCGGCCATTGTTTCATCCGCAGCCTGCTATCTGGCACCATCAGGTCGTTGCCGAGGTTTCGTTGCCAATGTTACAATCAAGCAGCCATAGGTGGCGGGCTGCGCCGGCATGAAATCTCCGTGATCTCGGGCTGACGCAGCCCAACCATCCCGACTCCACCCGGTTGCGCGGGCGTCGGCCCAGGACGTCGCTCCCAGCCATCGCCGTCGCCTGGCCGAACGCGGCGTGTTCGGCCGCCGAGTAGGCGCCGGCCCGGTGGGTGCTCCAGCGGCAGGGGCTCAAATTTGCGCGGTCGGGGCCGAATCCAATGGTTTTCACGCGGGCACCCAGCCGGCCGAACCGCCGTGCCGTTAGGCGTTGCGCTTTCGCGATTTTTTTCCGACACTCCGGCAAATGGCCGCAGCAGCGCCGCCTCATTGTGCGGTCTTGCCTGGCACAGGCGACAGGTGGATACAACCGCCAGTTTATAGCAGGGAGTTTTTTTGAGGCCGGCCGAAACCGGCAGTTGAATCGCTAAGTGGAGACGCCCGAAGCGCACGGGTGTGATGCTGCCGATCCAGGATTGCCGCAGCGCGGACCTTGCGGATCGGACATGCGGGCGTCGCCGGACGATCTGATCGGGACGAGGGCTCAAGGCGCGTATTCTTGCCCTGTGAGCGATCACCTCTCCAGATCCCGCCGGATGGTCAATCCGGCTCAATGAGACCGGGTGCCGGGACACGGCGCACCGGTCTGCCGGCGTAACAGACGGGCCGTAACCGTCGAACGACAAGACACGTCATTCACGTCGTGGCGTCTCGTGAGAGGCGTCGAAGGGAGAGTGTGAACGTAATGCCGACGACGAAGAGAATATCGCGCCGCAATGCCCTCAAGCTGGGCGCGGCTACGACCGTCTTGCCGCTGGTCCACATTCGTACTGCGGGTGCGGCCGGAAAGATCAATATTGGATTCTGGGACCATTGGGTGCCTGGCGCCAACGATGTTATGCAGAAGCAGGTCGATGCCTGGGCTGCGAAGAACAAGGTCGAAGTGCAGGCCGACTTCATCGCCAGTTCCGGCAACAAGTTGCAGCTGACCGGCGTCGCCGAAGCGCAGGCCAAGACGGGGCACGACGTGCTCGCGTTCTTCAACTGGGATGTTTACAACGTCGCCGATTCGCTCGAGCCGATGGACGATGTCATGGAGCGGCTGGTGGCGAAGAACGGTGCGGTCAGCGAGACCTGCGCCTATCTCGCCAAGGCGAAGGGCCATTGGGTGGCGGTTCCCACGAGTTCCGGCACGCAGACCAAGCCGCCCTGTGCGCGCATCAGCTGGTTCAAGAAGAACGGACTGGACCTGCAGGCTATGTATCCGGCCAAGCCCGGCCACAACCAGATGCAGGACGAGTGGACCTACGACGCGTTCCTGAAATACGCCGAGCTGGCCGCCAAGGACAGCATGACCTTTGGCCTGGGCATGGGCGGCGGCGGCAACACCGATGCGACCGACATGCACGGTGCGCTGTTCAAGGCCTTCGGTGCGACCCTGGTCGATGCCGACGGCAACATGAAGCTGAAGTCCGACGAAATGCACGCGGCGCTGGAATATGCGCAGAAGCTGGCGAAGTTCTATCCGGCGGATGCGGTCAGCTTTGACGACGCGTCCAATAACCGGGCATTGATCTCCGGCAAGAGTGCACTGATCTGCAATCCTCCCTCCGCCTGGGCGGTGGCGAAGCGGGATGCACCGCAAGTCGCTGCGGATTGCTGGACCTTTGCCGCACCGGCCGGGCCGAAGGGCCGCTTCGTGCCGACGCTGAGCTACTTCTGGGGCGTCTACAAGTTCGGCCAGAACAAGGCGGCGTCCAAGGAACTCGTCGAGTATCTGATGCAGCCGGAGCAGGTGGAGCAGCGTTGCGTCGCCAGCTCGGGTTACGACCTTCCGCCCTATGCCGGGCTGCTGGACTTCAACGTGTGGGCCGAGGTGGAACCGCCGAAGGGGACGGTCTATAACTACCCGATGCGGCCCTGGCATAATGCCAAGCCGAGCCTGACAGCTGCTGAGGCAACGCCAGAAGTCGCTGTGCAGATTTACAACCGTGCGATCCATAACCAGATGATGGCGCGGTTGAAGCAGGGGGATAAGATCCCGCAGGTTCTCGCCTGGGCACAGGACGAGATCGAAGGGTTCATGCGCTGAGGCGGCGCAAGAGCTGATCGGCGAGGCGGGGCCGGTGCGGCTTTTTGCGCCGGCCCGTCGCACCCCGCCGAATCCCGGTCGGGCGAACAACTCCGGCCGCAACATGGCAAGTCCTCGCGGATCTTGGTCCGCGAGGGACTCGTCGTTGATGACAAGGCAGATCGTAACTGCCGATTCACAAGGTGAGGTCAATACGTCGCGGCCCAAAGTGGCCGCAGCAAGGAGAGCACGTACATGAGAGACAAGAAGGTATCTCGCCGCTCCGCCCTGAAGTTGGGTGCGGCTGCAGCGGCATTGCCGCTGGTGCATATCCGCACCGCGGGCGCAGCCGGGAAGGTATCGATAGGTTTCTGGGATCATTGGGTGCCCGGCGGCAACGCCGTGATGCAGAAGCAGGTCGACGCCTGGGCTGAGAAAAACAAGGTCGAGGTCAACGCCGACTTCATCACCGGCAATGGCGGCAAGCTGGTGACGACCGGTGTGGCGGAATCCCAGGCCCAGACCGGGCACGACGTCTACACGTTCTACAACTGGGACGTGTACAACATCCATGACTCGCTGCTGCCGATGGATGACGTCATGCAGCGGCTGGAGGCAACGAACGGCGCCGCCAACGATACGGCCGCCTATCTGGGCAAGGTGAAGGGACACTGGACTGCGGTCCCCACCAGCTCCGGCACGCAGACCAAGCCGCCTTGCGCACGCATCAGCTGGTTCAAGAAAAACGGTCTGGACGTGCAGGCGATGTATCCGGCCAAGCCCGGCCACAACAAGATGCAGGATGAGTGGACCTACGATGCGTTCCTGAAATACGCGGAACTGGCTGCCAAGGACGGCATGACCTTCGGTCTGGGGTTGGGCAGCAACAACAACACCGACGCGATCGATCAGGTCGGCGCGATGTTCCATGCCTTCGGCGCGAAGCTGATCGGCGCCGACAACAAGCTGTTTTTTGACTCGCCGGAGCTCATGCAGTGTCTGGAGTTCTCGCAGAAGTTCGTCAAGTTTTTGCCGAAGGACGCGGTCAGCTTCGACGACGCCTCCAACAACCGGGCCTTGATCTCCGGCAAGAGCGCGCTGATCTGCAATCCGCCCTCCGCCTGGGCGGTGGCCAAGCGGGATGCACCGGAGGTAGCGGCCGATTGCTGGACCTTCACCGCGCCGGCCGGTCCGAAGGGGCGTTTCGTGCCGACTGCAACCTTTTTCTGGGGCGTCTGGAAGTTCAGCCAGAATCAGCAGGCCGGCAAGGAACTGATCGAATACCTGATGCAGCCGGCGCAGATCGAGGAACGCGACAATCACGTTGCCGGGTACGACATCCCGCCCTACGAGAAGCTGAACGACTTCAAGATCTGGGCCGAGGTCGAGCCGCCGACGGGCACGGTGTACAACTACCCGATCCGGCCCTGGCACAATGCCAAGCCCAGCCTGACCGCGTCCGAGGCGGAGCCGGATATTGCAGTGCAGGTCTACAATCGCGCCGTGCATAACCAGATGCTGGCGCGACTGAAGGAAGGCCAGTCGATCAAGCAGGTGATTGCCTGGGCGAAGGACGAAGTCGAAGGCTATATGCGTTGAGACTGAGGCGCCGCGCTCGCTGGCTGGATAGTCGGCGTTGCGCGGCGCCGCAGCATTGGTTAGCGTTATCGCTCGTCAAAAAATACCGGACCGGATGATAATGAGCGCGCCAGCGCCGAATGATCAGAGTTGGTTCGGCTGGAGCGGCCATAAGGCTGCCGTGCAGGGTTAGGCGATTAGGGTCCGGCCGAATAGCGGCCTGGTCTGGAGGTGCGTCAGTGGTACCGGGATTGCGGGGAGTCATGCATCTGCGCTTGCCGCAACCGTCATTCGGCGGCGCTGACCGATTGTCTCTGATCACCTCGTCTCCGGTCACATCATCTCCGGTCGCCTCGTCTCCGGGCGGCCCGTCGCCGGTCGCCTTGTCTCCGACCGCGTGGCCTGTTCCGGAAGCCACCATTTACAAACCGTCCGCTGGACGGCACCACAGCAAGGCAGTCCGCATGGCTGCGGCGGTGGTGCTGCCTGGTTTGCCGGGTCGGTGCACCGTCCCTGCAAACCCGACGGCTCGCCTCTCAGTCCAGGCGGGTCGTAGTAAAGGACGGTTACGTGACTTTTTCTACATCGAACCGAATGACGCGTCGCAGGGCGATCAAGATCGTCGCGACGGCTGCAGCACTGCCATTGGTTCATATCCGCTCGGGCCGAGCGGCCGGCAAGGTTTCTATCGCCTTCTGGGATCACTGGGTACCCAGCGGCAACGACGTGATGAAGAAGCAGGTGGATGCCTGGGCGCAGAAGAATCAGGTGGAGGTGCAGGCGGACTTCATTACCGCTGTTGGACAGAAGAACCTGTTGACCATTGCCGCCGAGGCGCAGGCCAGGACCGGGCACGACGTGCAGCAGTTCCCGACCTGGGAGGTGCAGAACAAGTCGGAGCAGCTCGAGCCGGTCGACGACGTGATGCAGCGGCTGACCGGGCAGTATGGCAAGGTCAACCAAGTCTGCGAGTATCTCGGCAAGATCAGGGGACATTGGCTGGCGGTGCCGACCAGCACCGGGAACTCAGTACAAGGGTCCCTGTGGCCGCATCAGCATTCTGAAGGAGCATGCCGGCCTGGACGTGCTGGCGATGTATCCCGCCAAGCCCGGGCACACGGCGGAATCCGACAACTGGACCTGGGACGCGCTGCTGAAGGCGGCCGAGGCCTGTGCCAAGGTAGAGAAGCCGTTCGGCATCGGCCTGGGCACGACGTCGGATTCAGTGGATACCGCGGGGTCGCTGTTCGCGGCGTTCGGGGCCGAACTGGTGGACCAGGACGGCAACATCACGGTGAAGTCGGACAAGGTTCGCCAGATACTGGAGTACGGCCAGAAGCTGGTGAAGTTCCTGCCGAAGGATGCCGTCAGCTTCGACGACGCGTCCAACAACCGGGCGCTGATCTCAAATCAGAGTGCGTTGATCTGGAACCCGCCTTCGGCCTGGGCGGTGGCCAAGCGCGACGCACCGCAGATCGCGGTCGATTGCTGGAGCTTTCCCGGCTGTGCCGGTCCGGCCGGCCGGTTCACGCCGTACCTTCCGTATTTCTGGGGCATCTGGTCGTTCAGCAAGGCAAAGCCGGCGGCAAAGGAACTGATCGCGTTCCTGATGCAGCGGGACAATGTCGAGGCACGGTGCGACGCGGTATCCGGCTACGACGTGCCGCCGTTCGATGCCATGCTGGACTTCAAGGTGTGGGAACAGGTGGAGCCGCCGAAAGGGACCGTCTACAACTACCCGATCCGGCCGTTCCACAATGCCAAGCCACATATCGCGGCCTCGCCGGCACCGCCGGATATCGCCGTGCAGATCTACAATCGCGGCACGATGCCGACCATGCTGGCGAAGCTGCAGAGCGGACAATCCGTGGATCAGGTGATTTCCTGGGCCTCGGACGAGTTGGAAGGATTCACCCGTTGACCTGAATGGTGTGGGACGGGCACAAGCCCGTTCCACGCTCCGAAGGGACGGAAGGGAGGACAACAATGGCTGATGGTACAAGCGTTCCGGTTGGCGTGATATCCTCCGCCAACGCGCCTGCGCGACGAGCCGGCAGTATGAAGCGGTTCACGCAGCGGCGGTCGACCACCGCCTTCCTGCTGTGCCTGCCGTTGATCGTGCTGGTGGCCGGTTTCGTGATCTATCCGGCTCTCTACGCCATCTACCTCAGCATGCTGAACAAGAAGATGACCCATTTCGTGGGTCTGGGTAACTTCGCGTTCCTGCTGAAGCGGCACACGTTCCAGCTGGTGATTTTCCAAAGCTGTCTGTTCGCGGTCACCGCCGTGGTGTTCAAGGCGCTGCTGGGCTTCATCATCGCCCATCTGATGCACAACATCCCCGGTAAGAACCAGCGCATCTGGCGCGGTCTGCTGCTGGTGCCATGGGTGATCCCGCTGGCGCTGTCCACCCTGACCTGGTGGTGGATGTTCGACCCCTCCTATTCTGCCTTCAACTGGATCTTGAACCAGTTCGGCTTCGCCTCCGTCCCCTGGCTTGGCGTCGGCTGGATCGCCCGGTTCTGCACCATCACAGTGAATGTCTGGTTCGGCACGCCGTTCTTCATGATCATGTATCTGGCAGCGCTGAAGTCGGTGCCCGAGCAGTTGTATGAGGCGGCGGCGATCGACGGTGCCAACACGGTGCAGAAGCTGTTCTTTGTCACCCTGCCGATGATGCGCAACATCATCGCGATCACGGTGCTGTTCAGCCTGATCGTCACCTTCGCCGACTTCGACATCGTCCGCATCCTGACCTCCGGCGGGCCGCAGGACATGACGCATGTGTTCGCCACCTACGCGTTCCAGGTCGGCATCCAGTCCGGCGACATTCCGCTGGGCGCCGCGGACAGCCTGTTCATGTTCCCGATCCTGGCTTTCGCCGCCTTCTTCGTTCTGCGTGGCGTGACCCGCCGCACCAAGGATATCGCAGCATGAGCAGCACCACGATGGAGGAGGCGCGCGCCGCTGCGCACGCCCACAAGCACTCCCTGCACCGCCAGCGCCTCTGGGCACTCTGGGGCAGCTATCTCGCCCTCAGCGTGTTCGTGATCATGTTCCTCGTGCCGCCGTTCTACACACTGATGACCAGCCTGAAGTCCTCGCGGGAAATCTCCGCGCAGGTCGGCAGCCCCTGGCTGGTGCAGCATCCGACGCTGGAGAATTTCTGGTACCTGATCACCTATCCGAACTTCCAGACCTACTATCTGAACTCGGTGATCGTGACGGTATTGACTGTGGTGGTCAGCATGACGATCGCGGTGCTGGCCGCGTTCAGCCTGGCGCGGATGGGGTTCTGGGGCAGCCAGACGCTGGCCACCGGCGTGTTCCTGACCTACCTGGTCCCGGCCAGCCTGCTGTTCCTGCCGCTGTTCCAGATCATCGGCTGGCTGGGGATGATCAACACCTACTGGTGCCTGGTGATCCTGTATCCTACTCTGGCAGTGCCATTCTGTACCTGGATCATGATCGGCTATTTTAGTTCCATACCGAAGGAGCTGGATGAGGCCGCCCTGATCGACGGCGCCGGCTATCTGCAGATGCTGTTCAAGATCTTCATCCCGGTGGCGATGCCAGGCATCATCGCGGCCACGATCTTCGCCTTTACCGTTGCCTGGGGCGCCTTCCTGTACCCGCTGGCCTATCTCTACACCTCGAATCAGATGGTGCTGACTGTCGGCATCATTTCCGACCTGATCCGTGGTGACGTGTTCCAGTGGGGCAAGATCATGGCAGCCTGTCTGCTCGCCTCCCTGCCGCCGATCGTGATCTACGCTTTCTTGATGGACTACTATGTTGCCGGCCTCACCGCCGGTGCCACCAAGGGCTAGGCCCAACAGAAACTCGAACTGAGGGAACCGAACGACCATGGCTGAAGTGTCCTGCCGCAAGGTGGTCAAGACCTATGATGGCGGCGTGCAAGCGGTGAAGGGCATCGACCTGGAGATCGCCGATCAGGAATTCGTCGTCCTGGTCGGCCCCTCGGGTTGCGGCAAATCCACCACGCTCCGCATGATCGCTGGTCTGGAAGAAATTTCCGATGGCGAGATCTGGATCGGGGGCGACGTCGTCAACGACGTGCCGCCGCGCGATCGTGACATTGCCATGGTGTTCCAGAACTACGCTCTGTACCCGCATATGAGCGTGTTCGATAACATGGCATTCGGCCTGAAGCTGCGGAAGTTCGCCAAGGACGAGATCAAGCGCCGCGTCGATGAGGCGGCGCGCATCCTGGACATCGCGCCGCTGCTCGATCGCAAGCCGCGCGCTCTGTCCGGCGGGCAGCGGCAGCGCGTCGCGATGGGGCGCGCCATCGTGCGCAACCCGAAGGTGTTCCTGTTCGACGAACCGCTGTCGAACCTGGACGCCAAGCTGCGCGTGCAGATGCGCACCGAGATCAAGAAGGTGCATCAGACGGTGAAGACGACCACCGTCTACGTGACCCACGACCAGATCGAGGCGATGACGCTGGCCGACCGCGTCGTGGTGATGAATCACGGTGTGATCGAACAGGTCGGCTCGCCGCAGGAGCTGTATCATAACCCGAAGACCCGTTTCGTCGCCGGGTTCATCGGTTCGCCGGCGATGAACTTCCTGCCGGTGCGCGTGCAGGACGGTCAGGGTGGTGGGATCGCGGTGCGCGTCAATGACCAGATCATCCTGCCGGTGCCCGCAGAAAAGCTTGATCGCTACGGCAAGTTCAAGGGCCGTGACATGGTGATGGGTCTGCGTCCAGAGCATCTGTTCGAATACCATGAAGTCGGCAAGCCGGGTTGGACCCGGGTCGATCTGCCGGTGGATGTGGTGGAGCCGATGGGCATGGAGACGATGGTGCATTTCTTCATCGGACACGATCCGGTGTGTGCCCGCATCGATCCCGCCACCGAGGCGCATCCCGGCCAGATGTTGCCGCTGACCGCGGATCTCAGCCAGATGCACCTGATGGAGCCGGAGACCGGCCGGGTCGTCTAGCGGCATTGGCGCCGCCATCAGTCCCGCCGTGGCGGGCTCGCGGCGGTGGCGGTTGACAACGTACCGGCCTGACCTCTGATCGGACCCTCTCCCTATGAAGGAGAGGGTCTTCCTTGTACCCATGATGCGGATTGCGCGATGCCGTACGAAACCACCACCATTCCCGTGGACCTGCTGCGCGGGTTCATCACCGAGATCTACGCCGCCGCCGGCTGCGCGCGCGGTGAGGCGGAGCAGGTGGCGCATCACCTGCTGTCGGCCAACCTGACCGGGCATGACAGCCACGGCGTGATCCGCACGCCGCGCAACGTGCAATGGCTGCAGGAAGGCAAGGTGAAGGCGGGCCAGACGCTGACCGTGGTGCACGACACGCCGACCCACGCGATCGTCGACGGCAATTATGGGCTGGGGCAGACCATCGGCCCGCTGGCGGTGGATTTCGGCATCGCCAAGGCGCAGCAGCATGGTCTGGCGGTGGTGGGGCTGCGCAATGCCGGGCATATCGGCCGCATCGGCGACTGGGGCGAGCGCGCCGCGGCGGCCGGGCTGATCTCGATCCATTTCGTCAATGTGCAGCAGGGCGAACTGGTGGCACCGTTCGGCGGCGTTGATCGGCGGTTCTCGACCAACCCGATCTGCATCGGCGTGCCGACCGCGGAAGGCCCGATCATCCTGGATTTTGCCACCTCGCTGGTGGCGGAGGGCAAGGTGCTGGTCGCCTCCAACGGCGGCAAGCCGGTGCCGCCTGGCGCGCTGATCGAGCCGGATGGCACGCTGTCCTCCGATCCGCGCACACTGTACGGGCCGATCGAGGGCAGCCATGTGCGCGATTCCGCCCAAGGCGCCGGCGCGTTGCGCACGTTCGGCGAGCACAAGGGCTCAGGCCTCGCCTTCATGTGCGAAATCCTGGCGGGATGCCTGACCGGCGGCGGTACCTCGGGACCGATCCCCGGTGGCAAGCGCTCGCGCATCGCCAACGGCATGCTGTCGATCTATCTGTCGCCCGGCAGTTTCGGCGCGGAGCAGTTCGAGGCGGCGGCGCGCGACTACGCTGGTTACACCAAGGCCTCGCGTCCGGCGGAGCCAGGCGGCGAGGTGCTGATCCCCGGCGAGCCGGAGGTGCGTATGCGGGCGGACCGGCTGGCCAACGGGATTCCGCTGCAGGCGGAGACCTGGGCGGCGATCTGTGCCACCGCGCGCGGGCTGGGTATTACGCCGCCGGCGGTGCCGCTGCCGAACCGCTGACCACCGCGCCGCTGGCCGGAGTGCCAGCGGTCGACCCCCAGGCAGCCACAGGTGCAAAGAATACGAAGTGATTTGAAAGCATTGGCGCCACCACGACGGCCGTCGCCGGCACTGAATACAAGGTTTTCCGGAACGCCGGGCGGACCCGGGTCAGGCGGCGCGCGGGGTGGCAAACCGCGCGGGATCGATCGCGGGCAGAATTATCCCGGCCTCGCCCGGATCGCGACCGGCGATTATGTCCGCCACCAGCTTGCCCGCCGCGGGGGAGGTCTGGATCCCATAGCCGCCCTGGCCGACGCACCAGAAGAAGCCCTCCGCTGCCTTGTCCCAGCCGAACGCCAGACTGCGGTCGGGGGTGAAGGTCCGCAGGCCGGCCCAGCTTCGCTCCACCCGTTGCACCTTGATGTCCAGCGCCTGCTGCATGCGGTCGATGGCGATGGCGATGTCCAGCTCGTCCGGCTGGATGTCCTGGGCGTCCACCGGCGTCTCGTCGGCGGGTGACACCATCAGTCGGGTGCGCGCCTCCGGCCTGGTGTACCAGCCATGCGCGACGTCGTTCAGCAGAGGCCAGTCCGTGACGTGCCATGGTGCGGGATCGATGATCACGCCGGTGCGGCGGCAGGGCTGCAGGCCCAGCGGTGCCACGTCCGCGATCCCGGCGACTGTATCCCCCCAGGCGCCGGCGGCATTCACCAGCACAGGGGCGCGGAACACGGCGCCGCTGCTGGTCGCCACTTCCCAGCGGGCATTGCGCCGCTCGATCCGACCGGCGCGGGACCGCAGCGACAGCGTGCCGCCGCGGGCGCGGAGCTGGCGAAGGAAGCCCTGGTGCAGCATCGCAACATCCATGTCGAACGCGTCGTCCTCGATCGCCGCCGCGACCGCGTAATTCGGCCGCAGCGCCGGCACCAGGGCGCGGATTTCAGCGATGCTGGCCTCGCGCAGGCCAAGCCCCTCATTCAGCATGGCGTTCAGCGCGGCGTGCTGGTCGGCCGGAGCCAGAAACACCACCGGACGGCGCGACATCAGCGGCACTTCGGTGAAGCCGGCGGGCGGATGCTCGAAGAACCGCCGGGACAGGCCGGTCAGGACCCTTATGTCGGGCGGGCCATAATTCAGGATCCAGATAGCGGCGGAGCGGCCGGTGCTGTGATAGCCCGCCACGTCCTCGGCCTCGATCAGCGCGACCCGGCGGTCGGAGGCGATCGCGGCGGCCACGGTGGATCCAGCCATCCCGGCCCCGATGACGGCGACGTCGAAATCATGCGTGTCCATGCTGACAGCATCCGGTGCCGGACGGTGCGACGCAACAGATTGCTTCCAGTCTGGCCAGGCTTCATCGCTGATGAAGGGTTCGACAATTTTCGGCTGGCCAGGAACGTGCCTGAGCCTGCCAGCATGAGCCTGCCGGGCCTGGCCCTGTTCGGGGTCGCCACGGTGCGCCGTCGTCGCATCGGCTGATTACCGGACGCGGAAAGGAGCGGAGTAAGCCTCCGGGTGGGGTTCCGGCCGGTGGGGTTCCGGGCGGCGCCCCGTTCGCATCCGCCGCAACACACACTATCTTCCGAGTGTGCCGCCAAGACCTGCATCCACTGACCTGTTCGGACCCGCCACCGCGGACGAACCCACACATGCCGGCGCCGCGCGCCCGCTGGCCGACCGTCTACGCCCACGCAGTCTCGATGAGGTCGTGGGCCAGGATCACCTGCTCGGCCCCGATGGCACGCTGACCCGCATGCTGCAGCGCGGCTCGCTCGCCTCCCTCGTGCTGTGGGGGCCGCCGGGCGTCGGCAAGACCACCATCGCCCGTCTGCTGGCCGCCCGGGCCGGGCTGCATTTCGTGCAGATCTCGGCGGTGTTCTCCGGCGTCGCCGACCTCAAACGCCTGTTCGAGGAGGCCGCCCGCCGCCGCCGCACCGGCGATGGCACCCTGCTGTTCGTGGACGAGATCCATCGCTTCAATCGCGCTCAGCAGGATGGGTTCCTGCCGGTGGTTGAAGACGGCACCATAACCCTGATCGGCGCCACCACGGAAAACCCATCCTTCGAGCTGAACGGCGCCTTGCTGTCGCGCTGTCAGGTGCTGGTGCTGCGGCGACTGGACGACGCGGCATTGGAGCAGTTGCTCGCCCGCGCCGAACAGGAACTGGGGCGCGAACTGCCGGTGAATGCGGAGGCGCGTGCCGCCCTGCGCGCCATGGCGGACGGTGACGGGCGCTACATCCTGAACATGGCGGAGCAGATTGCCGCGCTGCCGGCCGACACGGCGGCGTTGGACCCTGCTTCCCTGTCCGCTCTGCTCGCCAAACGCGCCGCGCTGTACGACAAGGATCGCGAAGAGCATTACAATCTGATCTCCGCGTTGCATAAGTCGCTGCGTGGCTCCGATCCGGACGCCGCGCTGTACTGGTTCGCCCGCATGCTCGCCGGCGGTGAAGACCCGCGTTACATCGCCCGTCGCCTGACCCGCTTCGCCGCGGAGGATATCGGTATGGCCGACCCGCAGGCGTTGACGCAGGCACTGGCCGGGTGGGAAACCTACGAACGCCTCGGTTCGCCGGAGGGTGAACTGGCCTTGGCGCAGGTGGTGGTCTATCTCGGTACCGCACCGAAATCGAACGCGCTCTACACCGCCTACGGCGCGGCGCGCGCTGCGGCAAAGGCAACGGGCAGCCTGATGCCGCCGGCCCATATCCTCAACGCGCCGACCAAACTGATGAAGGAGCTCGGCTACGGTGCCGGCTATTCCTACGACCACCAGGCGGAGGACGCGTTCTCCGGCCAGAACTACTTCCCCGATGAAATGCCGCGTGAGCAGTTCTACCAGCCGCGCGGCCGCGGCTTCGAACGCGAAATCGCCAAGCGGTTGGAGTATTGGGCCAAATTGCGTGATGAGCGGAGTGGGTAACCCAACCCGCCCACCCCACCGGCCCAACCCGTCCCACGGACCCCACCCGTCGCACCGGCCCGGCGCGGCCCAGCATGTCCACCCGACCCGCCGAGGCCACCCAACCCACTCGTCATGGCCGCGCCTGACCCGGCCATCTCCACCGGAACGATCGGGCCGCAATGGCCGAATCCTGTCCCCCCGTCGTGAGGTAGACGGCCACGTCGAGGCCAGCCAGGGCGCGCCGAAGTATGGCGGGGCGCAGTCCGACCGGATGAACCGCGTGTACAGCATCCCGCCCGACCAGCACGTTCCGCCGTGCCGCCGGTCCGCGACACCGTTATGAGCATCGCCACCCGCATCGTGTCGGACGACGAAGCCGATATCCGCCTCGACCGCTGGTTCCGCCGTCACTTCCCCGGCCTGCCGCAGAGCGCCATCCAGAAATTCCTGCCGCACCGGCCAGATTCGCGTGGACGGCCATCGCGCCGAAGCCGCCAGCCGCCTGGCACCCGGCCAGGCCGTTCGCATCCCGCCCTTGCCGACGCGCGTCCCCCGTGACACGCCGGACCGGAGATCGACTCCTCGGTCGCCCGCGACCTCCAGCGGCTGGTGATCTACCGCGACGACCAGGTGATCGTGCTGAACAAGCCGCACGGCCTGCCGGTGCAGGGCGGCCCCGGCATCACCCATCATCTGGACGGGCTGCTCGACGTGCTGCGCTTCGGTGCCTCCGACCGGCCTCGGCTGGTGCACCGGCTGGACCGCGATACCTCCGGCGTGCTGCTGCTGGCGCGCACCCCAGGCGTCGCCGCCAAGCTCGCCGCCGCGTTCCGCTCCCGGGCGGTGGAAAAGACCTACTGGGCCGTGGTCGCCGGCCGGCCCGTGCCGGTGGAAGGCCGCATCGACCTGCCGCTGAAGCGCATCACCGGTGGTCGCGGCGAGCGCACCGAGCCGGCCGACCGGGACGATCCCGACGGCACCCGCGCCATCACCGACTATCGCACGTTGGACAATGCGGCGCAGAAGCTTGCCTGGCTGGAGCTGCAGCCGCTCACCGGCCGCACCCACCAGTTGCGGGTGCATTGCGTGGCACTCGGCGCGCCGATCGTGGGCGACGTGAAATACGCAAGGCCCGACCAGAACAATGCGTTCAGCGCCGAGATCACCGGCCTGTCGCCGGAATTGCATCTGCACGCCAGGGCCTTGTCCCTGCCGCACCCGGCGGGCGGCACACTGATCGTTGAAGCCGACCTGCCCCCGCACATGGTGCAGAGTTTTCATACGCTCGGGTTTCATGCACCACCGGCCCGCAAGCCGCGGCGTCAGCCAGGGGGCGGACATCACCCGGACGGCGCCGCCAGGCGCTGATCCGGCGAGAGATCGAAAGGGGAAGGAATGGCTCGACGAGCGGTACGCATCGGCTTGATCACGCTCGCCGCGTTGGTGGTGATCGTGGTCGCCGGCGGCGCGATCTGCTGACCACGTTCGATCCGAACAGCCTGAAACCGCGCATTGTCGCTGCGGTGAAGCAGGCCACCGGGCGCGATCTGGCGTTGCGCGGGCCGATCTCGTTCAAGCCGTCGCTCTGGCCCACGCTGCAGGTGCGCGACGTCATCCTGGCCAACCCGCCGGGATTTTCGCGACCCGAGATGGCAACACTGGGCGAGCTGGATCTACAGCTCGCGCTCTGGCCGCTTCTCAGCCACCGACTGGAGATCAAACGCCTGGTCCTGATCCATCCGGACATCAGGCTGGAGACCGATGCGCAGGGACGGGCGAACTGGCAGGTCGCGCCGCAGGCGACCGCCAGCGCCAACGCACCCGCGCCGCAATCGTCCGGCAGCCCGGGCAGCGCCATGCAGATCAGCGTCGAGCAACTCCGTGTCGAGGACGGCAAACTGACCTGGCGGGACGGCGCCACCGGCAAGACCACAACGCTGGGGCTGCACCGTCTGCAAGCCACCACCACCGCGATGACGGCGCCGCTGCACGTCTCGGCCGATGCCACCTACAACAACACCGCGATCAATCTGGCCGCCCAGTTCGGCCCGTTGCAGCGTCTGATGCAACCAACCGGTGCCGATACGCCCTGGCCGGTGCAGCTCACCGTGCAGGCCGCCGGCGCCAAAGTGTCTGCGGATGGCTCGCTGCGCCAGCCGCTGCAAGGACGCGGTTACGACCTGGCCCTGACCGGGACGATTCCCGACCTCAATGCGCTGACGCCCCTCGCGCCGGGGGTGAAGCTGCCGCCGCTGCATGACGTGCGCTTCTCCACCAGGCTGACCGATAGCGGGGGCGCGCTGCCGCAGGTGAGCGCGCTGACCCTGCATGTCGGCGCCTCGGACCTGGGTAGCACTACAGGCGGGCCTGGTTGTGCAGGTGCTGGACCTGACCGCCCCCGCGCTGGACCAGCCGATGCAGATCAAGCTGCAGGCCAAACTGGGTGACGCGCCGCTCTCCCTGGCGGGAACGCTGGGTGCGCCGGCGGGCCTGATCGGGGCGGGCGGAACTGGCAAGCCGTTTCCGGTGGATCTGGCCGGTCAGGTCGTCAATGCCAAATTCACCGCCAAGGGAGCGATCGCCGACCCGGCCGGTCTGAAAGGCGTCAACCTCCGGCTCGCCGCGCAAATCCCCGATCTGGCCGCACTCGCACCGGTGACGCATCACGACCTGCCGCCGCTGAAGTCGATCGCGTTCGAGGCGCAGCTGACCGATGCACCCGGCGGCCTGGCCAAGGGCGTCGCGCTGCACAATCTGAAGCTGACCTTGCCGCCGAACGACCTGTCCGGCGATGTGGCGGTCACTCTGGCCACGCCGCCCGACCTGGTGGCGAAGCTGCACGCCAACCGCATCGATGCCGCCGCAGTGCTGGCAACCTTTGCCAGGCCGGCCGGCGGTGGCACCGCGGCGGTTTCCCCGGCACCGGCTGCGCCGCCTCCAGCGCCGAAAGCCGCGGCGGCCGGACGCCTGTTCCCCGAAACGCCGCTGCCCTTTGCCATGCTGCGACAGGCGAATGCCGATGTGACGCTCACCGCAAACGAGGTGACGTCCGGCAACGCGACCTATCGCGCGCTCAAGACGCATCTCGTGCTGCGCGGCGGCAAGCTGCAGGTCGATCCGCTGACGGCCGACCTGCCCGAAGGCCATATGGAGGTGAAACTCAGCGCGGACGGCACCGCGGCGGCACCGCCGGTGGCGATTGAGCTGCACGCGCCGGGTCTGGCCGTTGGGCCGCTCCTGGCTGCGCTGGGCCAGCCGGCCTATGCGACGGGCAAGCTGGAGGTGTTTGCCGATCTGCACGGGGCAGGGACCTCGCCGCATGCCATTGCGGCAAGCCTGAATGGCCGTATCGGTCTGGCGATGCAGGGTGGCACCGTGGACAACGCCGCGTTGCAGAAGGCGCTGGGTCCTATGCTGGCCAAGGCCAACCTCCTGCAACTGCTGGCACGCGGCGGCACCAGCCAGGTCGAGTGCTTCGCGTTCCGCATGGACCCACAGCACGGCGTGGGTGAGGTGCGTACCCTGGTGCTCAGTTCCTCGCTGTTGTCCTTCGATGGCGGCGGCAGCATCAATCTCGGCGACGAGACGATGGCGTTGCGCCTGCGTCCGCAGGGCCGCGTCGGCGGCACCGGATTCGTGGTGCCGCTCCGCGTGTCCGGACCATTGCGGGCGCCGGATGTGTCGGTGGATGCGGCGGGTGCCGCGGAGGCCAATATTGGCACGCTGGCCGGCGCGGCGTTGGGCAGCGCGACGCCATTGGGGATGATTGCCGGCGCGCTGAGTGGCGGCAAATCGACCGGGACGGGTGAATCCTGCGCCGCTCCGCTGGCCCTGGCGCGCGGGCAGAACCATGTGGAGGAGCCAAAGTCGGCACCGGCGCCGGCAGCACCACAATCGGCGCCGGCGCCACAACAGAAAGCACCACAGCCGGCGGATCTGCTCCGTCGCCTGTTCCGTTAGCGTGTGGGTCCTGTCGTGAAGCGTTTTTGGGATACTGTTTCTATCGATCGGTCTGAGCAGGGTCATGCCATCCTGCTGGACGGCAAGCCGATGCACCTGCCAGGCGGTGCCGTCCTCCATGTGAGCGGCGAGCGGCTGGCGGCGGCCATCGCAGCCGAGTGGCAGGCGGCCGGAGGTAACAAGGGCGGCGAGATGAGCTTCGACGACACGCCGCTGACCCGCCTCGCCGGAACCACGCAGCAGCGGATTGCGCCCGATCCGGCGCCGACCGTGGACGCGATCGCCCGCTACGGGGAGAGCGACCTGCTGTGCTATCGCGCCGATACCCCGGAGGCGCTGGTGCATCGGCAGGCGCAGGCGTGGCAACCCTGGCTCGACTGGGCGGCGCTGACCTACGATGCACCGCTGCGTGTGACCACCGGCATTACCTATGTGCGCCAGCACCGGGACAGCATCCGGGCGTTACGTGCTGCGGTGGCGGCCTGTCCGCCCGATATGCTGGGTGGCCTGGGGATTGCCGTGCCGGCCCTGGGCAGCCTGGTACTGGGCCTGGCCTTGGCGGAAGGCGCGCTGGATGCCGGGACCGCGCATGAACTGGGCTGCCTGGATGAGCTGTTTCAGAACGAGCTGTGGGGCGAGGACGCGCAAGCCGCCGCCCGCCGCCACAAGATTGCCGAAGATATCGCCCTGGCAGCTCGCTACATGGCCCTGACGCGAAGGGAGGACCGGTGAACGCCAAGCGCCTGATCATCAACGGACTGGTCCAGGGGATCGGCTATCGCGCCTGGATGGTAGAAAAGGCCCGCGCCCTCGGCGTGTCCGGCTGGGTGCGCAATCGGCTGGACGGCAGCGTGGAGGCGCTGGTCGCCGGTGATATCGCCGCCGTGGAGGAGCTGTCGCGCCTGTGCCGCCGTGGACCACGCATGGCGGAAGTGGTGAGCATCGAGGAAGAACTGGCTGACCCACCCGAGCATCCCGGCTTTCGCCAGGTGCCGACGGCCTGAACCACCGCAAGCTTTCCCGCTCCCCTTGCGGGAGGGGCCAGGAGGAGGGGCCGATCCGCCCGGTTCCGCGGGGCTCTTCCCTCTCCCCTTATGCAACCTGAAGAGGAAATCGTCTCGCGCCCGTCCTCTTATCCTGATGCCGATGGAACTTGACCGGGCCAGCCACTCCAGAACCGCCGTGGTCAGGCCTGACCCGCCCGTCTGACGCTCCGCGCTGCTGCGCAACCGTCGGGTTGCGATGTTTTCGATGCGGATGGCCGGTCAGGCCACGGCCGTGACGGGGCCGGTCGAGCGTGCCGATAGGACCCGCCCAGGAATCATCGTCATCGGCCACGGCCCCGCCCCGGCGAAGGCGAGCGAGCGGCCTCAGCCCTCCATGAACCCCGCAACCGTGTAGCCGCCATCCGCGCAATAGACATGGCCGGTGACGAAGCTGCTCTCTGGCGCGGCCAGGAACGCCGCCACCGCGGCGATCTCCTCCGGCCTGCCATACCGCCCAAGCGGCATCCGCAGCTTCACGCTCGGCCACAGTTCCTCCGGCTGGCCCTCATGAGTCCGGGTCGGACCGGGCGCCACCGCGTTGACGCGAATGCCGTATTCGGCGAGTTCGATCGCCATGGTCTGCACCAGATTGATGATGCCGGCCTTGCTGGCTCCGTAAGCCGCGCGCCCGCGTCCGCCGAATACCCCGGAATTGGAGGCGGTGTAGACGATCCGCCCGCCATCCGGCTGGGAGCGCATCTGCCGCGCCGCGGCCTGCCCGCACAGGAAGGCACCGGTCAGGTTGACGTCCAGCACCCGGCGCCAGAACGCCTCGGTCATCTCCAGGAACGGCGCGCGATCCATGATGCCGGCATTCGAGACCATGATGTCGACCCGGCCCCAGCGTGCCACCGCATCCTGCACCGCGGCCTCGACCGAGCCGCGCTGGGTCACGTCGACTCCGATTGAAGCCGTGGTCGCGCCGGATGTGGCGATCTCTGCGGCCGTCGCCTCCGCCGCGGCGGTGTCTATATCGGCGATCAGTACCGACGCGCCGTCGGACGCCAGGCGGTCGGCAATGGCGCGGCCGATCCCGCGCGCGGCCCCGGTGACGATGGCGAATTGATTTTCCAGCCGCTTGGTCATGGCGCGTTTCTCTCCCTGCTTTGCCGCACGCGAGGGTGCCGGCCTGGCCCTTTCTAGGCATCGCCGCCCGGCGCGGCCAAGGCTCACACTGGCTGATCCCACACTGGCTGATCCCACACTGGCTGATCCCACACTGGCCAATCCCACACTGGCCAATCCCACACTGGCCAATCCCACACTGGCCGATCCCGCACTGGCCGTTCCCGCACTGGCCGATCCCACCAAACAGCTTCGTGGCGTTGGCTTCCGCTTGACCCAGGTCCGCCCCGCGTCCGATCATCAGCGCACGAACGATAAGGGACATCGATCTGCCATGAATGTTGCCGCCCTGCCTGCCTCGCTGGCCGGTGTCTCCGAACCGGAATGGCGTATCCGCTGCGACCTGGCCGCGCTGTACCGGCTGGTGGCGCATTATCGCTGGACCGACTTCATCTACACCCATCTCAGCGCACGCCTGCCTGGACCGGAGCATCACTTCCTGATCAACCAGTACGGCGTGAATTTCCACGAGATGCGCGCCTCGGACCTGGTGAAGATCGACGTCCATGGCAACGTGGTGGAAGAAGGCAACCCGATCAGCCGCCGGGTGAATGCCGCGGGCTTCACCATCCACTCCGCGGTGCACATGGCGCGGCCTGACCTGATGTGCGTGGTGCACACGCACACTGCCGCGGGGATCGCGGTGTCGGCGCAGAAGGAAGGGCTGCTGCCGCTGTCCCAGCACGCCTGCAAGTTCTACGGCCGGCTTGCCTATCACGGCTATGAAGGCATCGCGCTGGACCTGGAGGAGCGCGACCGGCTGGTGCGCGACCTGGGCGCGCACAAGGCGATGATCCTGCGCAATCACGGACTGCTGGTGGGCGGCACCTCGATCGCCGAGGCATTCCACATGATTTACATGCTGGAGCGGTCCTGTGCGGCCCAGGTGGCGGCGCTGTCGGGCGGGCAGGAGATCGTGTTGCCGCCACCCGAAGTCTGCGCCCACACCGCCGAACAGTTCCGCCGGCAGGAGAATGACGAGCATTATGCGATGGTGTGGGACGCGGCGTTGCGGCTGATCGCGAGCGATCGGCCGGACTACCGGAGCTGATCCTGGCCACTGCAGCGTCGCCCCGGCCGGCTCGGGTTCGGTTCCTGCCGTCGCGGACGGGCTTGGTTCGGCCCGCTGCACCGGAACGATCGGGTGAGCGCTCCGGGGCGGGTGCGCTGCCGGGGTTGGATGACCGGGTACGACCCAGACACGTCCGGGGAACCCAATGACCACGACAGTCATCCGCAACGCCGACATGGTGGTCGCCTGGGATGCCGGCGCGCAGTCCCATGTCTACATGCAGGACGCCGACGTGGCGTTCGACGACGGCACGCTGAGCTTCGTCGGCCGCAACTACGCCGGCCCGGCCGATACCGTGATCGACGGCGCCGGGAAGATGGTGATGCCGGGGCTGGTGAACATCCATTCCCACCCGTCCAGCGAACCGATGAACAAAGGGCTGATCGACGAGATCGGTTCGCCCGGCTTCTACAATTCCTCGCTCTACGAATACCTGCCGATCTTCCGCGCCGACGCCGAGGCGGTGCCGCATTGCGTGCGGGTCGCGCTGTCGGAACTGCTGCTGTCCGGCGTCACCACACTGGCCGATCTGTCGATGGCGCATCCCGGCTGGCTCGACCTGCTGGGTGAATCCGGCATGCGCGTGTGCATCGCGCCGATGTTCCGCTCCGCGCGCTGGTACACCAGGAACGGTCACCTGGTGGAATACGAGTGGAACGAAGCCGCCGGCGAGAAGGCGATGGCCGAAGCGCTGTCGCTGATCGAACGCGCCGAACAGCATCCCAGCGGACGCCTGTCCGGCATGGTGGTGCCGGCGCAGATCGACACCTGCACCGAGACGCTGCTGCGCGACTTCTTCGCCGAAGCGAAAGCGCGCGGCTTGTCCTGGCAGATCCACGCCGCGCAGTCGGTCAACGAGTTCCACGAGATCACCCGCCGGCACGGCTACACGCCGATCGGCTGGCTGGATCACCTCGGCCTGCTGTCGGAGCGTTCCATCATCGGGCACGGGATCTTCCTCGACGATCATCCCTCGACGCCGTGGCACACCGACACCGACATGAAGCGGCTGGCGGAGACTGGTACGACGGTCGCGCATTGCCCCACCGTGTTTGCCCGTCGTGGCATCACGCTGAAGGATTTCGGCCGCTACCAGCGGGCCGGCGTGAACATGGGTGTCGGCACCGACACCTATCCGCACAACATGCTGGATGAATTGCGATTGGTTTCGTACCTGGCACGCACCCAGGCCGGCAATCCGCGCACCATGAACAGCACCGACCTGTTCGATGCCGCCACTATCGGCGGCGCTCGGGCGCTTGGGCGTGACGATATCGGCCGGCTGGCACCCGGCTGCCGCGCCGATCTTGTGCTGGTGGATGTCACCCATCCAATGATGCGGCCGACGCATGATCCGGTGCGCAGCCTGATCTACGCCGCCGGCGATCGCGCGGTGCAGGCGGTGTTCGTGGATGGGCAGAAAGTGGTCGAGGACGGGCGCGTGCTGACAATGGATTATCCCGCGGCCGCGGCGGCGCTTCACGAGGCACAGACCCGCGTGAAAGCGAATGTGCCAAAGCTCGACTGGGATCATCGGACGGCCGACGCGATCTCCCCACCAACCTTTCGGACCGCATGAACAACACGGATCCCAACACTCCGCCTGCGGGAAAGGGAAGGGGGAGGGGGTCGACGTGTCGGGCTTGGGTGGTCCTGCTCCCCCACCCCAACCCTCCGGATCCGTCGCTCCGCTGCTGACCATCGCCGGACTGCGCACCGTGTTTTCGACCCCTAACGGTGAAGTCGCCGCGGTGGACGGCGTTGATCTCTCCGTTGCACGGGGCAAGACGCTCGGCATCGTCGGCGAATCCGGCTGCGGCAAGTCGGTGGCGTCGCTGTCGATCATGCGGCTGGTGCAGGCGCCGGGACGGATCGAGAGCGGTCGCATCCTGTTCGACGGACGCAATCTGCTCGACCTGTCGATGGCTGAGATGCGTGCCATTCGCGGCAACCGCATCGCGATGATTTTTCAGGAGCCGATGACCAGCCTGAACCCGGTCTTCACCGTGGGTGACCAGATCATCGAGGCAATGCGCGCGCATGACCGGTCGGCGTCGGCGGCCGCGCTGCGCAGCCGAGCGATCGACGCACTGGCGCGGGTGCGCATTCCGGCACCGGAACGGCGGCTGGACGAGTACCCGCATCAGATGTCCGGTGGCATGCGCCAACGGGTGATGATCGCGATGGCACTGGCCTGCGCGCCGGATCTGCTCATCGCCGACGAACCCACCACCGCGCTGGATGTCACCGTGCAGGCACAGATTCTCGATCTGTTGCGTGATCTGCAGCAGCAGACCGGCATGGCGATCGTCCTGATCACCCATGATCTTGGTGTGGTCGCGGAAATGGCGGACGAAGTAGCGGTGATGTACGCGGGGCGGGTGGTGGAGCGAGGCCCCGGTGCGGCGTTGTTCGACGATCCGCAGCATCCCTACACGCTGGGCCTGCTGGGCTCGATCCCGAAGATCGACGAGCAGCGCGACCGGCTGTTGGCGATCGAGGGTGCGGTGCCGCCACCCTTTGCCCTGCCCCAGGGCTGCCGGTTCCATCCGCGCTGCGTGTTCGCCGAACCCTCCTGCACGCAGCAGGACCCCGCGCTGCGTGAACTGTCGCCCGGCCATCGCGCGGCGTGCATCCGCGCTCCGGTGGAAGCGTTAGTGGAATGAACATGCCGGCGACAATCGACACCCCCTCATCTGGCGGGAGGGGGCTGAGGGGAAGGGACGCTCGTGCCGTTCCGGCACGTACCCGCGGCAGGACTGCCGCGCAGTGACCGCGTCCCTGCTCGAAGTTGCTGATCTGGCCAAGCATTATGCGGTGAAGCGCGGGCTGGTATTCAGCAAGACCGTGGGCGTGGTGCGCGCGGTGGATGGCATCTCCTTCACGCTCGAGCGGGGCGAAACCCTGGCGTTGGTCGGCGAATCCGGCTGTGGGAAATCCACCACGGCCCGTCTGGTGCTGCGGCTGATCGACCCCAGTGCCGGCAGCGTTCATTTCGAAGGCACCGATATCACCGCGATGCAGGGCGAGCCGTTGCGCAAACTGCGGCGACGGATGCAGATCGTATTTCAGGACCCGTTCGCCTCGCTCAATCCGCGCATGACGGTGGGTGAAATCCTGGAAGAGCCGCTGATCGTGCATGATATCGGCGATCGACCCGAACGGCGCGCACGCGTGGCGGAATTGCTGAACCTGGTCGGCCTGGCTGATTTCCATGCGCAGCGCTATCCGCATGAATTTTCCGGCGGTCAGCGCCAACGTATCGGCATCGCACGCGCGCTTGCGGTCGAACCGTCGCTAGTGGTGTGCGATGAGCCGGTCTCCGCGCTGGACGTTTCAATTCAGGCGCAGGTCATTAATCTGCTGAAGGACCTGCAGCTTCGGCTCGGCCTGTCGTATCTGTTCATCGCGCACGACCTGGCGGTGGTGAAGCACGCGGCGGACCGGGTCGCCGTAATGTATCTCGGGCAGATCGTCGAGATCGCATCGAAGGACGCATTGTTCGCCGATCCGCGGCATCCCTATACGCGCACGCTGCTGGCGGCGATTCCCCGGCCGGACCCGCATCGGGACCGCCATCGCACGGTCGCGGGCGGTGATGTGCCGAGCCCGATGAACCCGCCGGAGGGATGTCGGTTTCATACCCGGTGCCCATTCGTGATCGACCGCTGCCGGAGTGAGATGCCGCTGCTGCGGCTCTGGGGTGAGGGACACCTGACCGCCTGTCATCGCGCCGAAGAACTGCCGGTTGCGGATGAAACGACAGTCAGCCATGTCGCGCCGATGGCGGCAAAACGGCTCGCGCTGTACGCCAGGCGGCGCGCGGAACAGCCGACTTTGTAGTGAACCCTTCGCCGTCGCCGGCCCGGACCGATGGTGCGGCGGCCATCCGAAGCGCTGGCCATCCGACGCGCTGGCTGTGCGTACTCCGACACTGCGGTCGCTGGTCAAGCGCGCTGATGTACCCGTTGGCCGGTCGAACCGCGTCGTACCGGGCGCAGGCCTGGCATCCACGACGGGCCGCGGGGGATTGCGAACATCGTTGCCGGCCATGCAAAGATCATGTGCACCGACGCGCCGGTGTCAGTCCGCTGCGCCCACGCGGAGCTGCGCGCTAGCAAAATCCGCGTAGAATTGCGCGAGCGCCGTGACCGTCGCATCGATCATGGCCGCGCCGGACTCGCGCGTGGCGGCAGCAGGATCGCCGACATAGCCGACATCGCCCGCGCCGAAGATCGCTGCCCAGTACGCCCCCGCCGGCCGCAATACATCCGGGGCATTGCCGGCGACATAGGATGGCGACAGTCGCGGTGACAGTTTTGCGGCCCGCTCCGCGATGCGCGCCGCCAGTGCGGGCGGCCGCAGCGCCAGTTGCAAGGCGGTCTCGAACGCGCAGGCATGGCCGACGCCACGCAGCGCGCCAGGCAGCACCTCCATCCACTGTTTCTGCCCGGGCGCGAAATAGTTCACGTAGCCTACCTCGAGCCCGCGACTTGCCAATGCGGTACAGGCGGAATTCAGCGGTCCCTGATTGCCGCCATGGCCGTTGACAATCAGCAGTCGCTTGAACCCGGTGCGATGCAGGCTTTCGGCCACGTCGGTCACCATGCCGATGAAGGTTTCCAGCGACAGCGTGATGGTGCCGGCCCAGGCGCGGTGATGCGGCGAAAATCCGAAGGATGGCGGCGGCAGCACCAGCACATGCGGGGAAGCGCAACGTTCTGCGGCCTGCAGCGCCATCTGATAGGCGGACAGCGTATCGGTATCGACCGGCAGATGATCCGAATGCTGTTCCACCGAGCCGACCGTCAGCACCGGCAGCGCACCGGCATCGCGGGCGGCGGCGATTTCGGCGCGGGTCAACGCGCCCCAATCATGCGAGCCACGCCAGGTGTCGCTCATTCGATCCCTCCTTCGATGGTTTCCGGTTCTTCCAGTTCCAGGCTCAGGGCACGCAACGATGCGGTATGCGGATGCTGCGTACGACCGGCGCGCAGATCCGCCGCGCTGAGCAGTTCCACCAACACACCGTCCTGCATCACGCCGATGCGGTCGCACAGATGCGCCACCACCGCCAGGTTGTGGCTGACCAGCACATAGGTCAGCCCATGCGCCTGTTGCAGATCAGCGAGCAGGTTCAACACCTCGGCCTGCACGGAGACATCCAAGGCGCTGGTCGGCTCGTCCAGCAGCAGCACGTCCGGGCCGGGCATCAGCGCCCGGGCGAGCGCGACCCGCTGACGTTGCCCGCCGGACAGTTGGTGCGGATAGCGAAACCGCACTTCCGCGGACAGGGCTACCTCGTTCAGCCCTTGCAGGATGCGGGCTTCGATGTCGCCGATACCGTGCACCAGCAGCGGCTCGCTCAACAGCCGGTCCACGGTCTGGCGCGGATGCAAAGAACCGTACGGGTCCTGGAACACCATCTGCATGCTGCGATAGAACGCGCGGGAGCGACGCCGTGTCAGGTCCTTCCCGTTCAGTGTCATGCGCCCGGTCCAATCCGGATTCAGTCCGGACAAGGCGCGCAGGATGGTGGATTTTCCCGAACCGCTTTCACCGACCAGGCCAAAGCTCTCGCCACGCGCGACGGTGAAGGAAACGCCTTTCACCGCCTCCGTCTGGCCGAAGCGAACGCGCAGAGTCTCCACCCCGATCATGTCAGCCATGCCGGGTCGCGGTGCAGCACCGGCAGCCGCGCCTGGTGATGACGCAGCGACGGCAGGCAGGCCAGCAGGCCGCGGGTATAGGGATGGCGAGCCCGGGTGAGATCCGTGGCCGCCAGTTCTTCCATGATGCGGCCTGCGTACATCACCGCGACGCGGTCGCAGAAATGCGACACCAAGGGCAGATCGTGGCTGATCAGGATCAGCCCCATGCCCCGGCGGGAGACCAGATCCTCGATCAGCCGCAGGATCTCCGCCTGTACCGTTGCGTCCAGCGCGCTGGTGGGTTCGTCGGCGATCAGCAGTTCCGGATCTGGCGCCAGTGTCATGGCGATCATCACGCGCTGTCCCATGCCGCCGGACAGTTCATGTGGATAGGCTCGGGCGACGCGGGCCGGATCGCGGATCTGCACCTGCGACAGCAGATCGACCGCCGCCTGCATCGCGAGCTTGCGGCTGCCGCCACGATGCACGCGCCAGGCCTCTGCGATCTGGTCGCCGGCGGTCATCACCGGGTTCAGCGAGAATTTCGGATCCTGCAGGATCAGGCCGGCGCGTGCGCCGCGGATGCGGCGTAGCGCGGGTTCGTTGGCGGCAAGGATGTCGATGTCGTCGAAGCTGAGGCGATCGGCGGTGAGCCGGGCGTTGGAGGGGAGCAGGCGGAGGATGGAGCGCGCGGTGAGCGATTTGCCGGACCCGGATTTACCGACGATGCCGAGTTTTTCCTGGCCGAGTGTGAGCGAGACGTTGCGCACCGCGTCGGAGAAACCGGTGGCGGTGGGGAACTGGATGCGCAGGTTGCGGATTTCTACCAGCATGCGGTGGCTGCGGGGCTGGTGTTTCGGGGCGGTGGTTCGGGCGCCTGGTTCTGAAGGCAGAAAGATTTTACCACGGAGGACTTGCGAGAACCACGGAGGGCCACGGAGTTCATGTGGTTGGTTCCGGAGGAGGCCCAGCCACAGATTTCATTTATTGCATTCCGTGTGGTTCGTTCGGGCAGTGCCAACAGCGCGAATTCGACTGATAAAGTCCGTGCGGTTCGCACGGACAGAGCCAACCACGCGAACTCCGTGGCCCTCCGTGGTTCTCGCCCTTCCTCCGTGGTAAAACCTTGCGCAATTCCGGTCCCCCACGAACCCACCCGAGTTTGCTTCATCGCTGCCGCGGGTCCAGCACGTCGCGCATGCCGTCGCCCAGCAAGTTGAACGCGAGCGATGCGACGAAGATCGCGATGCCGGGGATTGTCGGCACCCACCATTGTTCCAGGATGAAGGCGCGGGAGGAGGCGATCATGGTGCCCCATTCCGGCATCGGCGGCTGCGCGCCCATGCCGAGAAAGCCCAGCGCCGCGGCGGTGAGAATGATGCCGCTCATGTCCAGCGTCACGCGCACGATCACGCTGGACACGCAGAGCGGCACGATGTGGCGCAGGATAATGCGAAAGCTGCCGGCGCCGGCCAGCCGCACCGCGGCGATGAAGTCGCTGTTGCGCACGGTCAGCGTGTCGGCGCGTGCCAGGCGCGCGTAGGGCGGCCATGCGGTCAGGGCGATGGCGATGATCGCGCTGGTGATGCCGGGTCGCAGGGCGGCGACGAAGGCCAGTGCCAGCACCAGTCTGGGGAAGGCCAGGAACACGTCGGTGACGCGCATCAGGACGCGATCCACCAGGCCGCCCAGATAGCCGGCGACGCTGCCGACCGCCAGGCCGAGCGGCGCTACCAGCAGGACCACGGCGACAACCATGCCCAGGGTGACGCGGCCGCCATACAGGATGCGGGCATAGATGTCGCGACCCAGCTCATCCGTGCCGAACCAATGCGCCGCCGAGGGTGGTGCCAGGCGGCCGGCGAGGTCCTGCGCGCTGGGGCTCTGCCAGGCGAGCAGGGGCGCAGCGAGGGAGGCGATCACCATCACGATCACCGTCACCAGCCCGACCATGGCCAGATGGTTGGCGCGGAACTGCAGCCAGCCGCGGTAGCGCCGCACCCAGGCGGCATGGGTGCGCGACTGCGGCGTTTCGCTCAGCAGCCAGGCGCGTGACAGAACGCCGCTCATGCGACGCGCGGGTCCAGCAGCTGGTACAACATGTCGGCCAGCAGGTTCAGGATCAGATACACCAGCCCGACCACCAATGTGGCGCCGAGCACCGCGTTCATGTCGGCATTCAGCAGCGACACGGTGAGGTAAAGCCCCAGGCCGGGCCAGGAGAACACGGTTTCCGTGATCACCGCGCCTTCCAGCAATCCGGCATAGGCCAGCGCCAGCACGGTGATCAGGCGGACCGAGATGTTGCCGAAGGCGTGGCGCCACAGGATGCGTGTCGGCGACAGGCCTTTGGCGCGGGCGGTGATGATGTATTCGCCGGACAGCGCCTCGATCATGAAGGCGCGGGTCATGCGGGTGATATAGGCCATGGAGAAATACGCCAGCACCAGAGCGGGCTGCGCCAGATGTGCGAGCGCGTCCCAGAACACATCCCAGTCACCATCCAGCGCCGAGTTCGAGCACCAGCATGCCGGTATGCGCTGGCACCAGGCCTTCATAGGCCACGTCCATCTGGCCGGTGCCGGGTGCGATGCCGAGCTTGACGTAGAAGATCAGCAGGCAGGCGAGGCCGAGCACGAAGACCGGGATGGATTGTCCGGCGAGGCTGATGATGCGGACGACATGGTCGAAGCGTGTGTCCTGCCGCGCGGCGGCGATCACCCCCAGCGGCACACCCACGATGATCGCGATGATGATGGCGACGGTGGCGAGTTCCAGCGTGGCGGGAAAGAAATGCGCGATGTCCTGCGTGACCGGATGGGATGTCATTACCGAGCGGCCGAGGTCGCCTTGCAGCAGGTTCTCGACGTAGATCCAGAACTGCACGAACAGCGGCTGATCCAGACCGAGTTGCGCGCGCACCGCGGCGATGACGTCGGGTGGGGCGTGATCGCCGGTGATCGCAATCACCGGATCGATCGGCATGACCCGGCCGATCAGGAAGGTGACCAGGATCAGTCCGAACAGCGTCAGTGGAATGCTGGCGAGGCTCCCCGCCAGCATCCGCAGGCGAGCATTCATGCCTTGGTGATCGAGTGATAGTGCGTGTAGTCGGGCAGCGGGCCGACAACGAAGCCTTTCACCCCGGCGCGCGACACGGCGGTGGCGTTCTTCTGCAGCATGAAGGCGAAGGGCGAGCGTTCGATGAACTGCTGCTGCATCTTCTTGTACAGCGCGATGCGCTTGGCGCCGTCCAGCTCCTTCGCCGCCTGCTCGACTTCCGCGGTCAGCTCCTTGTCCTGGAAGTGGCTGCGCCAGGCGATGATCTTGAGCTTGCTGGTGTCGGAATCATCCGGGTCGGCGCAGAACGCCTGGGCGTTGGAGTTCGGGTCGAAGTAATCCGAACCCCAGACCAGTACGGCCAGCTGGTGCTGTCGCGCGCGGGTCTTGGTGATGACCTGCTTCTGCTCGCCGGGCAGCAGCGACACCTTGATACCGATCGCTGCCAGGTCCGCCTGGATCGCCTGCGCAATGTCGCCGTACGGGGACGCGGAAATATAGTCCATGGTGGCGCTGAAGCCGTTGGAGAGGCCGGCCTTTGCCATCAGTTCCTTGGCCCTGGCGACGTCCTTCTTGAAGGGCTGGTCGGTCAGTGCGCCGGGCAGTCCCTTGGGCAGGAAATACTGATCCACGCTCCAGGTGCCGGGGGTGATGTTGTTGGCGATCGCCTCGTAGTCCACCGCCCATTTGATCGCCTGCCGCACCTCGGGCTTGGCCAGCTCCGGAACCGCTTGGTTCATCGCGATATACATCGACGACGCCTGGCCGGCCGAGGCGATGGTGAAATCCTTGTTGCTGCGCAGGGATTTCAGCTGGTCGGCACTCAGGTCGCGGGCAATGTCGGCATCGCCCTTCTGCAGCAATACCAGCTGGGTTGCCGGCTCCGCCACGTGACGCACCACAATGCGCTTCACGCCCACCGGTATGCCGGAATGCGTATTGGCATCCGCGATCATGTGGTCGCTCGCCTGCCAGGAGGTCAGCTTGTAGGCGCCGGCGCCCGCGGTATGGGTTTTGAGCCAGGCATTGCCCATGTCGTCATTGGCCGCGTGGGACATCACCTCGGCCTTGTCCACCACGCTGCCGACATTGGCCGACAGGCAGTACAGCACGAAGCTGGTGGCCTGCACCGAAGGCAGCTTCATCTCCAGCGTATAGTCGTCCTTGGCCTGGATGAGCTGTTCGACATTGTCCTTGGTGAAGCCGAACTGGGTGATGATGAAGCCTGGCGTTTTGTTCAGCTTCACCACGCGCTGCAGAGAGAAAGCGGCATCATGCGCGGTCACCGGGCGTCCAGTGTCGAATTTGCCGTTCTTGCGCAGATGGAAGGTGAAGGTCAGGCCGTCGGCGCTGACCTCCCATTTCTCCGCCAGGTCGCCGGACAGCTCGCCGCCTTTGGTCGGGTCGGGGCGGACCAGCCGGCGATAGCAGTTGGCGTCCATTTCGTTGTTGCTGAACTCATACGACTCGGCCGGGTCGAAGCTGACGATGTCGTCGATCTGCTTGACCATGACCAGCACACCCTTGGGCGTGGCGGCCTCGGCACGGGAGATGAGGGTGGGGGCGGCGAGGGCGGTTGCCGAGCTGGCGAGCAAGGTGCGGCGGGTGAGCATGAAGTCGTCTCCCAGTCTTGTTGCGGCGCACTTTGCCAAGGCCGCCGTCGGGACGCCAGGGTGCTCGCGCCGCGCCGGAAAACCGTGAGTTCGGCAGGTTGGCCTGGATGCTGCCGGGGCCGCGCGTTGCTCAGCGGAGCGCCGCCCGCCGGCGTTCCAGGCTTGCCGCGGGCCAGAGTTCACGCGCGTCGTAATAGGCCTCGAAGGCCGGCACACCCTCCGGCAGGGCGATCCAAAGCAGCTTGGAGCGGGTGAATATGTGCACGTCGGGCGGCAGCAGCGCGGGTTCGTCCAGCGTGCCGATCCGCACGAAGCGCAATGCCGAACGACCGCCATACTCGCTCCACATCGCCGTGGCGCAGGCCGCGCAGCGATGGATATCGTGCGGCTGGCCGCTATCGGTCGGCATTCGGAACGCCCGCGTCTCGCCGGACAGCATCACCATGCGGTCCGCCTCGATCAGCGCATTCAACGCGAAGGCCGCCCCGGTCTGTTGCTGGCAGTCGTGACAGTGACAGCAGTGCACAAACATCGGGGCCGAGTCCAGGCGATAACGCAGTGTTCCACAGCCGCATCCGCCGATCAGTTCGTCCATCCTGGTCCTCCTTCCGTTTCTGCCGGGCAGTCGCTTCGACGAGCCCGCCTCACAACGATTTTGCCAACCCACGCGGCGCGGCGCTACGGTGCGCGCCCATGCAAACCACCCGCTCGACCCGCGCTTCCTCCGTCTGCCCGCATGACTGCCCGTCCACCTGCGCCCTGGATGTCGAGGTGCTGGACGGCACCCGCATCGGATCGGTGCACGGGGCGGCCGACCATAGCTACACCGCCGGCGTGGTCTGCAACAAAGTGTCGCGTTACGCGGAACGGATCCACCATCCTGACCGGCTGACCCATCCGCTGCTGCGCACTGGGCCGAAGGGCTCGGGGCAGTTCCGCCGCATCGACTGGGATGAGGCGCTGGATCGTGTCGCCGGCCGCTTCACCGAACTGGCGGCGCGTCACGGTGCCGAAACGGTATGGCCGTTCTACTTCGCCGGCACGATGGGCCTGGTGCAGCGCGATGGGATCAACCGGCTGCGCCACGTGATGCGCTACTCGCGGCAGAAGATGACGATCTGCACGTCACTGCCGGAAGCCGGCTGGTGGGCGGGCATCGGGCAGAGCCGCGGCGTTGATCCGCGCGAAATCGCTGAGTCCGATCTGATCGTGGTGTGGGGCGGCAATCCGGTCTCCACCCAGGTCAATGTGATGACCCATATCACCCGCGCCCGGAAGCAGCGCGGGGCGAAGCTGGTGGTGGTCGATCCGTACCGGTCGCCGACCGCGGCGGCGGCCGATCTGCATCTGGCGCCGAAGCCGGGCACCGACGGCGCGCTGGCCTGCGCGATGATGCATGTCGCGTTCCGCGACGGCTACGCGGATCGCGACTACATGGCGCGCCACGCCGACTGTCCGGAGGCGCTGGAGGCGCATCTGCAAGCCCGCGGGCCGGACTGGGCCGCCGGCATCACCGGGTTGCCGGTGGCGGCGATCGAGGGGTTTGCCGCGCTCTATTGCCGCACCCCACGCAGCTATATCCGGGTCGGCTACGGCTTTGCCCGCAGTCGAAACGGCGCCGCCAACATGCATGCGGTGACCTGCCTGCCGACCGTCACCGGTGCCTGGCAGCACAAGGGCGGCGGCGCGCTGTGGTCCAATCGCGGTATGTATCACTGGGACAAGACGCTGATCGAAGGCCTGGACCGCCGCGACCCGACCATCCGCGAACTCGACATGAGCCGCATCGGCAGCGTACTGACCGGTGATCGCCGCGAGCTGCGCGATGGGCCGGAAGTGCACGCACTGCTGATCCAGAACCAGAACCCGCTGACCGTCTGTCCGGACAGCAACCGCGTCCGCCGCGGCTTTTCCCGCGACGACCTGTTCGTCTGCGTGCACGAACAGTTCATGACCGAAACGGCACGCTGGGCGGATATCGTGCTGCCCGCGACGATGTTCATGGAGCATGACGACCTCTACCAGGCCGGCGGCCACACGCATATCCAGATCGGCCGCAAACTGATCGAGCCGCCCGGTGAATGCCGGTCCAACCACGCGGTGCTGCAAGGTTTGGCGTCGCAGTTGGGCGCACAGCATCCCGGCTTCGACATGACCGAGATGGAGCTGATCGACGCCACATTGCGCGCATCGAACTGGCCGGACGCCGAGACCGTGCTGCGCGAACGCTGGATCGACGGCGCGCTGCCGTTCGAGGACGCGCATTTCCTCACCGGATTTCCGACCCGCGACCGGCGCTTCCACTTCGCGCCGGATTGGGCTGCGCTCGGCGACCGTCAGGGCGTCATGCCGCGGCTGCCCGATCACATGCCGAACTTCGATCAGACGTCGGTGGAGCAACCGTTCCGGCTGATGACCTCGCCGGCGCGCAGCTTCCTCAACACCAGCTTCACCGAGATGGCATCCGGCCGGAAGCGCGAAGGCCGTCCCACCGTTCAGGTGCATCCCGACGACGCGGTGCAGCTGGGTATCGCCGATGGCGAGAGGGTGAAACTCGGCAATGCCCGCGGCGAAGTGATACTGCACGCGCGCATCGTTGAAGGCATGCAGCAAGGCGTGCTGGTTGCCGAAAGCGTCTGGCCCAGCGAGGCGTTCGAGACCGGTATCGGCATCAACGCGCTGACCAGCGACGATCCCGGCCCACCGCTTGGCGGCGCCGTCTTCCACGACACATCGGTTTGGCTGCGCCCGATGGCGGGGGCGCTGCGCCTCGCCGCGGAGTGAGGCCGTGCCGATCGAACTGACGATCGACGAACAGGGACGGGTCGCATTTCCAGCGGATGTGCTGGACCACATCGGCGCCCGGCCAGGCCAGAAGATTGCAGTTTCCTTCTGCGGCAACGGCCTGCTGGAGGTCGGAGCGGCCCGACCAGGATGCGATCTTGCCGGCACCGGATCGATCCACGTCAAGGGGAACGACGACGAGCTGGTCGATTTCTCGGAGTTTGCCCAGCCAGCGGCGGTACTTCGCTATCTGCCGCCCGATGTGCCGCGGGTGCTGGTCGATGTCGGCGCCCATGACGGGCTGCAGGGCTCGAACTCGCGCGGCTTCCTGCTGCAGGGCTGGTCCGGCGTTCTGATCGAGCCGATGCCCAAAGTATTCGAGCGGCTGCAGAAGAATGATGGCCGGTTCGACAATGTGCGGCTGTTGAACTGTGCCGTCGGCAACCGGAACGGCCGCGCGGACATGAGCTATCCGGCGCAGGGTGAGACCGGCCAGGATGCGTCGCTCTACATGCATCGCGAGCATGATGTGCGTCTGCCGGTCGAGGTGCTCACGCTGGATACGATCCTGTCGCAGGCCGGCGTGCCGCAGCAATTCGGATTGCTGGCAATCGACACCGAGGGCGGCGATCTGGAAGTGCTGGAAGGCCTCGATTTCACCCGCTACCAGCCGGCGGTCATCGTGACCGAAGACTATCTGCCGAAGCATGTCAGGAAGCGGCGTTTGCTGCAGGCCGCAGGCTACGACTTCCGCGAAAAGATCGGTGCGGATTCGATCTGGACGTCGCGTCTTCTGGTTGGCGACCGTAGCTGGCCAGACCAGTCACCGCCGCTGGTGCGCCCGATCGATTCCGCGATCCTGCTGTCGGGCAAGGACGGCGGGTCGGGCGAGGCATGGCTGGACGCAGGCCCCAGCGAGCCTGCCGTGCTGCGCGGCTGGGCGCATATTGGCGCCGCTCGGCCGATCCCGCCGCTGGTGGCGGTGCTGATGACCCTGGCTGACGGCGCGTACGCCTGCTTCCGTGGCTTTCGCTGCCCGCGCAGTGATGTTGCCGCGCATTTCGCCTGTGATGCGCTGCTGATGTGTGGCTTTCGGATTCATCTGCCGCCCGGCTTCGACCGAACGACGGTTTCCGAGACGGCGCTGATCCAGAAGGCGGGCGATGTGATCTACCGGCGGGATGCCCCCCTCTCCTGACCCTGGACCGCGCAGCCGCGCCGATGCTGCGGGACTGGCCGTGCTCGCCGGACCGCGCCATGCTGTCGCCACCGCCTTGGAGGAACCCGTGATGGAACAGGACGATCTCGACGCCCGCCTCGGCTTCGCGCCGGATTACGATGCGCCGATCCCGTATATGCAGCGCACGCGCGAATATTATGCGGCGATCGGCTACACCACGCCGTACCGCTGGGCGCACCATATCGATGCTCCGTTCACCGTGCTGCGGAAGCCGCTCGCCCAGGCGCGCGTGGCGATTATCACCACGGCGGCCCCCTATCAGCCCGGCAAGGGCGATCAGGGGCCGGGTGCGGCCTACAACGGCGGGGCGAAATTCTATCAGGTCTACTCCGGCGACACCGCGCAGGAGCACGATCTGCGTATCTCTCATATCGGCTACGACCGCGTGCACACCACAGCCACCGATAGCGGCACCTGGTTTCCGCTCGCTGCCCTGCGGCGTGCTGCCACGGCCGGTCGCATCGGCACCATGGCGCCGCGCTTCCATGGTGCCCCCACCAATCGCAGCCATCGCGTGACAGTGGAGACGGATGCGCCGGAAATTCTGCGTCGTTGCCGCGACGACGGCGTGGAGGCGGCCGTGTTGGTGCCGAACTGCCCAGTGTGCCACCAGACCATCAGCCTCACCGCGCGGCATTTGGAAGCCAACGGCATTCCAACCGTGGTGATGGGCTGCGCCAAGGACATCGTGGAGCACGCCGCCGCGCCACGCTTTCTGTTCAGTGACTTCCCGCTGGGCAACAGCGCTGGCAAGCCGCATGACGTTGCCAGCCAGGATCAGACGCTGGAACAGGCACTGCGCGTGCTGGAATCCGCGCCCGGCCCGCGTAGCACGATGCAGTCGTCCCTGCGTTGGTCGGACGATGCGTCGTGGAAGCTCGACTACCTGAACCTGGCGCGGATTCCGCCTGATGAACTTGCTCGGCGCCGCGCCGAGTTCGACAAGCAGAAGGAAATTGCGCGGGAGCTTCGCGTCGGCAAGGCCGCGTAACAATCTGCCTGTCCTGCCCGCGGTTCGGGTCCGCGGGCAGGACGCCGGCAGTGTCAGGTTACCGCTTCGTCCACCGTCGGCAGCCGGTAGCGATCCTGCGGGTCGTTCCAGCCTTTGAAGTTGGGTGCACGCTTTTCCGCGAAGGCGGCGCGGGATTCCATCAGGTCGCTCTTCGCACCGTGCTCGTGCAGGGCGGTGGCCAGGCGTTGCTGGGTCTGCGTCGGAACCGGCCGCATCTGCCGCATCATGTGCACGGTGTTGACGCGGGAGGCGGGTGGCAGGGTGAGCAGATGCTCCGCCATCGCCATCGCGCTGGGCATCAGTTCGTCGGGCTCGACCAGGCGATTGAGGAAGCCGACTTCGTAGAAGCGTTCGGCGGTAAAGCGGAAGCCGAGTGCCATTTCCATCGCGATGGGGAAGGGCAGGTTGGCGAGGTGGCCGTGATTGAAGCCGCCGAGCAGCCAGCGCTTGGCTTCCGATACTTCGAACACGGCGCTGCGGACGGAAACGCGTAGATCGGTGCGCTCCACCAGCATGAAGCCGCCGCCCATCGCGAATCCGTTGACCGCGGCGATCACCGGCTTCTCCAGCGTGCCGGCCATGAACGGATCCTCGATGGCGGGGCGCCGGCCACCGGGCGCGCCGTTCTCCAGCGATTCCTTCATGTCCTCGCCGGCGCAGAAGCCACGGCCGGTGCCGGTGAAGATCGCGACTTCCAGCCCGTCATCGTGGCGGAACTCGGCCCAGGTCTCCGCCAGGCGCGTGCGCATTTCGTGGTTGAGCGCGTTCAGCCGCTCGGGGCGGTTCATGCGCACCACCAGGATCTGGCCGTGACGTTCGGTCTCGACGACGGACATGGCAGCTTTCCTTCCGGGAACGTTCCGTGATGGCGCAAGGCTAGCAGGCCTTGGCGGTGGGGCAAACGCAGCCTGTCCGCGCGGATCGCGGCCTGTGTTTTGCGATGTCGGGCCGGCCGCGGTCGTGGAACAATGCCGGTCCGGGCGGCGCAGCAGCAGGAGGGCAGGGCGTGGATTTCAGCATCACGGATGCGCAACGGGATCTGCGGGACCGTTGCCTGGCGCTGGCGGCGGAATTCGTGGCGCGTTCCGGCGAGCATGACCGCGACGCATCCCATCCGATCGAGAATTATGCGCGGTTGCGCGAGGAAGGCTTCCTGGCGCTGACAGTTGCGTCGGAACTGGGCGGGGGCGGCTGGGATTTCCTCAGTCACACACTGGCCTATGAGGCGTTGGGTCAGGGCTGCCCGTCCACCGCCCTGGCGTTCAACATGCATGCCTCGATCGTGATGCCCGTGCTGCAGAGTGAGGAGGTAACGTCACAAGCCAAGCGTCATCTGGCAGATCTGGTGGTGCGGCAAGGCAAGCTGATCGGCGGCAATTTTTCCGAACCCACCACCACCGGATTGATCGGCCAGCGGCCTCTGGCCGTGCGTGCGCGGCGGGTGGAAGGCGGCTACAGCATCACCGGCCGCAAGATGTTCGCGTCCATGCTGCAGGCGGCGGATTACGTGCTGGTGCTGGCCTATCCGGACGACGCCACCAGTCCGCATGCCGGCATGCTGCTGCTGGTGCCGCCGGACGCGCCGGGGCGCCGCGTGCTGGCGAACTGGGACACACTGGGGATGCGGGCGACGCGCAGTGACTCGCTGATCCTGGAGGATTGCCGCGTGCCGGAGCAGGCTGCGCTGTTCCGCTCGGACGATGTCAGGCCGTTCCGCCAGGCGTTTCTGAACTGGTTCTGGGGGTCCTATACGGCCGTCTATCTCGGCGTCGCGGTGGCGGCGTATGACGAGATGCGACGCATGCTGCATGCCCGCCAGCCGCAGGGCTATGCGCAGTCGCTGGCCTATCATCCCGATGCACGCCGTCAGGTCGCCATGCTGAGCGCGGATCTGGAAGCGGCGCGGCTGATCACCTATCGCTCCGCCTGGCTGTGCGACACGCAGGGGCCAACCGAGGAGACCACGGCCGCGCTGTACCGCGCAAAATATGTTGTTGGCGAAACGGTGAGCCGCATCACCCGGGCGGCGTTGACGTTGAGCGGCGCACATGGCGTGTTCAAAGGCGGCCGGCTGGAACAGTTGTTTCGCGACGGTGCGTTGGGCCCGCTGCATCCGCCGCCGACGGATTTCTGCCTGTGGAACATGGCGCTGTTCGAACTGGGACTGGACCCGACGGAGGTGATGCCACCGCTACGGCCGGCCTGACGCAGCAACGCGCAATCTTGGAGGAGGTCGCGATGCCGAAAACACCCTCGATCCGCGGCGGCATCGGTGGATGGACCTTCGAGCCCTGGCGCGGAAACTTCTATCCAGCGGGCCTGCCGCACAAGCGGGAGCTGGAATTCGCCAGCCGCCACGTGAGCTCGATCGAGATCAACGGCACCTATTACGGCACGCAGAAACCAGAAAGCTTCGCCCGTTGGCGCGAAGAGACACCCGATGGCTTCGTGTTCTCGCTGAAGGGGCCCCGCTACGCCACCAACCGTCGCGTGCTGGCGGAAGCCGGTTCCTCGGTCGAGCGTTTCCTCACCAGCGGCCTATTGCAGTTGAAGGACAAGCTCGGCGTCATCAACTGGCAATTCCTGCCGACCAAGCAATTCGACCCGGACGACTTCGAGGCGTTCCTGAAGCTGTTGCCGGCCCGGTTGGAAGGTCAGACATTGCGTCATGTTGTCGAAGTGCGGCATCCGAGCTTCGTGCAGCCCGACTTCATCGCACTGCTGCGCGCCTATCGCATTGGTGTGGTAATCGCCGACCACGCGGAGCATCCGGCGCTGCACGACCCCACGGCGTCCTTCGTCTACGTTCGGCTGCAACGCGCGTCGGAGCAGGAGCCGACCGGCTATTCGGCCGACGCGCTGGCAGACTGGGCGGGCCGGGCGCAGAGCTGGGCGGCCGGCGGCGTGCCCAAGGACCTGCCGCTGATCGCGCCGGCGGAACGCAAGCCGCCGCGCGTGCGGGAGGTGTTCATCTACATGATCAACGGCTTCAAGCCGAAGGCCCCGGCGGCGGCGATGGCGCTGCTCGAACGTCTCGCTACGTCGTCGGATGGGTGATCTTGGGATGACCGGCGACTGGCCCGCATCTGGCTGTCGCGGTCGACCAGCAGACGTTGGGCCGGATTGTTGACTCCTTACGCCAATCCTCGCACCACAGGCAGATGCGCAGAGCTGTGGTTGTCATTCTGGATGGGCTGCGGGCGGATTTCGTCACGCCCGCTTTCACGCCCCGTCTGGTCGCGCTTTCCGACCAGGCCGAACGATTTCCCGACTTCCGCACGGCATTCCCGTCCGCCACGCGGGCCATCTCGGCGACCTTCGCGACCGGATGTCACCCCGCGCGCCATACCCTGCAGGGCAATGCGGTAGCGCTGCTGGAGCAGGGGCGGCTGGTCGCGCATGATGTCGGCCGACCGGACTTCCTGCAGCACAAGCGCGCGGTGACCGGGCAGGCGCTCGCCGTGCCGACCCTGGCGGAACGGGTGCGCGCGCAGGGCGGGGCGGTGATCTACAACAATGTGTCGCCCGGTGCGGCCTTCGCGCATGATCCGGACGGCCATGCTCATGTCTATCACCGCGCACTGTCGCTGGCGCCTGGTCGGGTTCCTGCCGCCGATCCGCTGCGCGTCACACTGGACGCGCAGGGCGACCGCGCAATGACGCAGCGCTTCATCGCCGAGGCGCTGCACCGCGACCATCCCGCATTGTCGGTCCTCTGGCTCGGGGAACCGGACCACATCCAGCACAACACGCCGCTCGGTTCCCCCGAGCATCTCGCGGTGCTGCGCGAGGCCGATCGCAACGCCGGCCTGGCGATCGACGCGGTGGCGCGACTGCGCGATGCCGGCGACGATGTGCTGCTGGTGATCGGCTCTGACCACGGGCATGAGACGGTATATGGCGTGGTGGATGTGGAAGCCGAACTGATCGCCGCCGGCCTGAAGCTGGGCCCGGACTCGGACGACGTGCTGGCGATGGCCAACGGCACCGCCAGCCTGATCTATCTGCACCCCGACCACGCGGCGCGCCGCGACGGGCTGGAGGACTTCCTGCGCCGCCGCGACTGGGCGAGCCAGGTAGTGCCAGCCGCGGAACTTGGCCTGATCGGCCAGGCGCCACTGCACGGCCTGGCTTTCGCGGTCTCGATGCGGGCGGATGCGGAGAAGAACGCGTTCGGCGTGCCCGGCCGGTCGCTGGCCGCTATGCCGCGCTGGGACAAGCCGGATCGGCTGGGATGCGGCCAGCATGGCGGGCTGGCGCCTTTCGAGAACTCACCCGTGCTGTGGATGGACGGCCCCGGGTTTGCTGCCGGACAGGATCGATCCGGCCGGGTTCATGTCGTCGATCTGGCACCCAGCATCATGCGACACCTTGCCATTCCGGCGCGCGGTATGGACGGGAGCCCGTTGCAGCGTTCCCTCTGAATCGGGCCAGTGCGTCCAGTGCCGCAGCGGCACGTGCGATCGGGTTGGTCCAGTCGCCGACCTCGCTCTGCCGGAAGATCGTCAGGTTGGGGTACCAGGGACTGTCGCTGCGACCGCTCAGCCAGCGCCAGCAATTGTCGTAGCGATCCAGCAGGAACACCGGCTTGCCCATGGCACCGGCCAGATGCACGACAGCGGTATCGACACTGACCACCAGGTCCAGATTGGCGATCAGCGCCGCCGTGTCGGCAAAATCCGTCAGGGCCTCGGTCGGGTCCATCAGGTGCATGCCGGGCGGAGGCGTCGCCGCCTCGGCCGCCGCGGGGCCTTTCTGCAGGCTGATGAACTGAACGCCTGGCACCTCCGCCAGCGGGGCGAGATCGGTCAGGCTGACACTGCGGCGACGGTCGAGCACAGCAAACCCCTCCAGCCAGGGGCGAGCCTGGCCGGCCCAGACCAGCCCCACGCGCAGCCCGCCCACGGGGAGCTGCGCCGCCCACTCCGCCGCCAAATCCGGATCGGCGGTAAGATAGGGCTGGCCGGGAATGGTGGCCACCGTGGTCTCGAAGGCGCGCGGAAGGCTGAAGAACGGGCAGTGATAGTCGTACGCCGTCCAGGTCAGATCACCGCTCAGCACCGCGGTGAGGCCCGGCACGCGGCGCATCAGCCGTTCCAGCGGCGCCGGTACCCAGGCAAACACATGCGCGCCGCGCGCGGCGAGCATCGGCAGGTAGCGCAGGAAATGGATGGTGTCACCGAACCCTTCTTCATGCGTCGCGAGCACGGTTCGCCCGGCCAGGCTGCCAATCTGGGACAAGGCGGGCAGCAGCCGGTCCAGCGGCAGCGTGTTGTTGCTGGGCAGGCGCAGCCGCCATTCGTATTCCGGCCATGCCTCGGTCCAGCGACCCGCCTGCAGCAGCGCCACCGCGCGGTTGACGCGGATGCGCGGGTTGTCCGGGCTGCGCGCCACGGCCTGACGGTAAGCCTCCAGCGCCTGCTCCATCTGGCCGGTGACTTTCAGCAACATGCCCAGATTCGCCCACCCGACGCCGTGCTGTGGGGCGATGCGCACCGCGTGGGAGAAATGCGCGATCGCCGCCAAGAAATCGCCGAGGTCGGACTGCACGATCCCCATGAGATTATGCGCGGCCATCGCGTCGGGATCGCGTTGCAGCCAGTCCTCCAGCACCGGGATCGCTTCCGTCATCTGCCCGCTCTCGTGCAGGAAATTGGCGAAGGCGGCATGCAGCCTGGTGTCGTCCGGAGCAAGTCGCAGGCAGGCCTGGAACTGCGCCGCCACCTGGCTGTGCGGCAGTTGCCCGGGCAGTCCCGCGAGTTCGGCGCAGGGGTGCGGCTGGTCCGGCCGCTCCCGCGCCACGCGGTCCAGAATCGCCGCGGCGCGGGTTGCCTGCCCGCGCGCGGCGATCGCGATGCCGAACAGCAGCAGCGCCTCCAGGTCGGTGCCATCGGCCTGACACACCGGGGCGCAGGCCGCCTCCGCCTCCTGATAGTGACCGGCTTCCAGCCCGAGCAGGGCCGAACCGAGGTGTCGCCGTCGTTCCGCTGCGTCCATTGCGGGTGCGTCTCCCTGACCGGTGCAGAGAGTCACGGATACCCATTAAGGCACGGTTTACGAACAGCGACGGCTTGGCGTATCGGCGTTGTTTGCGTCACGATCGCCATCGCATGAGTGTCGTTCTCCGTTTCGCGCCGGCGCTGTTCGGCCTGCTGGCGCTCGCCGCCTGGGAAGCCGCGGTTCGCCTGGCCCAGGTGCCGGCCTATCTGGTGCCCGGGCCGATCGCCATCATCGCCGCCTTCCTGGCCGATCCGCTGGGGCTGCTGCGGTCGCTTGCTTCGACCCTGCTGGTGACCGGCACGGCGCTGGTGGTTGCCTCGGCACTGGGGGTGGTGATGGCACTCGCCATGGCGGCGAGCCGGCTGGTCCAGGCGGCGATCCAGCCCTGGGCGGTGGTGCTGCAGGTGACGCCGATCGTCGCCATCGCGCCGCTGATCATCATCTGGGTGGGCGATCCGTTCGCCTCGCTGGTCGTCTGTGCCACCATCGTCGCGTTCTTCCCGGTGTTCGCCAACACGGCGGCCGGGCTGAGCGCCGCGGCGCCGGAGCTGTCGGACCTGTTCCGTCTGTATGGCGCCGGACGCTGGCGAACGTTGTGGTTGCTGCGCCTGCCGGCCGCGCTGCCGTTCTTCCTGGCCGGCCTGCGTATTTCCGGCGGGCTCGCCTTGGTCGGCGCGGTGGTGGCCGAATTTGTCGCCGGCTCAGGCGGGTTCGCATCCGGCCTTGCCTACCGCATCCTGGAGGCCGGCTACCGACTGGAGATCCCGCGCATGTTCGCCGCCCTGGTGCTGCTGTCCTTCACCGGCATCGCGATCAATATCGGCCTGGGCGCCTTCGGCCGCACGATCCTGCGGCGGTTCGGCGAGGCCTAGGCCGCCGCCCGATCGATTGGCGCCCCCGAGCGCAGCGCCGTAAGCTTGCCGCCAGTCACGCAGCGGAGGGCGACCATGGCCGACATCGAGTGCTTCTTCGACTGCTCCAGCCCGTGGAGCTATTTCGGCGTGCACAGCCTGTTGCAGTTGCAGCAGGAGGTGGCGTTCGAGATCGCCTGGCGCCCGACGCTGGTCGGTGGCGTGTTCAACGCGGTCAACCCGAGCGTCTACAATTCGCGTGACAAGCCGGTCGTGCCGAAGCAGGCCTATGGCGAGAAGGACCAGAAGGACTGGGCGCGCTTCCTGGGGATTTGCATGCACTACCGCCCCAGCGTATTTCCGGTGAACAGCGTGAAGGCGATGCGCGGCTGCATTCTGCTGGAGCCGGAAGGCAGGCTGGTGCCGTTCGCGCTCGCCACTTTCGAAGCCTATTGGGGCGACGACAAGGACATCTCCCAGGTGCCGGTGTTGAGCGAGATCTGCCAAAGGATCGGTGTCGAGCCAGAGCGGTTCCTGGCAGGGATCGAGCAGCAGCCCGTCAAGGATGCGTTGCGCGCCACCACGCAGGCATTGATCGATCGCGGTGGCTACGGCGTGCCGACCTTCTTCGTCGGCAGTGACGACATGTATTTCGGCAACGACCGCATGCCGCTGATCCGGGACGCGCTGCGACGCCGGCGCGGCGCATGAGCCTGGTCCTGACCGAGCGGGAGCGGCGCGGTGACGCGGGCAGCGTCGTGCGGATCACCGTCAACAATGCGGCGCAGCGCAATGCGCTTGGCAATGACGGCAAGCGCGCGCTGGCCGAGGCGGTGGAGCAGGTCAGCGACGATCCCCAGCTACGGGTGATCGTGCTGACCGGCGCCGGCGACCGGTCGTTCATCGCCGGAGCCAACGTCACGGAAATGGCGGGTTTCACCCAGCATAATGCGATGGAGGGACCCAGCCTGACGCATCGCGTGTGCCATGCGATCCGACGGGCGCCGGTGCCGGTGATTGCCCGCATCAACGGCCATTGTTTCGGCGCCGGTTTGGAGATCGCGGCATCCTGCGACATGCGCGCCGCTACGGACATGGCGAAATTCGGCATGCCGGAGGTGCTGTTCGGCCTGCCTTCCGGCATGGAGGCCTGCCTGCTGCCCCAGTTGATCGGCTGGGGCAAGACCCGCGAGCTGGTGTTCACCGGCCGCCATATCGACGCGCATGAAGCGGCGGCCTGTCATCTGGTCGAACGCATTGTCCCCTTGGGTGAACTCGATGCCGCGGTGGAGGACTGGGTCGCAGCCATCGTCTCGGCGGGGCCGAACGCAATCCGTGCCCAGAAAGAACTGGTGCGCGACTGGGAGCGCATGGCGATCGCCGACGCGGTGCAGCAGGGCATCCGCGCCGTTGCGGCGGCGCATGGCAGTGCCGAGGCGCGTCGGCTGATGGGCGACTTTGTCACTCGGCGCCGCTCGGCCGCACCAGCGAAGCCGCAGGCCGACGGTCCAGCGTGATGTCGCGTTCGCTGCCAGGATCGGGCGACTCTGCTGCCGTGGACCGGGGCCCGACCTTCAGGTCGGTTGAGGAAGGTCGGGACTGCCCGGGGTCAATCACCGATGGGCCAGGATAGCTGTCGATCGGGGGGTTGTGCTCCATTCCGATCGCAGATGGCGCTGCCAATCGTTCCGTTGCTTTCATTCCAATTACGTAATAGCAGAGCTTGACCCGGGCATCCGCCCGCGATGATTGCGACATCGAAGTCCGGTGGCGATCAAGGCACCTGAAACCGCATGCCGGCGGGCCAGAGAATCATTCCGCCACCAGCGGCAGCATGCGTTGCTCCCGCACCGTATCGGCGACCAGGAATGCCAGCTCCAAAGCCTGCGTGCCGTTCAGCCGCGGATCGCACTGTGTCTGATACCGAGCCGGCAGGTCCGCCGCTGCGATCTGCTGTGCGCCGCCCACGCATTCGGTGACGTCCTTACCGGTCATCTCCAGATGCAGACCGCCGGGATAGCTGCCCTCCGCCGCGTGGATCGCAAAGAACGCCAGCACCTCCTGCAGGATGCGTGGAAATGGCCTTGTCTTGTGTCCGCTGGGCAGCATCACCGTATTGCCGTGCATCGGGTCGCAACACCACACCACGTGGCGCCCCTCGCGCTGCACCGCGCGGATCAGCGTCGGCAGGTTCTCTTCCAGAACCTCGGCGCCCATGCGGGTGATCAGCGTCATGCGTCCCGGCTCGTTTGCCGGGTCCAGCACGTCCAGCAGCCGCAGCAACTCGTCGGCCGCCAGATCCGGCCCACATTTCACCCCGAGCGGATTCGCCACGCCGCGCAGGAAGTCGACATGCGCATGATCCACCTGGCGTGTGCGGTCGCCGATCCACAGCAGATGCGATGAACAGGCGTACCAGTCGCCGGTGAGACTGTCCTGGCGTGCCAGCGCCTCTTCGTAAGGCAGCAGCAGCGCATCGTGTGCGGTGAACAGCTCAGTCGTGCGCAGCGTCGAGGCCTGCGCGCTATCCAGGCCGCAGGCCGCCATGAAGGCGAGCAATTCCTCGATCCGCGCCGCCAGGCCGATATAGCGTGCCCCCTGCGGCGAGGCCGCAATGAATGCCTGATTCCACTGCTGGACACGATGCAGATCGGCAAACCCGCCTTGTGCGAAGGCACGCAGCAGATTCAGCGTGACGGCGGACTGGTGATAGGCGCGCAGCATGCGTGCCGGGTCCGGCGTCCGTGCGGCTGGCGAGAACCCGGCACCATTGATGATGTCGCCGCGATAGGCGGGCAGGGTGACGCCATCCACGGTCTCGGTCGGTGAGGAACGTGGCTTGGCGAACTGTCCCGCCATGCGCGCCACCTTCACCACCGGCGCTGCCGCCGCGTAGCTGAGCACGACAGCCATCTGTAGCAGCACCTTCACCGTATCGCGCACGGCGTTGGCGTGGAATTCAGCGAAGGATTCCGCGCAATCACCGCCGAACAGAAGGAATGCCTTGCCAGCGGCGGCATTGGCCAGTTGGGCCCTCAGTGCGCGCGCCTCACCGGCAAAGATCAGCGGCGGCAGCACACGCAGTTCCGATTCCGCAGCCTCCAATGCGGCTGCGTCCGGATAGGCGGGCATCTGGCGCACCGGCTGCATGCGCCATCCCGTCGGAGACCAGGTCATGGGGAGTTACCGCGATCGCGGCTGTGCCGGCGGCGCGCTGGCCTGCGGCTCGTCGGCGGATTCTTGTTGCGGCGCATCCTCGCGATCGTCGCGCGGGATCGATGGGCCGGTGATGACGTCGAAATCGAATGGGGTGCTGTGCATGAGAGCCTCCTTCGGGTTGGGAGGCCGCTCCACCGCGGGCGGGAATTTCGTAATACGCAAGTCCAGAAAACACGAAAGCCGCCTTGGTGGGGCGGCTTCGGGGTCTTGCTACGGGTGCATGATCCTAGGCCGCCGGGCTGTACCAGCGGTACCAAAATCGTGCAGTGGCGAGGGCGATGCTTGCCATGGCGCATCAGGTAGCGCGCGGTCCGGGCAGCGTCAAGGGGGGCGCCGTTGCATGGCGGATTGCTGCGCGCGCGCCACCGGTGTTGCGTGCCGGGGCAAACGCCAATCGGCGCAGGGGTGATCCGGGCGATCGCCAGGCGTTACCGCCTCACAATGATTGTTTGGGGACCTCACAATGATTGTTTGGGGACATGGGTCGACTGGAAAATCTCGTAGAGGGGCTGTCCGACTCCGCGTCGCCTCGCTAAAACCGTTGCAACGATGCGGCGAATCGGATAGGCGCCATTGCAAGGCTTGGAATATGGCGTGGGTCTGTCACCGTCTTGCCTGCGGGTACCGCGCCAGGAATGCCGCGTGTGGATAAGGAGCGAACATGTCGAAGGCCTTCATCGCCCAGATCATTCAGGAATCCGCCGAACTGACCGGCGCTGCGGCCAATCGGGCCGCGGGCGATCTGATGAACGCGATCGTCAAGGAGCTGAAGAAGGCGGGCAAGTTCACGCTTCCAAGCTTTGGGACTTTTACTGTGCGCAAGACGAAGGCCCGCAAGGGGCTGAATCCGCGGACCGGCGAGTCGATCAAGGTGAAGGCCGGCAAGACCGTGAGGTTCAAGGCTTCGCCGACGTTGAAGAAGTCCGTCTGAGTTCCACCGCAAGCGAAATCAGGGCCAGGTGCGTTTGAAGCGCCCTGGCCTTTTCTTTGCCGGCCGCCCCGGCCGTTTGCCACCGGCGTTGGGCGTGTTCGTCGTGTGCCTCGGCACGTTGGTGGTGCCGTTCAACTCGGCGGTGAATGTGGCCTTCCCGCAGATCGTGCGCGCGTTCGGGATGCCCATCCCGGCGATCCAGTGGGTGATCATCTCCTACACGCTGACCTACGCGGCGCTGATGATGGTATTTGGCCGCATCGGCGACATGCTCGGCTATCGCCAAATCTTTCTGTTCGGCAGCGGCTGGAGCTTCGTCGCGTTTTTGTTGTGCGCGACGGCACCGAGTTTTGCCTGGTTGCTGTGTGCCCGCGTGTTGCAGGGCGTTGGGGCGGCGCTGGTGCTGAGCTGCGGAGCCGCTTTGGTCACCGGCCTGTATCCCGAGTCGGACCGCACGCGCATCCTGGGCATCTACACAATGCTGTTCGGTCTGGGCGGTGCGCTGGGACCGATCCTTGCGGGCATGCTGGTGGCCGAATGGGGCTGGCAGCCGGTGTTCTGGTTTCGCGCCCCGGTGGCGTTGTCGGCATTCCTGCTGGGCTGGGGATTGCCCGCCGGCGCGCGGCCGGCAACGCAGGAGCGGTTCGACGCACTGGGCGCGGTGTTGCTGGTGCTGGCGATCAGTGCCCTGCTGCTGACCTTCAATGCCTTGCGGCAGGTTTCGCAGGATCCCACGGGCGCCATCTTGGGCGGCGTGCTGGCCCTGCTGTGCGGCGGTGGATTTGTGTGGCGCGAGCTGCGTACCCCGCAGCCGATCATCGAACTGCGCTTCTTCCGTGACGCCGACTTCGCTTTGGCGAACGGCGCGCACGCCGCCCTGAATGTCACGGCCTTCGCGGTGCTGTTATTGGTGCCGTTCTATCTGGACCGGTTCGGCGGCCTTCCCCTGCCGGCGATGGGCGCGCTGCTGGCAGCGTCCAATTTCGGTGTCATGCTGGCGGCGCCGCTGGCCGGGCGGCTTGCAGCGAGCGTGCCCTCTCGGCGGCTCGCGCTGCTGGGCACGGCTGCGATGGCGATCGGGCAGGGGGTGATTGGCACCATCGGCCTGAATCCTGATCTGCCGCTGCTGACGGCGGCGATGTTCCTGCAAGGCAGCGGCCTGGGCCTGTTCCAGGTGGCTTATTTCGATATCGCGACCGCGACCATCCCGCGGCGGGACCGGGGCGTCGCCGGCAGCCTGGTAATGGTCACCCGCACGCTGGGCGTGGTGACCGGCGCCACGGTACTGATGCTGACATTCCAGGCGCTGCGCACCGCCGGCCTGAGGGACGGGATGGCGGAGCCGCTTGCCTTCGTGGCAGGCTTCCAGGGCACGTTCCGGGCGGCGGCCGTCATTCCCGTTCTGATGGTGGTCGTGATGCTTGTGCGTGGCTGGGCCTCGGCCCGTCGGGCGTAATCCGGGAGCGGCCTGTCGGCAACAGGAGGTGAAGCGATGTTCCTTGGCACGCAGATCCGACCGCGGGACGAATCCGACTATCGCGTCTGGGCCCAGCTTGGCGTCACCCATGTCTGCGTCGATCCGCCGGGCAGTCCGCATGAGTGGACGCTCGACATGTTGCAGCGCCATCGCGACCATGTGGAATCCTTCGGCCTGTCGCTCGACATGGTGCAACTGCCGATGTCGTCGCACCCGATCGAGCGCCAGGACAGCCCGCATATCCTGCTGGGTCGCGATCCCGAACGGCAGCGCGAACTGGAGTCCATCTGTCGGCTGATCGAACGCCTCGGAGCAGCCGGAATTCCCGCGGCGAAATACAATCTCAACATCATCGGCATTCCACGCACCGGTGACGAGCCCGGCCGCGGCGGCTCCCGTAATGCGGCATTCCGCTGGAGCAAGGTGGACCCGGACGTGCCGCCGGGAACTGCCGGCGTGGTGGACGAGGAGGAGAACTGGGCGCGGATCGAGACCTTCCTGCGCGCCGTGGTTCCGGTGGCGACGGCGGCGAAACTGCGGCTGGCGTGTCATCCGCATGATCCCTACACCCCGCCGGGATATCGCGGGGTGACGCGGGTGCTGGGCACCGTCGCGGGTCTGCAGCGCTTCGTGACGATGCACGAAAGCCCGTATCACGGGCTGAATTTTTGCCAGGGGACGGTGGCGGAGATGCTGGACGATCCGGGCCGGGAAATCTTCGACGTGATCCGCTGGTTCGGCACACGGGGAAAACTGTTCAACGTGCATTTCCGCAACATCAGCGGCCACAGACTGGATTTCATGGAAGTGTTCCCGGACGAGGGCAGCATGGACATGGCGCGCTCCCTCGCGGTGTATCAGGAGGTTGGATACCGATATATGCTGATGCCCGACCACGTGCCGCAGATCGATGGGCGAGACCCATCCGGCACCGCGTTCGCGTTCTGCTACGGCTATATTCGTGGATTGATGGATGCGCTGAAGGTGTAATGCCGGTGGATGTGCCGGTCAGCCGGGGAAAGCATCCAGCCCGCGCACGAAGCCGGCCAGACCCGGTTGACGCCTGGTCGCGAGCCGCGCCGCATGCAGGATCGTACGTACGTCGACGATCGCCTGCGTGAGGTCGTCGTTCACCACGACATGGTCGAACTCCGCCCAATGGCTGATCTCATCCCGGCACAGCCCCATCCGCCGGGCGATTTCCGCTGCATCGTCGCCGGCGCGCCGGCGCAGCCGCTGTTCCAGCACCGCAAGTGAGGGCGGCAGCACGAACACACTGACCACGTCATCCGGCAGCGCCGCGCGCAATTGCCGATGTCCCTGCCAGTCGATGTCGAACGCCATGTCGAGCCCGTCGGCCAGCGCCTGCTCTACCGGCGCGCGCGGGGTGCCGTAGCTGTCGCGGCCCAGCACCCGAGCCCATTCCAGCAGACCATTCGAACTCGACGAGTTGGTCGAACCCGGCCTGGTCGCGAAAATGGTAGTGCACGCCATCCTGTTCCAACGCCCGCGGCTTGCGCGTCGTGACGCTGACCGAGCGGCGCAGTGCCGGCTCACACGCCAGCAGCGCCTCGGTGATCGCGGTCTTGCCGGCGCCGGACGGGGCGGACAGCACCAGGCACAGGCCGCGCCGAGCGATCGTGCTCATTCGATGTTCTGCACCTGCTCGCGCAGCTGCTCGATGGCGGCTTTCAGTTTCAGGCCGGTTGCCGTCAGCGCGGTAGAGGCCGACTTGCTGCACAGCGTGTTGGCCTCGCGATTGAACTCCTGCACCAGGAAATCGAAGCGGCGGCCGATGTTGGACGCCTCCTGCAGGAGATGGTGGGCTGCCTGGATGTGGCTGGCCAGGCGATCCAGTTCCTCCCGCACATCCGATCGCGCCGCCAGCAGGGCAACTTCCTGGGCGATGCGTTCTTCGGGCAGCGAGGGGGTTTCGCGCAGCAGCGCGCGCAGGTTTTCCATCACGCGGGCGCGCTGCGCCGCGGGTTGGTCGGAGGCCTCGGTCGCCGCCCGGGCGCAGAGCAACTCGATCTCCTGCAGCAGCATCCGCAGCGTCGCACCCAGCCGCACACCTTCTCCCTCGCGGGCGGTGACCAGCCCGGCAAGCGCCTCGGTGAAGCCGGCCTGGATCGGCGCGGCAGCGGCGGCGCGTTCCTCGGCCGGGTCCGTGGCAGCCGGCCGCAGCACCCCGGGCAAGGCGAGCAGCGCCTCGGCCCGAGGCACGGGACTGCCGGGGATGCGCGCATGCAGGTCCAGCGCGAGGGCCAGCGCCTGGTCGAGTGCGGCCGGATCGAGCGACAGGCGCAGCTCGGTATCGCGCTTGATGGTGAGATTGGCGGTCACATTGCCGCGCTTGAGGACCTTGCCGGCGGCTTGCCGCAGCGTCGGTTCCAGCGCGTCCCAGCCGGAGGGAAGGCGGAAACGCAGGTCGAGGCCGCGGCCGTTGACGCTGCGCAGTTCCCAGGTCCAGGTGAGGGGGCCGGTCACCCCCTCGGCGTGGGCGAAACCGGTCATCGAGGCGAGGATGGCGCTCATGCAGGCCTTCTACCAGCCGCTCCGCCGCCTGCGAACCTGCATTATCCTGGTGGCATGGCACAGTTTTCCGCGGCGCTGATCACCGGCGCGTCGTCCGGCATCGGCCGAGCGCTGGCGCTGGCGTTGGCGGCGCCGGGCGTCACGCTGCATCTGTCCGGGCGGGACCCGGCGCGGCTGGACGCGGTCGCGGGCGACTGCCGGCAACGTGGTGCCGTGGTGGCCAGCTGCGTGCTGGACGTGCGCGACGCCCCGGCCGTCGCCGATTGGATCGAGCGCAGTGGGCGGCTCGATCTGGTGGTCGCGAATGCCGGGATCTCTGCGGGTACCGGCCAGGGGGAATCGGAGACGCCGGCGCAGACCAGGGCGATTTTCGCCACCAATCTGGACGGGGTGCTGAACACGGTCCTGCCGGCGATGGCGGTGTTGCGCGAGCAGGCGCCCGCCATGGACGGGATCCGCGGACGCATCGCGGTGATCGCGTCGATTGCCGCCTTCATCGCGGCGCCTGGCGCGCCCTCCTATTGCGCCTCCAAGGCAGCGGTGGATGCCTGGACTGTGGCGACGGCAGCGGCGGCGCGGCGGGCGGGCATCGGGTTGACCAGCGTCTGTCCGGGCTATGTGCGGACCGCGATGACGGCGCCCAACCGTTTTCCGATGCCCGGGCTGATGGATGCCGATCGCGCCGCCGGGATCATTTTGCGTGGTGTCGCTGCCGGACGGGTGCGGGTGGCGTTCCCGTGGTGGATGGCATTGGCGGCGCGCGGTGCCGGGCTGCTGCCGCCACGCGCCTTGGCGGGCTTGATGCGGGGCCAACCTGGCAAATCGCCCGATCCGGCCGGGTAGTTTTCGCAGTCAGGCTGCCGGCTTGAGTCGGGTGGCAATGCCGCGGCACCGCCCGTGCCGCCGAGCATGACGCGTCCGGGCGGGCTAACGGGTGAACGGATTCTTGGACTCGACGCGGCCGAACATGCGGCTCCACGCGGCTTCGCGCATCAGGCGCTGCGAATCGCCGCCTTGCGGGACAGCGCGGGCAGCCTCTGGCGGCGTCGCGGCGGCACCGGCTTTGGCGGTGGTGCGCTTGGCCGCGGATGCGGCGGGTTTGGGGGGCTTGGCTGGCATAACCTGGGACCCTTCTGTGCGGGGCTTTTGCGACACAACGACTTCACCACTGGGCACAGGGTGTTGTCCACCAATACCGACAGCGTCGACTGACTCGGCGGTCCGCCCCGGTCGGGATTCTGCCTAATTTTCGAGCCAAGGTTAACGGACCCAGGCCAGCGCTCAACGGTGATGTGGACTTAGCCGCATATTAATGAATACGCGGGTAATATCCGAGCGGACGGGAGACACGCGGAGACCGCCCGGTTCGATCTTTCGGTGCACGTTGCCGTTGCCGACATAGGTCCGTGGTGCGCTGCAGCGGTGGCCGCTTCACTGTTGATCCTACTGCTCCTCGGCAAGCGTTGTGGCCGGCGCATCCCCGCAAACAGCTGACAACAGTCGCCGGGCGTGGACTGGAGAAGCATTGCGAATCCACGCAGCTATCATACGAAGGCGGCGCACGGCATCAGGCGCAGCGTCCCGATTCGGCGAACGGCGTTGCACCGCTGCGGGCGCCGCTGCCTTCAGCCCAGGCAGAGTGTCGATCATCTGGCGCACCCGGCCGCGCCCGCGATGCAGCAGGACCCGCTGGTTTTCCGCGCTGATGGCCAGCAGGGCGCAGGCTTCCTCGGCGCTACAGCCTTCGATGTCACGCAGGATCAGCACCGCGCGCTGGCCGGCGGGCAGGCGCTCCAGCAGCTCCTCCACATGCATCCAGAGCTGGCGCCCGGCGACAATCCGCTCCGGATCGAGCTCGTCCCATAGCTGCGGCGGCTCGATCCAATGTCCATCCGGCTTGAAGGCCGACCGGGGCACCGCCCGCTCACCGGTTGCCCCGCCATCCGATACCGGCAGGCCGACCAGCCTGCCTTCACGGCCCGCCCGGGTGCGGGCGCGGTTGAGCACGATGCTGAATAGCCAGGTCACCAGGCTGGAGCGGCCCTCGAACCGGCCGATGCCGGCGAACACCGCCAGCCAGGCGTCCTGGACCACCTCCTCCGCCTGTGCCCGGCTGCCGATGATGGACGCCGCGACGCCCACCAGCGAGGCGTGCAGCCGGTGGACGAGCAGGCGATAGGCGTCCTGCTCGCCCTGGCGCAGGCGCTGCAGGAAGACCGGATCGTCGAACTCGCGATGCCGCCCGTCGCCGTGGCGCATGCCGTCCTCGCTGCGCTCGCTGGCCGCCGGGATGGCGTCCCGCGATCGGGCGGCTGTAACATCCGCCGTGGCGTCGAGTTCTGACGGGACTGCCGTGGTCGATGCAAGGCGAGAGATGCGATTGTGCCTACCTGTCGCGATATGAGCGAGCTGGTGACCGATTACCTGGAGCGGGCCTTGCCGGCCGGCGTCCGACTGGGCGCGCGGTTGCATCTTCTCCAGTGTTCGGCCTGCCGGAATTATTTTTCCCAGATGCGTGAGACGATAGGGGTTCTGCGGCGGTTGCCGGTGCGGCCACCGGCGGCCGAGACCGAGGCAAGCGTGCTGTCGCGGCTGCCGCCCGCGGGCGGCCAAGGCCAGGCTTAGGCGGTCAATAAGGGAGCGGTGCCCCCAGTACCGACACCGTTTGGGGCGGGGAGGGTGCCGGCCGTGCTGGTGTGTCGGTCCGAGTCGGTTGCGCTCTCTCCCCGCCCAAGCCGAATCCGATTGCAAAGGCGAGCCTTTGCTGGAAGTCCACGAGGCAACGCCTCCTGATAGGATCCGGGGCAACGCTCCGACGCTTGCCGCCGCCCGTCACAACGGTCGCTTCAGATCAACATTCCGAGGCCGCTGTGGACTCCTCTGGGAGGATGCGGCGATCAGTATCGCGTGACCCGGTTTCCCGACATGACGATACTTGCGGCAGGCAAATCCCAGCGTGACGGCTTAGCCAGATATTAACGACTGCGATCGTAGTCTTTTGAACAGGGTCAGATTTTCGTCAAAAGGCCCTTGGGTGAGATGCTCCACACGCTTGGTCGTTTCGGCGGAACCGCCGGTGGAATCTTCCGGAAACACAGATAATCGATCTGGAGCCGGCTATGAGACCCCTGCTATGCCACCAAATGGTCTGAAATGGTGTTGCGCTTGTCCCACATCCGGTCTCCTCGCCGCCCCATGGCAGAGCTGCGCCGGAGTGCTACAACCGTTGCGGGAGGGTCTCCGCTTCAACCGCACGTGCGGGTAATCGGCCACATCCCAGACACCGTCGATCCCCCCCATTTTTCGTACAGTGCCTGGCACTCAGCGAAAGGATGCGAACTCCATGGCTCGAGCCTCTCCGCCAGCACACACAGCGGGAATCTCCCGAACTCCGGAAAAAAAACTTCACGCGACCTCGGGTTCATACGCTACGCTCGAAACCATGTTGCTTGATTGCACGAGGTAAGTTCACCCTGACAGACGGAGCGACAGATGCCAGTGGTCGATGATCTGTTCGCCAGTTACGCGCGCAGCTTCGAGGCGAACCGCGAAGCCGAGATGTCGTTGGCCGAGTATCTGGAGGCGTGCCGCGACAACCCGATGATGTATGCGACCGCGACCGAGCGCCTGCTCGCCGCGATCGGCGAACCGGAGATGGTGGACACGTCGAAGGATGCGCGCCTGGGCCGCATCTTCATGAACCGCACCATTCGCGCCTATCCGGCGTTCAATGAGTTTTACGGCATGGAGGAGACGATCGAGCGCATCGTCGGCTTCCTGCGCCATGCCGCGCAAGGTCTGGAGGAGCGCAAGCAGATTATCTACCTGCTCGGCCCGGTCGGTGGTGGCAAGTCGTCGCTCGCCGAACGCCTGAAGGCTCTGATGGAAGTCCACCCGATCTACGTGCTGAAGGCCGGCGACCAGCTCAGCCCGGTGTTCGAAAGCCCGCTGGGGCTGTTCGATCCCGATCGCATGGGCGACCTGCTGGAGGAGCGCTACGGCATCCCGCGGCGCCGGCTGACCGGGCTGATGAGCCCCTGGTGCATCAAGCGGCTGGATGAGCTTGGCGGCGATATCTCGCGCTTTCGTGTCCAGAAGCTGATGCCGTCCCGGCTGCGCCAGATCGGCATTGCCAAGACCGAGCCCGGGGATGAGAACAACCAGGACATCTCCTCGCTGGTCGGCAAGGTGGACATCCGCAAGCTGGAGATGCACTCGCAGAACGACCCGGATGCCTACAGCTATTCCGGCGGGTTGAACCGCGCCAACCAGGGCATGCTCGAGTTTGTCGAGATGTTCAAGGCGCCGATCAAGATGTTGCACCCGTTGCTGACCGCGACGCAGGAAGGCAATTACATCGGCACCGAGAACATCGGGGCAATTCCCTTCCAGGGCATTATCATGGCCCACTCCAACGAGGCGGAGTGGCAGACGTTCAAGAACAACCGCAATAACGAAGCGTTCATCGATCGCATTTACGTCATTAAGGTGCCGTACTGCCTGCGCGTCACCGAAGAGCAGAGGATCTACGACAAGTTGATCGTCCGCTCCGAGCTGTCGAGGGCGCCCTGTGCGCCCGGCACGTTGGAGATGCTTGCCCGCTTCTCGGTGCTGTCGCGTCTAAAGCGGCATGAAAACTCCACGCTTTACTCCAAAATGCGCGTCTACGACGGCGACAGCCTGAAGGAGACTGATCCGCGCGCGCGCAGCCTGCAGGAATATAAGGATGCCGCGGGCGTCGAGGAAGGCATGGACGGGGCCTCGACTCGCTTCGCCTTCAAGGTGCTGGCGGCGACCTTCAACCACGATACGACGGAAATCGCTGCCGACCCGGTGCATCTGATGTACGTGCTGGAGCAGGCGATCCGCCGCGACCAGATGCCGCAGGAAACCGAGAAGCGGTACCTTGAATTCATTAAGGGCGAATTGGCGCCGCGTTACGCCGAATTCATCGGCAATGAAATCCAGAAGGCTTATCTGGAATCATACAGCGACTACGGGCAGAATCTGTTCGACCGCTACGTCGCCTACGCGGATGCCTGGATCGAGGACATCGACTTCAAGGATCCGGATACCGGGCAGCTTATGAACCGGGAGCTGCTGAACCAGGAGTTGACCAAGGTCGAGAAGCCGGCGGGCATCGCCAACCCCAAGGACTTCCGCAACGAGGTCGTGAAGTTCAGCCTGCGCGCCCGGGCGAACAACAACGGCAAGAACCCGTCCTGGACCAGCTACGAGAAGATCCGCGAAGTGATTGAGCGTCGGATGTTCAGCCAGGTCGAGGAATTGCTGCCGGTGATCAGCTTCGGCTCCAAGAAGGACGGCGAGACGGAGAAGAAGCACACCGAGTTCGTCGAGCGCATGACCGCGCGCGGCTACACCGAACGGCAGGTCCGTCGTCTGGTCGAGTGGTACATGCGCGTGAAACAGGCCGGATAAGCTGGCCGGTCCCGGCTGGCCAAGGACAAGAACGCCAGATGCATATTGTTGATCGTCGCCTGAATCCTAGCGGCAAGAACCTCGCCAACCGACAGCGTTTCATGCGGCGAGCGAAATCCCTGATCCGGAAGGCCGTGCACGAGAGTTCGGCATCCCGCAGCATCAAGGATGCCGATCAGGGCGGCGAGGTGTCTCTGCCGGCGCAGGGCGTTCACGAACCTTCGTTCCATCGCAGTGCGACCGGCGGCATCCGCGATCACCTGCTACCTGGAAACAAGGAATACATCGCCGGCGATACCATTCCACGGCCGCAGGGCGGCGCCGGCGGGGGCGGCTCCGAAGGTAGCCCGGACGGCGAGGGGCAGGACGATTTCCGCTTCGCCCTGTCGCGGGAGGAGTTTGTCGACCTGTTTCTGGAAGACCTGGAACTGCCCGATCTCGCCAAGCGCAAGGTGGTCAGTGCCGAGGCGGTGACCTGGCATCGCGCCGGTTACTCGGTCAGCGGCTCGCCCGCGAACCTCGCGCTGATGCGCACGGTGCGCAACAGCCTGTCGCGGCGCATCGCCCTGCGGCGGCCGAAGTCCGAAGACATCCAGGACCTGCGGGCGCAGATTGCGGCGCTCGGCGACGACTCCGAAAACGCCGCGGCTCGACAGGAGCTCGAGGAAGAACTCGCCCGCAAGCTGCGGCGCTCCGGCTTGATCCCCTATATCGATCCGCTGGACGTGCGGTACAAGCGGTTCGAGGCAAAGCCGAAGCCGGTGGCCCAGGCCGTCATGTTCTGCCTGATGGATGTCTCGGGTTCGATGACCGAGCACATGAAGGATCTGGCGAAGCGTTTCTACGTACCTGCTGTACATCTTCCTGACCCGGCGCTACAAGAACGTCGAGGTGGTGTTCATCCGCCACACCCATCAGGCGCAGGAGGTGGATGAGGACACGTTCTTCAATTCGCCGGAGACCGGCGGCACCGTGGTTTCCACCGCGCTGGAAGAGATGACGCGCGTGGTGCAGGAGCGGTACGATCCGGATTCCTGGAACATCTATGCGGCCCAGGCCTCAGACGGCGACAATACCGCCAGCGACAACGACAAGACCGCGGCGCTGCTGACCAGCGCGATCCTGCCGCTGTGCCAGGTACTACGCCTATCTGGAAGTCGGTCGCGATTCCGAGCACTTCCCGCCCGGCTTCATCCGGCGCGATTCCGATCTATGGCAGACCTACACGGCAATCTGCCGGTCCGGCGCGCCGATGGCCATGCGCAAGGTCGGCCATCGCCGGGACATCTACCCGGTGTTCCGCGAATTGTTCGCCAAGAAGGACGGGGTGGAGGCTCAATCGGCATGAGCAGCACGTTCCTTAATGCTTCGCCCCCGCGCGCCGAACGGCCGTTGTTCGAAAGCGCCGACTGGGAATTTTCCACCATCCAGCGCTGCCACGATGCGATCGCGCAGATCGCGCGGGACGAGCTGGGGCTGGACGTCTATCCCAACCAGATCGAGGTGATCAGCACCGAGCAGATGCTCGACGCCTATTCCTCGATCGGCATGCCGCTGTTCTACAAGCACTGGTCGTTCGGCAAGCATTTCGCCCGTAACGAGGCGATGTACCGTGCCGGCATGCAGGGGCTGGCCTACGAGATCGTCATCAACTCCAACCCGTGCATCTCCTACATCATGGAGGAGAACACGGCGACGATGCAGGCGTTGGTGATTGCCCACGCTGCGTTCGGACACAATCACTTCTTTAAGAACAACTACCTGTTCCAGCAGTGGACGGATGCGGATTCCATCCTGGACTATCTGGAATTCGCCCGTGGCTACATCATGCATTGCGAGGAGCGCTACGGCGAGGCGAATGTCGAACGTCTGCTGGATGCCGCGCACGCGCTGATGAACCATGGCGTGCATCGCTATCCCCGCAAGCGCGGCATCGATCTGCGACGCGAGGAGGAACGTGCCCGCGATCGTCGCGAACACGAGGAGAAGGTGTTCAACGATCTGTGGCGCACTCTGCCGGCCAAGGAAGGCGGCCAGCACGATCCCACGATGGAAGAACGCCGGCGCGCGTTGCTGCAACTGCCGCAGGAAAACATCCTGTATTTCCTTGAGAAGACGGCGCCGCGCCTGCTGCCCTGGCAGCGCGAAATCCTGCGCATCGTCCGACAGATCGCGCAGTATTTCTATCCGCAGTCGCAGACCAAGGTGATGAACGAGGGCTGTGCGACCTTCGTGCACTACACGATCATGAATCGCCTGCACCAGAAGGGCCTGCTGACCGACGGTGCGATGGTGGAGTTCCTGCGCTCCCATACCAACGTCGTGTTCCAGCCAGACTTCGACGACCCGCGCTATTCCGGCATCAATCCCTACGCGCTTGGCTTCGCCATGATGCAGGATATCGAGCGCATCTGCATGCAGCCCACCGCCGAGGACCAGCAATGGTTCCCCGCGATTGCCGGCAGCGGTGACGCGATGGCGGTATTGCGCGATGTCTGGGCCAACTATCGTGATGAGAGCTTCATCCTGCAGTATCTCAGCCCGAAGCTGATCCGCCAGTTCGGACTGTTCCACGTCGTGGATGACGCCAATGAACCGACCCTGCGGGTGGAGGCGATCCACGACGAGCGCGGCTATCGGAAGGTGCAGCGCGCATTGGCCCGACAATACGACATCTCGTGGGCATCGCCGGATATTCAGGTCGCGGATGTCAATCTCAGCGGCGATCGCCGGCTGATCGTGCATCACCGCGCGATGAATCGCGTGGTGCTCGAGGAGCGGGACGCTCGGATGGTGCTGCAGCACCTGGCCGACCTGTGGAGCTACGATGTCCTGATGAAGGAGATCGATCCGGCCACGGAAACGGTGCTGAAGGAACATGCCGCGACGCCGCGCAGTGGGATCGTGCAAACCGACGCCATCTGATGGCGTGATGCCTTTGGATCGACGGGTTGGATTCATCCGCGGCATCGCTGCAGTCTGACGGTCAAGCTGTGTCGCCTTAATCGCGACCGCGTCATGGCCGGGGCAGATTAACCATCCTCGGTCCTCGGCGGCTGCGTGCGAAGGATCCAGGCACAGGCTCCATGCGCTGAATTCGCGAAGGAGACTCGGTTTGCGTCATGGCCGAGCCTGACCCGCCCATCTGCACCGGACCGATCGGGTCGCGCTGCTAAAGCAACCCCTCCTGACGGAAGCTGACCCAGCGTCCGCCGCCGCCCATGATGATGTGGTCGTGCAACGTTATCCGCATCAGATCGGCGGCCGAACGGATCTCCTGCGTCATCGCAATATCCTCGCGTGACGGAGTCGGATCCCCACTCGGGTGGTTGTGCACCAGCACCATCGCACAGGCATGCAGTTCCAGCGCGCGCTTGATCACCTCACGCGGATAGACCGGCGTGTGGTTCACCGTGCCGCGGCCCTGCGCCTCGTCGGCCAGCAGCTGGTTGCGATTGTCCAGGAACAGCACGCGCACCTGCTCGATCCGCTCGCGCGCCAGGACCGTGGTCAGGTAGGCGATCAGCTTGTCCCAACTCGCCAGCACCGGCCGCTGCATGACGTCCGCGCGCGCCAGGCGCAGGGCCGCGGCATGGATGGTCTTCAGCGCCGCCGCGCCCGCCTCGCCGATCCCCTCCACCGACAGGAGTTCGGGCACTGGGGCGGCGACCACCCCGGCGAAATTGCCGAAATCGGTCCAGCAGCAGACGCGCGATCGACTTGGTGTCCCGCCGTGGCAGCGCCAGGAACAGTGTCATCTCCAGCACTTCGTGATCGGCAAGTGCGTCCGGCCCGGCCGCGAGCAGCCGCGCGCGCATGCGACCGCGATGCCCGTCGACACCGGACACGGCGGACGGTGCTTCCGCCGAAGGGTGGTTGAACAGATCGGGGCCTTCACCAAGACCCGGGGAAGCGCGTCGCGCCTGCGTCATACCGACGCAGGCTGCCACGCTTGGGTTAAGCAGAGGTTCTCGGCCTGGGCCACAACTCCCGCTTTGGGGCGGGATTCGGAGAGCATCCGGGCTTTGCCCCGAGCCCCACCAGGAGGCTTTGCCTCCTGGACTTCCAGCAAAGGCTCACCTTTGCAATCAAATGGGCCTGCCCCGCTTGCGTGGACAATTCGGTTTGGGGTGGGGAGTGGGCAAGCGCCTTATTCCCACCTCAAGCGCGAATGCGGGGCCCGAGTCAGCGACCCGGCGGCGGATCGCAGGGCTCGGTGGCCATTTCAGCCGGCAGCGAAACTTCCAGCAATTCGAACGTGTCGGAGGTGCGGAGTTCGTTATGCGGCGTGTCGCCGGGGATCAGCACCAAATCGCCTGCCTCCAGCCGGCACACCGGCTGATCGGCGAATTCCAGCTCGATCCAGCCGCTGAGCATGTACACCAGCTGCGCCTCGCACTTATGTACGTGCCAGCCGGTCTCCTTGGACATGCCGCTCTCGGCCGAGGTCACCTGGGCCCGCAGCCGGCCGCCAGTCGCGGTGGTGGCGCCGAGGTCGCGGTATTTGAAGAACGGGCGTCGGCCGGCCACGTAGTTGGCCTGGCTCTTCTTGGCGATGGCGGGTGACAGGGTGGCGGCTTCGCTCATGGTGCGGTCTCCTCCTGGTCGGGTTGTTGCCGGTAGTCTACTCCACCCGCGCTCCCACCGGAAATCGCAACCGGGTGCGGCTACCCGGCCTGGTAGGGCGGCTTGTCCAGCCCGCCGGGCGACAGGGTGAAGATCTCGCAGCCATCCGCGGTGACGCCGATCATATGCTCGAACTGCGCGGACAGGCTGCGGTCGCGGGTCACCGCGGTCCAGCCATCGTCCAGCACCTTCACCTCCGGTCGCCCCGCATTCACCATCGGCTCGATCGTGAAGAACATGCCCGGCTGCAAGGTGGGGCCGTCGCCCGGCCGCCCGAAATGCAGGATATTTGGTGGCTCGTGGAAACGGCGGCCGATGCCGTGGCCGCAAAAGTCGCGCACCACGCTGAACCGGTGGCCTTCGACGAAAGTCTGGATGGCGTTGCCGATATCCCCCAGCGTGACGCCTGGCCGGACCGCCCGCACCCCGCGCAACATCGCCTCATAGGTGACATCGATCAGGTTGCGGGCGCGGGTGGACGGCGTGCCCGCCGTGTACATCCGCGACGAATCGCCGTGCCAGCCGTCCAGGATCACAGTCACGTCGATGTTCAGGACGTCGCCGTTCTCCAGCTTCCGCTCGCCCGGGATGCCGTGACAGACGACATGGTTGATCGACGTGCAGATGGACTTTGGATAGCCGCGATAGTTCAGCGGCGCCGGGATCGCATTATGGGCGATGATGAACTCATGGCACAGCCGATCCAGCGTGGCGGTGGAGACACCGGGCCGCACATGTTCGACGATCATGTCGAGCGTCTCGGCGGCCAGGCGGCCCGCCGCGCGCATCCCGGCAAAATCTTCCGGCGCGTGGATCGTGATGCGCCTCGCGTCGGTTCCGCCGTCCATTGGGCTGGTGCTCCGTGGCCAATACTGTTGGTTCTGTTGCAAGATGCGCAACCCATCCGCGCCGTGCAAGACCGAATGCCGGGCGGATGCGCAGAGCTGGTCTACGCGACGCAGGCCCGGTCTGGTGGATCCGCATGTGCCGCGGGGCCAAACTCCGGTGCCTGAGCAGACCGATGTGCCCGGTTGGACCCCGAACAGAGCAATCGTGGCGGTGCGCGGTCGGCCTTCTCTCGATGGGCGGCCGCCGTTAGGGTGCGCCGCATGATCATCGACATGCACACCCATGCCGGCCGGCCCAACCGCACCGGTCCCGTGGATCAGGCCGTCCTCGCGACCATGAGGGACGGCGGAGTGGCGGCGGCCGTGGTCTCCGCCATCGCCGATCTGCCGATGATCCGGCGCAATCCGCAGACCCGGCGGCTGGAAAAGGTGCGCGATCCCGAGCCGGGCGAATGCCTCACCTGCGTGGAAGACTATCTCGCCAGCTTCGAGGCGACCGGCACCCGCATCGCCCGCGAACCCGACGAGATTCGGCCGGATGACCCCGCCTTGGTGTTGGCGATCGAGGGGTGCGACTTCCTGGAAGGCAATCTCGATCGGCTGGACGCGGTGGCGGCGCGCGGCGTGCGCAGCATCCAGCTCACTCATTATCTGGTGAACGAGACTGGGGACATCCAGACTGCCCCGCCCGTGCATTATGGCCTGACCCGGTTCGGGGTCGAGGCGGTCCGCCGCATGAACCGGCTCGGCGTCATGATCGATGTGGCGCACTGCTCGGAAGACACCGTCAAAGGGGTGGCGGCGGCGACCGATCGGCCAATCCTGTGCACCCATGCCAACCTGAAGGAGCCCGGACATCCGGACGGCGACCACCCACGCTATCTCGGGCCGGATTACGCCCGCCTGGTGGTGGAGACCGGCGGCGTGATCGGTGCCTGGATCGCCGTGCTGTGGGAGGAAAAGCTGGACGGCATGATCCGCCATCTGTTCCGGCTGATCGACGCGGTGGGCATCGACCATGTCGGCATCGGCAGCGACCTTCCGGCCGGTGCGGCCAGGGAAGCAATGCCAGATTTCTCCCGCCACCAGGCGATTGCCGAAGCGCTGCGACGGCGTGGCATGACGGAGGACGAGGTGGAAAAAGTCTGTGCCGGCAACTGGCTGCGCGTGTTCCGGGCCGCCCGGGCATGATCGATCGCGACGCCATGAAGCGTGACGCGGCCGAGGCGGCAATCGCTCTTGTGCAGCCGGGCATGGTAGTCGGCCTGGGCTCCGGCTCGACCGCAACCTTCGTCATCGAGGGCCTGATTCGCCGGGTGCGGCAAGGGCTCGACATCGTCGCCATCCCGACTTCGGAGCGCAGCGCGGCGCAGGCCCGGGAAGGCGGCATCCGGCTGGTCGATTTCGACACGCATCGCCGGCTGGACCTGACGATCGATGGTGCGGACGAGATTGTTCCTGGCACGCTCGACCTGGTGAAAGGTCTGGGCGGCGCGTTGCTGCGGGAGAAGATCGTTGCCTCGGCCAGCGACCGACTGGTGATCGTCGCCGACGAATCCAAGCTGGTGGAGCGTCTGGGAAGCCGGTCGCATGTGCCGATCGAGGTGGTGTCGTTCGGCTGGCAGACCACCGCCGACCGGATCGTCCGGATCGGCGGCGCCCCGAAGCTGCGACGCGGCCCGGATGGCACGCCATTCCGCACCGACGGCGGCAATCTGATCCTGGATTGCGGGTTCGCGCCGAACATTGAACCCGCCGCGCTGGAACAGGCGCTGGCTCAGATCGTGGGTTTGGTGGAAACCGGGTTGTTCGTCGGCATGGCGGAACAGGCGCTGGTCGCCAGACCGAACGGCGTAGTCCGCTTCACCCGAACCGGCTAAGACGCGCACGCAGGCGCCCCGCGCATTCGCACTGTGGTGGGGTGCGGCAAGCGTCGGGGTCAACGCCCCTACGCTTGCCGCACCCCCACCAAACCAGGGATACGCGGCACAGGCCGCGGATGTCGGCTTACCGGCTGGCCACGGTGCGCTGTTCCGGCCGCAGCACGAGGCAGCCGGTCTTGTGTTTGGCCAGCGACGCGCAGGCGTCCTGCGCCTCGGCCGCGGTCAAACCGGTGACCTGCGCACGCCATAGCGTCTTGCGGCGAAGCTTGACCGCTTCGACATGGACGTCCCCGCCATCGGCATAGCGTCGCGCCTTTGCCGCCGCTGAACGGGCGATCCGTTCATTGCTGAAGCTGCCGACCTGGATGCCCCATGCCGCCACCACGGCCACCCGATGGCGTACCGCGGCCTGGCGGCTCGGTTCGGTTGTGGCCGCATGGGCCGTGGCGATAAGTCCGATCCGGCTGGCCACGCGGGTCGCCGGACGCTCCACCGGCACATCCATTTCGTCGAAGCCCTGATCCAGCAGCGACGCCATGTGCACGTCGCGCTCCCCGTTGGAGCCCGCGCCGAGCACCACGCCGATCAGCCGCACGCCGTTGTTCACGGCGCTGGTCACCAGGTTATGCCCGGACGCATCGGTGTAGCCGGTCTTCATCCCGTCGGCGCCGGGATAGGTCTTCAGCAGGTGGTCGTGATTCGGGATCAGCCGCCCGTGGAACACAAAGTTCGGCGTGCTGAAATACCCATAATAGCTGGGGAAGTCGCTCAGCAGGTGACGAGCCAGCACTGCAAGGTCCCGCGCCGTGGTCCATTGGTCCGGATCGGGCAGCCCTGAGGCATTGGTGAAGGTGGTCCGGTTCATCCCGAGGGCGCGGGCGCGCAGCGTCATCATCTGGGCGAACCGATCCTCGCTGCCAGCCAGCAGCTCCCCCAGCGCGCAGGCCGCGTCGTTGGCCGATTTGGTGACCAGACCGAGGATCGCCTGTTCCACTGTCAGATAGGTGCCGGGCATGAGCCCCAGTTTGGTCGGCTGCATCGACGCGGCATAGGCGGATACGGGTACTCTCGTGTTCAGCGTGATGCGGCGATCGCGCAGCGCCTCGAAGGTCAGGTAAAGCGTCATCAGTTTGGCCAGGCTGGCCGGATGCCGCGGCGCGTTCGGGTTCGCCTCCTCCAGCACCTGGCCGGTTGTCGCATCGATCACTATCGAACTGTAACGATCAGAGCCGATCTGCGCGCAGGCTGGAGTAGCCGCGCCAAGCAGGGCGGCGCCGACTGCAGACGTACAAAGCGTGGCGGAGACGAGCGCACGCCAGAATCCTCTTAGCCGGTGGCGCGCTTTCTCTGCCATCCCAATCCCCCTGCAAACGGCCAGCGGAACAGTACCGGAGGGCGGCGGCGTCTGTCCAGCGGGATTTGCGGGAAAAGTTCAGGAAGTGAGCAGCTTACGGGGCACTCTTCGGATCGGCACGAGGCATGCCGGGAAGGTTCTTGAGATGTTCATTGTGCAGTGCACAAAAATCGCTTGATCGTCCTCGGGCAGACGCCTATATGCCGGCTGTTGCTGCGGTGCAGCAAGACGATTCAACTTGCCGGCGTCGCCCTGCCAGCCCCGTGCGCGCGTCGGCCGTTCCAAGGATAGAAGACGCATGAGCTTAAAGAGCAAGCCGATGGATACCACGAGCGCTGCGGCCGAGGACGTTGCGACGACGGCCGCCGCTTCGGCGGATAAGGGCATCGATGCAACCGTATCGACGCTGAAGGACGGCATGACCCAAGCTGCGGCCGGATTTTCCGAAACGCAAGCGAAGATGAAGGAAGGCGTACAGAAAGCTATGAAAAGTGCAGAAGAACTGATGGCATTCAGCCAGGGCAATATCGAAGCGTTCATGAAGTCCAGCCAGATCTGGACCTCCGGCATGCAGGACCTGTCGCGCCAGATGGCTGCGACGGCCCAGGCATCGTTTGAAGAGACGATGTCCACCTTCAAGGCGCTGAGTGGCACGAAGTCGCTGAAGGACGCGGTGGACCTGCAGACCAGCCTGGCACGCTCCGCCATGGAAAAGACCGTGTCGGAATCCGGCCGTCTGACCGACGCGTCGTTCAAGCTCGCCGAACAGGCGCTGGCGCCGATCACCGCGCGTGTGACGATGGCGGTGGAGAAGTTCGCGAAGCCGGTCTGAACCGGCATCGTACCTGTCCGGCGGGCCGTTCGGCTTCGGCGGGCGGGAGGTAACGGCGATCGAGGCCCGGGCATGCTCCGGGCCTTTTTCGTTGCCGGGCTTTCGGTCGGGCCACAATCCCCCTACCTTTGTCGGGCATGCAGCCAGCCAGCCGAAGCGCAACGCCCTTTCAACTCCCCGCGGCCTTCCGATATGCTCACGCTATTGGAGGATGCTGGCGCGGGCGGACGAACGCTCGGTTGAAGCGGGCGTCGCAGATGATGGGCGCGAATGAACGATGAGCGACAATGACAAACGTGGCGGCAACAATGTGGAAGGCCCCAACACGGGTGTCGTGGTCAAGCCGCGGCCGAAGACCCGCAAGCCGGCGATGTACAAGGTGCTGATGCTGAACGACGACTACACGCCCATGGAATTCGTCGTCCACGTCCTGGAACGCTTCTTCCAGAAGACCCGGGAGGAGGCCACCCGCATCATGCTGCATGTCCATCGCCGCGGCGTCGGCGTGTGCGGCGTGTATACGTACGAAGTCGCGGAGACCAAAGTGACCCAGGTCATGGACCTGGCGCGGCAGAATCAGCATCCTCTGCAGTGCACGATCGAGAAGGAATGATCATCGTGGCCACTGATGCCATACCTACATCACTCAGGACCGGCCCGCCGGCCGGCACCATGTTATAAAGGACGATCGGATCCGCTAGCGGACCGGACAGCGCAGGAGCGTCGATGACCATGCTTTCACGTAACCTCGAACAGACGCTGCATCGCGCCCTGTCCCTCGCCAGCGAGCGTCGCCACGAATACGCCACCCTGGAACACCTGCTGCTCGGCCTGGCCGAGGACACGGACGCAGCCACCGTGCTGCGCGCCTGCGGTGTTGATCTGGACAAGCTTCGGTCAGATCTGCAGGAATTCCTCGACAAGGACCTGGCGGGCCTCGCCACGGACCGGCCCGGCGATCCGAAGCCGACCGCCGGCTTCCAGCGCGTCGTGCAACGCGCCGCCATCCATGTGCAGTCCTCCGGCCGCGACGAGGTGACCGGCGCCAATGTGCTGGTAGCCTTGTTCTCTGAGCGGGAAAGCCATGCGGTCTACTTCCTGCAGTTGCAGGACATGACCCGGTTGGACGCGGTCAATTTCATCAGCCATGGCATCGCCAAGGCGCCCGGCCGCGCCGCCCAGCGTCCGGTGCAGGGCACGACCAACCCGCAGGAGGGTCAGCCGGAGCAGGAGCGTGAGGAAAAGCCGAACCGTCGCAACCAGGATGCGCTGTCCAACTACTGCGTGAACCTGAACAAGAAAGCGATGGCGGGCAAGATCGATCCGCTGATCGGCCGCGACCTGGAGATCGAGCGGACCATCCAGATCCTGTGCCGCCGCACCAAGAACAACCCGCTCTATGTCGGCGATCCCGGCGTCGGCAAGACCGCCATCGCCGAAGGCCTGGCCAAGCGCATCGTCGAAGGCGACGTGCCGGAAGTGCTGGCGCGCTCCACTATCTTTGCGCTCGACATGGGCGCGCTGCTCGCCGGCACCCGCTATCGCGGCGATTTCGAGGAGCGGCTGAAGGCCGTGGTGTCGGAGCTGGAAAACCAGCCAGGTGCCATCCTGTTCATTGATGAGATCCACACCGTGATCGGCGCCGGCGCCACCTCGGGCGGCGCAATGGATGCCTCCAACCTGCTGAAGCCCGCTTTGGCCTCCGGTAATCTACGTTGCATCGGCAGCACGACCTACAAGGAGTTCCGCAACTACTTCGAGAAGGACCGCGCGCTGGTCCGCCGCTTCCAGAAGATCGACGTGAACGAGCCGAACCTGGAGGACAGCGTCAAAATCCTGCGCGGGCTGAAGGCGAACTACGAGAAGCACCACAAGGTCCGCTACACTGACGAGGCGATCCGAGCCGCTGTGGAGCTGTCGGCAAAGTACATCAACGACCGCAAGCTGCCGGACAAGGCGATCGACGTGATCGACGAGGTCGGCGCGTCCCGCATGTTGCTGCCCGAGCACAAGCGCCGGAAGACCGTCACCCTGCGCGACGTCGAGGAAATTGTCGCCAAGATTGCCCGGATTCCTCCCAAGAGTGTGTCGGCGGACGACAAAGAGACCCTGCGCAACCTGGAACGCGACCTGAAGTCGATGGTGTTCGGCCAGGACAAGGCGATCGAGGCGCTGGCCGCGGCGATCAAGCTGGCCCGCGCCGGGCTGCGCGAGCCGGAGAAGCCGATCGGCAACTATCTGTTCTCCGGCCCGACCGGCGTCGGCAAGACCGAGGTCGCCCGTCAGTTGGCCTCCACCATGGGGATCGAGCTGATCCGCTTCGACATGTCCGAGTACATGGAGCGGCACAGCGTGTCGCGGCTGATCGGTGCGCCGCCCGGCTATGTCGGCTTCGATCAGGGCGGGCTGCTGACCGACGCGATCGACCAGCATCCGCACGCCGTGCTGCTGCTGGACGAGATCGAGAAGGCACATCAGGATCTGTTCAACATCCTGCTGCAGGTGATGGACCACGGGAAGCTGACCGACCACAACGGCAAGACGGTCGATTTCCGCAACATCATCCTGATCATGACCACCAACGCCGGTGCGTCCGACATGGCGAAAGAAGCGATCGGCTTCGGCCGCGACGTCCGTCAGGGCGAGGATGACGATGCGATCAAGCGGCTGTTCACCCCGGAATTCCGCAATCGGCTGGACGCGACCATCACTTTCGCCGGCTTGACGCCGGAGATCGTCGGCCGCGTGGTCGAAAAGTTCGTCATGCAGTTGGAGGCGCAGCTCGCCGACCGCAACGTGACGATCGAGCTGTCCTCCGCCGCCAAGGAGTGGCTGGCCGAACGGGGATACGATCGGCTGTACGGTGCGCGTCCGCTCTCCCGGGTGATTCAGGAGCACATCAAGAAGCCGCTGGCCGAGGAACTGCTGTTCGGCCGGCTGATGAAGGGTGGCTCGGTCAAGGTCACGCTGAAAGACAGCAAGCTGGAGTTTGAGATCACCGAAGCCAGCGTTCCCGCTTTGCCGAAGCCCGACGAGGACGGCGGCGGCGACTCCGATCGCGAGCAGGAAGTCGAAGTCTGATCTGACGGTCTGCACCTTTGCACCCGGCGCGGTGCCGAGTGCCGGGCTCACAGCACCGAGAATTCGGAGCGTTGCCCCGACGCCTGCCGCACCCGCCACAAGCGGGATGCTTGGCCATGCTGCGGCACTCTGCCTAGGCGGAGCTAAGTCCGACCCTCTTGCCCGAACGTCCGCGCCGCGCAAGGCTGCGGAGACGAGCACGAGGGAATGTCCATGCCAGCACCGTACGAAACGCATCGCGCGCAGATAAAAGCCATTCTGCTGTCCTGGGGCATGCCGGAGGACAACGCCGAGACCACGGCTGACATCCTGTCCTGGGCTGATCTGCACGGCGTGGACAGCCACGGCATGTCGATGATCCCGGGCTATGATGGGCTGCGCCGGCGCGGCCGCGCGAAGATGGACGCGCAGCCAAAGATCGTGAAGGAGACGCCGGTTTCCGCGCTGGTGGATGGCGGCGGCGGGTTGGGCCATGTGCCGGCGCATTTCGCCATGCAGACGGCCATCGGCAAGGCGAAGACGGTCGGGATGGCGATCGCCGTGGTGAACAACTCCGCGCATTTCGGCGCGACTGGGTTCTACACGCTGATGGCGGCCAAGGCCGGGCTGATCGGCATGGCCTGCACCTCGGCCTCCGGCATCCAGGTGGCGCCGACCTTCGGCAAGCAGGCCCGACTCGGCACCGACCCCTGGTCCTTCGCGGCACCCAGCGCGGACGGCGTGCCGTTCCTGCTGGACATGGCGACGACGACGGTTGCGGCGGGCCGGATCCGCAACAAGGCAAACGAGGGCCTGCCGACGCCGGACGGCTGGGTGCTGGACAGCGAAGGCCATCCCAGCAACGACCCGTTGGTGGCGCGGGAAAAGGGCGGGTTCATGACCTCTCTCGGCGGGTCGCCCGAGAACTCGTCATACAAAGGCTACGGCCTGGCGGCGATGGTGAACATCCTGGGGTCGTGCCTGTCGGGCGCTACCCTGATCACCGACCCGATGCACACCAAGAAGCCGCAGGGTATGGATATCGGCCATTTCTTCATGGCGATCGATCCGGGTCTGTTCCGCAACGGCGACGATTTTCAGAAGGACGTGGCGCAGTTCTGCGGCGATCTGCGCGCGACCACGCCGATGGACCCGGCCCAGCCGGTGATGGTGGCGGGCGATCCGCAGTGGAAATATGCCGAGAAGCGCATGGCTGAAGGGATTCCGGTCGGTCCCGGCCTGCTGCAGCAGGTGCGGCAGATCGCGCAGGCCTCGGCGGCGCCGTGGCTGCTGGACTGAGGCCGGCGCGACCGAGCCTGGCTCAGCCAAAACCGATGTTCCGCGGCCGCACCGACGACTTGGTGAAATACCGGCTCGACGAGAAGGCACTGGAGGCAACTGTGCTGCTCGAGTTGTCGCGACTGCATGCCTGAGCCGGACCAAGCCAGGTTCCGCGGCCTCGGCCACGTATCCATGCTCGTGGTGGGGGAGGCAGGCATCGGGGGCTTTGCCCAGGTCTAATACCAACCGCCGCTGAGTCCGACTCACGCCCGATTCCCAACCTGGTGAAAGTACAATTCGCTCTGCCAGGGTTGACGATTCCCTGAACAGGAGAGCGGTATGAGTGCGGCAGTTGCGATCACCCGCGAGGAGCACAGCTCGGCGGAGCTGCGGTCGATCGCAGCGGGAACCTCCGATGCAGCGCGGGCGCGGCGTTTGCTGGCTATTGCCATGGTGCTGGATGGCGCCACACGGCTTGATGCGGCACGCCAATCCGGCATGGATCGGCAAACACTGCGCGATTGGGTCCATCGATACAACGTCAGCGGCGTCGACGGTTTGGTGTCGCGCAAGGCGCCGGGCGCCGCGGCTAAATTGACCCCGGGGCAGATGGCCGAGCTGCGGGAGCTGGTGGTCAACGGCCCCGATCCGCAGGTTCACAAGGTGGTCCGTTGGCGTTGCGTTGATCTGCGTGCGGAAGTGGCACGGCGCTTCGCAGTCACGGTACCGGACCGCACGATCGGCAAGTGGCTGCGCAAGCTGAAGCTGACCCGGCTGCAGCCGCGTCCGTATCACCCGAAGAAGGATGTCGCGGCGCAGCAGGCTTTTAAAAAAACTTCAGTACCAGCCTGAAGCAAGCCTTGCATGCCACATGGTCCGGGACGCCCGTTGAGCTGTGGTTCCAGATGCTATGAGGCAGGACATCGCCCCGGCTGCTTGGCAACACTGGTAGGGTCCGCAATAAACCAGGGAGCCTGCCATGCCGTCCGAAAACATCGTATACGTCTCGATCGAACTCAGCGTTGCTTCGTGGCTTGTTGCTGCACGCCTGCCAAATACTGAGAAGTTGCGGCTGCATCGCCTGGAGGGCGGCGACACGGCCGCGCTGCTCAGGGTCATCGCTGAGGTTCGGTCGCGCGCCTCAGCCAAGCTGGGCGGCCCCGCGGATGTGGCGTGCTGTTTCGAAGCAGGACGGGATGGGTTCTGGCTGCATCGACTGCTGACGGCACATGGCGTCGTCGCCTACGTGCTCGAGCCGACCAGCATTCTGGTGAACCGCCGTGCCCGGCGGGCCAAGACTGACCGGCTCGATGCCGAGGGCATGCTTCGCGTGCTTGCCGCCTGGCTGGGCGGCGATCGCCAGGTGTGCAGCATGGTGCGCGTACCCTCGCCGGACGAGGAGGACGCCAAGCGTCCTCACCGCGAGCGCGAACACCTCGTGCAAGACAAGCTGCGCATCGAGAACAGGATCGAAGCGCTGCTGTTCACGCAGGGTATCCGGGGAAGGCCGTCACTGCGCTCTTGGGAGCGCGACGTAGCAGAGCTGCGAACGGGTGATGGACGTGCTCTTCCGCAGTTGTTGCGGATCGAGCTTGATCGGCTCCGCCGGCGGCTCACCCTGGTATTGGAGTTGATTCGCGAACTGGAGGCTGACCGTGCCAAAATTCTGGAAGAAACAGAGGCGGCCGACACGGTGGTTAGCAAGATCATCGCTCTACAGAGGATCCGCGGTGTTGGCGAAAACTTCGCAGCCGTGTTGGTCCGCGAGGTGTTCTACCGTTCTTTCGCCAACCGCCGTCAGCTCGCCAGCTATGTCGGCATCACACCGATGCCCTACCAGAGCGGCGGGATGGATCGCGACCGGAACATCAGCCGGGCAGGCAATCCTCGGGCACGCACGACTATGATCCAGCTTGCTTGGTTGTGGTTGCGCTATCAGCCCGATAGCGCGCTGGCCACGTGGTTCCGCGAGCGCGTCGGCACACTGAAGGGGCGCACGCGGCGGATCGCGATTGTGGCGATGGCAAGGAAGCTTCTGATCGCCCTGTGGCGCTACGTGGAGACCGGGGTGGTGCCCGACGGCAGCACGCTCAGCGCAGAGACCGCAGTCACAGCATAATCAACCAGATTGCCGCAGGCGAGGAGCCGTCAGCGGCGATACGGGGAGCGCGACCGTCTTCTTCTTTGGTAGCTCCGCGCTACCGCGTTTCAGGTGGGTCGCGTCTCACTGGGGCAAAGCCTCGTGCAAGAGGCATTATGGTGCGGGCGCCTCTACGGCCCCGACCGCATGTAAGGTGACGCAGCAGTCGCTGCGATACAGGACCGCCCCGGGCCCAAGCGTGCCTCACCACGATGAGCGTGAAACAGGAGGTGCCATCCCAGAAACCATTGACAAGCGAACCCTCATGTAAGGACGAAGCCAGGGTCGGACAGAAGGGCTCGCTCAGCTATGTCTGGGCGCCGATAGGCTCCCGCCCGCCGATGGTGCGTGATAACCGCCACGACACCGCCTACCTGTTCGGCGCGATCTGCCCGGCCCGCGCGGTCGGCGCGGCGGTCATCACACCGGCCGCCAACACCGAATGCATGAACCTCCATCTCGCCGAGATCAGCGAGCAGGTCGCTCCCGGTGCGATCGCCGTGCTGATCTGCGATGGCGCTGGATGGCATCAGACCGGCGGCGAACTCATTCTGCCAGGCAACATCGTGCCGCTGCATCTGCCGCCCTACGCGCCGGAATTGAACCCGATGGAGAATGTCTGGCAATACCTCCGCGGCAACAAGCTCTCCGCCGCGGTCTGGGATAGCTATGAGGCAATCCTCAGCGCCTGCGCCGATGCCTGGAACTGGTTCGTCGGCGATCCCCACCGCATCCAGTCCATCGGAGATCGCGATTGGGCAACGGTCAGTATCTAGGGCGATTGGTATAAGGCGCTCGCGCCCCCTCCCCAACTTGAACAGAATGGAGTGCAAAGCCTGTGCCTTTGCTTGAGGTCCCGGGGGCAAATCCTCCTGGTGGGGTTCGGGGCAACGCCCTGACGCTGGCTGCCCCCCATCACAAGCGCGGATACGTGGCACAGGCTGCGCAAATCGGCTCAGTGCGGCACGTAGATCCGGCCATCAAATAACCGTCGCGCGGTGCGGTAGAACGCACCGCTATGCGCGACCCAGGTGCCGGTCGCGTCCTGCGTTACGTCGGCACCGACGGTCAGAATGCCGGACGGCATGCCGATGCGGATACTGTCGCCAGCGTCTTGTCGCAGTGCCTCGTGGGTCACGGTGCCGGTGATGCGGGCGGCGATCGCGGTGCAGAGCGATGCGGTCAGTGGCAGCGCCCGGTGCGGCTGGCCGTTGGACAGGAAGCGCGCGGTCAGGTCGACCTGGTCTGACGTGAGCGGCTCGCCCGACAGTGTCGGCGCATCCATCGTCGGCGCGACCACGCCGATAAACGGCACCGCAGCGATCGAACGGGCCGCCGCGTCGTCGCGGGCGATGCCCATCGCCACCGAGGCCGCGCGCCGCACCGCCTGCAGTTTTTCCAGCGCGGCGGTGTTGCGTTCCAGCTCGTCCGGAAGTTCCGCGCCGGTCAGACCAACGTCCCTCGCCCGCACAAAGGCGCAGGCATTGGCAGCGTCGACCATCGAGACGTCGATGGCGCCAAGGCCAGCCACATCCAGCCGATCCATCGGCCGCCCCGTCGGCAGCAGCCGGCCGGTGGTGGCTCCGCCCGGTGCAAGGAAGTCGAGCCGCACGGGCGCGCCGGTGCCGGCAACGCCGGGGATCGCCAGTTCGCCATCGACCGCCGCGCGTCGGTCGTCCAGCGAAAATGTCGAGCGGATGATCCGTTGCGTATTGGTGTTGAAAATGCGTACCACGGCGGTGTCGCCATTGGGACGAACGATGCCCTCATCGACGGCGAACGGGCCGACCGCGGAACTCATGTTGCCGCAATTGGCACGGTAGTCGACGACTGCGTCGCGAATCTGCACCTGGGCAAAGGTGTAGTCCACGTCGGCATCGTCGCGTTGCGACGGAGCGAGCACGCAGACCTTCGACAACGAGGAGACGCCACCGCCCATGCCGTTGAGCTGACGCCCGTTCGGATCGGGACTGCCCATGGCGGCAAGAAAGATCGGGTCCCATTGCGCGCGGTCCGGGAGGTCGCGCGCATGGAACATCACGGCGCGACTGGTGCCGCCACGCATGAACACGGCCGGCAAAGCGAGCAGCGGCATCGGACCACCTCCTGAAGATTGGCGGCAGAATCGCCACCGGCAGCCGGTCCGGTCAAGCGGCGGTGGCGCTGGAACGGGTACGGCAGCGGGACACGCTGGTGGTCATGGCGTGTGCGTGCTGCCTGATGCTTCGTGGCAGACAGGCAGCCGTGGACGACGGCCCTGCGCAACCTTGGGCGATAACATAGTGGGTTGGGCAGGTCCGGTTGCCGTCACGGCCGGCTCCGCTTCCCGTCATGGCCGGGCCTTTCCCACTGGAACGATCGGGTCGCGCAGCACGCGCTGCATGTTCTGTCGGGGGCAGATGGCCGGGTCAGGTTCGGCCACGACGGGAAGTAAACCGCGTTTTGCCCAGGCGCTCCTGGCCCTGCGTCCGCATCGAAGAAGGCCCCGCGCTGCAGAAGGCTCAGTCCAGAGCAGCGACCTGCACGTGGTTGGTGTTGTACGTGGTCGCGCCGCAAGGTGAGGACCGGTCACGCGTCAGTACATTGGCACAACCCTGCGTGTCCGCACCGCCGGCATCGGGCGCGAACCACGCGCCCTCCTTGATCGACACCACGCCCGGCGCGATCCGGTCGGTGACCTTCGCCGGCAGGATGGTCGTGCCGAACTCATTGAACACGCGCACGCGCTGCCCATCCGCGACGCCACGCGCCGCAGCGTCCTGCGGGTGCAGCCACACACTGTCCGGATCGACCCGCGCCAGGCCGGGCTGATTGCCGTGGATCGAGTGCGTGCGCGCGCGCGATTTCGGCGTGCAGAGTTGCAACGGATACGCCGCAGAGGCGCCCGATGGCGGCATCCAGGTCGGGATCGGCGGGATGCGGCCCAGACCGTACGGATCGGGGTTCGCCGCCAACACCGTCGAGTACAGCTCGATCTTTCCTGATGGCGTGGCGAACCGGACATGCTCGGGATCGCGGATCTGACGGGCGAAGGCCACCGCGTCCTCCGGCGCCGCAAACCGCGCCACGCCCTGCCGCATGAAGGCGTCGAAATCATCCACCGCATCGCGCGTCAGCTCGCGCAACCAGTCGAGTTCGCTCTTGTCGTTGTAGCCCGCGATCTCCAGCCGATCCGCAAGCGCGGTGAAGATGTCGATGTCGTTGCGGCATTCGTACATCGGCGCGATCGCCTGGCGCATGAAGATCGCGTAGTGGCCGGCGCCGGCCCAGGGCGTGTGGACGTCGTTCCTCTCCCAGAATGTCGTCGCCGGCAGCACCAGGTCGGCATGGCGCGCGGTGGGGGTCAGGAAGTTGTCCTGGGCGACGAAGAACTCCACACCATCCAGCGCGGAGAGGATCTTGTTCACGTTGGGACACTGGTTGAACAGGTCGCCGCCGGCCGAATAGATCAGTTTTATATCCGCCGGATAGCCGCCGCCGCGGCCGCTCGCCAGCAGATCGGCGAGCATCGGTGAGGCGACCCGTGCGCCGGCCGGGTTCTTCCCCGGCGGCCAGTTCTTCACGCCGGCCCGCCCGGTGGCGCCATTGCTGGCGCCGGAATTGCCACCGGGCACACCGACATTGCCGGTGATCGCGGCGAGCGCGTAGGCGGCACGATGGAACTGCTCGCCGAATTCGGTGCGTCCGGGCGCATAGCCGGCCTGGATCGCCGCCGGCTTGCTGGACGCGAACTCGATCGCCAGACGACGCAAGGTGGTTGCCGGAATGCCGGTGATCGCCGCGGCCCAGTCCGGGGTTTTCGGCACGCCGTCGCTCAGGCCGAGCAGATAGCTGCGATAGGAGGCGCCGGCGGGGGCGTCGGGCGGCAGGTGGTGCTCGTCGAAGCCGAGCACGTAACGATCGCAATAGGCCTGATCGTGCAGGTTTTCGGTGACGATCACATAGGCCATCGCGAGCAGCGCGGCGGTGTCGGTGGAGGGGCGGATGAACACGTGCTCGTCGGCCAGTACGCGGCTGGTCATGGTCTGTCTTGGATCGACACAGACGATGCGGGTGCCTTGCTGTTTGGCATGGCGCAGATACGGCATGGTGCCGGTGCCGAACGTGCCGTCACCCGGACTCCAGCCCCACATCAGCATCAGCTTGGAGTTCGCATAGTCGGTCGGCTCGCGACCGGCGGCCTTGTAGTCGGACTCGCCATAGGTGATGCGGATCGAGAACACCTCAGCCTCCGCCGACATGTTCGACCACAGCTCGGTGCAGCCACCGAACATGTTGAGGAAACGCTGCGCGGCGACGCGGCCATGCAGCATCGACAGGCTGCCGGTTCGCGATGCATCGAGGATCGCCGCATTGCCATAGCTGTCGCGCACGCGCCGCATCTCGCGCGCAACGGTGTCGAGTGCCTCATCCCAGCCGATGCGTTCGAACTGGCCGGCGCCGCGCGGACCGGTGCGGCGCAGCGGATATTGCAGGCGATCCGGATGGTAGGTGCGCTCGATCTGCCCGACGCCGCGCGCGCAGGCGGGCAGTGGCGGATGTTCGGCGTTCCAGCGGCGGGAATCGGTGGAGATGTGGACGATCCGGCCGTCCTGCACATGCGCGTTCACCACGCAACGTCCGCCGCAATTATGGCCGCAGGTGCTGGTGACGACAGTCTCGCCGGGGCGCGGCGCAGGGCGGGGCGCTTCGTAGACGACAGGGCGGGGCATGGCGACTTTCGTGATTTTCGGTGGGCAACTCGTCAGTGAACCACGACCGACGCGCAAGGCAAACCGGAAAGACTTCGCTACAGGCCGAAACGTTTTCCCACGGCCGATGGCACGACCAGCTTTTCGCCGTAGGCGCGCTCCAGCGCATTGACCGCACGCCAACCGGTGCAATGCGCCGGGATTATCAGGTCAAGGTCGAAGCCGCCGAGGTCACGCACCGTCTCCGGGATGATGGCCTCGGTCGGGCCGGCCAGATGGAAGCCGCCCATCACCGCGTGCAGTTTCACGCCCGGAAAGGTCGCGCGCGCATGATGCAGCACGTTGACGATGCCGGCATGTGAGCAGGCGCTGAACACCACCAGCCCCTTGCCGCGCACATGCACCGCGAGGAAGCGCTCATCCATCAGCAGCGGATCGGGCCGCCAGCTCTTGCCGTCTTCGGTCTGCCGCACCTGGCTGGCCAGGCCTTTCTCGTACGGCGTGATGCGCGGAACCTCGCCGCTGACGAAGAACATTTCATCCAGGCAGGTCTGCGGCTCGGTGGTGACGATCGGTTCGGCGCCATAGGTGGCCCATTGCGCCGGGGTCGGAATCGGTTCCGCCGGCAGCACGCCGCCATCCGGCTGGCGCTGGCCGTACCAGCCGAACATGCCGGGATGCAGGTACAGTGGCACCGCGTGCCCGCCATTGGCCTGGTTGATCAGGCCCAGGGCGCGCGGCAGGCCGCCGGCATGGTCCCAATGGCCATGCGACAGCACCACGGCGCCGATCGCGGCGAAATCGATGCCCAGGCGGACGCCGTTGCGTTCCACTGCGTAATCGACCGGACCGCCATCGAACAGCACCGTGCGGGGGCCGGACGGGCCATGCGCGGTGATCACCAGCGACAGGCCGTGATTGGCACAGCACAGCGATGCGCCGGTCATCAGCCGCATGCCCTGGCGCTGCAACTGGCCCCATTCGCGGGCGACGAAACCGGGCGCCGAGGACAGGCTGTCGGTGACATTGTCCACCAGGACCTGGATGTCCAGCCGGTCCGCCGCCTGCAGTTCTGCCATGACGCTCTCCTTCAACACGAGCAGCCTAAGCAGAGTCCGCAGCCGGTGCCATCGCGCTCGGCCCTACGGCTCGAACCCCGGCAGCACGGGACAGGCCGCGCCGGCGATCGCCAGTGCCTTGAACAGCCGACCCATGCGATCGGGTTCGGCCAGCCGTTGCGCGGCCTCGATCAGCGCGGCCGCGCGCGCTGGCAGCTGGGTGCGGGCCAGCTGGCCAGTGCGTTGGAACAGGCCCAGCCGGGTGAGCAGCACGCCTTGCGGCAGCGGTCCCTGCACCGTCGCACCATGCCGCTGCGCCACGCGGGCGAGCGCCATGAAGTCGACATGCGCGGTCAGATCGGCGGTCCCCGCCGGGCCGAACGGGTCGGCCGGCTTCCCCGCGGCGAGCGCCTGCAGCGAGTCCCCCGGCGTGCTCTGCTCCGGCCCGTAATCGAGCAGTAGCGCCGCTCCCGGTTGCGCCGTGAAGCGGGCAGCGAGCGCCGCGAGGAAAGCCTGCGCCGCTTCGCAACCTTCCAGCACGGTGCCCGGCTCGGCCGCCACGTCCGGCCAACCCGGGACCGGTCCGGCGAGCGGCTGTTCGACCAGGCCGCCGGCCTCGACGAAGCGCTCCGCCCAGCCGGCATCCCGGCGCACGAACTGGCGGATCGGCAGCGCGTCAAGGAACTCGTTCGCCAGCAGCATCAGCGGCAGAGGCGGCACGCTGTCCAGCGACTCATGCCAGGTCGCGTCCGGCAGGACCTGCGCCTGCAAGGCGCGCAGCCGTGGCGAGGTTTCGATCAGATGCAGCCGCAGTGCGGCCCGGAAATCCGGCGCGACCCGGGATACGGCACGCAGCGCATCCGCCATCAGCGTGCCGCGCCCGGGACCGGCTTCGACCAGCAGCACCGGGTCCGGGCGGCCCAGCAACTGCCAGGCGACGGCGGCCCAGAGCCCGAGGATTTCGCCGAATACCTGGCTGATCTCCGGGGCGGTGGTGAAATCAGCGAACGGGTCGCAGGTGGCGTAGTAGGCGGCATTGGCGCGCGCCATGAAGGCGTCCAGCCGCTCCGGCATCAGACGGGAACCGGCCGTTCGCGCGCCCGCCAGATCAGCCAGAGCCCGGCCAGCAGCATCGGGATCGACAGGATCTGGCCCATCGTGGTGCCGAACGGCAGGAAGCCCAGGAACGCGTCGGGCTCGCGAAAACACTCGCTGATGATGCGGGCGACGGCATAGCCGGCCAGGAAGCAGCCGGTCAGTGCGCCGAACCGGGCCCGCAGTGCTGCGCGGCGGGACAGGGCGGCCATGACCACGAACAGGATCAGGCCCTCCAGCAGCGCCTCATAGATTTCGCTGGGGTGGCGCGGGATCGGGCCGGCAGCAGGGAAGATCATCGCCCAGGGCAGCCAGTCCGGCGCCGGGCGGCCCCACAACTCGCCGTTGATGAAGTTGGCGATACGGCCGAGGCCGAGCCCGATCGGCGCGCAGACCGAAATCCGGTCGGCAAAGCCCAGCAGCGGAATGCTGTTGCGCCAGCAGAACACGGCAATGGCGATGGCGACGCCCAGCATGCCGCCATGGAAGCTCATGCCGCCCTGCCAGACCTCAACGATCATGACCGGGTGCGCGAAGTACAGCTCTGGCTGGTAGAACAACACGTAGCCGAGGCGGCCGCCCAGCACGACGCCCAGCGTTGCCCAGGTGAGGAAATCGTCCACCTGTACGGGCGAGGCGACGGTGGGCGCGAGCAGCACCAGGCGGCGCAGCAGGCGCCAGCCGAGCACCAGGCCCAGAATATAGGCCAGGGCGTACCAGCGGATGCCGAACGGTCCGAGCTGGACGATGACCGGGTCGAACTGGGGGAACAGCAGGACGGGGAACACGATGGGTCAGGCCCGCTGGCGCTGGCGCGGCGGGGCTGAGGTCAGAGTGTGATGCATCGGGACATGATCTCGCAGGGAAGCCAAGGCGGCGCACCCTAATCGGGTTGCGTCGCCTTGGCGACGGTCGGCGGTGATGTCACGCCACGCATCACGCGGTGTGGTGACGCGGCAAGCGTCGGGGCGTTGCCCCCGACGCTTCCTGCCTCCTGCCTTGCGCGGCAATGCCATTCCGGCAAGGTTGACCGGCGCGGTGCAGAAATAAGGAGACGCAGCGTCATGGCGGATGGAGCGGAGCTGCTGCAGGCCCGGTACGGCACGGACCTCCAAGGTGCCACGGTGCCGGACGCCATCGCGCCGCTGCTGGATCGTCGTGTGGTGCGGCGCTATCGCGATGAGGCGGTGCCGGACTCGCTGCTGGATGCGCTGCTCGCCGCGGCCCAGTCCGCCCCCGCCAAATCCGACCTGCAGCAGTACAGTGTCGTGGTGATGCGTGACCCCGCACGGATCAAGCGCATCGCCGACTGGATCGGCACGATGGACTGGATCACCACCGCGCCGGTGTTCCTGGTGTGGTGCGGCGATATGCGGCGTGGCCAGCGCCTGTGCGCGCTGCACGATATGCCGCACGCGAACAACAACCTCGACACGTTCCTCAACACCGCGGTCGATTGCGCGCTGGCGATGGGCCAGTTCATGGCCGCGGCCGATGCGGTCGGCCTGGGCACCTGTCCCATCAGCTATGTACGCAGCCATATCGAGCGCGTCTCCCCCCTGCTCGGCCTGCCCGCCGGCGTCTATCCGGTGGCCGGCCTGACCGTTGGCTGGCCGGTGTTCCGCCGCCCGGTGTCGATGCGCCTGCCGCCCTCCGTCGTCGTGCATCGCGAACGCTACGACGACAGCGCATTGGAGCAGGACGTGCAGGCCTATGACGAACGCCGTCGCGCCCGCGAGCCGGTCGCCGCCGGCAGCCTGAAGAACAACGATGTCTATCCGCCGCGCGATGGCGTCGGCTGGAGCGAGAATGTCGCCCGCCAGCTTTCAGTGCCGGAGCGATTCGGCTTTGCCGCCTATCTCAAGACGAAGGGTTTCGATCTTGCCTGAAGACCACATGCGTCATGCGCCGCTGATCGACCATTCCGAACCGCAGCGGCCGGACGTGGTCCAGCCACGCCACGCCGCCAGCCTGGTGGTGTATCGCGGCAGCGGTGAGGCGACCGAGATGCTGATGGGCATGCGCGGCGCGAAGCACCGCTTCATGCCGAACCGGCTGGTGTTTCCCGGCGGCGCGGTGGACCAGGCGGACCTGTCCGCCCCCTGCGCATCGCCGCTGTCGGCGGCCACCGAACATGCGCTGCGCAAGAATGCCAATGCGCATCTGGCACACGGGCTCGGCGCCGCGGCCGCCCGTGAACTGCGGGAGGAAACCGGCCTGTCGCTCGGCGATCCACCGCATCTGGGCGTGCTGCACTACCTCGCCCGCGCTGTGACGCCGCCCGGCAACCCGATCCGCTTCAACGCGCGTTTCCTGGTGGTTTCGGCGGAGTATGTGTCCGGCGAACTCGGCGGCGATGGCGAGTTGGAAGGCCTGCGCTTCTACCGCCTGCGCGAGGCGCTGGAGATGGACCTGGCGCTGCCGACGCGGCGGGTGACCGAACGGCTGCAGACCTGGCTGACGATGAGCGATGCGGAACGCGACACGCAGCCGCATACCGTGCTGCTGCGCGACCGCGGCTGGCATATGGAGTGACGCAACGCCGCCTGGCGCGTTACGCCGCCGGCACGATCGACGGCCGTTCGTTCAGCACCGCCGGACCGAAGCCGGCGACGCGCTTGTAGCCGTCGGCGACCTGCGCCAGTTCGTCGGCCGACAGCACGTCCTCGATACGCGCGAAACCATTCGGCGCGCGCTGCTGGACCAGCTCCAGCACCTGATCCGGCCCATTGCCGCGATTGGCCAGCACGATCTGCGCGGTGGCCGGACGACGCTCCGCCTCATAGGCCAGCAAGGCTGCCTGCGATGGCCCCTGTGCTGCGATCTCCCGCGCCAGCACGCGCGCATCGATGATCGCCTGCGACGCACCGTTGGAGCCGATCGGATACATCGGATGCGCCGCGTCACCCAGCAGCGTGATCGGCCCGAAGCTCCAGCGCGGCAGCGGATCGCGGTCCACCAGCGGGTATTCGTAGCAGCGTTCGGCGCCGCGGATCACCGCCGGCACGTCCAGCCAGGGGAAGCGCCAGGTCTCGAACTGCGGCAGGAAATCCTCCAGCCGGCCGCGCCGGTTCCAATCCTCGCGTCGCCAGGCGTGATCGGCAGCGAATTTGCGTTCCGCGATCCAGTTGATCACCGCCTCGCCGCGATCCAGTGCGGCGCGGGAAATCGGATAGCAGACGAATTTCTGCTGCTCGTGCCCGGCCAGCGCCATGGTGCGGCCGGTGAGGAACGGTCTTCCCCGGGTTACGCCGCGCCACAGGATGGCGCCGTTCCAGATCGGCGCGCCTTCGTCCGGATACAGCCGGCCGCGCACCGCGGAATGAATCCCGTCGGCGCCGATCATCACCGATCCGTCTGCGCTGGCGAGTGGCGCGCCGCTGCGCCGGTCCTGGAAATGCGCACGCACGCCGGTCGCGGTCGTCTCCCATCCCGCCAGATGATGGCCGGTGGTGACGCGGTCCGCGCCGATCCGCGCGCGGGTCGCGGCCAGCAGCAGCATCTGCAGGTCGCCGCGATGGATGGAGAATTGCGGCCAGCGATAGCCCGCCGCCAGGCCGCGCGGCTCGGTCCAGATGCGGGTGCCGTGGCGCGAGTAATAGGCCAGCTCCGCGGTCGGAATCGCGTTGGCGGCAAGCTGGTCGGCCAGGCCCAGCTCGGTCAGCTCCCGTACCGCGTGAGGCAGCGTATTGATGCCGACGCCGAGCGGTTCAATCGTGTCTACGCTTTCGAACACCCGGCAGGGCACGCCGATCTGATGCAGGCTCAGCGCCGCCGTCAGCCCGCCGATGCCCGCGCCGATGATCAGAACATCCATTGCCGTCACCCTGGCCGCGAGCGTTGGGAGCCGCCGCCGCGTTGCTACTTCTTCACGCCCAGGCCGCGCATGAAGCGGTCGCGGATCTGCGGCGGGTCGCGCTCGGTGGTGTCCACCGGCTTGGCGGTGTCGATGCGGCAGCCGATCAGCCACGGGCCATCCTCGCGGATCGCCAGGTCGATCAGCTCCTCGAACGCGCTTTCATCCGCCGCCCAGGCGCTTTGCGACAGGCCCGAGCCGCGCGCGATGGCGACGATGTCGGCGCCCTGCGCGGTGAGTGTCGGCTGCCCGCCGGTGATCTGATAGGTGCCATTATCCATGATCACGACAGCGAAATTCTTCTGCGCACGCGCAGCGACGGTGGCGAGCGCGCCGAGCTGCATGAGGATGGAGCCGTCGCCTTCCAGCGCGATCACTTTGCGTTGCGGCTGGGCGATGGCGACGCCGAGGCCGATCGGCACCGCCAGCCCCATGCTGCCGAGCATGTAGAAATTCTGCGGCCGGCGTTCCGCGGCCCAGAGATCGAAATTGGTGTAGCCGATGCCGCCGATCACCGCCTCTTCGTGCTTCAGGCGTGCCACCATCCGCTTGGTGATGTCGAACCGGTTCATCACCTTGGCCTGGTCCCGGCTCGCCGGGTGGTTTGCTGCAAACGACATGCTGTGCCCGCTCACTTCTGAAAGACTTTGCCGCCGGTCAGCAGCGGGGAGAGGATGAAGCAGCACGGCGCCTGCGTCGCCACCGCCTGGGTGATGCTGCGGTCCAGGATGAACTCCGCCTCGTCGAGTCGGGTCATCGTGTGGGTTTCGATCGCCAGCGAATCCAGCACCGGGCGCATGGTGCGGGCGACCAGCGACTGGCCGATGTTGAATTCGCCGAGCGTGCCGCGTTCCGACACCATCATCAGGACGGGAATTTGAAACGGCACGGCAAGCGAGGCGATTACATTCGGCAGGGTTGCGAAGCCGCTGGTCTGCATCAGCAGGATGCCGAGTGTGCCGCCCATCCAGGCACCGGAGATGATGCCCAGGCCTTCTTCCTCCCGCGCCACGGCGAAGGCGGTGAAGAACGGATCGGCGTGGATCGCCTCGATTAACGGGCGCAGCACGTTGTCGGGGACATAGGTCACCAGCCGCACGTTGCGCCGCTTCAGCACGTCCCTGGTGATCTCGAACCAGGTGCGGTCCGGGGATTCGCTATCGTTCGGCATGGGTCCTCCTGGCACAGCGTCCGACTTTGCGACGGCTTGCGCGGCACGGCAACCGTCGTTAGGAGGCGAAACGGAGGGGAAACATGCCCGACCGAAGTCAGACCTACGATGTGCTGGTGGCCGGCGGCGGCAACGCGGCCTTGTGTGCGGCGATCATGGCGCGCCAGGCGGGCGCCAGCGTGATCGTGCTGGAATCCGCGCCGAAAGCGTTCCGCGGTGGCAATAGCCGCCATACGCGCAACCTGCGCGCGATGCACGAGAAGCCACTCTCGCCACTCACCGGAACCTATCCGGAAAACGAATATTGGGACGACCTGCTGCGCGTCACCGGCGGCAACACGGATGAAAACCTGGCGCGGATGTGCATCCGGGCCTCGTCCGGCGTGTTCGACTGGATGCGGCAATGCGGCGTGGTGTTCCAGCCCTCGCTGACCGGAACGCTGAACCTGTCGCGCACCAACGCGTTTTTCCTGGGCGGCGGCAAGGCGCTGGTGAACGCCTATTACGTCACCGCCGAGAAGCTCGGCATCGATGTGCTGTACGACACCGAGGTGGTGGCGCTGAACATGGATGCCGGCGCGGTGCGCTCGGTCGACATCACCTATCGCGGCTTTCCCGAGACGCTGCATGCGCGCTGCGTCGTGGTGGCCTGCGGGGGATTCCAGGCGAATCTGGACTGGATGCGACAGTACCTGGGGTGACGCGGTGGACAATTTCGTCATCCGCGGCACGCCGTACAATCGCGGCCGGGTGCTGCGCAACCTGCTGGACCAGGGCGTCGGCGCGGTCGGCGACCCGACGCAGTGCCACGCGGTGGCGCTGGATGCGCGGGCGCCGAAATTCGACGGCGGCATCACCACGCGTCTGGACAGCGTGCCATACAGCGTGGTGCTGAACCAGAACTGCGAGCGCTTCTATGACGAAGGCGAGGATGTCTGGCCGAAGCGCTATGCCATCTGGGGGCGGCTGATCGCGCAGCAGCCCGGGCAGATCGCCTATTCCATCTGCGATGCGAAGGCGTTTCCGCTGTTCATGCCGTCGGTCTATCCGGCGATCAAGGCGGACACGCTGGGCGAGCTGGCGGGGAAGATGAAGCTCGATCCGGAGAAGGTGCAGGCTGCCATCGCGCAGTTCAACGCCGCGGTGAAGCCGAACCAGGTGTTCGACAACACCAGGCTGGACGGCAATGCGACGGATGGGCTGACGCCGAACAAGACCAACTGGGCGCGCACGATCGACACGCCGCCGTTCTATGGCTATCCGCTGCGACCGGGCATCACCTTCACCTATCTCGGGGTGCGGGTGAACGAGAAGGCGCAGGTGCTGATGGAGAACGGCCAGCCCAGCGGCAACCTGTTCGCCTCCGGTGAGATCATGGCGGGCAATGTGCTCGGGCGCGGCTATCTGGCGGGAATCGGCATGACGATCGGCACGGTGTTCGGCCGCATCGCGGGGCAGGAGGCGGCGCGCCATGCGCGAAACTGAGGCGGTCGCGCGAGCCCGCCATGAGATGGAAGTCTGCAATGCCTGCCGCTACTGCGAGGGATTCTGCGCGGTGTTTCCCGCGCTGGAATTGCGGCGGGAATTCAGCTCCGGCGATCTGAGCTACCTGGCCAACCTCTGCCATAACTGCCGCGGCTGCTATTACGCCTGCCAATACGCGCCGCCCCACGAATGGGGCATCAACGTCCCGCGTGCCTTGGCCGAGGTGCGGGCGGAAAGCTACGCGGAATATGCCTGGCCGCCGGCGCTGGCGCAGGCATTCAACCGCAACGGCACGCTGGTCGCGCTGATGACCGCACTCGGCATCGCCCTCGTGCTGATGCTGACCATGCTGTTCAACACCCCGACGACTTTGTTCGCCGCGCGTCCGGTGGTGCCGGATTCCTTCTACGCGGTGATCCCACTCTGGGCGATGCAGGTGGTTGGGCTCGCGACGTTCATCTTCTCGCTGGTCGCGCTGTGGATGGGCGCGCGCAATTTCTGGCGCGATGCCGCGCCACAGGAACGCATCGGCGTTGGATCAGGCGCCTATGCGCTGTGGGACATCCTGTCGCTGCGCAATCTCGGCGGCGGCGGGCATGGCTGCAACGATGCGTCGGAACGCTTCTCGATGACGCGGCGCTGGCTGCATCACGGCATGTTCTACGGTTTCATGCTGTGCTTCGCCGCCACCTGCGTCGGCTTCGTCTATCACACCTTCCTGCACTGGTCGGCGCCGTACCCGTTCATCTCCGCACCGGTGTTGCTGGGGAGTGTCGGCGGCGTGCTGCTGCTGATCGGCACCATCGGCCTGTTCGCCATGAAGCTGGTCGACGATCCGATGCCTGCGTTCCGCCGCATGCTGGGCGCGGACGTCGCCTTGCTGATGCTGCTGGCCTTCTCGGCGCTCACCGGGTTGGTGCTGCTGGCACTGCGCAGCACCGGCGCGATGGGCATCGCCCTGGCGGTGCATCTCGGCTTCATTCTCACGCTGTTCCTGGTACTGCCGTACAGCAAGATGGTGCATGGCGTGTACCGCTCCGCCGCGCTGCTGCGCTGGGCGATGGAGCGCAAGCAGAAGCCGCTCGGCGGCGGGGAATAGCGCCGCCCGCTGTGCAATAGATTGCGCCGGAGCGCAGTCCGCCGCATCGTTGGCGCATGTACCAGCCGCTGTCGGACCAGGCTGCCCCGCCCGAGGTGTATCAGCAGGCCGCACCGCCGGCGCCGGCCACCACCAGGCTGACCGAATCGCGCCACGTCGCCACGGTCGTGATCGGCGCCGGATTCACCGGCCTCTCCACCGCCCTGCACCTGGCCGAGGCCGGGGTCGACGTCACGGTGCTGGAAGCGAAACAGATCGGCTGGGGCGCCTCAGGCCGCGCCTTCGGTCAGGTGGTGCCCTATCTAAAGCCCGGCCACGCCGCGATCCTGCGTCACTACGGCGCCGCACGCGGCCAGCGCATCGTCGACGCGGTGGGGCAGGGGCCGTCACTGGTGTTCGATCTGATCGCGCGGCATGGCATCGAATGCTGGGCAGTGCAGTCCGGCCTGATCTTTGCGGCGCATTCGCCCGCCGGTCGGCGCGACCTGGAAGCACGCACATCCTACTGGCAGCAACGTGGCGCCGCGGTGGAGATGCGCAGCGACACCGCAGCGGCCGAACTGGTGGGATCGCGGCTGTACCAGGCGGTGTCGCTGGACAGGCGCGGCGGCAATCTCAACCCGTTCGCCTATACGCGCGGCCTGGCGCATGCGGCGCTGCGGGCCGGGGCAAATATCCACACCGACACGCCGGTAGGCGCGATCCGGCGCGACGGTGCGCGGTGGCGGGTCGAGGCGGGAACCCAGGCGCTGACCGCGGAGTCGGTGGTGATCGCCACCAACGCCTATACCGGCGCGCTCTGGCCGGGGCTGCGCGAGAGCGTCCTGCCGATGCGCGGCCATGGTTTCGTGTCCGAGCCGTTGTCGGACAATCTGAGCCGCTCGATCCTGCCGGAACGGCAGTCGCTGACCGACACGCGGCATCTGTTCTCCGGGGTGCGCATCCTGCCGGATGGTCGGCTGCACGCCAGTGCACATGGGCCGATTTTCGGACCGGAGCGTCCGGCCGATCTGCGGCGGGTCGATGCGCGGATCCGGCGGATGTTCCCGCAACTCGGCGAGGTCAAGTGGCATCAGGGCTGGAGCGGCTGGGTGGCGATGACGATGGATCATTTTCCGCGCATGCATGAGCTGGCGCCGGGCGTGTTCGCCGGCCTGGGCTATAACGGGCGCGGCATTGCCGCGGCGACCATGATGGGGCGCGACCTGGCGGCGCTGGTGCGCGGCGCGCGCGATGACGCCACGGTGTTTCCGCTGCGGCCGCTGCGGCCGATGCCGTGGCGGCGGTCGGCGCCGGCACTGGTGCACGCTTTGATCCAGGCCTATCGGCTGCACGACGTCATCGACGAAATCCGCTTTCTTCGGGCCGCCTGACGGAGACCGCATGATGGCAACGCAAGTAACGCGCGCGGAGTTGCAGGCCGCGGAGGTCGACGGGTTTCCGATCCTGGACCTGGCGGACCATGTCGCCGGCCGTCCCGGCGCGCGGGACCGGCTGGCACGCGAGCTGCGCGACGCGCTGGAGCATATCGGCTTCCTGCTGGTGGTGAATCACGGCGTGCCGCAGGCGATGATCGATGACATTTTCGCCGAGGCGGCCCGTTTCCACGTGCTGCCGTTGGAACAGAAACTGAAGCTGCGGATGGCGCGCGGATCGGGCATTGGCTACCTGCCCACCGCGCAATTCGCCATCAAGACCTCCGAGATCAACGACAACCGCAAGCCCGACCTGAACGCGGCCTTCTTCATCGACCGGGAGCGTTCACCGGACGATCCCGAAGTGCGGGCCGGCAAACCGTTTCGCGAGCTGAATCGCTGGCCCGACGGATTGCCCGGCTTCCAGGATGCGGCGATCGCCTATTACGATCGGCTGGAACGCTTCGCGCTGGATCTGTTGCCGGTGTTCGCCACCGCGCTCGATCTGCCGCCGGACTGGTTCGCCGATGCCTTCGTCAATGCGCAATGCACGCTGCGCCTGTCGCACTACCCGCCAACACCCTACGACGAGAACCAGTTCGGCATCGCGCCGCATACCGACACCAGCTTCCTGACCATCCTGCCGCAATCCGCTCTGGAAGGCCTGTATATCCGTCCGTCGGGGCGCGGCTGGATGAAGGCGCCGCGGATTCCAGGCAGTTTCGTGATCAACGCCGGCGACATGTGCCGGCGCTGGACCAATGACCGGTTCCTGTCGACCGAGCATTTCGCGATCAATCCGTCACCACAGCAGGCGCGCTACGCCGCACCGTTCTTCTTCGCGCCGAACACGGATTTCGTGATCCGCTGCATCGACAGCTGCTGCACGCCGGACAATCCGCCGCGCTATCCCGCGGTCACCTACGAGCAGTACCGCATGTGGTTCCTGCGCAACAACTACCAGTCGGCGGCGGACCAGCCGGCCGAACTGGCAAAACCCTAGAGGGAGGTTGCGATGTCGCTCGAAGGCAAGGTGGTGCTGATCACCGGCGCCGCGCGTGGGCTGGGCTTCGAATATGCCCGCAGCTTCGGTGCCGCCGGTGCGCTTGTGGTTGCCGGTGATATTACCGATTGTTCCGCCGCGGCCGAGGCGGCCGGCAATGGGGCGATCGCGGTGTCGCTGGACGTCACCAACGTCGCATCCGCCGATTCGATGGCGGAGCTGGCGATGGAAACGTTCGGGCGCATCGATGCACTAGTGAACAATGCCGCGTTGTACGGCGCGCTGCGTGGCGGACGGTTCAACACCATCCCAGAGTCCGACTGGGATGCCGCGATGGCAGTGAACGTCAAAGGCATCTGGAATTGCTGCAAGGCCGTGGTGCCGGCGATGCGCCAGTCCGGTGGCGGATCGATCGTCAACATCGCATCGCTCGCCGCCACCTACGGAATGCCATACGCGCTGCATTACACCACGTCGAAGGCGGCGGTGATCGGGCTGACGCGTGGTCTGGCCCGTGAACTGGGGCGCGAGAATATCCGGGTGAACGCGGTGGCGCCGAGTGCGGTGATGACCGAAGGCACCGCGGAATTCCTCGGGGAAAAGCTGGATCGCGGGCTGGAGGTGATCCGCGCCGGCCAGTCAATTCCGCGCACGCTGGAGCCGGCCGACCTGGTCGGCACGATCGCCTGGCTGGTCTCGGACGGCAGCCGTTTCGTAACCGGGCAGACCATTGCGGTGGATGGCGGAACGGTTCTGCTGTAGCGCGTCGCCTCTGGTAGCGCTCACAGCGGCGCGATAAGATGCAATGACAAACGACCCGGGGGAAACGCCTATGTCTGGCCCGCGCCTGACGCGCCGTTCCGTTCTTGCCGCGCTTGCGGCCACACCTGCAGGCGCCGAACTGCTGCACAGCGCGGCCGCGCATGCTGCCAGCGATCTCGCTGCATCCGGTCTCGTCGGGAAGATCGAAGGCCCGACCATGATCACCGATCCGGCGAAGCTGCCGAAGAAGTTCCAGGAAGCGCCAGCGCTGGCCGAGCTGGTGAAGGCCGGCAAGTTGCCGCCGGTCGAGCAGCGCATTCCGGAAGAGCCGATGGTATGGCAGCCGCTGAACGAGATCGGCAAATACGGCGGCACCTGGCGGCGCGCGTTCACCGGCCCCGGCGACGTGGAGAATGCCAACCGGATCAACGCCTCCGACAAGCTGCTATTCTGGAGCGCGGACGGCAGCACGATCGTGCCGGGCGTCGCGAAGGCCTGGAAGATGGCCGAGGACGGCAAGAGCTTCACCATCACGCTGCGCAAGGGCATGAAGTGGTCGGACGGGCATCCGTTCACCGCGGATGATTTCGTGTTCTGGTTCCAGGATCTGTACAACAACAAGGACATCGTTGCGACACCGATCCCCGACATGACGCCGCAGGGCAAGCCGGGCCGGGTCGTCAAGGTGGACGACATCACGGTGCGGTTCGAGTTCGACGTGCCGTATTTCCTGTTCGAGGAAATGATGGCCGGCGACACGCTGATCGGCGGCGGCCAGTCGGTGCGCCAGTCGCAGAAATTCAGCTACGGCGCCTATTCGCCCGGCCATTACCTGAAGCAGTTTCTGCCGAAATATTCCTCGGTGGAGGCATGCAACGCCAAGGCGAAAGAGGCGGGGTATGAGAACTGGGTGCAGTTCCTGCACTTCAAGAAGGACTGGTCGCTGAACCGCGATCTGCCGACGCTGCAGCCCTGGCACATGGTGCAGCCGATCAACACGCCGATCTGGCTGCTGGAGCGCAACCCGTATTACTACGCGGTCGATTCCGCCGGCAACCAGTTGCCCTATATCGACAAGGTGCAGCTGTCGCTGGCGACCGACCTGGAAGTGATCAACCTGCGCGCGATGGCTGGCGAGTACGACCTGCAGGAACGGCATATCGACATCGCCAAGCTGCCGGTGATCCTGGATAACCAGAAGAAGGGCAACTACACCGTCCATCTGGACCTGGCCTATAACGGCGCCGATACGCTGCTGCAGATCAACACCAGCTACAAGGCCGATCCGGAAGTCGCGAAATGGCTGAAGAACGCCGATTTCCGACGCGCATTATCGCTCGGCATCGACCGCGACCAGATGAATGAGACGTTCTGGCTTGGCGTCGGCACGCCCGGTTCACCGGTGCCGGCGGAAAGCATGCCGCAAAATCCAGGACCGGAATGGCGCAAGAAATGGGCGACTTACGATCCGAAGCAGGCCAATGCGATGCTCGACAAGATCGGCCTGACCAAGAAGGACAGCGACGGCTTCCGCGTCCGTACCGATAACGGCCAGCGGCTGCGCATCCAGGTGATCGCGATCCAGGCCTTCCTGCCCTGGCCCAAGCATGCCGAAATGATCGCCGACCAGTGGAAGAAGATCGGTATCGAGGGCGAGGTGAAGGAGATGGAGCGCAACCTGGCTACCACCAGGACGCGCAACAACGAGCATCACATCTATATCTGGAACAATGGCGGCACCGAGCTGCTGTACCTGTTCCCGCGCCACGCTATCCCGGTCGATCCGACCGAGGCCTATATGGGTCCGGAATACGCGATGTGGTACGCCTCCGGCGGCACCCAGGGCACCAAGCCGGACGATCCGGAGATGCTGAAAATCTTCGACCTGTTTCGCGCCGCCGCCAGCCTGCACGAGAAAGAGCGTGACAAGAACGCGCAGGAGATCTGGAAGATCGTCGCCGACCAGGTCTACGGCATCGGCACGGTCGGCCAGTCGCCGGCACTGATGGGCGTGCGGCTGGTCAGCAACAAGCTGGGCAACATCGCCGCGCGGGTCTGCATCGCACAGCACTGCCGGGTGCCGGGGAATTCGCATCCGGAGACGTGGTACTACAAGGCATGAGCATCGCGCCGTCCTGGCCGGGCACGTCCCGGCCATCGCCATGCTAGTTTATTTCCTCCGCCGACTGGTGCTGGCGGCGATCACCATCTGGGCGATCACCGTCGTCACCTTCGTCATCATCCAGTTGCCGCCGGGTGATTTCGTCGATGCCTATGTCGCGGAAAGCTCCGCCATGGGGACCGCGATCACCGCGGAGGAAGCCGAGGCGTTGCGTCACGCCTACGGGCTGGATCAGCCGATCTACGTGCAATACGTGAAATGGCTGAACCTGGTCGCGCATGGCAATTTCGGCCAGTCGTTCGAATACGGACGTCCCGTCACCGAAGTGATCGGTGACCGGCTGTGGCTCACGCTGGTGCTGTCGTTCGGCGCCTTGCTGGTCACCTGGGGACTGGCACTGCCGATCGGCATCTACTCCGCGGTGCGGCAGTACTCAGTTGGCGACTACGTGTTCACCTTCCTGGGATTCATCGGCCTCGCGGTGCCGAACTTCCTGCTCGCGCTGATCGTCATGTATATCGGCTTCCGCTTCCTCGGCCTCAATGTCGGCGGCCTGTTCTCCGCGGAGTACGCACTGGCGCCGTGGTCATGGGCCAAGGCGTGGGATCTCACCCAGCATCTGCCGATTCCGGTGTTCGTGCTCGCCGTCGCCGGCACCGCGCAACTGGTGCGCATCATGCGCGCCAACCTGCTGGATGAGCTGCGCCGACCCTACGTGGTGACGGCGCGTGCCCGTGGCCTGTCGGAACGCCGCGTCATCATGAAATATCCGGTGCGCGCGGCGCTCAACCCGTTCGCCTCGACCATCGGCTATCTGCTGCCGTTCCTGGTGTCGGGCAGCGTCATCGTGTCGGTCGTGCTGTCGCTGCCCACCGTCGGCCCGCTGCTGCTGCGCTCGCTAGTGTCGCAGGACATGCTGCTGGGCTCGACCATCATCCTGCTGCTCGGCATCCTGACGGTGATCGGCACCTTGCTGTCCGACCTCATCCTGATGTGGATCGATCCACGCATCCGGCTCGGCCACAATAAATGAGCGACACGGCCATCCTGACCACCTCCGCGGCGGAAACCCGCGTTGCGGTCGCCTCGCAGCGTCAGCTCATCTGGTGGCGCTTTCGCAAGCACAGGCTGGCGGTGGTCAGCGCGATCATCGTGCTCGCCTTCTATCTGGTGGCGGTGTTCGCCGACGTGCTCGCCTACTCGCCGCCATTCGATACCCAGGCCAGCCGCAGCTACATTCCGCCGCAGCCGATCCACTGGTTCACCGCCGACGGCAGCTTTCGCCCGCATGTCTACGCGCTGAAAGGCAAGCGCGACCCGCGCACCTTCAAGCTCGCCTATGTGCCCGATCCCAGCGAGCCGCGCGACCTGGTACTGTTCGCGCATGGCTACGACTACAACCTGTTCGGCGTCATCCCCACCGACATCCACCTTCTCGGCGTCGCCGACGGCAAGCCGGAAAACGCATTGTTCCTGCTCGGCACCGATCAGCTCGGCCGCGACGTGTTCTCCCGCCTCGTACTCGCCACCCGTACGTCGCTCACCATCGGCCTGGTCGGCGTTGCACTCAGCCTGGCACTCGGTGTGCTGCTGGGCGGATTGTCCGGCCTGCAGGGCGGCTGGGTCGATACAGTGATCCAACGCGTCATCGAGATCCTGCGCTCCATCCCGACCATTCCGTTATGGATGGGGCTCGCCGCAGCGGTGCCGTCGAGCTGGTCGCCGCAACAGGTGTATTTCGCCATCACGGTGATCATCTCGCTGATCGGCTGGACCGAGTTGGCGCGTGTGGTGCGCGGGCGATTCCTGGCGTTGCGGGAAGAGGATTTCATCACCGCTGCGGAGCTGGCTGGCGCGTCACGGCTGCGGATCATCTTCAAGCACATGGTGCCGAGCTTCCTGTCGCATATCATCGCGGCGGTGAGTCTGGCATTGCCGGCAATGATCATCAGCGAGACGACGTTGTCGTTTCTCGGGCTTGGTCTGCGTCCACCGGCGATCTCCTGGGGTGTCATGCTGCAGGATGCGCAGAACCTGCAGACGCTGGGCCTGGCTCCCTGGCTGCTGTTCGCGGCGGTGCCGGTGGTGGTGGTGATCCTGGCGTTCAACTTCCTGGGTGACGGATTGCGTGACGCGGCAGACCCCTATGGCTGAGCCGATCCTGTCGGTGCGTGACCTGCACACGCATTTCTTCGCCGATGAAGGCGTGGTGCGTGCCGTCGACGGCACCTCGTTCGATCTCTATGCTGGCCGCACGCTGGGCATCGTGGGTGAATCCGGCTGCGGCAAGAGCGTGACCGCGCGGTCCATCCTGCGCATTGTAGAACGTCCCGGGCGTATCGTCAGCGGCGAAATTCTGCTGCAGCGGGCGGACGATTCCATCACCGATCTGACACGCCTGCCGGTGGACGGCCACGAAATGCGCGCGATTCGCGGCGGCGAGATCGGCCTGGTGTTCCAGGAGCCGATGAGCTCGCTATCGGCCTTTCATACCATCGGCAACCAGTTGATCGAGGCGATCCGGCTGCATTCCCGCCTCGGCAAGCGAGCGGCCCGGGATCGCGCGATCGAACTGCTGGCGATGGTGGGGATTCCGCGGCCGACACAGCGGGTGGATTCCTATTCGTTCGAACTCTCCGGTGGATTGCGCCAGCGCGTGATGGTGGCGCTGGCATTGGCGGCGGAACCACGTGTGCTCATCGCGGACGAGCCGACCACCGCGCTCGATGTCACCACGCAGGCGCAGATTCTGGCACTGCTGCGCGGCTTGCAGGAACAGCGCGAGCTCGCGGTGATCCTGATCACCCACGACATGGGCGTGATCGCGGAGATGGCGGACGACGTGGTGGTGATGTACCTCGGCAAGGAGGTGGAGAAGGGCCCGGTGGACGCGATCTTCCACGCGCCGCGGCATCCCTACACGCGGTCCTTGCTGCGCTCGATCCCCAGCGTGCTGGCGGAACCGCGCTCGCGGCTGGCGACCATTACGGGTTCGATTCCACATCCCTATGCACGGCCGCAAGGCTGTCCGTTCCATCCGCGCTGTCCGGAAGTGCTGCGCGGCACCTGCGAGTCGAGTTTTCCGCCGGAGGTGGTGATCGGTGAGAATCACGCCACGGCATGTCACCTGTACACCACCGAAGGCGCGCAGGTGCCAGCATGACCGATCCTTCCCCCTCCCAGCCGCAGCCTCATCCGCACGGGAAAAGCTTCGGGCCGGCCGCGACGCCGGTGCTGTCGGTCCGTAACCTGCGCAAGCATTATCCGATTCGTCGTGGCCTGCTCGGTCGCATCGCAGGCCAGGTGCGCGCTGTGGACGATGTCAGCTTCGACATTGCACGCGGCGAGACGCTGTCGCTGGTTGGCGAATCCGGCTGCGGCAAGACCACCACCGCGCGTTGCATCCTGCGCGCGATCACACCCACTGCCGGGCAGATCCTGTTCCAGGATGCGAAAGGCCAGACCGTCGATGTCGCCCGCATCGAACGCCGTCAGCTGCGCCCGCTGCGCCGGCAGATGCAGATGATCTTCCAGGACCCGTTCTCCTCGCTGAACCCGCGCATGACGATCGCGGAAATCATCGGCGAGCCATTGCTGGTGAACGGCATGACCGACACGCGGGAACGCCATGCGCGGGTCGCGGAGCTGCTGGAGCTGGTGCAATTGCCCAGCGCCTACCTCAATCGCTTCCCGCACGCCTTCTCCGGCGGGCAGCGCCAGCGCATCGGCATCGCCCGCGCCTTGGCGCTCAATCCGGCGCTGATCGTGGCGGACGAGCCGGTCTCGGCGCTGGATGTGTCGGTGCAGGCGCAGATCGTCAACCTGATGCTGGATTTGCAGGATCGATTGGGCCTCGCGTATTTATTTGTGGCACATGATCTCTCGGTTGTGAAACATGTCAGTCACCGCGTGGCGGTGATGTATGTCGGGCGTATCGTGGAAGTAGCACGCACTGCAGTGCTGTTCGATCAGCCGCGACATCCGTACACCGAGGCGCTGCTGTCGGCGGTGCCAGTGCCGGATCCGCGGCGCCGAGCCCAGCGCATCGTGCTGGAAGGGGAGGTGGCGGACCCGTCCAATCCGCCGCCGGGCTGCCATTTTCATCCCCGCTGCCGGTACGCGATCGATCGGTGCCGGCAGGAAGTGCCGGCGCTGGAGGAAGTGGCGCCGGATCGGTGGGTAAGGTGTTTGCGGGCGGCGGAGCTTGGGCTGCAGCGTGTCGCGATGACCGGCTGACGGCCCGCCCAGGAGACATTATGTTGCGGTCGCAGGCAGACGGCTGCGATAAGGCAGGGGGAATGTCCGCAGGTGGCTGACGATGGTTGACCACGCCGCAAATGTTGCCGAAATCCATGTCCCGTCGGGCGTGTTGCTGATCGGTCCGCCCTTCAGCCTCGGTCCGCCCGCGATGGATGTGCCGTTCGGGATGCCAGGGCGCTGGCCCGGCGATCCGTTCTGGGTGGCCCGCAGCATCGAACAGGACCCGCTCGCGGTCTGGCAGCTGCGTGGCATCTGGGATCGGCTGTACCTGAACCTGCCGGCCTTTCAGCTGTCCGACGCGGCGCTTGCGGCGATGGTGGGACAGGCGGTCGGGCAGGGTCAGCTAGCCGCGCGCTTCGTTCCGAATGCCCGCATTTGCACCTGTACCCTGACGGTCCGGCAGAACAAATTCAACGACCTGCTTCCGATTATTCCAGGCGACTCGGTTGTCAGGGACGGCAAGCTGCTGTTCCAGGTGACGTTCGATGCGCTTGTCGTCGATCGCTTCGGCAACCCCGCGGTGGGGCGGATGCTGGCTATCGCCAGCGGCAACGCGAATGACATTGTCACCGTGGCGCAGCCGACGGACGTGAACGGCAAGACGACCGTGGTGCTGAAGACACGCGAGCAGGGCCGTGTCAGCGTCACCGCCACGAGCCTGGACACGACCGTCGTCATGGCGGCGCCGCTGACCATCGGCCCGGCCTGGTTCGAAAGCGAGTTCCAGATCACCGGCTACAATGTATGCGACGAAGCGGACTTCTCCGGAACGCTGGTTCCCGGTAACGGTCTGGCCGAAAATCATCGGGAGGATTTCCTGTTCGGTGCGCGTGGGGTACCGATGCAAGGTACCGGACGAGGCAGCAACGGCCGGCTGATCCACTTGTCCCGTATGGGCGGTGGCTGGCATCGCAACGCCCATGGTCATGTCGATCACGTCAACGACCAGAGCCAGGTGACGTTCAGCTATGTCGCCGCGGTTCAGGGGGCGTTCGCACCCTTGCAGGAGAACCTGTCCACCGCCGTCGATCCGACCATCATCCCGCGGCACGCGCGATTCGAGATCACCGATGTCGGGCCACGCCGCGCGGACGACCGAGGCAGTGCGATCCAGGGCCACCATATCGACAATTTTTTGGGCACCGGCAATGCCGTTGTCCAGCAATGGCTGGCCCGCCAAATTACCAACAAGACCGTCAAGTTCACCGGCTATCGCTGACATGTCCAAAGTCAGGTCATGGATTGAGGCCGTCGCCGTCGCATCGTGGTGCGCGTTGGGAACCGTACCGCCGGCTTATGCCGATGGCACGGTCACGCTATCGGATACCATCATGCCGCTGATGGAGCAGCGCCCGTTATTCGCCGGTATCCTGCTGGACACGTTCGACTTCAGCACGCAGGCCAGCGCGGTGACCATCGGAGCGAATGTCAATCCGAAACTGGCCGCCTCCCGCATCGGTCCTTACACGCTGCTGGCAAAGAGGAAGGGCACCCCCGGGCCGTTCACCATAGAGGTCGTCATCAATACCGATCAGCACTTCCTGGACGATACGGGACATGAAACGGACGACGTGGCCAAGGCGGTCGCGGTGCGTGAGTCATTCGCCAGCATCGAGATCGATCCGCTGGGCGGGGCCCGGTAATCGATGCACCAACGCGGCGTCGCGCAGACCGAGGGTGCCCTGCTATTCGCCCGGAATATTCACCCAGGATATTCGGCCGCGACATTCGTACCGCCGGATGCTATCGCGATCGGTGTTTGTGGTATGCTAATGGATAATGAAGCCGCAGACGCGACAAGCCGCAGTTACAACGGGTGGATGACAGGTGATACCGTGACTTCTGCCAAATCATTGCGACGGGCTATCTGATCATGGCTGTCTGGTCGCGCAATACCGCAATGCTGACCATGACCTCCCCGCTCGGGGCGGACACGCTGATTCCAATCCGGCTCGATGCTCAGGAGGCGATCAGCCAGCCATTCTTCTTCGACGTGCAGGCGGTCTGTCAGACCGGCGTGATCGATGCCGACTCGCTGCTTAATCAGCCGGTCTGCGTCACCCTGCAGGCGAACGGTGCAGCGGTCCGTTACTTCCATGGCATCGTGCGCAGCATCAGCGCGGAGGGCGCGGTGCGTGGCGCGACCGCGACCGGCGATCAGGAACTGTATCGCCTGATGCTGGTGCCGCGGCTGTGGTTTCTCAACCAGACCGTGGACTGCCGCGTCTATCAGAAGCAGTCGGCCGGCGACATTATCCAGGCAATGTTCACCGATGCCGGGCTGACCGATCTCACCGGGCCACCCTCCAGCACCGCCCGCGACTACACGGTGCAATTCAACGAAACCGATCTCAGCTTCGCCACCCGGCTGATGGAGGAGGAAGGCTGGTTCTACTTCTTCGAGCACACCGACTCGAAGCACACGCTGGTCATCGCCAACCAGAACACAGCCTTCAAGGACATCGCGGGCGCCACGCTGCATCTTGGCGGCGGTACGTCCGACGGCACGCATCTGATGGACTTCAACCATGCCGGCATGACGGTGCGCGGCAAGATGAAGTTCAAGGACTATGATCCGGAAAATCCCGATACGTTGCTGCAGAATGAGCAGCCGACCACATTGAAGGCCGGCGGTGCGTCGGCGCGTGATGGATTTCGTTGGCCGGCACTCACGTTCGACAACGGCACCGTCACCGACCGCACCAAGCGGGAGATGGAGGCGGCCGAAGCCCAGGCGTCATTGTTCGACGGTGCCACGCCGTTCGGTGGCCTGGTTCCCGGCGGCAAGTTCAAGGTGGAGAGCAAGCCGGCCAGCCCGCATGACGGCAGCTACGCCGTACGCAGCACTACACACCACGCCAGTGACGATACCTGGCTGAACCAGTCCGGCGTCGCATCCTATGCCTGCCGCTTCACCTGCTTCCCCGCCAGCGTCACCTGGCGTCCGCCGCTGGTGACGCCGCGTCCGCGCATGGAGGGCGTGCACACCGGGCTGGTGATGGGGCCGCAGCACAGCAAGGCCGCCGACATCAAGAGCCAGAGCGGCGAGGAAATCCACACCGACGATCTCGGCCGGGTGAAGGTCCGCTTCTATTGGGACCATCGCGCTGAGGCCACCGGCGGTGACGCCGTCTGGGCGCGGGTGATCCAGCCCTGGGCCGGCAAGGGATGGGGCTCTCAGTTCATCCCGCGTGTCGGCACCGAAGTGGCGATCGCCTTCGTCGATGGCGATCCCGACCGGCCAATTGTCATCGGCGGACTCTACAACGGTCGCGACACGCCCATCTACAGCAAGGCCGACAAGAACAAGCTCGGCTTCCGCACCCGCTCGGTGCCCAAAGGCAGCCTGGGCACCCATTTCAGCGAATTCACCATCGACGATACCAAAGGCAGCGAACTCGTATTCTTCCATGCGGAGAAGGACTACACCACCGAGGTCGAGCACGATCAGACGCTCAAGGTGGACAACTGCCGCATGGTGACTGTGAAGAAGGACGAGACCGTCGATATCCAGAACAATCAGACCATCAAGGTGAAACAGGACCACACCTTCACGGTCACCGACGGCAATCGCGCCATCACTGTCAGCAAGGGCAACGACACGTTCGACGTCAACATGGGCAACCACACTCAGAACGTGAAGATGGGCAACTATGCGGTCACCGTCGGCAAGGGCAACCACGACACCAAAGTGAATATGGGCAATTATTCGGTGAAGGCCGCACTTGGCCAGGTCACCATCGAGGCGATGATGGGTATCGAATTGAAGGTTGGCCAGAATTCGGTGAAGCTCGATCAAACAGGTGTAACGATCAATGGAATGATGGTAACGATGAAGGGCATGGCCATGGCCACCGTCCAGTCGCCGATGACCCAGGTCAAGGGTGACGGGATGCTGATTCTTAAAGGCGGCATCATGATGCTGAACTGATATGTCGCAGGCACTCGTTAAACTCATCGGCGGCACCATGGCGACGCTGCTGCCGCGCCTCGCGCTGACGGCCGACGTGGCGATCGCGGTGCAGGACTGCCCGCAGGCGGCGGATGCGCTGGACCGGCTGGAGGCGGCCGGCTTTCTGCTGGAAGCAACCCGCCTGGTCGCCCATGCGCTGCCCAAGCGGGAGGCCGTGTGGTGGGCCTGCATGTGCGCCGCCCATACCGCGCCGCTCGACCTGCTGGAGCCGGACCGCCAGGCACGGGAGGCCGCCGAAGGCTGGGTCCGCCAACAGACCGAGGCGCAGCGTCGCAGCGCGATGCAACACGCCGAGGCAAGCGGCTTCGCAACGCCAGAGGCCTGGGCCGCGGTGGCCGCGTTCTGGTCCGGCGACTCGATGGCCCCCGAGGGCCAGCCCGCCGTGCCGCCCGCCGCTCATCTGACCGGCACCGCCGTCGCCGGCGCGGTGGCGCTGTCCAGCGTGCGCGGCGATCCGACCCGGCAGCCAGCACGGTTGAAGCGCTTTCTGGAAAGTGGGCGTAGTATCGCCGCGGGCGGACCAGGCCGACTGCCCGCCGAGGAAGCCTGACGACCAGAAGGCGACTCACCTGACCCGTATCGGCCCGAGTACAGGCTGGAGTCATGCAACTAACGTTCACCGTCCTGCGTTGCCCCGACACGGTGGCACCGGAAACCCGCACCGTATCGGGCGGCGAGTTCACCGTGGGCCGCGGCCCCGGTGTCGACTGGGTGCTGCCCGATCCGGAGCGCCTGCTGTCGAAGCACCATTTCGCCGTGGCGTATCGCGGCGGCGTATGGCAGGTCGCCGATACCTCCACCAACGGCACTACGCTGAACTCCGACCCGGCGCCGCTGGGCCGCGACCAGATCCGCCCACTGCGCGACGGCGACCGCCTGAAGCTCGGCGCCTACGAGATCGAGGCTCGCCTGGTCGAGGACGCGATGCCGCGCGCCGGCGGCGGTATGGGCTATGGCGGCCGTCCGTCCGGCGGCGGCAGCCCGTTCGGCGATCCGTTCGCGACCGATCCGCTGGCCGCCCCGCCACCCCCGCCGACACCGTTCGGAGAGTCCGCGTTTTCGATGGTGGAGCCACCGGGATCGGCCCAGTTGCCGGCCGATTTCGATCCGCTCGCACCCGATCTCGGCGACGAACCGTTCCGTGGTCCGACTCAGGCGGACCATTCCTCGACCATGGACGATGCGTTTCGCCCGCCGGCGCCAATCGGTCAGATGCCGATGCACAGCGGCGGAGCGATCCCGGGCGACGACCTGCTGCCGGATGACTGGGACAAGGACCTGCTGGAAGGGATCGCCCCACCGACGGAACCGAAGCCCACACCGTTCGCCCAGCCGCCGTTCGCCCAGCCGGCTGCCCCACCGTCTCCCGCCCCGCCGCCGCAGCCTGGGCCACAGCCAGGGGCGGCGCCGCTCCGCACACCGCTCCGCACGCCATCCCAGGCAGCACCCCAGCCGGTGGTCGAACCGGTCGCACCCTTCCAGCCGGTGGTGGAGCCGGTTGCGCCATTCGAGCCGGCGCAGCGCTTCGAGCAGCCTGTGGTGCAGCCGGTCGTCGAACCTGTGGCGCCGATGGTGGCGCAGCCTCAAGCGGAACCGATCGCCGCGCCCGCCGCCGCACCGCTCGCCAGACCCAACCCGTTCGACGAGCCGTTCGACCTGACACCGGAGTCGGGGCAGCCGGTCGAATCTCAGCCGGCGCCGTTTGCCGCATCGCCGTTTGGGGAGAACTTCGAGGCCACGCCCACGCCGGTCCCCGCTGCCGCATCGCGCCCGGTTGCCAGCCTTGCGGGTGCCGCCACGCCACCGCGGGAAGCGGCCCCGGCCGCTGCTCGTGCGGCTGCTGCGCCTGTGGCTGCGGCTCCCGCGGCGGCGGGCGACGCCGGGTTGCTGGAGGCGTTCTTCGATGGGGTCGGTCTTGGTGACGCACACCCGGCCAACCCGACCGCGATGATGCAGGGGCTTGGCGCGGCGTTTCGCACGATGGTCTCCGGCTTGCGGGCCGTGTTGATCGCCCGCGCTTCGATCAAGAGCGAGTTCCGCATCGAGCAGACCATGATCCGGGCGCGCGGCAACAATCCGTTGAAGTTCTCCGCGGGCGACGATGATGCGCTGGCGGCGCTGCTGGGCACCGGGCGTCGCACCGACATGACGCCGGCGGCCGCGATCGCCGATGCGCTGAAGGATATCAGGCTGCACGAACTGGCCTCGATGGCCGCCATGCAGACGGCAGTGCGGGCGCTGCTGGACGGGCTGGATCCTGCCCAGCTGCGCGCACAGGCCGAGCAGGGCGGGGGATTGTCGGTGCTGCCGGCGCAGCGTAAGGCGCGGGCCTGGGATACCTATGAAACGGTGCACGCTCGTACCGTGCAGGCGCTGTCCGATGATTTCGACAGTGTGTTCGGCAAAGCCTTCGCCCGCGCCTATGAGCAGGCGATGGAGGAAGTATCCGCAAAGGAGAGATAATGACCGGTCGTCGATCACTGTTGTTGCTGCCCGCAGCGCTTCTGCTTGCCCGCTGCGCACCGCCACCGCCGCCGCCGGCCGTGCTGACCTTGGTGATCACGGGCAGTGGCGACCAGAATCCCGATCCGGCCGGCAAGCCGGCCCCGGTCGCGGTGCGGGTGTATCAGCTGACTGCCACCGCGAAGTTCGAGCGAAGCGACTGGACGACGCTGACCGAGCACGAGAAGGAATCGCTGGGGCAGGACGATGCCGGGTCCGAGGAGATGGTGATCTCCCCGGGTCAGACGCTGACCAAGACCATCGAGCTGAAACACGGCGTGCAGGCGATCGGCGTGGTGGTGCTGTATCGCGACATCGACCATGCGCAATGGCGGGCAGTGGCGCCGGTGGCGACCAGCGGGCCCAGCAAGCTGGGGCTGACCATCGGCAAGCTGGCGGCGACGCTGAAGCCGCTGCAGGGGTAGCGCGTGCGGCAGGCCGCGCCGCCCCGGAAGCGGCGTCCTGCATTGTGGGAGCTTGCCGGTAGCTCCAGGCCATCGGCCGGCATTGGCTTCGAGGTCAGCCCGGGGCGTTCCGGAGCTGTCGGATGGGTGGGTTTCCGGTCGCCCGAGGCGAACCGTCAGAACAGCGAATAGCCGCCGTCGATCACGAAGGTATCGCCGGTGTGGTAGCGTGCGGCACCGCTCATCAGATACACGGCAATGCCGCCGAAATCGTCACCCGTGCCCCAGCGGCGCATCGGAATCCGCGGCATCACCTTCGAACTGAACGTTTCGTTGGCGATGGTGCGCTCGGTCATGTTGGTCTCGATCCAGCCGGGCAGGATCGTGTGGGCCCGCACGCCGTAGCGCGCGAATTCCACCGCCAGCGAGCGCACCATGGAGATCATGCCGCCTTTGGTGGCGGCGTAATGCTCGCTGCGGGGCGCCGCTTCCACCGCCGCCAACGAGGCGGTGCCGACCAGCACGCCGCCGCCGCCGCGTTGCACCATATGCTTCGCCGCGGCCCGGAACGTGTAGAACGCGCCATCGAGATTGACCCGGGTCACGCGGTGCCATTCCGCACTGCTCATTTCCAGGAACGAGGCGACGCCGCGGCCGGACACGCCGGCATTGGCGAAGCAGCCGTCGACCCGGCCGAATCCTGTGAGCGTGGTGGCGAAGGTGTGCTCCACCTCGGCCTCGTTACCGACATCGCATTCCAGCGCCAGCACGCGCCGCCCGGTCGCGTCCAGCTCCGCCTTGGCCTGCGCGTTCTTGGTCGGGTTGGTGCCCCAGATGCACACATCCGCGCCGGCCTGCGCCAGTGCGCGCGCCATGCCGAGGCCAATGCCGCTGTTGCCGCCGGTCACCAACGCCACCTGGCCGGTCAGGTCGAAGGGGCTGTACGCCACGTGCGTGTCTCCATCTGCTGGTTCCAGGTCCGAGCCTAGCCTGCGCGATGGGTGGCGCGAAGGCGAGCCGGCAGTGCCGGCCAAAGCAGGCATCTTGTGAGCCGATTGCGCGGCTGGATAGAGTGGCGGGAACAGGGATGGCTCCATGCCGCCATGCGCGTCTTCATCAGCTACGGCCACCCGCCGCCGGAGAACGCCGCCCTCGTGCAGCGCATCCGCGCCCGTCTGGACGCCGCCGGGCATGAGACCTGGATAGACACCGGCGGCATCGAGCATGGCGACGACTGGCGCCGCGCCATCATGGCCGGGCTACAGAATTCCGACTGGACGCTCGCCTTCCTGTCCCGCCATTCGGTGCGCGACCCCGGCGTGTGCCTGGACGAGCTGAACATCGCGCTGCACGTGAAAGGCGGGGCGATCGCCGCGGTGCTGATCGAGCCGGAACACCAGGTGGACCCGCCGCACCACCTCGGCGGCTCGCAGCGGATCGACATGGCGGATTGGCGGATGCGGGCCGCAACCGGCGGCGCCGCCTGGGAGGCCTGGTTCGACGCCAGGCTCGCCGAGATCGAGGCGGTGCTCGCCAGCCCGGTAGCGCAGCGTTTCGCCGCGGAGATCGACCTGCTGGACCGGCTGCTGCGCCCGGTGGAACAGGCCGCCGACATCCCGCCGCTGCTGGACGGCTTCGTCGGCCGCGGCTGGCTGCTGGACGAACTGGACCGCCGCCGCCGCGGCGCGCTGCCGCACCGGCTGATCTGGATCGCCGGCGGCCCGGGCACCGGCAAGAGTGCCTTCGCCGCCTGGCTCGCCACCTACCACCGCGCCAACGTCATCGCGCTGAATCTGTGCGACGCCCTCCTCGACGCGCGCAACCAGCCGGCGCGGGTGCTGCACACGCTGGCCTTCCAGCTTGCCCGCCGCATCCCCGACTACCGCGCCCACCTGCTCACCAGGCTCGCCCGGCTGGCGAACCGGCCGGGGCGCGACCCGCTGGCCGAACTGTCGGAACCGATGGAGGCGGGGCTGGTACAGGCGGCGCTGGAGACGAAGAGGATGCCGCCGGAGGAGAAATTCCACTGGCTGCTGGCCGAACCGCTGAACCACTGCATCGATGGCGGGCGCGGCACCGACCGCTATTTGCTGGTGCTGGACGGGCTGGACGAGACGCTGCGCGACGGCGAGAGCGAGCTGGCCGAACTATTCACCGGCCGCGCGGCGAAATTGCCGGGATGGCTGGCGGTGGCGGCGACCAGCCGGCCGGAACTCGCGCATATCCTGTCGCAGGTGGAGCCGCTGCATTTGGATGCCGCCGCCGGACAGCGGCAGGATTTGCATGTCTATGCGCAGGCTTGGTTCGGCCCCGGCGATCCGGCGCTGCTGGACCGGGTGGTGGAAGCGGCCGAGGGCAGCTTCCTGTACCTGCGCTTCCTGCGGGAGGCGGTGGAGGCCGGCTGGATGTCGCTGCACGCGCCGGAGGGCCTGCCGCGCGGCATGATCGGCATGTATCGCCGCTGGTTCCGCCGCCAGTTCCCCGACCGGGCGGCGTACCGGCGTGACGTCGTGCCACTGCTGTCGGTGCTGTGTGCCGCCCGGCTGGCGGTGCCGCTGGACCTGCTGCGCGCCATTCGGGCGCTCGGCTGGGACGATCTGCACCGGCGCACCCGCATGTTGGAAGCGCTGGGCAGCCTGTTCGTGCGGCGCGGCGACGCGCTGGCGCCGTGCCACGCCAGCCTGCGCGACTGGCTGACCGACCCGGACGCCGCCCACGCCGCATTCGTGGTCGATCCGGCGCCGGGCAGCCGATTGCTGGCGGATGCGCTGTGGCCGCGGTTTGTGGCGCTGCTCGACACGCCGGCCGGCACGCTGCCCGATGCTTTCACCCTCGCCGAATTGCCGCGGCTTGGGATGCAGCAGGGTGATGCGGTGTTGCGCGGCTACCTGGATGCGGCGGGAGAATGGCGGCCGGTGGCGGCGCAACTGCACGATATTGTTACTATTATGCAACAGAAGGTTTCCTGGCGCGCCGCGCTCGACTGGCTGCGGCTGTACGACGTGCTGGCCGAGCGGTCCGGCGCGGAAGCACTGGCCGACCGAAGGTGGGCACTGGTGGAGTCGGGGGACATTCAGCGGACGATCGGGCAGACCGCAGCCGCATTGCAGGCCTACCGCCAAAGCAAGCTGGTCGCCGAGTCCCTGCTGGCGGCGGCGCCTGGAAACCTGGACCGGCAGCACGAGCTCTCCGTCAGTCACGACCGCATCGGCGACGTGCTGGTGGCCCAGGGCGAACTCGCCCAGGCGCTCGACGCGTTTCAAGCCGGCATGCACATCCGACGCAAACTAGTCGACCAGGACCCAGGCAACGCCGGCTGGCAGCGCGATCTCTCCGTCAGTCAGGACCGCATCGGCGACGTGCTGGTGGCGCAGGGCGAACTCGCCCAGGCGCTCGACGCGTTTCAAGCCGGCATGCACATCCGACGCAAACTAGTCGACCAGGACCCAGGCAACGCCGGCTGGCAGCGCGATCTCTCCATCAGTCACGAGCGCATCGGCGACGTGCTGGCGGCGCAGGGCGAACTCGCCCAGGCGCTCGACGCGTTTCAAGCCGGCATGCACATCCGACGCAAACTAGTCGACCAGGACCCAGGCAACGCCGGCTGGCAGCGCGATCTCTCCGTCAGTCACGAGCGCATCGGCAACGTGCTGGTGGCGCAGGGCGAACTCGCCCAGGCGCTCGACGCGTTTCAAGCCGGCATGCACATCCGACGCAAACTAGTCGACCAGGACCCAGGCAACGCCGGCTGGCAGCGCGATGTATTGGGGTCGCTGTACAAACTCGCCGAGGTCGCCGCCTCCGCCGCGGACTGGCCGCAGGCGAAGGCGCAGGCCGCTCAGGCCCTGGCGCTGGCCCGCGACCTGGTGACGCGGTTCCCCAACAACCCGCAGCACACCCGCGACCTGCCGGTGGTGGAAAGCCTGCACCGGCGGATCGAGGCGCAGGCCGCATGACCGGCAAGCAGCACCGCGCCGAACCGTTTCCGCTGATCGTCGGCGTCACCGGCCATCGCGACATTCCGCCTGAGGCGCGTGAGACACTCCGCAAGACGGTGCGCAACGTATTGCAGGGGCTCAGCAGTGCCGAACAATTCGGGGCGGACGCGGTCTGCGTGCTGTCCGCGCTGGCGCAGGGGGCCGACCAGCTCGTCGCCGAGGTCGCGCTGGAACTCGGCCTGCGGCTGATCGCGGTGTCGCCGATGCCGCTGGACGACTACCGCGCCACACTGCAGGACGATCCCGAAGCGGCAGAGCGGTTCGAGGAGTATTGGCGGCGCGCCGCTCTGCAACTGGTGCTGCCGTGGGTCGACGAAAACGAGCAAACGCGCGACCACAAGCTGCAATACGAGCAGTTGGGTGGCGTGCTGTCCCGCTATTCTCATCTGTTGCTGGCGCTGTGGGACGGGCAGAAGCCGTGGGACACACTGACCACACCCGAGGAGCAACAGGACGCGCGCGGTGGAACGAGCCACGTGCTGCACATGCGTCACCATGCGGAACGCGAGGCGGAAGGGTTCCGCAGCAGTCCGCTGTTCAAGGATGCCAGTTCCCGGCTCGATCTGGCGCGTGGCGGGCCAGTGCTGCATGTCGTCACCCAGCGGATCAAGACGCACAGCAACGTCGCCAGCGGCGGCCTTTCGGTGGTCGCCGGCGACTGCGTCGTGTTGCCACCCTATGCGGTGGGCAGTCGCGTTCTCACGGCGGCGGAGCAGGTGAGGCTGACCGAAACGATCCGCGAAGACAGCGCAAAGGAGTTTCAACGACTCCGCGAGCTCAACACCATGTTGCGCGGTTTCGGCCGGGTGGAAGGTGCCAAGCATGCGAAGCAGATCGGCTTCCTGCTACCGAGCGATCCGGCGATGGACCCACCGGGCGCGGCCCGCGATCATATCGGGTTGCTGCGCACTCTGCAGGCCGGCGCGGATGCCGCGGCGCAGCGGTTTCAGCGGCGCTTGTTCGGCGAATTCGTGCCCGCCACCGGACCGGGCCACATGTTGCGCAATGGCTGGAAGGTCCTTGCCGAGGAGTGGCGCCTGCCCGCGGTCGGCATGGTGTCCTTGTTCACGACGCTGGTAGTGGCAACCGTAATTTGGTTCGAGATTTACGCCCATGTGCCTCATGCGGAGTGGGCGATCCTTCCCTATCTGCTGATGCCGTTGATCGGACTGGCGCTGTACCGTTGCCTCGTGCGGCGTGGCGAATGGCAGAACCAATTCCAGGATTATCGTGCCCTGGCCGAAGCGATGCGGGTCCAGATTGCATGGGCCGGCGCGGCCATGCCACGCGGCGTGGCGGACCACTATCTACGCCTGCAACGTGACGAACTGGGCTGGATCCAGTTCGCCTTGCGCGGGCCGGCATTGTGGGCCGCGGCCCTGGCGCTGGAGCTTCCGGGCCCGCTGCGGCCGCTGGTGAACGAGCGCTGGATCGAGGACCAGTGCGTGTTCTTCCTGGGCCGCGACGGAAGACTCGGAAAGTCGGATCTGAACCAGATTGCACTGAAGCGATCGCAGGCATGGACCAAACGGTTCGGCTTCAGCAGCCTGGGATTGTCCGGCCTGCTCTTGGTTATGGAACTGGCGAAGCTCTGCACCGAGCACGCCGCGCGCTTCACCGTGTCGGACCAGATATGGCATTGGTTGCGCGACGGGCTGCTGGTGCTGACCGCCACCGCGGGCGGCATCGCAGCCACCTTCGCCTTGTCGGCCGAACGGCGCGCCTATGAGGCGCACGGACATTCCTACCTGGCCCTGGGCCACATCTTCGCCAAAGCCCGGACGGAGGCAGAGCGTGACGCCTGCGCCAAGGACGACGAGGAATACAAGAAGCTGATCTTCGACCTCGGCCGCGAGGCCCTGGCCGAGAATGCTGCCTGGCTGCAGGACCATCGGCGCCGCCCGATCGAACATCACCCGCATGGGGGCGGCTGATTCCGGCTGCAACCCGCTGCCTGGCCCGGCCTGCACGCTGCCAGACCCTGGTATCGCCTTGGCCGGAAATGCGCGTAAGATCGCAGCGAAGACCGAAGGCGTAAGGGCACACGCATGATCCTGATCGCAGACAGCGCACGGGCGCTGCAGACCAACCGTCGCAAGACCGGCAACGGCTGGAACACACGATTCATCGGCGAGAACCGTAACACCCTGCAGCCGGGCGAAGCCGTGCCGGACGCCGACACGCTATATCCGATGGCCTTCCTGGTGGAGAAAGACGCCGGCGCGGTGGTGAAGCCGCATTTCCACCGGGCGGACCAGTTCCAGGTCATCGTGCAGGGTGCCGGCCGTCTCGGGCTGCACGATGTCGGCAGCATCGCGGTGCACTACACCGATCCCTATTCCGCCTACGGCCCGATCGTCGCGGCTGAGGAAGGCGTCTCCTGGTTCACCCTGCGCAACAGCTGGGACCCGGGCGCGCAATACATGCCGGGGGAGCGCGCACAGCTGCGCGCCGGCCGCGCCCGCTGGCAGCACCGCGAGGCCGTGGGGGCGCCGCTGCCGGCGCTGACCCCAGCCGAACTGGCCGGCGTGACTGAAGCCGGCTGCATGAACGTGCTGGAAGACGCGCCCGACGGGCTCGGCTCCTGGCGCTATCGCCTACCGAAGCTGGGCACCGTCACCGGTCCCGATCCGTCAGCCGGCGGCGGCCAGTTCTGGCTGGTGCTGGCGGGTTCGGCCGTCGTGCCGGGATCGGAGCTGCTGCCGGTGCAATCCTGCATTTTCGTCGGCCCCGAGGACCAGGCCCTGGCCGTCACCGCCGGCGATGCAGGCGCCGAACTGCTGTGCATGCAGTTCCCACGCTTCGCCCGCCAGTAGCGCCATCCGCCGAACAGCCACTCAAACGAAACGGCTGCGCCGGGGGAATCCGACGCAGCCGTTCTATTTCTCGCCAGTCGGCCGGGATCAGGTCGCCGCGCGGGCCGCGGTCAGCAGACGATCCTCCAGCTCCGGATTGCCCTCGGCAGCGGTCACGACCTCGTTGTAGTCGTTCACCGACAGACCCTGGTCGCCGATCGCCTTCACCGCGGCCTGCTGGGCCTTTTCCGCCAGCCGTTCCTTCTCGTCGTCGGACTCCGCGGTCTGGACGCGCTCGGTGTATTCCTGGCGGATCATCGCCACCTGTCCGACGGCGGCGCCAACCTTTTCCACCATCTCATCGGGCACGCCCACGCCGGGGTTTGTGCCGTTCGCGCTGGTCTTTCGGGTGCCGGCCATGCATTCGCTCCATCTCTGTCCAAACTGTGATCCGCGAGGATCACAGGTGGTGCAACGACCGGCAGCGGATCGGGTTCAACCGAATTTACCTAACGGGTAGAAAAATCGCGCGCCGGCAACCAAGCGAAGCAGCGGCGCGATGGCGCGCTGAACAGGTCACGCACGTTGTACGGTGCCCGCGCGCTGAACATCCCCTCCTGGTCGGGTTTGACCCGGCCAACTAACCCTCGAAAGTGCAGGAAGCGGGCGCTGCGCAACCCGATCGTTCCGGTGGAGATGGCCGAGTCAAGCCCGGCCAAGATGCGAAACGGAACCGGTCAAGCCGCACGCCAAACCGGCCGAGCCGCAATCCGGAACTTGTCAATCTGCAATCCGAAACCGGACAAGCCGCAAAGCGGCGCCGGCCGGGCCGCATCCGGAGTCGGCCATGGCGGAAAGCGGTCCGGGCCCCGACGCACGGCGGAGCCGACGACGACACAAACGGACGTGCTCGCTCTGCTGATTGGACCGGCACGGGTCCGGCGCCCGCCGTGATGGGCCGCGCGCCCCGGCGGCTCCTGCTCCGGTTAATGCTGCGACCGCCGGAATGCCGCGACTGGATAGACGCCCAGAACCCGCACCTCGGAGGAAAAGAACGAAAGCTCCTCCAGCGCGCGGCGCAGCGGTGCCTGGTCGGGATGGCCATCCACGTCGCACAGGAACTGGGTGGCGGCGAACTGGCCGCCCAGCATGTAGCTCTCCAGCTTGGTCATGTTCACGCCATTGGTGGCGAACCCGCCCAGCGCCTTGTACAGCGCGGCCGGCACGTTGCGGACGCGGAACACGAACGTCGTCATCAGCCCCGCCTGGGTCGGCGGTGGAGTCACCGGGCGCGGCGACATGACGTAGAATCGCGTGGTGTTGTGCGCCGCGTCCTCGACATTGGCGCGCAGGATCTCGAGCCCGTAGATCTCCGCCGCCAGCGACGAGGCGATCGCCGCTTCCTCCGGCCGGCCCCATTCCGCCACCAGCTTGGCGGAGCCGGCGGTATCGGCCTCCACCACCGGGGTCAGTCCCAGTTCGCGCAGGATGCGCCGCACCTGGCCCAGCGCCACGGTATGCGAATGCGCGCGCTTCAGCGCCGTGATCGCGGTGCCCTTGATCGCCAGCAGGCAATGCTCGACCCGCTGGAAATGCTCGCCCACCACGAACAGGCCGGATTCCGGCAGCAGATGGTGAATGTCCGGCACCCGGCCGGCCAGGCTGTTCTCGCAGGGCAGCATGGCAAGGTCGGCCCGCTGGTCACGCACGGCCTCCATCGCCGCCTCGAAGGTCTCGCAGGGCAGAGTGGTCATGCTGGGATAGGCGATGCGGCAGGCCAGGTCGGAATAGGCCCCCGGCATTCCCTGGAAGGCGATCGTGCCGGTCATCCGGTCCTGGCTCCTGATGCAAGCACGCGGCGCGCGCGCTCCAGATCGTCTGGCGTGTCCACACCGAACGGGGCGAATTCCACCCGCGCGCAGGCGATGCGCATGCCGGCTTCCAGCGCGCGCAGTTGTTCGAGCTTCTCGCGCCGTTCCAGCGGGCTTTCCGGGAGGCTGACATAGCGGGCCAGCGCGGCACGGCGATAGGCGTAGACACCGATATGGTGCCAGCGCAGCCCGTCCCCCCAGGGGATCGCCACCCGCGAGAAATACAGTGCCGGCGATACCGCGCGGCCGCGGTCGAAGGCGCAGGCGGCCTTCACCACGGAGGTCAGGGCTGCTTCCTCCTCCGACTCGATCGGCGCCACCAGGGTCGCGATATCCACCGCCAGGTCAGACAGCGGCGTCACCACGGCGCGGAGCTGGCCGGCGGGGATGGTCGGCAGGTCGCCCTGCAGGTTCACCACCACGTCGTGGCGCCCCTGCGGGTCCAGCGTGGCCAACGCTGCATGCACGCGATCGGAACCGGACGGCAGCGACGGGTCGGTCATCACCGCGATGGCGCCGGCGGCGCGCACCGCGTCGGCCACCTCCGACTCGGCGCAGGCGACTGCGACGGGGCCGATATCCGCCTCCAGCGCGCGGTCCACCACATGCACGATCATCGGCTTGCCGAGGATATCGGCCAGTGGTTTGCCCGGCAGGCGGGTAGACGCCATGCGGGATGGGATGACGACGATCGGATTCACGCTTGGCAGCCGGGCTGGGTGGGTTGAAGGGGCGGGGTCGTTTCCCTATGGTGCGCGCACCTTATGGACGCGAACGGCCGCACGCAACCGACGGCCGGCGGGTTCGTATGCACGTTTTGTCAGACCAGGTTCGCGCGCCCGCGCCGATCGAGTAGGAAGCCACGCCGCATGGACAGCATGGAGGTCAACAAGGGCATTGCCGCGATCCTGGTCGCCGGCATTGCCTTTTTTGTTACCGGAACGATCGCCGATAATCTGATTTCCGAGACCCGGCTGGAGAAGCCGGTGCTGAAGATCGAGGGCGCGCCTGCCGCGGCGACATCCGGCACGCCGAAGCCGGTGGAGCTGCCGCCGCTGGCCCCGTTGCTGGCCAAGGCCAATGTGCAGGATGGCGAGCAATACACTCACAAGGTCTGCGTCGCCTGTCACACCTTCAACCAGGGCGGCAAGGCGGGGGTTGGCCCGAACCTGTATGGCGTGGTGGGTGCCAAGCACGGCCACATGGAAGGGTTCAACTATTCCAATGCGCTGAAGGAAAAGCAGGGCGCCTGGAATTACAACGAGCTGAACGAGTGGCTGCACAAGCCGAGCAGCTACGCGCCGGGTACTCGCATGGCGTTCGCCGGGATCAGTAATGCGCAGCAGCGGGCCGACGTGATTGCATATCTGAAGAGCATTTCGCCCAATGCGCCGCCGCTCCCATCACCGGAGGCGGCAACGCCGGCATCGGCCCCGGGCGGCGCGAACCCGCCGGCCGGTGGTCCGGGCGCTGCTCCGGCGGCGCCGACCAGCAGCCCGGGTTCGGCACCGGCGACACCGGCGAAGTAAACCGCCGAGTGGGGATATCAGCGTCCGGCGTAATGCTGTCGGGGCGGGTGAGCGCCCGCCGCCGGCTGTTGCCCGGCGTGACATGACAGACCCTTCCCCCGCGCTGCTGGATGCGTTGGTCGCCGCCGCAGAGGCCGCGGCGGATGTCGCCGGCGCGGTCGTGCGACCGTTCTTCCGCGCCGGCCTCCACGCGGATCGAAAGTCCGACCGGTCTCCGGTCACCATCGCCGATCGCACCGCCGAACAGGCCATGCGTGCCGTGCTCGCCGAACGCTTCCCCGACCTCGGCATACTCGGCGAGGAATTCGGCCTCGACCGCCCCGAATCGCCGCTGCGCTGGGTGCTGGACCCGATCGACGGGACCCGCGCCTTCATCACCGGCCGACCGAGCTTCGGCACGCTGGTCGGACTGCTGGACGGTGACCGCCCGATTCTGGGGATTATCGACCAGCCGGTGACCGGCGAGCGCTGGATCGGAGCCGTCGGCCGACCCACTTTATTCCGCGGTCCCTTCGGTGGTCGTGCCGGTTGCCGCCCCTGCACCACGCTGGCCGATACGGAACTCTCCTGCACCAGCCCGGAGATGCTGGGGGACCTGGAACCGCGCTGGCGCCGCCTGGCCGATGCGGCAGGCCGCAACTACTGGGGCGGCGACTGCTACGCCCACGGCCTGGTGGCGTTGGGCCAGATCGACATCGTCGCCGAATGCAGCATGCATGTCTGGGACTGGACCGCGCTGGTTCCGGTGATCGAGGGCGCCGGAGGACGGGTGACCGATTGGGCCGGCCAACCGCTCCGGCCGGATGGCGACGGCACGGTTCTCTCGGTCGGCGATCCCGCGCTGCTCCCGCTGGCCGTGGCACGCCTGTCCGGAACGTAAGTGGCGCGACTGTCCTAGTCGTAAGTTGTCTCCAGCGGCACGACCGATCAGGCTGGCCGCATACTGACCCGCCCCGACACGGTCGCACCTGCGGCCCTTGCCAAGGACTTCCCGGTGCGCGCCATCTCCGTCGCGGCTCTGTTCGCTGCCCTGATCCTGCCATCCCTGCTGCATCCGGCCCGCGCAGATGACGGGCCGGTGACGCGTAGCAATGCCATCTCGGTTTTGGGCAAGCCGAACCTGCCGCCCGACTTTCCCTATTTTCCCTATGTCAATCCGCACGCACCGAAGGGTGGATCAATCACCCTGGCTGCGATCGGCAGCTACGACAGCTTCAACCCCTTCATCCTGCGCGGCACGCCCGCCGCCGGCACGATGAGTTCCTGGGTGATCATGCCGGGTGGTTCCGGCTCCGGCGCCTCGGTTGGCCATCTCTGGGAGAGCCTGCTCACCTCCTCGGCCGACGAGGCCGCCACCGGCTACGGCCATCTGGCGCAGACCGTGGAGCTGCCGGCCGACAAGATGTGGGTCGCGTTCGAGCTGCGGCCGGAGGCCAAATTTTCCGATGGCACGCCGGTTACCGCGGAAGATGTCGCTTGGACCTATCGCACGCTGCTGGCGCAGGGCCGGCCGTCGTTCCGCATCCAGATGGCGGATGTGAAGGACGTGGAGATCGCAGGTCCCCGCCGCGTGGTCTACCACTTCAAGTCGAACGAGAACCGTGAGCTGCCGCTGATCCTGGGCGGGCTGCCGGTGCTGCCGAAGCACTGGTTCGCGGGGCGGGATTTTTCCAAGCCGCTGATCGAACCGCCAATCGGCTCCGGCCCGTATCGCATCGCCGGCTTCGAACTCGGCCGCAGCGTGACCTACGAGCGTGATCCGAAATGGTGGGCGGCGAACCAGCCGACCGGCAAGGGCACGAATAATTTCGATCGGGTTCGCATCGAATATTACCGCGATTCGACCGTGGCGATGGAGGCGTTCAAGGCTGGGTCGATCGACGTGCGCAGCGAGAACATCTCGAAGAACTGGGCCACCGCCTATGAATTTCCCGCGGTGCGTGACGGACTGGTGATCAAGGGCAACTTTCCGCATCATTTGCCGACCGGCATGCAGGGCTACGCGATGAACACGCGGCGCACGGTGTTCGCCGATCCGCGCGTGCGGCACGCGATGGCGCTGGTGTTCGATTTCCAGTGGACCAACAAGAATCTATTCTACGGCGCGTATACACGGACCCACAGCTATTTCAGCAACAGCGACCTGGCGTCTTCGGGCGTGCCGGAAGGCGATGAGCTGAAACTGCTGGAGCCGTATCGCAAGGAACTGCCGCCTGGATTGTTCACCGAGCCGTTCACGCTGCCGGAGACGGACGGGTCGGGCAACAACCGCGCGGAACTGAAAGCGGCGCTGCAGTTGCTGATTCAGGCGGGCTGGAAGGTGGAGGAGCGCAAGCTGGTCGACGCCGGTGGCCGGCAGATGAGCTTCACCATTCTGCTGGACGATCCGTCTTTGGAACGGGTGGCGCTACCTTACGTGCAGAACCTGGAAAAAATCGGCATCAACGCGAATGTGCGCACGGTCGATCCGGCGCAATACCAGCATCTGACCGACGACTTCGATTTCGACATGATCATGATGATCTATCCGCAAGGTGATGTGCCGGGGAATGAACTGCGCGACTACTGGTCCTGTCCCGCGGCGAAGGCGCAGGGCAGCAGCAACGTGTCGGGGATCTGCGATCCGGCGGTGGATGCGTTGATCCAGAAGGTGATCACCTCGCCCGACCGCGATACGTTGAAGACCGTGGCGCATGCGCTGGATCGCGTGCTGCTGTGGCGCTGGTACCTGGTGCCGAACTGGGACAACAAGGTGTTCCACGTCGCGTATTGGGATCGCTTCGGTCATCCCGACAAGCCGATCCGCGAGGGGATCAACTTCGATAGCTGGTGGGTGGACGCGGGGAAGGCACAGGCCACCGACACGGCGCGCCGACGGTGAGGCGGCGAGCGATCCCGGGCCGGTTCCCGCGGGGCATGGCGGGCGAGGGCGGACCATTCCGCGCTTCCGCCGTCGCGGCAGACTTCCCGGCTTGGCCGGGTCATCTATCCAGGAAGGAGCATGCGACGCGTGCGGCGCGACCCGATCTTTCCGGTGGAGATGGCCGGGTCAGGGCCCGGCCATGACGCGGAATTTGAGCCGTGCCATGAGCCAAACCGGACGTGCCCACCCCGCTCATTTAACATGCTTGGGGAGCCTGCGCGCTTCATGACGACGTACTTTCTGCCGCGCCGTCTCACGCTGGGGCGAAACACTGGCCGACATCGCAACGAGGCCCCGCCGGCTTCGCCCGTCATCCTGTTGATCATGCTCACCCCCGCATGACCGGCTACCTGATCCGACGCCTGTTGCTGGTGATCCCGACCCTGTTCGGCATCATCGCCATCAACTTCGTGGTGATCCAGTTCGCACCGGGCGGTCCGGTGGATCAGGTGCTGGCCGAACTGCGCGGCAAGGGCGGATTATCGTCGCGCCTCGGCGCCTCGGTGAGCGAGGTGGGCGGCTCCAGCCTGTATCGCGGTGCAAGCGGGCTCGATCCGCATATTGTTGCGGACATCAAGAAGATGTTCGGCTTCGACAAACCGCCGCTGACGCGCTTCCTCGACATGGTCGGGGGCTATCTGCGGTTCGATTTCGGCGACAGCTTCTTCCGTGGCCAGTCCGTTCTGCAGCTCGTTGGCCAGAAAATGCCAGTGTCCATCTCGCTCGGATTGTGGTCTACCCTGCTTGTCTATGTGATTTCGATTCCCTTGGGCATCGCCAAGGCGGTGCGTGACGGCTCGCGTTTCGATGTCGCGAGCAGTGCGGTGGTGCTGGTGGGATACGCCGTGCCGAGCTTTCTGTTTGCGATCCTGCTGGTGGTGCTGTTTGCGGGTGGAAGTTTCCTGCACTGGTTTCCGTTGCGTGGATTAACCACCGAGGGATCGCAGCACTGGAGTCTGCTGGCGCGCATCGGCGACTATTTCTGGCACATGGTCCTGCCGACTCTTGCTGTTGTGGCCAGCGGCTTTGCCAGCCTGACCATGCTGACCAAGAACTGCTTCCTGGAGGAAGTGCGCAAGCAGTACACCGTCACGGCGCGTGCCAAAGGGGCGAGCGAACAGCGTGTGCTGTACGGCCATGTGTTCCGCAACGCGATGCTGTTGATCGTTGCCGGCTTTCCGCAGGCGTTCATCAGCATCTTGTTCACCTCCGCCCTGCTCGTGGAGATCGTGTTCTCCCTGGATGGACTGGGGCTGCTGGGTTTCCAGGCGGCTATCCAGCGCGACTACCCGGTCATGTTCGGCACGCTCTACATCTTCACGTTGCTGGGCCTTCTGATGCAGATAGTTGGCGACATGCTGTACACGGTGATCGACCCGCGCATCGATTTCGCCACACGGGAGTGACGCAAGGCTCGACCCCCGGCGGAATTTCGGTTGATCTTGTTGCGTCACCCCACCCCGATCGCCTTTGCCTCGACCAGCGCTGCGATCTCCGCCTCGTCATAGCCGGCTTCGCGCAGCACCTCGCTTGTGTGCTGGCCTAGTCCAGGCGCCGGCCGATGCACGCCGGCCGGGCTTTCGGAGAACCGCGCCGGTGGACGCGCCTGCCGCAGCCTGCCTTCTGTCGGATGCTCGACCTCCTGGAACAGATCCACCGCCTTCAGATGCGGCTGCTCGGCCACCTCGCTCAGCTTCGCGAACGCGGTGTGCGGCACGTCGATCCGCAGCAGCAGCGCCTCCCATTCCGCCGTGGTGCGGGTGGGTGCGATGTCGCGCATCCGGTCGTAGATCCGGTCGATATTGCGGGCACGCGCCACCGGGTCGCGGACGGAAAACTCCTCGATGCACTCAGGATGTCCGACGGCCTCGAAGAACGCGCACCAGTTGTCGCCGGAATAGGGCAGCATGGTCAGCCAGCCATCCTTGGTACGCACCGGCCGGCGCGCCTTCATCCGCTTGTAGCCTGCCGGCCCCACCGGCGGGACGAACGCGATGCCGCCGAACATTTCGATGCTGTTGAACGCGGCCAGGGTCTCCAGCATCGGCACTTCCACCATCTGGCCCTCGCCGGTGCGCTCGCGGTGCAGCAGGGCTGCGGTCACGGCGGAGGTCAGCGCCATGCCGCAGATCTTGTCGCCGATCAGGCTGGGGACGAAGGCCGGCTCCTCGTCCGTGCCCATGGCGGACGCGAAGCCGGACGCCGCCTGGATGATCTCGTCGAACGCCGGCCGCGCGCGCCACGGCCCGTCCTGGCCGAACCCCACCGCGCTCGCGTAGACGATGCGCGGATTGAGTTCGCGGCATACCTCGTAGCTGAAGCCGAGCCGCGCCAGGCCGGCGGGGCGGATGTTGCTGACCAGCGCATCGACGGTGGGGATCAGCCGGCGCAGCACCGCCTTGCCGTCCGGATGTTTCAAATCCAGCGCGATCGAGCGCTTGTTGCGGTTCACCGCCATGAACTGCCCGCTCATGCCGCGATTGCGGAACACACCGGAAGTGCGCCAGGTATCGCCAGTCAGACTCTCGACTTTTATGATCTCGGCGCCCCAGTCGCCCAAGGTCTGGGTGCCGAGCGGGCCGAACAGCACCGTGGTCAGGTCGAGGATGCGGAGGCCCTTGAGCGGCCCGGTCGGTTCGGTCATCGCGGTTCGGTCCTTGGTCGATTTTGCGCCAGAATAGGCGGCAGCGGTGTTGGGCGGCAAAGCAGACGTCGGCAGTCTGTGCCTCGCATCGCGCTTGGTGGGCGGACGTAGCAAGTGTCGGGGCGTTGCCCCGAACCCCACCAGGGGCTTTGCCTCCTGGACCCCCAGCAAAGGCACAGCCTTTGCCATCGAATTCGGTTTGGGGCGGGGAGGGGGCGTGACGGCCTCGGACCACACGATCATCACGACCGGCCCCCTCCCCACCCCAAACGGAGTCGGTTCCAAGGGCCGGGCCCTTGGCGGGGTTTCAAGGGGCAGCGCCCCTTGATGGGGGTTCGGGGGCAACGCCCCCGACGCTTACTTGCCCTCCCACCAAGCGCGATGCGAGGCACCGGCTGCGAACGTCTGCTTAGCGGCCCTGGAACTGCGCGGGACGCCGCTCCAGCCGCGCCTGCAGGCCTTCGCGTGCGTCGGCGCTGGTGAGTGCGGCGCGCACCAGCGCATCCACATCCTGATGCGGGATGGCGTCGCGGAATTCGAGCTGCCGCACCGTCATCGCCTTCATCGCCTTGAGCGACAGCGGCGCATTGGCGGCCAGCCGGTCGATCACCCGCTCGGCCTCGCTCTCAAGCTGGTCCGTCGGCACGCAGCGTGCGATCAGGCCGAGCGCGTGCAGCTTGGTTGCCGGCAGCGGATCGCCGAGCAGCAGCATTTCGCGGGTGGTGACCGGCCCCAGCACCTCCATCAGCTTCTTGGCGAGGAACCAGTTCGGCGCGAGGCCGACCTGGGCCAGCGACATGCCGAAGCGGGCCTGCTCGCTGGCCACGACCAGGTCGCAATGCAGCGCCAGTTCGTTGCCGCCGGCGATCGCGTCACCCTGCACCACGGCGACCACCGGCAGCGGGCAGAGCTCGATCGCGCGCAGCAGGTCCTCGATGCCGCTCGCTGCTCCGGTCTCGGCGGTGGCGCGGCGCTCTGCCATGTCGAGGCCGGAACAGAACGCCGGCCCCTTGCCGCGGATCACGACCACCCGGTCATCGGTGGCGACGGGCGCCCGGAGCGCCTCGGTAAGTTCGTTGCGCATCGCGCGGTCCAGTGCGTTGCGCTTCTCCGGACGGTTCATCCAGATGGTTCGCACCTTGCCGCTCGGTTCGACGATGATCTTGCTCATGGCGTTTCCTTCGCTGCGATGGTGCCGGTGTTCCAGCTTTCCGATCCGGCGTTCGCTGCGCAAGTCCCGGGAAGCCGTATCGCAACTTCGGCGACCCGCGGTCAGGGTTCCGCTGGCCTGCCGCGTCCAACCGATCAATCATGCTGCCAGTAGCGATCGAGGGCGGAAGACCATGACTGAAGATAGTTTCCGGGCGGCCGGCTATTCCTGGCGGCTTTACTGCGGCCGCCAGGTCATCGAGCGCGACCTGCGTGCCGCCGTGGAGCGAGCGGGCGCACGGCGTGCCTTCGTGGTTTGTTCGCCCTCGGTCAACCGACGCGGCGACACCGTCCGACGCATCGAGTCTTGTCTCGGCGACCGCTACGCCGGTGTATTCGATGGCATCGAGAAGGATTCCAGCTATGCCTCGGTGTGTGCGGCCCGGGACGCGGCGACCAAGGCCGGCGCCGATCTGCTGATCGCGGTCGGCGGCGGCAGTGTGATCGTCGCGGTGCGCGCCGTGGCGATCTTCCTGGCTGAACCAGGCGATCCGTTTCAGATCATGACGCAGTATCCGGACGGCAAACCCGCGTACAGTCCGCGGCTGCTGGCGCCGAAGCTGCCGATCATCAACATTCCAACCACACCCACCGGCGCGATGAATCGTGCCGGTACCGGCTTGAAGAATCCGGAGCTCGACCACCGGATGGAGTATTTCGATCCCAAGACGCGGCCGCAAGCGATCCTGCTCGACGAAGACGCGTTGCTCACGGCCCCGCCGGCGCTGATCCGTTCCACAGCGACAACGGTGTTCGCGAGCGCGGTGGCGGCCATGGCAGAGACTGGGGGAAACAAGCTGGCGGAGGGCGACCGCGACCAGGCGTTCCGCCTGGCATTCCGCGCCTATCCGCGCCTGGTGGATCGGCCCGCCGATCCGTCGCTGCGCATCGATCTCGGGCTTGCGGCGTTCCTGCAGAACCGGGCCGAGGATGACGGCGCGCGCCGGTTTCGTGGCGGCACATTCGCCGGCAATTACGCGGTCTCCACCGCACTGCATGTGCGCTATCCGCATGTCGGGCAGGGCGAGTTCGACCGCGGTGGTCCATGCCGCGAAAATCCGTCTCTCCAACACGATCGATGCCCGATCTGCTCGGCAGGTCGCAGAGGCGCTTGCGGTGTGGCGCGACGGGATGGACGGCCGGGCGGCCGCGCTCGCCGTGGCGGATGCGCTGGAGGCGCTGTACGCGCGCATCGGCATGCCCATAAGGTTGCAGGCGCTGCAGATCCCGCGTGACGCGTTGCGCAGCATCGCGCTGGAGACGGTGAAGAACTTCAACGCCAATGCCGGCGCGCGGTCATCGCAGGATCAGGTCGAGGACGCGATGCGGCTGCTCGAAGCCGCGTATTGAGACCGGAGGGTTCGGTTCAGGACGGGAAGGCCGGCATCACCTGTTCGCCGAAGCGGCGCATCGAGATTAGGTTCTGCGCGTGGCTCATGTCACCGAATCCGGTCTGGCACAGCAGATGCCGCACGCCCACGTCACGCAGCGCCGCGACCTGCTCGCGCACACGCGCCGGCGAGCCGAACAACGAACCGGTCGCCAACACGAAGGCAAGCGCTTCGGCATCGCCCACTGTGGGGTTACTCCATGGGTTCAGCATGACGGGATCAATGTGGAAATCGGCCGGATTGTACTCGTGGCGAACGTGCATCATATGCGCCCGCGTGCGCAGCAGCAGCGTCGATAGCTCGTCTTCCGCCTGCGCATCGGAGTCCGCCACATACACGTTCCGCCACAGCGCGGCCTGGGTCAGCAGTCGCTCTCGCGTGCGTTCATCGTGGCCGCCTTCCGCGAGACCTGCCGCATACAACGCCCAGCGTTCCTTGATGCGTTCGACCGGCAGGCGCGCGGTAAGGATCGGGATTCCCAACCGCCCGCATTCCATGAACGAACCGGGCGAGATGACGCTGCGCCAGAGCGGCGGGCCGGGTTGCTGTACCGGTTTCGGCCGCAGTTGCGGCACCCGCAGGTTGAAGTATTTGCCTTCATACACTAGCGGCGTTTCGCGCCAGGCGCGTTCCAGCACCTCGAGCGCTTCTTCCATGCGCGCCCTGCTGTCGTCGCTGCGCAGGCCGTGTCCGATGAACTCGTATTCGTTGTAGACGGTGCCTTTGCCGATGCCGACATCGATGCGGCCCTTGCTGAGATTGTCGAGCAGCGCGAGTTGCACCGCCAGGCGGACCGGATGGTGGAACGGCATCTGCAGCACGGCGAAGCCGATGCGGATACGCGTGGTGCGCATGGTCAGCGCGGCGGCGAACAGCAGCGCGTCGTTGTAGACGCTCTCGCCGGTGAAATAGTGCTCGGTGAGCCAGACATCGTTGAAGCCCAGCGCTTCGGCGGCGCAGACCTGCTCGATCTGCTGATCGATGCGGACCGCGTCTTCGTCCGGCGATGGCGACAGAGCCAGAGTGAGCCAACCAAACTGCATCGCCGGCATCCTGTTGTGGCGTCGGTCAGAGTGGCGGCAAGCGGGATCGCGGGCAAGCAGAGTTATGCGCTGCATCGGATCCAGGTGACCGCGGCGCGGCTTACGGACTGCGCAGCCGTCCGGCTTCCTCGATTTCCGCCGCTGCGATCGCCCGTGTCAGGGCGCCGCTCAATTGTCTGGCCGCCTCCAGCGTGAGTTCCACCGCGACCCTGGCGTCGGGTCCGAGCGCCGCGTTCAGGAAGTCGATGGTGATGGCTTCCTCCAGCAAGGCGTGGTGCGGGTGGTCGTACGACACCACCGAATGGGTGAGATCGAACCACCCGTCACGACCTTTGCCGGCGCCGCTGGCGCCGACGATTTCAACGATCGAGGTGCACATGCAGACTGCTATGCAAGGTGCTTCTGTAGGAAGACGAACACCTTCTTCCAGCCGTCGAGTGCCTGCTCGATGCGGTACATCGGGCGGTCGTAGTAGAAGAAGCCGTGACCGGCGCCGTCGTAGCGGTGGAACTCGTAGCTCTTGCCGTGCTTTTTCAATTCATCCTCGTGCTGGTTCACCTGTTCGGGGGTGGGTGCGCGATCTTCGTTGCCGAACAGGCCGAGCAGCGGGCAGGAGAGGTTTTTGGTGAATTCGATCGGGGCGGTGGGCTGTTTCGGGGTGAGTTCTTCCTTGCTCATCACCACTCTGCCACCCCAAAGTTCGACGGCAGCGTCTATGCTTTTGCTGTGGCAGGCGAACAGGAAAGTGTGCCGGCCGCCGGAGCAGGTGCCCAGCACCGCGACCTTGCCGTTGAGCCATGGTTGCGCGCGCAACCATTGCACGGCGCCTTCGGTGTCGCCGATCACCTGTGCATCGGGCACGCCGCCTTCGGCGCGCACCTTGGCGGCGACATCATCGGGTTTGCCATCGCCGGCGCGGTGATAGAGGTTGTGGCTGATCGCTGCATAGCCGTGATGCGCGAATTTGCGGGTGGTTTCGAAATACCATTCATCCCAGCCCGGCGCATGATGGACCAGCACGATGCCGGGGAACGGGCCGGGACCCAACGGCCGCGCGGCATAGGCGGAGATCGGCTCGTCGTTGTGGCCGTTGATGGCGATCGTCTCTGCGATCATGCCCTGGTAAGCCATTGTCGTCTCCTTCAACAATGTGGAAGCGGATGGATCGCGCGCGTCACACCTTCAGGCGGGTTCGTGTCCGGTGGCTGCTCAGTGGAAGTAGCGCCCGGCATCGATCACGATGGTCTGGCCGGTCATCGTTTCAGTGCGGCACATAGTCACGACCATGTCGGCACAATCGTCCTTGTCAGCCGCCTTCTTCAGCAGCGCGCCGGCTGCGGACCGTTCCACCTGTTCAGCGCGCAGATTGGCGGTCGCGCGCGTGCCCTCCAGCAATCCCGGAGCGACGCAGTTCACCAGCGTCTCGGGTGCGAGCGCCACCGCCATGCAGCGCGTCAGGTGGATCAGCCCGGCCTTCGACACCGCATAGGCGATGGAGGACCCGGTCGGCCCCAGCCCCGCCACGGATGCGATGTTGACGATGCGGCCGCGTCCCTGTGCCTTCATGACCGGCGCCACGGCCTTGGTCAGGCGCATCGGCCCAGTCAGGTTCACCGCCATGATCTTGTCCCACACGTCCTGCGTCAGGCTGTCGAGGTCGGCTGAACGGAATCGATTTGTTGTAGGCGGCATCGTTGACCAAGATGTCGAGCCGGCCGAACCGGCTGGTGACGTCGGTGATCAGCTTGTCCACCGCCACGCCGTCGGTGATGTCGCAGGCGAAGGCGGCCGCGTTGATCTGGTATTGCGATGCCAGCTCGCGGGCGACGCCTTCCGCCTGGTCGCGGCTTTGCGCGTACATGACGGCGATATGCGCGCCCTGCTTGGCCAGTGCGTGGCAGATGCGCTGGCCGAGGCCGCCATTGCCGCCGGTGACCAGGGCCACCGCGCCCGATAGCTCCATGACTTCTCTCCCCTGTGCGGGTGCGCGCGTGACGTGTGGCGCGTCCCGGTTTCGGGCGGAAGTTTGCGGCCGGGAGCACGGTCTGGGCAAGCTGGTGGGATGCGGCAGGCATCGGGGCGTTGCCGCGAACCCCACCAGGAGGCGTTGCCTCCTTGGACCTCCAGCAAAGGCTCGCCTTTGCAATCGAAATCGGTTTGGGTTGGGAAGGGGGTAAGCGTCCCATCCCCACCCCGAACGGACCTGGTTCCACGGGCAGCGCCCGATGATGGGGGTTCGGGGACAACGTCCCCGACACTTGCCGCCTCTCACCCCGGGCTAGCAAGCCCGCAACGGCACCAGATGGGTCAGGAAGACCTCCGCACAGGCGCGCCAGGAATAGCGCTCCGCGTGCAGTCGGCAGGCCGCACGGTCGCCCTGCAGTGCCGCCAGGGCCGCCACCCGCAGATCGGTGTTGACCGCGCCGATCATGCGATCGGCGTCGGCCAGAACATCCTTCGGGCCGGTCACCGGAAAGGCGGCGACAGGCGTCCCGCAGGCCAGCGCCTCCAGCAGCACCAGGCCGAACGTATCGGTCAGTGACGGGAACACGAAGACATCGGCGCCGGCGTAGGCACGGGCCAGGGCCTCGCCGTAGCGCGGGCCGGTGAAGTGCACGAAGCGATAACCGCGTTGCAGCCCCGCCAGGGCCGGCCCGCCACCCACGACCACCTTGGAGCCAGGCAGATCCAGGTCGAGAAACGCGGAAATGTTCTTCTCCACCGCGACCCGGCCGACATAGAGGAAGATCGGCCGCGGCAGGTTCCACATCTCCCGCGGCTCCGGTCTGAACAGCGACAGGTCCACGCCGCGCGACCACGGGCGGATGTTGCGGAAGCCGCGCGTGGTCAGCTCCTCGCGCAAGGATGCGGTCGCCACCATGGTGCCCTGGCCGGCGCCGTGAAAGCGGCGCATCCAGGCATAGATCGGTCGCACCGGTAGGCCGATCCGGGCACGGACATACTCCGCGAACCGTGTGTGGAAGGCGGTGGTGAAGGCCAGCCCCTGCCGCTTCGCCCAGCTGCGTGCGGCCAGGCCCAGCGGGCCTTCGGTCGCGATATGCAGCGCGTCGGGCTGGAACGCCTCGATCATGCCGACCAGCCGCCGCCGCGGCCGCAGTGACAGCGCGATGTCGGGATAGGTCGGACAGGGGAAGGTGCGGAACCGGTCCGGCCCGATCACCTCCACCACATGGCCCATGGCGCGCAGTTCCTCGGCCACCGTGGTCAGCGTGCGGACCACGCCATTGACCTGCGGCTGCCAGGCATCCGTCACGATCAGGATGCGGTGGCTGGGTGCGGGGGGCAGCATCTCGGCGTGACAGGCGAGATCGCTGAGGGGAAGCGCGTCAGGCAGCTTGTGTCAGCCGCGCCTGTCGGGGCGCGAAGAAGGACAGGCGGTTCAGTGCCGCCCAATCGATCAGCTCCAGCCTGCCGTCATGATGCTCGACCAGGGCGGTGCAGCTTTCCACCCAGTCGCCGTCGTTGATGTACAGCACGCCTTGCACCTCACGCATCTCGGCATGGTGGATATGGCCGCACACGACGCCGTCGAAGCCGCGCCGCCTGGCCTCGCTGGCCAGCGCGGTTTCGAACCGGTCGATCGCCTTCACCGCTTCCTTCACCTGCCGTTTCAGCCAGGCCGACAGCGACCAGTACGGATAGCCCAGGCGCCGGCGCAGCGCGTTGAACCAGCGGTTCACCACCAGCGCGGTGGCATAGGCCCAGTCGCCCAGCAGGGCGAGGAACTTGGCGTAGCGCACCACGCTGTCGAACTCGTCGCCATGGATCACCAGCAGCCGCTTGCCGGCGGCGGTGACGTGCTCCGCCTCCTTGCGCAACCGGATGCCGGCGACTTCCAGGCCCAGAGGCAGCCAGACGCGGAACATCTCGTCATGGTTGCCGGGGATATAGGTCACCTGGGTGCCGCCGCGTGCATGGCGCAGGATCTGCCGCAACACGTCGTCGTGGCTGTCGTCCCAGTACCAGGATTTCCGCAATCGCCAGCCGTCGATGATGTCGCCGACCAGGAACAGGTTGTGGCAGGAGGTGCGCCGCAGGAAATCCGCCAGAAAGTCGCTGCGGCAGCCGCGGGTACCAAGATGCGTGTCCGAAATGAACACGCTGCGGTAGTCGCGGCGTCCAGACGAGGGTGGGATGGCGTTCATGTGCGGCGCAGCAGATACGGTCGAATCGCTGTGGATAAAGTGAAGTTTGCATGACCGGTGCGTAACGTAGCGCCGATTCTTAAAGTCTTGCCGTAGTCATAATTCTGTCATTCGGCTGCAATAGAACGATGGCATGCGTTACGACTCATGCTGCCAGAACGATAGCGATTCGGATGCAATCATTTCCTTTCCTGCGCAGATGGTGATCGTTTTCAACCCGGCTGCCGGACGCCGGCGCGCCGCGCTGCTGTGGCGGGTGCTGGATGTGCTGGCGGCCAACGGGGTACGGCTCGACCTGGTGGAGACGCGCTGTCCCGGTCACGGCGAGCGTCTGGCGCGTGAGGCGGTACGGGCCGGCGCGCCCATGGTGGTGGCGGCCGGGGGCGACGGAACGATCGCGGAAGTGGCGAACGGGCTGATGGGCAGCGGCGCGCGCCTGGGCGTGATCCCGCTCGGCACCGCCAACGTGCTGGCGCAGGAGCTGTCACTGCCGTTCTCCCCGCGCGCGGTGGCCGCGGCGCTGGCCTTCGGCCGCACCCGGTTGCTGTGGCCCGGGTTGGCGCAGGGTCCGTCTGGCACGCGTCTGTTCGTGCAGATGCTGGGGGTCGGGTTCGACGCCCATGTCGTGCACACCCTGTCGATCCCGATGAAACGGCTGTTGGGACGGGGCGCCTACGTGCTGCAGTCGCTGCATGAGGCGCTGCACTACGACTACGCGCCGATCCGGCTGCGCCTGGATCAGCGGGACATGCAGGCGGCCAGCGTCATCGTCAGCAAGGGTCGGCTGTATGGCGGGCGCTATCTGTTGGCTCCTGACGCCGAACCAGGCGAGCCTGGCTTCTCCGTCGCGCTGTTCGAGCATGGCGGTGCCGGCGCGGCCTTGCTCTATGGTGCCGCGCTGCCCGCCAACCAGCTCAGTCGCATGGCGGGGGTGCGCCACGTGCGCGCGCAGCGGATCGAGTTCATCGGCAATAGTCGGGTGCCCGCGCAGGCAGATGGCGATGCCGCCGGCCATACCCCGCTTTCGGTGACGGATGCTCCGGGGCCGATTGCGGTGGTGGTGGGTTGACGGGGCGTCAGGTCGTTTCTGTCACCGTAGGCCGCGGCTGATTTGGAAGCGGCAACAAAATAATACCTGTATGATAATAATCTGGTAGTGTCGATATGGTTCTGATGCCGTCACCCCGCTTCGGAGGAACGCGCCCCATGTCGTCACGTCTCGCCCGCCGCTCGCTGTTCGGATTGGCCGCTGCTGCCGCCGTCTGTCCGCTGTGCTCCGCCGCGAACGCCGCGGATCCCGCCCACGGGGCCGCGCCCGCACATCCCGCGGATGCGCCGCCGCATTGGGGATATCAGGGGGCGGATGGGCCGGCCAACTGGGGCGAACTCTCCGCAGATTTCCGCACCTGCACGCTCGGTACACAGCAGACCCCGATCGACCTGACCAGCGCGATCAAGGCGCAGCCCGGTCCGCTGCTCGTCGAGTATCCCAAGATGCCGCTGCGGATCATCAATAACGGCCACACCATCCAGGTGAACACGCCGCCGGGCGGCCGGCTGCAGATCGCCGGCACCACCTACGAGCTGCGGCAGTTCCACTTCCATCATCCCAGCGAACACCTGCTGGCCGGCAAGAACTTCGACCTGGAGTGCCATTTCGTCCACGAATTCGGCCAGCGGGGCGGTGGCTGTGATCGGGGTGTTCGTGAAGCCGGGCAAGGCCAGTGCTGCCCTGGCGCCGATCTGGCAGGCCATGCCGACGGAGGAGGGGCCGGAGAAAGCGATCGCCGACATCACCATCGACCCGGCCGGACTGCTGCCCAAGCACCAGCATTATTTCCGCTACATGGGATCACTGACGACGCCGCCCTGCTCGGAAGGCCTGATCTGGACGGTGTTCCGGTCGCCGATCGAGGCCTCGCCCGAACAGATCCGCCACTTTGCCGCGGTGTTTCCGATGAATGCGCGCCCGGTGCAGCAACTGAACCGGCGGTTCGTGCTGCAGGCCGGCACCTAGCATCCGCACTTTCGGAGGGAGGCAAGCAAGTGTCGGGGGCGTTGGCCCAGGGATCCCCATCAAGGGGACTGTGCCCGTTGAATCCCCGCCCAGGGCCCGGCCCTGTCACGTCAATAGGTGTGGTGAGCGGCGGGTGTAGAAGAAGTTCCCAGAAATACAGCCCTAAATAGAATTTACTGCCAAAGCGGTGCGGGCCAAGACGCTGGGCGACTTGGAACCGAATCCGATTGCGAGGCTTTGCTGGAGGTTTATGAGGCAACGCCTCTTGGCGGGGTTCGGGGCAACGCCCCGGCACTTTCTGCCCCCCACCACAAGCGCGGCCGCGCTACCCGCCCGCGGCGGCCAGCGCCTGGTCCAGATCGGCGATCAGGTCCGCAGCCGTCTCCAGCCCGATCGACAGCCGGATCACGTCCGGCCCAGCGCCGGCCGCCAGGCGTTGCTCATCGCTGAGCTGGCGGTGCGTGGTGGAGGCGGGGTGCAGGATCAGGCTGCGCGTGTCGCCGATATTCGCCAGGTGGGAGAACAGCTGCACGTTCTCCACCAGGCGGATGCCCGCTTCGTAGCCACCCTGCACGCCGAAGGTGAATACGGCGCCCGCACCCTTCGGCAGGTATTTCCGCGCCAGCGCGTTGAACCTGTTGTCGGGCAGGCCGGCATAGGACACCCAGGCGACGCGCGGATGCGCTGCGAGGAACTCGGCCACCGCTTGCGCATTGGCGCAGTGCCGTTCCATGCGCACATGCAGCGTCTCGATGCCGGTGATGGTCAGGAACGCATTCATCGGCGCCATGGTCGGGCCGAAATCGCGCAGCGCCACCGCACGCGCCTTGGTGGTGAAGGCGAAGTCGCCGAAATTCTCGTAGAAGCGCAGCCCGTGATAGGCCGGCTCCGGCTCGGTCAGCGCCGGAAATTTCCCTCCCTGCGCCCAGTCGAACTTGCCTGACTCCACGACGATGCCGCCCAGCGAATTGCCGTGCCCGCCCAGGAACTTCGTGGTCGAATGCGTCACCAGGTCCGCGCCGTGCTCGAACGGGCGGCACAGATAGGGCGTGGCCAGCGTGTTATCGACGATCAGCGGAATGCCGCACTCGTGGGCGACCTTCGCGATCGCGGCCAGATCAACCACGATGCCGCCGGGATTGGCCAGGCTCTCCACGAAGATCGCCTTGCAGCGCGGCGTCATCGCGCGGCGGAAATTCTCCGGATCGGTCGGATCGACAAAATGGCAGGTCCAGCCAAGCTTCTTGAACGACAGGCCGAACTGCGTCAGCGAGCCGCCATACAGGTTGCGCGACGCCAGGAACTCGTCACCCTGTTCCAGCATGGTGGCAAACACCAGAAACTGCGCCGCGTGCCCGCTTGCCGCCGCCACAGCCGCTCGGCCGCCTTCCAAACTGGCGACACGTTCTTCCAGAACCGCAACGGTGGGATTGCTCAGCCGCGTGTAGATGTGGCCAAAATTATGCAGGTTGAATAACGACGCCGCGTGGTCGGCGTCGTCGAACACATAGGCCGTGGTCTGGAAGATCGGCGTGGTGCGTGCGCCGGTGGTGGCGTCCGGCGCCGCGCCGGCATGGATGGCGCGGGTTTCGAACCCGTAGGTGACGTTCGCGGCGGGCAACGGACGCGGCTTGGCATGGCGTTCGGTCGGCGGTTGGGCCGGGCGATTGCGGATGATGCCGGAATTGACGCCGCCCCAGGACAGCTCGCCGCCCAGCCGCCCGAACTCGATCTTCGGGCAGCGATTCATCACCACTTCCAGGCCGGCGGCTTCGGCGCGTGCGGCAGCTTCGTCGTGGCGGACGCCAAGCTGCATCCAGACGATTTTGGCGCCGATGGCGATGGCATCCTCGAGGATCGGCGGCACGGCGTCGGACGGGCGGAAGATGTCCACCATGTCGATCTGGTCGGGGATGTCGCGCAGCGACGCGTAGACGCGTTCGCCCTGCAGGTCCTGGCCGGCGACCGCGGGGTTCACCGGGATGACGCGATAGCCTTTGCCCTGCAGATACTTCATCACGAAGTAGCTGGGTCGGTTCCAGTTGGTGGAGGCGCCAACCATGGCGATGGTGCGCACGCCGGACAAAATGCGGCGCAGCTTGGCGTCGGTATAGGCGATCGGTTCGATGGCGGCCATGGCGGTTCTCCTCCCCGTGCGGGACAGCAATGAGCTAAGCTGTCGCTGTGCTCAAGGCAATCGCACGGGGCATCGTTCCGCTACCGTAGTGCCGAGGCAATGCACGGGTGGCGCGCCCGCCGGGGGTACCGGCGGGCGCATGCGTCGGGTCAGTAATCGTCCGGCTGGATGACGTTCTGCGGGGTGGGGCCGAGCAGGGCGGCACGCATGGTTTCGGCGGATTTGCTGCGGATGTCGTCCCAGGCCTGCGGGGTATGGAAGGCGGAATGCGGCGTGATGATCAGCCGCCCTTCAGTCCATGGTTCGCGGGCGCGATAGGCGCGGATCAGTTCCGGCACCGGTTCGACCGGCGGTTCCACTGGCACTACATCCAGGCCGACACCGGCCAGATGGCCGCTTTGCAACAGTGGCGGAATGGCATCGATGTCTACGATCGGCCCGCGCGCGGTGTTCACCAGCACGGCGCCTGGCGGCAGCATCGACAGTTCGCGCTGTCCCAGCAAGGCACGGGTTTCAGGAGTGAGCGGGGCGTGTACCGACAGCGTGTCGGTGATGCGCAGCAGTTCCTCCAGCGTGCGCACGCGCTCGATGCCGAGGCCGAGTTCGGTGCCGTTGGGGCGGTAGGGATCGTAGAACACCACGCGGAAGCCGAACGCCTTGGCGCGCAGGGCGACCGCCGTGCCGATACGGCCCATGCCGATGATGCCGAAGGTCTGCACGCTGGAGCGGCGGATCAGCGGGTCCAGCACGAAGCGCCAGGCGGCCGGCGGGTCCTGGCGCTGCAGATGGTGGTGCAGCAGCAGGCCGCGGCGCAGCGCGAGCGCCAGCGCGATGGCATGGTCGGCGACTTCCGTGGTGCCATAATCCGGCACGTTCAGGATCATGATCTGCCGTTCGGCGGCGGCCTTGCGGTCCAGATTGTCGTAGCCGACGCCCATGCGGCAGATCGCCCGCAGCCTGGGAAACCGCGCCAGGTCGGCGGCGGTGACCTTGTAGCGCAGGATCATCAGCCCTTCCGCCGCAGCGCAGTCCGCGTCGGAAAGATCGGCCAGGGAACTGGAGGACTTCGGAAAGATCACCCGCGCATCGGAGCCATAGATGCGACGTTCGACACTGTCGTCCGGATACACATTCTCGGAATAGAGGATCGTAACGGTCATGACCTGGGTGGTTCCCTCCTGGTTGGCGGCACCGATCCTGCGGGCAGGGCGGTGCTGGCGCAACCGGCCGGACCGCGCGAAGATGCCGGCAAACCTGATGGAGGAAACCATGGCCAAGGGCATTCTGCTGGTCGCGTTCGATTTCACCAACGCGCATGAGGACGAATTCCACGACTGGTACGACCTGGAGCACGTGCCGGAGCGCGCGCGCCTGGCCGGGTTCGGTGCCTGCGATCGCTGGATCAGCACGCAGAATCCGAAGCAAGCCGTCGCCACCTACGAACTCGACAGCCTGGACGTGTTGAAGGGGGCCGCGTATCGCGCCATCGCCGGCGACAACCTGTCGGTCTGGTCGAAGCGCGTGACCGCCATGTGCACGCGGCTGCTGCGGTTCGATGGTGAGCAGATCCTGCCCGGTGAACAGGCGGCACCCACCGGGGCCGGCGGGCTGCTCGTCAACGCGATGAACGTCGATCCAGAGCATGAGGCCGAGTTCAATGAATGGTACGACCACGAGCACGTTCCGGCGCTGTCGGCGGTTCCGGGGACGCTGTGTGCGCGCCGGTTCCGCGACAACAGTGGGACCCATCGCTATCTCGCGCTCTATCATCTGACCTCACCGGACGTCACGCTGACCGATGCGTGGAAGACCGCCGCGGGCACACCCTGGAGCGCCAAGTTGCGGCCGCATTTCCGCAACCATCTGCGCATTGTCGCGAACCGTTACGTGCGGGCGAAATAGACCGGCTGAATCGGAGCAGCATGCATGGCCAGACTCCCCCTCATCACCGGCAAGGACCAGGTCGCGCCGGAGCACCACGCGGTGGTCGATTCGATCATCGCCAGCCGTGGCGGCGTGCATGGTCCGTTCACAGTGTTCCTGCACAGCCCAGAGATCTCCGGGCGGGTTGCGCATCTCGGCGCTTATGTGCGCTTCGAGGGTTCGCTCGATATGCGCGTGCGTGTGCTGGCCGCCATGACGGTCGGGCGCGAATTCGAGGCGCTGTATATTTGGGGCGCGCAGACCGCAGGCGCGCGTCGCCTCGGCGTGCCGGAGAGCACGATCACCGCGATCCGCGACAATCATTCACGCGACCTCACGCCGGAAGACGCGCAGATCGTGGAGTTCACCCGTCAGTTGCTGCGCAAGCACCGCATCGATGACGCGACCGCGCAGGCGATGCGGGCGCGGTTCGGCGATGATGAGTTCATCCAATTGACCGGCGCGATCGGCTATTATTGTTTGCTGGCAATGACGGTGAACGCCTGCGAACTGGAAGCTGGCCCAGGCGCCGAGGTGCTGCAGGTTTAGTCGGGGCGTTGCCCCGGCCACCATCAGGAGGCAGCGTCCCTTGACGGGAGTTTGGGCGCAACCACCCCGATACGCGCCTCAGGCATAGGCCTCCGCATCGTCCGCCAGCAGCAGGCGTTGTTCGCGCAGCCTCGCCGCACAGTCCCGCCGCCGGCGCGCGTAATCCTCCGGCGAGGGATAGCGCTCCGCCAGCGACGGCCGCGGATCACCTCTGCGTTCCCGCTCGTCCAGCGTTGCGGCGAAGGCCAGGAACGTGCCGTCGCGGTCGGCCAGTTCGCCCGCGGGATAAGGCTCGCGATACAGGTTCCAGCCGGCAAACAGGCCGCGCGGCACGGCGATGTCGGGCAGGCGCAGGCCGGCACGCTCATTGCCATCGGCGTCCACCTGCGGCACCAGCGCGCGCCAGCTCCGTTCGGCTCGTTGCGGATCGACCCAATCGGCCAGAGGCACAACGTCGTTGGCGGCTTTTGGCGGCACCAGGTTCGGCATGGCGGGAAACGCGACTGCGTCGGCCGGCACCAGCGTGCCGTCGGCAATCCGTGGCAGGCGGCTGTCCGGCGGCGGTCGCCCTTCCACCACCCATTCGTCCAGCGCCACCAGCAACGCGCGCACCGCCGGCATCGGGTCGTGCCAATTCCGCGGATTGCTGCACGGGCCATTGTCCCGCGGCATGCCTGCCTTGCCGGCGTGCTGGGTGCCTGACAGCAGATAGCCGCGCACATTCTCCGGCAGTGCGACGTCGCGCGAGCCGAACGGGTCGGTGTGCAGCAGGGAGGCCCCTTTCTGCCAGTATTCGGTGGAGGTGTTGGTCTCGATCAGCTTGGGATCGCTCGCATCGCCGCGCAGCAAGGCGCCCGTGGCGCCGCTGATCGGATCGACCTGCATCGCGGCCGAGAATGGAAACGCGACCTCCGGGAAGTCGTGGTCCTCATGCCAGGTGCGCGTGCGGAACGGCTGTCCGAACGGCGTGTCGTGGAACACGCGACCGATACCGGCGACATGGGTGTACACGCCGTCGAACACGCGCGCGCCGTCCTCATCGGCGTTGAAGCCCAGCGCGATATGGTCGCGCAGATAGCGGCCGGCTTGTGAAATGCCGAAAGCGAGTGCATGAGTCGGTGCCCGGTCCAGCAGCCTGGCGCCATGGCGGCACAGATGGCTGATCAGGTCGCGGGTCGCGGCGAAGCCGATGCCCAGCACGCGCGGGTTGGTCGCATCGTAGTGAAGTTCATAGATCGTGCCGGGTTCCGGTGTTGTGCCGGCGGGCAGCAGCCGCACCGACCGCGCGTCGACGAACTCGAACGGCACCGCCTGTCGTTCGCCGGTCTGGGTGCGCCGCCGGGTGAGTTGCGCCTCGCGGCTGGCGGCCTCGAAGCTCAACGGGAAGCTTGCCATGTCGCCGCGCCTTGTGCCGGCGATGAATTCCTCGCGGATGCGCTGCACGATCGGCTTGCCGTCATTGGTTGCGACCGGGGCGTCCAGTGACAGGCCGGTGGCGGCGGGTGCTCCCGGGTCCCAGCCGGACCAGACCAGCGTGAAGCCGAGACGCAGCGGCAGCGCGTTGCCCAGCTCCGCCGCGGTCTTAGGTTGATTGCCTGCGGCGCCGGCGCAGAGATTGGCGAACAGCATGATGCGGCCGCGATTGTTCACCTCATACAGCAAGCGGGAATTGCCCTTGGCGGCATCAGCGGGACGCAGGATGGTGAAGCCGCTGCGGTACTCGACGAGCCCGTTTGCGTTGCCCGGTGCCTTGTCGAGCAGCGCGATACCGCGATTGCCGGCATGCGAAGGATCAAGTGCGCCACTTGCGATTCCGTCGATACGCGTATAGGCGCCGGTTGCGCCCAACGCAGCGCCGTCAACGAACGGTGCGGTGCGGGTGATCTCGATGTCGGTGATCATGCGGCATCCTCCAATCCGTCGTTACGCAGTGGCGGGCTTAGTCCGGCACAGGGAGAAAGTCATGACTGCCGCGCCTTCGCTGGGCATGGTGCAGGAGCAATCACGCTTGGCGCAGGACCTCGCGCAAGTCGCATGAGGCATCGCGCATGACGCAGGCGCGGCATGGCAAGTCCGCGACAAAGCAACAGTCGCCATCGTCCGCGAAGGCAAACTCAATCCCGCAGCAACGGCGCTTCGGTGCGGGCCTGCAACGCCTCGAATGTCAGTCCGGGAATCATGTCGCGCAGCACGAAGCCGCGCGGGGTGACATCCAGCACCGCCAGGTTCGTGTAGACGCGTTGCACCACGGACTTCGCTGTCAGCGGGTAGGAACATTGCCGCACGATGCGCGACGCGCCTTCCTTCGTCACGTGCTCCATCGCGACCCAGAGCCGTTTGGCGCCAATCGCCAGGTCCATCGCGCCGCCGACCTGCTTCACCGGTTCATCGGCCGCGCGCGCCCAGTTGGCGATGTCGCCGGTTTCCGACACCTCGAACGCGCCCAGCACGCAGAGATCGAGATGTCCCCCGCGCGCGATGGCGAAACTGTCGGCGTGATGCACATAGCTGCCGCCGGTGCGCAGCGTGATGTGCTGCACGCCGGCATTGATCAGGAACGGGTTCACCGCGTCGGGTTCCGGTGCCGGTCCGATGCCGATCACGCCGTTCTCGGCATGGAAGATCACTTCGCGATCGGCCGGCACGAAGTCCGACACCGCGGTGGGAATGCCGATCCCCAGGTTGACGAACCAGCCTTCCGGGATGTCGCGCGCGATGCGGGACGCGATGCCGTTGCGGTCGAGCGGGGCAAAGGACGGGTCTGCCATGCGAAGCCTCCTGCTCAGGCCGGAACGTGCAATACGCGATGCACGAACACGCCGGGGGTGTGCACATGCTCGGGCTTGATGTCGCCGAGGCCGACCACATGGCGCACCTCGGCAATGGTCAGTGCGGCGGCCATCGCCATCACCGGATTGAAATTCTGTGCGCTCTCGCGATAGGTGAGGTTGCCCCAACGATCGGCTTCCCAGGCCTCGATCAGTGCGACCTCGCCGGGCAGCGGATATTCCAGCAGGCAGTTGCGGCCGTTGATCACCCGCGTCTCCCGCCCTTCGGCCAGCAGCGTGTCGGCTCCGGTGGGGGTGTAGAAGGCCTGCACGCCGGCGCCGGCGGCGCGCATGCGTTCGGCGAGCGTGCCTTGGGGCACGATCTCCAACTCCAGTTCGCCGCGCTGGAATTGCCGCCCCGCCAGGCTGGCGGGGCGGACGAAGCTGCACACCATCTTGCGTACGCGGCGCAGTTCCAGCAGGCGCTCGATCTTGCTGCCGTCGCGGCCGCCGGCGACGCACACCAGGGTGAGGTCGGTGGCGCCTTGCTCGATCAGCCCGTCCAGCAGCGCGGCCGGCGTGCCGACATCGCCGAACCCGCCGAGCAGGATGGTGGAGCCGTCCGCGATGCCCGCCATGGCGGCCTGCATTGAGTTCGACGAATTTGTTGATCACGCGCTGGTCCTGTGCGTTCCGTCCCCGATCCCAAAGCCTAGGCGGCGGTTGGCAGCCTGTCCAATGCGGTCGCGCCGGTGGTGGGAGGTAAGCAAGCGTTGGGGGCGTTGCCCCCGGAGCCCCCATCAAGGGGCGCTGCCCCTTGAAACCCCGCCAAGGGCTCGCCCTTGGAACCATATATTGTTCGGGTTGGGGAGGGGGCCGATCGTGATGCTCGTGAAGTCCGAGACCGTCACGCCCCCTCCCCAACCCGAACAGAGTGGATTGCAAAGGTGTGCCTTTGCTGGGGGGCAAAGCCCCTGGTGGGGTTCGGGGCAACGCCCCGATACTTGCTTGCCTCCCACCACCAGCGCGGCCGCAGAACTTGACGGTCGCCGCGGCGCCGCCATCTGCGAAGCCATGATCCATCGTGTCGCCTTCGCGCTGCTGCTGGCAGGATGTGCCGCGGTGCCACCGCCGGCCGGGCCGCAGTTCGACGGGACCTATGCCGGGCACACCGCGTTGACCCGCGGCTGGGGATACGTCTGCGGCACCGCCGACCTGCCACAGACGGTGACGGTGCGCGACGGCCGGTTCGACTATCCGTTCCAGGGCTACCCGCCCTACGTGGTTGCGCAGCCGGTGCAGATCGCCGCCAACGGGACCTTCCAGCTGGACAGGTATTACTGGGTGACCGACTACAAGAACCGGACCAACGCCACGCAGTTCCGCCTGACGATCGCCGGCGGCGTTGCCGGCGATACGCTGGAGGTGACGGAGACCGACCTGCGTTGCACGCGCCATTCGGTCCTGCAACGCCGCTGACTGCCGGGCTACCCGCGAGGCCGGCGTCGCACCTCCGGCCTGACATGCCGGAAGTTCAGCGTGGCGGGATCGGCCAGCACCGGCCCGGGCGCGATGGCGACGAGGATCCGTTCCGCGATCGGGGTAAAATCGGCGCGGAAATGCACCGAGGACTTCAGCGCCACGATCGGACAGGAGGCCGGCTCCACACCGACATGGCGGATGATCGCCTGGTCCAGCGCCTGCATCTTGCGGCTGACCACCACCACCCGCACGCCATCGATGTCGATCAGGGCGGTCGGCCCCAGATTGGCGGGATTGCCGGCGCCCATTGGCCCGGTCAGGGTGAAGCGTCCGTCGGTCAGCTTCTCCACCCGCGCACTGCAGGCGAACGGCATGCCGTCGGACTTGCCACCGAGCGACAGCGGGATGGTCGCGCCCTCGCCGGCGGTGTGGCAGGCGGCGGCGCTCTCGGCGTCGTTGATCAGGCACAGCAGGGCGCCGGTGGCGCGCTGGCGCACCAGTTCGGCGAGCAGGCCGGTGGTGTCGCCATGTCCCCCGCCGCCGGGATTGTCCTGGGTATCGGCCATCACGATCGGCTTGCTCGCGCCCTGCGCCAGGCGCTTCGCCTCGGCCACCGCCTGGGCGGCGGGCAGCGTGTCCTGCACGAAGGCGCTCTCGCGGCTGGCGACATGCGCGAGCAAGGCGTCGGCGGCCGCGTCGGCCTTGGCCTGGGTGTCGGCATAGGCGGCCAGTGCCGGCCCGCAATCGGCGAAGTCGGCGAACGGGAAGCCGAAGCAGAAGGCCAGTTCCGCCACCTCCATCCGATCCGCCAGCGAGGCGCGTTCGGCCATCACCTCCTGCATCGGCGCCAGCAGCGTGCATTGGCTGCCCAGGGGAATCCAGAAGTCGAGCTGGCGGAATGCCCGCGTCCAGGGGGTGCCGCGCTCGATGCGTTGCAGCAACAGCCGCATCGCCTGCGCGCCGGCCGCCTTCATGTCGATATGCGGGTAGGTGCGGAACGGCACCAGCGCGTCGCACAGTCGCACCATCAGTTCGGTGAGGTTGCAATGCGGGTCGAGGCTGATGGTCAGCGGCATATCCGGGCCGGCGATCGCGCGCACCCGGCGCAGCAGCTCGCCCTCGGCGTCCGGGTAGCTGTCCACCACGCCGGCGCCGTGCAGATCGAGGTAGATGCCGTCCAGCGGACCGGCGTCCAGCGCGTCCGACAGCCGCGCGCAGATCAGCGCCGACAGCCGCTCGAACGCCTCGTCCTGAACCGGTCCTGCCGGGTTGGCGAAACCCCAGGCGAGCGGGACCAGCGTGACGTCCGCGGCCTCGGCGGTGGCGATGGCGCCGGCGCAGGGGACCGAGGTGCCGCGCAGGGTGGGGATCAGCGCCTCATCGCGCTGCACCGGCGGGAAGCCGCCCGGCTGCAGGAAGTCCGCCCAACCGGTCGGGCGCGGGGCGAAGGAGTGGCTTTCGTGCAGGAAGCCGCCGATGGCGATGCGAAGGGGCATGACTGGGTCCGGACGTGGTAAGTGGCACAACAGGGTTCGGCATCCTCCACCGGCGCGCAGGCCGTCAAGCGATGCACCGGGCCGATGGGCCGGGTCGGCTGGCGCCGGGCGTTCGCCGGACGTAGTGCCGGTCGCAGGCCTTGCCCCGCCTGTGGGACCAACCGCGCCATCACTGCGCCCGAGACGCGTCCCTGGCCGGCACGACCGCCGGGTCGGACCCGGGGCTGGCGGGCAAGGTCCGGCGCCCCGCCCATCGCTGCCACACGCCGAGGCGCCCGTCGCGGAGCGCCCTCCGACGGGAGGTCGCTGCGAAGCCACGCCGGCTGCTAGGGCTGCTTGTGGATCGGGTCCACCCAGTACACCGATTCCGGCTTCTCGACCGGCTCGATGTCCAGGTTCACCACCACCGCTTCATTGTCGCTGCGCACCAGGACGCATTCCAGCGTCTCATCGCTGCTGGCGTTGATCTCCTGATGCGGCACATAGGGCGGCACGAAGATGAAATCGCCTGCCTCGGCCTCGGCCACGAACTCCAGCTGCTCGCCCCACCGCATGCGGGCCTTGCCGCGCACCACATAGATCACGCTCTCCAACGCGCCATGGTGATGCGCTCCCGTCTTGGCGTTGGCATGGATGTGCACCGTGCCGGCCCAGATCTTCTGCGCCCCCACCCGCGCGGCATTGATCGCCGCGGCACGGTTCATGCCCGGAGTCTGCGCCGTGTTGGTGTCGAGCTGGTTGCCCTTGATGACCCGCACGCCGTTGTGGCGCCAGTCGACGCTGCCGGGCGCCGGCGCCGCGTGCTCATGGTCGTGCGCGTGGCTCATTGTCTTGCTCCGCTCGCTATCGCTGCGCCGGTTGTGGCGCCCCGCATGGCAAAAGGGAAGCCCGCCCGCTGCCGCGCGGGCGCATCAGACCCGCCCCTGGGCTCGTAAGGTTGTGAGCCACGTCACAGACGGCACCGCCCCGCCCCGCTAAGCCTGCCCGCAAGTAAGTCCGGGGAGTGCCATGGAACACCCGACCGACCTGCATGCGTTGAGTCTCGTGTATCTGCATGACCCCGGTACCATCCAGAACCTGCCGCAGGGCCGGATCTTCGAGGAACTTGCCGACGGGAACTACCGGGCGCTGGTGTTCCGGCCGGAGCGGTGGCGCCTCGCCGACCACGACCACCTGGTGCTGGCCCGGGCGAGGCGGGATAGCCGTCATATCGGACTTCTGGCGGCCTCGGACGGCCATTCCGGCCGCGAAGCCTTCCTGCATCTGGAGACCGCCTTCCTCCCCCCGGACACCGCCGACCTCCACCTGTTGCAGCGCATGCTCGCGCTCATGCTGCTGCGGATCGAGGGGCAGGATGCCGCACCCGCGGTGATCAGCGCCTGCACCGGCGATGCCGCCTGCCTGGCCGCGCTGCGCCAGCTCGCTGCCTGCTGCCCCGGCGCAGTGCTGTTCCCCGAGACCGACAAGGTCGCCACGCTCGCCACCGTCGCCCTGGCGCGGCGGATCGCCCCGCACGTCATGCCGCGTGCGCAGCTGGATGTGTCCTGCGGGCGGATCTCCGATGTCGTGGATCAGGTCCTGGCGGTGCTCGACCTGCGTGGTTGCAGCTCGCTGGACGTGATGGACGCTGCCCGCGACATCTACCGGGCCCGCCGCGCACGGACCGCGCAGCGCCAGACCGTGGACGAGACCCAGGTGGTCCGCCGCGCTGCCGGGTCCTAGCCAGAGTTCCTCGGTCTGGGCTGCGCTCTGGTGGTGGGACGCGGCAGGCGTTGGAGGCTTTGCCCCCGCACCCCCATCAAGGGGCGCTGCCCCTTGAAACCCCGCCAAGGGCCCGACCCTGTCATGTAAGTTGAGGTGGTGAGCGGCAGGTTTAGAAGGAATTCCCAAAAATACAGCCCTAGGTAGAATTTACTGCCAAAGCGATGCGGGCCCGGACGCTGGGCGACTTGGAACCAACTTGGTTGGAATGGGGCGCGCCCACGCGCCCATCCCCAAATGACTCCGATTGCACGGGCGAGAATTTGCTGGAGGGCTTGGAGGCAACGCCTCCCTTTGGGGTTCGTGGCAAAGCCCCGGGTCATCCCGCCCCGATCAGGGTGTGTCAGATGCAGGACCCGCGGCGGCCAGTGCGGGCGCGGCAACCAGACCGCCGGTCCGCGCCCGGTCGGCCAGGATGCGGCCGGCCCGCAGGGCGGGACGCTCGACCCAGCGGTGCAGCAGCGCCGCGGCGCCGATCGGCACCAGACAGGCGACCGGAATCCACAGCGCAGTGAATAGCGCCGCATCAGCCTCGGCCAGCCAGGCCAGGGCAAGCCCGCAGGTCTTCTGGATCGGCTCATTGGCGAGGTAGATCCCGTACGACCAGGCGCCCAGCCGCAGCAGCAGCGGCAGCCGCAGCAGCCGCGCCACCGGCTGCAGCGCCCGCACGCCCGGATAGGCTTGCGCCGTCAGGCACAGCGTCCACAGCAGCGCCGGCAGCAGCTTCTCCGGTCCGCCCTGCGGCAGGCACAGCAGCAGCGTGGCGAGCAGCACCCAGCCATAGCGCCGCGCCGCCCCCGGCCCGCCGCGCAGCAGTTGGGCGCTGGCGATGCCCAAGGCGAAGAACTGAGCCTTGTTCGGGAGGAACGCCCGGCTGAACTGCCAGGGTTCCGGCGCCACCGCCTGCCAGCCCAGGCCCAGCACCGCCAGCCCCAGGAACAGCACGGTCAGCCGCCGCGCCCCCAGCGGGCCCACCACCAGCATCGCCAACAGGTAGAACTGCCACTCGGTGGACAGGCTCCAGGCGGAGCCGAGGAAGCTCACCCAGGTCCCCGGCATCACCCCATTCGGCAGCAGCCCGTGGGCCATCACCAGATGGGCCAGGATCTCCCCCGGCCAGGCGGCGGGCCATCCAGCCGACCAGATGTCGTGCGCCGGGCTGGCCGGCCCGATCCATGGCAGCCGGCCGAAGTCGATCGGCAGCGCCTGCACCGGCAGCGCGATCGCCAACATCACCAGATACACCGGAAAGATCCGGGCGACGCGGGCGATGCAGAACGGCCGCGCGCGGTAGCCGAACCCCTCCAGCGAGCGCAGGATCACCAGGCCGCTGAGCACGAAGAACACATCCACCGCGGCCCCGCCATGCGACAGCGGACGAACGATCCAGGCCGGGATGGCGGCGAATGGCGCCATGTGCCCCAGCATCACGTAGACGGCGAGCACGCCGCGCAGCCCGTCCAGGCAGTCCAGCCGCTTCATGGCGGCAGGATGCGGGTAGGCGGGTTAAGCAGAGGTTTGCGGCCGGTGCCACGCATGCCTGCCTGCGGTGAAACGCGGCAGGCGGCGGGGCCTGGCGCGTCGTCACGCGTGCGCCGAAAAGCCGGAGTAGACCCGCCTGCCGGCCTTCCAGGTGCCCAGCACCAGGCCTTCCAGGGCGCGGCCGTCGAACGGGGTGTTCTGCGCCTTGCCCGGCAGCTTGCCCGCCTCCACCTGCCAGGCTCGATCCGGGTGGAACAGGCACAGATCGGCCGGCGCGCCTTTCGCCAGACGGCCGGCCGCGATCCCCAGCAGCCGCGCCGGACGGGCGGTGAGCAGCTCGATCGCCTGGCTCAGGCTCAGCGCGCCGTTATGGGCCTGCACCAGGGTCACCGCGAGCAGCGTCGCCAGCCCGCTGCCGCCCGGCGTCGCCTGGGCGAAGGGCTGGCGCTTGTCGTCCGCATCGCAAGGCTGGTGGTCGGAAGCGACGGCGTCGATCGTGCCGTCCGCCAGCGCGGCCACCACCGCCTGGCGGTCGGCGTCCTTGCGCAGCGGCGGCGACAGCTTGGCGTAGGTGCGGAAGTCGCCGATCGCGGTCTCGTTCAGGTCGAAATAGGGCGGCGCGGTATCGCAGGTGACGGCGATCCCGTCCTGCCTGGCGCGGCGGATCAGCTCCAGCGCCTCGCCGGTGGAAACGTGGGCGAAGTGCACCGCACCCCCGGTCAGCGCCGCCAGCCGGATGTCGCGCGCGACCTGGATCGCCTCTGCCGCCGCCGGAATGCCGGGCAGGCCGAACCGGGTGGCGAGTTCGCCCTCGGTGGCCACGCCGCCCTCAGCCAGCGACGGATCCTCGGGATGCTGCACGATGCGGGCGTCGAAGCCGCGGGCGTAGGACAGCGCCAGCCGCATCAGCCGGGACGAGCGCAGGGTGCGGCCGCCATCGGTGAAGGCGACGGCGCCGGCCTCGCGCAGCAGGCCCAGTTCGGCCAGCTCCTCGCCGCGGCAGCCGCGGGTGATCGCGGCATAGGGCAGGATGGTGAGGCTGCCGGTCTCCTCCCCCCGGGTGCGCAGCAGATGCACCAGCGCCGGGTCGTCGATCGGCGGCAGCGTGTCGGGCAGGGCGGCGAGGGTGGTGATGCCGCCGGCCGCCGCCGCCTGCGCGGCCGAGGCAATGGTCTCCCGATACTCGTAGCCGGGCTCGCCGAGCGCGGCGCGCATGTCCACCAGGCCGGGGCAGAGGATCGCGCCGTCCTCCTGCACCACGATGGCGTGGTCCGGCCGGCCGATCCCGGACCCGAGGTCGACGATAAGCCCGTCGCGCACCAGCAGGTCGCCGACGCTGTCGACGCCGCAGGATGCATCCAGCAGCCGTACGCCGGTGAACAGGGTGTCAGGGCTCATTGCGTCCGTGTCCGCGCGCCAGCGTATCCAGCACGGCCATGCGCACCGCCACGCCCATCTCCACCTGTTCCTTGATCAGGCTGCGCTCGGGATCGTCCGCCACCGCGCTGTCGATCTCCACGCCGCGGTTCATCGGGCCGGGATGCATCACCAGCGCGTCCGGCTTCGCCCAGGCCAGCTTCTCCGCGTCCAGCCCGTAGAACCGGAAATACTCGCGCGCGCTGGGCACCAGGCCGCGCTGCATCCGCTCCTTCTGCAGCCGTAGCATCATCACGATATCGGCGCCCGCCAGGCCCGCCCGCATGTCGTGGAACACGGTCACGCCCAGCCTTGCCGCCTCGGCCGGGATCAGCGTCGGCGGCGCCACCACATGCACCCGGCTGCCCATGGTGGTGAGCAGGTGGATGTTGGACCGCGCCACCCGCGAGTGCAGCACGTCGCCGCAGATCGCGACCGTCAGCCCTTCCAGCCGGCCCTTGCGGCGGCGGATGGTCAACGCATCCAGCAGCGCCTGGGTCGGGTGCTCGTGGGTGCCGTCGCCGGCGTTGATCACCGCGGCATCCACCTTCTGCGCCAGCAGGTTGGGCGCGCCGGACTGGTCGTGCCGCACCACCAGCAGGTCGCAATGCATGGCGTTGAGCGTGGCGGCGGTGTCCAGCAGCGTCTCCCCCTTGTTCACCGAGGAGGTGGAGACGGACATGTTGATGACGTCGGCGCCGAGTCGCTTTCCGGCAAGCTCGAAACTGGTGCGGGTGCGGGTGGAATCCTCGAAGAACAGGCTGATCAGGGTGCGCCCGCGCAGCAGGTCGCGCTGGGTTTTGCCCTGGCGGTTGAGCAGCACGTAACTCTCGGCCAGGTCGAGCAGATGCCCGATCTCGGGCGGATAGAGCCCCTCGATCGCCAGGAGGTGTTTCTGTCGGTAGGACACACGCCTTGGTGGCAGGTTTTTCGGCGGTGCGTCAATCCGGTGCCGCGGCCATGCGGTTATGCGGCACGCGGCAGCGCCAGCGGCAGCGGGGCAGTGGCGGGACGCGCGGGGGCGGGCGGGCGCACGGCGTCGCAGCGCAGGGCCGGGTTGGGCTGGCGGGGACGCGGGGCGAACCAGAGCCCGTTCTCACGGTGCAAGGGGTTCTTGTTGACCACCGGCGATGCGGTGGTGTTTGGCGCGGCCGGGCGGGTGGCGGTGGTCGGCTGTGCTGCGGGCAATGTGGCAGCGACGCGCCGGGATGTGACGACTGGCTGGGGCGCTGGCGCCACCAGGGGTGCGGCGGCTGTCCTGGGTGCGGGTGGCGCGGCGGCGGGCTGGGCTGCGGGTTGCGGCAGCGCCGGGGCCAGGCGGCGCGCCGGGCGCTGCTGGCGCTGTTCCAGCTCCCGCAGCGTGGCCGTCATCACCCGGGACAGCGCAATCGCTCGGCCCTGAAAGCGCAGCATCAGGGTGGCAGGCAGGTCCGGCACGGCGGCGCAGCGGAAGGCCTCCATCAGCGCGTGATGGGCGGCGACGCAGCGGCCGGCGAGCGCGGCCTCCGCCGGGTCGCGCGGGGCGAGCGCCGCGACCAAATGCAGCGCGGCCTGGCGGGATTCGGCGAGGTCCTGCGGCGTGAGCTGCTTGTGCTGCGGCAGCGCGTCCAGCGTGTTGCGCAGCAGGGTGTTGAGAGTGGCGAGGTCGAGCGGGCTGCTCGGGGCGGCGGGTTGGGGTTCCGGCATGGAGGCTCCGCGGTGTGGTGTGGAGTGCGGAACATAACGGAAACGCGTTAAGGGGCGATTAACCTGTGGTGGCGGATGACGACCCGGCGGCGTCCGGGGCGTTGCACCGGTGTGTTTGTGGCCGGTGTCCGTTGATCGCCGAACCACCAGGACAACGCTACCGAGCGATCGACAGTAGCTCATGTCGAGACGCCGACCACTTCGACCCTGCACCAAATCGAGGAGTTGCCCCGTCCCGGTGGGCTCGTGAACCAGCCGCCCGCCAGACGCCGCACCGAATGCGCCGGCGCGGCGCCGGGCTGGCACCTCAGCCCCATCACTGGCAGGGCTCAGCGCCCAACGATCCACCCGCGCCCGACACGTCACCGGCGTTGCGGGGCAGGCCGGAGCCGATAATTTCACGGGCTCAACGCCCTGTTGGACAGGCTGCGCGGCTCTGCTTAGGCTTTGTCCCGGCTGGGCGGTGATGCCCTGCACGCGGGCACTGCCGCCCCAGACTCATCATCTGGGAGGATGCGGAATGTTGTCACGTGACGAGAACGAGCTGCTGACGCGCGTCGGGCCGCACACGCCGATGGGCCGCACCTTGCGCCGCTATTGGCTGCCCGCACTGCTGGCCTCGGAAATCCCCGAACCCGATTGTCCGCCGGTGCGTGTCCGTCTGCTGGGCGAGGACCTGGTGGCGTTTCGCGACAGCCAGGGCCGGATCGGGCTGCTCGATGAACTCTGCCCGCACCGCCTGGCGTCGCTGTATTTCGGCCGCAACGAAGGCTGCGGACTGCGCTGCGTCTATCACGGCTGGAAGTTCGACGTGACCGGCCAGTGCACCGAGATGATGAACGAGCCCGAGGAGAACGATTTCAGCCACAAGGTGCGCACCACGGCGTACCCGACCTGCGAGCTTGGCGGCCTGATCTGGGCCTATCTCGGCCCCGCGGACAAGCTGCCGCCGCTGCCCAAATTTGCCTGGACCCAGGCGCCGGAGAGCCATCGCCACGTCACCAAGGTGATCCAGGAGTGCAACTGGCTGCAGGGGCTGGAAGGCGGCATCGACACCTCCCACGCGCCGATCATGCACCGGCTGCTGAGCGAGACCTCCACCCGCGGCGGGTTCAAGCCGTCCAGCCCCTTCGTGCGCGGCAAGGCGCCCAAACTGGTCGTCGATCTTACCGACTACGGCTACCAATACGCCGGCATCCGCCCGCTCGGCGACACCGAGCAGCACATCCGCACCTACCAGTTCATCATGCCGTTCCACCAGATCCGCCCATCGAAGTCCGAGAGCGGGCTGCAACTGGATGCCGGGCATTGCTGGGTGCCGATCGATGACGAAACGACCGCGGTGTACAACTGGGGCTATTGCCCGGACGGCGCGCTGAGCGAGGAAGACCGGCTGGAACGCGGCCTGGGCAACGGGCCGCTGCATGTCGATCCGGTGACCTTCCGCTCGAAGGCGAACCGCGCCAACAACTACCTGCTGGACCGCGCCGTGCAGCGCGACGAAAGCTTCACCGGCATTGACGGCATCAACGCGCAGGATCGCGCCATCCAGGAAAGCATGGGGCGCATCGTGGACCGCTCGAAGGAGCATCTTGGCCCAGCCGACAAGGCGATCATCCAGTCGCGGAAGCTGCTGCGCCAGGCAATAAGGACGGTGGAATCCGGTGGCGTGCCGGCCGGGGCCGATACCAGCTACTACACGCTGCGCGCCCATGAGGCGGTGCTGAAGCGGGACGCCGATTGGCGGCGCGAGATGACTCCCGAAATGCCGCGCGCGGCGATCCTGCAGACGGTGTGAGGGAGTTGGACGCGTGGTGGGTGCGACAGGGATTGAACCTGTGACCCCCGCCGTGTGAAGACGGTGCTCTACCGCTGAGCTACGCACCCGGTCCGAACGGGCCGCTTTGATAGGCGGACCCGGGGGCGCGGGTCAAGCTGGGGCTCCGGTGCTCGAGGGGCGTTCGACTGCCCCTCGGCTGGCTCCGTTCTGACCCGCGCCGGACCGCTGCAAGCGCAGGTATGGTCAGGATTTGCTCCCCGTCGTCGCCGCACAGGTGGCGTCCGCCGGCATCGGCTTTTCGCAGTTGATCATCCACGGCGTGCCGAACCGGTCCACCAGCATGCCGAAGCGCCGGGCCCAGAATGTCTCGCCGATCGGCATGGTCACGTTGGCGCCTTCCGACAGGGCTTGAAACACCCGTTCGGCTTCGGCCGGATCGTCCATCGTGAGCGTTACGGAGAAGCCCTGCGGCGCCTTGAAATGGCCTGGCGGGGCGTCGCTACCCATCAGGACGACATCGCCGACCACCAGCCTGGCGTGGATGATCTTGCCCTGCCAGTCGGCCGGCACGGTACCGGCCGCGGGGGTCTCGCCGTGCGTCAGCATCGCGGTGATGCGGCCGCCGATTGCGGACTCATAGAAGCGGAACGCGGCCTCGCACCGGCCATCGAAGAACAGGTACGGGTTGAGCTGCATCAGGGTCTCCTTCGTCTGCGACAGGTTGAGCGGAGCATCCCGCGTGATCCGGTGCGGGTGCGGGGCCGATCTAGCGGGATGGCTCCGCCGGTTGCGGTTCCGAAGTCCAGCGCATTGGGGGTGGAGGGCATCCAATCCCGGTCGGGCTTCAATCCAAGAACGATCCGGGCCGGGGCGATCCGACAGGGGAGGGGCGGTTTTTTTCACCTCCCGCCCGGACCGCGCGGCAGCCTTCAGCCGGGCCTCCGAGGTTCCGGCGCCATCTCCTTGCCTTGCGGGAGGCCGTGCGCCGCCGGCATGAGGCGATCCAGATGCTGGCGGATATGCGCGGCCTCGGCCGGGGTGTGCGCCAGAGCGATGGCACGATCGAACGCGGCCCGCGCCTCGCGGCAGCGGCCAAGCTGCATCAGCAGCGCGCCCTGCAGGCCGAAGAAGTGGAAATAGCCGGTGAGTTGCGCCGCCAGCGGCTCGATCATCGCCAGCGCTGCTTCGGGCCCGTGCAGCTTGGCGGCCGCGACGGCGCGGTTCAGTGTCACCACCGGCGAAGGCTGCAGCCGTTCCAGGACCGCGTAGTGCTGGTCGACCTCCTGCCAATCGGTGTCCTCGGCGCGCGCGGCATGGGCATGCACGCCGGCGATCGCCGCTTGCACCTGGTAGGCGCCCGGCCGGCGATGGCGCAGCGCCTTCTGCACCAGCGCGTGGCCTTCCTCGATCATCGCCCGGTTCCACCGGCCGCGGTCCTGATCCTCCAGCAGCACGATCGCGCCATCCGCATCCAGCCGGGCCGGGGCCCGCGCGTGTTGCAGCAGCAGCAATGCGAGCAGGCCCATGATCTCCGGTTCCGCCGGGAACAGGCGCAGCAGCAGGCGGGCGAGGCGGATCGCCTCCTGGCAAAGCCCGACCCGGATATGCGCGCTGCCGCCGCTGGCGGAATAGCCCTCGTTGAACAGCAGATAGACCATCGCCGCGACCGCACCGACACGCTCCGCGCGTTCCACCGCGTTCGGCGCCTCATACGGCGTCTGCGCCTCCGCGATGCGCCGCTTGGCCCGGGTGATGCGCTGTTCCATGGCGCTGTCGCCCACCAGGAAGGCGCTGGCGATCTGGCCGACCGACAGGCCGGAGACGATGCGCAGTGCGAGCGCGATCTGCTGCGTCGCCGGCAGGTCAGGGTGGCAGCAAATGAACAGCAGGCGCAGCACGTCGTCGCGGTAATCCGCACCATCCAGGCGTTCGGCGACGGCCGCCTCGGCGTCGTCCAGGTCGGAGATAACCTCCTCCGGCGGCAGCGTCTCGGTGCGGCGGTCGCGGCGGACGCTGTCGAGCGCGACATTGCGCCCGACCATGATGAGCCAGGCGGCCGGGTCGCGCGGCGGGCCGTTGACCGGCCAATGCTTCAGCGCGCGCAGGCAGGCTTCCTGGAAGGCTTCCTCGGCGCGATCCAGGTCGCGGAACCGGCGCAGCAGGGCGCCCAGGGCCTGCGGTCGGGCGGAGCGCAGCGCGCCGTCGATCCAGCCGAGGTCGGTCACGGCATGCTGCCCTCGGGCAGGAACAGGCGCAGCGGCCGGACCTCCAGCGCGCAGCTTTCGCCCTGGCTGATCTCGCCGGCGATGCCGATGGCTTCCTCGAGCGTCTCGACATCGACCACGTAGAAGCCGAGGAGTTGTTCCTTGGTTTCCGCGAAGGGACCGTCGATCACCAGCGGCTGGTCCTTGCCTTGGCGGACGGTGACGGCGGCACTGGTGGGCATCAGGCGGGCGGCCGGACCCAGCTTGCCGGCGCAGGCGAGCGGGTCGGTGACGCGGGCGCGCTTGGTGAGGACGGCGGCGTCCTCCTCCGGCGTCCAGGATTCCACCACGGCTTCGTCATGGTAGCAGAGGATGGCGTAGAGCATTGTTTGTCCCTTGCGGTCCGCTGATCTCAGGACGCACGAGCATGCCCGGTCCCGACAGCGGGCGGAAGAAATCCGGGCTGGCTCTCACCACGGAGCAAGCGCGAGAGCCGTGGAGGAATTTTCAGGTGACGCAGCGCTGCGGCCACCGTCCAGGCGGCTGGCGCGAAAGTCCGGCAGCAGGCTGATCGGAAGCATGGTGATCGCTTTTGGCGGCACGGGTGGCTGGCAGCCAGGATGAAAACGGCCCAGCTCTGGCGTGAAGCGCAGCGCAGCAAGATTTCTCACCACGGAGGAAGAACGAGGACCACCGAGCACCACGGAGTTGGGGATTGCACCACGGCCATCGTGTTGGTCACCGGCTCCGTGGTGCTCGGTGGTCCTCGTTCTTCCTCCGTGGTGAAAGCTTTGCTTCGCTGCGGTCCGCACCGGACCAAGCCGGTGTCCCCGAGCTGCCGCCGAATGCGAGTGCCCTGTGATCGGAAGGGACACCGATTACAATGATGCCGCCCCGGTCCGCCGCTGCACCGGCCCGTCGTTGCACCGGCCCGTCGCTGCACCGGGATGGCGAGATCCGTTATCCAATCAGCCAGCGGCTCAATGACGGGCATCGTCCCGTATTTGCGGCTTTCGCGCTGGTTCCGCGGGAGATGGTTGAGCAAACCGCGCTGCATCGCTCGAACGATGCATTGGCGCGGTTCACATCAGCTTCTCGCAGCCCTTCCACCAAGCGCGGTACCCGTTACTGGCAGGCGAGGCATTCCTCGTAATCCGTGCCGGTCCCGGTCCCGGCCGCCACCAGCGGCAACGGCATCTGCCCGTCATTCGCGACCGGCACCGCCACCAGGGTGAACGCCGCCGGCGCCACAGCCTTCTCGCTCACCGAATCCGCGCGCTGGATCGACAGGCTGCGGCAGTAGTACAGCGACTTCACGCCCCGCTTCCACGCCATGAAATGGATCTGGTGCAGATCGCGCTTGTGCACGTTGGCGGGGAGAAAAACGTTCACCGACTGGCTCTGGCAGATGAACGGCGCGCGATCCGCCGCGTGTTCCACCACCCAGCGCTGATCCAGCTCGAACGCGGTCTTGTACACCGCCTTCTCCTGCTCGGTCAGGAAGTCCAGCTGCTGCACGCTGCCGGCGCGCAGCGTGATCGAGGACCACACGTCCTCATTGTCCATGCCGCGTTCCGCCAGCAGCTTCTGCAGATGCCGGTTGCGGACCGTGAAGCTGCCGGACAGCGTCTTCTGCAGGAACACGTTGGCCGCGATCGGCTCGATCCCCGGTGACGAGTTCCCCGCGATGATGGAGATCGACGCGGTCGGCGCGATCGACATCTTATGACTGAACCGCTCCATCACGCCGTATTCCGCGGCATCCGGGCAGGCACCGCGCTCCTGCGCCAGCACCTGCGACGCGGTGTCGGCCTGGGCGCGAATGTGCTTGAAGATCCGCTTGTTCCACACCTTCGCGATGACGCTCTCCCACGGCACGTTCAGTGCCTGCAGGAAGGAGTGGAAGCCCATGACGCCGAGCCCAACCGATCGCTCGCGCATGGCGGAGTATTTCGCCTTCTCCATGCCTTCCGGGGCGCGGTCGATGAAGTCCTGCAGCACGTTGTCGAGGAAGCGCATCACGTCCTCGATGAAGCTTGGGTGGCCTTGCCACTCGAACCAGTTCTCCAGGTTCAGCGACGCCAGGCAGCACACGGCGGTGCGCTGCATGCCGTGCTGGTCCCGCCCGGTCGGCAGGGTGATCTCGCTGCACAGGTTGGAGGTCTTCACTTCCAGCCCGGCCAGCTTGTGGTGCTCGGGGCGGGCATTGTTCACGTGGTCGGAGAAGATCAGATACGGCTCGCCGGTCTCGATCCGCGCGGTCAGGATGCGCACCCAGAGCGCGCGCGCGGAGATCGACCGCACCACCGCGCCATCCTTGGGGGAGGTGAGCGGCCAGGGCTCATCCGCCTCCACCGCACGCATGAACGCGTCAGGGATCAGGATGCCGTGGTGCAGGTTCAGCGCCTTGCGGTTGGGGTCACCGCCGGTGGGGCGGCGGATCTCGACGAATTCCTCGATCTCCGGGTGCCAGACCGGCAGATACACGGCGGCCGATCCGCGGCGCAGCGAACCCTGGCTGATCGCGAGCGTCAGGGAATCCATCACCCGGATGAACGGGATCACGCCCGAGGTCTTGCCGACCGCGCCGACCCGCTCGCCGATCGAGCGCAGATTGCCCCAGTAGGAGCCGATGCCGCCGCCCTTGGAGGCCAGCCAGACATTCTCGTTCCACAGCCCGACAATGCCGTCCAGGCTGTCCGACGCCTCGTTCAGGAAGCAGGAGATCGGCAGGCCGCGCTGGGTGCCGCCATTGGACAGCACCGGTGTGGCCGGCATGAGCCACAGCTTGCTGATGTAGTCGTACAGCCGCTGCGCATGGGCGGCGTCGTCGCCGTAATAGGACGCAACGCGGGCGAACAGGTCCTGGAAGTCCTCACCCGGCATCAGGTAGCGGTCGGTCAGGGTGGCGCGGCCGAAATCCGTCAGCAACGCGTCGCGTGACCGGTCGATCCGAACCTGATGGCGACCTGTCATCTGGACTGCGTCGAGCATTGCGGCCTCCCCTTTCGTCAACGTCCTTCGTCTCCCCGGCCGGAACGAGTTCGGAGCAACCACATATGGCACAATTTGCCGTCCGCACCCACTAGATACCTTTCGGTCTGGCAGGTTTGTTGCTGATATGCCACTATGTGCTCTATTGGTTCCGGGTGCCGCGGCGCTCTCCTTGTAACATTTCCCCGGCCCCGGGAGGGGGCGGAATCAACCGCCCGGGTCGCTTCCTCGGGCACAACCGCGCCGGCGGACCAACAGGATTGACCCAGGTCAAGGTCGTGCATGCAGGGTCGTGAGACTGTGGTCGGGCGGATGCCTCAGCGGGACCTTGTGCTCATGTGCGAGCTGTTCGGCCTGTCGAGCCGGTTGCCCACGACCGTCACTCTGTCGCTGCGCCTGCTCGCGCGCCGCGGCAGCGCGGAGCGGCAGCTCGGAGACGGGTGGGGCGTGGCGTTCCAGGTCGACAACGACGCCCTGGTGATCCGCCAGCCCGAACCGGCCAGCGGCAGCCACTGGATGGATTTTCTGGAAACCTGCCGCATTCGCAGCCCGCTCGTCATCTCCCATATTCGCCACGCCACGCAGGGCGAGGTCGCGTTGCGCAACACCCAGCCCTTCACGCGGGAATTGGGCGGCCGGGTGCATGTGTTCGCCCATAACGGCAGGCTGCCGGGGATCGAGAGCCGTTTCGCCGGACCGTGCCATCGGTTCCGGCCGATCGGGTCCAGCGATTCAGAAGTCGCCTTCTGCACGCTGCTGGACCGGCTGGCGCCGCTATGGGACGCGGAACCGCCGACCCCGGCCGCGCGCGTCGCGGTGGTCAGTGCGCTGGCGGCGGAACTGCGGGCGTTGGGACCGGCCAATTTCCTGTATTCGGATGGCGAGCTGCTGATCGCCCATGGGCATCGCCGTACCCAGGCGGACGGACGGATCGCGCCGCCCGGGCTGACCATGTTGACCCGCGCCTGCGCGGCCGATCCGGACACGTTGCCAGCCGCGGGCGTGGCATTGCATGGCGCGCAATCGGTCATCCTGTTTGCCAGTGTGCCGCTTACCGACGAACCATGGCGGCCGCTTGGCGAGGGTGAGATCGTTGTCAGCCGCCACGGCATGCCCTGGTCGCCGGTCTGCGGTCAGCCCAGCGGCAGCGCCATCAGCTCCTCGTCGTGCAGCGCGCCGTCCACATTCAACGCAAGCGGCTCGACACCATAGCTGCGAAATCCGTGTGCGACATACAATGCCCGCGCGGCGTGATTGCCGACCGTCACGTTGAGCTGCACGACGCGCAACCCGACCGAACGGGCCTGCGCGATCACCGCCTCGATCAGCCCGTGCGCCACACCACTGCGGCGATAGGCGGCATCGACATAGACGCCATACAACATGCCTTTGTGGCGCAGCTTGGCGCGCGCCTGCACCGACAGGCCGGCGGTTCCCACCAGGCGCTCGCCGCCTGACAGGTCCGCCACGATGCCACCGAACAGGGCGCCCGGCGGAGCCGGGATACGCGCGGCGAACGCATCTGGCGGAAGCTGCGATTCGTCGGCGAAGTCGCTGCTGAACGCCTCCGGGTGCAGACGCAGCGCTGTCAGCCGCACCGGACGGTACAAGGCAGCGTCCGCCGCGGTGAGTTTGCGAATGGTCCAGGATTGGCGGGTAATGGCCTTCATATCCTGACCCGCGGCTTGGGCGGCGGGCCGGGCCGGGTCGTGTAGTGCCGGGTCGTGTAGTACAGGGTGGCCTGGTATTTCGTCAGTTTCCACAGCGGGCTCCTCTTCACCCATTTGCTGCTGGTGGCGGGATCCAGCTTCATCCCAGCACCTGACTCCGCATCACCATCATTCTTGGTGAAGCCGAACTTCAGATAGGCGCCGGACGACTTCTTGTCATGGGAGTGGAGTTCCAGCCTGCCGCCCTGGCCCGTGACTCGGAATGGTTCGCGGCCCCTTCGATCAGCACCCCGCCGGCATTCTACACGCCCGGATGGGTGGCGATGTCGGCGATGCAGGGCGGGTCGCTATCGATGATGCACATGATCCCCACGGCATGGCCGACCAGTAAATCAATTACCTCCCACGCCGGCAGGTCACGGCGAGGAGTCTGACAACGTCATCGCGATGCGGTCCGCCAAGCGTTTTGCCACATTCTCCTTCGGCAGCCGAGGCCAGTCCTCGATGCCAGCGGCGGTGACCAGATGCACGGCATTCTCCGCGCCACCCATGATGCCGGTCGCCGGCGAGACGTCATTGGCGACGATCCAGTCGGCGTTCTTGCGGGCGCGCTTGGCCTGCGCGTTGGCCAGCAGGTCGTCGGTTTCCGCGGCGAAGCCGATCACCAGGCGCGGGCGGCGCGGTCCCGGCTGTGCGATGCTGGCCAGGATGTCGGGATTCGGCACCAGCTCCAGCGCGGGTGGCGCCGCTCCCGGTTGCTTCTTGATCTTGCCGCCGGATGCGGAGGCGACCCGCCAATCCGCCACCGCGGCGGCGAACACCGCGACATCCGCCGGCAGCGCGGACTGGCATTCGTCCAGCATCTCCTGCGCGCTCTCCACATGGCGCAGCGTCACGCCTTGCGGGTCCGGCATGGTCACCGGCCCGCTCACCAGGGTAACGCGTGCCCCCAGCGCCGCCAGGGCAGCCGCGATGGCGTGGCCCTGTCGGCCGCTGGAGCGATTGGCGATGTAGCGCACCGGATCGATCGGCTCGTGCGTCGGACCGCTGGTGACCAGCGCGTGCATGCCGGCGAGGGGCCTGCGCGGGTTCAGCAGCGCCTCGATCGCCGCCAGGATCGCCGGCGGTTCCGCCAGCCGGCCGGGGCCGAACTCATTGCAGGCCATCGCGCCTTCGTCGGGACCGACCACCGCGATGCCGCGCGAGGCCAGCAACGCCATGTTGGCCTGGGTCGCCGCATGCAGCCACATCCGCACATTCATCGCCGGCGCCACCAGCACCGGCTTGTCGGTGGCCAGCAGCAGCGTGGAGGCCAGGTCGCTCGCCAGGCCCGCCGCCATCTTCGCCAGGATATCGGCCGACGCCGGCGCCACCACCACCAGGTCGGCGCTGCGCGACAGCTGGATATGGCCCATCTCGCTTTCGTCGGTCAGCGAGAACAGCTCGGTGTAGACCTTCGACTCGCTCAGCGCCTGCAGCGACAGCGGGGTGATGAACTGCGCGCCGTTCTGCGTCAGCACGCAGGTCACGCCGCAGCCGCGCCCGCGCAGCAGGCGGATCAGTTCCAGCGCCTTATAGGCGGCGATGCCGCCGGACACGATCAGCAGTACGCGCCTGCCGGACAATCCGCTCACAGCCGCCACCCGCTATGGATCGCGGCGATGCCGCCCGACAGGTTGCGCACGTCCACGCGGGCGAAGCCGGCTTGTCGCATCATCGCTGCGAGCTGCTCCTGATCGGGGAAGGTGCGGATGCTTTCCGCCAGATACCGGTAGCTCGCCTCGTCCTGGGCGATGCGGCGGCCGAGCCGGGGGAGGACCTGGAACGACCAGGTGTCGTAGAGCGGGGTCAGCACGGCGACCTGCACGCGGGAAAATTCCAGGCAGAAGAAGCGGCCGCCCGGCTTCAGCACGCGCCGCGCCTCGGCCAGCACCGCCGGCTTGTCGGTGCAGTTGCGCAGGCCGAAGGCGATCGAGACGCGATCGGCCACGCGATCCGGCAGCGGCAGGCGTTCGGCGTCCGCGACCAGCAGCGAGACGTCACCGGCGAAGCCGCGTTGCAGGCTGCGATCGCGCGCCACGGACAGCATGGCGGCGTTGATGTCGGACAGCAGCACCGGCCCGCCGCCGTGGCGCAGCCAGCCGAAGCTGATATCGCCGGTGCCGCCCGCGAGGTCGAGCAGCCGGTGCTGCGGCCTGGGATCGAGCGCCGTGATGAACACGCGCTTCCAGGCGCGATGCACGCCCAGCGACATCAGGTCGTTCATCAGGTCGTAGCGCGGCGCGACGCTGTCGAACACCGCCCGCACCAGGCCGGATTTTTCGGCCCGATCGACCCGGCGGAAGCCGAAATCGGTGGTGGACTCGGACGCGGGCTCGCTGGTCATGGCTGCATCCATCGGTTCGGCAACGCTCACGGCATCCGGGCCGGCCCGGCCGCGGCACGGGCCACTGGCAGGGTGAACAGGATTGTCGCTCATGCCGCGCCTGTATAGCCTGCGATCCACTCATGCCGGAACTCCCCGAGGTCGAAACGGTGATGCGTGGCCTGCAGGCTCGCCTGGAGGGGCGGCGGATCGTGTCCGCTGTCGTCAACCGGGCGGACCTGCGCTGGACGCTGCCGGTGAACCTGGCGCAGCGCCTGACCGGCGCGCAGGTGAGCGGGTTCCGCCGCCGCGGCAAATACATCCTGATGCGGCTCGCGGGCGGCCATAGCGTGTTGCTCCATCTCGGCATGTCCGGCCGCATGGTGATCACCGCGGCGCGTCCGAACAGCGAGACGCTGCACGAGCACCTGGTGATGGAAACCGATGATGGTTGGCGGGTCGGCTTCGTTGATCCGCGCCGGTTCGGGTCGGTCGACCTCGTGGCGACGGCGCAGGAGGACAAACACAAACTGTTGGCAGAGCTGGGGCCGGAGCCGCTGGAGCCGCCGTTCACGCCGGCCCGACTGTCCGCCGCGCTGGCGGGGAAGCGCACCTCGATCAAAGCCGCCCTGCTGGACCAGAAGATCGTAGCCGGGCTCGGCAATATCTACGTGTCTGAGGCGCTATTCCGCGCCCGCCTGTCGCCGCAGCGGTCCGCCCATACCATCCCCGGCATCCGCGCCGTGCGGTTGGTTCCTGCCATCCAGGATACGCTGCGGGAGGCAATCGCCGCGGGCGGGTCCTCGTTGCGGGATTATGTGCAGCCGGATGGGGAGCTGGGGTATTTCCAGCATGCCTGGAAAGTATATGGACGTGAGGGCGAGCCCTGCGAACGCTGCCCTGGCCGACCCGCCTGCACCGGGATCCGGCGGATCACCCAGTCGGCCCGCAGCACCTTCTATTGCCCGCGCACGCAGCGCTAGCTAAGCAGGCGGCGTCGGCCCGTCTCAGGCTTGCGGTCGCTGTAGTGGGAGACGGCAAGTGTCGGGGGCGTTGCCCCCGAACCCCCATCGAGGGGCGCTGCCCCTCGAGACCCCGCCAAGGGCGCGGCCCTTGGAACCGAATCTGTTTGGGGTGCGGAGGGGGCGTTTCAGGCGGTCACCAAGGTCCGAGACCGCCGCGCCCCCTCCCCACCCCAAACCGAATCCGATTGCAAAGGCTGTGCCTTTGCTGGGGGTTCCGGGGGCAACGCCCCGGATGGGGTTCGGGGCAAAGCCCCGGCACCTGCTGCTCCCACCACGGCGCTCGCAACCCTGGAACAGGCGGCGCGCAATGGGAGCACCATCGATGGCCGAGTATGAAAACATCCTCGTCGAGACTCATGGCCGGGTCGGCCTGATCCGACTGAACCGCCCCAAGGCACTCAACGCGCTGTGCGATGCGTTGATGACCGAGTTGGGCACCCAGTTGCTGGCCTTCGACGCCGATCCCGGCATTGGCGCGATCGTGCTGACCGGCAACGAGAAAGCGTTCGCCGCCGGCGCCGATATCAAGGAGATGCGGTCCCGCACCCATCCGCAGGCGCTGCGGGAGGACTTCATCGGCGCGCGCTGGGAGACGGTGTTGCAGGTGAAGAAGCCGGTGATCGCGGCGGTGGCCGGGTTCGCGCTGGGCGGCGGCTGCGAGCTCGCCATGATGTGCGACTTCATCCTGGCCGCCGATACCGCCAAATTCGGCCAGCCGGAGATCAATCTGGGCGTACTGCCTGGTGCCGGCGGCACGCAGCGGCTGACCCGCGCAGCGGGAAAATCCAAGGCGATGGACATGATCCTGACCGCCCGGATGATGGATGCGGCGGAGGCGGAGCGTGCCAATCTGGTGTCACGCGTGTTTCCCGCCGACCAATTGCTGCCCGAGGCGCTGAAGATCGCCGACCGCATTGCCAATCAGTCGCCGGTGGCCGTGCAACTGGCCAAGCAGGCGGTCAACCGAGCGTTCGAAACCACGCTGGTGGAGGGCGTGCGCTACGAGCGTGCGGTTTTTCTGGCCCTGTTCGGCACGCCGGACCAGCAGGAAGGCATGGCTGCCTTCGTGGAAAAGCGCAAACCCGATTTCCGGTTGTCCTAGACGATCGGCAAGAAAGTCTACACCACTTGGTGAGTTAATGAAAAATTCCCGCTCCAGCAGCGCGGAAATGCTCAGGTATTGTGGCTGGAGGGGCCAAGCTGGCGTAGTGTGGTTCCGTTGGGGTACAAACTGAAGGATGACCGCGTTCCACCATGCCCACTCGCTCGGCCAATGAGGGGCGCGGCAGACAGTCTCACGGCAGACAGTCTGCGGGTCGTTCACTGCCGCCTCGCCTGCTCCTGATCAGCGATCACCGCTGGAGGGAGGCGGTTTGCGCCGCCGCGACCGATATCGGCGGAGAAAGCGTCGCCGCCTGTGGGGCGCGAGACGCGATTATGCGACTGGCCGGTGCCGCCGAGCGTTACACGCATGTTCTGGTTCAACCGAGCTGCGCCGAGGGCTGGCTGCGTGAGCTGGTTGACCTGACCTCCCCGGCATGCAGTTCCTCGGCTGAACTGCTCCTGCTGGGCGAGTCCGAGACGGCGCCATCGCGGGTTGGGGTAATCCGTTCGGCGAGCCGACGTTCCGTGCGGGAGGCGCTCACTCCCTCTCCCGCCCCCTCCGCCCCGGGTGAGCCGAGGATGCAGTTGACCGAACTTCATGACGCCCTCGACGGCGCCATGATCGAGACGCGGTACCAACCGATCGTCCGGATCTCGGACCGGCAGCCCATCGGCTTGGAGGCACTTGCCCGGCTGAACCATCCCACCCACGGCACCCTGGCGCCGGATTACTTCGTGCCGCAGATCGAGGATGCCGGGCTGGCGGCGCAGTTGACCGATCTGGTGGCCTCCTGCGCCTTCGCCGACATGCAGGGACCGATCGGGGCGCTCGGCCTGTCGATCTCGCTGAATTTCTCGCTCGACGTTCTGCTGGTGCGGGAAGCACGGGCACGGCTGGAGGTGCGGCGCCAGGAAGCCGGCATCGCACCGCGCCGGATCGCCATCGAACTGACCGAAAGCCGCCCGGTCGAGGATTTCGCCGCCCTGCATGAGGCGGTGGAGCAACTGCGCGCTGACGGCTATCGCATCGCAATCGACGATGTCGGCCCGGGCGTGCCACGGCTGCCGGAGCTGCTGGCGCTGCCGTTCACCAGCCTGAAGCTGGACAAGGATGTGGTGCAACGGTCGGACCAGCCGGAGATGCGGCGCTTCCTGGAGCCGGTGATGGCGGCGGCCAGGAAGTATCAAATGGGCGTCGTGGCCGAAGGCGTGGAGGACGTGGAGACCTGGAACCGCATGCGGGCGCTCGGCGCGCAGTTCGCCCAGGGCTTCCTGGCGGCGCGGCCGCTGCCTGCCACCGCGGTGCCGATCTGGTTCGAAGCCTGGTGCAACCAGCCGCCATTCTAGCTGCGCCACGCATCCCACCCCAGGCGCGGGCCACCCCAGGCGCGGGCCACCCCAGGCGCGGGATGCGCCGGCCAGCTCAGGCGTTGCGCGGCGCGCCGGTCCAGACCTCGCGATACAACGTCACGATCTCGGCCGCGTCCGGCACCCGTGGATTGTTGTTCGGGCTACCCGACGCCAATGCCTGGTCAGCCATCAGTGCCATCTTGCCGTTCCAGGTCGCCTCATCGATCCCGTACTCCGCCGGCGTCGGCACGGCCAGGTCGCGGTTCAACGTTTCCAGGCCGGTGATCAGCTTGGCGGCTGCGACCGCATCGGTGTCGGTGAGGGCGGCGAAGCCGATCCGACGGGAGGCTTCCGCGTAGCGCGCCTCCGCGCCGGGCACCGAGTAGCGGGTGATCGCCGGCAGCAGCATGGCGTTGGACAGGCCGTGTGGCACGTGGAAATGCGCGCCAATCGGCCGCGACATGCCGTGTACCAGCGCCACTGAGCTGTTGGAGAAGGCAAGACCGGCCTGGGTGGCGCCCAGCATCATGGCCTCACGCGCGATGGCGTTGCGTGGTTCGGCATAGGCGGTGCGGATGTGCTTGCCGATCAGCTCCATTGCCGCCAGTGCGAGCGCGTCCGAGAAGGGATTGGCGCGCTTGGAGACATAAGCCTCCAGCGCATGGGTCAGGCTGTCCACGCCGGTATCGGCGGTGGTGCGCGGCGGCACCGACCAGGTGAGCTCGTAATCGACGATCGCGGCGAGTGGCAGCGCACCCAGGCCGGCGATCAGCATCTTCTCGTCGCGCTCGGTGTCGGTGATGACGGTGAACCGCGTGCATTCGCTGCCAGTGCCGGCGGTGGTGGGGATGGCGATGATCGGCAGCGCGCCCTTGTCGGCCGCGAACGGCGCCTTGTAGTCGCGCATCTTGCCGCCGCCCGCCGCGAGGATCGCAATCGCCTTCGCGGTATCGATCGGCGAGCCGCCGCCGAAGCCGATCAGGCAGTCGAACGTGCCTTTGGCCAGTTCGGCGACGCCGGCTTCGATCACCGTATCGGTGGGGTCGGACACCGTATCGGAGAACACCGTGGCCGGTATGCCCGCGGCGGCCAGCGGCTCGAGGCAGTGCTGCACATGGCCCGACGAGACCATGAACGGATCGGTGACCACCATGGGGCGCGACAGGCCGAACTTCCCCAGCATGTCGGCGAGCTGGCGCACGGCGCCACCGGCAACCAGCAGCAGGCGGGGGGCGGCGATGTTGGCATTCACCGTGGTCATGGACTTGTCCTCCGGATGGCAGCGTGTCCGGCCCGGTTTAACCCGGAGCGGCGGCTGCGTCATGCGTGGCGCGGCACACCGATTTCGGGTGGACGCGCCCGGGTGGGCCGCATCCGTGTCGTTCCGGGCGTCCCCGGATAGGAGTTGGGCCGCGCCACCAGTCCTGCGCCCATGGCGTTTCGGCATGGTTCCCATGCAGCGTTGCCGGCTGGCATGGAACCATCGGCAACCAATTTTGGCCGTGATTTGGCGAACCGAGAGAGACAGGATGCCGACCCGACTGCACCAATTCACCCTGACCTGCCTGGTTCTGGCAGTGGGCATCATGCTGACCGTGGCGCTGGCGCGAGCGGCCACAATGGACAATCCGGTCGGCACCTGGCTGACGGCGAACGGGCAGGGTGTGGTGGCGATCGAACCCTGTGGCGAGGCGGTCTGTGGCCGCATTGTCGGGATCGATCGTGCTCCGGGCGACCCGATGCCGACCGACATCAACGGGCGCCCGCAATGCGGGCTCACCATCATCACCAACGAAACGCCAGCGGGCGACGGCACCTGGTTCGGCCGTGTCACCGATCCGCGCGACGGGAGGAGTTATCGGGCCAAGCTGTGGCTGGATCAGGACGGGAACCTGCATCTGCGGGGCTTCCTCGGCATTCCGCTGCTTGGTGCGACGCAGGTGTGGCACCGCTTCACCGGTCGCCTCACCGCGGAATGTGCCCTGGCGTGAGTGTTGCCGCTGCCGGCGCGTCAGGCCGCGGCCGGATCGGGGAGCGGATCGACCACCGGGTCGACCCCGTCGGGCAGCGCGTTGCGCAATAGCGAGGCGAGTTGGCGGAACGCCGGGCTGCGCCGGTCATCCGATCGCCACACCAGGCCGATGGTCCGGCCGACCGGGTCGCCTGCGAACCGGCGGCACACGACGCGACGGTCACGCTGCGCGGCACGGGCCTGCACTGCGAGCCATGGCAACAACGAGTAGCCGTCGCCAGCGGCGATCATCTGCCACAGCGTTTCCAGGCTGGTCACATGATGCCGGCGCTGCTGCGGACGATCCCCGCACAGGGCCAGCGCCTGGTCGCGCAGGCAATGGCCTTCCTCCAACAGCAGCAGCCCGTTATCCGTCAGCGCTTCCAGGCGGGGTGACCGCAGCTGCGCGAGGCGGTGGCCGCGTGGGCAGGCCAGCAGGAAGGGCTCGAAGAACACCGGGATCGTGGTCAGGTCGGGAGCCGGCAAGGGCAAGGCCGCCAGCACCAGGTCGATCCGGCTCTGTCGCAGCCCGTCGAGCAGGGCTGCGGTGCGGCCTTCCTCCAGCCGCAGTGCCACGTCCGGGAATGCCGAGCGCACCTGATGCAGCACGTGGGGCAGGTAGTAGGGGCCAAGCGTTTCGATGGCGGCGAGGCTGAGCGGGCCGGCCAGATCGGTGGCGGATTGCAGGCAGGCCAGCATGCAGCGCGCCTCGTCCAGCACGCGGCGCGCCCGGTCGATCACGATGCGGCCTTGCGCGGTGAGTTCGATCGGCCGCGCGCGGCGCTCGAACAGGCGGACGCCGAGCAGCGCTTCGAGTTTGCGGATCTGCTCGCTCAGCGCGGGCTGGCTGACGGCGCAACGCTCCGCCGCCTTGCCGAAATGCCGCAGCTCCGCCGTCGCCACCGCATATTCCAGGTCACGCAGTGACAGTCCGGCCAGGGTCCGCGGCTGCATCATGATCCCGTTCGATAGGCGTTACCGATAATGGCGATCAGATGGTACAATTTCCAGCGCGGCGCAAAGCGGCGCATCTGTGTTCGCGGTCCTCAGAGGAGATGCACAGCGATGTCCAGCGAAGCCAAGCCCCCGATCCTGACCACCATCGGAGGCGCGCCGGTTGCCGACAACCAGAACAGCCTCAGTGCCGGCCCGCGCGGCCCGCTGCTGCTGCAGGACTACGTGCTGCTCGAGAAGCTGGCGATGCAGAATCGCGAGCGGGTGCCCGAGCGCGTGGTGCATGCCAAGGGCTCCGGCGCCTATGGCACGCTGACCGTCACCGGCGACATCAGCCGCTACACCGGCGCGAAGCTGTTCCAGGGTATTGGCAAGCAGACCGAGCTGCTGATCCGCTTCAGCACCGTGGCCGGCGAGCGCGGCGCCGCCGATGCGGAACGCGATGTGCGCGGCACGGCGATCAAGTTCTACACCGAGGACGGCAACTGGGACCTGGTTGGCAACAACACGCCGGTGTTCTTCATCCGCGATCCGCTGAAGTTTCCGGATTTCATCCGCACCCAGAAGCGGCATCCGCGCTCCAATCTGCGCTCCAACACCGCGATGTGGGATTTCTGGTCGCTGTCGCCGGAAAGCCTGCACCAGGTGACGATGCTGTTCTCCGACCGCGGGCTGCCGCAAGGCTTCCGGGTCATGAACATGTATGGCAGCCACACCTACAGCTTCTGGAACGATGCCGGCGAACGCTATTGGGTGAAGTTCCATTTCAAGACGATGCAGGGCCACCGGTTCTGGACCAATGACGAGGCCGCGGCGGTGATCGGTGGCGATCGCGAAAGCGCGCAGCGCGACCTGTACGAGGCGATCGAGCGGGCCGAGTTTCCGCGCTGGCGCATGTGCGTGCAGATCATGCCGGAGCTGGACGCGGAGAACACCTCGTACAATCCATTCGACCTCACCAAGGTCTGGCCGCACAAGGATTATCCGCTGATCGAGGTCGGTATTGTCGAACTGAACCGCAATCCGGCGCATTACTTCGCCGAAATCGAGCAGGCTGCGTTCGAGCCGTCCAACATCGTGCCTGGCATCGGCTTTAGCCCGGACAAGATGCTGCAGGCCCGGGTGTTCGCCTACGCCGACGCGCACCGCTATCGCATCGGCACGCATTATGGCGACCTGCCGGTCAATCGCCCGCATTGCCCGGTGCACACCTACCACGCTGATGGCGCGATGCGGTTCGATGCGCCCAAGGGGAACGACGCCTATTACGAGCCGAACTCGTTCAATGGACCGGTCGAAAATCCCGCGGTGAAGGAGCCGCCATTGCGGATTTCCGGTGACGCCGACCGCTACAATCACCGCGACGGCAACGACGACTACACGCAGCCGGGCAATCTCTTCCGGCTGATGACGAAGGACCAGCAGCAGCGGCTGTTCAGCAATATTGCAGCAGCGATGCAGGGCGTCCCCGCGGAGATCGTTGCACGCCAGATCGTGCACTTCCGCCGCGCCGATCCGGCCTATGGCAACGGGGTGGAGAACGCACTCGCCGTCACGCGAACACCGCCGGCCTCCGCCCCGACCACGGCCGCCCATCCTTTGGTCTCGACGGCGGGGTGATCCCGGCCAGGTCGATGCATCGCGCTTGCGCCGGCCGCAATGGGGCGGTGGGCGCAAGCTGATCCGGCGGCGGCCAGGCCTGGTTCATGGCAACACACGCCCCGGACCATCCAGCGGACGAACCACGCCGTGCAGCTGGTTGTCGATCAACATCGCCTGCGTCGCAGTGCCGTTGCGCACGAAGGCGGTCGGCGCCGGCAAGGCACTGGTGAAATCATTGTCGCGGATGATCAGCGTCGCGGTCGGATTGGAGACCCCCTCCTCGCCAATACTGATGGCGGTCAGCGCATTGTCGCTGCGCGCGCCTTTTGCCAGCACGTTGTGTTGCACAAGAAGATTGCCGCCGTTCGGGATATCGATCAGGTAGCTGGAGGTGCCGGACCTGGCGTCCTCGATCCGGCTGTCGAGCACTATCGTGTTGCGCGCTCGCGATTTCACGTTATGGGCGATATGGGTATCGCGGAACCGGCAGCGGTCGATGCGCAGCAGGCGAATTGGCGTGCCGGCATAGATGGCGTGCGCGCAGGCGCCTTTGCAGGAGCCGTTGCCGCGGAACTCGCTATCGGTCACGTGCACCACGCTGCCGGGCGGGCCGATCGCGAGGATGCCATTTTCGTTGTCGATGAAACGACTGTTCTCGACGGTCAGGCCGGCGCCCTCGGCGCGGATGCCGGCCCCGGTATGGTCTGGCGCCCGGGCGCGGGCGAACGTGATGCCGCGGACGGTGATCGCATTGCCGAAGATAAGGAAGATTCCCTGCGCGAAGCAGTCGCTGCCGTCGATGACGACGCCGGGTCCGTCCGCGACGATGGTGAGGTGGGAGGCATGCCAGACGGCACAGCCATGATACAGGTCTGGCTCGATTTCGATCCGGTCGCCGTCCAGCGCAACCAGCGCAGCCTGCCCCGGCGTCTGCAAAATCGCCGACCCACCGACATGCAGCACGCGCGCCGTGGCGGGCCCGCTCTGGGCGCAGCACAGCAGCAACGTTGCGGCGGCGAATATCGCTGCGGTAACATGGTTGCTCATCGCACGTCAGTCCTTGGAGGGAGAGTGGGTGTCAAGGTGGCGGGCGATGATCGCGCAGCGATGACCGGTGCAGCGCCGCTCGTCTTGCATGTGTTTCCGAGTTTTGCCGTGGGTGGCGCGCAGGTGCGGTTTGCCGCGATCGCCAATCATTTCGGGAATTCGTTCCGCCACATCGTGGTCTCGCTGGACGGCAATCTGGCCTGTCGCGAGCGACTGGACGACAGCCTGTCGGTTGTCTGCCCCCCGGTCGTGGCGCCAAAGGGTGCGACCTTCACCGCGGTGCGGCAGTTCCGCCATTGGCTGCGGCGTTGGCGGCCCGACGTGCTGGTGACCTGCAACTGGGGTGCGATCGAGTGGGCGATGGCCGATTTGCCCCGTATTGCCCGGCATATCCATATCGAGGATGGATTTGGCCCCGAGGAACGCGCGGCGCAACTGCCGCGGCGTGCGCTGACCCGGCGCATCGTGCTGGCGCGCAGCACGGTCGTTCTGCCGTCGCGCACTCTGTGGCGGATCGCGACCGAGACCTGGCGGCTGTCGCCGCAACGGGTGCGCTATATCCCCAACGGCATCGACCTGAGCCGGTTCGCGTTGGCCTTGCCGACCACCACGCCGTCGTCGGAGGCCGCGGTCGCAACGATGCCGGTGATCGGCACGGTGGCGGCGTTGCGGGCGGAGAAGAACCTGCCGCGCCTGCTGCAGGCCTTTGCCCGCCTCACCGTCCCGGCGCGTCTGGTCATCGTCGGCGACGGCCCCGACCGCGTCACGCTCGAGGCCCTGGTGCAATCGCTCGCTATTGCCGATCGGGTGGAATTCGCCGGTCACCAGGATAACCCGGCACCGTTCTACGCCCGGTTTGATGTCTTCGCCCTGTCATCCGACACCGAGCAGATGCCGCTCTCCGTCATCGAGGCGATGGCCGGCGGCCTGCCGGTCGCAACCACCGATGTGGGCGACGTGCGCTCCATGCTGGCCGAATCCAACCGGCCGTTTGTCGGACCGCTCGATGTCGACGCGTTGGGCCGGTCGCTGTCCGACCTGCTCGCGGATGCCGCTTTGCGTCGGCAGATCGGGGCGGAGAACCGGGCCAAGGCCTGTCGGGACTTCGACCAGGCCGCAATGTTTGGTGCCTACGGGGCGTTGTTGCGCGGCGAGAGCCTGCCGAGCGCGGTGTGACCGAGATCAGCTTGTCGCCGGTGACGGATTTTGACCGTCTGGGCGCGCAGTGGCGGGCGCTGGAAGCGCGGGCGTTCTGCTCGTTCTTTCAAAGCTGGACCTGGATCGGCTGTCTGGCGGAGCAACGGTTTCCCGACCCGGTTCTGCTATAGGCGCGCATTGCCGGCGAGACGGTCGCCCTTGCCCTGTTCAACCGCCGTCAAGGTGTGCTGAGGGACAACTGGTTTCTGGGCGAGAACGGCGAGGCTGCGCTGGATTCACCCTATGTCGAGTTCAATGCGCCGTTGATCGCGCGCGCGGCGCCGGCCGCATTGGCCGCGGACTGTCTGCGCGCGGCGTACCGGTCTGCGCTCGGTGGAGGACGTCGCTGGCGGCCGCGACGGATCGTGCTGAGCGGGATCGACGCCGCCTGCCTCGAAGCGGCCCGCCAGGCCGGTCCGCTCAGTGTCCGCCAGACGATGGCGGCGCCGTTCGTCGACCTGATTGGGCAGCGGCAGAAGGGCAGGGACTATCTCGACACGCTGAGCGCCAATGCGCGCTATCAACTGCGCCGGTCGGACCGCGCCTATGCCGCCGCCGGCGCCTTGACACTGCGACGGGTCGAGAGCCTGGCGGAGGCGCATGCGATGCTGGACGAACTGGCGGTGCTGCACCAGGCAACCTGGGAATCGCGCGGCCAGCCGGGGGCCTTCGCGGTGGCGTTTTTTCGTCGGTTCCACCACGCGCTGATCGAGCGCGGCCTGGCGCGGGGGGAGATCGACCTGCTGCGCGTCTGCGCCGGGGATAGCCGTGTCGGCATTCTATACAACTTTCGCCATCGGGGGCGCGCACTGGCTTACCAGAGCGGGTTCGACTATGGCGCCGCCGCCCGTCATCACAAGCCGGGCCTGACCTGCCATCACGCGGCGATCCGGTTTTGTTCCGATTTGTCTCTGGATTGCTACGACTTCCTTGCTGGCGACGACCGCTACAAGCGGAGTCTGTCGGATGGCGAGACATCACTGCATTGGGCGGAACTGGGTTGGGCCGGGTCATTGCGGGATCGGTCTCGTGCGCTCGCCTCAGGCCCGGAGTTGCGGCGCGTTTCCCAGTGGGCCGGCCAGGTTTTCCCTTCGCCGCCGGGCCGCCGAGTGGTGGCAGAGTCGAGGAATTTTACACTTGGCGTGAATTGCAGGTGACAGACCCCCGTAAGTCTCTGGATTAAGGGGATTTTTGACATGGCACAAAATATGCTTCGCACGTGAATGGGTTGGCGGTCCCGCCGTCCGGATGGTTTGGCTTGCCACCTCGGCCTACCGGGTCGGGCAGGACGCGTTCAGGTATTTTGAGTGAATGAGGCTGCGTATGAAGTCCTCTCTGGTATCTGCGACCTCGATCGCGGCCCTGCTGGCTCTTGAAGCCTCACCGGCAATGGCGCAGACATTTACCATTAACGGCAACCTGAATTTCGGCAACGCACTGGTGAATTGCGCCGCGTTCGTCGGTTGCACGCCGGTCACGGCGAACGAGACCGCAACGAACAAGGCGGCCTCGACCATCTCGGTGTTCTACAGCAAGGCCAACAAGACCTACATCACCGGCGGCAACACCACCGTCACCCTGGCGGCGAGCGGGACGCAAACCCAGACCTACACCTTCGCGCCCACCATTACCGGTTCCACCACGGCTGCGGCGGTGGTGCAGCAGAAGGCGGCCACCAACGCGACGCAGTACACCGTCACCATGACCGGCACCGGCGTCGCGCCGATCGAGACCGCGACCTTCGGCGCCAGCCTGTCCAGCAACTTCGTGCTGGTGAACAGCACCCAGACCGCCAATGTCTCGGTGACGATCAAGAACACCGGCAACGGCAATACCGCGAGCAACGCGCCGACCAGTGTTTCCAACCTGAATGGCAGCGTCTCGATCACCGGCGCGGGCTATAGCGGCGCGTCCAGCGTCAGCCTGAACGACGGGGCCAGCACCAGCAAGACCTACGTGTTCCAGCCAACTGCCACCGGCGCATCGAATGGTGTCGCGTCCACGGCGTTCTCCAACGGCAGTGCCAATGGCCAGAACACCGCCCAGACCGTCAATACCACCTACACGGGCACCGGCGTCGCCCCGTTGGAGGCGATGACCGGCGGCAGCATCAGCCACGTGCTGGTCGGCACCACCAAGACGGTGTCCCTGACGGTCAGCAACAACGGCAACGGCAACAAGTCCGGCGCCGGCACGGTCAGCAACCTGCTCGGCACGATCGGCAATGCCAGCGGCCTGTTCGCGTTGCAGAGCGGCACCTCGGTGTCCCTGGGCAGCGGCTCCGGCATCGCCGACACCTCGACCCAGACCATCACCTATGTGTTCGCCCCGACCGGGATCGGCACGGCCTCGTCCTCGGTCAGCGGCTCGTTCAGCAACGGCGGCACCATCGCCGGCGGCATCAACACCAATATCAGCCACTCCAACACCGCGACGCTCAGTGGCGATGGCGTGGCGCCGATCGAGAACGTCGCGGTCACCAACAGCACCAAGGCGGGCAACGGCAGCACGCCGGGCACCGGCCAGCTTGGCTATGTGCTGGTGAACAGTGCCGCGAACAGTGCCGCGGCCGTGGTGACCGTCACCAATACCGGTAACGGCGACCTGGCCGGGATCGACTCCCCGAGTCTCATGACCAATCTGCACGGCACCCAGGGAACGCCGGGCAGTTCGGTGTTCACGCCGAGTGGCGGCAACCCGTCGAGCACGATCAACCTGCAGGATGTGAACGGTCCGGGCGGGTCGACCACGGCGGCCTACACCTATAACTTTGTCCCCACGCAGATCGGCTCGACCTCCGATACGGTGACCACCAGCTTCGTCAACGGCGTCGGCGCCGGCGGGCAGAATGCCAGCGGCAGCGCCACGACGACGTTGAGCGGCACGGGTGTCGCACCGGTGGAGAGCAGCAGCGGATCCAACGCGGGCTACACGCTGGTGACCGCCACCAGCGGGGTCAGCGTCACCATCCACAACACCGGCAACGGCAACCTGTCGCAGGCCGGGACGATCAGCAACCTGAACGGTTCGCTGGGCGCGGCGAGCGGGTCGTTCACCGGCTCCGGCGGCAGCGTCAGCCTGACCGATACCAGCTCCACCACGATCAGCTACGTCTTCGCGCCATCGGCGCGCGGCACGGCGAGCACCACGGTCACCGGCAACTTCGACAACGGCGGCGGGGCGACCAACGCGTCGCATGCCGCCAGCGCGACGCTCACCGGCACCGGTTGTTGCCCCGATCCAGTCCGTGGCGGGCAGCAATGCCGGCTACACCCTGGTGGGCAGCTCCAGCACCACCGGCGTGACGGTGGAAAATACCGGAGACGGCAACAAGGCGGGCGCCAACTCGCCCAGCCTGCAGACCAATCTGCACGGCTCGCTCAGCGGGCCGACCCCGGGCGCACCGGTGTTCAGCGGGCCCAGCGGCAGTTCCTCGGTCAATCTGACCGACACGAGTTCGGCGGCCTATACCTATGTGTTCGCGCCGACCATCGTGGGCGCCGCCTCGGCCTCGGTTACCGCCAGCTTCACCAACGGCAATGCCGCGGGGACCAACACCAGCGACGCAGCGACTGTGTCCATTGCCGGCACTGGCGTGGCGCCGGTAAACAGCGTCAGCAGCGGCGGTAGCATCGGTTATGTGCTGGTGCAGAGCAGTGCATCCGGCACCTTGACGGTGCAAAACACCGGCAATGGCAATCTGGCCGGGGCAGACTCCCCCAGCCTGCAGACCAACCTGCATGGCTCGGTCAGCGCCACCACCGGCACCGGGTTCAGCGGCAGCGGTGGCACAGTCAATCTGACCGACTCTGGATCATCGAGCTTCAGCTACGTGTTTGCGCCGACCAGCCGCGGCACAAGTTCCACGACAGTTACGGCAAACTTCAGCAACGGCAGCGACAACCTGCAGAACCAGGGCCAGTCGGTCTCCACCGCGATCACCGCCACGGGCGTGGCACCGGTGAACAGCGTCAGCGGGAGCGATGCCGGCTATGTCCGCGTCAACAGGTACGGCACCTCGTCGAGCACGGCCCAGGTCACCGTGCAGAATGTCGGCGACGGCAACCTCGCCGGTAGTGGTGCGGCGTACAACCTCGCGCTGAGCTCGGTCGGTTCGCCCGCGCCCTCGGGTCCATTCGTGGCCAGCGGTGGCAATCCAGGTTCGGCCAGCCTTGCGGACAATGCCAGCACGACCCTGGGCTACACCTACCAGCCGCTCAGCCGTGGAACCGACAGTGCCGCGGTGTCGTTGAACTTCACCAACGGCAAGGATGACGGCAGCAACCTGTCGCAGACGGTCAGTGCGACGTTGTCCGGGCAGGGTGTCGGTCCGGTGTTCGAAAGCCGGGTGGGGGCCAACGCGGGGGCCGCGGCGGTCGCAACGCCGAATACGCCGCTCGCCAATGGCGGCAGTACCAGCACGATCAATTTCGGCACGCTCACCTATCTGAGCAATCGCACCCTGCTGCTCGACATCACCAACATCACCACCGATCCGGGTGGTGCGGCGCTGACCGACCTGACGCTGCTGTTGAGCAGCATTTCGGGTGGTACCGATCCGACCGACTTCAGCATCAGCATGACGCCGGGGACAGTGGTCAGCGAAGGCAACTCGGTGTTCCTGCCGATCATGCTCACCGCCAACATGACCGGGTTGCTGACCGCGAGCCTGACGCTGACCACCGACGAAGGCGCGGCACTCGGCAATATCGGTGACTACTTCACCTACCAGTTGACGGCGCTGTCGGTGTCGTCGGTGCCGGAACCGGCCTCCTTCATGGTATTGGGCGCCGGACTGGCAGGCCTGGGTGTGGTCCGCCGCCGTCGCGCCAGGTCTCGGCTGACCCGCGTCACGAAGTAACGCAGCCGTCCGATGATGCGATCGCGGCTGAGCCGTTACACCGGCTCTGCCGGATCTGCATCGAAGCTGGCCGAATTGAAGACTGGTCGATGACCAAGGCGCTTTCCGCTTTCGTGCCCGTTGGCAATGGTGAAATCATCACACGATGACCTCGTCCCTGGACGATCGCCTGACGAGGGCGCAGGCCCTGCATCAACAAGGTCGGCTCGATGAGGCTGCAATCCTGTTGCAATGCCTGGTCGCCGAAGCACCGCACCATGCCGGAGCCGTGCAGCAATTCGGCATGCTGCACCTGCAACTTGGTCGGGGCAACGAAGCGCTGACGCTGTTGCAGCAAGCGCAAACTCTGGCGCCGGGCTCGCCGGACGTGCAGGGCAATCTGGGTCTGGTGCTGCAGGCACTCGACCGGCCGGCGGACGCCATTGCCGCATTCCAGGCAGCGCTCGCACTCAACCCCGGCCTGGTCGAGGCGCGCTATGCACTGGCCAACGCATTCCACGCCCAGGGCCGCTTCGACTCCGCTGTCTTGACCTTCCGTCAGTTGCTCACCGCCGAACCAAATCATGCCGAGGCGCATTTTGGCCTGGCGCTGGCGTTGCAGGCGCAGGGCGATGCAGCCGCGGCCGCGACGGCCTATCGCGCGGCGCTGGCGCTCGATCCGGATTTCGCGGAAGCCAGCTACGGGCTGGGTTCGTTGGAGCTGAAATGCGAGCGCTTCACCGAAGCCTGCGCCTGCTTTGGCAGGGCGCTGGACGTCGATCCGGATTATGTGGAGGCCCGCCGCGGTTTGGGTGCCGCGCTGTCTGGGCTGGACCGTCACGAGGACGCGGCAATCGAATATCGCCGGCTTCTGGTCGCCGAACCGGATGATGAAGACGCGCGGTGCGGACTCGGCGGGGCGATGCTTCGGCTGAAGCGCGAGCAGGAGGCCGAACATTGTTATCGCCGCGCGCTGGCGACCGCGCCGCAGCATGCCGGCGCCCATTATGGCCTCGCCTGTGCCCTGCGCGCACTGGGACATCTGGAGGATGCGGTCACCGCCTGCCGAACCGCGATCACGCTCCGCCCCGATTTTGTCCAGGCGGTCACCGCGCTCGGCGAAGGGCTGATGGAACTCGGTGAGCTGGACCTGGCAAGGGTCGAATTCGAGCGCGCCATCGCACTCGCCCCGGATCAACCCGGCGCGCATCTGCGGTTGGTCAACCTCGGCAAGGTGCAGCCGGGTGCGGCGGAGCTGGCGCGACTGGAAAAACTGTTGCCGCGTGCCGAATCATATCCGCCCCAGCAGGAGGCGCAGCTGCAATACGCATTGGCGAAAGCCTACGACGATATCGGCGCACGGGAACGGGCATTTCGCCATGTGCTGCGTGGCAGTGAGGTCGAGCGCGCGCGCATCCGCTATGATGAGGCCGCCACATTGGCCGGTTTCACCCGCATGCAGGAGGTGTTCAACCGGGACCTGATCGCCTCGCGCCGTGGCCAGGGAAATCCATCGGCAACCCCGGTGTTGATCATCGGCATGCCGCGCTCCGGCTCGACGCTGGTGGAGCAGATCCTGTCCAGCCATCCTGCGATCTTTGGCGGTGGCGAACGTCGCGAGTTGAGCGAGATCGTGCATCGGCATTTTCGCGCCCGCTTGGGTTCGGTGCCGTTCCCGCAGGCGGTCTGGACCACCACGCAGGTCGAACTGCGGCAGTTGGGCGCCGAATACGCCGCAACCTTGCAAATGTTGGCGCCAGCGGCGGCCCGGGTCACCGACAAGATGCTGGGGAATGTCCTGCTGGCCGGGCTGATCCATCTGATGCTGCCGAACGCGCGCATCATCCACACGCTGCGCGATCCGGTGGATACCTGCCTGTCCTGTTTCACCCGGCTGTTCGCCGATGGCGACCTCGCCTTCTCCTACGACCTCGGCGAGCTCGGCCGTTACTATCGCGGCTATCGCGCGCTGATGAAACATTGGCGCGCGGTATTGCCGGACGGCGTGCTGCTGGATGTGCGCTATGAGGCGCTGGTCGATGATGTGGAGACGGAGGCGCAGCGGCTCGTCGCGCATTGCGGCCTGCCCTGGGACGATCGCTGTCTGGAGTTCCACAAGACGCGGCGTGCTGTCCGGACGGCAAGCCTGGTACAGGTAAGGCAGCCGATCTATCGGACCTCGGTCGGGCGGTGGCGGCCCGATGCGGCACAGTTGCGCCCGCTGATGGAAGCGATCGGCGATTTGAGCTGATCGCCCGGCCAATTCAGCGCCTGCCCAAATGCAAACGGCGACCCGAACGGGCCGCCGTTGTCAGATAGCTCGGTGAAACTCGTGTCAGCTGCGACGGCGGCGGCGCATCAGGCCGAGGCCCGCCATGCCGATGCCGATCAGGCCAAGGCTGGCCGGTTCCGGCACGCTTGCGTCGGCATAGATCCAGGAGCCGCTGAAGCCAGTGGGAAGTGAGCTGCCGCTGGCACCGGTGAAGAAAATATCGGCGAAGTAACTGTCGCCAATGGCCAGGTAGTCGGAGGGGCCGGCCGCCATGAAGGTGGCGGTATCGTCGGTTAAGGTGGTGAGGGTCCATTGCGCCGACGAGCAGAACACCGTGCCGCCGAATGAGCCGCCACCGCAGTCCACTCCGGCGCTCGCGGTGTCGATACCGCCCAGGGAGCCGGTGAAGGTGATGGTGAACCCAATGGCGGCATGCACACCGTCGCCGTCATACGTGGTCGTGTTGTTGCCGACACCGGGGCTGCCGAAATTGTCGCCGAAGAAGCCGCCGTCGGCATCGTAGACCCAGGTCTCATTGGCTCCGGCCAGCGTGCCCGGACCGCCTCCCGAGCCCGAGAATGGGATGTTTCCCGCACTCGCCTGGACGCTGACCGCGGCCAGGAATGTGCCAGCCAAGGCCATCGCCTTAAAGGACATGCGCATCATCAGTCTCTTTCTCCAAGCCGAAGATTGCCTCTGGGGAATGTTACGAAAGTGTCGTGCCATGGGCTAATCTATTGAAATGAAACCATTATATCCCCGATATGACGACGCAATGTAAAAATTCCCGACACCACCAGACCATCACGCCAACTGACCGAGGCGCAAACACTGCCGGGCGTTCAGCCTAACACCATGGCCCCGGCAAGCGCCGGCGGCGCAGGTCCTGCCGAGGATGCTTCGCCGGCGCGATTGCGCCGCAGAGCGGGACGGCCGGATCGCCGGTTCGGTGTTATCGGCGCGGCCGGGAGGCTGCCCAGTTCGCCGCCCGGGCGGCATTGCCGCGCCAGGTGTAGTCGCGCAGGCCGATTTCCCGCCGGCAAGCCTCTCCGAGCGCCTGGCGCAGCGCCGCATCCGACTCCAGCCGCCTGATCGCCTGCCACATGGCGCCGTCCTGGGTCGGATCGAACAGCAACGCCGTCTCTCCGTCCGCCAGGACCTCCCGGATGTTCGGTTGGTCCGGCGCCACGATGGCGCGTCCTGCGGCCATGTATTCGAAAATCTTCAACGGAGACGCGTAATCCACCACCCGGGGCTGCAGCGCGATGTCAAATTTGCCGACAAGAGCCGGAATGGAGCCATGGTCCTGCAAGCCCAGGAAGCTCACCCGGTCGCCCAGGCCGAGTTCGGCGGCCTGCCGTTCCAAACCCGGTCGCGCCGGTCCTTCGCCGACCACCACCAGGCGCAGGCTGGAGGTGTCCCGCGCCGCCGCCATCGCCGCGATCACCGTGTCCAGCCCATGCCAGTCCCGCACGAAGCCGACGAAGCCGAGCACCACGGGTTGGTCCATTGAGCCGCGGGGCGGCAGGGCGGTGAAGCGAGCTGGGTCGATGCCATTCGGCACCACTTCGATCTGCTGCGCCGGCACGCCGGCCTGAACGATCATATCCTTCAGCACGCCGGTCACCGCCAGCACCGTGTCGGCGGAACGCCAGACGAAGCGTTCCAGCCGGCGGGCGAGCAGGCGCAGCTGCAATTGGCCGAACCGGCTGCGTTCCTGCGCGAGCGGGGCGTTCACCTCGAGAAACAGCGGCACCCCAGTCCGTCGCGCCAGCAGGGTTCCGGCCAGGTAGTACAGGTTGTAACGTTCGTAGATCAGGTCCGGTCGGAACTGGCGTGCTGCCGCTCGCAGACGCCAATAGGCGGGAATGTTGTAGAACAGCTCCGCCAGCTCGCCGATGGCCTGCGGCAGCCAGGCGCGCAGCCATGCGACCAGCCGGCTTTCGCCGCCAAAATCCGCATTCTCGTAAAAGCTCGGCCCCACCACCAGCACCTCATGCCCGAGCAGGCGCAGCGCAGCCACGAGTTCCTCGACATGCACGCTCTGGCCGTCGCGGGACTGGATGCGATGGCTGTACAGAATCCGCACCTACGCTCTCCGGGCGACAGCAGCCCGGGCACGCCCGAGCGCGTGCCGCGCCAGCAGCAGGAAGCCGGCAGGGCGCAGCGGATTGGCCAGGATCAAGCCGATACGCTGGCGGCGCTGACCGGCCCAGCCTTGCTTGTAGGGATCGTCGCCGCGGCCGAAGTCGATCTCCACCACATGTTCCTCATCCAGCAGGCGCTGCAGCATCCAGGCGGTCAGCACCGTGCCTGGGGAAAGCGGCTTGAACGCCTCGTCATGCGCCAGCTTCAGCACCGTGGCGACGCCGCGATCCACCACCCAGAGCTGCGCGGCCACCGGCTGGGCGCCGATGCGAAAAATGCCCAGCCGCAACCAGCCTTCCACCGCCGCGGCACGCATGAACGCGGCGCTGAACGCGGGGAACGGTTCGGCTTCCTTCCAGCTCCTTGCATAGACCAACTCGTAGGCGGCGATGCCGGTCTCCAGCCCGTCCGCCGTGCTGAATATGTCCAGCCTGGCACCCGGCTCGCGTTCGGCGCGGCGCAACCGTCGCCTCACAGTCTCGCGCAGGGCGCCCGGACGATCGGCCAGATAGCGCTGCCAATCCAGGCCCGCCACCGGCGCGTGCCAGTTGCCGAAATGGTCAAAGCGGATGACGCGCAGGCCGGCGCCACGTGCCCCGGCGAGGCAGGTATCCAGCGACGGCCACTCCGCCGCCAGCGCATCGAGCCGGGTCGTGCCCGATCCACGGCAGAATGTTGCGAACGCGGTGAAGACTTGGCGCTGTGCACTGGCGTCCAGCTCCGGCGCCAGCAGCGGTTGGTAGGTGCAGGTATAAGGTGTGGTCAGGCCTTCCAGCCTGCCATCCGGTTTGCGCTGCATCGGGAACAGCGCGGCCGGCGCGCCGTCGATCCGGCACAGCAGCAGGCAGGGCGTGGCGTCCGCAGCCATGCCGAACCGCAGAACCGTGCGCCACCAGGCGGGCCCGCTGAACACCCCGGGATTGGCGCCGAACAGCGCCTGCCCATCGGCCAGCAGCGCATCGAGCGTGGTGAAAGCCTCGATGCGAACCCCGGGCTCCGTGTGCCGGTCAGCGCAGGGCGTACCAGGCACAGCCGATCCATTCATGCAGGGCGTAGAAGCTGACCTGCCAGCCGGAGACGCGTGGCCGGAAATCATCCGGAACCGGGGTCGGATAAGGGTCGAAGCGGATTGGCGCCACCGTGGCCGTCAGCCCGGCCCTGGCAAACGCCATCATCGCCCGCCGTTCATGCCAGGCATGGGTCACGACATAGACCGAGCTGATTCCGGCTGTGCGCAGGATCGCCGCACTGTCCTGCGCATTCTCCCAGGTGTCGCTGGAGCGGATCTCCGACCAGCGCACCGGCACCTGGAAGTCGCGTTCCAGGCTCTGCGCCATCAGCTTGCCGACCGGCGGCAATTTCTGGCCCGTCACCCCGCCGGTAACCAGGATCGGCAATCCCGTCTTGCGATGCAGCGCGGCGCCGGCGCGCAGCCGCTCCAGGGTGAGCGGGCCGACCTCCGCCCCTGGCGGCTCACCAGCGGTGTGCGCCACCTCGGCGCCCAGGATCACAATGGCGCCTGGCGGCTGATCGGGCGGTGGCGTGGTGGGCAGGCCCTGTTCCAGCGAGGCCAGCAGCACGCCCGCGACCACCGGCATCGCCAGGACCAACAGCAGCAAGGAGCCGACCCCCACCAGCCAGCGTCCCAGACGCGGGCGCCGCCGCAGCACCACCCATCCCGTGAGGATCACGAGAACCAGGTTGACCGGCGGCAGGACGAGGAAGCTCAGCAGCGGCTTGAGGAACGACACGCGGGATCGGTTAGCTTCCCTGTCCCATCCAGTCCAGCACCTTGCGCAGACCGGATTCCAGCGCCTGCGGCGGTGCCAGCCCCAGCACGGCCCGTGACCGCTCCGGCGCGCCGATCGAATGGCGGATTTCCCCGGCGCGTGGCGGCTGGTGGCGGATCTGCGGCGTGGTGCCGGTCAGGCGTGCGATCAGCTTCGCCAGGTCGAGCACGGTCGTGGGTTGGCCGGTGCAGACATTGAACACCGGCGCATCCAGACCTGGCTGCTGCATCGCCGCGAGCAGCGCGGCCAACACGTCGTCCACGCTGACGAAGTCCCGGCTCTGCTGACCGTCGCCGTAAATATCGATCCCCGCCCCCTGCAGGATGCGCTGGCAGAAGATGGAGATGACGCCGGAATAGGGCGAGCGGGGGTCCTGGCGTGGCCCGTAGACATTGAAGAAGCGCAGGCCGGTGGTCGGTATGCCGTGCACATGCCCGGCCACGCGTGCATGCAGCTCGCAGGCATACTTGTCGGCGCCGTAGGCGGAGAGCGGCTGCCGCTCCGTCTCCTCACGGATTGGCACCGGCGCGTCGCCATACACCGCGGCCGAGGAGGCGTACACCACCGGCACCGTGCCGGTCTGGCGAATGGCATCGAACAGCGTGATCGTGCCGGTGAGGTTAGTGCGATGCGTGCCGCGCCAGTCGGTGACGCCGCGTTCCACCGAGGCGATCGCCGCGAGATGAAAGCAGCCATCCACGCCGTCGACCGCGGCGCGTACCGCGTCCGGGTCCGCGACATCGCCCTCGATCAGCGGCACGCCGGCAGGCAGGTTGACGCGCGAGCCGGTGGAGAGATCGTCCAACACGCGCACGCTGTCGCCCTGGCGGAGCAGCGCGTCGCAAAGATGCGAGCCGATGAACCCGGCACCGCCGGTCACGAGATACAGCGTCATGACAGGCAGTTCTTCTGGATCAGCCGAATTTCGGCGAGTGTGTGCCGGGCATGAACGGAAGGCGTGGATGCCGCGGTTTTCTCTCCGTCATGGTCGGGCTCGACCCGGCCATCTGCCCGCGATGATCGGGCATCACGGCCCCGTTGCGACCGGATCGTTCCGGTGTCGATGGCCGGGTCAGGCCCGGCCCTGACGATCGGGGAGATTGGCAGGCGGCTTAGCGGATTGGCGTGACGATCGGGGAGATCGGCATCGCGGGGACGGGGGCCGGATGCCTGCGGTCTGCGGCTGGCTGTCGAATACCGTCGCGGTCGGCACCACGCAGGCCGGGCCGTGATGGCAATGCCGGGCGGCACGCCGGAGCGGTCATCGGCAACGGCCGTCATGCCGCATGCGGCTGCAGCACCTGGCGCAGCACGGCGCCGTCGGACAGGCGATCGAACCCCTCGTTGATCTGCTCCAGCCGGATGAACCCGCTGCGCAGCTTCTGCACCGGCAGCTTGCCGCGCTTGTACAGCGCGATGAAGCGCGGAATGTCGCGCTTCGGCACGCAGCTTCCCATGTAGCTGCCGCGGATGGATTTTTCGTCCGACACCAGCGCGGAATGCGGATAGGCGAAGGTCGCGGTGATCGCCGGCAGGCCGGCACTGACCACCATGCCGCCGCGCGCTGCGATCGCATAGGCCAGGTTCATTGCCGGAATCGAGCCGGCGGTTTCGATCACATAGTCCAGCCCGCCGCCGGTCGCGTCCTTGATCTCCTGCACCACGTCGGCATTGCCGGCGAGGAACGTGTCGGTGGCGCCGAGTTCGCGCGCGATGCGCAGCTTGTCCGCGTTCAGGTCCACCGCGACGATGCGTTCCGCGCCGGCGACGACACCGCCCATCAGTGCATTCATGCCGACGCCGCCCAACCCGACCACCGCCATCTGCGCGCCCGGCCCGACCTCCGCGGTATTCAGCACCGCGCCGACGCCGGTGACGACGGCGCAGCCGAAGATCGCCGCGTCCTCCAGCGGCATGTCGTCGGGGATCTTGATCAGCGCGTTCTGCGACACCACGGCGTATTGCGCGAACACCGACAGGCCGGAGTAGTGATACAGCGGCTCGCCATTCACATGCAGCCGCCGCGAGCCGGAAATCAGCGTGCCGTCGCGCCGCGCGGTGAACGAGCTTTCGCACAGATTGGGACGTGCGCCGTTACAGTAGCGGCAATCGCCGCAACTGGTGACGAAGACGCTGACCACGTGGTCGCCCGGCTTCAATCCTTTCACCTCCGGCCCGACCTCGCGCACGATTCCGGCCGCCTCGTGGCCGGGGATGGTCGGCAATTTGCGTGGCCGCAGGTTCTCGATAGTGGAAAGGTCGGAATGACATAGTCCGGCGCCGATGATTTCATACAGCACCTCGCCCGGGCCGGGCGGATCGAGCTCCACCGTTTCGATCGTCATCGGGCGGCTGACGGCATAAGGGCGGGGCTTGCCCTGTGCGCGCAAAACGGCTGCTTTCATCTGCATCGTGCGATCCGCGTCCCTTGCTGCATCACTCGCTGGCCGGAATGACTGCTGCCGTCACCCGGCGAATTCCGCGCTGGTCATGAACCGCACCCCCAGCGCCGTCAACCGATCGCGTGCATCGTCCACGGTGGTGCGCCCCGCGGCAACAGGCAGGCCGATGCCGCGGCACGCATCCTCCACCACGACAACCTCATAGCCCAGACGTATGGCATCCTCGGCCGACCAGGCGACACAGAAATCAGTGGCCAGCCCGGCCAGGAACAGCCGCCGGAAGCCACGCTGCCGCAGCCAGCCATCCAGCCCGGTGCCGGTGCGGTGGTCGTTCTCGAAGAATGTGGAGTAGCTGTCGATTGCTGGATGAAAGCCCTTGCGGATGATCACCTCAATCCGGTGTTGGTCGATGCCGGGATGGATCGCCGCATTGGCCGAACCCTGCAGGGCGTGGTCGGGCCACAGCACCTGCATGCCGTAGGGCATGTCGATGACGTCATAGATCTGTCCTCCCGGATGCACGCTCGCGAATGAGGCATGACCCGGCGGATGCCAGTCCTGGGTGGCGAAGGCGTGGCGGAAACGCTGCAGCAACCGGTTGATTACCGGAACGACAGCGTGCCCGTCCGTGACGGGCAACTCGCCGCCCGGCATGAACGTGGGTTGCGCATCCACAACGCCGAGGATGTCGGTATCGGAATCGACTGACATGGCAACGTCTCCCTGGTCAGGCCGGTGGCAGGATAGTATGCATCATGCTGCGTGCCATTCCGGGGGCACGCGCCGGGGGAGAATCAGATCCGATGCGCGCTTCACGCCTGACCTTGCTGGCGGCCCTGCTGGCCGGCTCGTTCGCTGTTCAGCCGGCCTCGGCGGTGACATTCCGCTGGGCTAATGACGGCGACGTCAATGCCATGGATCCCGATACAAGGCAGGAGACGGTGCAGCTCACCTTCCTGTCCAATATCTATGAACCGCTGGTGCGGCGCGATCGCAACCTGAAGCTGGAACCGGCGCTGGCGGTCAAGTGGGAGCAGACCAGCCCGACGACCTGGGTGTTTCATCTGCGCTCGGGCGTGAAGTGGCAGGACGGGTCGCCCTTCACCGCCGATGACGTGGTGTTCTCGCTGCATCGCATCCTCTCGCCGAATTCGTCGATGCGCGCACCGCTGTCCTCGGTCAAAGAGATCAAGAAGATCGACGACATGACGGTGGAGTTCGAAACCCACAAGCCGGATCCGATCTTTCCGCAGGAGCAGACCAACTTCCTGATCATGTCGAAGGCCTGGTGCGAGGAGCATCATGCCACCGAACCGGCGATCATCGGCAAGGACGACAACTACGCCCTGCACAATGCGATGGGTACCGGCCCGTTCAAGCTGGTATCGCGTGAGCCGGACCGGCGCACCGTGGTCGAGAAGAACCCGGGCTGGTGGGACAAGATGCCGGGCAACGTGGACCGCGTCGAGTTCAACGTGATCTCCAGCAATGCGACGCGCGTCGCCGCCCTGCTGTCGGGCGAGATGGACATGATCTACTCGGTCCCGCCCCAGGACATGGCGCGCATCTCGCACACCGATGGCTTCAAGCTGGTGCAGAATCCGGAGCTGCGCACCATCTATCTCGGCTTCAATCTCACCCGTGACGAACTGCCCAGCTCGGACGTGAAGGGGAAGAATCCGTTCCGCGACGTGCGCGTGCGCAAAGCCTTCGCCCTCGCGATTGACGAACCGACCATCGTGCAGAAGGTGATGCTCGGATTGGGACATCCGACGTGGATGATGTGGGGACCCGGCATCAACGGCTACAATGCCAAGCTGGATGTCCGGCCGAAAGCCGATCCGGCGAAGGCAAAGGAACTGCTGAAGGAAGCCGGCTATCCCAATGGCTTCCGCGTCGCGTTTGACTGCCCGAACGACCGCTACGTGATGGACGAGCAGATCTGCACCGCGATCACCTCCATGCTGGCGCGGATCGGCGTCAAGGTCGATCTGCAGGCACAGACCAAGACCAAGTTCTTCACCAAGATCCTCGCCCCAAAATACGACACCGACTTCTATCTGCTCGGCTGGACCCCGGCGACCTACGACGCGCACAACCCGCTGTTCACCCTGCTGGGAACCCGCACCGGCAGCCGCGGCGAGGTCAATGTCGGCGGTTACTCCAATCCGAAACTCGATGATCTGATCGAGAAGATCGGCGTCGAGATCGACCCCGCCAAGCGCGATGCGATGATCGATCAGACGGTTGAAATCCTGCAGCAGGATGTGCCAACCATTCCGCTGCACCAGCAGGTCATCGTCTGGGCAACGAAGAACAATGTGACTGTCGCGCAGCTCGCGGATAATGCGTTCCCCTATCGTTACATAACGGTGAAGTGATGGCGCTGCACTATATCACCCAGCAACGGCCGGTCACCGACGCGCTGCGCCGCAGTGTCGTCGAGGACCTGCCGGAGATGGAGCAGATCACCATCCCCGAGCTGCGGCGGAAGGCGATCGAGGCCTGGGCGTTCTCGCTGTCGCATTCCAGCTTCGGCCGGATCAGCGACATTCCGCCCGGCGGCAATCCCGGCCAGAACGTGTTGAAGCGTGGGACCCAGGCCGACCATCTGCGCGGAGTGGCGAAACTCGCGTTGCAGATCGCCGATACATTCATGGCGCAGCGGCCGGAAGTGCAGGTGGACCGCGACGTCGTGCTGTGCGGTTCGCTCTGCCACGACGTCGGCAAATGCTACGAATTCGATCCGGTGAATCTGGCCCGGTGGCAGGACGATCCCTCCGCCACCGGTCAGCCGACGCTGCGGCACACGGTGTTCGGCACTTACGTGTGCCTGGCGGTCGGCCTGCCGGAGGAAATCGCGCATATCGCCTGCGCGCATTCGCTGGAAGGCCAGCATCTGGGCGTGTCCAGCGAATGCATGATCGTGCGCCACGCCGACCACGCTTATTGGTCGGTCGCCGGTGCGCTGGGCTTGCTGATTCCGGAATCGCTGCGCCGCGATCCGATCCTGCGGGTGCGCAAACTGGTGGACGAACTGCCGAAGGCAGCGGAGTAGCCGGCACGGCGCGTTCCGCTCGCATAGGCGCTGGTGGCGTGCAGCAAACGGTCGGGTGCGTTGCCTCCGACCCCCCAAGGGGCGCTGCCCCTTGCATCCCCGCCCCCCCAAGGGGCGCTGCCCCATACGCGCGAACTTACGGGGGCCTGAGCTCGTGGGCCTGGAGCGTGCGGCGTCTCGGCGCTTCGGCAAGGCGGTGGCGGAATATCGCCAAGGCGGCCGGGGTTCGTAGTCTGGGTCGTGGCAGGATCGCGCCACGCAGGATCTCCCTGGCGGTGTCCCAAGCCCGCCACAGCGTTTGCGGCGCAGGCTGCGTCTGGTCAGGCCGAGGGGGGAAAACCGACGATCTCGTTGGCGAGATCGTCGGTCAGCACCGCGGCGATCAGCTGCGCCAGCAGCCAGCTTCGCGCCAGCACCGGATCAGCACATGGCAGTTGGTCCAGCCCGCCCAGGCTCTTCAGCCGCTTGATGCCGATCTCCACCTGCCAGCGATGCCGGTAGAGCGCGGCCACCTGCGCCATCGGCTGCGCTGCATCCGGCAGCGAGGTGATCAGCATCAGAAACCCAGCCGCGAGCACGGTGCGCGGCTGGATCTGCTGGCTCTTCTTGTTGGCCTTGCGCGTCCGCTTGGCACGCTGGCGCGCTGCATCCTCGGGCGGCAGTGGCTGGATCACCAGGCGAAGGCCGCGTGGAATACCCTTGATCCAGACCGCGACCTCGCGCGGTTCGGTGGTCCCGGCCAGCAGCGCCGCCACATCAATGCGCGCGCCCGCTGCGTCATACAGCTTCACCGATCCCCAGCTGATCCGCGTGACGAAGTCGGCGCCACGCCCCAGCACTTCCTTGAAGTTCCGCACCCGCGCATAGCCGCGGTCCATGATGAGGATGCTGCCGGAACAGATCCGCGTCCGTCCGGTAGCTTCGGCCTCGCGGGTCGTGGTCAGCGCCAGGTCGGCGAAGCGCCCACGCGCGGGGTCGTAGCGCGCGTGCAGCCGCCAGTCCTGGCCCTTGCCTGGCGCGCAGATCACCGAGCCGTCCACCAGCGACAGGTGCAGCCCACTGCCGCTGGGCCGGTGCAGACGATCGGCCAGCAGCGCCGCCAGCATATGCGCCAGCCAGTCGCCCATCTTGCGCAACCGCCCTTCGACCGCCTTGTCCGACAGATCGGCGATGCCGGCATCCCCGGCCAGCGCCGCCGCGGCGCGAAACGACTGCCCGCCCGGACCCCACATCAGCGCCAGACGCAGCAACGCCTCCGCCGAGCGGATCTTGCGCCGGCGCACCAGTGCTTTGAACTGGCGCGCCGTGGCCTCGAGGTCGACAATCCTGGCCAGCGACGCGACGATCGCTGTCCATTCACCAGAACGCAGGGAGGATGCGCGGGGCATCCAAGCTTGGAATCGTACCACCCCGTGACCGCGCAAGCGTTAGATTCGCGCACATGGGGCAAAGCCCCTTGCATCCCCGCCAAGGGCCCGGCGCTTGGAACCGACCCCGTCCGGGGTGGGGAAGGGGCGCTTGCCCCACCCCAAACCGATTCCCACTGCAAAGGCGAGCCTTTGCTGGAGGAGGCAACGCCTCCTGGTGGGGTTCGGGGCAACGCTCCGATGCTATTGCCCCGTCCCACCACAAAGCAGGATGTGTGACACAGACCACGACGAACGTCGCGGAGCGGAAGGACATGGCCGATTTGGTTGCGTGCTGCGGGACGAGTGCGGACCGGGTCGTGGCGGTGATCCTGGCGGGCGGCCAGGCGCGCCGGTTCGGTGGCGGCGACAAGTCGCTGCTCGAGGTCGGTGGCCGCTCCATCCTGGCGCGGGTGATCGCCGCGCTCGCCACCGATGTCGCCGCGATCGCGATCAGCGCCAACGGTGACCCGTCCCGGTTCGCCGGCTTCGGCCTTCCGGTTGTTGCCGACGCGGCGTTTGCCGGAGAAGGGCCGCTGGCCGGATTGCTGGCCGGGCTGGACTGGGCCGCCGGGCAGGGGGCTGACAGCGTGCTGACCGTGCCCGGGGACACCCCGTTCATCCCGCGCGGCCTGCCGCGTGTGCTGGCACCGGCGCCTGCCTGTGCGTCGAGCAATGGATGGCTGCATTACCTGGTGGCGCTGTGGCCGGTGGCGTGCCGGCAGGCCCTGCGCGACTGGCTGCAGGGCGGCGGAGGGGCGTCAGCCCTGGGCTCCAGGCCGCCGTCCCGCGCTGCATCGCGCGGCGTGCGGCATTTCGCGGCGTCGCTCGGCATGCGTCGGGTTGATTTCGCAGCCTGTCCGTGGGACCCGTTCCTCAACGTCAACACCGCGGATGATCTGGCCGCCGCCCGCGCGCTGGCAGCCAGGGTCGATGCAGGGGGAGCCGGATGAGCTACACGGTCGCGATCGCGGGGCTGGGTGCCATCGGCCTGCCGCTGGCCCGCGCGCTGGATGCCGGTGTGACGGGGCTGTCGCTGATTGCGGTCGCGGTGCGCGACAGGAGCAAGGCGGCCGCCGCCCTGACCGGATTCCGCACCGCGCCCCGCCTGGTGGATATTCCGGAGCTTGCCGAGGCCGACATCGTGGTGGAGGCGGCGCCGGCCGCGGTGTTCGAGCCGATCGCCACTGCCGCCATCGATGCCGGCCGCATCTTTGTCCCGGCCTCGGTCGGCGCCCTGCTGCCGCGCATGCACCTGGTGCAGCGTGCCCAGGCCACTGGTGCCCGCATCATCGTCCCCACCGGCGCGCTGTTGGGCTTGGACGCGGTTCGCGCCGCCGCCGAGGGGCCGGTGGAAAGCGTCACCATGGTCACCCGCAAGCCGCCGAACGGGCTGGCCGGCGCGCCCTATCTGGAGCAGCACGGGATCGAGGTGCTGGGCCTGACCGAGCCGCAGTGTGTGTTCCGCGGCCATGCGCTGGATGCTGCCGCCGGGTTCCCGGCCAATGTGAATGTGGCGGCGGCCCTGGCGCTCGCCGGCATTGGCCCGCTGCGCACCCAGGTGGAGATCTGGGCCGATCCCGGCGTGACCCGCAACACCCATACCATCCGGGTGGAGGCGGCCGCCGCGCGGTTCAGCATGACGATCGAGAACGTGCCGAGCGCGGACAATCCGCGGACCGGGATGCTGACGCCGCTGTCTATGTTGGCCTGTCTGCGCGGCCTGGTCTCGCCGCTGAAGGTCGGCAGTTAGCGCCGTGGCATTGAGGCTGCGCCACCATCCGGCAGAGCGGCACGACGGCGTGGCGCGGCTGGTCTGCCCTGACGGGTCAGAACGCCGGCTCGACAGGCGGCAGGGATCACGGTCGAACAAGCACCAACGGCTGGGAGCAAGGCGATGTGGGAGGCGCTGACCTACGGCGTGACGGTGACGCTGTTCAGTTTCGTGATTTACGCGACGGTCTGGGTGAAGCACGACATGCTGCTGCTGGCCTGCATCCCGCCGGTGTTCGTCGCGGCGATCGTCGGCTTCATCATGTGGATCTACGCGTTCGAGACCTTCGGTCCGACCGAGGCGGTGATCGCGGCCATGCTGCCGCTGCCGCCGGCCTGGTACCTGTCTCGGGTACTATTCCTCGCGTGACCTGGTGATCGCGATCTACCTGGCCTGGGCGCTAGGCATGGTGCTCGCGCTGGTGGGGTTCAGCTTTCCCGACCAGGCGTAGGCCCGGACGCGCCAAGGCGCCCTGCGCTGTTGCATCGCGGGCCGGCCGGCAAGCTGGTCCGGATTGCCGCCGTCACAGCGGATTGGGACCCAGGATTTCCCACCGGTAGCGCGCGCAGAATGCGTCGCGTTCGGCGGCGGTCATGGGCGCGGCATGGCGGTCGGCCATGGCCTCGATGTAGCCGCCGGCGCTGGCCGGTGTGTAGAGAAACAGCACCCGCCCGGTTTCGTCGCCGGTGTTCTTCCACGCATGGGCCACCGTGCGCGGCATGAAGGCGCACGTGCCGGGGCCACCGACGGTTATCGTCTCGCCGATCCTGAAGGTGATCTCGCCGGCGAGCACCCAGGCGACCTCGTCACTGTCATGGTGCAGGTGGTAGAGACTGGCGGTGCCGGGCGGCAGCGTCTCCTCGAACATCATGATGCTGTTCGAGGTTTCGCTGCCGAGGAGCTTCAAGTCGAAGAACCGTCCCGGTGTCGGCGAGGCGTGGCGCTTTCCGCCACCTGCAGGAACGACAAAGCCGTTCGTCTCAGCCATCGCATCCTCCATCGCTGCTTCGATCAGCAAAACCCCTGCGCGGTGCCGTCGCCTGGTGCGGCTGCGCGGCGTTGCTTTGTTCCGCCCGGCGACTGGTCGCCGGCTACCAGCCGAGTTCGTTGCGGACCCTGGCGACGGCGTCCAGATGGGCGACATGGTCACCGGCGAAGCGCAGCACCAGATGACCCGCGCCCGCCTGCGCATAGCCGGAGAGCCATTCACCCAATCCGCCGGACGGTCCGGCGTAGTGCGCCTGCCGCGCCCGCAACACGCGCGATGGCTGGTCGTAATAGCTCTCCAGGAAATGGTTCAGCCGCTGCTCCGCGCGGTCCGCCTGGTCGTCCAGGGCGACGGTCAGATACATCGCGCCGGTCATCGCCGCCGGATCGCGGCCGGCGTCGCGGGCGATCGCCTGCACCTCCTGCCACTGGCCGGCAAAGCTCGGCGCATCAGGGGCGATCGGGAACCAGCCGTCGAACCATTTGCCGGCGCGCGCCAGGCTGGCCGGCAGGTTGCCGCCGATCCAAAGCGGCGGCCCGCCGGGGCGGTGCGGCGTGGGGGCCAGCGTGCCCTGTGCAACCGTCCAGCGTCCGTCCCAGTCGACTGGCTCGCCACGCCACAGCGCGCGACACAGCCGCAGCCCTTCCATCATGCGGCCGATGCGATGCTCGAACGGCACCCCGGCGGCGGCGAACTCGGCGCGGATGTTCGGCCGGTCGGCGGCGAAACCCACCCCCAGGATCAGCCGCCCTTCGGCGATTTGGTCCAGCGTCGCCACCTGGTGCGCCAGCAGCACCGGGTTGCGCAGCGCCGGCAGCAGTACCGCGGTGCCCAGGGCGACGCGCGGCACGCGTCCGGCGACGCCGGCGAGCAGGGTCAGCGGTTCGTGGCGGGGGCGGGCGAGCAGCGAATCGCCGACCCAGACGGAGTCGAACCCGGTGGCTTCGGCGCGGGCGGCGAGGTCCAGCAGCGGCGCGGCGTGGGGCTGGCCCTGCATGATCTGCTCACGGGTCGGCAGCAGGTAGCCAAGGCAAGGGGGCATGGCGATCTCCAGAAATGGCGCAGCCCCTGGGCGGGACGCGGGGAGCCGGAGCCGGTGATGCTCCATCTGCCCGCGCCTCGACAGTCTGCAGCCAAGGCACCGGAGCCTGACGATCTCGATGTGACGCAGGCCCCGGTTGGGGCGTTGGTGGAGCGGGCTACGCTACACCCCGGGGTAGCGCTCCCCCCAGCGGTCCTGGAAGGTGATATCCGCCAGCTTGCCGCGGCCCACCGGGCCGAACCGGCCCATCGGATAGCCGATCGGCAGGATGGCGTAGGAGTGCACACCGGGCGGCAGGCCTAGCGCCTGCTCGCTCTCCTTCTCGTACAGCAAATGCCGCGTGGTCAGCGTGGTGCCCAGGCCAAGGGCACGGGTCGCCAGCAGCATGTTCTGCACGGCGGGGTAGATGGAGGCGCCTGAGCTCCGGTTCGGTGTGGCGCCGCCGTCATCCATGCAAGCGACGATCCAGACCGGGGCCTCGTGGAAATGGTCGGTGAGGTACTGCACCGCGGCATGCTGACGGTGGTAGCGCTCTGCCGTGACACCGGGCGGCGGGGCGCTGTTGGCGTAGCGCGGGCCGACCACCTCGTCGAAGGCGCGCTTGTACCAGACTTGCACCGCCTGCTTGATCGCCGGGTCCTTCACCACCAGGAAGCGCCAGCGCTGCGTGTTGCCGCCGTTGGCCGCGCAGGCGCCGGCCTGCAGGATCTTGGCGATCAGCGCATCCGGCACCGGGTCCGGCTTCAGCCGCCGCATCGACCGCGTGGTCTGCATGATGGTGAAGACGTCGTTGGCGTCCTGCGGTGTGTCGGACATTCTTGTCCCCCCTGCGTTGCGTGCGCGGGGCGAACAGTGGCGAGAAACCGCCGCGGTGTCGATGGCGTGCGCCGGCGTTGCCGGGCCGTGCCCGCCGGGTCGTCAGGCGGCGCGCACTGGAGTTTCGGGAAACGCCAGCTCGTGCCGCGACCGCCATTCCGGCCTCACGTAGTTCACGATCAGTGACCGCCGCACGCCGCGGATCGGCCGCCGCGTGAAGCCGTGCCAGGTGTCCGGCCCGGGCACGAAGATCAGCCCGGCGTTGAAACTGCCGGGCGCGCGGCCCAGCACCTGGCCGGCGGCGTCCATGATGTCGGTGCCCAGGCGGCCGAACATGTCGTCACGCGGCGCGGCCGGTACGGGCAAGACGCCGGGCAGATCGGGGCCGGGAAAACTGGCCGCCACCGCCGACGCGACCGAGGCGGGCACGAAGCCTGGTACCACCAGATGATCGAACGGCTCTCGTAACCAGCGGCGCCGCGGCGAACGCGGCCTCGTCCATCAACCCGTGCTGGTGCATCGCTGTCTCCTAGGCCGTGCCACGCCGCGGTCCTGGTGTGGTGGGGGCGGGAAGCGCCGGGGCTTTGCCCCGGACCCCACCAGGAGGCTTTGCCGCCTGGACCTCCAGCAAAGGCTCGCCTTTGCAATCGGATTCGGTTTGGGGTGGAGAGGGGGCGCGGCGTTCCCGGACCGGCGCATCATCACGACCGGCCGCCTCCCCACCCCAAACGGAGTTGGTTCCAAGGGCCGGGCCCTTGGCGGGGATGCAAGGGGCAGCGCCCCTTGCTGGGGGTCCGGGGGCGAAGCCCCCACACTTCCTGCCCCACCACACCAGGACCGCCGCATGGCATGGTTCAGATCGCGGCCGAGTGGCGGACTGCGTCCGGGCGTAGATAGGAATTGAACGCCGCGGCGACGTTGCGGACGAAGGGACGGCCGGTCGGGGTGATGTGCAGGAGGTCGCCGTTCCAGTGCAGCAGCCCGTCACGTGCCATGTCGTGCAGCGCGGGTGCGGCATCCATCAGTTCGGCGGGATCGCTGTCGTGCGCCGCGGCGATGGCGCGCAGGTCCGCCGTGTGGTGGCACATGATCTGCTCGATCACCGCGCGCCGCAGCCGGTCCGTCGCGGTCAGCGCCACGCCGCGTACGACCGGCAGGGTGCCGGACCGTACCGCGTCGCGCCAGGCCGGCACCGATGGCAGGTTCTGCACGTAGCCCTGCGGCAGCGAGCCGATCGACGACGCGCCGATCCCCAGCAGCACCGGCGCGTCATCCGTGGTGTAGCCCTGGAAGTTGCGCCGCAGCCGCGCGCCGGCGGCGGCCTGCGCCAATGCGTCCTCGGGCAGCGCGAAATGGTCCAGGCCGACCGGGCGATAGCCATGCGCGACCAGCGTGTGCTCGACGGCCGCGCGCTGGTGAAACCGCTCCAGCGGTCCGGGCAGCGCGTGTTCCGGCAGCAGGGTCTGGTGCTTCTTCATCCAGGGCACATGGGCGTAGCCGAACACCGCGGCGCGATCCGGCGCGATGCGCAGCGCCTGCTCCACCGTGCGGGTGACGCCCGCCGCGGTCTGGAACGGCAGGCCGTAGACCAGGTCGAGGTTGATCGACGCCACGCCGACACCGCGCAGCCGCTCTGCGCAGGCGGCGGTGAGGTCGTAATCCTGCAGCCGGTTCACCGCGCGCTGCACCGTCGGGTCGAAATCCTGCACGCCGAGGCTGGCGCGGGTGGTGCCCATGGCGCCGATCGCGGCCAGCGAGTTGTCGGACAGTTCGCGCGGGTCGATTTCCACCGCAATCGCCGCGTCGGGCGTGAACGCGAAGCGCGCGCGCAGACGCTGCATCACCGCCAGCATCAGATCCGCCGGCAGGGCGGTGGGGGTGCCGCCGCCCCAGTGCACGTGGCGTACCGACAGTCGGCGTCCAATCGCATCGGCCAGCAGGTCGATCTCCGCCAGCAGCGTGGTGGCGTAGCTGATCAGCGGTTCGGGCCGATGCACCACCGTCGTGTGGCAGGCGCAGAAATGGCACAGTTGCGCGCAGAACGGCACGTGCAGGTAGAGCGACAACGTGGCGTCGTCCGGCAGCGCGCGCAGCCAGTCGGCGTAGCGCGGCGCGTCGACCGCGGGTGAAAACTGCGGCGCGGTGGGATAGCTGGTGTAGCGCGGCACGCGGCGGTCGTATTTCGCGATCAGGCTGGGCAGGTCCATGCGGCATGATTGCCGCCCGCAGACCGCGCGGCCTTGATCTGAATCAAGGCAGGAGCCAGTTCCAGGGCAAGCGATGCGCGGAAACGAACCGGCCTGGCTTGACCTGGGTCAACGCGACGCCACGCCGGCGGGAGCAAGACAGCCGCATGCCCGATCTGCCCGAGCCTTTGTCCCGCGCGCCGATTCCGGCTGCCGAACCGGATGCCGACGCCGTGCGTCCGGGCAATGCCGGAAAGGCGGCACCGGCTTCGGCCCGCTCCCGGCCGCCAGGGTTGGCACCCATGGGGATGCTGGTGCCACAACCGCGCTGGCGGCTGTGGCCGCTGATCCTGCTGCTGCTGCTGGCCGTCGCGGCCGCCGCCGGCTGGTTCGCGCTGTGGCGCCCGGTCGCCGTGACGCTGGTGCAGCCCCATCGTGGCGCCGCGCTGGAAGCGGTCTACGCCACCGGCATCGTGGAGGCGATCGACACCGCCCGGGTCGGCAGCACCGTCGCCGGCCGGGTCACCGCGGTGCTGGTGCAGGAGGGCGACAGCGTGCGGGCCGGCCAGCCGCTCGCCCAGCTCGACGATCGCCAGGCGCAGCAGCGGCTGGAGGATGCGCAGGCCCGCCTGGCGCTGGCGGAGCAGGAGCTGGCGCGCGACCGCTCGCTGGTGCCGACCGGCGCGCGCTCGATTCAGGCCTTGCAGCGCTCCATCGCCGAACGCGACCGCGCCGAGGCGGCGGTGGCGCTGGCGCAACGCGATGCCGGCGAGTACCGCATCCTGGCGCCGCTGGACGGCATCGTGATGCGGCGCGAGGTCGATCCCGGCAACACCGTCGCGGCCAATGGGGCGCTGTTCACGGTCGCCTCGGTCGCGCGGCTGCGCGTCGCGGCCGACGTGGACGAGCGCGACATCGCGCAGGTGAAGCTGGGCGCGCCGGTGGCGATCCGCGCCGACGCGTTTCCGGGTGAGGCGTTCGCGGCCAAGGTGACCAACATCCGGCGCCAGGGCGACAGCGCCACCCGCACCTTCCGGGTGGAGGCCGACCTGCCCGCCGACACCAGGCTGATGATCGGCATGACGGTGGACGTGAACATCGTGGTGGCCGAACGCGCCGACGCGCTGCTGCTGCCGCCCGCCGCGGTGCGGCACGATCCGCCGCAGGGTGGTCAGCCTGGCCAGGCCTATGTGCTGCAGGCCGAGCAGGGGCGAGCGCGGCGGGTCGATGTCGGGCTGGGGGCGGCGGGCGCGGACGCGGTGGAAATCCGCCTCGGGCTGGCGGCCGATGCCAGGGTGATCGCCGACCCGACCGGCCTGGCCGACGGCACGCGCGTCCGAGTCACGCCATGATGCCGCTGCCACTGGCCATTGCGCTGGCCCATTTGCGGGCGCGCAAACGCCAGACGCTGGTCTCGGTGCTGGGCGTCACCCTCGGGGTCGGCGTGTTCATCGCCATCGGCGGCATGATGCAGGGGTTCCAGAGCTATTTCCGGACCCAGATCATCGAGGCCAATCCGCACGTGCTGGTCAGCGACGAGATTCGCAGCCCCGCGCCACAGCCGCTGCAGATGCTGCATCCCGGCGCCGCCGTCGCGATCCGTCGCATCCTGCCGCGTGATCCGGTGCGCGGCATCGTCGGCGCCGGTGCGATACTGGATGCGCTGAGCCATATGCCGGGCGTCGCTGCGGCGCCGACCTTGCGCGGCCAGATGATCCTGCGCCGCGCCGGACGCGACTATGCGGTGACCGGCCTCGGCATCGAGGTGGCGCGCGAGAAGGCGGTCGCCAACCTGGCGGACGATATCGTGGCGGGCAGCCTCGACGCGCTCGCCACCCAGCCCAACGGCGTGGTGATCGGCGCCAGCCTGGCGAAGAAGATGGGCGCCGGCCTGGGCGACACGATCATCGCCGCCACCACCGCCGGCGGCGAGACCGGGCTGCGCATCGTCGGCCTGTTCCATACCGGGCTGGAGCAGCAGGACCTCGCCTTCGTCTACCTGCCGCTGACCAAGCAGCAATCCATGCAGGCGCGGCCGCGTGTGGTGAACGAGATCCATATCCGGCTGGCCGACATCAGCCGCTCGATTCCGCTGGCGCAGGCGATCGAAGGGCGCTTTGGATTCAAGGCGGCGCCGTGGGAGGAGACCTATGCGCGCATCCTGTCGGTGTTCGTGCTGCAGAATTCGGTGATCTATTCCAGCACCGGCTCCATCCTGGTGGTGGCGGCGTTCGGCATCTTCAACATCATCTCCACGGTGGTGCTGGAGAAGGGGCGCGACATCGCGATCATGCGCTCGATCGGGCTCGCCGGGCGCGACATCGTCACGGTGTTCGTGGTCGAGGGCACGATCGTCGGCGTGCTGGGTGTGCTGGCCGGCTGGCTGGTGGGCTGGGGCATCGCCTCGGTGCTGCGCCACGTGCCGGCGCCGGGCGCGGAAAATCCCGGCGATACACTGCGCATCGTGCAGTCGGTGTCGCTGTACGGGCTGGCCGGCGGCATCGCGCTCGGCTCCGCCATCGCGGCGGCGTTCCTGCCGGCGCGGCGGGCGGCGCGGACCGACCCGCTGGACGTGATCCGCGGCGCGTCATGACCGCGGTGCTGGAGGCGGTGGCGCTGACCCGGGTGCTGCCTGGCCCGGTGCCGACCACGCTGGTGGCCGATGTCGACCTGGGTTTCTCGGCCGGCAGCTTCACCGCGATCAGCGGCCCGTCCGGCTCCGGCAAGTCGTCACTGCTGTATCTGCTGGGGCTGCTGGACGTGCCGACGCAGGGCGACGTGCTGTTGCTCGGCCAGACCACCGCCGGCCTGGACAGCGAGCAGCGGGCCCGGTTGCGGCTGGAGTCGTTCGGCTTCGTGTTCCAGTTTCACTTCCTGCTGCCGGAGTTCAGCGTGCTGGACAACGTGCTGCTGCCGATGCGCAAGCTGGGCCGGCTGGGGAGCGGGGCGATGCGCGCGCGGGGCATGGCGCTGCTGGATGCGCTGGGCATGGCGGAGACCGCGCGCAAGCTGCCGGCGGAATTGTCGGGCGGGCAGCGCCAGCGCACCGCGATCGCGCGCGCTCTGGCCAATGATCCGCAATTCGTGCTGGCCGACGAGCCGACCGGGGCGCTGGACACGAAGAACGCCGCCGCGGTGTTCGCGATCCTGGCCGGGCTGGCGCGCGAGGGCCGCACGGTGCTGGCGGTGACGCATGACGAGGGCCTGGCCGCCACCGCCGACCGCCGGGTGCGGCTGGTGGATGGGCGGGTCACGTCGGACGACGTGGCGGGATGATGGAGGTGCCGTTCCGCGGCGCGGCCGGCGCGGCCGGCGCGTCACGTCATGGCCGGGCTGCGTCGTACCGGCGGCGCCGGTCATGGTGAGGGGCCTTGGCCACGACCGCAGGCCCAAGACTACATCGTGGCGCCGATCACCCATGGCGCGAACTCCGCCGCACCGAAGTCGAACGACTCGCTCTTGGTGGGTTCGCCGCTGGCGACCCGCAGCATCAGGTCGAAGATGCGCGGCTCCGCATTCCTGCACGGTTTCCTCGCCGTCCAGGATGGTGCCGCAGTTCACGTCCATATCGTCTTCGATATGGCGGAACATCGGCGTGTTGGTGGCCAGCTTGATCGCTGGGCGCCGGCTTGCAGCCGAACACGCTGCCGCGGCCGGTGGTGAAGCACACCAGGTTGGCGCCGCCCGCCACCTGGCCGGTGGCCGCCACCGGGTCGTAGCCGGGCGTGTCCATGAACACGAAGCCGCGGGCCTTCACTTCCTCGGCGTATTGCACCACATCCACCAGGTTGGTGCTGCCGGCCTTGGCCATCGCGCCCAGCGACTTCTCCAGGATCGTCGTCAACCCGCCGGCCTTGTTGCCGGGGGAGGGATTGGCGTTCATCTCGGCGCCTTCGCGGGCGGTGTAGTCTTCCCACCAGCGCATCAGCGCGACCAGCTTTTCCCCCACCTCCTGCGACACCGCGCGGCGGGTCAGCAGATGTTCGGCGCCGTAGGTTTCCGGGGTTTCCGACAGGATCACGGTGCCGCCGTGGCGCACCAGCAGGTCGCTCGCCGCGCCGAGCGCGGGGTTGGCGGACACGCCGGAGTAGCCGTCCGAGCCGCCGCATTGCAGCGCCACGGTCAGTTCGCTGGCGGGCACCGGTTCGCGCTGCACCTGGTTCGACTCCGTCAGCACGCCCTTCACGAAATCCACGCCGGCGGCGACGGTCTTGCGCGTGCCGCCCATGGTCTGGATGTCCATCGCCTGCAGCCGGCCGGCGAGTTTCTGTTCCTGGATCAGCCCGCCGATCTGGTTCACCTCACAGCCGAGGCCCAGCACGATGACATGGGAAAAATTCGGATGCCGGGCGTAACCGGCGAGGGTGCGGCGCAGCACGCGCAGCGCCGTCGCCCTCGCTCATGCCGCAGCCGGTCTTGTGGGTCAGCGCGACCACGCCGTCGACATTGGGATAATCCGCCAGCGGATCGTCGCCGGTGAACGGGTTGCGGCGGAACATGTCGGCGACCAGGCCGGCGACATGGGCCGAGCAGTTCACGCTGGTGAGGATGCCGATATAGTTGCGGGTGGCGACGCGGCCGTCCGGGCGGCGGATGCCCTGGAAGCTGGCCGGCGTGTTGGCAGTGGGCGGTCGGCCGCGCATCCACGCTGTAGGCATAGTCCTTGGCGAAGTCGCCCATCTCGCAGTTCTGCACATGCACGTGCTGGCCTGGTGCGATCGGTTGCGAGGCGAAGCCGATGATCTGGCCGTAGCGGCGCACCGGCTCGCCGGGCGCGAGGGGGCGGACCGCCACCTTGTGGCCGGCGGGGATGCGCTCCGTCACGGCGACGCCGTCGGCGACGACGGTGCCCGGCAGCAAGGTGGCGCGGGCGATCAGCACGCCGTCGTCGGGATGCAGGCGGATGACGGACGGTGTCGCCATAGGCGCGGCCTCCATCATGGCACGTGTCACGGGTTCGGTTCGGCTTGGGGTCGCTTCCGCTCCGGCCCGCTGCGGCGGCAATGCCCCGATCCGCCCCGCCTGCTACGCCTGCTGCGACCGCCGGCTCAGCTCGCGAGGTCGCCGGCCGCCTTGCGGGTTGCCGTCACCGCCTCGCGTGCGGCGCGGGCCATCAGGCCGCTGTCATTGGCGATGGTGACGAACTTGAAGCCCATCTGGATCATGCGCGCCGCATAGGCGGCGGTGCCGTTGTGCAGCCCGGCGAACTTGCCGTGCTTCTTGCAGCTCGCCAGCAGCTTCTCATAGATCGCCAGGATGTTCGGCTCCTCGCGGTCCAGGATCGGGATCATGCCGAGCGACAGGCCCATGTCGGAGGGGCCGATATAGATGCCGCTGATGCCGGGCACGGACAGGATTTCGTCGATGTTGTCGATGCCCTGCTGGGTCTCGATCATCGCGATCACCAGCACCTCGTCATTGGCGGTCTTCTGGTAGTTGCTGGCCTCACCGTACATGGCGGCGCGGATCGGGCCATTGCTGCGCTTGCCGATCGGCGGGTACAGGCTGGCATCGGCCAGCGCCTTGGCTTCCGCGGCGGTGTTCACCATCGGGCAGATGATGCCCATGGCGCCACCGTCGAGGCACTTGCCGATGATGCCTGGCTCATTCCATGGCACGCGCACCAGCGGGGTCACCGGATGGGCCTGCATCGCCTGGAAGCATTGCACCATCGACTGGTAGTCCTGCACGCCGTGCTGGATGTCGACGGTAACGCTGTCCCAGCCGCATTGCGCCATGACTTCGGCGGAGAAGCCCGAGGGGATGGCGAGCCAGGCATTGACCGCAGCCTTGCCGCTCGCCATGCGTGCCTTGAGTTTGTTGGACATCCGGGAGTTCCCCACTGTGCAAACGAGGGCGGCAAGCTAGGCGCGAGGGGGAACAGCGTCAACGCGGTCAGGGAAGCAGAACTGCAGCCCCTTGCAGGCGGCCAGCGCGCAGATCGTCGAGCGCGTCATTGGCCTGCTCCAGCCGGTATGGCAACGATGTGGTTGTCACCGGGACCTGCGGCGCCAATGCGAGAAATGCCTCGCCATCGTTTCGGGTGAGGTTGGCGACGGAGCGCACCACGCGTTCGCCCCACAGGATGTCGTAGGGAAAGCTCGGGATCGGGCTCATATGGATGCCTGCGCAGACCACCGTGCCGCCGCGTTCCACGGCGCGCAGTGCGGCGGGGACCAGTTTGCCGACCGGGGCAAAGATGATGGCGGCATCGAGCGGTTCCGGTGGTGGCTGATCGGAGCCGCCGGCCCAGACCGCGCCCAACGAGCGGGCGAAGTCCTGGGCGTCGGTATCGCCCGGGCTGGTGAAGGCGAAGACGCGGCGCCGCTGCCAGCGTGCCACCTGCGCAATAATATGGGCGGCCGCGCCGAAGCCGTACAATCCCAGGCGTTCGGCGTCGCCTGCCATGCGCAGCGCGCGATAGCCGATCAGCCCGGCGCAGAGCAGGGGCGCGGCATCTGCGTCGCTATAGGCGTCCGGCAAGGCGAAACAGAAGCGCTGGTCGGCGACGGTGTAGTCCGCGTAGCCGCCGTCGATCTGGTAACCGGTGAAACGGGCCTGGCCGCACAGGTTTTCCCGGCCGGAGCGGCAGAACGTGCATGTGCCGCAGGTCCAGCCAAGCCAGGGAACGCCGACGCGTTGGCCGATTGCGAAACGATCCACGCCGGCGCCGAGGGCGGTGACGCGGCCGACGATTTCGTGGCCTGGGATCAGCGGCAGTTTCGGTTCGGTCAGATCGGCATCGACCACGTGCAGGTCGGTGCGACAGACCGCGCAGGCGTGCACCCGGATCTGCACCTGGCCGGGTGCGGGCTGCGGGATCGCCGTGGCGACCAGGCGCAGGCGTGATCGCGGTGCGTCGAGCAGCATGGCACGCATCGTGACCTCCGCCGTGGATGGTATCGCATTGCGGCGGGTGGCGCGAGTTATCCGGCGCTGACTGCCGGCAGCCACAGCGCCAGGCTGGGCCAAACCGACAGGATGGCGATCATTGCGACCAAGGTCAGCACGAAGGGCAGGGCGCCCATGATGACGTCGTTGACGTTGCCGCGGCTGCGCAATCCCTGCACCACGTACAGATTGATGCCGACCGGCGGCGTGATCATTGCGGTTTCCATCAGGATCACCACGATGATGCCGAACCACACCGGATCGAACCCCGCTTTCGCCATGATGGGTGCGATGATCGGCACGGTTGCCACCATCATCGACAGGGTTTCCATGAACATGCCGAGCACGGCGTAGAACGCAACGACCACCAGCAGCAATTCGGTGGGTGTCAGATGCAGCGCGGTGATGGTGCGATTGATGGTTGCGGTGAGTCCGATCGAGGTGATGACGAAGTTCAGGAAATACGCCGCGAGCAAGATCGCCATGATCATGGCGGTGGTGCGCATGGTTCCCTCGAACGCATGCAGCAGCATCGGCACGGTGAGCCTGCGATGCCAGGCTGCCACGGCGAGCGCAGCGATCACGCCCAGCGCGGCGGATTCCGTGGCGGTCGCCAGGCCGAGGTAGATCGAACCGATGACGGCGATGAAGATGATCAGCGGCGGAATCAGATCCGGCAGGCTGCGGATGCGTTCGTCCCAGTTGGTACGGACGCGTTGGCCGCCCCATTCCGGGCGGATCAGGCACAGCACCAGTACGGTCAGGCTGAACAGCGCGGCGAGCACGAAACCAGGCAGCAGGCCGGCGAGGTAGAGCCGGGGAATGGACGTGTCGGTCAGCACGCCATAGACGATGAGGTTGATCGATGGCGGAATCAGGATGCCCAGGGTGCCGCCGGCGGCGATGGTGCCCAGGAACAACCGTTCATTGTAGCCGCGCTTCTCGATCTCGCCGAGTGCAACGGTGCCGATGGTTGCAGCGGTGGCGACGCTGGAGCCGGATGTGGCGGCAAACATGGCACAGGCCGCAACATTAGAGTGCATAAGCCCACCGGGTAGCCACGGCATCCATTTCACCAGGGCGGCATACATGCGTTCCGCGGTGCCGGAGCGCAGCAGGATCTCGCCCAGCAGCACGAAGAACGGCACGGCGACCAGCAGGAAGGCGTTCGAGGTCGACCAGGAGATTTCGCCGATCGCCAGGCTGAGCGGCAGCGGCGCGTACAGCGCCGAGAGTGTGAGGCCGAGGAAGCCCAGCCCGGCGGCGACCGGAATCGACAGGCCGAGCATGATCAGCAGGACGAGCAGGCTGACGCCGATCATGATGGCTGCACCATTTCGGTATGGTCGCGCATGTCCTGCAACTCGGCTTCGACTTCCTCTTCGGCGGAGCGGGTGCCGATCAGCCGTACCGCGGCGGCGCGATCGCCGTGCAGGAACAGCAGGAAGGCACGCAGCATCAGCAACAATCCGATCAGCACGAAGCTGATCAGGCCAAGCACCCAGAGTGCCTGTGGGATGACCAGCGGCGTTTCCAGTGCGGACTGGCTGCGTGATCCGGCGCTCCAGGATTGTTGCATGACGCCGTAGCCGTGCCAGGCGATGAGGCCGAAGAAGGCGATGAACATGGCCAGGCCGAGCAGATCGATCCAGACGCGGACGGTGAGGTTGAAATGGGTGTAGAGCGAGTCGATGCGGATATGGCCGCGTTCCAGCAGGGTGGCCGGCATCGCCCAGACGGCACCGATCGCCATGGCATAGCCGGAGAGTTCGTCGGCGCCGCCGATCGAGCGGTCGAAGAACTTGCGCAACAGCACGTCGATGCCGATCAGGATGGCGGCGAGCAGAATCAGCCCGCCGCCGAACCAGAGTCCATAGCGCGAGATGCGCTGGACCGCGGCGAGAACCCGGCCCATGGGTTCAGCTCACCGGCGCCTGCAATCCCAGCACCTTGCCGACGGTCTCGTTCCACTGCTTGGCGCAGGCGGTGCCGCAGCGCTTGGCCCAGTTCTGCAGCACGGCGCCTTCGACCAGTTTCTTGTAGCGGGCCTGGTCGGCGGCGGAGATCGGCGACAGCGTCATGTGGGCCATTTTGCCCATGGTGCAGGGCTGCTTGCCGAAGTTGCAGTTCTCGGCTTGCTCGGTTGCGGCGCGAATGGTCACCCACATCTTGTCCTCGTAGGCCTTCGACTGTTCCAGGATGAAGCTCTGCACGTTCGGCGGCAGCTTGTTCCAAACGCTGAGATTGACTGCCATCACGTTGATGCTCCAGCCGAGCGACAGCGGGTAGATCGTCTTGGTCACCTCCGGCCAGCCGGCGGTGTTGCCGCTGAGCGTGCCGGTCACGGCGCAGTCCACCACGCCGTTGTTGAGCGCCGGCACCACCTCCGCGAAGGACATGCTGATCGAGGCGGCACCGATGCCCTGCATGAAGTCGCGCATTGTGTTGTTGAACACCCGGATCTTGCGGCCCTTCAGGTCATCCAGTCCGCTGACCGGGGCGCGGCACCAGAACACCTGCGGCGGGTTGCCGCCGATCGCCAGCAGCTTGGTGTTCCAGTTCTTCTGCATCTGCTGGTCGAGCGCACCGCGCCAGGCATCGCAGGCGGCGCGTGCCTTGTCGGGTGTCAGTGCCAGGCCAGCGAGGTCGCAACCTTCGAAATGCGGGTCGTCGCCGGCCATCTTCGAGATGTCCATGCTGCCGAAATCCATCACGCCCAGCTTCAGCATGCGCAGCATGGTCTTGTCGTCGATGCCCATCTGGTCGATCGGCGTGATGTCGGCGGTTATGGCGCCGTGCGAGGCCTCGGGAATCGTCTTACGCCAGAACGGGATTTCATCCATGAAGGAGCCCACGGTCGGGCTGTTCATGCCGATCACCTTGAAATGTTCCTTCGGCAGATCCTCGGCGCGTGCGGAACCAAGACAGAGCAACGAAACCGCAACCGCGGCGAGCATCCGGACGAGCATTGCCATCATCTCCTGAGCTGGCGTAGTGACACGGAGCCCAGCAAGCCGCGTGCCATCGCCTCGAGCGTGGTGACCACCGCAGTTTCGGGCGATGATTTCGTGTGAGACTGGTTGACGCATGGCGGCCGCGCCGGCATCGCGCCGATGCGCAGCAGGACGGACCGCAGGAGGGGAGTGAAGGATGGTGCAAGCCGTGACCGGCCGCTGTCTTTGTGGCGCGGTGCGATTTCAGTTCGACCGGCCACCAGTCATGACGCGCGTCTGCTGGTGCCGGGACTGCCAGTACCTGTCCGCGGGCAATGCCTCGGTCAATGCGATCTTCCGCACCGAGGGCTTCCAGCTAACCGGTGCAACGAGTGAGTATTGCAGCGTCGCGGACAGCGGCAGCCGCATGCGCCGTCGCTTCTGTTCCAACTGCGGCACGCCGCTGTTCAGCGAGGCGCTGAGCCGGCCCGACCTGATCGTGGTCCGCGTCGGCGCGCTGGACGATCCCAATGCAGTTCAGCCATCAGGGGTGATCTGGACGGCATCGGCGCCGAGTTGGGGCATGATCGATCGCGATCTGCCGTGCAGCCAGGGTCAGCCGGCGCCCATTGCCGTCGATTGAACCAACGCGGGCGGCCGGACGGCGCTGCTGTCGCCGTCAGCGCTGCAATCGGTCGCCGCTCGCCAGCAACGCCTCGCCCAGCGCCGCGGCGGCGCCACGTTCGCCGGCGCGCGCTGCCAGCACCACGAAGTCGACGCCGCCCACGTCCGGCAGCCGGTAGGAGGCCGGCACCTCCGACAGCCCGTCCGGCATCAGTCCGCGCGCGTGCACCGTCACCCCGAGCCCGGCCAGCACCGCCGCCCGCAGTCCGCTCAGGCTGGAGCTGGTGCAGACGATGCGCCAGGCGCGCCCCTGTCCCTCCAGCGCGTCCAGTGCGCTGGAGCGGGTGATGCTCGGCGACGGGTAGAGGATCAGCGGAATCGGCTGCGCCGGGTCGAACCGGGTGGCCTCGGAGCCGATCCAGGCCAGCCGGTCGCGCCAGACCAGGCGGCCGCGACCATCGCCGGCGCGCCGCTTGCAGAGCGCCAGGTCCAACTCGCCGGCATCGAGCTTTTCATACAGCGTCGCACTGACGGCGACGGTTAGCTCCAGATCGACCGCCGCATGCAATTGCATGAAGTCGCGCAGCAGGTCGGGCAAATGCGACGTCACGAAATCCTCCGACGTGCCGAAGCGCAGCCGGCCGCGCAGCTGCGACGCCCGGAAATACCGTTCGGCTCGCTCGTTCGCTGCCAGGATCGACTGTGCGAATCCCACCATCGCCTCGCCGTCCGCGGTCGGCACCACCGAATGCGTGTCGCGCACGAACAGGCGGCGGCCGGCCTCCTGCTCCAGCTTGCGCACGTGCTGGCTGACGGTGGACTGGCGCAGACCAAGACGACGGCCGGCCTCGGTGAAGTTGCGGGTCTGGGCGACGGCGAGAAAGCTGCGCAGCAGCACGGGGTCCAGCATGGCGGCGCCTCGGTCATCATAATTCATGATGACACTAAGATTGGTCAGCGGTCTTCTCAATAACGCCGCGGTGCCGCACATGGACGCCGAAGGATCAGGAAGCCTCTGGCAGGACAAGGACCCGCACGATGGCGACACGACTGCTCTCCCGGCTGAGCCCCGATGCGTTCGTGGTGACCATCCTCGGCATGGTGGCGCTCGCCTCCCTGCTGCCGGCCAGCGGGCCGGGCGCGGTGGCGCTGGGCTACGTCACCACGGCCGCGATCACCTTGCTGTTCTTCCTGCATGGGGCGCGGCTGGCGCCCGAGGCGGCGCTGACCGGGGCGCGCAACTGGCGGCTGCATGTTCTGGTATTCGCCAGCACCTTCCTGCTGTTCCCGGCGCTGGGCCTGGCGGCGCGAGCGGCGATGCCGGCGCTGCTGACGCCGCCGCTGTGGACCGGCCTGCTGCTGCTGTGTGTGCTGCCCTCCACCGTGCAGTCCTCGATCGCCTTCACCTCGATCGCGCGCGGCAACGTGCCGGCGGCGCTGTGCGCGGCGACCGCGTCCAATCTGCTGGGCATGCTGCTGACCCCGCTGCTGGCCGGGCTGCTGCTCAGCACCCATGGCGGGTTCTCGCTGCGGGCGGTGGGCGACATCGCGCTGCAGCTGCTGCTGCCGTTCCTGGCCGGGCAGCTCGCCCGCCGCTGGATTGGCGACTGGGCGGCGCGCAACAAGCGGCTGCTGGGGCTGGTGGATCGCGGCTCGATCCTGCTGGTGGTTTATGCCGCGTTCAGTGAGGGCGTGACGCACGGGCTGTGGCACCGGCTCGACCTGGCGCAGTTCGGCACCCTGCTGACGATCGATCTGGCCCTGCTGGTGGCGATGCTGGCGGCCACCATGCTGGCCGGGGCCTGGCTCGGGTTCTCCCGGCCGGACCGGATCGCGCTGGTGTTCTGCGGCTCCAAGAAAAGCCTGGCGAGCGGCCTGCCGATGGCGAGCGTGCTGTTTGCCGGCCCATCGGTGGGGCTGATCGTGCTGCCGCTGATGGTGTTCCACCAGATCCAGCTCATGGCCTGCGCCACCCTGGCGCGGCGCTATGCGGCGGCGGAGCAGCGGCAGCCTGGGCTGCTGGCCGGCGGATCGGTGATCACCTGACCGCGGAGGGGGGACGGGGTCGGTCCGCCGCCGCGTTGCGGCTCACCCCGGAGGGGCGGCGTCCACTTCCAGCACGCCGGCGTCGCTGAGGCATTCCCGCACCTTGGCGGCCAGCTCATCGAAGGTGAACGGCTTGGCCAGGAAGTGCATGCCCTGCGTCGCGGCCTGCTGGTCCTGCAGCGCGGCGCTGAGATTATAGCCGGTGGTGAACAGTACCCGCAGCTCCGGGCAGACATTCCGGGCCGCATCCGCCAGCGCCTGGCCATTCACCCCGCCCGGCAGGCCCACATCAGTGAACAGCAGGTCGATGCCGCCGCGATCGGCGATCAGGCGGAACGCCTCCATGGCATCGGGCGCCTCCAGGACGACATAGCCCAGGTCCCGCAGCGCCTCCACCGAGGACCGTCGCACGTCCTCATCATCCTCGACCACCAGGATGGTCTCGCCGGCATCGCGCGCCGGGATCGGACCCGGCTGTGCGGCCACCGCGGCAGCGACCGGTTGCGCCAGGTAACGCGGCAGGTAGATCCGCACCGTGGTTCCCTCGCCCGGCTCGCTCTGTAGCCGGATGTGCCCGCGCGACTGGGTGACGAAGCTGTACACCATCGCCAGCCCCAGGCCGCTGGCCTCGCTCCCGAACTTGGTGGTGAAGAACGGATCGAACACCCGGCCCAGCGTCTCGCGCGACATCCCCGTACCGGTATCGGTGACGGCGAGCATCACGTAAGCACCGGCGGTGGCGTCGGGATGCCCCGCGGCGTAGGTCTCGTCGAGATGGGTGTTGGCGGTCTCGATGGTCAGCTTGCCGCCGTCCGGCATCGCCTCATGCGCATTCACCGCCAGGTGCAGCAGCGCTGCCTCCAACTGGTTGGCATCGGCCCGAGTGAGCCACAGCCCGCCCGGCAGCACCGTCTCGATCGCGATGCTCTCGCCCAGTGTGCGGCGCAGCAGATCGGACATGCCGGCCACCAGCCGGCCGACATTCAGCGGCTCGGGATCGAGCGGCTGCTGGCGGGAGAAGGCAAGCAGGCGGTGGGTCAGCGTCGCGGCCCGCCGCACGCCTTGCATCGCGGCATCCGCCCGGCGGAGCAGCGCGTCCGAACCGGCGGGCAGTCGGCGCATCAGCAGCTCGATATTGCTGCTGATCGCGGTCAGGTGGTTGTTGAAGTCGTGCGCGATGCCACGGGTCAGCCGGCCCACGGCCTCCATCTTCTGCGCCTGGCGCAGCGTCTCCTCGGCCGCCTCGCGGCGCCGCACCTCCTGGCGCAGCGTGTTCAGCACCGTCGATTCCCGCCGCGCCCGCCGGGTCGCGGTCAGGCTCAGCGCGAACAGCGCGAGCATCGCCGGAATGCCGACCGCCAGGTACCACGCCACCCGTTCGAGCCAGGCGCGGCGGATCGAAATCCAGGGCCGTGTCGCCGTGGCATAGACCGGATAGGACTCCACCTTGCGATACGCGAACAGCCACTCGGCGTCACTGTCCGAGGTTGCCCCGCGCAGCAGGCCGGCCACCGGATTGCGCACCACCGCCTTCAGCAGCAGGATGCCGACGTCATCGCCCGACCTTATTGGGGGGGCTTCGGCATAACGCGCCAGCCTCATGCCATCCTGGCGATACAAGGCGGCGCTATAGTCCCGGCTGTGGTCGAACAGTTCCTGGTGGAACGCCTCGAAATAGTGCGGCGACGCCTCCACCAGCACATAGCCCCGGAAGCGTGCAGGATCGTCGCCCAACCGCCGCGCGAACGTGAAGGCCGGCCGGTGTTCGATCGGATCCTCGGCCAGCAGACCGACATGGAATGGCTGGCGCAAATCCTGCAGCGCGCGCACGACATGCGGCAGGTCGAGGATGGTGGCGTGGTCCACCGGATACTGCGAGGCAGCCAGCAGGAGCTGCCCGTCCGCGGCGACGACGACGACATCGCTGACCTGCGGCAGGCGGCGCGTCATCGCCCGGATCGCATCACGCAGCGTGGCCTCCTGGACAATGATCTGGGCGTCGTCCAGTTGCCCCAGCAGATCGTTGACCCGGTCGGCCACCAGCATGTGCGTGTCCAGCACCTTGGTCGCCTGTTCCGTGGCGATCGCCACCGTCCGCCGCACCATATCGTGCGCATCGGCGAGTGTGGACTGCCAGGCCAGATAGCTACCGATGGCAATCATCAGAACCGGCGCCGCCAGGGATGCCACGACAAGACCGTGCAGGGTGCGGGTGGCGCTATTGGCGGGGCTGGCTTCGCTCATGCTCCCTGGGGGGTGTCAGTCGGATTGCGGCGTGTCCGCTCGATCCACCGAGACCCGGCCGCCGGCCGGCGCGGGTACCAAAAAAGGAACAGATCACAGAGGTCCGGTGGTGACCAATTGTTGGCATAAGGTGCAGACCGTCGCCAGACCGATACGATCAAGCTGTGGTGAGCGGCGCTCATTAGGTCCGTCGGTCGCCGGCCTCGCCCGGTCACACACTGCCGCGGCCGATCGCGTGCCAGCGCACCCGGCGCATCTTGTTACCGCGGAACAGCCGCAACTGAAGCAGCCACAGCTCCGCCTCCCGCACCAGCGGCATGGCCTGACGCGCCGTCGGCTTCAGGTCCTCCAGGTCGCCCACCACCTGTCGCCAGCCGAACAAGGCCTGCTGCACGTGGCGATGGGAGACGTCCTCCACGATGCGCACGTCGAAGCCGAGGCGGGTCAGGATGCGGGTCACGTTGGCCTGGGTCGGGACGCTGTCAGGCTCCCGGCTGGCGCGTCGGGTCCAGGCCCGGACGTCCGGGTCGGCCAGATCGAGCGGCGTATCCGCGGCGTTGTCCACCACGGTGATCTGGCCGCCGGGTTTCAAGGCGACGGTGGCGGCCGCCAGTACCAATTCGTGGTTGCCGTCGCGCAGCGGGTCCAGCGCCAATGCGTGGTGGAAGTAGCTGCGGCCGAATTCCGGCGCGTGCGGGTCCCAGCTTTCGATCTGGGCGCGCCGCCCCAGACCGGTGCGGATGCTGCGTTCGTTGCCGAGCGCGGCGAGGTCCGAGTCGGTTTCGAAGCCGGTGACCCACACCCCGAGATGCGAGGCGACGCAGCAGGGCGCGCCACCGCTGCCCGCGCCGATCAGCAGCAGGCTGGATGCCGCCGACAGGCCAAGCGGCCGGGCGAGGCGCAGGATTTCCAACTCGCCGCCGGGAATTTGGAACCCGTCGCCCCACAGGGCGTCGGTCACCGACAGCCGCTCCGCCGGCCAGACCTCTGGCCGGTCCTGCACCGCGACGTCCTCCGCCTGCGCCACCTCGACGGCGCGCTTGCGCGACACGGCCGGCGGTGCTTGATCCGCCGTGCGTCCGATCCATTTTCCCAGGCTTGGCCATCGCATCGCCCACACCTCCGTAGGTAGAGTGTGGCCAATCAGTTGAAAAACCGTTGCCAAATTTGCCAAATCGGTCGCCGGAGCGTTGCCCCGAATCCCACCGGGAGACGTTGTCTCCTGGAGCTTCAGCAAGGCCACAGCCTTTGCAATCGGGTTCGATTGGGGGTGGGGAGGGGCCAAGCGCACCCTCCCCACCCCAAACAGCGTCGGTTCCGAGGGCCGGGTCCGTGGCGGGGATACAAGGGACAGCGACCCTTGATGGGGGTCCGGTGGCAACGCCCCCGGCGCTGATCTATCTGATCGCTGGCGAATCCAGCGGTGACGCCTTGGGTGCCCGTCTGATGCAGGCCATCGCGGCGCGCCGGCCGGATGCGCAGTTCGCCGGCATCGGTGGCGAAGCCATGGCGCATCACGGCCTGCGCAGCCTGTTTCCGATCCATGAGCTGGCGCTGATGGGCCTGGTCGAGGTGCTGCCGAAGCTTCGCCGGCTCCGCCAGCGGCTGGAGCAAACCGAGGCCGACATCGCGCAGCGCCGGCCCGACATCGTCGTCACCATCGACTCGCCGGGCTTCACCCTGCGCGTGTTGCGTCGCATCGCCCCGCTGGGCATTCCGCGGGTGCACTATGTCGCGCCCCAGGTCTGGGCCTGGCGGGAAAGCCGCGTGAAGCACTACCCCGGCCTGTGGGACCGGCTGCTCTGCCTGCTGCCCTTCGAGCCGGCGTTCTTCGCCCGCCATGCTCTGCCGGCCCGGTTCGTCGGCCATCCGGTGCTGGAAAGCGGCGCCGACCAGGGCGACGCTGCCCGCTTCCGCGCCCGCCACGGCATTCCGGACAGCGCCCGCGTGGTGACGCTGATGCCGGGCAGCCGCCGCACCGAGGTGTCCCGTCTGCTGCCGATCCTGGGTGCCACCCTGCAGCGCCTGTCGGCCCGCCATCCCAACATGCGCCCGGTGGTGCCGCTGGCCGGGCCGGTGGCCGAGGCGGTGCGCGCTGGCACCAGAAGCTGGCCGGTGCCGCCTCTGCTGGTGAGCGAGACCGCCGACAAATACGACGCCTTCGCCGCCTCCGCGGTTGCTCTGACCAAATCCGGCACCTCTACCCTGGAACTGGCGCTCGCCGGCGTGCCGATGCTGGTGACCTATCGGGTCAACCCGCTCTCGGCGGCCCTGGCGCGGCGGATGGTGAAGGTTCGCTATGCGTCGCTGTTGAACCTGCTGGCCGATCGCGAGGTTGTGCCGGAATTGCTGCAGCAGGATTGCACGCCGGAGCGGCTGGCCGAGGCACTGCACCGGCTGCTGAGCGAACCCGAGGCGGCTTCGACGCAGCGGGCAGCTTTCCGCGCCGTCCTGACGCTGCTGCATCCGCTGGCGGGCCTGCCCTCGGAGGCCGCCGCCGCCGCGGTGCTCGAGCTGCTGGCGGAACGCCCGCCGGACGGCCTGGCGATGCAGGCTGCAGGCTGATCAGGAGGTGAGCGGCGGAATCGGGTGGCGGCCTTGCGACCCCGAGCCCCCTCTGCTATGCGGCGCCCCTCACGTTGTTTCCATCTCATGAATGCCCCTCGCTGACGCGGGGCCACACCAGAGGAATGAGGGGCACAGTCCCATGGCCGTTCCAAAGAGAAAAACGTCGCCCTCTCGCCGGGGCATGCGACGCAGCCACGAAGCATTGCCGCGTGAAGCGCATGCCGAGTGCCCGAACTGCGGCGAGCTCAAGCGCCCGCATCACATTTGCGGCCATTGCGGCTTCTATGACGGTCGCGAGGTCGTCGCCGCCGGGAAGGCGCTGAAGGGCGCTGTCCGGGTCTGACGCCGGGCGGCCGCGTGTCGGCGTCCCCGCCGTGACCGAGACCTATTCGCTGGCTGTGGACGCTATGGGCGGCGACAGTGCCCCCGCCATGGTGATCGAGGGGCTGGAAATCGCGGCGGAGCGTCATCCGCGCGCGACCTTCCTGCTGGTTGGCGATGAGGCGCAGCTCGCCCCGCTGCTCGCCGGCAAAAAGCGCGCCTCGGCAGCCTGCACCATCCGGCACGCCCCCGAGGCCATCACCAACGACATGAAGCCGACCGCGGCGCTGCGGTCGCGGCAGTCGTCGATGCGCATCGCGATCGACGCCGTCGCGGCCGGCGAGGCGTCCGGCATCGTGTCCGCCGGGAATACCGGCGCGCTGATGGCACTCGCCAAGATCGTGCTGAAAGGCCTGCCCGGCCTCGACCGGCCGGCAATGGCCGCGATCGGCCCCTCGGCGCGCGGCGACGTGGTGATGCTGGACCTCGGCGCCAACGTGCAATGCGATGCCCGCAACCTGGTGCAGTTCGCCGTGATGGGTGACGTGTTTGCCCGCACCGTGCTGGGACTGACAGCCCCGACGATCGGGCTGCTGAATGTCGGCGCCGAGGAACTGAAAGGCGACGACACCGTCCGCCAGGCCGCGGAACTCCTCCGCGCCAGCCATATCAGCCCGCAATTTCATGGCTTTGTCGAAGGACATGACATCACCGCCGGAACCACCGACGTGGTGGTGACCGACGGGTTCACCGGCAATGTCGCGCTGAAGACCGGCGAGGGCGCGCTGAAGCTGATCGGCGAACTGCTGCGCCAGGTGTTCACCAGCAGCATCAGCGCCCGGCTTGGCTACCTGCTGGCCCGTCCCGGCCTGGACCGCCTGCGTGAATGGCTCGACCCGAGTCGCTACAATGGTGCGGTGATGGTCGGGCTGAACGGCGTGGTGGTGAAGTCGCACGGCGGCACGGACGCCCAGGGCTTTGCCCATGCCGTTGATGTCGCGATGGACATGGTCGTGCACCGGTTCAACGACCACATCCGCGAAGGTCTGACCCGGATCAGCCTGGACAAGCTGGCCACGCAGGAGAAGAACGGGCCCGAACTCAGGCCCGCGACTCGCCACGGGCTGAATTTCCAACAGGATGCCGATGCCTCCTCGCTCCATCATCGCCGGAATTGGCGCCTATCTTCCCGAACATGTGGTCAGCAATGACGAGCTGGCGCGTCGTGTGGAAACCTCGGACGAGTGGATCCGCGAGCGAACCGGCATCTGCCAGCGCTACCTCGCCGCCCCGCATGAGACGGCGGCGTTCATGGGCACCGCGGCGGCGCGGGCTGCATTGGAAGACGCGCAGGCCGAACCGGCCGAGGTGGACGCAATCATCCTGGCCACCAGCACGCCCGACCAGGCCTTCCCCGCCACGGCGCTGCGCGTGCAGGCCGCGCTTGGCGTGCCCGGCGGCTTCGGCTTCGACATCGCGGCCGCCTGTGCCGGCTTCGTCTACGCGCTGTCGGTGGCCGATGCGATGATCCGCACCGGCCAGGCGCGCGGCGCCCTGGTGATCGGCAGCGAGGTCTATTCCCGCATCATGAACTGGCAGGACCGCGGCACCTGCGTGCTGTTCGGTGACGGCGCGGGCGCGGTGTTCCTGCGCGCCGGCGAGGGCCGCGGCACCATCGATCGCGGCATCCTGTCCACCCATCTGCACGCTCAGGGCACGCTGGGCGACATCCTTTACGTTGACGGCGCCGTCGGCCGGCCCGACAGGCCCGGGCATCTGGTGATGAACGGGCGCGAGGTGTTTCGCCACGCCGTGACCCGGCTGTCGGAGGCGGTGGACGAGGCGCTGGCAGCGAACGGCCTGACCCGGCGCGACGTCGACTGGCTGGTGCCGCACCAGGCCAATCTGCGCATCATCGATGCCATGGGCAAACGGCTGGGTCTGCCGCCGGAGCGCGTGGTGGTGACGGTGGACCGGCACGCCAACACCTCGGCCGCCTCGGTTCCGCTGGCGCTGGCGGAAGCTCATAAGGACGGCCGCATCCGCCGGGGCGACCTGGTGCTGATGGAGGCGCTGGGCGGCGGCCTGACCTGGGGTTCCGCCCTGGTCCGGATGTAACCGGCGTCCGCTCAGCGGCGCCGCAGCCCGCCCAAACGCCGGCCGCAACCACCTGATCCTGAGAGATTTTTTTCGTATTCCGCTTGACGGACCGGGCATCGCTGCCTAGCGTCCCAGGATGCAAACGGTGACACGCGCGCATCTGGCCGAAACCATCTACGCTCAGGTAGGCCTGTCGCGTAACGAATCCGCTGACCTGCTGGAGACCGTGCTGGAGCGGATGGTCAGTCGGTTGGAAGTGGGAGAATCCGTTAAAATCAGCGGGTTCGGCACATTTTCTGTGCGCCAGAAAGGGCGTCGGGTTGGTCGAAATCCGAAAACCGGCCAGGAGGTTCCGATCCTGCCGCGCCGTGTCCTGGTATTCCGACCCAGCCATGTGCTGAAAGCCCGAATCAACGGCACCGCCCCAGGTCCGGACGAAGACGAATGAGCGGACCGGCGGAAGACGCCGGCCTCGACACTCCAGCCGGCCGCTCCAGGCCCCAGAAAGCGCCCAATGCGTTCCGCACCATCAGCGAGGTGGCGGACGAACTGCACATCCCGCAGCACGTGCTGCGCTTCTGGGAGACCAAGTTCCCCCAGGTAAAGCCGCTGAAGCGCGGCGGCGGTCGGCGCTACTACCGGCCCGACGACATCGCGCTGCTGCGGCGCATTTCCGATCTGCTGTATATCCAGGGCTATACGATCAAGGGTGTGCAGCGCCTGCTGCGTGAGGGCGGCGGTCGACTGTCCGACGACATTCCTCCGCCGACGCCCGACGAGCAGGCGGAAGCGGCGCTGGAACGGGCCTCGGCCACTCCCCGCCCGGAGCCCGAACTGCCGATCCCGGGCCTGGCGCCGACCCCGTTCCCGGTCCCCCGCATGACCGCCCGGCCGCGGCAGGATGGCGAGGTGGAGCGGCTACGCGCGGTGCTGACCGAGACGCTGCGCGAACTGGAGGCGCTGCGGGCGCTGCTGCCCTGACTCTGGCTGCCAGGTGGGCGGCGGCCTCATACAATGAGCGGGGTTGGCAGGTGCGGCGTGTGTCATGATCGCCCTGGCTCATCTCATGGCCGGTCCCGTTTCGTCACAGCCGATCCCGCCTTCGTCATGCTCGGCCCGTTTCGTCCTAGCCAGTCCCCGTTTTCGTCTTGGCCGATCCCCGTGTTCGTCATGGCCGAGCTTGACCGGGCCATCTCCGCCGGAACGATCGGGTCGCCCAGCACCGGTTGGTTGCTGGTCAGATGGTCGACCGTCACCACGGTGGCCGCGTTCGGCGGTGCCGGTGGCGTGCGCTCTCGCTGTCACCGCCACCAACACGCGGATGGCGCGCAGAGAGTAGTCAGCCTACGCCGGGGTCTCCGGACTTGCGTCGCCGAACGGCTGGGGGCTCGCAATCCATGCCCCGGATCGACTGTCGTCCTCGCGGTCGTTCTTCGCCGCGGCGGAGAGCCATATCGATCCCGTGTCGGGTTGGCGGTTTTCCGCAGCGTGCTCGATGGCAATCCGCCCGTGCCGAACAGTCCGCCCAGCGCCCCGCTAAAACGCGGTGATGGTCAGCGGTGCGAACGCGAACAAATTCGCGTATTCGCCGGCCGGCGGATACCAGCCGGGCCCTTGGCATCCCGCGTGCCAGCAGACCCGCTTACCGTCCGTTTGCCATTTGTTGAGCTTCTGGCGGCCCAAGACCAGATATTGGTCCGCAGCGCAGCTCGTATTGAGCCACGGATCGATGACGAGGTAGCTTGCTGCGACGCGGGCACCGCAGAACTCCCTGACGCTGGCATAGTTCTGCCCTCCAGCGGGAATCGGCAGTTCCGACACCACGCAGAACACGTGATCCCCCGGATTGTTGATGGTGGCGATGTAGATCCGGTCGCGGCGGACGAATTCCGACTTCAGCACGTACCAGGCGGCCAATGCGGCCTGTTCGCCGCAATTGCCGGCGCGGTCTGCGATCGGCACGCGGACCAATGCCTGCGCCAGAGCGTAATTCGAGGGCTGCGGGCCAAGCCGCAGGTTCTGCGAAGCGATGGCGTCATTCCAGCGCGCCAATGCCTTGACCTGGACGGTGTTCCATAACGCATTGTCAATAGACCCGTTGCGAAAATGAGTACGTTAGCGGCTCTCCGTCGGTGAGCTGAGCCGGCGCGGCCGAGCTTGACAGGTCACGGGACGATTCGATTCGTCGAGAACCTTCTTCATGAAGGTACCCGGCCCGATGTCCCGTCCGTTCTCCGCTGCCCGGTTGCGCGCCAGCACGAGCTTCGTCCGCCTGACCGGGGTCAGCGTCGCCACGTTCGACAAAATGCTGAAGCAACTCGCGGACCCCTGGGAGAAAGCTCAGCTGCACAAGGCCAAATCCGGCCGCCCCTGGGACGTCGGTGGTTTGGAAGATCATCTTTTGATCATGCTGATCTATTATCGTTGCTACATCACCCAGGAGTTCCTGGGCTTCTTCTACAACGTCAACAAAAGCGCGATCTGCCGAGCGATCCAGCGGATCGAAAAGCTCGCCCGGCCGCTGATCGGGGTTGGACGGAAGCCCAAAATCAGTCGGAACGAGGCCGAGGCCCTGATCGTCGATTGCACCGAGCAGCCGATCCAGCGTCCTGACACGGACGCCAAACAGCGAGAGCATTACTCCGGCAAGAAGAAGCGCCATACGGTGAAGACCGAATACATCGTTACCCGGAATGGTCGTATCGTCAGCGCCTCGCCCTCTCACCCCGGCAGTCACCATGACCTGGCGATCCGTCGCAATGGACCAAAGCTGCCGAGGAAGGCACGGCTCTACGCGGACAGTGCGTACCAGGGGTACGACAAGGAACATCGGAACCTGGAATGTCCATACAAGAAGCCAAAGAACGGGAAACTCACTGATGAGGAGAAGGCATATAACCGTGGACTGAGTGGATTCCGTGTCAGGGTTGAGCACCGGATCGGACGAACGAAACGGTTCAGGATCGCTGCTGAGCGGTTTCGCAACCCACTTGGGACGCATCACACCAAAATCTCCATCATCGCGGGACTGGTGAACCTGCAAGCTGGGTTCGGACCGTTCTGATCAGGTGAGGGAAACGCCGCCGGTGAGAACGCGCCGGACACCGCTGACCGGGGGGCCGACTTTCGCAACGGGTCTAATGCTTCCGTCAGTCTCGACGGCATAGAGTTTATTGCCGCTCTTGTGGCCTTTTCTGAAGAACTCGCGGACACGATCATTGATGCGATCTCCCATGGCCTGGTCAGGCATGTGTCGTTTCCTGCTGTGGGATGAAGGATGATTTTTCTACCAGGGTGCCTCCGCCCGTCTCAATCGCAAAATCGTGCCAGAGCAATTGTAATCGGTGCGGCCGATCTGATATTTGCTACCGAGCAAGATTTAGTTGAATTTGATGATGTAAGTTCATCCAAATAACGGTGTACCTGTTGCGTGCTGCCGCGCCAATACGCGCCAGGTACGCCACGTTGACGATGCCGCGCCAGCCTTGCAGTGGCGGCGGTGATGACATCCCCGCTCCGCCCGGCATTGGCGCCGCAGCCACCCGCCCCTATGGTCGCCGCTGCGACGCAGGACGGACGCGCAGACGCGGCAACACCGGCGCGCAGGGCAGGGGGGAATCATGCGAACTCGGGGTGTTCGACCATATGGACCGCAGCCAGGCGCCGCTGCACCAGTTCTTCGCCGACCGCATGCGGCTGATCGAGGCCTACGATCGCGCCGGCTTCTACGGCTATCACGTGGCCGAACACCACGCGACCCCGCTCGGTGTCGCCCCATCGCCCGGCGTGTGGCTGGCGGCGATCGCGCAGCGCACCACCCGGCTGCGGTTCGGCGCCCTGGTCTACCTGCTGCCGCTCTACCACCCGCTGAAGCTGCTGGAAGAGATCTGCATGCTCGACCAGATGAGCGGCGGCCGTCTGATGCTCGGCGTCGGCCGCGGCATCTCGCCGATCGAGCTGCGCTATTACGGTCTCGATCCGGCGCAGACTCCGGCGATGTACCAGGAGGCGCTGGAAGTCATCCTGCAGGGCATGGCTTGCAAGGAGCTGACATTCGAAGGCCAGCACTACAGCTATCGCAATGTCCCGATCGAACTGGAGCCGTTCCAGAAGCCGCATCCGCCGCTGTGGTACGGCATCGGGCGGGAGGATGCGGTGCCGTGGGCGGCCGAGCACAGCGTCAACACCGTGGGCAATGTGACCGGCGCGAAGATGCGGCCGATCACCGATCGCTATCGCCGCGAATGGGTCGCGCTGGGGCGCGATCCGGCGACGCTGCCGCTGATGGGGCTCAGCCGCCACGTCGTCGTCGCCGAGACCGAACGCGAGGCGCTGGCGGTTGCCCGGCGCGGCTATGACAAATGGCGGCACAGCTTCCTGGTGCTGTGGCGCAAGCACAATATGCAGTTGCCGAATCCGAACGCGCTGTTCCCCGAAACCTTCGAGGGCGCCGAAGCGGAAGGTCGTGCCGTCGCCGGCCCGCCGGACAAGGTGCGCGCCTTTCTGCAGCGCGAGATCGATGCCGGTGGCCTGAACTATCTGCTGTGCCGCTTCGCTTTCGGTGACATCGCGGCGGACGAGGCATTGCATTCGCTCGATCTGTTTACCCGGCAGGTGATGCCGGAGCTGCACGAAGCTCGCGTGGAGGTCTGATCATGTCAGCGCAATACGAGGTCTTTGCCATTCGCTATGCGACGCGCGCGGCGCGCCGAGCGGATCATTTCATCGGGGGCGATCCGCATGACGGACCGATGCCGATGGATTATTTCGTCTGGGTGGCGAAGAACGCCGACCGCGCGGTGGTGATCGATATCGGTTTCACCGCGGAGAGCGGCGGCAAGCGGGGCCGCTCACTGCTGCGCGACCCGATCGATTCGCTCGCGCTGATCGGCGTCGATGTGGCGCGGGTGCAGGACGTGATCCTGACCCACATGCATTACGACCATGTCGGCAATTTCGCCAAGTTCCCGGTGGCGCGGTTCCATCTGCAGGAGCCGGAAATCCATTACGCGGTCGGCCGCCATATGCGGCACAAGCAGTTGGCGAAGTCGTTCGAGCCGGACGATGTGTGCGGCATCGTGCGGCTGAACTTCGACGGCCGCGTGGTGTACCGCACCGGCCCGGGTGAGATCGTGCCCGGCATCAGCGTGGTGCCGACTGGCGGACACTCGGTCGGCTTGCAGTTCGTCACGGTGAACACGGCACGCGGCATTGTCGTGCTGGCGTCGGACGTCACGCATTTCTACGAGCACATGGAGACCGGCCGCCCGTTCACCACGGCTTTCCATATCGGCGACATGCTGGACGCGTTTGACACGCTGCGCGCCCACGCGCCGAGTCCGCAGCACATCGTGCCGGGTCACGATCCGGAGGTGATGCGGCGCTACCCGCCACCCAAGCCGTCGCTGGAGGGCATCGTGGTCCGGCTGGACGTCCCGCCGACCGCGTGATGGTGGCCCGCTGGGTTACCGGTGCACGGCCGGTGCTCCACCGTCGCCGCCCCACCGTCTTGGCCGGGCCTGACCCGGCCATCTCCACCGGAACGATCGGGACGCGCAGAACGGGCTGCATGCGCTTTCTCGGGCAGATGGCCGGGTCAGGCCCGGCCATGACGGGAAGCTGGGGCAGATGGCCGGGTCAGGCCAGACCCCTATCGCGGAGTGTAAGGCTCGACGGAAAGTGCCGCTCGCATGCCAACCCCGCCGCTATTGCTTCGCCCGCGCGAACGGATTGCGCAGCACGCCGAGGCCGGTGATCTCCACCTCCACCACGTCGCCGTCCTTGATGTCGGGTGACGTGCCGTCGGTGCCCATCCAGATCACGTCGCCCGGATACAGCGTCAGGTAGCGCGTCATCGCCTCGATGTAGGTCGGGATGTCGAAGATCATATCGTTGGTTTTGAAACGCAGGCTGTCGGCGCCGTTCACCCGCACGGTCGTCTCCATCGCATCGAGATCGACTTCGGTCTCGATCCACGGCCCCATCGGCTTGAACGTGTCGGCATTCTTGCCGCGCCAGAAGGTGCGGTCGCCGCGCTGCCAGGTGCGCTCGCTGACATCGTTGCCGATGGTGTAGCCGAACACGCAGGACATCGCGTCGGCTTTCGACAGATGCTTGGCCTGTTTGCCGATCACGACCACCAGTTCGCCTTCGTAGTTCACCTTTTCCGTGGCGTCGTGCGGGATCACCACCGTGCCGCCATGCGGCAGCAGCGCGTTGTTGGCGCGGTAGCCGATATCCGCCTTCTCCGGAAACACCGGCTGCACGCCGCGCTTTTCCGCCATCTCCCGGATGTGCGCGGCGTAGTTGATGCCGGCGGCGTAGAAGGTGCGCGGGATCACCGGCACTTCCAGCGTCACGTCGGCGAGCTTGTAGTGCGCGCCGGTGGTGCGATGCGGCCCCCAAGGCTCGCCGTTGATCTCCTGCACCATATCGCGGTCGTCGAGCGAGCCATAGGCGGTGCGGCCGTCGCGGGTGAAGCGGATCCAGCGCATCGCTCAGCCCGCCTTCTGGAAGCTGACGGGATCGCCGCCAAGGTCCTGGATGCGCCAGCCCGCCGCGGTCCGCGTCATGCGCACACGCAACGTGCGTACCGACTCGAGCCCGGTCAGTGGCGCCGGGCCTTGCACCGCGCCATCGTGCCGCACCACGAACATGTAGGCGGTGACGGTCGCTTCATTGCCGCTGACATCGGCGATCAGGTTGCTGAGCAGATGATGCACGCGTCGATGCGGCGGGCGCTTGCCCATCGCTGCCATGATGCTGGCCTCACCGCTGAGCTGCTCGCCCTGGCGGTGCCACACCCCGCCGGGCGCCATCAGCGCGACCAGGCCGGGGAAATTGTTCTCGTCCAGACAGCGAAAAAACCGGCTCAGCGTCTGTGACGCCTCGAATGCTTCGGACATGTCTTCCTCCTTATGCCGCCGCCATGGCGGCTTCGCGTGCCGGGCGCAGGAACGCCGGATCGAATACTTTCGTCGCCATCACCTGGCAGCGCCGCATCAGGCGGATCTCGTCCGGCGCATAATCGGCGATGGCGCGATGGATGGTGCCGAGATGGTCCCAGATCAGCAGGTCGTTCTCGGTCCAGCTATGGGTGTAGCGGAACTGCGGCTGCAGTTGATGCTGGAACAGGAAGTCCAGCGTCTCGTCGCTTTCCTGCTGCGACAATTCGTTGATGCGCACCGCATAGCCGGGATTGCAGTACAGCACTTTCCGCCCGGTGATCGGATGGGTCAGGAACAGCGGATGCACGACAGGCGGGCGCCGGCGGCGCTGTTCATCGGTCATTGGCGGACGCGTGCTGGCCTTGTCGCGGCGCATGTGTTCCCAGAATTTCTCGAAGTCGTGGGTCGCGGTGGCATCCTTCAGCCGGTGCTTGAATTCGTCCGGCAGCGCATCATAGGCCGCGTGCATGTTGGAGAATTCGGTACCGCCGAGCGGCACGCCGTTGCGACGGGGAATCCGAATGCCATACAGCACGTTCACGAAGCCCATCACGTCGCGATATGACATGTCGGTGTGCCAGTCCTGACCGGCGTCGGGACTGCCGATGTATTTGCCGTCCTGCTGCAGGTTCGACAGGATGCCGATCTGCGGAAACGACTGGGTCTTGTCAGCCTCGCGGATCGGGTTGCCCTGGATCTCGCCGAACAGCTCGGAGAATCGCTGCAACGCGCCCATGTCGAGCTGCTGGTCCGGGAACCGCAGCACACCATGTTCGCCCAGCGCCAGCAGGATGCGGCCGAACACCGGTTCGGGCAGGGGTTGTGCCAGGTCCACGCCGCGTATCGTCGCGCCCAACACCGCGCCTGTCGGTTCAATGGTGAGCATCATCCGTCCTCCCATTCTTGCGTTCGGGTAAAGTCTAAGCAGAGTTCCGCGGTCTGTGCCATGCGTCCGGCTTGGGGGCGCAGGAAAGGATCGGGGGCGTTGCCCCCGAACCCCCATCAAGGGGCGCTGCCCCTTGCATCCCCGCCAAGGGCCCGGCCCTTGGAACCGACTCCCTTTGGGGTGGGGAGGGGGCCGTTCCGCGATGCTCGTATGGTCCGAGACGATCGCGCCCCCTCCCCACCCCAAACCGAATCCGATTGCAAAGGCTGTGCCTTTGCTGGAGGTCCAGCGACTGTCTTGGTTGTCAAGCGTCGTGTCGCCTTTTCATTGTCCGGCGCGGGCGGCGTCGCCTCAAGACTGACGCTGCGCGCCATCGCCTGCGGCGACTTCGGTCTTGACCCGACGCCGCCCGCCCCAGGCCTGGCTTCAGTCGGCACGACAGCGTCCTTCACGCGGCGCGCCATGGCGTGTTGTTCCGCACCATCGCGTTGAGGATCGTCAGCAAGCGTCGCATGCACGCAACCAGAGCCACCTTGCGCGGCTTGCCGGCCGCCCGAAGGCGCTGGTACGTCTCCTTCAGCACCGGGTTCCATCGGCTGCCGATCCAGGCGGCCATGTAGAGCGCCGCTCGCACCGCGCCGCGCCCGCCGCGGATATGCCGCGTGCCATGGTGCTGACCACTGTCATGCGCAACCGGAGCGACACCCACCAGCGCGGCGATGCGACGCCGGTCGAGGCTGCCCAGTTCAGGCAAATCCGCCAGCAGCGTCCGGGTGGTGGCAGCGCCGACACCGGGCACCGACAGCAGCAGCGCCGCCCGCTCGCACCACGCCGGGCTCGCCCGCACCGCGGCGTCCAGATCGGCGTCGAGCTGGCTCAACGCCTTGTTCAGCCACGCCAGATGCGCCGCCAACTGGCGGCGGACCGCCGCAAGCCTTGCCTGCTGCGAGCGCATCGTCTCGGTGCTGATCATCTCCACCAGTTGACGCCGGCGCGCGACCAGGTCCGCCAGCTCACACGCCGCCGCGTCCGGTTGCGGCCGTTGTTCCGGTCGGATCGCCGCAGCGAAACCGGCAATGACCCGCGGATCCAACCGATCGGTCTTGGCCAGACAACCGCTCGCGCGGGCGAAATCGCGGATCTGCCGCGGGTTGACCACCGCCACCGGCAGGCCGGCACCCCACAGCGCCGCCGTCACGACCCGCTCGAAGCCGCCGGTCGCTTCCAGCACGATCAAGGTCGGCGCGCACGGTCGCAGCCGCACCAGCAGATCGTCGAGGCCCGCCGCATCGCGGTTCAGGCGAAACGCTGCGCCGGACGGGTGAACGAAAACGTCGATATGCGCCTTGCCGACATCGATGCCGACGAAGCACGCAGCGGAGTGTGTCGCATCCATGGGATCCCGTCCTTGCTGATGCGGGCTCGACGAGCGGCCCGGGCGACTGTTCGGGCTCAGGGATGACGTCGCGGATGGCACCCCGCGCTGGACCACGGGCTCGCTCGCCCCAGGAGGCAACGGGGTTCCATCCGCACCCGACACCGCAATTCTACCACGGGACGGGAGCGCGGGAGAGATACAAGGGGGCAAAGCCTCCTGGTGGGGTTCGGGGCAACGCCCCGACACTTCCTTGCCTCCCCCCAAGCGGGCCGCATGGCACGGACCGCGAAGCTCTGCCTCGATTACAGGTATTTCGCCGGGCGAATCATGGCGCGCCACATATGTGCGACCGGGCTGTTGTCGAAGCCAAGCCCCTGCTCGGGCTGGCGGAACGCGCGGCCGATCACGTCGGTGAATTCTTCCAGTTCCACCTTGGCATTCGGATCGAACGAGTAGATGTCGTGCACCGTGATCATGCGGCCCGACATGTACCATTTATGCGCCCGCATCCGTTTGTAGTCTTCCTCGACGTACGGGTCGGGACGGTAATCGGCGCCGAATGTCTTGATGTAGGATTGCGGATATTCGTAGCCGACCGAGTCATCGGGATAGAAGCGCAGCACCTGATGGGCGCGGATCGCCCAGGTGACTTCCTCATCGACATAGGGCTCCACCAGCTGCGCGCCCCAATAGCCGTGGTCGCCGCGGATGAAGCCGATGGTTGAGATATCGTGCAGCAGGCAGGCGAGCACCATCTTGTCCGACAGTCCGGCATTCACCGCGTGCTTGGCGCTTTGCAGCAGGTGCGCGGCGGGACCGAAGCGGTATTTGAAGAAGTCCATCAGCGTGGGCTTCTCCGGCATCGCCGGCAGGCGGGGATCGTCGCCCATCAGCACGCGTGCATTGGGGTTGGCGGCCATCAGCTTGGCGGCGTTGGGCGGCGGACCCATGTCGCCTTCGGCCATGCTGTAAAGACGCGACTTGATGACGATGTAGTCCAGCTCGCGGCTCATTTGGTCTTCGAGTGCGTCGGCGCGTTCGGCGAGCGTTGGTGCGTCGTTCATTGGGTGGTCCTCCCGGTGGACGCCTGGTGGCACAAGCCTAGCAGAGCATGCAGGCGGGCGTCGATCCGGCTCGGCCCGCCGGTGCCGGGCGTGCGCGCCTATGCGAACACGAACTGCCGGTAGCCCTTGGCCGCGACGTCCTGAGTGATCTTGCGATATTTGACGGCCCCGCCGTAATAGCCGAGCACGCGGCGCACCTGGCGGCCTTCGACGTTGCGGTTGACGCCGGTCTGCCAGGAGTTCACCTGGCTGAACAGCAGGCTTGCCGCCGCTTTTTCGACATGGTTGGTCCAGTCGTCCACCGCCTCGGCCCGCGGTTCCACCCGGGTCAGCTTGTGGGTCTGCATGTGTTGGATCAGGCCGGTCACCCAATCCACGATTTCCTCGATGTTGCGCGGGATGTTGCCGCGCGCGGTATGCGGCCCCAGCACCATCAGCATGTTGGGAAATCCCTCGGCCATCACACCGAGGAACGTGCGCGGCACGGTTTCCCAGGCATCCTTCAACCGGCGCCCGTCGGGGCCGCTTATATCGATGCGGTCATAGGGTCCGGTCACGCCGTCGAACCCGGTGGCATAGATCAGCAGGTCGAATTCATACTCGCTGTCGCTGGTCCGGATGGCGGTCGGCGTGATGCGTTCGATCGGCGTTTCGTTGATATCCACCAGCCGGACGTTGTCCTGGTTGTAGACCTCGAAATAGCCGCTCTCCAGCGGCACGCGCCTTGTGCCGAAGCCGTGGTTCTTCGGGATCAGCTTGTCGGCGACCCTGGGGTCCTTCACCCGCTGGCGGATCTTTTTCGCGATGAATTCGCTGGCCAGCGCGTTCGCCGTCTCATCGCTCAGCATGTCGGCGAAGTTGCCCACCCAGATGCCGAAGCCGGGTTCGGAATACAGCTTCTCCCAGAACGCTTCACGTTCCTCCGGCGACACGTCGAGCGTCTTGCGCGGATCGGCGTTGTGGATGAAGCAGGTGCTGGTCTGCCGGCAGCGCTCGAAGATCTCGGGATAGCGCGCCTTGATCTCTCGCTGTTCCTCCGGGGTAATTTCGCGGTTGTGCAGCGGCGCCGCCCAATTCGGCGTGCGCTGGAACACAGTCAGGTGCTTCACCTCCTTGGCGATGGTCTGGATGGTCTGGATCGCGGTGGCGCCGGTGCCGATGATGCCGACGCGCTTGCCTGCCATGCTGACCGGATGATGCGGCCAGCGCGCGGTGTGGTAGGCCTCGCCCTGGAAGCTGTCCACACCCGGAATGTTCGGCATGGTGTAGGCCGAGAGCGGCCCCAGCGCGGTGATCAGCAATCGGCCGCGGAACCGCTCGCCGGTTTCCAATGTAACGACCCACTCGCCGGCGGCGTCATCGTACTGTGCGGCGGTGACGCGGGCGCCGAACTGCATGTCCCGCCGCAGGTCGAACTTGTCCGCAACGTGGTTCAGGTAGCGCAGCGTGTCGGGTTGGGCGGAGAAGTGTTCCCGCCAGTTCCATTCCTGCAGCAACTCATCTGAGAACGAATAGCCGTAGCTCCAGCTTTCCGAATCGAAGCGTGCGCCGGGGTAGCGGTTCCAGTACCAGGTGCCGCCGACATCGCTGCCGCTCTCGAACACCTTCACGCGCAGACCGAGTTCGCGCAGCCGGTACAGCTGGTACATGCCGGAGATGCCGGCGCCGATGATGATCGCGTCGAATGTTCCGGTCGCGTCCGTCGTAGCCTGGTCCGCGCGCGTTGCTGCGGCAGTCATGGGTTTGGTCCTTGTCGGTTCAGTAATACGCGCTGCCGCCGTTCACATGCAGCGTCTGGCCGGTGATGAAGCCGCCATCGTCGCTGACCAGGAACAGGCAGGCGGCGGCGATTTCCTCCACCTTGCCCTGCCGGCCGAGCGGAATGCCCGCCGCGTTCGGAGTCTTGCCCTGGTACCATTCGGGGTTGGCCCGCATCGTGTCGATGCTGCCAGGCGATACCACATTCACCCGGATATTGTGCGGCGCGAACTCCGATGCCAGGCCGCGCGCCAGCCCGACCAGCCCCATCTTGGCCGCCGAGACATGCGCCCGCCCGTTGCCGCCGACGAAGGCGCCCTCGCCGGTGAAGAACAGGATGCGGCCGTAGCGATTTGCCACCATCGGCTCGATCAGCGCCCGGGTGAGATAGAACGCGCCATCCAGCACCACGCCGCGCACCGCTTCCCAGTCCTGCTGGGAGACTTCGGTGAACGGCTTGTGCGGGCGGATCGCCGCGTTGTTGATCAGGATGTCGACGCGGCCGAACGCTGACAGCGCCTGCGTCGCCATCGCATCGACCTGGTCCTTCTGCGCGACATCGCCCACCACGGCGAGCGCCTTCACGCCCAGCGCCTCCGCCTCGCGCACCACGGCATCGGCTTCTTCCTGGTTGCTGCGGGCGTTGACCACGACATGCGCGCCTTCCGCGGCCAGCTTCAGCACCGTCGCGCGGCCGATATTGCGGCCCGACCCGGTGACCAGCGCCACCTTTCCGTCCAGTTTCCCCATGGTTCTTCTCCGTTATGACCTGCGCGTTTGGCGTTTTTTTGGCGGAGGCGCGCGCCATGGTGGCCGCGGTGGAGTCCCCTGAGCACCCACCGTCGAACGCCCACGATGCAGTGGCGATGATCGCGCGCGTTACGCTCGGGTCAAGTCCGCGCGGCGCAGTGCGTGGAGCGAGAACGCTCGTTCATGATACGTTCTTATCCTATGGTCCCCCCATGGAGCCTGCCACACCCGAAGAAATTGCCGACGCCCTTGTCCTATGCTCTCTGCTTCGAGGGCAGAAAGCGAGTGCGGCATGCCGACGACATGATGGCCAGGATCACGGCCGAACGCCTGGTGCGGCACCTGGAGCGGTGTGGGTTCGTGCTGATGAAGAAGCCCGGGGCAAAAATGCACAGTGCTCCGGCGCCGTACCGGTGACGCCATTCGGATGCGGTGGTACCTGAGCCGATCCTGCCGCGCGCGGGAGGTTTGCCCCGGGGGCTGTGCAGGGCTGTGCGAAGCCTGCAACCATGTGCCGTTGCGGGCCGCACGCGCGGACGGCTGAAGGAAGCCCAACCCGTGCCGACTGCCGCCTCGGTGCAGCGCTGTGCCGGATGGAGTGGCCTTGCCGCGTGGCATCGGTGGCGGGCCGTTGGCATCTGCAGTCCGTGCTCAGTATCCGTGCTCAGTACGGGCGCCGGTCGATCGCGGCGTAGGGCTGTTCCAGCCCGTCCACCGGCACATTGCGCCCGTTGATCCAATGCGCGCGCGGCGAGGCAAGGAACACGATCACGTCCGCCACCTCCTCCGCCATTCCCAGCCGTCCCATGGGAAAGCCGTTGCGTACATAGTCGTCGTAGTTGGCCGGGCTGGCGCGGCGGTAGCGGTCCCAGCCATTGCCCTCCACCCAGATCGAGCCCGGCGACACCGTGTTCACCCGCACGCCATGCGGCACGAATTCCAGCGCCCAGCGTTCGGTGTCGAAGATCAGCGCCGCCTTGGCCGCGCCATAGGGGCCGGAGCCGGCGAGCTGCGGCGACCAGCCGGAGATCGAGGATACGTTCACCACCGCGGCGCCCGCGCGCCCGCGCATATGCGGCAGGGCGAGCCGCATCATGCGCACCGTCTGCACCAGGTTCAGCTCCAGCGTGGTGGTCCAGTCGGCGTCGGTGCTGTCGGCGATGGTCCGCCCGCCGACGCTGCCGCCGACATTGTTCACCAGGATGTCGATGCCGCCGAACGCCGCCACCGCCGCGTCCACCAGCCGCGCGGCTTCCTCGGGCCGGGTCACGTCGGCGACCGCGCTCGCCACCGTGGCGCCGGCTTCGCGCAACGCCGCCTCGGTCTCGCGCAGCGCCTCGGCGGAGCGCGCCGACAGCACCAGCCGGCAGCCCTCGGCAGCGAAGGCCTGCGCCGTGGCCAGGCCGATGCCGCGGCTGGAGCCGGTGACCAGCGCAACCTTGTCGCGCAGGCGGAGGTCCATCAGACCACCTCCTCGGCGCGCAGCGCGGCGATTTCGGCGGCGGAATAGCCCGCTTCCTGCAGCACCGCGTCGGTATGCGCGCCCAGCTCCGGCGGCGCGCTGTCCAGCTTGCCGCCGCCATGCGCAAGCTGGAATCCCGAGCCCATCAGCCGCACCGGGCCGTACGGCGTTTCCGTGGTCTGCATCACGCCACGGGCCGCAATCTGCGGATGGTCGATGACCTCCTCGATGCGCCAGATGTTGGAGCACGGCGCGCCCGCCGCGTTCAGCCGCTTCTCCCAGGTCTTCGCGTCCGCGGAGGCCAGCGCGTCCTCGATGATGGCGCGCAACGCGGTCTCGTTCTCCTTGCGCTGGAACCAGTCGCCGAAGCGCGGATCGTCCAGCACCTCGGGACGCCCGAGCTCGGTCATCAGCGCGCGGTACTGGCGGTCGTCGTTCACCGCCAGCAACAGGTAACTGTCCTTGGCGCGGAACAGATTGGCGGTGACCTTGCGGCTGATCGCCTGGTTGCCGAACTGCTCCTGGCGGTGGCCGGCGACGGTGAAGTCGGCGATCTGGGTGGACAGGAAGGCCAGGCTCGCCTCCAGCATGGAGACGTCGATGAACTGGCCCTTGCCGGTATGGCTGCGCTGAAACAGTGCCGAGGACACGGCGAAGGCCGCAGTCATGCCGGACAGCACGTCGCACACCGCGAAGCCGGCGCGGGTCGGCCCCATCTCCTTGTGGCCGGTCAGCGCCATGATGCCGGACAGCGCCTGGATCTTGCCGTCGTAGCCGGCCTCGTTGCGGTACGGGCCGGTCTGGCCGAAGCCGGAGATGGCGCAATAGATCAGCCGCGGATTGACCTCGGCCAGCGCGGCGTAGCCGATGCCCAGCCGATCCATCACGCCGCCGCGGAAATTCTCCATCACCACGTCGGATTGCGCGACCAGCCGCCGGATGATCTCCACCGCTGCCGGTTTCTGCAGATCGAGCGTCAAACTGCGTTTATTGCCATTGATCGCCAGCCAGGACGGCGCCATCCCGCGTTCGGCCCATTCCCGCGACAGCGGCGTGCGACGCATGTCCTCACCGCCGCGTCGTTCTACCTTGATGACGTCGGCGCCGAGCAGGGCGAGCTGGAAGGACCCGTACGGGCCGGCGAGCACCTGGGTGAAGTCCAGGATTTTTACCCCGGTGAAGGGGCGGGGGCTTGGGTCTGGGGACACGCGCGACCTCTTGGTGCAGCAATCGGGTCACGAAACCACAGATGCACCGGCAGGGCCACTGCGCGGGCCAACACTACAGGCTAATCGCATCTGGCTCCGCACGCGCCGGCCGCCAAGTTGGGAACGCTCCTGGTCTGGCGGGAGCCGCAGCGAAGCAAGATTTTTCAGCACGGAGGAAGAACGAGGACATGGAGGGCCACAGGAGCCGGTGACCGCATGACGGCCAGGATGCAACCACCGACTCCTGTCGCCTTCCATGTCCTCGTTCTTCCTCCGTGCTGACAGCTTTGCTTGCCGTAGCAGCGGTTCGCACCAGACCGAACGGGTGTTCCCGCGTGACCGCCACATGGGAGTGCCCTGCCTGTATCACCCTCGATCCGCTCATCGCGCGCGAGGTGCCGGCGCCGTGCCCAGGCGCTCCGCAACGATCAGCACTGCAAGGTCGCGCCGATGCCGGCTCGTCGAATCATGCGGCGGTTCAGCGCCGCATCGGATGTCGCAGCAGGAACGCGTCGACCAGGGCGGAAAGCGGTGTCGCCGGATCCTCGGCAAACGCATAGCGCGCCCGCACCAGCGGCTTGCTGATCGCCAGCAGTGCCGCCAGGTCGATCGGCGTCGCCGACACCACCAGCTCCGCGGTCGAGGCCTCGATCGTCTGCGCCAGCGCGCGTTGTTGCGCCGCGCTGTAGCCCATTGCCGGCAACACCGTGCCGAGGTGCGGATGCCCCCGGAACACCGGCAGCAGATCAGGTGCGGCCGAGTCGCGCGGGTCCACCAGCTCCGCCGCGCCGGCGGCCAGTGCGGCCACCGCGCCCGCGCCATAGGACATGCCGCCATGGGTCAGGGTCGGCCCATCCTCCACCACCAGCACGCGCCGTCCGCGCACGGCGTCCGGATCGTCCAGTTGCACCGGCAGATGGCCGCGGATGATCGTGGCGCGTGGATTGACCGCGCGCAGCCGTTCGATCAGTGCAGTGACCTCGGACGGCGCTGCGGCATCCGCCTTGTTCGCGACCAGGATATCCGCCATCCGCGCGACCGTCTCGCCGGGATGATGGGTGGTGACCTGATCCGGCCGCAGCGCGTCGGCGACGCCGATATGCAGATCGGGGCGGATGAACGGAAAGTCGTTGTTGCCGCCGTCCCAGATCAGCAGTTCGGCTTCCGCCTCGGCCGCGCGCAGGATTGCGGCATAGTCGACGCCGGCGAACACCAGGTTGCCGGCGGCAATATGCGGCTCGTATTCCTCGCGCTCCTCGATCGTGCAGCCGGCGGCGGCCAGATCGTCCATCGAGGCGAAACGCTGTACGCGTTCCAGCGCCAGGTTGCCGTACGGCATCGGGTGGCGGATCACCGCGACGCGTCGTCCGGCCGCCCGAATACGCATCGCCAGCCAACGCGAGATCGGCGACTTGCCGCAGCCGGTGCGCAATCCGCTCACCGCGATCACCGGTCTCGTTGCCGACAGCATCGTCCGATGCGGGCCGAACAGGATGAAATCGGCGCCGACGGACAACGCGCGCGAGGCGAGGTGCATCACCTGCGCATGGGTGACATCGCTGTAGCCGAATACCACCTGGTCGATGCGCTGTGCGCGGCACAGGTCTTCCAACTGCGCTTCCGGCAGGATCGGAATGCCGGCGGGATAGCGCAAACCGGCCAGCACCGGCGGATAGACCCGGTTGGCAATGCCGGGAATCTGGGCCGCGGTGAACGCGACCACGATGCTCGCGGGGTCGTCACGAAACACCGTGTTGAAATTATGAAAATCGCGCCCGGCCGCGCCAAGGATGACGACACGGCGTGAATCCTTCCGTGCGTCGCCGTCGGGTTCAGAAGCAATAGGTGGCCAGGGGCGGGAAACCATTGAACTCCACCGAGGCGTAACTCGCCGTGTAGGCACCGGCAGTGAGGAAATCCACCGTGTCGCCGATCGCCAGGTCGAGCGGCAGCGCGTAGCCGGCGCGATCGTAGATAATGTCCGTGCTGTCGCAGCTCGGCCCGGCCAATATGACCGGTCCGCAGTCCGTGCCGTCATGCGACGTACGGATCGGGTAGCGGATCCGTTCGCCCTGGGTTTCCGCCAGGCCGTTGTAGCGGCCGGCATCCAGATACACCCAGCGTCGTGCGTCGCGTGCGCTATGCCGCGCGATCAGCAGCACCTGGCTGTGCAGCAGGCCGGCGTCGCCGACCAGGTAGCGGCCGGGCTCGATCATCAGTTGCGGTGGCGAGGCACCGAAATGCTGCGTTACCGCCGCGGTGATCGTCGCGGCATATTGCGCCAGCGGCGGAATCGGCGTGCGGTATTGCGCCGGCAGCCCGCCACCGAGATTGAGCAGCTCCAGCGCGATGCCCTGGCGCGCACAGGCGTGGAATACCGTTGCCGCATCGGCGATCGCCTTGCGCCATTGGTCGGGATCGGTCTGTTGCGAACCGGCATGAAACGACACGCCGACCGGTCGGAGGCCGAGCAGCCGCGCCTGCACCAGCAGGTCGGTCGCGAGATGAGGGGTGCAGCCGAACTTGCGGGTGAGCGGCCATTCCGCGCCCTGCTCGTGTACCGTGAGACGGCAGAACACGCGCGCCTGCGGGGCGGCCTCGGCGATCTTGTCCAGTTCCGCCGCGCTGTCGAACGCGTAGAGCGGGATGCCGAGTGCATGGGCCCAAGCGATGTCGCGCCCGCGCTTGATCGTGTTGCCGAAGCACAGCCGGTCGGCGGCGATCCCGAGGGCGCGGCAGCGATCAATCTCCCCGGCGCTGGCCACGTCGAAGCCGATGCCCAACGCGGCCAGCGCGGCAATCACCGCCGGCGCGGGGTTGGCTTTCACCGCGTAGTGGATGCGCACCATCGGCAGCACGGCGTGCAGCGCGTCATGTCGCTGTCGGATGGTCTCCAGGTCGATGATCACGCAGGGTGTCGCCGGGGCCTCCCGGGTCAGGAACCGGTCGAACCGCTGCAGTGCTCCGATCGCGCCGGGCGCCGCGTCGTGCCGCCCGTCCAGCGCCGCAGCGCGGTCTCGATCCATCGCGCTGTCTGGCGCGCGATCGGTCACGGACCGCGCAGACTGGCGATATAGGCGATCAGGTCGTCGATCTCGACGCGGGTAAGATGCAGGTCCGGCATGCTTGCGTGCGGCGTCTGCAGGAACACGCGCAGTACTGGCGGCGTCACCGACGTGTCGCGGGCGACGGCGGTGAAGCTGGGCACGCCAGTGCTGGCGCCGGAGCGGGAGGTGCGATCGATCAGGTGACAGCTGCTGCACCAGGTCGCGGCCAGATGGCGTCCGGCCGCGGCGTCCCCGATCTCCTGCGCGCGCAACGCGTGCGGCAGCACGCCGGCCAGCAAACCGATGAGCCATGGCAGGGCTCGCCAGAGTTGGGTCAGGCGGCCACGTCTGCGGTGGAATGCGGCACGCGTCGGAGGCGTTGGCCCCGGAACCCCCATCAAGGGGCGCTGCCCCTCGAAATCCCGCCAAGGGCCCGGACGCTGGGCGACTTGGAACCGACTCCTTTTGGGGTGGGGAGAGAGCGCTTGCCCCGTCCGCACCCCAAACCGAATTGATTGCAAAGCCTGTGCCTTTGCTGGAGGCCCAGGAGGCAACACCTCCCGGTGGGGTCCGGGGCAACGCCCCGATACTTGCCGCATCCCGCCATCAAGCGGGATGCCCGGCTCGCTCTGCGAACCTCTGCTGAGCCGGACCAGCCGGCAAGGGTGGGGATGGCTCCAGGTCATGACGAAACACGCGCGGCTCGTTGTCTCGCCAGCATCACCCGGACAGCCCGCAACGCATTGATCTCGATCAAGCCGAAGCCGGTGACCCCGCACTCGTGATCCATCCGGCCATCGGACGCAGCCGCCGCGGATGCGCGCCCTTGTCCGGAGGCCGCCGGCGCCCCATTGCACGTCGCATGAACGGAGCGCCCCGGCCGACCCATCCAACCGTGCACGTGGCGGACGCCGAAACCTGGCTCACGCCCGCCTCATGCGACCGCGGCGCATGACCGCAACCCCGCCCGCCCTGATCGTCGCCGGCCCCACGGCCAGCGGCAAATCGGCACTGGCCCTGGCGCTGGCCGAACGGCTGCGCGGCACCATCATCAACGCCGATTCCATGCAGGTGTATCGCGAGCTGCGCGTGCTGACCGCCCGCCCGACGCCGACGGAGGAAGCCACCGTCCCGCATGCACTGTACGGTGTGCGCCCCGCGGCCGAGGCCGGCAGCGTCGCCTGGTGGCGTGACGCCGCGCTGGCCGCGATGCAGCAGGCCCGCGCCGCCGGCCGGCTGCCGATCCTGACCGGCGGCAGCGGCATGTATTTCGCGGCGCTCACCGAGGGGTTGGCGGAGATCCCGGCCCCCGGGCCAGAGGCTCGCGCCGAGGCAAGGGCGCTGCTGGCGGAGCATGGGCCGCAGGCGCTGCATGCCCGCCTGGCAGCGGTCGACCCCGTCACCGCCGGCCGGCTGCATCCCGAGGACAGCCAGCGCATCGCCCGCGCCTGGGAGGTCTGGCGCGGCACCGGCACCGGGCTTGCGGCCTGGCAGACCAGGCGCGGCCCGCCCGCCCCGTGGCGCTTCGCCGCCGTGCTGCTCGACCCGAAGCGGGAGGAGCTGCGCGCCGCCATCGCCACCCGCTTCGCCGCCATGCTGCAGCAGGGTGCCGCCAACGAGGTGCGCGCCCTGCTCGCACTCGGCCTGGACCCCGCGCTGCCCGCGATGCGCGCCCATGGCGTGCCGGAGCTGGGCGCCTGGTTGCGCGGCGAGATTTCCCTGGAAACCGCACAGCGGCGCGCCGAGTTGGTGACCGGGCAATACACCAAGCGGCAGGCGACCTGGTTTCGTCACCACAAATTGGCGTCGGATGGGCACACGCATACGATCCATGCGCGAACCGCAGGGCAGACGAAATTTTCGGAAAGTTTTGTCGACCAAATTGACCAGTTTATTGGGCGGCAGGGTTGACGCACCGCAACATCGGGCTTAGTGGTCCCGCTTCGCACGAAGGAGCCGTTTCCATGTCGGCAGAACCGCTTCAGTCAGGCGCAGAGGTCCTGCTCCGGGCCCTGAAGGACCAGGGCGTGGACACCATTTTCGGGTATCCCGGCGGCGCCGTCCTGCCCATCTACGACGCGCTGTTCAACCAGAACGCCATTCGCCACATCCTGGTCCGCCAGGAGGGCGGCGCGGTGCATGCGGCCGAGGGCTATGCCCGCTCCACCGGCAAGGTGGGCGTGGTGCTGGTCACCTCCGGGCCCGGCGCGACCAATGCCGTCACCGGCCTGGTCGACGCGCTGATGGATTCCATCCCCGTGGTGTGCCTGACCGGCCAGGTACCGACCCATCTGATCGGCAACGATGCGTTCCAGGAGGCCGATACCACCGGCATCACCCGCCCCGCGACCAAGCACAACTACCTGGTGAAGCGGGCCGCGGACCTGGCGCGCGTGGTGCATGAGGCGTTCTACGTCGCGCGCTCCGGCCGGCCTGGCCCCGTGGTGATCGACCTGCCGAAGGACATCGTTATCGGCAAGGCGCCGTACAACCCGCCGGTGGACCAGCACACCAGCTATCGGCCGCAGGTGCAGCCGCATGGGTCGGAAATCGCCCGCGCGGTGGCGCTGCTGAAACAGGCGAAGCGGCCGATGATCTATACCGGCGGCGGCGTCATCAATGCCGGTCCTGCGGCGTCGGCGGCGCTGACGAAATTCGTCCGCACCACCGGCTTCCCGATCACCCACACGCTGATGGGGCTGGGCGCCTATCCGGCGAGTGATCCGCAGTTCCTGGGCATGCTGGGCATGCACGGCACCTACGAGGCCAACCTGGCCATGCATGGCTGCGACGTGCTGCTGGCGATCGGCGCGCGGTTCGACGACCGGGTGACTGGGCGACTGAACGCGTTCAGCCCCGGGTCGCGCAAGATCCACGCGGATATCGATCCGTCCTCGATCAACAAGAACGTGCCGGTGGATGTGGCGATCGTCGGCGATGCCGGCCGCGTGCTGGATGCGCTGGTCAAGGAGTGGGATGCCAGCCGCGCACCGGTCGACACCCCGGCGCTGGCCCAGTGGTGGCGGCAGATCGATACCTGGCGCGGCGCGGAAAGCTTGAAGTTCCACCAGGACATGACCAAGGGCGCGATCATCAAGCCGCAATACGCGATCCAGCGCTTGTATGAGATCACCCGCGCGGTGAAGCAGGACATCTTCATCACCACCGAGGTCGGCCAGCACCAGATGTGGGCGGCGCAGCATTTCCATTTCGAGCAGCCGAACCACTGGATGACGAGTGGCGGCCTGGGCACCATGGGCTATGGGCTGCCGGCGGCGATGGGCGTGCAGGTGGCGCATCCGGATGCGCTGGTGATCGACATCGCCGGCGAGGCCAGCGTGCTGATGAACATCCAGGAGATGGGGACGCTGTCGCAGTACCGGCTGCCGGTGAAGGTGTTCATCCTCAACAACCAGTACATGGGCATGGTGCGGCAGTGGCAGGAGCTGTTGCATGGCGGGCGCTATTCGGAAAGCTACAGCGCGGCGCTGCCGGACTTCGTGAAGCTGGCGGATGCGTTCCACGCCAAGGGGCTGCGCGCCGACAGCGTCGATCAACTCGACGACGTGATCCACGCGATGCTGGCCAGTGACACCGCGGTGATCGCCGATATCGCGGTGGATCCGAAGGAGAACTGCTTCCCGATGATCCCCTCCGGCGCGGCGCATAACGAGATGATCCTGGGACCCGGACAGGAGGCCAATGCAGCCGGGATCACCGATGAGGGGCTCGTGCTGGTCTGACCGAGCTCGCGGCGGCCGCACGGTCCGCTGCTTACCGTCGAGGCCGGGCTTGCCCCGGCCGTCCACCCCCCCGGCAGTTGTGCGCGGATGACCGGGGCAAGCCCCGCCGTGACGTGGAAACCAGCAATGCCCCATTCCGTCGACCAGACCCTGCGCAGCGCCACGATTTCCGTGTTGGTGGACAATGAGGCCGGCGTGCTCGCGCGCGTCATCGGCCTGTTCTCCGGCCGCGGCTACAATATCGACAGCCTCACCGTCGCCCCGGTGGACAGCGCGGGCCTGCATTCACGCATCAACGTGGTCACCTCCGGCACCGAGATGGTGATCGAGCAGATCAAGGCGCAGCTCGACAGGCTGGTGCCGGTGCACCGCGTCGCCGACCTGACCCGCGAAGGGCCGCATGTCGCGCGCGAGATGGCGCTGATCAAGGTGATCGGCAGCGGTGAGAAGCGGGTCGAAGCCCTGCGCATCGCCGATACGTTCCGCGCCCGCGTGGTCGACACCACGACCGAAAGCTTCGTGTTCGAGCTGACCGGCTCGACCGAGAAGCTGGACGCGTTTATCGAGTTGATGCGTGACCTCGGTCTGGCCGAGGTGTCCCGGACCGGCGTCGCCGCAATGGCCCGGGGCAAACGCACGATCGCCACAGAGAAATCCAGCGAGGGGGACTGACCACCATGCGCGTCTATTATGACCGCGATGCCGACGTGAACCTGATCAAGGGCAAGAAGGTCGCCATCATCGGCTATGGCAGCCAGGGCCACGCCCATGCCAACAACCTGAAGGACAGCGGCGCGACGCAGCTCGCGGTCGGGCTGCGCGCCAGCTCCGCCGGCGTGGCGAAGGCGGAAGCCGCCGGGCTGAAGGTGATGGACCCGGCCGACTGCGCCAAATGGGCCGATGTCGTCATGGTCCTCACCCCCGACGAAGGCCAAGGCGACCTGTATCGCGACAAGCTCGGCCCCAACATGAAAAACGGCGCCGCACTCGCCTTCGCGCACGGGCTGAACGTGCATTTCAACCTGCTCGATCCGCGCCCGGATATCGACGTGTTCATGATCGCGCCGAAAGGCCCCGGCCATACCGTGCGCAGCGAATACCAGCGCGGCGGCGGCGTGCCCTGCCTGGTCGCGGTGGCGCAGAACCCGTCCGGCAACGCGCTGGAAATCGCGCTGTCCTATGCCAGCGCGATCGGCGGCGGTCGGGCCGGCATCATCGAGACCACATTCAAGGAAGAATGCGAGACCGACCTGTTCGGCGAGCAGGTGGTGCTGTGCGGCGGCCTGGTCGAGCTGATCAAGGGCGGCTATGAGACGCTGGTGGCAGCCGGTTACGCGCCCGAAATGGCGTATTTCGAGTGCCTGCACGAGGTCAAGCTGATCGTGGACCTGATCTACGAAGGCGGCATCGCCAACATGAACTACTCGATCAGCAACACCGCGGAATACGGCGAGTATGTCTCTGGCCCGCGCATCGTCGACGACCGGGTGAAGGCCGAGATGAAGCGCGTGCTGGCCGACATCCAAAGCGGAAAGTTCGCGCGCGACTGGATGCTGGAGAACAAGGTGAATCAGGCCAGCTTCAAGGCGATGCGCCGCCGGCTGAGCGAGCACCCGATCGAGGAAGTGGGCGAGAAACTGCGCGGCATGATGCCGTGGATCGCCAAGAACGCGCTGGTGGACAAGACGAAGAACTGAGCTGGGGGCGGGGCCACTTTTGGTGTCAAAGGTGGCCCTCGTCGCACGACACAGGCTGTTGCGTGGCGGGCGGCGCAGACGCTACAGCGCGGCGGTCAGCCCGCCATCCACCACCAGCACATGGCCGGTGACATAGGACGCGGCGTCGGAGGCCAGGAACACCGCCGGGCCGGCGAGTTCCGGCGGATCGCCCCAGCGGGCCAGCGGTGCCCGCGTGGCGATCCAGGCGTTGAATTTTTCATCCTTGTGCAGCACGTCGGTCGCGTCGGTGGGAAAGAAGCCGGGCGCCAGCGCGTTCACCGTCACGCCGTGCGGCGCCAGTTCCACCGCCAGCGCGCGCACCATGCCGTGCAGCCCGGCCTTGGCCGTGATGTAGCCGGGGATGGTCGGGCGGGCGAGAAACCCCATGATCGACGAGACCATGATGATGCGGCCGTGCTTGCGCGGCACCATGAGCCTGGCGGACTCCCGCGCGATCCGGAAATACGCGCTGAGATTGGAATCGATCACCGCTTGCCAGTCCTCGTCGGTGGTTTCCAGCAGCGGCTTGCGCGGAATCACCCCGGCATTGTTGACCACGATATCGAGCCCGCCATGGGTTTCGGCGATGCGCGCGAAGGCCACCCGCATGCCGGCGGCGTCGCTGACGTCGAACGCGACCGGCTCTGCGGCGTTCGGCAAGGATGCTGCGCGGGCCTGCAACGTTGCCGGATCGCGCCCATGCAGGATGATGCGTGCGCCGGCCGAGGCCAGGCCCTGCGCGATCGCCCAGCCCAGGCCGCGCGAACTGCCGGTGACCAGTGCGATGCGGTTGGTGAGGGAGAAGCTGGCTGACATGCGGCGACCGTGGCGGAACCGGCCGCGCGCTGTCAACGCGGGAGTCGATCGGATTCGAAGCGAGCAGACCGTGTCGTGTAGCCGCCCCGCTTCCGGGTCTCAGGCCGCGCGCGGCCTGCGCCCGCCGCGAGGAAGTGCCGCCGGCAAGCCTCACTCCCTCGACCGAGTGGCGTTACACCACGCCGTTCGCCCGCAGTTGTGCGACTTCATCCTCGGTCACGCCGCACAGCTCGCGCAGCACGTCGGCGGAATGCTCGCCGAGCATGGGTGGGCGTTGCACGGTTGCGGGTGAGTCGGAGAGTTTGATCGGGCAGCCGACGGTCTGATAGCTGCCGCGGGTGGGATAGTCGACATCGACGATCATGTCGCGTGCGCGCAGATGTGGATCGGCGAGCACCTCGCCGGTGTCCTGGCAGGCGCCGCTGGGGACGCCGGCATCGCCGAGCAGACGCATCACCTCGTGTTTGGTGCGCTGGCGGGTCCATGTGGCGATGATGGCGTTCAGTGTCTCCCGGTTTTCCCAGCGTGCGTCGGGAGTTTTGAAGCGCGGGTCGTCTGACAGTTCGGGCTGGCCCAGCACGCGGACGAAGGCGGGCCACATCTGGGGCTGTGCGAAAATGTAGACATAATCATTCGGTCCGCCGGGTGCGCAGGGATAGGTTGTTCCGGGGACGGTACGGCCGAGCTGATTGCCGCTGCGCGGCATCGGGTGGCCGTAGCGCTGGTGATCGCGCAGGCTGACGCGGATGAGGTTCACCACGGCGTCCTGCATCGAGACTTCGACATGTTGGCCGGTACCGGTGGCGTGGCGTTGCTGCAGGGCGGCGAGGATACCGATTGCCATATGCATGCCGGTGCCGGAATCGCCGATTGCCGGAAACACGTAGGTGGGCGGGTTTTCCGGGAAGCCGGTGACGGTCATGGCGCCGCCCATGGCCTGTGCGATCGGCTCGAAGCTTTTGAAGCCGCTATAGGGGCCGTAGGTACCGAAGCCTTTGATGGTGGCGTAGATCAGCCGCGGATTGATCGTGCGCAGGGTTTCGTAGCCGAGGCCGAGCCGATCGAGTGCGCCGGGGCCGAAGTTCTCCAGCAGCACATCGGATTCGGCGATGACGCGCTTGAACAGTGCCTTGCCTTCTTCGGTCTTCAGATTGAGTGTCAGGCTGCGTTTGTTGGCATTCAGGATCAGGAAGAACAGGCTGTCGCTGTCGGGTTTGTCGCGCATGTTGGTGCGCGCGACGTCACCGCCTTTCGGCTCCTCCAGCTTGATCACGTCGGCGCCGAGGAAGCCGAGGATCTGTGCGCAGGCGGGTCCCGCCTGGTTGTGCGTCATGTCGATGACGCGGATTCCGGACAGTGCCTGACTCATGCTTCGTCTCCCCGAGCGCGATGTTCAGTGGCACTTGAACGCGTCGAACGGCTCGCGGCAAGTCAGGCAGCGGTGCAATGCCTTGCAGGGGGTGGAACCGAAGGCGCTGATGAGTTCGGTCTCGGTGCTGCCGCATTGTGGGCAGGCGGGATGTCGGGTGCCGCGCTGCGGGGGCGCGATGCCGTATTCCTGGAGCTTGCGCCGGCCGGATTCGCTGATCCAGTCGGTGGTCCAGGCGGGCGACAGCGTGGTGCGCACACGGTATTGCGTGAGGCCGGCCTGGGCGAGGGCGGTTTCGATATCGCGTGCGATCACGGTCATGGCCGGACAGCCGGAATAGGTGGGGGTGATCGTCACCTCGACGGTGTCGCCGCGCAATGTCAGATCGCGCAGGATGCCCAGATCCTCAATCGTCAGCACGGGAATTTCCGGATCGGCGACGGAGGCCACCACCGCTCGGGCGCGGGTGAGCCGATCGTCGGTCACCAGCTTGCGCCCGGATAGGCGCGTTGAAGGAACTGCAACTCGGCCAGCAGATGGCCGAGATGCTCGCTGTGCCGGCCGGTGCGTCCGCCCGACTGCATCCAGCCACCGGCGGGCCGGGTGAGCGTGGCGCGGGCCAGCGTGGCGGTCACCGTGGCGTCCCAGTCCGGGCGCAGTGCCGTCGGATCGGGCAATACCTGTTCGGCGATCAGCGCCTGTTCGTCGGCATCGCTGGCGAACAATTCCCCCGTGTAGGGCCACAGCGTATCCACCGCTTGCTGTGCGCGCCGATGCGACTCCGCGGTGCCGTCGCCCAGCCGCACCAGCCATTCCGCGGCGTGACGCAGATGATACGCGGTTTCCTTCTCCGCCTTGGCTGCGATTGCGGCGAAACCTTCACGGGTGCTGTGACACGCGGCGCGCCAGAATGCATCGCTGCAGGCGGAGACAAGGAACAAACGCGCGATGGTGAAGGCGAAATCACCGTTCGGCAGCTCCATGATCAACGCGTTGCGCCAGGCGGGCGCGTCACGCAGATAGGCGAGCTGATCCTCGGTGTGGCCGGAGATGGCACCGATCTCGGTGTAGAGCAGACGCGCCTGGCCGATCAGATCGAGGGCGATGTTGGCGAGTGCCAGTTCCTCCTCGAGCATCGGTGCGCGACCGGTCCATTCTGACGTGCGATGGCCGAGGATCAGCGCGTCATCCGCGCGACGCAGCAGCGCGAGCACGACCGGCGTTTCGGCAATCCGCAGCGCGGTCATGGCGCGATCGGCCGGGTCACATGTTGCCGACTTCGTCGGGCACATCGTAGAAGGTGGGATGGCGGTAGATTTTTGAGTCCGCCGGCTCGAACAGCACCTCCTTGTCGCCGGGGTCGGATGCGATGATCGCGTTCGACGGCACCACCCAGATCGACAGACCCTCGCCGCGCCTGGTGTAGACGTCGCGTGCCGCCTGCACGGCCATGGTCGCGTCGACGGCATGCACCGAGCCGACATGCTTGTGGGCCAGGCCGTTGCGGCTGCGGATGAAAACCTCCCAGAGCGGGATTGCCATCTCCGGCATCGCGATCACGCCGCCTGCGCTGTGGATGCGCGCTGTTTCGCGGCATAGGCCAGGGCGGCGTCCTGCACCCAGGCGCCGTCCGCATGTGCCTGCTGCCGCGCGGTGAGGCGTTCGCGATTGCATGGCCCGTCGCCCGCCAGCACGCGGCGGAATTCCGCCCAGTCGATCTCGCCGAACACCCAATGCCCTGCGGCCTCGTCGAACCGCAGTGCTGGGTCCGGAAAGGTCAGGCCGAGATAATGGCCCTGCGGCACCGTCGCATCGACGAATTTCTGCCGCAGCGAATCGTTGGTAAAACGCTTGATCTTCCACCGCATCGACGCGTCGGAATGCTGCGACTGCGAGTCGGGTGGACCGAACATCATCAGGCACGGCCACCACCAGCGGTTCAGCGCATCCTGCGCCATCGCCTTCTGGTCTTCGGTCCCGCGGCACAGGGTCAGCATGATTTCGTAGCCCTGGCGCTGGTGAAACGATTCCTCCTTGCAGATGCGGATCATCGCCCGCGCGTAAGGCCCGTACGAGCAGCGGCAGAGCGGGATCTGGTTCATGATCGCCGCGCCGTCCACCAGCCAGCCGATCGCCCCGATATCCGCCCAGCTCAGGGTGGGATAGTTGAAAATGGAACTGTATTTGGCGCGCCCGGTCAGCAACTGCTCGACCAGCTCCTCGCGCGACACGCCCAGAGTCTCGGCCGCGGCGTAGAGATACAATCCGTGGCCGCCTTCATCCTGCACCTTGGCCAGCAACGCGGCCTTGCGGCGCAGCGATGGCGCGCGGGTGATCCAGTTGCCCTCCGGCAGCATGCCGACGATCTCGGAATGCGCGTGCTGGCTGATCTGGCGGACCAGGGTGCGGCGATAGGCGTCCGGCATGCGGTCGTTGGGTTCGATCCGCTCCTCGGCGTCGATCCGTGCTTGGAACCGGGTGGCGGCTTCGCTGGTGTCGGCCAGCGTCGTCGGGGTGTTGAGCGCCTGGCTGTACATGGGTGGGAATATGGCGCGGCGGGTCAACCGGGAAAAGGGCGCTCGGCGAATGACATGTCGGGTGCGAGTTGGATCGCGCATTCCGCCCAGCCTCCCGCTCCCCAGGGGGTAGCCATGCGCCATCCGGCTCGCGGATTGCCTCTCCGCCCCGCTACACTGCCGCAATGCAGCAATCCTCCTCCACCCTGACCTTCCCCCACGCCGAACCCCCGCCACCCGGCACGCTGATCGAGATCGGCCCCGGACTCCGCTGGTTCCGCCTGCCGCTGCCGTATCGGCTGGATCACGTGAACATCTACCTGATCGCGGACGGGTCCGGCTGGGCGGTGCTGGATACCGGGCTCGCCACCGACACCTGCAAATCGGCCTGGGACGCCATCCTGGCCGGGCCGCTCGCCGGCCAGCGGCTGACCCGGATGATCGTGACGCATTTCCATCCGGACCATGTCGGGCTGGCCGGCTGGCTGGCGCAGCGCTTCGACCTGCCACTTGCGATGCCGCGGCCGGAATATCTCTACAGCCTGGCGCTGCAATACGCGCCGGGCGACCTGGGCGCGGAGATGCATCGGCCGTTCTACCGCCGCCACGGGCTGGCGCCCGACATCACCGAGCTGGTGCTGCGCCGCGGCCATGAGTATCTGCGCCGCACCACCGGCGTGCCGACCACCTACCATCGCATTCAGCACGGCGACGTGCTGCCGATCGGCGGGCGCGACTTCCAGGTGCTGACCGGCGGCGGCCACGCGCTGGAACAGGCGATGCTGTACCGGCCGGAGCAGAAGCTGTTCCTCGCCGCCGACCAGGTGATCGCCCGCATCTCGCCCAATGTCAGCGTGCACGCGATGGAGCCGGACCTGGACGCGCTGGGGATCTACCTGACCTCACTGCGCGCGATCCGCCAGGCGGTGGCGCCGGATGTGCTGGTGCTGCCCGGCCACGGGCTGCCGTTCTACGGGCTGCACACGCGGATCGACGAACTGATCGCGCATCACGGCGAGCGCTGCGGCGCGATCGCCGATTCCTGTCGCGCCCGCGCGCTGTCGGTGGCGGAGATCGTGCCGCATGTGTTCCAGCGCGCGCTGGACGAGCACCAGACCAGCTTCGCGTTCGGCGAGGTGCTGGCGCATGTCAACCACATGCTGGGCCGCGGTGAGCTGGTGTTGCAGACGGACGCGGACGGCACCGACCGCTATCGGGCTGGCTGACCGGGCGGTCGGACGGAACCGACCACTAGCGGGACTGGTGAACGGGCGGTCAGACGGCACCCACCGCTATCGGGACTGGTGAACGGACGGCACCGACCGCTATCGGGATGGGTGAACGGGCGGCCGGTCGGAACCCACCGCTATCCGGACTGGTGAGCGGGCAGTTGGAGGGCACCGACCACCAGCGGTCCGGCTGACCACGGGGGGTCGTCGTCGCGTCGCCCACAGCTCAGGTCCAGCGGCACACCATCAGGCCGGGCCGGCTGACCCTGCGGTGCAGCGTGGCCTCGCCGGCGGGTGGACTGGCCTGGTGTCAGAGCGATCCGCGGATCATGTGGGCGCAGGACCGGTCCCGTGGCGCCGCCAGGCTGGCTGCCAGCACTGATGTCGAGCGGAGACGCGACACGGACATGCCGGGGGTCGCGCGCGTGGGCGCCGGCGCGGGGTCAGGCCGGCGCGGGGCGATGCGGTCGGCCGGAGCTTGCGCGGAGGAGCCCGGGTTCTGGCCGAGCAGCAGCCACACGCAGAACAGGATGCAGGGCAGGGGGGCGACCAGCAATGTCGCCCAGAGCGTGGCCCGGTCGGGCGCGAACGGTCCGGCGAGCACCGCCACACCGCTGATGCCGACATAGACCAGCAGGAGGAGGGCCACCAACATACCGATCCGCTCGCGCAGGGTCATGCGTGAGATACTGGCCCGTTGGCTGGCGTCGATCCGCATTCTCCCCACCGCTTCGTTGTGCGGGGCGTTCTTGCGCCAACGGCCCCGGCGCGTCTGTGAACTGCACCACAGGTTTGCCGGCCTCGCCGGGACGGCCCGGTCGAACAGTGTCTGGAAGCTGCGCGGATCGGCAGCAGGTGAGGGGACAGCCCTGCGTCCACCTGCTGGCGGGGCCGGCGATCGGCTGCGCAACGCAATCCGGGTTCGCCGCGCGTTCGGCGCGCCCGATCCAGCCTGCGTCACCGGCCCGGTGGCAGACACCGCGTTCGCCTGGCCAACGAGGCCCGCCCGCCGGCTGCATCCGGGAAGGTGGCGCGCTACCCCGGGTCCAGCGCAATACCGAAGCGCAGCGCCGCCGGCAGCATGCCGTAGCGGAAATAGAATCGCTGCCCGAGCAGGTTGTCGAGCCCGGTATCCAGCACCAGGCGCGGCAGGCCGAGCGCTGTTGCCTCGTCGGCCACCGCGTCCAGCAGGCGGGCGCCGAGACCGCCGCGCCGGGCCGCCTCGGTCACCACCAGGTCATCGACGTAGCAGAACCGGCCGCGGATCAGGTTGTCCTGCACCCGCCATCCGGCGAGACCCACCGGGGTCGCGCCGTCCCAGGCGGCCAGCAGGCGATAGCCGAATGCCTGCTGGCGGCGCACACGCTCCAGCAACTCGGCCGCATCGCTCAGATGCGGGCGGAGCTGCTGCATCACCGGAAAGCAGGCGGTGATCTCCGTGTCGGACTCGGCGTGGCGCAGGTCCAGGCTCATGCCGCCCGCGCCTGCACCGGATGGGTCACGCGCGCGCCGATCGACAGCCGGTTCCACAGGTTGATCATGCCGATCAGTGTGGTGAGGTTGATGATCTCCTCGGCGGTGAAATGCGGCAGCAGAGGCTCGTAGTCGGCGTCCGGCGCGCCGGTCTCGGCGATGTTGGTCAGGCTCTCGGTCCAGCCCAGCGCGGCGCGTTCGCGCGGCGTATACAGCGGGGACTCGCGCCAGGCGTTCAGCAGGTACAGCCGCTGCTCGGTCTCGCCGCCGCGGCGGGCGTCCTTGCTGTGCATGTCCAGGCAGAAGGCGCAGCCGTTGATCTGGGAGGCCCGCATCTTGACCAGATGCATCAGCGATTTCTCCAGCCCGCAGCGGGCCAGGTAGGTCTCGACGCCGCTGAGTGCGGCATAGGCGCCAGGGGCGGCATCGGTGATGCTCAGGCGGGGTGTGTGGCTCATGGAACCCTCCGTTCACACTGTGTTGGGTGGGGAGGTAGGCCGCGAATGGACTAGAAGACAGAGCCAAGAACGGGCAAATGAGCTGGGCCATGATCACGCAAGCCATCACGCTCGACCCGAGCCTCGCTACGCCCGCGTTCCAGCAGATCGCGAGCCGGCTGCGCGAGGCGATGAGCACCGGCGTGCTGGCCCCCGGCGCGCGGCTGCCCTCCGCCCGCGGCCTGGCGACCCAGCTTGGCGTCGCGCGCGGCACGGTGGACGCCGCCTATGCCGTGCTGGCCGGCGAGGGCTGCATCGAAACCCGCGGCCCCGCCGGCAGCGTCGTCTCGCCGCATTTCTCCGCCTGCCCGACGCCGCCGACGCAGCGGCCGATCCCGTTCGCCGCCGGTCCGATGGATGCCGTTGCCGGGCCGCCGCCGCCGTTCCGCATGGGGCTGCCGGCGCTGGACGCATTCCCCCGCAAGCTGTGGTCCGGGCTGACCGTCCGTGCCGCCCGCGCCATGGGCATGGAGCTGCTGGCCCATCCCGACCCCGCCGGGCATCGCCCGCTGCGGGAGGCGATCGCCGCCTATCTGGGCGTGTCCCGTGGCATCGCCTGCACCGCCGACCACGTGCTGGTCACCGGCGGGTTTCAGGGCGGGCTTAGCCTCGTCGCGCAGGTGTTGCTGCGGCCCGGCGACCCCGTCTGGGTCGAGGACCCCGGCTATTTCCTGGCCCGCCACCGGCTGGAAGCCGCGGGCGCGCGCCTGGTGCCGGTGCGGGTGGACCGCGAGGGGCTGCGCGTCGCAGCCGGGATCACCGCGGCGCCACGGGCGCGGCTGGCACTGGTCACGCCGACCCATCAAAGCCCGCTCGGCGTCGCGCTATCCCTGCCGCGGCGGCTGGCGCTGCTGGCCTGGGCGGCGGAGACCGGCGCCTGGGTGCTGGAAGACGATTACGACAGCGAGTTCCGCTACACCGGCCACAAGTTGCCGGCGCTGAAGAGCCTGGATCGGGCGGAGCGCGTGCTCTACGCGGGCAGCTTCAGCAAGGTGCTGTTTCCCGGCCTGCGGCTCGGCTACCTGGTGGTGCCGGACGAATTGCGGGAGGCGTTCCTCCGCGCCAGTCGACAGATGCAATACGGTCAGCCGGTGCTGGAGCAGCGCGTCACCGCTGCCTTCATGGCGGAAGGGCATTTCGGCCGCCATCTGCGCCGGATGCGTTCGCTCTACGCGGTGCGGCGCAGCGCCTTGGCGGCGGCGCTGGACGCGACCTTCGGCGAACGCGTGCGGGTGGAGCTGGAAGCCGGCGGCATGCACCTGCTGGCCCGCTTCCCGGACGTGCCGGATGACGGGACGCTGGCGCGGCGCGCCGCGCGGATCGGGCTGGCGCCGACCGCATTGTCCAGCCTGGTGATGGCGCATGATTGCGGCCAGGGGCTGCTGCTGAGCTTCACCAATGTGCCGGAGGAGGCGGCGCCGAACCTGGTCCACCGGCTGGCGGCGGCGCTGGATCTGCCCGCGTCGGACCCGCGGGAGCGAGGCTGACGCGGATTGGCCCTTCGCGTGTCGTCGCCTTGAGGCTCAGGCCGCCCGGATACTTGCTGGCGCAATCCTTGGTCGAGGGCATGGTGCTGCTCACCGTGGACTGTTCCGTGGCGCAGTATCCCGGCCCCGTTCGCCAGGCTTGAGGCCGCCGCTTCGGTCCTGTCGCGCGTCTACTCCGCCGCCCGGGCCTGGCGCCGCTCCAGCGCTGTGCGATCCAGCTTGAACACCGCGCCACCCTTCAGAATCGCCACCAGGTTCTCCTGCCGCTGCAGCAGGCCGACATCCGCTACCGGGTCGCCGTCCACCAGCAGCAGGTCGGCCAGGAACCCCTCGCGTACCTGGCCCGCCTGGTCGCCCAACCCCATCAGCTCCGCGCCATAGCGCGTCGCGCAGACCAGCGCCTGGTTCGGCGTGTACCCGAGGTGCCGCACGAAATGCTCGATGTCGCGCGCGTTCTCGCCCTGCGGCGTGCGGGCGAACCCGTAATCGCCACCGATCACCACGCGGATGCCGCGCTTCTTCATCTCGGGATAGGTACGCGCGGCAGCCTCCAGGCCCAGCGCAATGCCCTGCTTCACGCCCGGATGGATCGCGCCCTCCGGCGCCTCATGCACCGCGGCATGCAGCAGCCCGATCGCCGGGCCGACGAACACGCGATCCTTCACCGATTCCAGCAGGTCCAGCGCTTCCTCGTCGGCATGCTCGCAGTGATAGATCACATCGACGCCGCAGCGCACAGCGCGTTTCACGCTCTCCGCCGCGCGGCAATGCGCGTTGACCAGGCGGTGGAAGTCGCGCGCCACCTGCACGCCGGCGCGGATTTCGTCCTCGTTCATCACCGTGCGGGGCAGCGCACCGGTGCGCGTGTGGTCGTCGCCCGAGATGTTCAGCTTGATGCTGTCGACACCTTCGCGCACGCAGAGGCGGGCAAGCTTCATCACCTCCAGCGGCCCGTCGGCGAACATGGCGAAACTGTCGCGGAACTGATGCGCGCGGCGTTCGTCGCCCAGCCCGCCGGTGACGGTGATCTCCGGCCCGCAGGCACGCAGGCGTGGGCCGGGGATGTCGCCGGCCTCGATCGCATTGCGGATGACGACATCGATGCGCAGCTTGGCGGAGGCCGCGCTGTAGGCGCCGGTGAAGCCGTGCTCCAGCAGCAGCCGGGCATTGCGGGCGGCGATCAGCGTGTGCTCCTCCGGCGGTGTGTCGCCGAGGTCGGTGGGGCGGGCGCCGTTGATGAAGGTGATATGGGCATGGCCTTCGACCAGGCCGGGCATCAAGGTCATGCCGTTGGCCTCGATCACCTCGGCGCCGGCGGCTGCCAACTGGCCGCGCTGCGTCGCCACCGCGGCGATGCGCTCGCCATCGACCAACACGTCGGCGGGAAAGCTTGCGGCACCGGAGCCGTCCCAGACGCGGCAGTCGCGGAACAGGATGCGGGGCATGACATTCCTCCCTTGGCTTGGTTGCCGGCAGCCTAAGCAGAGTCCGCGGTCTGTGCCACGCGTCCACATTTGTGGTGGGGCGCGGCAAGCGTCGGGGGCTTTTGCCCCCGAACCCCCATCAAGGGGCGCTGCCCCCTGCATCCCCGCCAAGCGCCCGGCCGTTGCAACCGTATCCGATTTGGTATTATGTAGCACCCGCCACCACAACATAATGGCAGCGGATCGGGTGGCTTCCTACCATATCCGGCATGCCACAGCGAGACGCCTTCCTTATCATAGGGTTACGCCGCAAGCGCGTAACCGGGGCAAAATCCCGGGCGAGTGGTGTTTTCAGGCGGGTTGGCCACGGCGGCGGATGAGGCTGGGAAGGTGCGGGACGGCGGGAGCACCTGAGATGCTGAGCCTGGCACCGAGATAGTCCCACAATGCGATGCCGAGCTTGGTGCAGGTCTTGGCGAGCCCGAGGAAAGCGTCGCGGCAGTCTCGGCCGATATCGCTGTGGGTTCCGCCGCTGACTTTGCGCTTTGTCACCTGACAGCGGATGTCGTTTTCCGAACCGTTGGTGTGCAGCGGGATCTCGGGATGGTCGAGCACCATCAGTAACTCGGCCTTGTTGGCGTGCAGCCGCTGGAGCAGGCGGTCCAGAGTGGCGAAGCCGGTACGTCGGTGAAAGATGCGGTCGAACCGCCCCCGCATTTCACGGCGTCGGCGTGGCGTCGGTTCACGCCGGTAGAGCTTCAGGTCGGCATAATACCACCAGATCAGCCCGCGGATATGCTGCTGGGCGGCACGCTGCTGGTCGGTAAAGGTCTCCAGCTTGTGCACCAGGCGTTCGGCGTGGATCCAGCACAGCGCATGCTGGCCGATGTTGAACTGCCCGGCATCGTCGCTGACTATGACCGCCTCGCAGAGAAACCCGTGTGCGCTCACCGCGCCCCACAGCGCAGCTTCTGTGGCGACGCGCACCGGATCGGGCGTCACCGGCAGACCGGTCATGCCGAGCTGCTCAAGATGGCGCATCCAGGCGGTCTGATCGGCGAACTGCCGCTGCCCATGTGTTGCCAGTCGCTGGATGAGCGGTCCGGCCAGGGCATGCTCATGCATATAGTCCAGCGCCGCATCGTTGATCACGTAATCGGTGTGACCGGCACGCAGCAGGTCAAGAAAGTTCCGGCGACTCTTGCTGCCCGTTGTGCCGAACCAGGCGAACGTGTCGTTGCCGATTTGCGTGCAGACGGCATTGGCGCCGCGATGGCGCGCGCCGGTGTCATCGACGGTGACCCAGTCCGCTGTCGCCAGTCCGGCACGTAGCACCTCGCAGCTCTCCACCAGGAAGTCATCTTGTCCATCGATCAGCAGGCGCATGACCTGCCGCTTCGAGATACTGACGCCGATCGCCTGAAGCTGTGTGACCAAACGCTCGACGGTCACCTGGCCCTGGTGGTACTGCATCAGCACGAAGCGCCGCAGCTCCGGCCCGAAATGGCCGCGGATGCCACTGGGCAGCGGCGCCACGATGGTCTCGCCTTGCGGCGTCAGCCAGCGCTCGCGGCGGTAGCGCACCGCCCGTGCCGTGAGCACCAGCTCCTGCACTCGATACGGCTCGTAGCCCTTGAACTGCGAACCCGGCGGATGCGCCACCCGCAGCACCTCGGTCTGCGGTGTGACCCGCGGTGTCACCTTGCCGCGGCCGCGGCGTTTGCCCCGCTTGCCGCCGCGCTTCGGCTCGGTGCCCTTCTCCATGCCGCTCGGCTTGATCGATGGGCGACCCTTGAGGCCCTTCAGCCAGGCGATCTCATCGCGCTGTGCCGCCACCAGTTGCTTCAGCTCCGACACCTCGCCCAGCAGCTCAACCACCAGAGCTTCCAGCTCGGCGTGCGGCAGACCCGACGGATCAGTGGGCGGTGACATGCGGCGAGCGAATTGTACTCGTCCGCGTCGGGGGAAGCCCTAAAATGCAATCCGCCCGGGGTTTTGCCCCGGTTACGCAAGCGCGCCCGGATCGCGGGCGAGATAGAAGCGGCGGAACGGAAACTAACCCCGAAGCGTGAGGCGTTGGCGCAGATTGACGCGCTCCTGCGGCTGTTTGATCCGGGCAGTAATCCCGAGCTGATACCCGCTATCCGACCGGCGCCACGCTGCATGTTCTTCCGGCATGGCGAGCAATCTCGGCTATGCCTGGAAGCGTTGCGGGAGGCTGGCAAGCCGATCCCGGCGGATGCGGTGGCGCGATACGCCATGCTGGCGAAGGGCATCCCCGTGGACGATCCGGCCATCCGGGCGACGGTGTTGAAGGCCATCCAGATCGCGCTACGGCGGCTGGAGAAGCGGCGGGGACTGGTGCGGCGGGTGGTCGTGGCGCCCGATGTGTGGTGGGAGATGGTGGGGTAGGCATGAATGATGGCGGGCTGCGATTCGCCGTCACACGCTTGGCATGGGCAGATTGTTCATGCCCGGATCGCATCGGAGGCAGGCAGGAATAGCAAGCATTTTGTTCACTATCTGGACTTGAGAAGCACGTATGCGCAAAACGCGCGCCTGTGCTTGGCGTTCGCGAGTTTAAAAGTAGCGATGGCCTGGGTGGCAGTTATTATGTCTGTTTCCACCTCATATTTTGTGAATTTGGCATACGGATCATAGTCCGCGTCATGTCTTTTTTCTTGTAGCCCAACGAATGTATTTGCAAAGTCTTCAATTTCTTTGGGGAATTTCTTTATGATACCTTTATTTCTGCATTGACTGCTTACATATTTGTGCTCTAGTGCGCGATAGACCTGCTTCCATGCCTTATCGCTTCGCGCGGCACCATCCCCTCCGATTAGGGAATTGGCGCATTCTCTGGCAAGGCAGTGGAATAATGCATAATAACAAGAACTGATTGCTCGACGCAAACACACTTGCGTCGGCTTCCTTGCTCCTGATGAAACAAGAATCCCTGCCGTCTTTATTAGATCATGCGGCTTCAAGGTCCAGCTGTTTTGCCTCGCTTCTCGATACAAAACTTAGAACGGGGAACTCTTCACGGTTCACCTCTTCTAGGCGAGACCGCAGGTGACGCCATCCAGCACCGTCAAAACCGCTACACCCGCCATATCAGCCTCTTGCCCTGAAGTGCATCTGACTTTCCTCGCGGTCACCGAACTCCACCAGCAAATCATAGACTTGCTGCTCTGTGACGGCAGACGGATCAAGATGCCTCTCTCGCGCCATAAAACCAATGATGCTTTGTTCGTAGTCGGCGAAAAGGACGATGTGATTGAGCCGTAGGTATGGGGGGTGGGTTATCGACGCTACAGAACATTAGACCCGTTGCGAAAGTCGGCCCCCCGGTCAGCGGTGTCCGGCGCGTTCTCACCGGCGGCGTTTCCCTCACCTGATCAGAACGGTCCGAACCCAGCTTGCAGGTTCACCAGTCCCGCGATGATGGAGATTTTGGTGTGATGCGTCCCAAGTGGGTTGCGAAACCGCTCAGCAGCGATCCTGAACCGTTTCGTTCGTCCGATCCGGTGCTCAACCCTGACACGGAATCCACTCAGTCCACGGTTATATGCCTTCTCCTCATCAGTGAGTTTCCCGTTCTTTGGCTTCTTGTATGGACATTCCAGGTTCCGATGTTCCTTGTCGTACCCCTGGTACGCACTGTCCGCGTAGAGCCGTGCCTTCCTCGGCAGCTTTGGTCCATTGCGACGGATCGCCAGGTCATGGTGACTGCCGGGGTGAGAGGGCGAGGCGCTGACGATACGACCATTCCGGGTAACGATGTATTCGGTCTTCACCGTATGGCGCTTCTTCTTGCCGGAGTAATGCTCTCGCTGTTTGGCGTCCGTGTCAGGACGCTGGATCGGCTGCTCGGTGCAATCGACGATCAGGGCCTCGGCCTCGTTCCGACTGATTTTGGGCTTCCGTCCAACCCCGATCAGCGGCCGGGCGAGCTTTTCGATCCGCTGGATCGCCCGGCAGATCGCGCTTTTGTTGACGTTGTAGAAGAAGCCCAGGAACTCCTGGGTGATGTAGCAACGATAATAGATCAGCATGATCAAAAGATGATCTTCCAAACCACCGACGTCCCAGGGGCGGCCGGATTTGGCCTTGTGCAGCTGAGCTTTCTCCCAGGGGTCCGCGAGTTGCTTCAGCATTTTGTCGAACGTGGCGACGCTGACCCCGGTCAGGCGGACGAAGCTCGTGCTGGCGCGCAACCGGGCAGCGGAGAACGGACGGGACATCGGGCCGGTACCTTCATGAAGAAGGTTCTCGACGAATCAAATCGTCCCGTGACCTGTCAAGCTCGGCCGCGCCGGCTCAGCTCACCGACGGAGAGCCGCTAACGTACTCATTTTCGCAACGGGTCTATTATATCAGGGGAGATTGATCTCACGCCGCCCTTTACCTTTCGGGCGAAGGCGCAGTTATGTCACGCTGCGCTTCCCAAGCCATCCGACATGAGCCATGCATCCTATTCAGATATCCATCAGTTTTCTATCGGCAGATCTGCCGTTTTCGCGCCGCATAATCCAAATTGCCAAGATCCGCTTAATCTTAGCGGCATGATCAGTGTATTAGACCCGTTGCGAAAGTCGGCCCCCCGGTCAGCGGTGTCCGGCGCGTTCTCACCGGCGGCGTTTCCCTCACCTGATCAGAACGGTCCGAACCCAGCTTGCAGGTTCACCAGTCCCGCGATGATGGAGATTTTGGTGTGATGCGTCCCAAGTGGGTTGCGAAACCGCTCAGCAGCGATCCTGAACCGTTTCGTTCGTCCGATCCGGTGCTCAACCCTGACACGGAATCCACTCAGTCCACGGTTATATGCCTTCTCCTCATCAGTGAGTTTCCCGTTCTTTGGCTTCTTGTATGGAAATTCCAGGTTCCGATGTTCCTTGTCGTACCCCTGGTACGCACTGTCCGCGTAGAGCCGTGCCTTCCTCGGCAGCTTTGGTCCATTGCGACGGATCGCCAGGTCATGGTGACTGCCGGGGTGAGAGGGCGAGGCGCTGACGATACGACCATTCCGGGTAACGATGTATTCGGTCTTCACCGTATGGCGCTTCTTCTTGCCGGAGTAATGCTCTCGCTGTTTGGCGTCCGTGTCAGGACGCTGGATCGGCTGCTCGGTGCAATCGACGATCAGGGCCTCGGCCTCGTTCCGACTGATTTTGGGCTTCCGTCCAACCCCGATCAGCGGCCGGGCGAGCTTTTCGATCCGCTGGATCGCTCGGCAGATCGCGCTTTTGTTGACGTTGTAGAAGAAGCCCAGGAACTCCTGGGTGATGTAGCAACGATAATAGATCAGCATGATCAAGAGATGATCTTCCAAACCACCGACGTCCCAGGGGCGGCCGGATTTGGCCTTGTGCAGCTGAGCTTTCTCCCAGGGGCCCGCGAGTTGCTTCAGCATTTTGTCGAACGTGGCGACGCTGACCCCGGTCAGGCGGACGAAGCTCGCGCTGGCGCGCAACCGGGCAGCGGAGAACGGACGGGACATCGGGCCGGTACCTTCATGAAGAAGGTTCTCGACGAATCGAATCGTCCCGTGACCTGTCAAGCTCGGCCTCGCCGGCTCAGCTCACCGACGGAGCGCCGCGAACGTACTCATTTTCGCAACGGGTCTATTGGAGTTTCTATATCCTGATAAATTTGGTGGCTCGCTACGGTGACATTCTATCCATTGGGTTGGTCCCGGATGAGACGGCAAAACAACTGCATAGAGCACTTGATGATATCTTGCCGGTTCCGATTGTCACACGGAATGAGCTAGATTGGCCATAGAGAGGTAGATGTTCACGAGGACAGCCGCGAGGCAGAAAGAAGGGGACCGTGTCTGATTTACCGACGACAGCCTTATCCGTCCGCCAACCGTGGGCGTGGGCGATAATTTACGGCGGCAAGGATATTGAGAACCGTGGCCCGGTTGCTGTGAACAAAGGCGGCATTAAGCCGCGCCGGATTGCCATCCATGCCAGGGCTGTTCAACGCTCTCAACTGAAGCACCACTTGAGCAGCGCCTGGAGGCCACCAAGCGCCGCAGCGTAGCGCTGCTGGGTGAAGGTTGCAGTGCGATTGCGCTGCAGGATGTTGTAGGCGAACGATCGCAGCCGGGCGAAGACGCCGGGATTGTGCCGGATACGGGATTGATCTTCCTGGAAGGTGACGTCGCGGGTGTAGTGCAGCTTGTTTTCGATGTGCCAATGGCCCCGGATGGCAGTGGCAGCCTGGCGCGCCGATGCGGCGGAATTGGCGACGTAATAGGCGATCTCCGAAGTGCTGCTCCATAAGCCGGTCCTGGCATTGCGATGCAGCACGTTGCGGGTGACGCGGATGATCCGCTTGACCAGGGACTTCCACTCGGTTGCGGCCAGGACACGGGTGGCACTGAACACCTCGGCGGTTCGGGTTTCATGCCGATTGCGGCCTTTGGTGACCGAGGTGTCGCTGCTGGCAGGGTGGCGAGAGGTGCAGAGGGTTTCGGCCTGCCGCAACAGGGTCGGCTGGTTATCCTTCAGTTGGACGATAATGTGCGCCTGCGCTGCTGCGGCGGCCTCGAGGGTTTTTTTTGGCAGTGCATGGCATCGAGCGTGACGGTGCAGTTGGCGAGCCGAAGTTCGCCGAGCAAGCGCTGCGCGGCGGGGATTTCGTTGGACTTTTCCTCGATGTCGCTATGCGCCAGCACCAGGCCCGCCTCGAGATTGAAGGCGTGCAGCAACTGGGCTGCCTTGCGGTCGCGGAAATTGTCGAAGCTTTGCTTCAGCGTCTTGCCGTCGAGCGCGATGGTGCGGTGCGACGGATCGGTCGCAGTATCCAGCAGGGCGGTGGCATGACGGCGGAACACCTGCTCGACTGTCTGCGGGTCCAGGCCCTGCAGGATGTAACGAATCGCCGTGTGCGCCGGCGCACGCTTCCAGCGCAGGCCGAATGCGGCGTTCAGCTGGCGACGATGCACCTTGATGAAGGTCTCGATGGAGCGGAACGAATTGCCGCCGGTGACCACGGCGAGGATCGAGAACAACAGGACGTAGGGTAGTCTGTAGAGCCTACCTTCCGCCCGACGCGGGTCCGGGACTTCGCTGAGCGTGGTGAGAAACTGGTCGAACGGGCGCATGGCAACCTGCTGGTGATTCGGTTGCCCGGCATAAATTCAGGGATCTTGCCGCGCCGGAATCCGGCGTCGGGTCCGATCAGCGGAATTTCCGCAACTGTTGCCACGGGAACTCAATCTCTGCCCTCACAGGTATAGAGCGTCGAAAGGCATGACACGAGACGAATGCGAATTCTCGGCACTATTTATGGAAAAGATAGGCGTGACCTTGCCACCCTCAGTCATCCCCTCATTTTGGCTCTGTAGTGATGGCTGGGAAAAGCCCGGTTCCGGCCACGGCCTCGGTGAATTTCTGCATCAGCGGCGCGAGCCGGTGTTCGGGCATGTTCGGGATCAGTTCGTAGAGCATGCAGCCTTGCCGGAACAGTAAATCTTGGGTGCAATCCCGCCGGACTGGACCCTCTGTGGCTGGCCGGCGGCGCGCCAACGATGTGAAATCGACGGCGGAACAGGCGGGAGCGGAAGATGAGCGACTTCGTCCGGCGATAGAAAACCACTATTTTCGAGGCCGGGCGGATGGCGCGGGCGCCGTGGGCCGACCTCGGGACGCTGGAAGAGCCGGCGCGCTCAGTGCTGATCCTGTGCAATTGCGGCCTGCTGGCGGTGGGTGGTACCTGCTGTGGATGAGGACATTCGAAGCGGTCGAGGAACTCCGCCTCGCACTGCTCGAGTTCCGCAAAACCTACAACACCATCTGGCTGACCGAACGGCACGGCTTCATCACACCGCATGCCATCCGCCAAAACCTGCTTCAACCAGCCGCACTCGCGGCGTAGGCTTCAACCCGGTGTCTCACAAACCGCGGGCGGTACACAGCAATATCCGGCGTGTACACCTGTCACGGTTGCAGAACGCTTACGTCGATAGCTATCGTATTCTCGTGACGGGCAAGGTGACCGTTCAATGGGGGAAAGCCCGCGTCAGGCGCTTCAGGAGATGCATTCGAGAACTTGACCGAGGAAGGAAACGACATGGCCAACGAGCGATTGACCCATTCTGCAATCCGGCCGGTTAAGGAACGTGTCGAGGACGATTTACTGTCTAGGCCCGGAGTTGTGGGCGTGGATATCAACGAGAAGGTCTCGAACGGTCGGCCTACGGGGGAGTTAGCGATCGTCGTTTATGTTACCCAGAAGAAGCCAAAGGACAAACTCAAAGCAGGCGAACTTATCCCGGCCCGGATTGACGGGATCCCTACAGACGTGAAGGAGGAGCGTATCGAGCTACACGCGTCGCGAGCCGAGCTACTTGAGATGCCATTTGTCGACGCAACCAAGTACACGACCCTGCACGGGGGCATCAGCATCGGTCCATGTCGGTCGGTGCATCTCGATCCGCCCGATGTCCCCACATCCGGAAATTACATCTTCGTTGGCACGCTTGGTGCGATCGTGACAGACCGCGCGACGAAGGCGACAATGGCCCTCACCAATTTCCATGTGGCGTGTGTGGACAACAACTGGGCCGCAGGCGACGCAATGTGTCAGCCCGGTCGCAACGATGGCGGCTCATGTCCCACCGACACGTTTGGCAGTCTCACACGCGCCACATTGAGCGACAATGTAGACGGTGCCGTGGTTTCGATCAGCTCGGGACATGCAATCAGTTGTACAATCGAGGAGATTGGCGATATCAAAGGAACAGCCGTGGCGGCCGTCAATGCGGCCGTCAGGAAGCGCGGCCGAACGACGGGACTGACCTACGGAAAAGTGACGTCGACCGATGCGAGCGTCACGATCAACTATGGCGATGGGCTCGGAAACCACACCCTGAAGAAGCAGATAAGAGTCGAGCCGGATACCTCTAACAGCAACCAGTTCAGTGATCATGGAGATTCGGGCTCGGTCGTGGTGGATGCTACGAACAAGGTGATCGGGCTCCTGTTCGGCGGTAGTTCGGTGGCGACATACGCCAACCCAATACAAAGTGTACTCGACGAGCTGAATGTCGATCTATGCGTCAAGCCGCTGACGCTGGTGACGACACCAATCATCTGCGACCACATTGTCACCAAGCCGATCGTCTGTGCCTTAAAGACGACGACCGTGACGTGCAATATTGTTACGAAACCAGCCATCTGCCACGTTCTTACGACACCGCAGGTCTGTCTCATCCAGACCAAGGTGTGCCCCGTTGTTACTGAGGCGTGTCCGCCTGTCAGTCTTGCATGCCCGGGGCCGGGTCCAGGGCAGCCCGTGATAGGCGCAGCCGCCGAGAAGGAAGGGCTCGAGCAACTCTACGGGTCACCGGGTGCCAGCGCGACCGACGAGGCGTTCTGGCTCGGTTACTATATGGCTCTCGAGGCGCTAAGTCAGGCTGAGCGGCCCGAGGACAAATGAGCCGCGCCACGCAGGGCGCCCAACTTGGCCGCCTGCTACGCCGGTTGGTGGATGAAGGCCTTGTCAACTCTACAGCGGTCCTCGATGGCCGCGTTGTTGTTTGCGATATGTCGCGTTCGAACCCGGTCGGACTCGTCGAGGTGGACGGACGAGCGGCATTCGTAGTCAAAGGTGGAACGATTTCAGCCGACGGGGTCAATCCGATCGAGAGCGAGATTGCTTTCTACCGCTGGCTTGGGGCGCAAGAGGCCACGGAGGGTTTGGCCCCCCGGTCAATTCTCAATTTGTCCCACGACGCGGCAATGGTCACGGAACCGCTTGTCGACGCGGTATCGCTGCACGAAGCACTTGCCAGCCGACCGCTCGCGCACGAATCGCTGATCGGTCAGCTCGGACGCATGCTGGGGACCCTCCACCGTGCCCGTTTGGGACCGCGAGCCCTTTCCGCGCGGCGTCCTTGGATCCTAGACGTGCCAAGTGGGCAAGAACCGATCATTGCGATCGGCAACGCGCCTGCCACCCGCATGATTGGGGACATCCTTCAGTGCCCTCCGGTCATAGCCGCCATCGCGGGGCTTGACCGGCATGGACGGCCCGAACACCATCCACGGGACATCAAGTTTGACAACGTCCTTGTCACATCCGATCGAATGTTCCTGGTCGACTGGGAACTAGCCGGCGTAGGGGAGCCGGTCTGGGATCTGGCGGGTGTGGTCGACGGCTTGTTGCTCCCGTCCTGCTTGGCCGGTCGCGGGCCGCCAGTATCAAGGGCGCTCGTTTCCCACTTGGCAGACCCCGCGCTCACCGCCCATCGAGCAGTCGCCGGACTGGGGTTCAGTCCAACGCTGGAGGAGCTGGTGATTGCTGTTGTGGCCCGGCTCGCCCAGCGGCGACGAGCTCGCCGCCATGAGCCACGAGAGTCCTGACGCCACTGAGGCGGGTCTCATATTGCTTTCTGTAGCCACGAAATTGTCTCTCGAGCTGGCAGACGGCGGGGCCTTGGTCTCGGAATGAGCGCCGTTGCGCCGCCGACGTACGTCCGCGACCAACTCGAAGGCGCGCTCGCGCTGCTTGCATGCTGTGGAGCGGGAGACGCACTTGTTCGGGCAGAGATGCTTTACGCACATTGGTCCGCTAAGTTGCGGTCAGGATTCGAAGTGCCGTTCGGTTGCCCGCCGGACCTCACAGAGATGCTGCGCACGGCTCACGCAAGTTCTCGTGACTGGGAGGAGGGTTGGCGGGTCGACGCCGTTAGTCCGCGCGGGCAGGCCGTCGTTCGCCGCGGTGCAGAGTGCGCCTACTCGACCGCATCGATTATTCGCCTATCAGAGGTCGTGGCCTCCTGCCCCTTGCTGGCGACCAAGTTTTGGTAACGGGTCGGCGCGACCATGTCGAACCTAAAGATGGTTGGTGGCGGACGAGCGGGGGGGGATGGCGGTGGCTAGCGCGCCCCTCTCTTCCGTTGGTCCGCCTATATATTGGCTGCCAACTTAGCGAAGTCCCCGCTCTTGTAACGACGATTACTCGAATGCTCGCGGACGAGTCCGAGCCGTGGCTTCTCAAGTGCGCCATCCACCCGGTGGAATATGCACGCAGCGACGCGGTCGTCGCCTATCTGACCCCGGCAACAGTGTATCGGCGATCGGGCCAGATCGTTGAACTCGCGGTTCCCAGCAGTAGCCGGGATCGCATAGCCGGGCCGCCGCTCACGTTGCCGGTGGCGCCGGGCCTGACGGCAGCCTTCGATCCGGGCGGCGACAAGAGCTTCGGCAGTCACCGCTGCCGCCTGATTGCACAGGCGGCAGCTGAAGTCTTCACGGCATTCTAGCGCAGTTTACGAAAGACGGCGTAGACCCGGCTCGGCCATGGGCACGAAAGGACGATCCGGTGCTGCCATGGGAACATTGACAGCGCCCGACATAGCGCGACTGCGGGAAAGCGCCGGTCGCGCGGCTGATGTACTCGTGGAGAACGCAGTCGTCGCCGACGGGCAGGCGACCTGGCTCAGCATCACACTTCACTCCAGCGGCGGCGGAGCCGGCGTCGTCTACCGCACGGGGGACGCCACTCTCTACGATGGGACCGCAGGCATCGCCATGGCGACTTGGTCGGTGGCTACGCCCTCGGACGAGGGGATCTCGCCGAAGTCGCACTCGGAGCCGCGCGCCATGCTGCCTCGGCACGAGCCCGATTGAGCGCTATCGGCCTGTTCGACGGACTGGCTGGGGTTGGCCTCGCGGCGCTTGAGGTAGGCGATAGCGCAGGCGACGGTCGCCTCCGCGCCGACGGCATCAATATCCTCGGGCAGGTCGCGGATGCAGCCGCATCCGACGTCGACCTGATCAGCGGAAGCGCGGGGCTGGTAGTCGCCCTGCTTTCCGCTGCGCGGCGGACCAACTCCGATCGCTGGAGGGCCGCAGCGATTCGGCACGGTGCCCACCTGCTCGCCACGGCCCACAAGCATGCGTGGGGCTGGGGTTGGCCCAGTCGGGCCGCCGAAGGGATCGACCTTTGCGGATTAGCCCACGGCGCAGCAGGCGTCGCTTGGGCGCTGGGCGCCCTCGCTGCCGAGACCGGGGAAGACCGCTTCCTGGAGGCAGTCGAAAGTGCCCGCCGCTACGAACGGAGTTGGTTCCAGCCCGTGGAGAACAGCTGGCCCGATTTGCGTGCGAGTGCAAGTCCCTCCGGCGCTCCCCTCGTATCGCCCGCACTGTGGTGCCAGGGCGCGGCGGGGATCGGACTTTCCCGCCTCTCGCTCCTTAACGTCACAGGCCATCCGTCGCTCGCTGCAGAGGTGGCATCCTCGCTTCAGG
>CAWBLP010000011.1:0-42405 GCA_963789495.1 uncultured Alphaproteobacteria bacterium
CACGTATCGATCGATATCACCGGCTGACCGGCCGCCTGCGTGGCGATGACAGCGGCGTTGATGTGTTCGAACTGGGCGTCACGGTCGGGATTATGGCTGCCTTCCAGGGTCTTGCGGTTCACCTGCCGACGATATTTCAGCAAGCCCAGCAATTTGGGGATGCTGCTATCCGCGATCTTGTGTCCCATCTCACGCAATGCCGCCGCCAGCTTCGCATGGCTTTTCGACACCCACATCAGCGGCCGCATCGGATCGCCCATCGTCGCGGGTTCAACCAATTGACGTAGGTTTGCCAGAAGAGCCGGGTCTTTCGCGATCAAGGTTGGACCACCACCACCGGGCCGTCGAACCACACCAGACAACGAGCCTGGAGCAGCCAGATCTTTCAACCCCCGGCCGATCGTACTGCGGGCGACGCCCGTCGCATGGGAAACGGCGGTGATCCCACCATGGCCGGCCGTTTTGGCCTCCACCGCCGCAAGCAGGCGGCGAGACCGTTCGTTCAGACCACGCTCAACCGCCGTGTACCGTTCGCGAATCACTGATCTGTCTGTCATCCCACGAGTTTGAACGGAACTTGCCCGCGCCGGAATCTCCCTCACAGAAAGTCAACGCCACCGGACCTCACGCGATTCGGTAGTCTTTGGGCGTCGCCTTAGCCATGAGTCAGTTGCTCCCCGGTGGCCGATCGGCCCTATTGCGCGGCGGCACTTACCTTATATGTGGCGAAAAGGCAACACCAAGAGACGAGCGGGAGAAATTTCTGCCGCAGTGTGGCACATTGGACTCGCGCTCCCTTCGGCAAGGGCGAAGCGTTAAGTGGCGTTAGATTACCATTTCCCACCAAACCTCCGGCGCCACGACCACCCGCCGCACTAGCCCGCGCCGCTTCTCCAGCCGGCCCAGCGCGACCTGGATAGACTTCAAAACCATCGCCCGAATGGCCGGATCGTCCACGGGGATGCCCTTGGCCAGCATGGCGTATCGCGCCACCGCATGCGCCAGGATCGGCTTGCCAGCCTCCCGCAGCGCCTCCAGGCATAGCCTAGATTGCTCGCCGTGCCGGAAGAACATGCAGCGCGGCGCCGGGCGGATCGCGGGTATCAGCTCGGGGTTGCTGCCTGGATCGAACAGCCGCAGGAGCGCGTCAATCTGCGCCAACGCCTCACGCTTCGGGATTAGCTTCCGTTCTGCCGCCTCGATCTCGCCTGCGATCCGGGCGCGCTTGCGGCGTAACCCCATGATAAGGAAGGCGTCTCGCTGTGGCATGCCGGATATGGTAGGAAGCCACCCGGCCTGCTGCCATTATGTTGTGGTGGCGGTTGCTACATAATACCGATCCGATTGCAAAGGCTGAGCCTTTGCTGGAGGTCCAGGGGGCAACGCCTCCGGGGGGCGGGGCAACGCCCCGATCCGTGCCGCCTGCCCCCAAGGCGCCCGGATGCCAGCTCAGCGGATATGGCCCGCCCGCCAGCGCGCCAGGCCAGCCAGTTCCGGGGTGCGACGGGGCGAGGCGATCGGCCCGTTGAGCCGGAATGCGATATCCGGCGCATCCGGCAGCGCCGGCCGCAGCTCAACGCGCAGATCGACCGCGGCGGTCGGCAGCGCGATGCTGCCGCTGCCTTGTGCGCCACCGGCCGGACCGCTGAGTTCGGCCTGCGTGAAGCTGAGAATGCCCTGCGCGACCGTCGCCTGCAGGGTCAATTGCTGAAAGCCCGTCTCGCCCTGCTCGATCGCCTGCCGGATTGTCGCGGTCTCGTCGGCGCCCGCTTCGCTGCGCAGGGCATCCCGCAGCTGGGCAAGATCGAACCCCGACATGGCGCCATCCTGCACCGTCCCCTGCACCGAGCCCTGCAGGCTGGCCAGCATGGCGGCGGCGCTGTAGCCGGCGGCGGTCAGCGACGCCTGGCCGTTCACCACGCCGGACTGCAACCCGATCGGCAGACCGGAGGGCGACGCGGTGATCGTGGCATCGGTCAGCCGCCCCTGCAGCTCCAGCGTGGGCGGCGTCGCGCCGGCATCCAACGCCAGGCTTCCGGACAGCGTGCCGCCACCGATCCGGCCGGTGAGCGAGTCCAGACGCAGATGCCCCTTATCCAGTTGCAGCGCCGCGCCGGCGTCGCTCAGCACCGTCGTCCCGTCCGCCTGCAGCTGGGCGGCCTGCAGCTGTAACGCGGCCCGCCAGCCCCGCAGCAGCTTGAATGGCAGCGGCGCGTCGCCGGGTGACAGCAGGGAGACGGTTTCCGCGGCGATCTGCCCGGTGACTGACGGAATCGCACCGCTATCATCCAGCGCCAGCTGCAAACGCGCGCGCAGCCCGCCGGCGCCCAGGTCGGCATTCTCCAGCGCGAGCTTCGGACCAGGCGTGATGCTGGCGCGGGTTACCAGCGACAGGGACCCCTCGCCAAGTTCCAGCGGCACCCCGGCCGAACTGAGCCGCGCGGGCAGGCCGAGTTCGGCGATCAGGCGGCGGGCATTCGGATGGCGCAGGGTCAGCGGCCCGCCGGCGGTCTCGGCACCGACATCAAACGTCGGCTGTGCCTGCAGCCGGAGATCGCCGAGCGTCAGGCTGACGGCCGTGGCGATGGCATTGGGCGGGCCACCTGCCTTGATCTCGAGGCTGGCGGGCGCGTGCCACAGGGCGGGGGTGGCCTGCCAGGCCACGGGCAGCAGGTCGGCCAGCGGCGTCGCGTCCTGCGTGGTCACCTGCAGGCTGGCATCGGTCAGCCGTCCCCCCTGACCCAGCACACCGCTCGCCACCACATGCGCGCCCAGCACCGACCCCTCCAGCCGGCGCAGATTGACACCGCCGGCCGCGGTGGCTGCATCCAGCACGAGACCGTGGACCGTGCCGGCGCCGATCGCGGCCTGCCCCACGCGCAGCCTGATGCCGCTGTCGAGCCGGCCGAACCCCGCACGCAGGCTGCGCCACGCGTCCAGGCTGGGCGGCAGCCAGGCGCTGAGCGTCAGCCGGTCCAATGTCAGATCGGCGGCGATGGCGGGCGGTTCGCCGGCGCGCCAGGCCAGGCTGCCGGCGATCTTTGTATCGTCGAGCCGGCCGGCGAGTTTGGTCAGCGCCAGGCGTCCGCTGCGAAATTCGACATGGCTGCGCAGCGACGCCTGCTGCAGCACGTTCGGCGGTAAGGCACCGGTGTTGAGGCCAGACAGCGTCAGCCAGCGCAGCGTCGTGCGCAGTTGCGGCGCGTGCAGCGTGGCGTCGCCTTCGAAGGGGGCATCCGGCTGGCTGCCGCGCAGGATCCGACCGGTCAGCACCAGGTCGGCATCACCCGGGAACCGCCCGGCTCCCTCCCGCAGCGTCACCGCATCCCTGGTCAGATCGAAGGCGACCCGAAGATGTTGCACCGTGGCGCCGGCGAGCGAGGCGGCTTCCGCGGACAGGTCCAGCCCCACCGGCAGGCGTGGCGGCGCCGCCGTTTCGGCAAGCAGCGGCGGCAGCCAGGGATCCAGGTCGAGCCGCGTGGCCGACACCGCGATGTCGAGCCGCGGCTGTGGCAGCATGCGCAGCGCGACGGCGCCGGTCGCGGGCGCTCCGGCAAGCTGCAGGGCCAGCTCATCCGCCTCGGCCCGCCCGCCCGCAATGGTGAGTCTTCCCTCAGCGCTGAACTGGACCGCGGGGGCGGGTAGCAGCAGCGACAGGTCGGGACCGCTGGCGGTGACGCTGCCAGCGAGTCGGCCATCGGCGGCGAACTGGCCGGTGAAGCTGGCGCCGCTACCGGCGGCCTTGCCCTGGCCCTCCAGCGTCACATTCAACCCGGCAGTCCCGTCCGCGCCGGTGCTGGACAGGCGCGCGGTAACCCGCCAGCGCTGGCCGGCGATACTGGCGGCGCCAGCCGCATCCAACGTGCCGGTCTCGAGGCTCGACAACCGGCCGTCGATGCCGGTGACGGCGAACTCCCCCACGGTCAGGCGGCCGTTCTCCACCCGGGCCGCGAAGGCGGCGAGCCAGGCGGGCGGACGGACCGGTAGCATGTTGGGCTGGGTCGGCCAGGGGATGTGCAGGTCGGGACCGCGCAGCACCAGTTCGCGGGCGTCGATCCGGCCGGCCAGCAACGGCAGCGGCGCAACGCGCAGCCGCAGCGCCTGCACGCGGATCGACAGCGCATCGGTCGCGGGGTCGCCGACGCTGACCTGGCCTGCGGTCAGCTCCGGTTGCGGCAGCAGGGTCAATGTGACGGGACCGTCGATTGTCACCTTCTGGCCCAGGCGCGCACTGGCCAGTTCGGCGATGCCGGCGCGGTAGCGGTTCCAGTCGAGCTGCGCCGGCAGCAGCCAGGCGGCGAGCAGGGCCGCGCCGAACAGGATCGGCAGGATGGCCAGCGCGATCCGTGCCGCTCGGGATGTCACGGGCGGGGTCGCCGGGCGTGCGGCGACGTCGCGCGGTGCGGCGGGGTCATGCTGTGCCGCCCTGGCCGCTTCGTCGTGCCGAACGCAGGTTCGGCATCCATGGCGTGCGTGGAGGACAGGAGGCCGCGGGGATGGGGTCGCACGACCCGATCCCGCCGTCGGGCCCGGCAAAGGGTCGGCATCCGCGGCTTGCTCGTGGCCGTGCAGGAAGCGGCCGTGGATGGCCGGCCTTCGCCGACCACGACGAGGGGGATCGACCGCCCGCCGTCGGCCATGACGAGCGGGACCGGCATGCCTTCGCCGACCATGATGAGGGGGATCGACTGTCCCACGTCGACCACGACGAGCGGGATCGGCACTCCGTCGTCGACCATGATGAGGGGGATTGGCACTCCGTCGTCGACCATGACGAGCGGGATCGGCACTCCGTCGTCGACCATGATGAGGGGGATCGACTGTCCCACGCCGACCATGTCGAGCGGGACCGTCCCTCCGGCGCCGGTGCCGACGGGATACGGCCTGCATCGCGAGGAGACGGGGCGGCCGGCCGGTGCGGCGCCGCCATCGCACCCCGACCAGAACCCGGAGCGGGTGTGCGCGTGCTCACCCGCGTGGCGCGGCGGCCGGACCGTAGCCGCCGCCGCCGGGGGTTTCGATCACGAACACATCCCCCGCCAGCAGCTCTGCGCTGTCGGTCCCGGTGAGGATCTCGTGCGGGCCATCGGCGCGTTCCACCCATTGGCGGCCGACCGCGCCGTCCTCGCCGCCGGCGAGGCCGAACGGCGCCACGTTGCGGCGGGACGCCACGATCACCGCGGTCATCGGCTCCAGGAAGCGGATGCGGCGGATCGAGCCGTTGCCGCCCCGCCATTCGCCGGCGCCGCCGGAGCCGTGGCGGATGGCGAATTGCTCCAGCCGCACCGGGTAGCGCAGCTCCAGCACCTCGGGATCGGTCATGCGGGTGTTGGTCATGTGCGAGTGCACCGCCGAGGTGCCCTCGAAGCCGGGACCGGCGCCGGTGCCGCCGCAGATCGTTTCGTAATACTGCCGCGTGGCGTCGCCGAAGATGAAGTTGTTCATCGTCGCCTGGGAACAGGCGATGGCACCCAGCGCACCGAACAGCGCGTTGCAGGTGGCCTGCGACACTTCGGTGTTGCCGGCCACCACCGCCGCCCCCGGTTGCGGGCTTAAAAACGTGCCTGGCGGGATCACCAAGCGCAGCGGTTTCAGGCAGCCGTCGTTCAGCGGAATGTCGTCGCCGACCAGCGTGCGGAACACGTACAGCACCGCGGCGCGCGTCACCGCGGGCGGCGAGTTGAAATTGCCGGCATGCTGCGCGCCGGTGCCGGTGAAATCCACCACCGCGCTGCGCGTGGCGCGATCGACGCTGACCGCGACGCAGAGCGGCAGGCCGTTATCCATGCGATAGGTGAAGCGGCCGTTGCCGATGCGCTCGATCACCCGGCGCACCGATTCTTCCGCGTTGTCCATCACGTGGAGCATGTAGGCGCGCACCGTGGTCCAGCCGTATTGCGCGACTACGCGGCGCAGCTCCTGCACGCCTTTCTCGTTGGCCGCGACCTGCGCCTTGATGTCGGCCACGTTCACATCCGGGCTGCGCGCCGGATATTTGGCGCCACGCAGCAGGGCGCGAAATTCGGTTTCTCGAAAGTGCCCGCCATCCACCAGCAGGAAATCGTCGATCACGACGCCTTCCTCCTCCAGTGTGCGCGAGTTGGGTGGGGTGGAGCCGGGCGTGGTGCCGCCGATGTCGGCGTGATGGCCGCGCGAGCCGACGAAGAACAGAATCTGTTCACCCGCCTCATCGAACACCGGTGTGATCACGGTGACATCCGGCAGATGCGTGCCGCCGTTGAACGGATTGTTCAGCGCCACCACGTCGTTCGGCTTCAGCGTGTCGCGGCGGTTGCGCAGCACGGTGCGCACGCTTTCACCCATCGCGCCGAGATGCACCGGCACATGCGGCGCGTTCGCCACCAGATAACCCTCGGCGTCGAAGATCGCGCAGGAGAAGTCCAGCCGCTCCTTGATGTTCACGCTCATCGAGGTGTTCTGCAGCACCGCGCCGGTCTGTTCCGCGACATTCATGAACAGGTTGTTGAACAGCTCCAGCAGCACCGGATCGGGCTTTTCGCTGCCGGCCGGCACACGCGTCGCCAGCGGCTCGGTGCGGCGCAGGCTCATATGATCCAGCCTCGTGATCTCCGCGGTCCAGCCGGGTTCGACCACGGTGGTTGCGTTGGCCTCGCGGATCAGCGCCGGCCCGCCGATGCGGTCGCCCGCCATCAGCGCTGCCCGGTCGTAGACCGGGGCGTCGCGCAACGCACCGGCGGTGAAGATCGTCACCGCATCGACCGGTTCGGCCTGGCCGCTCTGGCGCGCCGGCACTTCCGCCTCGTCGATCGCCTCGCCGGGGGAGACGGCCTCCACCGCCACGGCCTCCACCACCAGCGCACGATCCGGGGTGGCAAAGCCGAACCGGGCGCGGTGCGCTTCGGTGAACGCCGCGACGATGCGTGGGTGATCCTCCAACGGAATGATCAGCGCGGCCTCGGTGCCGGCATAGCGCAGATGCAACTGGCGTGCGGTGACGACGCGGTCCGGTTCGGCACCCTGCGCGGCGAGCGCGGCCTCGGCCTCCTGCGCCAGCCGGTCGGCGAGGTCTTCCAGCTCTGCCATCGCCTGCGGCTCGAACGGAATTTCCACCGCCTGTTCGCGCATTGCGGTCTGGTCGGCGAGGCCCATGCCATAGGCCGACAGCACGCCGGCATAGGGATGGATGAACACGGACTCCATGCCGAGCGCGTCGGCGACCTGGCAGGCGTGCTGACCGCCGGCGCCGCCGAAGCACTGCAGGGCGAAGCGCGCGGCGTCGTGGCCCTTCTGCACCGAGACCTGCTTGATGGCGTTGGCCATGTTGGCGACCGCGATGCGCAGGAAGCCGTCGGCGACCTGTTGCGGGGTGCGATCCTCGCCGGTCGCGGCCGCGATCTCCTGCGCCAGGGCCGCAAATTTCTGCTGCACCACGGCGGCGTCCAGCTTCTGATCGCCGTTCGGACCGAAGATCGCCGGGAAATGCGCGGGCTGGATCTTGCCGACACAGACATTGGCGTCGGTGACGGTGAGCGGGCCGCCATTGCGGTAGCAGGCGGGGCCTGGATCGGCGCCGGCGGAATCCGGCCCGACGCGCAGCCGCGCGCCGTCGAAATGCAGGATGGAGCCGCCACCGGCCGCGACCGTGTTGATCGCCATCATCGGCGCGCGCATCCGCACGCCGGCCACCGCGGTCTCGAACGCGCGCTCGAATTGTCCGTCGTACAGCGCGACGTCGGTGGAGGTGCCGCCCATGTCGAAGCCGATGATGTGGTCGATGCCGGCCATCGCCGCGGTGCGCGCGGCGCCGACGATGCCGCCGGCCGGGCCGGACAGGATCGCATCCTTGCCCTGGAACGCGCCGGCTTCCGCCAGCCCGCCATTGGACTGCATGAAATAGAGCCGCACGCCTTCGAGTTCTGCCGCGACCTGGTCGACGTAGCGGCGCAGGATCGGCGACAGATAGGCATCCACCACCGTGGTGTCGCCGCGCGGTACCAGGCGCAGCAGCGGGCTCACCGCATGGCTGGCGGAGACCTGGGTGAAGCCGGCCTCGCGCGCCAATGCCGCCAGGCGCTGCTCGTGCTCGGGGTATTTCCAGGCGTGGATCAGCACGATGGCGCAGGCGGCGATGCCCTGCTGCCGGGCGGCGGCGAAGGCATGCCGGGCGGCGGCCTCGTCGAGTTTTTCCACTTCCTCGCCGTCGACGCCGACCCGGCCGGCGATCTCCACCACCTCCTCATACAGCATCGACGGCAAGGTGATGGCGAGGTCGAACAGGCGCGGCCGCGCCTGGTTGCCGATGCGCAGCGCATCGGAAAAACCGCGATTGACCACCAGCAGGACGCGGTCGCCCTTGCGCTCCAGCAGCGCGTTGGTGGCGACGGTGGTGCCCATCTTCACGGCGTCGATGATGCCGGACGGGATCGGCGCATCGAGCGGGATTTGCAGGATGGTCTTGATGCCGGCGATGGCGGCGTCGCGATAGCGCGCGGGGTTTTCCGACAGCAGCTTGTGGGTGGACAGGCGGCCGGCCGGGTCACGCGCGACGATATCGGTGAAGGTGCCGCCGCGATCGATCCAGAACTGCCATTTTTCGCCCGACATGCCCGTCTCCTGGTGCTCGGCGAAGAAGGACAACGGCCGGCCGCGGGGCGCAAGGGGTTTTCGCCATGTGGCAACGATGCTGGCCGCAGCAGGTGTTACAGGCGGCGAGCGGACCGCGGGCACATTCAGGCCCGGGTGGGATAGGCGCTTCCAGACCTGAGCAGGTGTTGCGACGCGTTCCGCTCTCGGGACCGCTGCAAGACGCCTGCGGTCGACCGCCGCTCCAAGCGGCTCGTGTGATGATGCGGTCGCGGATTGTTCGAGCCGGGAGCGAGATCAATCGGGCGCCTCCGCGGAACACCGATCAGCGTGACTTCCGGTGGTGTTGGTGTTGGTTCGCTCAGGACATGATGGCTGCCACGGGAGACGGCCCGGCCCGCGGGGCGATTGCATTCCGCGGCAGCGCGGGAACACCCCAGCAGTCTGGTGCGGATCGCCGAAAGGCAAAGCTTTCAACACGGAGAAGGAACGAGGACACGGAGGGCCACGGAGTTGGTATTGCATGACAGCCGTGGCGCGATCACTGACTCCTGTGGCCCTCGGTGTCCTCGTTCTTGCTCCGTGTTGGAAAACGCTGCCTCGCTGCGGTCCTCGCCAAACCCGTGGAGTACTCATCATGGCGGCCGGCCGGCCGCCCGAGCCGGGTCAAATGCGATGACTTTCGCGCAGCCCGCGTCACGCCGCGCGCTGTACCTCGCTCAGGAAATTCTGCACCTCGGTCTTCAAGGCCGCCGACTGCTCGACCAGGGCGGTGGCTTCCTCGACCACGCTGCCGGCTTCCGTCCCGGTGCGGTCCACCGCCTCGGCCACCACGGCGATGTTGCTGTTCACTTCGCCGGTGCCGATCGCGGCCTGCTGCACCGAGCGCGCGATCTCCTGCGTCGCCGCGCTCTGTTCCTCCACCGCACCGGCAATCCCGGTCGCGATCTCGTTCATGCGCTGGATCGTCGCCCCGATCGAGCGCAGCGCGGTCACCGCCTGAGCGGTGGCGCTCTGCATCGCCGCGATCTGCGAGCCGATTTCCTCGGTGGCCCGCGCGGTCTGTGTCGCGAGCGTCTTCACCTCGCTCGCCACCACGGCGAAGCCCTTGCCGGCCTCCCCGGCGCGGGCCGCCTCGATGGTCGCGTTCAACGCCAGCAGATTGGTGCGCCCGGCAATGTCGCTGATCAGCTTTACCACGTCGCCGATCCGTCCGGCGGCCAGGCTCAGCCCGCCGACGCACTCATCGGTCGCCTCCGCCTCCTGCACGGCCTGGCCGGCGATCCGCGCCGATTCCTCCACCTGGCGGCCGATCTCGGCGACCGAGGCGGCCAGTTCCTCCGCGCTCGCCGCCGCCGCGCTGACATTGGCCGAGGCCTGGTCGGCCGCCGTCGCCACTGAGCCGGTGCGCTGCCCGGTCTGCGTCGCGGTCTCCGCCATCGAGCGGGCGGTGGTCTGCATGCCGGACGCGGCGTCGCCCACTGCCTCGGCGATCGCCTTCACGCTGCGCTCGAACTGATTGGCCAGCTGCACCTGCCTGGTCAGCCGGCTCCACACCAGCATCGGCCCGACATAGCCGCCGTCGCGGTCGCGAATCGCGCTGACATTCAGCTCCAGCGTCTCCTCGCCCAGGGTGACCCGGGCGCGATGCGGCAGGTTCGCGGGATCGCTGATCAGCGCGCGCTGCCGCGCCGGATCGCGATGGAACAGGTCCATGCTCTGCCCCAGGAACTGGTCCGGCGGCACCGGCAGATGCTGCTTCACCCGTTCCATGATCCGCTTGGTCTCGGCATTGACGTAGGTGATGCGGCAGTCGCCGCCCGGTTCGGCGGTCATCACGCCGACCGGGATCTGCTCGATCATCTGGCTCTGCACGAAGGTCTGCCGCATCACTCCGCGCAGTGTCTCCACCGCCGCGGCCATGTGGCCGATTTCCTCACGCCACTCGGTGTACTCGACGACGCGGGACGTATCCCCGCCCGCGATCGCCTGCACCATGCCGGTCAGCCGACGGATCGGGCGGGCGATGATCCAGGTGGTGGCCGCGCCGAGGGCAAGCATCAGCACGGCGATGCCGCCGATCAACATGACCATGTCGCGCAGGGCCCGGTCGCGTGCCGCGGCCGCCTGCCCGGATGCGGCGTCGACGCGGGCGACGAATGATGCGGCCACCTGCTGGATCGCCTGCTGCATCCGCTGTGCTGCGCTCTCCACCTCCTGCTCCGCCATCGCATCCAGTTTGCGGGTCTGGCTGATCAGCTCCACGGCGGCGTTGGAAATCCCGGTCCCCAGCAAGGCGACGTTCCGGGCGTCGGTTTTCACGCCATCCGGGATATCCGCCGCCTGGACCGCCGCGATCTTGCCTGCAGCCTCGTGCACCGCGTCCTTCACCTCGTTCGCGGCGGCGCTGTTGCTAGTGGCCAGGAACATCAGGGCGCTGCTCTGCAGCCGCGCCATGGCAAGCCGGTAGTCGTTCAAGGCGAGCTGAGTCGGGGCGTGCAGATCGCCGGTGGTGGTTCCGCCGTCGGCGCGAACCGAATCGACACCGCTCTGCACCCCGCCGCGCTCGAGTTCTTCGGCCAGGCCGCGCAGCGCGGTCTCGAACAACGGCAGTGACAGGAACAGCCGCTTTTGACGCACGTCCAGGATGTCGGTGCGCAGGACGGCCTCCCGCTTCACGGCGGTCGCAACGGCATCCAGGGCCTGCATTGCCTCACCGAGCCGCTCGCGGTCCGTTGGGTCTGCCGTGGCGGTCTGTGCCGCCGCCAGCAGGCTGCGGGCCGCCCTGTGCTGCGCGTCGGCGTGCTCCACCGCCTGGCGCACCGCGCGCGGGGTTTGCTGGAACTGCAGTTCCCGACTGACCACGCGCAGCTCGACCCCGGTGAGCAGGGCCTGCTGAATGCGTCGCTCCAGCGCCGCCTGCACGGCCACGCCGTCCTGCAGGGCCCCCACCGTCACGAGCCGGTTCAGCGCAAACCACGACACGCCCGACAGCAGGACCAGCGCGCCCAGAACGGTGGCGCCCAGTTTGAAGCCGATCGGCAAATCCCGCACCAACCGTACGGGAAGCAAAAGGATGCGGCGCATGGCAGACATTTCCCGCGATGATGTGCCGTGTTTGCCGGTAGTCGCATTAACCGGCGATGAACGGCGCCGGCCAAAGCACGAACAGCAGTCCGATCGCCGCCCAGGCCAGCAGCAGTCCGGACAGCGTGTAGCCGGCGTTCTAGGCCGTGCTTACCGTCCAGGGCGACACGCCGGCCCAGCGCGCGGTGGTGATTGCCGAGGCGGACATCGGCGTCATGTTCACTGCCAGGCCCCAGCCGAGCATGCAGGAGAAGGCGAGGACGGCGGGCGGCACGCCGAGCAGGGCGGGATGCGGAATGGCGGCGCCGAGCAGGGCGACGACGGCGACGGGGTTCAGCCCGATCTGGCCGGTCGCGATCAGCAGGACCGGCACCAGCAGGGGGACCAGAGCGGCCGGCAGATGCGCGATCAGCGGCGCGATGCCGGTGGCCGGGAGGGCGCCGCCGATCGCCACGCCCATGAAGCCGGAGCCGGCGAGCACGGTCGCCTCGCTGCGGAACCTGGGGACGCGCGAGAGGAATTTTCTGGTTCGGCGTTGCAGCAGGATCAACCGGCCGCGCCAACCGCCGACCCGGGTAAAGCGCCGCGCCTGGACCAGCACCCAGCCGGCAGCGACCAATGGCACGATCAGCGTCACCCCGGTGACCAGCGACACACCCAGTGCCGCGCTGCCCAATTCGGCCAGCAGCATCACCAGCGCGACCAGGGCCACGATGCGCAGATGCAGCGTCCAGCGCTCCGGGCTGACCGGGCGGGCGCCGCCGCCGGTGGCGCGACGGGCGCCCGAGATGCGGTCCTCCAGCCAGCCCAGCGCCGCCATGCCAACCGCGACCATGAAGGCGATGGGCATCAGCAGCCGCATCGGCGCGGCCGGCACCGCGGTGGACACCACCGCGGTCATCAGGTTCAGCGGGCTCCAGCAGTTCATCACGCAGAAGCCGCGATAGATCGCCATCAGCATGCGCCGCGCCCGCAGCCTGCGTACCGGCTCCGACCCGCCAGCGGCATCCAGCGTGTTGGCGCGGGTGACCATGGCGGCCAACAGCTCGATCGCGCCGTAGGACAGGATGATGCCGAACAGATGGCCGCCACCGGTCAGCGCGGCGTAGCGGCGGCCGGGCGGCTGCGCCACCAGATGCAGGCCGCAGCGGCGCACCAGGGGGCTGGTCTCGGCCGCGTCGCGCAGCGTGGTCAGCGCCAGGAAGAACGCGCCATAGGCAGCGCCGCGCCGCCAGCTCGCCAGGAACAGGGCCGACGGGTCGGCCGCCCGCACCACGCCCAGCATGCCGATGCCGACCAGCGCGAAGAACAGCACGCGGGCGTAGCGGTGCTGGTTGGGGAATTCCAGCAGCAGGAAGGCCAGCATCGCCAGGCCGCCGAGATCGCCGACCCAGGGCACGCGGCCGATCTGGTCGATCAGCGTGGCGGCGCAGGCCAACGCGTAGCACCAGGCGCTGATCCGGCTGGCGCGGGCGATGGCGGAGGGGCGGGGCGGCAAGGGCGATGGCATCCGGGCGCGTGGCGGCGGCGCATCCTGCCGCGTGTCGCCCAAGCTGGACAGGGGCTCAAGCTGGACGGGGGCTCAAGCTGGACGGGGGCCCAAGCTGGACGGGGGTCCGAGGTCGAAGGAGGAACAAGGCCAGCGGGGCACAAGGTCGGCGGGGTTTCAAGCAAGTCGACGGAGTTTCGAGGTCGGCAGGGCCTTGTCTGGACAGAGGCCCTGCCGGCGCGTAACGGTCGCCGCCGACAAAACCGGGGACCGATCATCATGCTGTTCGATTTCGCCGAGACGAAGAACGAGAACATCTACAAGCTGCTGGTGGCAACGATTGGCCCGCGCCCGATCGCCTGGGTCACCACGCAGGACACCGACGGGTCGGTCAACGCGGCGCCGTTCTCCTTTTTCAACGCGGTATCGGGCAATCCGCCGGTGATCGTGTTCGGCATCGGCGGGCGCGCGCCGGGCGACGTGAAGGACACCGGCGGCAATATCCGCCGCACCGGCGAGTTCGTGGTGAACCTGGTCAGCTACAACCTCGCCAACCAGATGAACGTGACCGCGATCGACTTCCCGAAGGAGGTGGACGAGCTGGCCGAGGCGGGGCTCACCACCGCGCCGTCCAAGCGGATCAAGCCGCCGCGGATCGCCGAGGCGCCGGTGTCGATGGAATGCGAGCGGCTGGTGATCGTGGAGGTCGGCGTCGACCGCGCCGTGGTGCTGGGCAAGGTGGTGGCGTTCCACGTGCAGGACGAGTTCGTGCTGGACCGCGACCGCTGCTACATCGACACGCCCAAGCTGGACCTGATCGGGCGCATGCACGGCGCGGGCTGGTATGCGCGCACCACCGACCGGTTCGAGATGCCACGCATCAGCGTGGAAGACTGGATGCTGCGCAAGGCAGCGGAGTAGTCGGCACGCCGCCGGCGCGCGCTAGCGGAGGAGCGCCGGAGTACGGGGAGGCGCGCGACGGTGGCCCGCTGTTCGCGCCCGTCCCCGACCGCGGCTCCCGGTGCGCCCCGCGGAGCGTCTGTTGGTGCCTCAGACCAGTTCGCGGCATAGTCCCGGTCCGGGCGGCGACGCCATCATCCGACCCGAGGGGGAATTATTCATGCGTCCCAACCGCTTGCGCGCGCTGCTGAGCGCCGACGAACCCACCATCGGCACCCATATCCTGTCGTCCTGGCCCACCCTGGTCGAACTGATCGGCGACGCCGGGAACTACGACTATGTCGAGTTCACCGCGGAATACGCGCCCTTCACCATGCACGACCTGGACAATCTGGGCCGCGCGCTGGATCTGAAGAATCTGGGCGGCATGATCAAGGTCGAGCAGACCCAGTATACCCATCAGGCCATGCGCGCGATCGGTTCCGGCTTCCAGAGCGTCCTGTTCGCCGACCTGCGCAGCGTTGCGGACGCGGAAGCCTGCGTCGCCGCCGTGCGCGCCGAAACGCCCCGCTCCGGCGGACGCCTGGGCGTCGGGATGCGGCGCGACGTCGGCACGGTGCTGGAAGGCGGCTCGCCCGCCTATGTCCAGGCCTGCCAGGACGTGGTGATCGCCATCATGGTCGAGAAGCGCGAATGCGTGGAGGACCTGGACGCGATCCTGGCGGTCAAGGGCATCGACATGGTGCAGTTCGGCTCGTCGGACTATTCCATGAGCCTCGGCCTGACCGGCCAGCGTGGCAGCCCCGAGGTGAAGGCCGCGGAACGCCGGACCATCGAGACGGCACTGAAACTGGGCCTGCATCCGCGCGTGGAGCTGGCCGACATCAAGGACGCAACGCCGTATCTGGACATGGGCGTGAAGCACTTCTGCATCGGCTGGGATGTGCGGATCCTGTATTCCTGGTGGCGCGCCAATGGCGAGGGCATGCGCGCGATGGTCGCGGACGCAGAGCAGGGCGGCGCGCGGACGATCTCGACCGGCGCCAAGGCCGCGGGCAGCTACTGACCTGCTGATTTCATGGGGACCTGAAGCGGGCGCGAAGCTCGCCGCGGGGTTTCGTCCGGGCGGCGGCGTGGCCGGTGCCCGGCACCCGGCGGTGCGGGGATTGCGCCGCCGCCGGATGCCGGTTCAGTAGCTGCGCGGCAGGCCGAGCACGTGTTCGGCGACGTAGGAGAGGATGAGGTTGGTGCTGATCGGCGCCACCTGGTACAGCCGCGTCTCCCGGAATTTCCGCTCGATGTCGTATTCTTCTGCGAAGCCGAAGCCGCCATGGGTCTGGATGCAGGCCTCGCCGGCGGCCCAGGACGCCTCGGCGGCCAGCATCTTGGCCATGTTGGCTTCCTCGCCCGGCGTCTCGCCGGCTTCGAATTTCTCGCAGCCGGCATGCACCATCAGTTCGGCGGCGCGCATCTGCGCATAGGCCTTGGCGAGCGGGAACTGGATGCCCTGGTTCTGCCCGATCGGCCGGCCGAACACATTGCGCTCCCGCGCGTACTCGGTTGCTTTCTTCAGAAACCACTTGGCGTCGCCGATGCACTCGGCCGCGATCAGCAGGCGTTCCGCATTCATGCCATCAAGGATGTAGCGGAAGCCGCGGCCTTCGACGCCGACCAGATTTTCCGCCGGCACGATCATGTTGTCGAAGAAAATCTCGGTGGAGTTGTGGTTCATCATGGTGCGGATCGGGCGGATCGTCATGCCCTTGCCCAGCGTCGTGCGCATGTCGACGATGAAGGTTGACAGGCCGTCGGTGCGCTTCGCCGCCTGGTCGCGCGGCGTGGTGCGCGCCAGAAGCAGCATCAAATCGGAATGTTCGGCTCGGCTGGTCCACACCTTCTGCCCGTTCACCACGTAATGATCGCCCTCACGCTTCGCAAACGTGCGCAGCGAGGTGGTGTCGGTGCCGCTGGTCGGCTCGGTGACGCCGAATGCCTGCAGGCGCAACTCGCCGGTCGCGATCTTCGGCAGGTACTGCTTTTTCTGCGCGTCGGAGCCGTGACGCAGGATCGTCCCCATGATGTACATCTGCGCGTGGCAGGCCGCGCCGTTGCAACCTTCCGCCTGCACCGTCTCCAGGATCGCCGCGGCGGCCGATAGCGACAGGCCGGCACCGCCATATTCCTCCGGGATCAGCGCGGCGAGGTAGCCGGCCTCGGTCAGCGCGTGGACAAACTCGGTTGGATAGCCACGCTCCTGGTCCAGCTTACGCCAGTATTCGCCGGGAAAGCGGGCGCACAGCTTGCGCACTTCCTCACGGATCTCGGCGTGCGGGTCGGCATAGCGCGGGGCGTCGATCGCGTGGTCCATCACTGGTGCTCTCCTTGCCCGAGGCTTAGAGCGCACGCCGCGGGCAGGCAAGCACGCGGCAGCGGGGTGCGTCCCGGCGGTTCCACACGGTAGATTTTCGCATCAGGAGCACAACGTTCGGTTGCTGCCAGTAATTTGAACGTCGCAACGCTTCCCGTCGGCAATCGCAACGCGGTAGATGCAGGGTCAGTCCTGGCCTTGCCAGGCTCCGGACCACATTGACCCGGCGCCTGTCCATTCGTCCGCCGCTGCCCGCGCTCAATGGGAGCCGAGATTTGTTGCACGCGCTGACCACCAACGATCTTCTCGCCGGCTTCACCCGGCATGTGGTGACAGTCGATTTCCTCCTGGTCGCAGCCAGTTTCCTGCTGTCATTCCTCGGGGGGGTGTTGACATTTTATGTCCGCACCGATCATGGCCTGCGGAAATCCGCCGCCAACTGCCTGCGCTATCTGTTTCCGTTACAGGTGTTACGGCTGAAATCCTGCAAGCTGGATGGTGCCTTCGTCGTGGTGCACTGGTTGAGCCACAAGTTGATTTTGGCGCCATTGCTGGTCAGCAATGTGGTCGCCGCGATCGGCGCCCACCAGTTGCTGACCTACGCGTTCGGCAAGCAGGCCGCCACGCCGCATGGTGCCTGGATCGGGCCGTTGGTGGTCATCGGCGCCGTGTTGCTGGCGGATTTCGGTTATTACTTCGCGCACGCGATGATGCATCGCTTCGCCGTGCTGTGGGAGCTGCACAAGGTTCATCACTCGGCCGAGTATCTGATCCCGATCTCACGCCGGCGGCTGCATCCGATCGAAGAGGTGGCGGAGCACGTGCTGGTGATGGTCATGGTGGGCAGCTGGCTTGGCGTGATCGCCTATGCCTTCGCGCTGCCGATCCAGCAGGCCGGGTTTGCCGGCGTGGACGCCTATTTCCTGCTCAACCTGCTGTCATTCTATCATCTGCGGCATTCGCACATTCCGATGTCGTATGGCTGGCTGGAACGCTGGGTGATCAGCCCGGCGCAGCACCACGTGCACCACAGCATCCGGCCCGAACACCTCGGCCGCAACCTCGGCACGCTGCTGGCCTGCTGGGACCGGATGTTCGGCACCTGGGCGCCGTCGCGCCCGTACAACGAGCTGCCGGTCGGGCTGATGCCGGAGGACGAGCCGCAGCATTACGACAGCGTCGCGAAGCTGTACTGGGTGCCGGTTCGCACCATCGGCCGGCGCATCGGTGCCGCGCTGCGGCCGCGCCCATTGCGTGCGCATACCGAGTCGCCTGGTATCTGAGCGCCGGTCGCGGCCCACGGCCGGCGGCGGCCCGGCTGATTAGGCAGGCGGCGCCGGTGAATGCATGATCGCCCCCGCATCAGCGGAGGAGCCGTCGTGCCGACATTGAAACACAGACTGCACCAGGACGGCCGCGCCTTCGGGCCGATGGTGATGGAATTCCTGGTGCCCGGCATGCCGGCGATCATCGCCGCCGCCGGCGCCGATTTCGCGCTGTTCGACATGGAACATACCGGCGCCGGGCTGGAGACGATGAAGACCATGATCGCCGGCTGCCGCGGGCTGGAGCTGGCGCCGCTGGTGCGGGTGCCGCGCGGGGAATACCATTTCATCGCGCGCGCGCTGGATATCGGCGCGCACGGCGTGATGGTGCCGATGGTGAACTCGGCGGCCGAGGCAGTGCATATCGCAGCCTGCGCGCATTACCCGCCGGTCGGGCGACGCGGTGCCGCGTTTGGCGTGGCGCATGACGATTATCGTGCCGCCAGCCCTGCCATCGCGATGGGGCGCGCCGCGGACCGCACGCTGGTGATCGCGCAGATCGAAACGGTCGAGGGGCTGGAGGAGGTCGAGGCGATTGCCGCCACGCCCGGGATCGATGTGGTGTGGCTGGGCCATTTCGACCTGACCAACTTCATGGGAATCCCCGGGCAGTTCCAGCACCCGGATTACCTGGCGGCGGTGCGGCGGATCGTTGCGGCCGCGCTGGCGCACGGCAAGGTGGCGGGTTTCATGGCGAGCGATGCGGCCTGGGCGCACGCCTATTGGGGGCACGGGTTCCGCATGCTGGCCTATGGGCTGGACCATATGCTGTTCCAGGGCGCGCTGCGCTCCGGGCTGGAGACGCTGCGCGCGCTGTAAGCGATCGGGGCAAAGCCCCCGACGCTTTGCCCGCGCACCGTCTCAGTGCAGCTGCAGATACGCGGCCGGGTTCCGCCACCGCGGTGGCTGCACCATCTTCACCGAGGCCACCTGCACCGAGTGCAACTGTCCCTCCAGCTCCGCCTTCCAGAAATCGAGAAACTTGCGCAGCTCGGGAAACTCCGGCGCGATATCGAGTTCTTGCCACACATACGTTTGCAGCAGCGACGGATGATCGGGCAGATGGTAGTAGATCTTCGCCGTGGTCAGCCGGTAATCCTTCAGTTGGCGTGCGAGGCTCATCCTCTCTCGTCTCCCTTCGGGGGCGACCCGTCCGGCTGGTTCCCATGTCCGGTGGGATCGCGCGCAGTGCGACAACAGCATGACACCGACGCGGGATCCGGGTGCAAGAAAAAATGACTGTAATTCCAGCACTTTAGCACTCAACTCCGAAGATTGCTGCCGACCGCTTGACTTCGCGGCGGCGTGAGCCTAGATCGCTGGCACTCCCGGGATGGGAGTGCTAACAGTCTCGCCGGCGGTGCCTCTCGGGGGCCGCGGTGGATGTTGGCGAAGCCAAGTCCATACAACCCAGACTGAGATCCTCAGGAGCGATCCGTATGAAATTCCGTCCCCTGCATGACCGGGTCGTGGTCCGTCGGCTCGACGCCGAAGAGAAGACCGCTGGCGGCATCATCATTCCCGATACCGCAAAAGAGAAGCCGATGGAGGGCGAGATCATCGCCGCAGGCCCAGGCGCTCGCAACGAGCAGGGCCAGTTGGTTGCCCTCGACGTCAAGGCCGGTGACCGCATCCTGTTCGGCAAGTGGTCGGGCACCGAGGTCAAGATCGACGGCGAAGAGCTGTTGATCATGAAAGAGTCCGACATCATGGGCATCATCGAAGGTGGCGCCGCCGCCAAGAAAAAGGCCGCCTGACGGGTCCCTGAGGACTTGCAGCGGCCTATCGCATGCTCCGGCATTATTGAGACGAAGGAAGACAATACATGGCTGCCAAGGACGTACGGTTCGGCGGTGAGGCGCGCGCGCGCATGTTGCGCGGCGTGGACATCCTGGCCGACGCAGTGAAGGTCACGCTGGGCCCGAAGGGTCGCAACGTGGTGCTCGACAAGAGCTTCGGCGCCCCGCGCATCACCAAGGACGGTGTGACGGTCGCCAAGGAAATCGAACTGGCCGACAAGTTCGAGAACATGGGCGCCCAGATGGTGCGCGAAGTGGCCTCGAAGACCAACGACATCGCGGGCGACGGCACCACCACCGCCACCGTGCTGGCGCAGGCCATTGTGCGTGAAGGCGCCAAGGCCGTCGCCGCCGGCATGAACCCGATGGACCTGAAGCGCGGCATCGACAAGGCCGTCGCGGCCGTCGTCGACGAGCTGAAGAAGCGCACCCGCAAGATCACCACCCCGGCCGAGACCGCACAGGTTGGCACCATCTCCGCCAACGGTGAGGCCGAGATCGGCAAGATGATCTCCGAGGCGATGCAGAAGGTCGGCAACGAAGGCGTCATCACGGTCGAGGAAGCCAAGGGCATCCAGACCGAGCTCGACGTCGTCGAAGGCATGCAGTTCGACCGCGGCTATGTCTCTCCGTACTTCATTACCAATGCGGAGAAGATGGTTGCCGATCTGGATCAGCCCTACATCCTGATCCACGAGAAGAAGCTGTCCGGCCTGCAGCCGATGCTGCCGCTGCTGGAGAGCGTCGTGCAGTCCGGCCGTCCGCTGCTGATCATCGCGGAAGACGTGGAAGGCGAGGCACTGGCCACCCTGGTGGTGAACAAGCTGCGCGGCGGCCTGAAGGTCGCGGCGGTGAAGGCGCCTGGCTTCGGTGATCGCCGCAAGGCGATGCTGGAAGACATCGCGATCCTGACCGGCGGCCAGGTGATCAGCGAAGATCTCGGCATCAAGCTCGAGACCGTTACGCTGGCGATGCTCGGCAAGGCGAAGAAGGTGCTCATCGAGAAAGAGAACACCACCATCGTCGAAGGCGCCGGCAAGAAAGACGACATCAAGGGCCGCTGCAACCAGATCCGCGCGCAGGTCGAAGAGACCACCTCCGACTATGACCGCGAGAAGCTGCAGGAGCGGCTGGCGAAGCTCGCCGGTGGCGTTGCGGTGATCCGCGTTGGTGGCAGCACCGAAGTGGAAGTGAAGGAGCGCAAGGATCGCGTCGACGACAGCCTGCACGCTACCCGTGCGGCGGTCGAGGAAGGCATCGTTCCGGGCGGCGGTGTTGCCCTGGCGCGCGCCAGCCTGATCCTGTCCAAGCTGAAGGCCGATAACGATGACCAGCGTTTCGGCATCGAGATCGTCCGCAAGGCGGTGCAGACCCCGCTGCGCCAGATCGCCGAGAATGCCGGCGAAGATGGCGCGGTGATCGCCGGCAAGACGCTCGACAAGGACGAGTACAACTACGGCTTCGATGCCCAGACCGGGGAGTTCAAGGACCTGGTGAAGGCCGGCATCATCGACCCGACCAAGGTGGTGCGCACCGCATTGCAGGACGCCGCTTCGGTGGCCGGCCTGCTGGTGACCACCGAGGCGATGGTGGCCGAGAAGCCGGAGAAGAAGGGCCCGCCGATGCCTCCGGGTGGCGGCGGCATGGGCGGCATGGGCGACATGGATTTCTGATCCAGCGTCCGCACAGACGGGCGCGCGTCGGCAATAACAGGCGCGCCCGTTCGCAACTGTCGTTTTATCGAGGGGCGGATCGCAAGATCCGCCTTTTCTTTCGCTTCGTCACGCCTTCTGCGACAAGTCACAGAATCTGTGCAGTCGCAACGTGGCGTTGTGTGAGCGCACATCGTACTTATTGACGGTTCGCGCGACCGTGATTGACACCGCCCAGCCTTTCTGTGCCAACTGTGCAACGCAATCGCATTTTGGCTAGGCTTGCTGCGCTCCGTCCAATCGGGTGCCCTCAAGACGTCCAAAGGGCCGGTTGTCTATCGCCTCGCGCCGTTGCGGGGCGCACCAGACGGGGAACGACGCAGCTATGGCTACCGGTACAGTCAAGTGGTTCAACACGACCAAAGGGTATGGCTTTATCATGCCGCAAGATGGCGGCAAGGACGTGTTTGTCCACATCACCGCGGTGCAAGCCGCCGGTCTGCGCGGCCTGAATGAGGGCCAAAAGGTCAGTTACGAGGTGGCGATGGAGCGCGGCAAGGCCGCAGCGACCAACCTCAAACTCGCCTGAAAACCCGCCGGGCGCGCGTTCCAACCGCGATTGCCATTCCACCCATCCCCACTCGCGCGATTTCAGGGGACGCGCACCGGAAGGAGTGACCAGACCATGGCGATTGGAACCGTGAAGTGGTTCAATGCCACGAAGGGATTCGGCTTCATCATGCCAGAGGATGGCGGTAAGGACGTGTTCGTCCATATCACCGCCGTCCAGGCCGCTGGGCTCAAAGGCCTGAATGACGGCCAGAAGGTCAGCTACGAAGTCGCCAAGGAGCGTGGCAAGGACGCGGCCATCAACCTTAAGCTCGCCTGACCGCCGGCCTCACGGCCAGCTACCGACCGACGGGCCGACGGCCGGGTGCGTCCCCGGACGCGGCCCGTTTCGCTTTCAAGGGTCCCGCATGTTCTCGCTCTCCGATCTGGAAGAGGCGCACCGGCTGGTGCACGCCGCATTTCCCGGCACCCCGCAATATGCCTGGCCGTTGCTCGCAGATCGGCTCGGCACTGAAATCTGGGCCAAACACGAAAATCACACGCCGACCGGCGCCTTCAAGCTGCGTGGTGGCCTGGTCTACGCCGAACGCCTGGCGCGGGAACGGCCGGATGGGCCGGGGATCGTTTCTGCGACGCGCGGCAATCACGGCCAGTCGCTCGCCTGGGCCGGCCGCCGCTACGGCGTGCCCGTAACGATCGTCGTGCCGTTCGGCAACAGCGTGGAAAAGAACGCCGCGATGCGCGCCATCGGTGCGCGCCTGGTGGAGCACGGCAGCGACTTCGAGGCGGCGCGCGACGAGGCGATGCGTCTGGCGCAGAGCGAGGGGCTGACCTTCGCCCCGTCCTTCGCGCCCGACCTGGTGCGCGGCGTCGCGACCTATGCGCTGGAACTGTTCCGTGGCGCACCGGAGTTGGATGCCGTCTACGTACCGATCGGCCTTGGCTCCGGCATTTGCGGCGTGATCCGCACCCGCGATCTGCTGGGCCTGCGCACCGAGGTGGTCGGCGTGCAATCCGCCGGTGCCGATTGCTATGCGCGCTCCATTGCGGAAGGCCGGCTGATCGCGCTGAACCGCGCCGACACGCTGGCCGACGGCATGGCCGTCCGGCAGCCCGATGCCGAGGCGCTGGCCATCATCACCGCCGGCGCCGCACGTATCGTCACAGTAACGGATGACGCGATTGCCGAGGCGATCCGCGCCTACTGGACCGATACGCATAATCTGGTGGAAGGGGCGGGCGCCGCGCCGTTGGCCGCGGCATTGCAGGAGAGGACGCGGCTGCAGGGCAAGCGGGTCGGCGTGGTGATCAGCGGCGGCAACATCGATCTCGCGCTGTTTCGCAGCTGGGTGCTGAGGACATGAATGCGTTGCGTTCGGCGCGCCTGGTCGGGCGCCCGGCGCAGCCTGCCGATGCCGCCGCACTGTTCGCCGCCTATGCCGCGGACCCGGCCTGCGCGCGCTACATGACCTGGCGGGTACATCAGGACGTTTCTTCGGTGCAAGAATGGCTGACGGCCATGCAATCCCGGTCGACGCCGGTCGCAGGGTGCCTGCTGGCATTGGCGGAGATTGCCGACCCCGGCAGGCTGATCGGCACGTTGGAGACGCGGTTCGACGGTCATCGCATCGATGTCGGCTATGTCCTCGGGCAAGCCTGGTGGGGACGCGGCCTGATGACCGAGGCACTGAGCGCGGTGATCGCCTGGGCGCGCGGCACCGCGCGCTTCGGTCGCGTCTGGGCCGTCTGCGACGTGGACAATCCGGCCTCGGCGCGGGTGATGCAGAAATCCGGCATGCAGTTCGAAGGCGTGCTGCGCCGCTGGGCCGTGCATCCGAATATCGAGGCGGCACCACGCGATTGTGCCTGCTACGCCATCACCTGGTGAGCCTGGCTGAGACCGTGATCCGCACCACCGCCGGCCGGAGGAAAACACCGATGCACGACCTGCTGCTGCGCAATGTCCGCCCGCTGGGGGCTGAGGCATGCGATGTCCTGGTGCGGGACGGGCGGATCGCCCAGATCGGTCGCGCGCTTGCTGCACCACCCGATGCCGCCATCCACGACGGCGCCGATGCGCTGCTGCTGCCGAGCCTGATTGAGGGCCATGCCCATCTCGACAAGACACTGTGGAATGGGCCCTGGTATCGCAACAGCGTCGGCCCCTCGCGCATCGACCGGATCGAGAACGAACGCGCCTGGCGCCGCACCGGCGGTCACGACGCCGCGGCGCAGGCCCTGGCGCTGGCACGCGCCTATCTGGCGCACGGCACCACGCGGATCCGCAGCCATGCCGATATCGACCCGGAGATCGGGCTCGGCCACGTTCAGGCAACGCTGCAGGCCCGCGCGGCGTTGGATGGCGTGGTCGAGGTGCAGATCGTGGCATTTCCGCAATCCGGCGTGCTGCGCTGTCCCGGTGTCGAGGCGCTGATGGATGCCGCCTTGCGCGAAGGCGCCGATGTTGTCGGCGGGCTCGACCCATGCGCGATCGACCGCGATCCGGTGCGTCATCTCGATGTGGTGTTCGGGCTTGCGACCCGGCATGGCAAGCCGGTCGACATCCATCTGCACGAACCCGGCGAGATGGGTGCGTTCTCGCTCGAGCTGATTCTGGAACGCACCGGGGCGCTTGGCATGCAGGGACGCGTGGTGATCAGCCACGGATTCTGCCTGGGCATGATTGCGGCCGGCGAGCGCGACGCCTTGCTGGCGCGCATGGCGGCGCTGGATGTGCGGATCGCCACCACCGCCCCGGCATCGAGCCCGGTGCCGCCGCTCGGGATCTGCCGGGCAGCCGGGGTGACGGTGTTTGGCGGGAATGACGGGATTCGCGACACCTGGACGCCCTATGCGCGGCCGGACATGCTCGAACGCGCCATGCATATCGGTCTGCGCAATGCACTGCGGCGCGATGATGAACTCGACTGGGCGCTGGACTGCGTCACCGCCGCGGCGGCGCGGGGCTGCGACTTTGCCGGGTATGGGCTGGCGCCGGGCTGCCGCGCCGATCTGGTGCTGGTTGCAAGTGAAACTGTCGCGGAGGCCATCGTCGCCACCCCGCCGCGTGCGCTGGTGGTGGCTGGCGGTCGGATTGTCGCGCGCGACGGTGCATTGCTGATCTGAGGCAGCCGTCCGCCATCGGGTTGTCAGGCAGCAGGGAAGGTGCGACCGGTGCGGCTGGCGGGATCGTGGCTTCTGCCGAATTCTTCGTCAGGACAACTGCTCATATAGCAGGCGTATCCTGTCAATATGTGTGCAACTGGCCTAATATATGATCATATCCATTTCACTACTTGCCAATAAGCGCATTTCTTGCTCATGCTGCGCCGCAGCGAAGGCGTGCCGTCCCTGATCGCCATCGATCGGCCGCGCCCAATCGGACAGGCCGCGCCAGACGGCCGAATGGGCGGGATGTCCACAACACAGGGGGCATCATGCGAAACAGCGGCAAGCACACCGCCGGCACCGGCCTGACCCGCCGCCGGCTTCTGAAATCCGCGGCGGCTGCCGGCGGCGTCGCGGCCGGCACCGGCGCACTCGGCGGCTTTCCCACCATCTGGGCGCAGAACATCAAGGACGTGGTGCTGCACCACGCCGGCCCGCCGGTCACCGCCATTCCGGCCATCGCCGAACAGGCCAGCAAGGATCTGGGATTCACCGTGCAGATGCAGGCCTCGGAGAACTCCGACCTGCTGAACCGCTTCCTGTCCCAGTCCAGCGCCATCGACTGCGCCGATGTCAGCCTGACCTTCATGCGCTACCTGATCGGTCGCAACGTGCTGCAGGCGATCCCGCTGGCGAAGTTCAAATACTGGGATCAGACCATCCCGCTGTTCACCAAGGGCGAGTATCCGGACGGCCGCAAGGCGCCGCAGCAAGGCATCACGCCGCTGACCATCCTCTACGCCACCGGCCCGGACGGGCAGAAGGTGACCGACGGCAAGCCCACCGAATGGGTGACCGGCCTGCCCACCGTCACCAATGGCGACACGCTGGGCATCCGCCCCGACCTGGTGGGCCGCAAGGTGGAAAGCTGGGCCGATCTGCTGTCGCCCGACTTCAAGGGCCGCGCCGCGCTGCAGGACAATCCCACCATCGGCATCATCGACGTCGCGATGGCGCTGGAAGCGCGCGGCGACATCAAATACGGCAACAAGGGCAACATGACGAAGCCGGAGATCGACAAGACGGTCTCCATCATGCAGCAGGTGAAGCATGACGGTCAGTTCCGCTCGTTCTGGAGCTCGTTCGACCAGTCGGTGAACCTGATGGCGTCGGGCGAGGTGGTGATCCAGTCGATGTGGTCACCCGCGGTCGCCGCGGTGCGCTCGCGCGGCATTCCCTGCACCTTCCAGCCGCTGAAGGAAGGCTATCGCGGCTGGGGCTACACGCTGGGCGTGATGAAGCACCTGACCGGCCTGAAGCGCGACTGCTTCTACGAATACATGAACTGGTACACCGGCGGCTTCGAGGGCGCCTTCATCGCACGCCAGGGCTACTACGCGGCACAGCCAGAGAACACCAGGAAATACCTGTCGAAGGCGGAATGGGATTACTGGTACGGCGGCAAGCCGGCCGAGACCGACATTCTGAGCCCGTTCGGCAAGCTGATGGAGAAGGCCGGCAATGTCCGCGACGGCGGCAGCTTCTGGCAGCGCCTGGGCAACATCGCCGTGTGGAACTCGGTAATGGACGAGGACCGCTATCTGACCCGGCGCTGGAACGAATTCATCACCGCCTAGCCACGCCGGACCGCGTCCCCCTCTCCGCGCGGGGAGGGGAACGCCTCCGATCCCCCACCGCCCCGGAGTCCCCCATGCAGCTCGGCGTCTTCATCCCGATCGGGAACAATGGCTGGCTGATCTCCACCACCTCGCCACAATACAAGCCCAGCTTCGACCTCAACCGCACCATCGTGCAGAAGGCCGAAGCATTTGGCTTCGACTTCGCGCTGTCCATGATCAAGCTGCACGGCTTCGGCGGGCCGTCGCAGTTCTGGGACTACAATCTGGAATCCTTCACCCTGATGGCCGGCCTGGCCGCGGTGACAACCCGCATCCAGTTGTTCGCCACCTGCGCGGTGCTGACCATGCCGCCGCCGATCGCCGCACGCATGGCGGTGACGATCGATTCCATCTCGCATGGCCGGTTCGGCGTGAACATCATCTCCGGCTGGCAGCGCCGCGAATACACCCAGATGGGCATCTGGCCGGGCGCGGAACATTATCGCCGCCGCTACGACTATTGCGCCGAATATGTGACGATCATGAAGGAGCTGTGGGAGACCGGGCAATCCGACTTCAAAGGCGACTTCTTCCAGATGGACGATTGTCGTTGCCTGCCGCTGCCGACTGCGAAAATCCCGATCATCTGCGCCGCGCAGAGCGACGCGGGCACGCGCTACGCCGCGCAATACGCCGACTATAATTTCTGCGGCGGCGGCGGCATGAACCTGCCCACCATGGTGGCGCCCAGCGTCGCCCGCCTGGTGAAAGCGACCGAGGAGACCGGCCGCGACTGCGGCGCGCTGATCCTGCAGATGATCATTGCCGATGAAACCGACGAAGCGGCGATGGCGAAGTGGGAGCATTACAAGGCCGGCACCGATCATGAGGCGCTGGCGCATCGCGATGCGCAGGCCGACGACGATCCCAGCAAGGACCCGTATTCGCAGCCCAACAAGCGCCGCACCTTCGGCATCGAAAAACTGCCTACCAACCAGGGCGTGTTTGTCGGCTCCTACGCCAGCGTCGCGCGCATGCTGGACGAGCTGTCGGAAGTGCCGGGCGTGCGCGGCGTGATGCTGACCTTCGACGACTTCGTCATCGGCATGGAGCAGTTTGGCACCCGCATCCTGCCGTTGCTGCGCTGCCGCAACAAGGTGATGGAGGCGGCGTGATGGACGGCGATGTCGCCGGCTCATCGCGTGCCGACGCGCGACGAGCGATACAGGCCACCTCTGCCATGCCGGCCCCCCACAGTGCCAGCCACACCGTCGTGTCGGGTGAAGGCCCGGCATCCACGACTGGTCGGCAATCCCACGCATCCGCGGATACCCGGCCGGCGGCGATCCGGACGACCAGACGCATCCGCCGCGCGCCGTCGTGGTTGATCTCCTGGCTGCAGGTCAGCCCGCTCGCGCTGATCCTGATCACTCTGTTCGCCGCACCCACCATCCTGTTCCTGGTGGTGAGCTTCTTCGACTACGACCGCGTCGGCATCTATCCCGCCTTCATCCTGGACAATTACCGCGGGTTGCTGACCACGCCGGCGACCCTGCGCGTCTATATCGGCTCGCTGAAATTCGCCGTCATCGTCTGGGCGATCACCCTGTTCCTGGGTTTCAACATCGCCTGGTTCCTGATCTTCCATGTGCGCAGCGGTGTGATGCGAACGATCCTGTTCCTGCTCTGCGCGATTCCGTTCTGGACCTCTGGCATCATCCGCACCATCGCCTGGATCCCGTTCCTGGGCATCAATGGTGCGTTCAACACCATCCTGATGGCGCTGCACATCACCGACGAGCCGCTGGAATTCCTGCTGTTCTCCGACTTCGCCGTGATCATCACCTACGTGCATCTGTTCACATTGCTGATGATCGGCCCGATCGCCAATTCCATGGCGAAGATCGATCCGGCCCTGCTGGAAGCCGCGCGTGATGCCGGCGCCAGTCGCTGGCGCACCATGGTCGACGTGGTGATTCCGCTGTCGAAGACCGGCATCGCGCTGGGCTCCATCCTGGTGTTCACCCAGGTGATGGGCGACTACTTCGTGGTGAAGCAGATGAGCGGCGGGCAGAGCGCGTCGATCGTTTCCATGCTGTCCACCGAGATCCAGGCGATGCAGTACCCGCCGGCTTCCGCCAATGCGATGGTGCTGGTGGTGTTCGTCGCCGTGATGGTCGCGTTCATGATGCGCGTGGTGGATGTGCGCAAGGAGTTGGTGAAGTAGCGATGGTGGTATCGGGCGGGGCAGGGCGGGCATTGGGGCCAAGCGATCGGCGGCCTTGGACGTTCTATGCGCTGGCGGGATTGTTCGGCGCGTATCTGCTGTTTCTGTACGGGCCGATGCTGGTGATCTACGTGCTGTCGTTCCAGGGCGCGAATGGCGGTGTGACGTTCCCAATGGTGGGCACGTCGTTGACCTGGTTCGGTGACGTGTTCCGGCCCGGGCAGATGGCGGATATTCCGGTGTCGTTTACCCGCTCGGTAGAGCTGGCGACCGTGGTCAGTGCCTTGACGGTGGTGATCTCGGTGGCCGCCGGACTTGGCTTCCGCCGCCGCTTTCCCGGCTCCGGCCTGGTGTTCTATCTCGCCGTCGCCAGCCTGGTGATGCCCAGTCTGCTGGTGGGGTTTGGCATCGGTCTCGGCTTTCAGATGCTGGGAATTGAGCCCAGCCTGTTCACCTCCGCGCTCGGCGCGCAGCTCACCTGGACGCTGCCGTTCGGCCTGTTCGCCATGTTCGCGGTGGTGAATCGTTTCAACCGGTCCTATGAGGAAGCGGCCAACGATCTCGGTGCCAGCGCCTTCCAGCGCCTGCGCTACGTGACGCTGCCGATTCTGCTGCCCGGCATCCTCGGCGTGGCGATGGGCGCGTTCACCCTGTCCTATGATGAATATGCCCGCACCACGCTGACCATCGGCACGCGCAACACGTTGCCGCTGGAGATCTACGCGTTGATCTCCAGCTCCACCACGCCGATGCTGTTCGCCATTGGCACGTTGACCACCACGGTATCGTTCCTGCTGATCGGGGTGACGCTGGTGTTCGTGTTCCGCATGCAGCGCCGCCGCGCTGCCGTGCTCGCGAAGTGACGGAAGGACGCAGGGCGTGGATACACAATACGATATCGAGCTGGCCGCGGTCAGCAAGCGCTACGGCACCACGCTGGCGGTGGACGACATCTCGTTGCGAATTCCCAGCGCCAGCTACTGCTGCCTGCTCGGCCCCAGCGGCTGCGGCAAGACCACCACCCTGCGCATGATCGCGGGCCATGAGGCGGTCAGCGGCGGCGACATCCTGATCCGCGGCGAGAACGTGACCCTGCTGCCGCCGCTGCGGCGCGGCACCGCGATGATGTTCCAGAGCTACGCGCTGTTTCCGCATCTCAACTGCCTGGACAACGTGGCGTTCAGCCTGAAAATGCGCGGCGTCGCGAAGGTCGAACGGCACCGGACGGCGCGCGAATTCCTTGCGCTGGTGCATATGGAAAGTTACGCGGAACGCCTGCCGTCCCAGCTCTCCGGCGGCCAGCAGCAGCGCGTCGCCCTGGCGCGTGCGCTGATCACCCGCCCGCGCGTGCTGCTGCTGGATGAACCGCTCTCGGCGCTGGACCCGTTTCTGCGCATCAAGGTGCGCGAGGAACTGAAGCGCCTGCAACGCGAACTCGGCATCAGCTTCGTGCATGTCACGCACAGCCAGGATGAGGCGATGGCGATGGCCGATCTGATGGTGGTGATGGATCACGGCCATATCCGCCAGGCCGGTCCGCCGCGCGAGGTGTTCGAGCGGCCGGTCAGTGCATTCATCGCGCGCTTCATCGGCGGCCATAACGTGCTGTCTGCGCAGGGCGGCGCGATCGCAGTGCGCGCCGATCGCTGTCGCCTCGGCGTCGCCGGCGACGAACCGCACGTGTCCGGCCGCGTCGCGGCGGTGGAGTATCAGGGACCGATGGTGCGTGTGGCGCTCGCGATCGATGACGGTGAGGCTTCCGCGCTGGTGCCCGATGCGACCTTCTATGCGTCGCCGGTTTCCCCGGGCGAGTCGGCGACGCTGATCTGGTCCGATCGCGACGCGCATCGTCTGGCGGAGGCGTAACCGGCGCGCCGGCCGCCCCGTCAGCGGCCTCCCGCCCAACCTGCCGCCTGCCGATTGACCCTGCGCCGCCTGCGTGCTGCCTTGCGCCGATCGGTCGGAGGGGACGCAGATGGCGCTCGTGGTGAACCAAACCAAACGCAGGATGCAGGCAGGCGAGGTCGCATTGGGCTTCGGCGTGCACCATTTGCGCACCGCGGCGGCTCCGGTCCTGGCGGTGGCCAGCGGACATCACTGGATGTTCCTGGACAACGAGCACGGCGCATTCTCCGTGCACGAAATTGCCCAGCTCTGCATTGCAGCTTTGCCCACCGGCATCACGCCGATCGTGCGTGCCTGCGCCGGCGCGATCGACGAGGCGACGCGCGCGCTGGACAATGGCGCGCAGGGCATTGTCATGCCGCATGTCGATACCCCGGCCGAGGCGCGCCGAATCGCCGAGGCCTTCCGCTATCCGCCGCGTGGTCGGCGCAGTTGGGGCGGGCCGCCCGCGATCTACGGCTACCGCGCCCCCGCGATGGCCGAGGCGCAGGCCGCGATCAATGACGAGATCATAACCGTCGTGATGCTGGAAACGCCGGAGGCCGTCGCCAACGCTGCCGAAATTGCCGCGATCGACGGCATCGACGTGCTGTTCATCGGCACCTCCGATCTCTCCTCGGAGCTCGGCATCGCCGGCCAGATGGGCCATCCGAAGATCATCGCGGCGTACCAGGTGGTGGGCGACGCCTGCAAGCAGCATGGCAAGATCCTCGGCATGGGCGGCGTGTACGACGAGGAGAATGCCGCGCGCTATGTCGGCATGGGTGCGCGCTTCGTGCTGACCGGCTCCGACCACAGCTATCTGCTGATGGGCGCCGATGCCCGCAGCGCGTTCTTCAACAATCTTCCGAAGGTGTAATGCCGTGCCACTGATCACCAACCGCGCCAAGCGCAGGCTGCGCGCCGGCGAGATGGCACTCGGATTCGGGCTGCATCATCTGCGCAGCACCGCGGCCCCGATGCTCGCCGCCGCGGGAGATCACGACTATCTGTTCCTGGATATGGAGCACGGCGCCTTCACCATGCAGGAGGCGACGCAGATCTGTCTCGCCGCCCTGCCGTCCGGTATCGCACCAGTCGTGCGCGTCTGCGCCGGCGCGCTCGATGAAGCCACACGCCTGCTGGACAATGGTGCGCTCGGCATCGTTGTGCCGCATGTCGACACCGCGGACGATGCGAAGCGCATCGCCGATGCATTCCTGTATCCGCCCGCCGGGCATCGCAGTTGGGGCGGCCCGCCGCCGATCTACAACTATCAGGCGCCGCATGTGTCGGAGGCGCAGAAGGCGATCAACGATGAAGTCCTGATCGTCGCCATGATCGAGAGTCCGCGCGCGGTGGAGAACGCCGATGCCATCGCGGCCGTGCCGGGCATCGACGTGCTGCTGATCGGCAGTTTCGATCTGACTGCGGAACTCGGCATCTCCGGCCAGATGGACCATCCGCAACTGATCGCCGCCTACCAGGCAGTCGCCGATGCATGCCGGCGCCACGGCAAGGCGCTTGGGATGGGCGGTATCAACGATGACGTGAACGCGCGCCGCTACATCGGCATGGGAGCGCGCTTCATCGGCACCGGCTCCGATCACAGCTACATCGTTTCCGGCTCGGTGGAGCGCGCCGGGTTCTTTCGCGGCCTGGCGCCGAACGCCTGACGGCAGCGGCTCGCACGCTCGTGAACGGAGACATTCGGCCGCCCCGCGCGTTGCGGTCGCATGATGGAACTCTGTCGCCGATGACCGCGCTGACAACCGACGCCATGCAGACCGGGATCGTGTGCGAAAACCTGTCCGCGGCGGACAAGGCGCAGCTGCATGATGCGGCCCGGTCGCTGCTGCGCGCGCGCGGCATGGTGGTGCGTCTGACGGAGTTTCTGACCCGCTGTATGGAGGCCCTCGCCGGCAGGACGGCGCTGCATGGTCTGGGCGAACTGCAGGCGCGACTGCGCGGTCCGGTCGAACAGGCGCTGTGGCACGGTTATCGTGTCGCCACCTTCGGCCTCGATCGCGGTGGCATCACGCCGTGGTCGCGGTCGCGGCGGTTGATGGCCTCGGCGAGTGGCGCTATGTCCGGCCTGGCAGGATTGCCGGGCGCCGCGGTCGACCTGCCGTTCACCACGGCGATGATGCTGCGTGCCATTGCTGAAATTGCCCGTGCACATGGTGAGGACATCCGCGATCCCGAAACGCGCCGGGCCTGCATCGAAGTGTTCACCCTGGGCAGCGTGCCCGGCGAGGACAGCGACGCCGAAGTCAGCTATTGGGCCGCACGCGCCACCCTCAATCACACCACCGTCGCTGCCACAATCCAACAGGCCGCTCGGCTTTTGGTTGTCCCGCTCTCAGAGAAACTGCTGGCGCAAGCTGTGCCGATTGCCGGTGCATTCGCCGGCGGCACACTGAACTACGCCTTCATGCGCTATTTCCAACAGATCGCGCAGGTGCATTTCGCCGTGCGCGCACTGGAGCGACGTACCGGCGACAGCGCTCTCGTGCGCGCCTGTCTGCACGAGTTCGTCGCCCGGCAACGGGTGCAGTCGTAGCGAACCAAACCAGCCGCTGGCGGGGCGGGCACGTTCGGCCTGCGTCGTAGCGGGTTCCATTTTTCGTCATGGCCGGGCCTGACCCGCCATCTACACCGGAACGATCGGGTCGCTAACAACGGTCGGGATCAAACCACGCCCGCATCGCGCAGCGCGGCGCGGGCAGCATCGGAATAGCCAAGCTCCGTCAGCACCGCATCGGAATGCTGACCCAGTGCCGGCGCCGGCAGCCGCACCTGGCATGGCGTCTCGGACAGCTTCATCGGGAAGCCGAGCGAGCGGACCAACCCGTGGCCGGGATGGTGCACGTCCAACACCATCTGCTGCGCCTGCACTTGCGGGTCGTCGAATACCTGATCGACACGGTACACCGGCCCGCACGGTACGCCGGCCGCATTCAGAACGCGTACCCAATGGTCCGTTGTCTCACGCGCCAGCTTGCCGCCAACGATGGCATTGATCTGCGCGCGGTTGGCAACCCGATCGGGCTGCGTGCGATACAGCGGATCATCCTTCAACCCGGGCTCGCCGAGCGCATCTGCCAGCCGCCCGAAGAATTCGTCACCGGGCGGCGCCAGCGCCAATTGTCCATCTCGCGTTGCGAACAACCCATAGGGTGCGGCGATCGGATGGTCGTTGCCGCTGCGCGGCGGCACCGAGCCGGTTGCGAAATAGTCCGAGGCGAGATAGGCCAGCATGCTGATCAGCCCGTTGGTGAGGCTGACTTCGGCCTGTTGGCCTTTGCCGGTTTTCCGTGCACGCAGCACCGAGGCGGTGACGCTGAGTGCCGCGTACAGCCCGGCGATCAGATCGCTGATCGGCACACCGGAGCGCAACGGCGGATCGTCCGACGTGCCGTTGACGCTCATGAAGCCGCTCATCGCCTGCGCAATGAAATCGAAGGCCGGTCGATCGCGATACGGGCCCGTGCTGCCGAACCCGTTGATGCTGCAGGTCACCAGGCTGGGTCGCAACTGCTGCAGCCGCGCGGCATCGAACCCCATGCGGGCCAGCACGCCCGGTCGGAAATTTTCCACCAGCACATCAGCGCGCTCGATCAGCTTCGCCAGCACCCCGCGTCCCTGCGGCTGACGCAGGTCCAGCTTCAAGGATCGCTTGTTGCGATTGAATGCTGCGAAATACCATGAGAGCCCCTCGCGCATGGCACCTTGCGCGCGAATTGGATCGCCATCCGGCGCCTCGACTTTCAATACGTCCGCGCCGAGGTCCGCGAGCAGCATGGTGCAGAACGGTCCGGAAAGAACGCGCGTCAGGTCCAGGACGCGCACGCCGGTCAGCGGCATGCCGCCTCCTGTATGGTGCAGTGTGTGAGCATGACGCGGATCATCCCATCCCAAGCCCCGGCCGGCAATTGCGCCACACGCGGGAATCCACTTTTCTGTCGTGCGGGGACGGGAAGGACCGAGGCATGGCGTTGCTGGCCGGATTTCGTATGGCGCAGATGGGCACGGGCCTGGCGGCCGCCGTGTGCGGCCGGTTGTTCGCCGATGTCGGTGCCGATGTCTTTTGCATCGATCCTGACGACACGACACCCTTGTCGATCTACCTGAACCACGGAAAACCCGTTGCCGCGGAGGGATCTTCGACCGCCGATGCGACATTGCGGGCAGCCGATCTGATTATCTGCGAAGGTAGTCCGGCCGCGTTGCACAGTCAGCGGCGGACGGTGGATACAATACGGCAAAGCAATGCAACCGCTGCCATCGTGCTGATCTCGCCATTCGGCCAGACCGGACCGAACGCGGATGATCCGGCCAGCGATCTGACGCTGTTCTATGCCAGCGGCATCGCGCGTCTGCTGACGGGCCAGGTGGACGACCTTGCCGAAGCGCCGATCCATCCCGCAGGGCAACAATCCGCATTCATCGGCGGCGTTGCCGCGGCCTGTGCCGGAATGCACGCTGCATTGTCGCCTGGTGGCGCTGCGGTGATCGACGTCTCGATTCAGGAAGCGCTGGCGACACTCGCGATGACAGAACTGACGCGCGCCGGATTGAGCGGCAAAAGCTGGTCGCGCAAGCGGCTCACCGACGGCAATGGCGCCACGGTCTGCATCCTGCCGGCGCGCGACGGGTACGTGGCGATTTCGCCGCGTGAAAACCACCAATGGGCGACATGGCTGGAGGTGATGGGTTCGCCGGATTGGGGTCACGACCAGCGCTTTCTGCGCAAGCAGGATCGTGTGGTGAACTGGGATGAATTGCATGCGCTGATGTCCTCGTGGAGCCGCCAGCATGACAAGCAGTGGATCGCGGATGCGGCGCAGGCTGCACACGTGCCCAGCTTTCCGCTGCGCGATCCGGCAGAACAGCTTGACTCACCGCAGCTTGCGCAGCGTGGATTCTGGCGATCCTATGCCGTTGATGACCGTGTGCTGCAGGCGCCGGGTGCGCCCTTTGGTCTCGATATTCAAAGTGCGGGCCTGCAAGGTTCATGTGACGCTTCGGGTCGGTTGCCGCTTTCAGGTGTGCGCGTACTGGACTTCAGTTGGGTGATCGCCGGGCCAACCACCACGCGCTATCTCGCAGCGATGGGCGCGGATGTGATCAAGGTGGAAGCGCCGGGGCGCGGCGATCCGGGCCGAGCGTCCGAACTGCATACCGTCCTTGGGCAGGCCAAACGTGGCATTGTGCTCGATCTGAAGCGACCGGGTGGGGTGGAGCTGGCGCGCGCACTGGCTGCGCAATCCGATGTCCTGATCGAGAACTTTGCCTCCGGCGTGATGGATCGCCTCGGTCTTGGCGTTGCTGCGCTGCGGGCGGTCAACCCGGGCTTGCTGTACGTGTCGGCCTCCGGCATGGGCCGCAGCGGGCCGGAATCGCAATCGGTTGCTTATGGCACCTTGCTGCAGTGCTATGCGGGTTTCGCCGGATTGAACCGGCATCCCGCTTTGCCGCCGCGCGTTGGATTTGCCTGGCTCGACCCGATGTGCGGGTTGATGCTGGCCTTCATTACCGCCGCCGGGCTCTGGCATCGACGGCGTGAGGGCGGTGTCGCGCGGGTCGACTTTTCCATGGTGGAGGCGATGCTGTGGACCATGGCGGACCCAGTGTTACGGGCACAGTGCGATGGCGGAGTGCAGCCGGTTGGCAACCGATCCGATAGGCAGGTACCGCATAACGCCTATCGCTGTTGCGGTGATGACGCGTGGATCGCACTCGCGGTTCGCAATGACGCGGACTGGCGTGCGCTGTGCAACCTGGTGCCGGAGTTGGCGGATCAGTCGGAGTTGAGTTTGACGGACAGGATCGGCGCGCGTGATAAGACCGACAGCATTCTGGTGGCCTGGTTTGCGCCGCAGGACGCGCAGCATGCGGCGGACAGGGTGAAGCGCGCGGGACTTCCCGCGGCAGCATTGGCTGATTCTGCGGCGCTGGTCGCCAGCGCCCATTTGCACGCGCGGGGTTTCTGGGACGATTTCGAGGGTGGTGTTCTGCCAGGTCTGCCATGGCGTGCGGACTTCGGCCGAATCGTTGAGCCGGCGCCGGGGCTTGGCGCGGACACCGACGATGTGCTGCGTGACGTTCTGCGGATGTCGCAGGCTGAGATCGATGCGGCGCGGCGTGCCGGTGCGTTTGGATGAGTGTCATCGCGAACTATGTCGCTGGGCCCGTGGCCGAGTCATTGTTCCCGCCGGACAGCCCCTCCCGCCAAGCGGCACCCTCCGGCCGAGCACCACACTTACCGCTGAGCGGCACTCTGCTCGCCGAGCCCTAGACTTGCCGCGTCTTGGCCGGGCCTGACCTGGCCATCTACCAAAGAAAGAGCATGCGGCGGGTGCCGCACGACTCAATCGTTCCGGTGGAGGTGATCGAGTTCAGGCCGAGGGATCGGCGTTACGTGGCGTGCTCGCGCAGGTCATTGTTGACCCGATGATCGCCGGCGACCCAGCGGGCCAGTTCTGCATGCGCATCGGCCCGCCGGATCGCGTCGATTGCTGCGGCGTTCGGCGGGTCGACGGTGAACTCCACGATCAGCCCGTCCGGTGATGTGCAGTACATCGACCGGCAGTAGCCGTGGTCGGTTTCCCGTACCGGCTCTCCCGCAGCCTTCAGCCGGTTGACGAGCTCGTTGTAGGATTCATCATCCACCTTGAACGCGACGTGATCGAAATTGCCAATTTCTGCCGGCCTCTCCGCCTGGGTCTTGCGATAGACCTCGTCGTCGGCGAAGCAGAAGAATGCCAGTGCCCCACCATCGCCCAGCGCGTAGAAGGTGTGGCAGAAGGCGACTTCCCGGCCGACCCATGAATTGAAGTGCTTTTCGCACCAGGTGGCGACCAGCGGAATGCCGAGCACATCCTCGAAGAATGCGCGGTTTTTCTCCTGGTCCCGCACGACATAGGCGTGGTGATGCAGGCGCTCGGGCGGATGCGACAGCAGTGCGGCCATGGGACGCTCCTCCTCCGTTGATGCGTTTCGTCGGAGCTTGCCCTTGGCCCCGGCTGCCCGCAAGCTCCTGGGTGGGAGAGAGGTGCCAGGATGCGGATCGAGATCATTTGCACGGGGGACGAGGTCCTGACCGGCAAGATTGTGAACACGAATTTCAGCTACATGACACAGAAGCTGGAAGATGTCGGCTTGTCGGTGTTCTGGGGCACCACAGTGGGTGACGATCGCGACAGCCTGCTGCGTGCGTTTCAGCTCGCCGGCGACCGCGCCGACGCGGTGATCGTCAATGGCGGGCTCGGCCCGACCGTCGACGATCTGTCACAAGAAATTGCCGCGCAAGCCGCCGGGGTCGGATTGGTCCTCCATGAGGAATGGCTGGTGAAGATGGAGGAGTTCTTTACCCGACGCGCGCGCAACATGCCACCGAACAACCGCAAACAGGCGATGCTGCCGGACGGTGCGGAGATGCTCGACAATCCGATCGGAACCGCCTGCGGCTTTGCGATGGATATCGGCAAGGCGCGGTTCTTCTTCACGCCCGGCGTGCCGCGCGAATTGCGGCGCATGCTGGAGGAGCAGATCGTGCCGCGCCTGCTGGCCCGCAGCGGTGTGCCCACCGCGATCTTCCTAAAGCGATTCCACAGCTATGGACTGGGTGAATCGCATGTCGATGAGCTGCTCACCGGCGTCGAGGACATGGTGCCGGACGGCAGTGTCAAGCTGGGGTTCCGCGCGCATTATCCGCAGATTGAGACCAAGCTGACGGTACGCGGCACCGATCGCGCCGATATCGACCGCAAGCTGGAAGCGGTGCAGGCGGAAGTGCGCCGGCGGCTGGGCAACTTCATCCTGGCCGAGGATGATCAGACGCTGGAAGGTGTCGTGCTGGCGGCGCTGCTGCAGCAGCGCGGGTCACTCGCAGTCGTGGAAAGTTTCACCGGCGGCCAGATTGCCGTGCGCGTGGCGCCATTGCCAAATGCGGAGCACGTGTTCCGTCGTGGCCTTGTGGTGCGAGAACTGACCGAACTGCATGGCGCGCTGGCGCTGTCGGACGTGACGCTCGGCGGTTCCATGACCCAGGAAACCACTGAAGCGGTGGCGCGCGCGGCGCGGCAGCAGGCCGGCACGACGCACGCGCTGGTGGTGCTGATCGAACTCGACGAAGGCGCCGACCGGATCGACCTTGGCGGCACCATCTGGATCGGTATCGCGACGGAAGACCAGGTGGCCTTCCGCCGCTCCCGCATTCTGGGCGGACGCGAATGGGTCCGATTGGGCGCAGCGGAATTGGGCTTGGACTGTCTGCGCCGCTTCCTGCAGGGATTGCCGGTGGCCGAGCGTATCGATTTCGAGCGCACCTGAACCGTCGCATACCGCACGGCCACGCGACCCACTCACGAGGAATGACGAGCCGTGTTCACTGCGTCGGCTAGAACCGTCGATTTGCCCTATGCCTGGTTCCGCCTGGGTGTTTCGCTGCTACTCTCCACCATCGGCGGCGTTGGCATGTGGTCGGTCGTGGTGGCGCTGCCCGCGGTGCAGGCGGAGTTTGGCCTGGACCGCAGCACCGCATCCCTGCCGTACACGCTCAGCATGATTGGCTTCGCGTTCGGCGGCGTGTTGCTGGGCCGCCTGGCGGATCGCCTCGGCGTCATCGTCCCGGTTGCAGGCGGGGCGGTCGCATTGGGGCTGGGCTATCTGGCGGCCGGATTGGCAGGCGGACTGTGGTCGTTCGCCCTCTCCTACGCGATTCCGATTGGTTTGCTCGGGTGTGCTGCCACCTTCGTTCCGCTGCTCGCAGATGTGTCGCACTGGTTCGAACGACGGCGCGGCATCGCCGTCTCGATCTGTGCATCGGGCAACTACCTGGCCGGGACGATCTGGCCGCCGGTGCTGGAACATTTCATCGGCGCCGTGGGATGGCGCGCAACGCATCTGGGTGTCGGACTGTTCTGCGTGGCGACCATGCTGCCGCTGTCATTGCTGCTGCGCGGCCACCCGCCGATACACGCCGCCGTCGCAACCGCCAGGCCAGCAAAGCCGAAGCTGGGTACAATGGGATTGTCACCCAACACGTTGCAGGCGCTGCTCGCGCTGGCCGGCGTCTGCTGCTGTGTTGCGATGTCGATGCCGCAGGTGCATATCGTGGCCTATTGCGGCGATCTCGGTTACGGCGTGGCGGTGGGCGCGCAGATGCTGTCGCTGATGCTGGGTTTCGGCATCATCAGCCGGGTCGGCTCCGGGTTTATCGTGGATCGCATCGGCGGATTGCCGACCTTGTTGCTGGGTTCGCTCGCCCAGATGTCGGCGCTGCTGCTGTATCTGCTGCTCAACGGATTGACCTCGCTCTATGTGGTTTCCGCGCTGTTCGGGTTGTTCCAGGGTGGCATCGTGCCGAGCTACGCGATCATTGTGCGGGAGTGTTTTCCGGCGCGGGAAGCGGGCGCACGGGTCGGCATTGTGATCATGGCAACATTGTTCGGCATGGCGCTGGGCGGGTGGATGTCTGGTGCGATCTTCGATCTACCGGATCCTATCGCGCGGCTTTTGCCAACGGCGTGCTGTGGAACCTGGCGAATGCCGGCATCGCGTTGTGGCTGCTGTTGCGCAGCCGAACGCGGCAGGTCGTGTTTGCCGATGGAGCGGCGGTGCGCAGCGGCTGATTGCCGCGACGTCAGGTCCGCCTCTGGCTGAGTTGGACGCAACGCGGCTAGAACAGATGTCACAAGAAGACAGGGGAAACGTCATGCCCATCGATCTGACACGTCGTCACGCCACCATCGGACTGGGCGCCGCGGCGGCCGGTCTGCTGTTGTCGCGCCCGGCCCGCGCCGACATGGCGGCGCTGGAAGCGGCCGCGCGCAAGGAAGGCACGCTCACCTGGGACGTTGCGCAAATGAGCGGCGAGGCGGCGGAGGCCATGGGCAAGCTGTTTACCAAGCAATATCCCGGCGTATCCGTCTCGGTGATCCGCACCACCGGCCAGGTCGCGTATCAGCGGGTGCAGCAGGAACTGAAGAACAACGCGCCGCAATGTGACGTGTTCAGCACCACCGACATCGCGCACATGCCTGATCTGCAGCGGCGCAATGCGCTGGCGCACTACACCGCGGAGAGTGCCGGTGGCCTGGCGCCCACTTTCCAGGGATTGGGGGAGCCGGGATTTTACTATCCAACCACCGCATCGTTCCAGGGGCTGATCCATCACACCAAGAGCGTGAAGCCGGAGGACGTGCCGCAACGTTGCACCGATCTGTTGGACCCGAAATGGAAGGGCCGCGTTGCGGTCGCGCACCCGGCGTTCAGCGGCTATTTCGGCCAATGGGTGCTGGCGATGCGCAAGCTCTACGGCTGGGAGTTCTTCGAGAAGCTGGCGAAGAACAAGCCACGGATCGGCCGTTCCGGAAACGACCCGTTGACCCTGGTGAACGCCGGCGAGTGCCTGGTCGGCACCGGTCCGCTCAGCACCACCATGCAGAATGTGGACAAGGGCAATCCGGTCGCCTTCGTCTATCCCCAGGATGCGACCGTGGTCACCGTCGGTCCGTCCGCAGTGCTCGCCACGGCGCCGCATCCCAATGCCGGCCGGCTGTTCATGGAATGGCTGCTCAGCCCGGACTATGCCAAGGCCTGCGTGGACTGGCATCTGGAGCCGGTGCGGGCCGACGCACCACCGATGAAGGGAACCAAGAGGATCGGCGAGTTCAAGGCGACGACGCTGACGACAGCGGAAATTTCCAAAGGCATACCGGAGGTGATCGAATTCCTTGGCGCGACACCTTCGGCAGCTGAGCGGCCACTGCCGGCTTCGCGAAAATCGTGACAGCGCGTGCTGTTGTTGCGATGGCATGGTGGTGCCCGCCTGGGCAACCCCGATTCGGGGCGTGGCACCACGTGAGCCTGCGCGCCATCGCAGGAGGTCGGAGTGACCAACTGGAACGGACCACAGCCGGGCCCACGTGCCGGATGGCACCTCATTCACGCGAACTTCCCTGTCGCCCGCAGTCTCGGAATCTACAATCATCGCGTGGTGGCAGGCACCCATACTCTGTCGCATTATGCGGAAGGGCGAGCGCTCATATCGGCCTGTTCGTTTCCCGGCCGGGCGAAAAACTCGTGGGCGACGGATTGTTCAAGGTGTTTGTCGATTTAGCCACCGATCTTGGCCTGGACGAGGTGATCTGGAACCGCCATATCTCGAGCAGCCGACATCCCACGATCCATCACTATTTCAGAGGTCAATCCACATACCAATCATATCCATGTTGGCTTTACCCGGGACGCCAGCCAGCGGACGACGTTTCCGTCTTTGTTCATGGTCCGAATCGCGATTTTCCGCACTGGCCTTGAGGATTTGGCTCAGCCGGTTGGCGGCGCGACCTCGATCCAGGTCTGATGCCACCGATGCCCGCAGGTGAGCGGCGCGTAGCAAGGTTCGGGGTGGCGGCTGGCCTGTTGCTGGCCACGACGACATGCGTGACGCATCCGGTTGCCGGCTCCGACGGCACCGTCGCCAGCGCCTATACCGCGCTCACCGGCCAGGCTTAGCAAGGTGACGGTGGATCCTGCGGTCGAGGATCAGTCGGTTCAGCAATGTCCCGGTTTCAACGGATACAAATTGCTCGTGCTCGATGCCGATAATCGGATGTCGGTTACGGTGGTCGCACCTGACGGCAAGGCGTTTCCGTTGCGATATTGGGATGTAATTACCCCGCATTTCTCTCACCTGGGCGCCAAGGCCGAATGGCGGATACAGCGTTCGGCGGGATCGCCACGCCCGACTGGTCTGATCGTGCGTGTGATTGCGAACGAGGATCCCGAGTTGGCGAAGGAAACC
>CAWBLP010000012.1:0-474851 GCA_963789495.1 uncultured Alphaproteobacteria bacterium
TCGCAGCGTCGATGAGCTGGAAGCTGCGATCAACGCCTTTCTCGATCACCACAATGCCAACCCAAAGCCATTCCGGTGGGTCAAATCCGCCGACGACATCCTCGACGCCATAGAACGATTTTGCACCTACAACACTTCAACGACATGATGCGGTGGTCTTATGGTTCAGGACACTAGGATCGCTGAATGGTATTTCCTCGTCTGAACGTCTCGCAGAGGGTTGCCCTCTGCGAGATTGCCCCGGCCGCCTTCATGGAAGCGATGGCGGACAAATATCGGGGCAGGCTACAACTCGACGCCGACAAGGACGCGGCGATCCACAAATTGAGCCATGCCGCGGACCTGGCCGTGGAGCGCTTGATAGGCTTGGTCATCGGCGAGTGCCTGCTGTGCCTTCCCGTATGCCTCCCAGTTGTCATACGTCACCGTGACCTCCCACATATCGACCTCGGCCCCGGTGTAAACGCGGGACAACCGGAAATCGGATGCGCCGTATCTGAGGAATGCTGCTTTCGACTTCCGGGCTGCTTCAATCACCTCAGTCTCGGGCGTGTCCTTCCCGCGCAGACGTGCGATCGTGGTGATAGACATTTTTGATCTCCCTCAATTCTGCCTGAATAACTGCAAAGAACACTCCAGAGGAAGGAGTTGTTGTTCTCCAGACTTGGACTACGCCTGGGAACGGATAGACAGAGAGAGAGACGACGTGTCATTGATCTGCCTCAATGTATAGCGGCGCCCGAGATATCCATTGACATGCCGGAATGAGACCGCGACCCGTTTATTCCGGATTCGTACCAGTGTCCGCATACCAAGAAAAGGCAGCGGCGCCTCCCGCGTCCCCGGGCAAGCTCTTCACCCCGCCCCCTCGACCGCCACGTGAAAATTCCGGCCCACCCAGTGACCTTGCGGCACGCTGCGCCAGGTGAAGGTCACCCCCGCGCCCGCCGGCTCGATCTCCACCACATGCAGGCCCAACCCGGAATCCCGGGTCGCCGTTTCGGTCTGGGTCTGCCAGCCGTCACTGGTCCACACCACGACCGCGGGCTCCGGCAGGTCCAGCCGCAACACCCGGCCCGGCGGCATGGTGGTGAAGCGCCAGTCCGGCCGCCAGGGCCGGCAGCGCGCCGCCTGGCGGTCCTGCAGATAGCGGCGCACCGGCTGCGGCGGCAGGTCGAACACCGCCCCATCCGCCAGCGACCGCAGCAGCTTGATGTGTTCCGCATGCGCCCAGACCAGCGGCATGGCGGACCCGCTGGCCTCGCCGGGGAACAGCTCCCGCTCCGGGATCGCTGCCGTGTCCCACACCTGCTCGGGCAGCAGCATGCCGGGACTGCCGTTCGCCTCCATCGACTCCAGCAGCCGTTCCGCTTCCGCGGCCTGGCCGGCGATCAGCGCATAATGCGCCCGCTCGCCCGCCAGCAGCGGCCAGACCCGGCCGATGCCGGTGCCATCGAACGGGCCGCCGTCCGCGTGCTCGCCATAGCCGTCGCCGTTGTAGCGGCGCCAGCCGGGGCCACCCGGAAGGTCGGCCTTCAGCACCCGGTCGATCACCCGCACGCTGTTCAGGATGCGCGGATCGTCCGCGGCCCGCAGCCCGAACCGCACCAGCGCCAGTGTATCGGTGCTGACCAGCATGTCGGCCGGCGTGCCGGCCTCGCCGATATGGCGGTTGCGCACCGCGACGACGCCATGCAGTTCGGCGGCCGCCTCGCCGGGCATGGTGGGCGCGATGCGCACGTAATAGCCGCCCACACCGGCCTCATCCGCCAGGGCGGTGCCGGCGACGTAGATCCAGTCCTCGATCTGCTCGTTCCAGGCATCCGCGGTATCGCGCAGGAACCCCGACAGCTCCCCCCGCCCGCATTGCTCGGCGAGATCGGCCGCGGCCAGCAATGCAGCCACCTGGGCGGCGAGAGTGAACGGCGTGTAGCCGCCATTCTCCTCCCACCGGTCCTGCACCGTGGTCGGCCCGCGCCGCACCACGAACCCGGCCGCCCGCTCCACCATCGGGAAATACGCCAGCAGCCCGGCCTGGTGCAGCGCGCCCTGGCGCCAGGCGAGATCCACCAGCAGGATCGGCAATGCGCATTCGTCAAGCTGCAGGCCGCGCCAGTACGGGGTGCCATCCAGCCAGCAATTCTGCGGCCAGGACCCGTCCTCCTCCTGCACCGCGCGCAGATAGTGCAGCACCCGCCGGCCCAGGTCGTGGCCGCCGCAGGCCAGCAGCGCTCCGCCGGTCTGCACCAGGTCGCGCGGCCAGACCAGATGGTAGCCGCCGAGGTCGTCGTCACCTTTGCTGCCGCCCCAGGGGATCGAGAGGCTGGCGATCAGCCCGCCGGGAAAGGTCGGGCTTTCATGGCAGTGTAGTACCGCCGTGCTGACGCGATAGGTGTTGTGCCCTTCCGCCCGGCGATCCAGCGGACGCAGCCCGGCCTGCCACCCGCGCCAGCCCGCGGCGTAGCTTTCCATCACCGCCTCGAAGGGCGTCTGCAGGCTGGAGCGGGTGCGGAACGCCGCCTCCGCCGGGGTGCGGCCAAAGCCCAGCGCCAGGTGGATGGTCGCATCCGCGCCCAGGTCGAGTTCGGCGGTCAGCGCCACATTGCCGACTGCCGCCCGATCGTAGCACTCGGTCAGGGCACCATGCGCCCGCAGGATCTGCCACCCGTCGCTGCTGCCGACAAACCCGACCGAGCAGGCGAGGAATGGCCGGTCCGCGCCGAGCGCCAGGCGGGTGCCGTTGCCCTCGGCGAACAGCATGCAATTGCCTTTGTAGCTGCCGACCCAGGCGGTGTTGTCGGCGCCACCATTCACCAGGTGCGGGGCCAGCAGGGCGAACAGGCGGAGGCTGGACCCGTCCAGCACCTCCAGCCGGATCTGCTGCAGCACCACATCGTGGCGCGGGTCGCTGACAATGGATTTGTGGATGCGGAACCGGCCACCGTTATGCGTGCTGGTCAGCTCGTAGGCGGGCACGCCGTCCTCCAGCGTGGCGACGGTGAAACTGCAGTCGCGCTTCTCTTCGGCGAAGAAATCCGCCCCGTCGGTGACGATCAGGCCGAAATCGCGGGTGCAGGCCTGGTCCACCCGCGGGTGGTAGACCTCGTTCAGGATGCCGTGGCTGATGGTGAACCAGACGCGGCTGACGTCGGAAAGGGCTGTGCCGACGCCGCTTTTGGCGCTGGAGGTCCAGCGCGGCGGGATTCCTGGCCAGCCGGGTGCATCCGCCATATCTACTCCCTCGGGTTGCATGCCTGTCCTGCCTGCGGCAAGCCATGCAATGTTGTAGGAAACCCAACCCCGATAAGCGATCCCTGACAGACTGACCCTGACCGATGGCCGGCCATTCCCAGTTCAAGAACATCATGCACCGCAAGGGCGCACAGGACGCGAAACGCGGCCGCCTGTTCGCCCGACTGATCCGCGAGATCACCGTCGCCGCCCGCCAGGGGCTGCCCGACCTCGCCTCCAATCCACGGCTGCGCGCCGCGGTGGTGGCGGCGCGGCAGGCCAACATGCCGCGGGACACGGTGGACCGCGCGATCAAGAAGGCCACCGGCGCCGGGGGCAGCGACGACTTTGTCGAGGTCCGCTACGAGGGCTACGGCCCCGCGGGCGTCGCGGTGATCGTCGAGGCACTGACCGACAACCGCAACCGCACCGCGTCCGACGTGCGCTCCGCCTTCGCGAAATACGGTGGCGCCCTGGCGGAGACCAACGCGGTCAGCTTCCTGTTCAACCGGCTGGGCGTGATCCGTTACCCGGCCACGGTCGGCAGCGCGGACGACATGCTGGAGGCGGCGATCGAGGCCGGCGCCGAGAACGTCGAGAGCGACGCCGACGCGCATGAGGTCACCTGCGCGGTCGAGGATTTCTTCGCCGTGCGCGACGCGCTGGAGGCCCGGTTCGGCGAGCCGGAGAACGCACGGCTGGACTGGCGGCCGACCACCAGCGTGACACTGGATGAGGACCGCGCCGCCTCGGTGCTGAAGCTGCTCGATGCTCTGGATGACAGCGACGACGTGCAGAACATCTACGCGAACTACGACATCCCGGATGCGGTGATGCAAAAGCTGTCGGCCTGAGCAGACCCGCGGTCGATGCCACGCATCCGCGCTTGTGGCGGGACGCCGCAGGGGTCGGATTAACGCTGCCGCCAGGGGAGCCCGTCCGCCTTCCAGCCAGCCGCGACACCGCGATGGCCGAGCTGGTCCACCGCGCCCTCAAAGCCGTCGGCGACATTGTAGGCGTTGGGGAACCCGGCGTCTTGTGCCGCCTGTGCAGCCGCGGCGCTGCGCTGGCCACTGCGGCACAGGAAGTAGATATGATGGTCTGGCGTGAAGCCCGCCTGTTTCAGCTGATCGACGAATCCGGCGTTGAGCTGCATGGTCGGATAGACCTGCCAAGGGATCAGCACCGCCTGCTTGCCCACCTGTGCCAGATCCGGCAGTCCGACGAAATTCCATTCCGCATCCGTTCGCACATCGACCAGCTGGGCCTTCGGGTCAGCCTGCAGGGCTTCCCAGACCTTCCCAGGGCGGACATTCTCGACCATCTCACTCTCTCCCGCTGCATGAGGACGCGATGACCCAGTTGTATCACGGCTCCCGCTGGCAGGACGATCTGGCGGCCGCAATCGGCCAGACCCCGCTGATCCGGTTGCGACGGGCTTCGGACGCGACCGGCTGCAACGTCCTGGGCAAGGCGGAGTTCCTCAATCCCGGGGGCTCGGTGAAAGACCGCACCGGTCTGTTCATCATCGCCGATGCGGAGACCAGCGGTGCGTTGAAGCCGGGCGGCAGCGTCGTCGAGGGAACCGCCGGCAATACCGGCATCGGCCTCACCCTGGTCGGCAACGCGCGCGGCTATCGCAGCGTCATCGTGATGCCGGAGACGCAGAGCAAGGAGAAGATCGACTTCCTGCGCATGATCGGTGCGGACCTGCGACTGGTGCCGGCCAAGCCGTATCGCGACCCCGGCAATTACGTGCACGTCTCCCGCCGCCTGGCGGAGGAAACCGGCGCGGTCTGGGCGAACCAGTTCGACAACCTGGCCAACCGGAACGGCCATCGCGACACCACCGGCCAGGAGATCTGGCAGCAGAGCGGCGGCAAGGTCGATGCCTTCACCTGCGCCTGCGGCACGGGCGGCACCCTCGCCGGGGTCGCTCTGGCGCTCAAGGCGAATAATCCTCAGGTGCGGATCGTGCTGGCGGACCCGGAAGGCAGCGGACTTTACGGCTGGGTCAAGAGCAACGACCTGTCGATGCAGGGCAGCTCGATCACCGAAGGGATCGGCAATTCCCGGGTGACCGCCAACCTGGATGGCGCGCCGATCGATGACGCGGAGCGGATTCCGGATGCCGAAGCGCTGGACCAGATCTATGACGTGCTGATCCATGAGGGCCTGTCGGTCGGCACCTCCTCCGGCATCAACATCGCCGCCGCCATTCGCGTGGCGAAGGCGCTCGGTCCCGGACATACCGTGGTGACGATCCTGGCGGACGGTGGCTCGCGTTACCAATCCAAGCTGTTCAACCTGGATTTTCTGCGCTCGAAGGGCCTGCCCTTGCCGAACTGGATGGTGTGAGGCGCCGCGCTCGCGGGCAATTGTTCTCGCGGGCGATTTGCAGGTTGCCAACTCCGCAGCGTTGGGTTCTGACTGCGCCGGCCGCGACCCCGCCGCAAACGGGCGGTTCGCAAGGCCTCGTCCCAACTGTAACAGGAATGCCGCATGCTTCGTCCCATCGTCTGCATGGTCTTTGCCGCGTCTCTGCTGGCGGGCTGCGCTTCGGATGAAGGCGCCAATTCGGACAATGGCGCAGGCACCGGCTATGGTGCGCAGGGTGCAGGCGGCGCCGGAGCCGGCGGCTATGGCGCTGCCGGACGTGCAACGCCGGGCACCCAGGAAGATCTGGTGCAGTCGGTCGGCGACCGCATCTTTTTCGAGACCGACCGCAGTACGTTGAACGATCAGGCCCGCAGCACGCTCGACCAGCAGGCCGCCTGGTTGCAGCAATATCCGCGGGTCAACATCACCATCGTCGGCAATTGCGATGAGCGCGGCACCGAGGAATACAACCTCGCCCTTGGCCAACGTCGCGCCGGTGCCGATCGCGACTACCTCGTGGCCCATGGCATCATGGCCAGTCGGATCGAGACCATCAGCTACGGCAAGGACCGACCCACCGACCCCGCCTCCACGCCGGCCGCCTGGGCGAAGAATCGCAACGCGATCACCTTCGTGCGCTGACGAGCCGTCGCCCGGACGTCGCTGTTTCTGCCTCTGGCGCAGGGACGGCCCTGAACGCGGCGATGGCGGCGCGGCACCCGCGCATGACCCGTTCTGTCCGCGGGCGGGGTGGCGGCCTTCCCCGTTTGCCGTCCGTATAAATTGACAATGATGCGAAATTGCACCATTCCGTGAACTGGCTCACAGCGGCCAGCGGCTTCGCCTGTCAAACGTTTACCCGGTAGATCGACATATCAGGGGGAGAGGCCGCGGTGAAGCTCGCAGCCCTGTCTTACAAGGTGCCGTCGCGCGTCATGACCAATGCGGACATGATCGAGATGGTGGACCGGCAGAACTCGGATGTCTCCGCCCTGCGCAAGGCACTGTATTTCCGGGTCGTGAACGGTCTGTACAACCGTCTCGGCGCATCCACCCGCCACATCCGCGACATTGCAGGGGGTGAGAAGGCGAGCGACGTGATCCTGGCCGCGATGGATGACGCGTTGGCGCGTGCCGGCATGGTGCCGGAGGACATCGATCTGCTGATCTATTGCGGTGTCGGTCGTGGCTTCCTGGAGCCGGCAAATGCCTATTTCTACGCCCAGGCAAGGGGCATGCGGACCACCAACTGCTTCGATGTGATCGATGCGTGCATGAGCTGGGTCCGCGCCCTGCAGATTGCCTATCTGATGCTGCGCACCGGCACGTTCCGCAGCGTCATGGTGATCAATGGGGAGTTCCACCTGGGCATCCACGACAAGTGGGACATCGGGTCGATCGACGAACTGTCCTACAACTTTCCGATGTTCACCATCGGCGAGGCGTCGACCGCGACAATTCTGCTGCCCGGCGACACGGCATGGAGCTTCGACTACGAATCGCAGCCGGAGCTCGCGGACCTCTGCACCATTCCGCTGCCGGCGCATGCGGAATTCGTCGCTCCCTCCAACCGGATCGGCCTGAACGGCCCCAACACATTCGTCTCCTTCGGGCGGGAGCTGTTCTCCGAAGCGACGCGCATGCTGACCGGGCTCATTCCCCGCGTGGTGCCCGACATCCTGGCGAACCGGTGGTATTTTCCACATGCGCCGGGCAAGACGATCTACGAGACCGGGCTGGGTAGTTGCGGCGTGCCGCGCGACCGGATGTACCTGGACGTGTTCCCGCGGTTCGGCAATGTCGTGTCCGCCAGCATTCCGCTGGCGCTGGGACTGGCGCAGGAACAGGGCGTGCTGTCACGCGGTGACGGTATTGCCTTGGTGCCGGCCAGCGCCGGCATGGTCGCTTCCGTCGTGCAGACCGTGTTCTGACCATGCGTGCCGTGTCCTCCAGCAACAGCATCGGCTTCTTGCTGACGTTTGCCGCACCGGCGATCGTGGCGCTGTCGGCGTGGCTTGGCGTGGTGACCGGATACGCAGACTGGTTTGCGGTTCTGCCGCTGCTGCTGGCGTTCGGCGTCGTTCCGCTGATTTCGATCAGCGGCGTGAACTGGTCGGAGCCGTTGCCGGCGCATCCGCGCAGCGTCCTGGGGCAGGCGTATTATCGCAGCCTGCCCTTGCTTGCGGTACCCGCCCAGCTCGCCGCGCTGGCGGTGGCGATCGGCCATTGGAGCGGACCCGCACTCGGCACGGCCGGCCGGTTCGGCTGGCTGTTGTCGGTGGGTATCTTCAGTGCCCTGTTCGCGGTCACCGTCGCGCATGAGCTGATCCACCACCGCAATCGCGTCGATCGCGTGCTGGGGGGTATCCTGCTCTCGACCGCCTGCTTCGGCACGTTCAAGATCGTGCATCTGCGTGTGCATCACCGGTTCGTCGGCACCGAGGTGGATTTCTCCTCGGCGCGTCGGGGCAATTCAATCTACCGGTTCTGGCTGCGCTGCCTGATCGGCAACCCGTGCGAGGCGTTGCGGCAGGAGCGTATCCACCTGCGCCGCCTGGGCCGTCCGCTATGGCGCAGCGAACTGGGCGTCTGGTACGGCTTGTCGGCGGTGTGGCTTGCGCTCGCCATCGCGGTGTGGGGATGGCGGGGCGGCGCGTTCTTCCTGCTGCAGAGCCTGGTGGCGATTCTCGCGCTCGATTGGACCAACTATGTCCAGCACTACGGTCTGCGCCGGCGGACCGATGCGAAGGGACGCTACGAGCGCGTGCGTCCGCATCACGCCTGGTCCATGCAGTGCCGCATCAGCAACCTCGCGCTGCTGAACCTGTTGCGGCACGGCGATCACCATACCCATCCGATGGCGCCCTATCACGCACTGGCCCATACGCCGGCGCCGGCCTATCCGTATCCGTTCGGCTTCATGATGGTGCTGGCGCTGGTCACGCCGCTATTCCGGCGGATCGTCGATCCGCTGCTCGACCGGCTGCCGATCATGGCGGAGCGCTGAGCCATGCTGGTTGTCATCACCGGGGCGTCGTCGGGCATCGGCCGCGCGCTGGCGCAGCACTACCTCCACTCCGGCGCTCGGGTCGCAGCCATCGCTCGTCGCCCGGCGCCGCTGGAGGCGTTGCGTACAGCCGGGGCGGACCACGCGCTGACCGTGTTCCCTGGCGATGTCACCGATCGCGCGATGATGGCTGCCACGGTCCTGCACATCGAGCATGAGGTCGGGCCGATCGACCTGGCGATTGCCTGTGCCGGTGTGGCGGAGGAACAGGTCGCGACGGATTTCGATCTCGCCGCATTCGATCGGATGCTGGCGACCAACACCATGGGTAGCTTCAACATCCTGGTGCCGGCTGCGGCGGCGATGCGTGCGCGCGGGTACGGCCAGGTGGTTGCCTTGTCCAGTCTGGCCGCGCTGTATGGTGTGCCACGCCTGGCCGGATATGGCGCGTCGAAAGCGGCGCTTGAAGCCGGCATGCAGGCCATGCGTCTGCAGCTGCGCAGCAGCGGCGTGGCCGTTACCACCATTGCGCCCGGCTTCATCGCCACCGAAATGACCGCGGATCGTGTCGCGCCGCATTGGTGCATGCCGTTGGATCGCGCGCTGTCCAGGATCCTGCGCGCGATCGAGCGGCGCCGAACGATCTACCGTTTTCCGCTGTGGCAGTGCGCCGCGTTGCGTGGGGTCCGTCTGCTGCCGGAACCCGCGCGCGCGGCGGTTCTGGCGTGGCTCACACCGCTCATCATGGCATCCGGGGCGCCGTTGGTCGGCCCCGATACCGGGTCGAGGAGCGTCGCGTGAAACCGCCTCCGGATCGCGGCCCATCGCACCGCTGGGACAATCTGCGTTACCAGCTCACCTTCAACAGCTTCATCCGGTTCGGTAATATACTGCGGCTGGCACGCTATCTGCGGGAAGTCTCGCCACGCTACTGGCCGCGGGCGGTGTTGATCATGTCCGCCAGCCTGCTCACCCTGCCGCTGCGCTGGGCGGAGCTGCTGATCCACGGCCGCCGCATCGCACGCACCCCGGTTGCGCAGCCGCCGATCTTCATCCTGGGCCACTGGCGCAGTGGCACGACCCATCTGCACAACCTGTTCAGCCATGATCCGCAGCTGGGCTGGGTGTCGATGTATCAGGCGCTTGCTCCGGACTGCTCGCTGATCGGCGGAAGCTGGTTGAAGCAACTCCTGGCGCGGCTTCTGCCGCTGCAACGGCCGATGGACAACATGGTCTGGCCGATCGATTCGCCGCAGGAGGAAGAGGTGGCGCTGGGCAAGACCTGTGCCTGGTCGTTCTATGCGCAGTTCATGTTTCCCCGCCATTCGCGCGACTTCTTCGCGCGTCACGTGCTGCTGCAGGATGCCTCCGCGCGCGTCGGCCGGGAGCTTCGTTCGCGCTATTGCCGCATCCTGCAAATTGCGACGCTGCATGCGCGCGGACGTCGTCTGGTGTTGAAAAACCCGCTCAACACGGCGCGCATGCGGCTGTTGCTGGAACTGTATCCGGATGCGAAGTTCATCCACATCCATCGGTCACCGTATGAAGTCTTCGCCTCCACTCGCAACCTGCATCGCAGCATCACCGCGTTCACCACCTTGCAGACCTTGGACATGCGGCAGTCGACGGAGACCGTGCTCACGCTGTACGAGGGCATGATGCGTCGCTACCTGGCCGATCGGCCCTTCATTGAACCGGGCCACATTGCCGAGGTGCGGTTTGACGACCTGGAGCGCGATCCGCTCGGGGAGATGCGGCGGCTCTACCAGGAACTGGCGCTGCCAGGCTTCGCTGATGTCGAGCCGGCCCTGCGCCATTACGTTGCGAGCCTGCAGAGCTATCGCAAGAACAGCTTCGCTCTGTCGGAGCAGGAGCGTGCGCAGATCAAGGCACGCTGGGGATTCGCGTTCGAGGCGTTCGGTTACCCGACGGACCCGACTGCCGAGTCCGCCGAGACACGGCAACCCGCGCTCGCCGGGGATTGACGGCGGCACGCGGGCCGGCATCGTTCGCGCAGCAATGACGGGATGCAGGTGATGGACTGGGGCAGGATGAGCCGCGCGGAACGCGACGCGGCGTACAACAATTCGGCCGCGGTGCCGAACAGTGCAGCACTGAATGCCGCACGGGAGGCTGCCTCGACAACATTCCGGGCGGGCTACCCCGACCATCTGGACCTGCGCTACGGCCCGCGCGAGCGGAACCTATGGGACCTGTTTCCCGCAGCCGATCCCAATGCTCCCTGTCTGGTGTTCATTCACGGTGGCTATTGGCAGCGCAACAGCAAGGAACAATTCGCCAGTCTGATCGCCGGTCCGCGCGCCCATGGATGGGCTGCCGCCTTGCCCGGATACACGCTGGCGCCGGATGCCTCGCTGACCGAGATTGCGGCCGAGATCAACGCTGCGCTGGATTGGCTTGCGGCCAACGGATCGGCACATGGCATTGCCGGCAAGGTGGTGCTGTCCGGCTGGTCCGCCGGCGGCCATCTCACCGCGCAGTGTCTCGCCCACCCGCAGGTGGCGGCGGGCCTGGCGATTTCCGGCGTGTTCGAGCTGGGTCCGATCCGCGACACCTATCTGAACGAGAAGCTGCGCCTGACGGATGAGGAGATCGCGACGCTCTCGCCGCTGCGCCAGCCGGCTGTGGCAAAGCCGCTGGCGATCGCCTATGGCACGGCGGAACTGCCGCCGCTGGTGTCCGACAGTCGGGAGCTGCATGCGTTGCGTGCCGCCGGCCACACGGCCGGCGCTCTGATCCCGGTTCCCGGCGCAGACCATTTCACCATTACGCACGCGTTGCGTGACGCCGACGGGCTGCTGACACGGCACTTGCCGCTGCTGGTGTAATCCGCGGATCAGCGGCCGGCCAGGCACGGTCGGCCCCGGTCGACCAACCGTCCCCTTGACCGGATCGCCCCGGCAGGGCGTGCTTCCCCCAACGAGCCATCGGGAGACACGCCAAGCCATGATCAAGCGCTTCCACGTCCTGTATGTCGGTCAGATCGAGCTGGACAATGTCGGTCTGCAAGGCACGCCGGCAAATGATCGGCGCTACTCCAACGAACGGCTCAGTGAGGTGTTCTGGACCGCCCGGGACGTCTCGCAACTGATGGACGAGCTCGGCTTCTACGCCTTCTGGACCGCGGAACATCATTTCCAGCACGAAGGCTACGAATGCCTGCCCAACCTCATCCAGCTCGGGCTGTGGCTCGCCACCCAGACCAAGCGGCTGAAGTTCGGCTGTGGCTTCAACGTGCTGCCGATGTGGCATCCAATCCGCCTGGCAGAGGATTACGCCATGGCCGACATCGTGACCGATGGCCGTGTGATCATGGGCGTCGGGCGCGGCTATCACACCCGCGAAGTGGAAACCTTCGGCGCGCCATTGCTGGATGCCGAAAAGAACCGAGCCTATTTCGAGGAGCAGCTGCAGCTCCTGCTGACCTGTTTCAACGAGGAGAAATTCCACTTCAAGGGGAAGTTCTTCGAAGCCCCGCCTCAGGTGGATTATCGGGGTTACAAGCTGAACGACATCACCATGGTGCCGCGGCCGAAGCACTTGCCGGTGGAGATCTTCATGCCGGTTGCCAGCGGCAGGACCATCGACATGATCGCGAAATACGGCCTGAAGGCGATGGTCACGCTGAATGGCGAGAAGATCCTGGACGATGTGGTGCGCGCCTATCAATCCGCCTGTGCGGCGCATGGCCAGCAGAAGCAGCTTGGCCAGGACATGATCTGGGGCGCCGGTCTGTATCTGGCGAACTCGCAGGAGGAAGCGATCCAGCGGGTCGAGCCGGCCCATGACGAACGCTACAAATGGTTCGCGCCGTTCGGCTTCGTGCGCTACGCCGATGAGCATGGTCGCACCTGGGGCATGCCGGGCGCACCATCCCGCACCCCGTCCTTGCGCGACGGCGTGCAGCAGAAGGCGTGGTTCTGCGGGCCGCCCGGTCAGGTGATCGACGGCATCAAGTCGATCGAGGCGAAATATCCCGGCCTCGAGGACTTCATGATCCATTGGGCGGAGGGCCTGTCGCCGAACGAGTTCAAGGAGCAGTTGCGCTGGTTTGCGCAGGACGTCATGCCGGCGTTCAACCGGTAATCGCGACAGGGTCGGACGGGCCCAGGGTCGGACGGGCCCAGGGTCCGTCGGGCAACAGGGTCGGACGGGCAACAGGGTCGGACGGGCGAGGAGGCGACACGATGCGAGGTCTCGCAGGCAAGGCTGCGTTGCTGACCGGCGGGGCGAGCGGCATCGGCCGCGCCACGGCGATCCGGCTGGCGGCGGAAGGGTGCCGAGTCGGAATCCTGGACATCGATGAGGACGGTGCGAGGGAGACCGCCGAACGCTGCGGCGGCAACGCGATGGTCTGGCGCACCGACATTACCGATCGAGCGCAGGTGGAACACGCCGTCGCGGCGTTCGAGCGGGCCGTGGGGCCGACCGATCTGCTCGCGAATATCGCCGGCTGGGATGTGATGCAAAACTTCCTCGACACCGATCCCGCGCTGTGGGACCGCATCATTCGCATCAATCTGTATGGGCCGCTGCACATGCATCATGTCGTGGTGCGCGGCATGGCGCAGCGCGGCTTCGGCCGAGTGCTGAACGTGGCATCGGACGCCGGGCGGGTCGGGTCCTCGGGCGAGGCGGTGTACGCGGCATGCAAGGGCGGTGTCATCGCCTTCACCAAAACCCTGGCGCGGGAGCTGGCGCGTTCCGGCGTGACGCTGAATGTCCTGTGTCCGGGCCCGACCGACACGCCGCTGTTCGACGCGGTGAAGCAGGGCTCTCCCGCCGGCGCCAGGATCGGCGAGGCGATGGCACGGGCAATCCCGCTGAAGCGGATCGGCGTGCCCGGTGATTATCCCGGCACAATTGCCTTCCTGCTGTCCGATGACGCCGCCTACATCACCGGCCAGACGATCAGCGTCTCCGGTGGGCTGACCATGGTCTGAACCGCGCCGCGACGCGCAACCCGGCCGCATCCATCGGCGGCGCCATGCCCCGCAGGCGCGGGCGGCGCCGCCTCATCCGCCATGGTGGTCAGGTTCATGTCATGAGCGTCATGCCCGGCACGCGCGGGCGGCGACGGATACCTTACGGCGGCGCAAGACATTGCCGGCACAATGCGCTACTGAATGGATCGCTCGGCCTTGGGGGAACGCATGCTCGGCGCGGCCATCGTCGTCTGGATTCTAATACTTATTCTCGTCGTGCTCACGCTGTATGCCGGCGTCAAGGCAGTGCCGCAGGGCGAAATCTGGACCGTGGAGCGGTTCGGCGCCTACCTGCGCATGGTGCAGCCGGGCCTGAATTTCGTGCTGCCCTTCATCGACCGCGTCGGCCGCAGGCTCAACGTGCAGGAGCAAGTGGTCGATATCCCGGAGCAGAGCGTCATCACCCGCGATAACGCGACGGTCGCCGTGGACGGCATCATCTATTACCGCGTGATGGAGCCGGAGAAGGCGGCGTATCAGGTGGCCAATCTGTCGCTCGCGCTGACCACGCTGGCGATGACCAATATTCGCGCCGTGATCGGCGAGATGGAACTCGACTCCACCCTGTCCTCGCGGGAACGGATCAACACCGCATTGCTGGTGATCCTCGACGGCGCGACGATGCCGTGGGGCGTCAAGGTCTCGCGCGTGGAGATCCGTAAGATCGAGCCGCCGGAGAACCTGATCCGGGCGATGAACCTGCAGATGACGGCGGAGCGGGAGCGGCGGGCGGCGGTGGCGCGCGCCGAGGGCGAACGCCAGGCCGAGATCCTGCGCGCCGAGGGCGAGAAACAGGCACTGATCCTATCCGCCGAAGGGCGCCAGCAGGCGGCGAACCGGGATGCCGAGGCACGTATCGCCCTGGCGAACGCCGAAGCCGAGGCGACCCGCATGGTGTCCGAAGCGGCCGGCCGCTATGGCCAGGCGGGACTGAGCTACTTCATCGCCGATCGCTACGTGCGGGCGTTCCAGGCGCTGGCCAGCGCGCCCAACAGCCGGCTGGTCATCGTGCCGATGGAGTCTTCAGCCTTGGCCGGCGGTCTCGCCCAGGCAGTGGAATTGCTGCGAGGCGGCTTCCTGCCGCCCGACCATGGATCGGTGCCGCCCACTGCGCCCATGCCTCGACCGCCTCCACCGCCACCGCCCATGCCGATGGAAGCACCGCCACCACCCACCGAATCCCCGTGGGGGCCGACCCAGGCGACATGACCGATTGGATCGCCTGGCTGGTCGCCGGCCTGCTGCTGCTGATGGCCGAACTGCTGCTTCCCGGCGTGTTCCTGATGTGGGTCGGGCTAGCGGCCTGCGGCACCGGCCTGATCGTATTGGCGAGCGACTGCGGCTTCGAATTGCAGGTGGTCACCTTCGCGATCCTGGCGGCGATTTCGCTCACTGCAGGGCTGCGATTTCGCAAATCACCGGCCCGGCTGAATACCCAGCAGGCCGGTTTGGCGGGGCGCATCGTCACGTCCCTGGTGTTTCAGGGTCGAGAGGGTCGGGTCCGCCTGGGCGACAGCGACTGGGCAGCCCGCGTGCCATCCGATGTGCCGCCGCCTTTGCCGGGCGAGCGACTTCGGGTCGAAGGGGTCGATGGCACCGTGCTGATCGTACGCCCAGAGACGTAGCGGACCGGCGCCTTCGGCGTCCCGTCCTGGCCGGCGGGAACCCGCCATCTGACCAGGAACAAGCGTGCAGCGCGACCCGGTCGTTCCGGTGTAGATCGCCTGGTCAGGGTCCGGCCAGGACGGCAACCGGGCGTGCCCAATCGGCAACCGCCCGTGCCACCCCGCAACGGACCGGCGCCGGTCCGCGCAGGAGACTGACCCCGTCGCGCGGACGCACTACCACTCGACCGGCCCCTCCACGACCTCTGGCTGCGCAGAGACCGCCCGCGCGGGGGACGGCAGTTGGGTCCCCGGCGCCAGGCCGGAAGCAGGGCGATAAGACCGGCGTTCGGCAGTGTCTGGGTGCGCAGGATCAAGCTGTCTCCGTCGGGGCCGGTCTGGGTGAGCGTCGCGCTGCCGGTCTCGCTGCGAAGCTGCGCCATGCGATGGGCAATCTCGGTTTCAACATCCTCCACCGACCCGAACAGTCCCCCCCGGGCCTGCTGGCGCAGCAACTCGTCCAGCGGCAGGCCCGCGCGTATCGCCTCGGGGGCGAGTCCGGACGTATTGGCAAAGCGCGGGTTCCATTCCGCGAGCTGCCAATCGGCATCGAACAGCGCGACGCCGTCGGACCCGCCATCCAGCACGGTTCGCATCTGCGCGGCGCTGGTCTGCGCCTGCAGGCGCGCAGCGGCCAGGTCGGTCCGCGCCGCAGTCAGCTGATCGATCGCCCGCTCCATCGCCCGCCGCCGCCGGCCGGTCGCGCGCACCGTCCACAATTCCCAAAGCACCAGGCCGCCGATTGCCAGGACCAGCAGCGACGCAACCGTCGCCAGCGAGCGCGCCCCGGCGGCCCAGCAATCGGCCGGCGCCATCCAGTCGTCGCGATCCAGTCCTACCAGGATCATCAGGTCGCGCCCCGGCAGCCGATGGAACGCGTGGATCCGTACCACGCCGTCCATCGCCGTCGGACCGATCCAGATGCCGGACTCCCCTCGCTCCTGCAGCGCCTTGAACATCGGCGAGTCGTCGATGTTCAGATTCGGTCGAAATGCCGCCGGGCCGGCGATCGCCTGCACGCCGCCACGGCGTGTGTCGATCATCGCGGACAGCCCGTGCGGCCCCAGCGAGCCATCCGCGAACACCTTGGCCAGGGCGGACGACCGGTAGGATGCGCCGATGATCCAGCCAATCGGCGCTTCCAGCGGTCGGACCAGATACATCAGGTATTGCCGGAGCACACCATTCCCGGCCGCCTCGCCGAACAACACCCGTGTGTCGCGGCCCTTGTTCTCCTCGGCGCCAATCGTCTCCAGCGTGCCGCGGCCGAATCGGGCATAGGCGGCACCCACCGCCTGGCCAACGGCCTGCGGCAGAATGTCCTGAATGATGATGTGCTTGTCATTGGCGATGAACAGATCGTCCGATACCTCGGTGAGGCTCGGCATCTGAGCCTGCCATTTCCGCAGGTCGAATTTGTCCGGATCGGTGTTCCACGCGGTCTGCAGGATCGACAGGGACTGTTCGATCGAGCCGAGCTCGCGGCGTGCCTCCTCGGTCAGGATGTTGGCCTGGCCGGTCGCCACCGCCTCGGTTCGGGCGCGGGTCTCATCGGCCATGTCATGAATGGCCCGCTGTGTGTTGATCCAGATCAGCATGATCAGGGCGGCACAGACGATGCCAATGGCGCCGCAGGCCAGCACGACATCCCGACTGATCCTCCGTTGCCGGTCCTGGCGCAGCAGGTCGGCCGGCGTAGGTCGGGCGACGTGGCTGCGGCGGCGGCGGCGATGCCGCTTGCGGCTGCTGAGACTGCTGCTCACCGCGGGGCCTGCCGCCGTTGCGCCGAAACAATCGAAATCTTGGTCAAGTCAGAAGCGCCTATTGCGAGGGATCGGCCCCTCGGGCCGGCGCCAATCTATACGGCTGCGCACCGCTGGCGCAACGAAAGCCTGCCCCGATCTCACCGCTTGCGACGGCACCGCGATCGCCCGACACTCGGCCGCGACCGAGGATGAAGGGGAGCCGCAGTGGCCGGGTTCAAGAGCACAGACCGATATATCGCCTCACGCGATCTTGAAGTGGCGGTGAATGCCGCGGTGACGCTGCAACGCCCGCTGCTGGTGAAGGGTGAGCCCGGCACCGGCAAGACCGTCCTGGCCTATGAGGTCGCCCAGGCACTCGGCCATCCGCTGATCGAGTGGCACATCAAGTCCACCACCAAGGCGCAGCAGGGGCTGTACGAATACGACGCGGTGTCCCGCCTGCGCGATGGCCAGCTGGGCGACCCGCGGGTGCACGACATCGGCAACTACATCGTGCGCGGCAAGCTGTGGGACGCATTCGACGCGGATGAGCCGGTCGTCGTGCTGATCGACGAGATCGACAAGGCGGACATCGAGTTTCCCAACGACCTGCTGCTGGAACTCGACCGCATGCAGTTCTTCGTCTACGAGACTCGCCAGACAGTCGTGGCGAAGCAACGCCCGATCGTGATCATCACCTCCAACAACGAGAAGGAGCTGCCGGACGCCTTCCTGCGCCGCTGCTTCTTCCACTACATCCGGTTTCCGGATCGCGAAACGATGGAGCGGATCGTGCAGGCGCATTATCCCGATATCCGCAAGGATCTCGCGCGCGAGGCATTGAACGTGTTCTTCCAGGTGCGCGACGTGCCCGGCCTGAAGAAGAAGCCCGCCACCTCCGAATTGCTGGATTGGCTGAAGCTGCTGATGGTCGACGACATGCCGGCCGAAGCGTTGCGTACCAAGGACACCCATCTGACCATACCGCCGCTCTACGGCGCGCTGCTGAAGAACGAGCAGGACGTCCATCTGTTCGAGCGCCTGGCGTTCCTGGCACGCCGCGGCAACTGATGTTCGCGAACTTCATCCTGGCGCTGCGCTCCGCCGGACTGCCGACCTCCATCACCGAGTACCTCACGCTGCTCGGCGCGATGAAACATGGCGTTGCAGACTACAACATTGAGGATTTCTATTTTCTGGCGCGGGCCACGCTGGTGAAGGATGAACGCCATCTGGACCGCTTCGACCGGGTGTTCGCGCATTGCTTCAAAGGCCTGGAAGCACCGGAAGGCGTGAACACCCAGGACCTGCCCAAGGAATGGCTGCGCAAGCTCGCCGAGAAACTGCTGACCCCCGAGGAAATGGCAAAGATCCAGGCCCTCGGGGGTTTCGACGCGCTGATGGAGCGGCTCAAGCAACTGCTGGACGAACAGAAGGGGCGTCACCAGGGCGGCTCGAAATGGATCGGCACCGCCGGCACCTCACCGTTCGGCGCGTACGGCTACAATCCGGAAGGCGTGCGCATCGGCCAGCACGAATCTCGCCATCGGCGCGCCGTGAAGGTCTGGGACCGACGCGACTTCCGCGACCTGGACGACACGGTGGAGCTCGGCACTCGCGGCATGAAGCTCGCGTTGCGCCGGCTGCGCCGGTTCGCACGACAAGGCGCCCCGACCGAGCTCGATCTGGATGGCACCGTGCGCGCGACCGCCAACAATGCCGGCACGCTGGACCTGAAGCTGGTGCCGGAACGGCACAATAACGTGAAGGTCCTGCTGTTCCTGGATGTCGGCGGCTCAATGGACGATTACGTCAAGCTGTCGGAGGAACTGTTTTCCGCCGCACGCAGCGAATTCAAGCATCTGGAGTATTTCTACTTCCACAACTGCCCGTATGAACGGGTCTGGAAGCAGAACCGCCGCCGCCATGACGAGGTGATCCCGACCTGGCAGGTGCTGCGCACCTATGGTCCCGACTACAAGCTGATCTTCGTCGGCGACGCCGCCATGAGCCCCTACGAGATCACCATGCAGGGCGGCTCGGTCGAGCATTGGAACGAGGAGGCCGGCACCACCTGGCTCGCTCGCCTCACCGAACATTACAGCCGATCCGCCTGGCTCAATCCGACACCGTTGCGCAGCTGGGGCCATGTGCGAACCATCCACATGGTGCGCGAACTGATTGGCGGGCGGATGTACCCGCTGACCGTGAACGGGATCGACGAGATGACACGCGCACTGAGCCACTGACCGCGAGCGAGTCACGGGTTGCAGGCGCGACCGCACCTGCGATGGCGATATTGCCCGCGGCTGATTCGTCCGCGGGAAGCCGTGCGCCGTTCAGACAGCGTGGGTGATCAGGCGGATTGTAATAGCGGGTCCAGCTTTCCCGCGCGATCCAGTGCGACCAGGTCGTCACAGCCGCCGACATGCCGGCCATCGATGAAGATCTGCGGCACGGTGGTGATGCCACCGGAACGGCGCGTCGCGTCGGCGCGCTCAGATGAACCGTGCGGCGCGTTGATCTCCTCGACCTCGACGCCTTTGGTGCTGAAGATGTGCATCGCCCGGGCGCAATAGGGACACCAGGGCTGGGTGTAGACCTCGACTTTCGGCATTGCGTTCTCCTTGGGGTGCCAAAGATCGGGCTGGGTGGTCTGGCGTGCAAGAGGTTCCGGCGCGCAACAGCGACCGCTGGAAATGCATGAGCCAACCGGACCGGCCGGCCGTCTTCGTTTTCCGTCATGGCCGGGCCTGATGGGGTGGATGGCCCCCGTACGGCATCACACCACCGGCCACGCCGATCCGCACGCCAGGGACTCCGGCTTAAATCGCCAGGATGCATGTGCCATACATCAGTATCGGTACCTGAACGCGGATTACCAACGCTCTACACATGATATCTGCCGGTCAGATGCGGGCCGCTCGCGCCCTGCTCGGATGGGACCAACGCCTGCTGGCGGAGCGCGCCGGTCTGTCGTTGCCGACGATCCAGCGCATGGAAGCCAGCGGGGGCGTGGTGCGCGGCAATGTTGATTCCCTCATGAAGCTGGTCGGGGCGTTACACGCCGCCGGCATCGAACTGATCGCTGAAGGGGCGCCAAGCCAGGGGATCGGCCGAGGTGTCCGTCTGCTGGCATCGAAGCCGCCGACCCAGGCGGGCAGTCGTCGATGATCGATCCCGTGCTGTTCTGCATCCTCGGCCTGCTGCTGCTGGCACCGGTCGGCGCCGCCCTGGCGCACGCCGCCATCGGCCGCTGGCTGATCTATGGCGGTTGTCTGCTGCTCTCCCTTCTGCTGCTGGCCAACGGACTGATCGCGATCCCGGCTGGCGTCCAGCGCCAGGTGCTGCCGATCGGCCTGCCCTGGATCGGCGCTCATCTGCGGTTGGACGCGCTGTCCGCATTCTTCCTGGTGCTGATCGGTCTCGGCAGCGCCAGCGCCAGCCTGTACGCCCTCGGATACACCAGGCACGAAGAACATCCGCAGCGCGTGCTGCCGTTCTATCCGCTGTTCCTGGCCGGGCTGAACCTGGTCGTGGTCGCGGACGACGCCTTCCTGTTCGTGTTTGCCTGGGAGCTGATGTCGCTCGCATCCTGGGCGTTGGTGCTGGCCGATCATCGGCATCCCGGGAACGCACGTGCTGCGTTCGTCTATATCGTCATGGCCACATTCAGCGGCCTGGCTTTGCTGCTGGTGTTCGGCGTGCTGGCGAGCGTCAGCGGCGGCTACGGGTTCGACACCATGCGCGCGATGCCGCCTGTGGCCGCACAGGCCGGACTGGTCGTGATGCTGGCGCTGATCGGGGCCGGGGCGAAGGCGGGACTGGTGCCGCTGCATGTCTGGCTGCCGCTGGCTCATCCCGCCGCGCCGAGCCACGTCTCCGCGCTGATGAGCGGCGTGATGACCAAGGTGGCGATCTACGGCTTCATCCGGATCGCCTTCGATCTGCTGGGCGGCACGAGCTGGTGGGCCGCGCTGGTTGTCATGCTGCTGGGTGGCATCACCGCGGTGCTGGGCGTGCTCTACGCGTTGATGGAGCGGGATCTGAAGCGGCTGCTTGCCTACTCCACCGTGGACAATGTTGGCATCATCTTCATTGGGCTGGGCCTGGCGCTGGCATTCCGTGCCGATCGCTTCGCCGCCGGAGCCGCCCTGGCGCTGACCGCGGCGTTGGTGCACGCCTTCAACCATGTGCTGTTCAAGAGTCTGCTGTTCTTCGGCGCCGGTGCGGTGGTCAACGCGACCGGCGCGCGCGACCTGGAGCAGATGGGCGGTTTGATCCACCGCATGCCGCGCACTGCGGTGGCGGTGCTGATCGGCTGCGTGGCCATCGCGGCGCTGCCGCCGCTGAACGGGTTCGTGTCGGAGTGGCTGACCTTCCAGGCCATTCTGCTGCATCCCAATCTGCCGCAATGGGGATTGAAGGTCGTCATCCCCGCCGATGGAGCGTTGCTGGCGCTCGCCGCCGCGCTCGCCGCCGCCTGTTTCGTGCGCGCCTACGGCATTGCGTTCCTTGGCCGGCCGCGCAGTACGGCCGCACGCGACGCGCGCGAGACGGACGGATTCTCGCTGGCGGCCATGGCGTTACTGGCGACGCTGTGTGTGCTGGCGGGCGTTGTGCCGGGCCTGCTGATCGACGGCCTGGCGCCGGTAGTCCACGCGCTGACCGATGCACGCATGCCGGAGCAGCTCGGATCGGATTGGCTGACGATCGTGCCGGTCGCGGAAAGCCGCAGTTCCTACAACGGGCTGCTGGTGTTCCTGTTCATCGCCGGGTCGGCCTGGCTGACCGCGCTGGCGGTGCACCGCTTCGGCTCCCATGCATTGCGTCGCGGGCCGGCCTGGGATTGCGGGTTCCCCGACGCCAGCCCCGCCACGCAATACACCGCCGGCAGCTTTGCCCAGCCGATCCGCCGCGTGTTTGCCTCGGTGGTGTTCCGCGCGCGCGAGCAGGTGACGATGCCGCCACCCGGCGACACGGCGCCGGCGCGCATCGTGCGCGTGATCCATGATCCGGTTTGGGACACACTGTATGCCCCGATCGGCGGCGGCGTCGCGCGGGCAGCCGATCTGCTGAACCACTTACAGTTCCTGACGATCCGGCGCTATCTCGCCATGGTGTTCGCGGCGCTGGTGCTGCTGCTGCTGGTGTTGGCGCTATGGCAGTGACCGCTCACGGCGTCTGGCCGCAGGCCGGCGTGATGGTTCCGATCGCCGGCACCGGTGCAGCCGGATGATTCGCGACCTGCTCATCCAGGGCGCACAGATGGCCCTGGTGCTGGTGCTCGCGCCGCTGCTGACCGGACTGGTGCGCAAGGTGAAGGCGCGTCTGCAACGCCGGCGCGGCCCGTCGCTGATCCAGCCCTATCGCGACCTGCGCCGTCTTATGGGCAAGGACGTCGTGCTGGCCGACAACGCGTCCTGGCTGTTTCGCGTTGCGCCCTATCTGATCTTCGCGCTCACCTGGGTCGCCGCGGCGCTGGTGCCGAGCTTTGCCACCGGGCTGATTTTTTCCTGGTCGGGCGACCTGATTGTCATCATCGCCCTGCTGGGCAGTGCGCGCTTTGTGCAGGCGCTGGCCGCCATGGATATCGGCACCAGCTTCGGCGGCATCGGTGCGTCGCGCGAGGTCATGATCGCCTCACTCGCGGAACCGGCCATGCTGATGATCGTGCTGTCGGTGGCGATCATCGCCGGCTCCACCCAGCTTTCCACCATCGCGGGCTTCATGGCGTCATCCGCGGTGGGCCTGCGCGTATCGCTCGCCCTTGCACTGGTCGCCTTCATCATCGTGGCATTGGCGGAAAATGCCCGCATTCCGGTGGACAATCCGGCGACGCATCTGGAACTGACCATGGTGCATGAGGCGATGGTGCTGGAATATTCCGGCCGGCATCTGGCGATGATCGAGCTCGCGGCGTCGCTGAAACTGCTGCTCTACATTTCCGCCATCGGCTGCATCTTCGTCCCGTTCGGCCTGGCCCGCGGCTATGAGATCGGGCTCCTCGCCTATCTCGGCAAGCTTGGCATCGCCGGGGTGATGCTGGGCGTGTTCGAAACCTCGATCGCCAAGATGCGCGTGTTCCGTGTCCCCAACTTCCTCGGCGCCGCGCTCATGCTTGGGCTGCTCGGCGTCCTGCTGCTGTTCGTCTCACGAGGCATGTGACATGCACGGCCTGTCGTTCGACATCGCGCACATGCTCGCCGGCGGACTGGTCCTGGTCAGCTTCATGATGCTGTACCAGGACCGGTTGACCGCGCTGCTGCGCGTGTTGGCGCTGCACGCCTTCGTGCTGACGCTGGCCGTCAGCTGGCAGGCGAACATCCAGCACGCGCCGCATCTTTATGTCACCGCGGCGATCGCGCTCGGGTTCAAGGCATGCTGATCCCCATCGCGCTGCATCGCATGATCGTCCGCCTGGGCATCCATCGTGAGATCGAAACCGTGGGCGGGATCGGCCTGACCATGCTGGCCGGGATCGGCCTCGTGGCGCTGTCGCTGGAGGTGATGCTGCCGGTCACCGCGCAGGCGGACCCGGTGGCGCGGGAGGACATCGCGCTCGCCCTGTCGGTGGTGCTGATCGGGCTGCTGATCATGGTGACGCGGCGCAACGCGGTCAGCCAGGTGGTTGGCTTCCTGTCGCTGGAGAACGGCATCATCCTCGCCGCAACCGGTGCGCGCGGCATGCCGCTGGTGGTGGAGATCAGCGTCGCCTTCTCCGTGCTGGTCGCGTTCATCGTCATCGGCATCTTCCTGTTCCGCATCCGCGAGCGCTTCGACACCGTCGACCTGCAGGCGCTGGATCAGTTCCGGGGTGAGCGGCGGTGAGCAGCCTGGCAGGAGGCACCAGCGATGCCTGAACTCGCCGTCCTCCTGGTCCCGCTGGGCGCGGCCGCGGTGCTGGCGCTGATCCCGTCCTACCGGATCTCCGCCGGGCTGAATGTGTTCGCCACGCTGCTGTCGTTGCTGTTCGCGATCGGATTGCTGTTCGACCGTCCCGCACCAGGCCAGTACCTGCTGGTGGACGACCTGAACGTCGTCTTCATCCTGCTCAACACCTTCATCGGCTTCACCACCAGCGCCTTCAGCGCCAGCTACATCGCGCACGAGCTGGAAACCGGCCGGCTCACCCCGCGCTACCTGCGTTTCTACCACGCCATGTTCCAGCTCATGCTGTTCGGCATGAACCTGGCACTGGTCGCCAACAATATCGGCCTGATGTGGGTGGCGGTGGAACTGGCCACGCTCACCACCGTGGTGATGGTCGGCATCTACCGCACGCATGAAGCCATCGAGGCCGCGTGGAAATACTTCATCCTCGGCAGCGTCGGCATTGCGCTGGCACTGTTCGGCACCATCCTGGTCTATCTCGCCGCCCGTCCGGTGCTGGGCGAAGGCATGGACGCCATGGTCTGGACCACGCTGCTGACCCGGGCGCGTGACTTCGATCCCGCGCTGCTCAACATCGCCTTCATCTTCCTGCTGCTGGGCTATGGCACCAAGGTCGGGCTGGCGCCGATGCATGCCTGGCTGCCCGACGCGCATGCCGAAGGCCCGACGCCGATCTCCGCGGTGCTGTCCGGCCTGCTGCTGAACGTCGCGCTCTACGCGCTGCTGCGCTTCAAGCTGCTGCTCGCCGCCAATCCCGGCGCGCTCGCGCCCGGCCCGCTGATGATCGGCCTTGGGCTGCTGTCGCTGATCTTCGCCGCGTTCATGCTGTACCGCCGTCGCGACATCAAACGCATGTTCGCCTACTCGTCGATCGAGCACATGGGCATCATCGTGTTCGCCTTCGGCATGGCCGGCCCGATCGGCAACTTTGCCGGCCTGCTGCAGATGACCATGCACAGCCTCACCAAGTCGGCGATCTTCTTTTCGGTCGGCCATGTCGCCCAGGTGAAGGGCACCCAGCGCATCGCCGAGATGGGTGGGCTGACCGAGACCCACCCGGTGCTCGGCTGGAGCCTGGTGGCCGGTGTCGCGGCCATCGCCGGCCTGCCGCCATTCGGCGTGTTCACCAGCGAGTTCCTTGTGCTCAGCTCCAGCTTCGCGCAGCAGCCGTTGCTGGCCGTGCTGTTCGCCTTCGGCCTGCTGCTGTCGTTCGGTGCGCTGTTGCTGCGCGTGACGGCCGTGGCATTCGGTGAGCCGCGCGGACCGACCGGGCCGGTGCAGGCGTCCTACGTGCCGATGTTCGCCCATCTCGCCCTCGTGCTGGTGGCGGGGATCTGGCTGCCGCCGCCACTGGTCGCCTGGTTTCAGCACGTCGCGGCCATGCTGGGGTGAGGCGATGACACAAGCGGACATCCTGGCTGCCGGCCAACGGGTGGAAGGTCACCGCCCCTGGCCATGCGTGGAGGTTGACGCGACGACCTGGCAGCAAGCCGCCGAACTGCTGGCACAACAGCAAATGACGCTGCTGGGGCTATGGGCTGAGACCGGACGGGCGCACATGGCGCTGCTGTCCGAGGATGAGCCACCCATCATGGTGCTCAGTCTGGAATGCCCGGACGGGCGTTACCCCTCGGTGGGCCGCCTGCACGCCCCCGCCATCCGCCTCGAACGCAGCATGCGCGATCTGTTCGGTCTCGATCCGGTCGGCCTGCCTGACACGCGCCCCTGGCTGGATCACGGACGCTGGGGGGACGAGGCTCCACCGCCCTACCCGTTCCTGCCGGTGGAAGGCGACGCGTTGCACCAGATCCCGGTCGGTCCGGTGCACGCGGGCATCATCGAGCCTGGTCATTTCCGTTTCACCGCAGATGGCGAGACGGTGGTGCGACTGGAGGAGCGCCTGGGCTACGTCCACAAGGGCATCGAGGCGCTGCTGCAGGGTGCGTCGATCCCGCGCGCAGCGCGCATCGCCGGTCGTGTCTCTGGCGATTCGACGGTCGCCTATGCGTTTGCCTTCTCGCGCGCGGTGGAGGCGGCCCTTGATATCGAGGTGCCGCCACGCGCGGTTGCATTGCGTGGCGTGATGGCGGAGCTGGAGCGCGTCGCCAACCACCTCGGTGACTTCGGTGCGATCTGCAATGACGCTTCATTCAGCCTGATGCTGGCGCATTGCGCCGTGCTGCGGGAACGGGTGCTGCGTTCGGCCGCCGCCTGTTTCGGCCACCGGCTGATGATGGACCGGATCGTGCCGGGCGGCGTGTCGGCCGATCTCGACGCATCCGGGGTGGCGGATATCGGGACGCTGGTGCAGGAGGTGCGCACGCGCTTTGCCGCTTTGCTGCGGCTCTACGACAGCACGGCGTCGCTGCAGGATCGCACCGTGGGCACCGGCATCCTGCTTCCGGCGCTGGCACGCCGCTTCGGCGCCGGCGGCTATGTGGGCCGCGCCTCCGGCCGGGATTTCGATGCCCGCCGCCGGCCCGGCTATCCGCCCTATGACACGTTGCGGTTCGATGTGCCGGTGCTGACCGAAGGCGACGTCAACGCCCGGGCCTGGATCCGCGCCAGGGAAATCGAGCAGAGTCTGTCGATGATCGAACAACTGCTGCAGGACCTGCCGGACGGTGCGACCCGGGCGTTCCTGGAGGATGCACCGATGGAACCCAGTGAAGGGATGGCGTTGGTCGAGGCATTTCGCGGCGACGTTCTGGTCTGGCTGCGTGTGGCAGGCGGGTGCGTGGACCGCTGCCATCTGCGCGACGCGTCGTGGTTCCAATGGCCGCTGCTGGAGGCGGTGATCGAAGGCAACATCGTCGCCGATTTCCCGCTCTGCAACAAAAGTTTCAACTGTTCCTATTCGGGCCACGATCTGTGACCGCGACATCAAATTCGCCCTCCCCCCTCGCGGAGGACGCCCGCGAGGGGGGGCCTGACCTGGCGGCTGCGCCGGCATGGGCGCGTGCCCCCAGGCCAGCCATCTCCGGCACGGGGGCAGCCGGCAACTACAGTGGTGACCGCCGATGTTGAGAACGCTGCTCCAGGGCCTGCGTCCGCCGCTGACCGAACCTCGGCCGGAACCCGACCCGGAACTGGCCGCGCTGGCCGCCACGCTGGACCAGACCGCGCGTCGCAAGCTTGGCCGCAGCCTGTCGATCCGCGAGGTCGATGCCGGCTCCTGCAACGGCTGCGAGCTGGAAATCCACGCGCTGAACAATGCGTTCTACGATCTGGAACGGTTCGGCCTGCGCTTCGTGGCCTCGCCGCGCCACGCCGACGTGCTGCTGGTGACCGGCCCAGTGACGAAGAACATGCAGGAGGCGCTGCTACGGACCTGGCGGGCCACGCCGGACCCGAAATGGGTAGTGGCGGCAGGCGATTGCGCCGCCGACGGCCATGTGTTTGCCGGCAGCTATGCGGTGGTGGGCGGGGTCAGCACCACCATTCCAGTCGACCTGGTGATTCGCGGCTGCCCGCCGACGCCGACGCAGTTGCTGCGCGGCCTGCTCACCCTGCTGGGCAAATAGGTCCAGGCGTTCAGCGGTCGCTGAACAGCACGCCGCCCTTGGCCTTGTTGTCCTGGGAATTCTCCAGAATTTCCACCAACACCCGGTCCGCACTGACGCCGAAATTCCGTACCACGGCGTCGGTGATGTCCTTCACCAGGGCGCGCTTCTGCTCCTTGGTCCGCCCCTCGATGGCATGAACATAAACCTCTGGCATCCTGTCTCTCCGCTGGTTTCGCCGCTGCCAGCCTAGCGTCTGTTGAACGGATCCCCCACACTATCTCCGCGCATATCGACGCGGACTGCTGCCATTCCCCGCCGCCGCCATAACGCTGCGTCGAGACGAATCTCAGGTGGATGGTTTAGGTCGGCGGCACCGAGGCAGAGTTCGAGCGACCAAGCCATCTCCAGACGCAGTCGCTGCTGACGGCGGTGCCCTTGGCGGGTGGGAGGGGCGTGATGAAAACGTTCCTATAGGAAGACGAACGGCTGTCACGTTTCCACGCGCAGTCCCGGGGGCGGAGGCGCGCTGTACGGCAGGGAATCCGCCACCGCGCCCGCTACCGGATGGGCACGAGGTTGCCTGCCACTCGGCGGTATGTGTTGATCGCCGCCGGTTGGTGTGGCGTTAAGCCGTTTCGTAGTGCGGCACCAGCCCGTCGGCGGAATAGCCGAGCGCGCGTTGCATTGCGTCACCTCCCAACCGGATGAATTGCGCCTCGACCTGGCCATCCCAGTACCGCGCGACTTCGGACCGTGCGCCGGACCAGGTCTTCGTGGGCTTGCCGACCACGTCCTGCAGGAACAGGGCGAGCGGGTCGGGCGGTGACGGCACGCCGGCATGCTGGGCGACTGCTTCCAGCGTGCGGCGTTGCGCCGCGCAGCCCGCGTCGCCCATCAATGCCTCGAACCGCACCACCAGCACCTCCGGCTCGTTCAGCCAGCCCGTCACGCCTTGCATCAGGCCGAGCAGCCTTGCGCCCCATTGCTCCAGGAACGCCAACAGCCGATCAGGCCCGTCGGCGGTCGCCATCCATGTTTTCGGTTCGGACTTGGCGCGGCCGGGCAGTTCGAAGAAGCGCATGAAGGACACCAGCGCGTCCCGCGGATGACGGATCAGCAGGATACGGCGTAGCTTGGCAGTCGCCTCGACCGTTTGAGCGGAATGCTCCAGATGGCCGACGATGAACTGCCCGGCGGCCGTCAGTCCGGCGGAGACCTCGATCGGGATATGCGTGGTGAATTTCAGGTAGTCGGCGCGCATCTCGTCGATCGACTTGTGTCGGTAGTCGCTGAACCCGAACCGGTCCACGTGAACGCCAGTATCCACCAGCCCGAGAGCTTTCAGGAAGGCGCCCATCAGATAAGTGCCAGCCTTCGGCAAGGTGATCAGACACAGCCCCTGTGTCGACCGGCCGGTCAGCGGCGACAGCGCCAGGGTGCCGTCGGCCAGGGCATAGACCGCAGACCGCCGGCCTCCGTTGCTTTGCAGATAGAGGTCAGCTCGGGCGTGGGCGCCGTCGCCCGCTGCCGCGACCCTGGCAAGCAAGGCGAGAGTTGAGGCGGCCACCATGTCCCGCTGGTCACGCAATCCCTCGAGACGTTGATCACAGTAGCTGGCCCGCCGTTCGGCTGCTTCAGCCTTTTGCCAAGCCTCCCGCGTCTCGGCACCGCTGGCAGCGAGCGCCGCATTTATTTCCTCGAGGGCGCGGTCGTGTTCCGCGGTCAGTGCCTCCATCGCGCGGGTGCGATCGGCCAGCTCTTGAAGTAATGCATCGCGTTGCCGGTACAGCCGGCCGACTGGTCCGACCGTCAAGGCAGCTCGACGAGCGAGGCCGCGCAGGGAGCGTCCCATGTCGTATCTCATGTCTTCCGACGGATACCTCTTGCTGGCCCCGCCGCGATGGCTGTCGCAGCGCGTGTTGACCTTCGCTCAACTATTGAACGACCGGATGAGCAGGGCAACAGTGTAATCTCGAGGCAGAAGTCTCCGGGGCTATCCTGGGCGCGTCGAGGTCCGAGGCGATGACACCTCCCCGATCGAGCGGTACGATCGGCCCGGGCACTATCGCCACGCATGCCGATACGGGCTACCGCCTTTCCTCGCGCGCCGCGGCCGATCAGCCGCCGGCGGGGCTCCCGGCGTTGGGTGCGGCGGCCCGCGTGTCATGCGGCGGCGGATGCTTGCTGATCGCGCCGGTCATCGGAATGAAGAACACGCCCATGTCGCGCTTGGAGTGGATCTTGCCCTCGGCATCCTTGGTGTAGACGTACAGCACCTGACCGCGCTTGAACGGCTGGCCGATGGGAATGATCATCCGGCCGCCCGGCTTCATCTGCTTGAACAGGTCCGGCGGGGCGTATTGTGCGGCGCAGGTGACGATGATGGTGTCGAATCCGCCTTCCACCTCCGGCCAGCCGTAATAGCCGTCGCCCACCTTGGTGTGGACATTGGTGTAGCCGAGCGGTGCGAAGATGTGGCTGACGGCCTTGCCCAGCGGCTCGATGATCTCGATCGAATAGGCCTTGGCGACGATGCGGGACAGCAGCGCGCTTTGGAACCCGCTGCCGGTGCCGATTTCCAGCGTGATATCGCCGGGTTTCGGCTGACAGATCTGCGTCATGTAAGCCTGGCCGAGATAGTCGGACAGCGCCGATCCGTAACCGAGGCCCCAGGGCTTCGGATCGGTTTCGTAGGCGTCTCCCGGCGTCGCGCGGTGCTCGGAATAGAGGTAATGGAAGTATTCGCGCGGCACGGCTTCGAAGCCCGCCATCACCGCGGGATCGGCACTGCCGAGGCGTTCCTTCAGATAGGCGGCGATCCGCGCCATGGCGGCCGGCTTGCGTTTCTGGATGGCATCGAACTGCGCATCCGTCAGGCTCACCGGGCGGCCTGATTCCTTCATGGCGGTCTCATACGCCGCACGTGTCCAGGCGGAAGCAGCCCAGCTCGGTCGCGCCACGCACAATGCCGCCGCCGAAGCCATGACGCTGCGGCGAGTTGTCCGAAATGTCGAAACTGCCACGTCCGGGGTGGTCCTTCCTCATAGGATGTCGTCGGAGCGATGGCACACAACGCGCTGGCGCACAACAAAATCAACCGCGTGACGGAACGGCTGGAATTGGGCCAGGAATACTGTCAAGCCGAGGCTTTGGCTGCGATGGGGCGGCCGCGGGCCGACCGGCAGGACCGATCGGTCGGTTTCGAGGGCTGGTCCCCGGGGAAGACGACCAGAGGGAGAATGAAGGGGTGGCGCTCACCGTGGTCCCGCAGCGGTGTCTGCCGAACCGGCCTCCGCGACGCGCCCCGGGGGCGACAGGTGACGCCCTGCCTGGCCGGCGTGTCAGGTATTGTCGATGGTCTGAACGACCTCGAACCCCTCGAACTCCGGGTGGCCGAGATAGAGTGGGCGGTTCTGGCCGGCATCGCGATGCGCCTGGCGAAACGCCTCCGACTGCGTCCACGCCTCGAACGCGGCCTTGCTGCGCCATTCTGTATGCGAGGCGAACAGCACGTGATCCTCGCTTTGCGGGCCGCGCAGCAGTCGGAAGGTGAGGAACCCCGGCACGTCGCGAAGATGGCTGTCACGCGAGATCCACACCTGCTCGAAGGCGGATTCCGAGCCGAGGGCGACCTTGAACCGATTCATCGCGATGAACATGGCTTGCTCCGATGACAGGGTGCGGCTGACGCAGGATGCGCCGGCCGCCGTCGGATCGCCAGATGCTCGTGGTCTGATGCGGCCAGGTGGAGCTCAGCGGTCGCGCGTCCACGCCGTGGCGGCGGGCGCGTAAAATGGGCGGGGCAGGCACGTCTCGCTCTGCGCCATGGTCGGCCCGAATTACCCGCATTTCGTCATGGGCGGTCCGCTCTGCGTCATGTCCGGGTCAAGCCTGATATTGACCCGGCTATCTACCCAAGAACGAGCATGCGGCGCGCGCTGCGCGACCCGATCGTTCCCGTGGAGATGGCCGGGTCAGGCTCGGCCAAGACGAAAACCGGCTCCGGCCATGACGCAACTCGAACCGGTTACCATACAGATCGGCTCAGGCCGTGATGCAACCCGATGTGCCAGGACGCACACCGGGCGCTCCCGCCGGCTGCTGATCCTCGCGCGGGGGAAGGCCGGTCATCCACGGATTGCCGGAGAGGACACGGAAACACCCGCGGACCGCCGTCGGCATGACGGAGCCTGTTCCCGCCCAGCGATAGTCCCGCAGCCGCCTGGCGTCAGGCGATGGTCTTCAGGAACGCCGTCAGCCTGGTCGTCGCGGTGATCTTGTCGGTCTTGTCCAGCGCCGCCAGTTCCGCCGCCAGCCGGTCCAGCGCCGCTTCATAGATCTGCCGTTCCGAGAAACTCTGATCCGGCTGACCGGAATTGCGGTGCAGATCCCGCACGACCTCCGCGATCGCCAGCGGATCGCCGGAGTTGATCTTCGCCTCGTACTCCTGCGCCCGCCGCGACCACATGGTGCGCTTGATCCGGGCCCTGCCCCTCAGCACGGACATTGCCTCATCGAACAGCTTGCGGGTGGCCAGCTTGCGCAAGCCGGCGCTGCGGGCCTTGACCACCGGGACCCGCAGGGTCATCCGATTCTCTTCGAAGGTGATGTGGATCAGCTCCAGCTTATGGCCGGCGATCTCTTCGATGACGATGCGCTCCACCTTGCCCACACCATGGGTGGGGTAGACGACGTGATCACCCTCCTGGAACACCTCGGCCTTGGCGGGCTTCCGAGGGGTCAGATTGGGCGCGCCCGGCGGCAGGCCGCCATTGGGCCGACGACCTATCTCCGCGGGCTGGTTGCCGGCGGGCGCCTCGGCCGCCGTGTTCGACGCCGCAGCCTCCGGAGCCGACGTCACGACGGGCGACGTCTCGGGGGGCGCCACCGCCGGCGCGGGATCGGTGGCCGCGGCCGCCTCCGCTCCTGCCGGCGCAGTCGACACATCGCGCAGCGTGGCATTCTTTGGCCGGGACAGCTTCGGCGCTACGGCTTCAGCCATGCCTGTGGGAGTGGGGCGTGTGGGAGTGGAGCCTTTGGGGGTGGGGCCTGTGGGAGTGGCGCCCGAGGGAGCGGAGCCTGTGGGGGCGGGCGTCTGGGGACCGGGCAGCCTCTCACCGGCACGCGCGGATTCGGCCGTGTGGCCGGACACACGCGCAGCCGTCCTCGATCTGGCCGTTTCCGGCTTCCTCGATGGAGCGGTCTTACTGGCGGTCGCGACTTTCGCGGGCTGGGCGGAGGGAGCCTTCTCGACGGCCACGGTGACGGCTTTAGCCTTGGTCTGAGATCGCGTCGGAGTTCGGCCGAGCGGCCGGCGTGCGCGCATGCGCCGGCCCCTTGCCCGATTTCGCAGTCCCAGCGGATGCCTTCATGCCTGACACCTCACGTCCCTGATCCGCACTCCCCGGGCGTTCGATCGCCCGACGGATGTACCGGCTCGCGCGTCCCCTCCCCCTGGAGCATCAACCTGTCGGATTGCCGGAAGGCCGCCAGCCGGCGACGCAGCCGTCATCACCCCCCATAATATAGCGTCACAGAGGTATCACGTCAGGGGGGCAAACCCCTGATAGGGTCAGGGTTTTCCCGGTTCCGGCGAAAACTCGGCGGCCTTGCCCGGCTTGTCCTTCCATTCGTCGGCATCGTCCGGCGGGGGGCCCTTGCGGGTGATGTTGGGCCACACCGCCGCGTAGGTGCGGTTCTGTTCCGCCCAGGCGGCCGCCTTGTCGTCACTGTCCGGCACGATGGCCTCGGCAGGGCATTCCGGCTCGCACACACCGCAATCGATGCACTCGTCGGGATGGATCACCAGCATGTTCTCGCCGACATAGAAGCAGTCGACGGGGCACACCTCGACGCAGTCCATGTATTTGCAGCGAATGCAGTTTTCGGTCACAACGTAGGTCATGCAAGCCCCCGGCGGCAGGTGTTCCCATAAAGGCAAACGGGGCACCTGATATCAGTGCGGGCGGTATGCCGGCCTTTATTCTGCGACGCAAGATGCGCCGCCCGCGTCGCTGACCTCCTCATACAGCATACGCGCCTCAGGAGCCGGTCCGCGGCGGATGGCGAGGGCTGCGACACGGATCACCCGCACCTCGCCGCGCACCGGCACGGTCAACACGTCGCCGACCCGCAGCCTGGCGTGTGGTTTGTCGGTCCGCTGGCGGTTGATCCGGATGGACCCGCGCGCCACCCAGGCCGCGCAATCGGTGCGGGCGCGCATGAAGCGGGCGCACCACAGCCATTTGTCCAGCCGCTGCCAGTCCCGATCTTCCTGTTCGCCACTCACCGCGCTAGCGCTTCAGATCGGCCAGTGCGGCGAACGGGCCGTGTGGACGCGCCTCGGGGACCGGCGGAAGCACGGGGGGCCGGCGGCGACGCAGGGCCACCAGCATGGCCGCGGCGGGCGGGCCGTACTCGTCCGGACCGGGGGCGGCGCCGGGGACGATGCGGAAGCCGAGCCGGCGCAGCACAATCGGGAGCAGGTCGGCCTTTATGGAGAAGCGTGATGCCAGGCCGGGAGGCAGGGTCGCGGCCCCGTCCCGTGCGGCCCACCCGAGTTCACCTGCGACGCGCTCCGCCACGTCCAGGCGCAGCAGCATCGGCCCCGCTTCGATCCAACCCATCGCGGCGGCGAAGCCAAACGGCCAGGCCGCCGGCGGGGCGAACGAGACCAGCCCGGCAGCCGGCAGGTCAGGCACCGGCAACCCGGCCTGCAACGCCCAGAGTCGCGCCCGCATCGCGGCTGGACGCGGCTTCAGTAGGTTCGGCAGGAACAGCGCAAGACGCCCCGCACGCACGCCGATGCCGCGCAGCCTGGTACGCAGCTCCGGCGCGATGGTCTCGCGGTCGGCGTTCGGGATCAGCCCGAGCGCTTCGGTGAGCCGATGCAGCAGGCCGCGCGCGCCGCGCAACGAATCGGCCGCCCGCACCGCGGCGAACAGCGGCGCCAGATCGGCGTCGATGCGGTCGTCGATGAAGCGTTGCAGCCGGGCACGCAGCCGCTCCCGCTGCGCGCCATCCAGGAACTCGCTGTCCAACATGCGAACCGCCGGGCGAAGCACGGTGTTGCCACGAACCAGCAGCGCTACCGGCACCTCATCCCAGACAATCGCGTGGTTCTTCGACAGCCCGAATTCGCGATCCGGCGCGGCCAGCAGCGCCGCCACGCGGCGGGGCATCTCCTCACGCAAGGCTCTGCGTGCGGCCCGCAGCACCAGCTTCCGCTCGTCACCCTGCGCCTCGGGGTCCGGCGCAAAGCCGAATCCGGTGACACGGCCGACCGGGTGCCCTTCCACCACAACATCGCCACGCCTGGTCACCGCGGAGAGCAGGTCCTGACCGTCACCCGCATCGAGCCGCCGCATCAGATGGGTCGCGCGGCGGTCGACGAACCGGCTGGTCAACCGCTCATGCAGCGCATCGGACAGCAGGTCCTCGACCTCGCGGGCCCTGCCCTGCCAATGCGCGGCATCCTGCACCCAGTCGGAACGGGCGGCGATGTAGGACCAGACGCGCACACCGGAGAGGCGCTGCATCAGCGTGTCGATATCGCCATCCGGCCGCGCCAGGCCGGCAATCTGGCCACCGAGCCAATCGGTGGGCAGGCGTCCATCCCGAGCGATGTGGTCGAACACCCGGGCACACAAGTTGGTATGCGTCTCATCGGCCAGCTTGCGGAAATCCGGGATCTGGCAGGCATCCCACAACAGCCGGACCATGCGCCTGCCGTGGGCGAGGCGACGGATCTCCGGGTCACGTGCCAGCGCGGCCAGCGTCTCCAGGTCCGACGCGTCATTGCCCTTCACCAGTCCCGGCCGGTCCGGCGAGGCGGTCAGCGTGTCGAGCAGCCGGTCGACATGGCTGAAATCCAGGTCGCTGCTGCGCCAGCACAGTTGCTCCAGCGAGCTCGAAGCTATGCTCCTCCACCGCCCGCACCACCTCCTCGGTCAGCGGCGGGCATTGCGCTGTGCTGCCGAAGGTGCCGTCACGCATGCCGCGGCCGGCGCGCCCGGCGATCTGGGCGACCTCGGCCGCGCTGAGCCGGCGCGGACGGTGGCCGTCGAACTTGCCCAAACCGGCGAAGGCGACATGGTCGACGTTCATGTTGAGGCCCATGCCGATCGCGTCGGTGGCGACCAGGAAATCGACCTCCTTGTCCTGGTACAGCGCGACCTGGGCGTTGCGGGTGCGCGGGCGAGAGCCGCCCCATCACCACGGCGCAGCCACCGCGGCGGCGGCGGATCAGTTCGGCGATGGCGTAGACCTCGCCGGCGCTGAAGGCGACCACGGCGGTGCGTGGCGGCAGCTTGGTCAGCTTCGCTGGACCCGGCATGGATCAGCTGCGACATGCGCGGCCGGGTTTCCACCTCCGCCTGCGGCACCAGCCGCTGCAACAGCGGGCGGATGGTCTCGGCGCCGAGGAACATGGTTTCCACCATGCCGCGGGCGTGCAGCAGCCGGTCGGTGAAGACGTGGCCGCGATCAGGGTCGGCGCAGAGCTGGATCTCGTCCACCGCCAGGAACTCGGCGTCGCGGTCCAGCGGCATGGCTTCCACGGTGCAGGAGAACCAGCGCGCCTCAGGTGGGACGATCTTTTCCTCGCCGGTGATCAGCGCGACGGACCGGGCGCCCTTCTGGGCCACCATCCGGTCGTAGTTCTCGCGGGCGAGCAGGCGAAGCGGAAAGCCGATGATGCCGGACGAATGGGCCAGCATCCGTTCGAGCGCGAGATGCGTCTTGCCGGTATTGGTCGGGCCGAGGACAGCCTTGACGCGGGCAGGGAACGCGGAATCGAAACCCGGCATAGCTGGATGGTTGGGTGTTGCGGCGCGAAATGCAAGCGCTGAGAGGCGGCGGGGTTATCAACGGCCCCCAACGGCTGCCGGTCATCCCGTCCGTGCTGCCGAACGAACCTGCGTCGCAGGCGAGGCGTGCCGGGACACCGAGCCTGGTCGGTGATACCTGCCGCGCTTTCACTCGCCGGTTGGCCACGCTTCGCCCGGTCGGACGCACAATCTCGCTACCTCCAGACTGGAATCCACGATCTGCCGATGCAACATTCAGGTAGCGGGCGGTGAGGGAGATGTGCGGCGGGCGGGTGGTCCATTGGCCCGAGCCGGACAAGGATTCGACCGCGGCGGGCATGATGACCGGCAAACGCCTGGCTAAAGCAGCTCCCACTACGCCCACGCATTGAAACCGGCTGGCTGCGCACGCATATGGCGCCGCGCGGATGGAGGCACGCATGAACGACGCGGCGATGGAACAACATAATTTCGGCGCCGAGGTGGGGCGGCTGCTCGACCTGGTGGTGCACTCGCTCTATTCCGAGCGCGAGATTTTTCTGCGCGAACTCGTGGCCAATGCCGCGGACGCAATGGACCGTCGGCGCTTCGAGGCGCTGACCGACCCAAACCTGGCACCGCCCTCCGAGGCGAAGATCCGCATCGTGCCCGACAAGCAGGCCCGCACCCTGCTGATCGCCGATGACGGCATCGGCATGTCGCGCCAGGAGCTGATCGACAATCTGGGCACCATCGCCCGCTCCGGAACCCGCGCCTTCGGGGAGGCGCTGGCCTCGGCCAAGCCGGAGGAACGGCCCAGCCTGATCGGCCAGTTCGGCGTCGGGTTCTACTCCGCCTTCATGGTTGCCGATCGGGTGGAGGTCACATCGCGCAAGGCCGGCTCGGAGGAGATCTTCACCTGGGCGTCCGACGGCGCCGGGCAGTTCACCCTGGCGGCCGGAACGCGCGACACCGCCGGCAGCGACATCGTGCTGCACCTGAAAGCGGATGCGGAGGAATATCTCGAGCCGATGCGGCTGGAAGCCGTGGTGCGGAAATGGGCCGACCACATCACGGTGCCGATCACCATCGCGCAGCGACGGCAAGGACCTGGCCGCCAATGAAGGCACCGCGCTGTGGCGCAAGCCGCGCGCCGAGATCAGCGAGCAGTCCTACACCGAATTCTATCGCCACCTCGGCCACCTGTTCGACGCGCCCTGGGCCACGCTGCACTGGAAGGCGGAAGGGACGCTGGAATATTTCGCCCTGTTGTTCATCCCGGGCATGAAGCCGTTCGAGCCGGTGGACAATGATCGCGAATCCCATGTCCGGCTGCACGTCCGCCGCATGTTCATCACCGACAAGGCGGACCTGCTGCCGCCATGGCTGCGCTTCGTGCATGGCGTGGTGGACACCGAGGACCTGCCGCTGAACGTCTCGCGCGAGATGCTGCAGACCACCCCGGTACTGGGCCGCATCCGCAAGGCGCTGGTCAACCGGGTGCTATCGGAGCTGAAGACGCGCGCCAAGGAAGCCGATTCCTACGCCACGTTCTGGGACAATTTTGGGCCACTGTTGAAGGAAGGCATCTGGGAGGACGCCGAACACCGGGCCGAAATCGCACCGCTGCTGCGGTTCCGCTCGTCGAAACAGGATGGCTGGACGTCGCTTACGGAGTATGCCGACCGCATGCAGACCGGGCAGGACACCATCTGGTACCTGGCCGGCGACGACGCCGACGCGCTGAAGAGCTCGCCCCAGCTTGAGGGGTTCCGCGCCAAGGATATCGAAGTCCTGCTGCTGGCGGATTCGATCGATGCCTTCTGGCCGGAGCGGCTGGATACGTTCGAAGGCAAGAAGCTGCGCAGCGTCACCCAGGCCGGCGATGAGATCGCCAAGGACGCGGACGCGCCCGACATCTCACCGTTGCTGAGCGCGTTCAAAACCGCCCTCGGCGATGCGGTCTCCGATGTCCGTGCGACCGCGCGGCTGACCGATAGTGCCGTGGTGCTGGCCGCCGGCGGTCGCGGGCCGGACCTGCAGATGCAGCGCCTGATGCGCCGCGCCGGCCGCGCGATGATGCCGTCCTCGCCGATCCTGGAGGTGAACCCGCGGCACAAGCTGATTGAGAGCCTGAATGCGCGGCTGGCCGATACCGAGCTGGTGGCCGATGCGGCGACGACGTTGCTGGATCTCGCGCGGGTGCAGGAAGGCGACCTGCCACGCGACCCGAGCAGCTTCGCGCGCCGGGTCACGACGTTGCTGGCAGGTGCCCTGCAGGGCTAAGACCCGCCCCACCGCGGCTTCGGCTGCCGGCTGGCCGCCCGGGCGCATGACGTCGCGCGTCATATGCCTGCGGCGCGTCAGGCCGTGGCCGGAACACCTCCACACGTCCGTCGTGGCCGGGACACGTCACGTCATGGCCGGGACACGTCACGTCATGGCCGGGCTTGATCCGGCCATCTACCCCCCGAAAGAGACATGCGAGACCCGATCGTTCCGGTGAGGATGACCGGGTCAAGCCCGGCCATGGCGGACATGTGGAAGCGTCCCGGCCAAACCGGGAAGCAGACGTTCCCAGCCAAGACGGGAAGTGGGCAGCTCGCACGCAAGCCATGGATGGCCGGCCTGCGCCGATGATGGGCCTCTGTGCCGCATGTCGTGAGCGGCTCCGCCTCGACCGCCGGCACGACATCCGCGCGACCGGGCCACGGCCAACAGGCAGCCTGCCGGCGCGCCAGCCTGGCTACCGGATCAGCCGCCGTAAGCTCGGCGCGCTGTCCGGCAGACCCGCCGAGTCCATCAGCGGCATCGCGGCGTTCACGAACCGGATGAACCGATCGACATGGCGCGACGTGCCAATCGGGTATTGCAGCAGCCGCCAGCGATTGCTGGATGACCGGTCGTAGCGCAACGAGCCGGCGTTATAGGCGGCGGCCGCAAGCGGCGGATCGTGCCGCGTCTGCTGCCCCTGCTGCGCCATATAGGCGGTACCGGCGAGGATCGAGACGTCCGGCCGCGCCAGCGCATCCAGCGTCAGGGTCTGGTCGTGCAGCGCCATGCGTGCCGTCGACAACAGCGTCTGCATCAGCCCGTGCGAGCAGCGCGACGGCGTGCGTGACGGGTCCTGCCGATCGCAGCCTGGCTCCAGCCGCACCGGCGGCGTGGGATTGCCACTGCTCTCCGTGCAGATACAGGCCAGCACATTCTCGATCGGCACCGGGTGGATCGCGATCGCCGACAGGATCGGCTCGCGAAACCGGGTCAGCACACTCCCCACCAGCGACCGTTCGGCATCGCTCGCCGCCTGCAGGCCGGTGTCGCTCACCTCGACCCCGTCAGGCGTCACCCGCCAAGTGCAGCCGTCCTTGTAGTAGCCATGCATCTCCGCGAGTTTGCGCAGGTTCTCCGGCGCCAGCGGGTCGGACGGCGCGGCCTCGGCCATGTCGGTGCCGGCGAACAAGGCTTTCCAGGTCGCCGGCCCGATGATGCCATCATCAGCCAGGTGTGCCTCGGCCTGGAAGCGTCGGATCGCATCGCGCGTTCCCGCGCCATACAGCCCATCCTGGGTCAGGGCCGCCCCGCGTTCCGCAAGGCGCCGCTGCACCAGCAGCACATCATCGCCGCGCATCATCGGTGTGGTCAGCCAAAGCTGGCGCGTCAATACAGTCGCCATCACGCACAACTCCTCAGCGGCGGGTGCATGGCCGTGTCGATCTGTGCCCGCAGCGCCGCGATGCGCTGCACAAGCTCGCCGGACGGCGTCACGCCGACCAGACCGTCACGTGCCGCGGCCAGTGTCGCGCAGGCTCTGCCGGCTGGAACATTGCCGGTGAGCACGCGGTTCAGCGCATTGTTGGCGCTGAAATAGGCGCCATAAGCGGCGCCGCCCGGAAGCGCCCGCAGGTCGGCCACCACCGCATCCAGCTTCGCCACGTCCCCCGTGTAGCGCGCGCGGTCCATGGTGTTGTCGCGATCCACCACCAAGGCCTGCGCCAGCCCACGGGCCGCGATCAGCTTCATATCGGCGGTCGCGTCGGCGGGCATCTGCGCGCGTGCCGCGGCAAAGTCGTGCAAGGCGCAGTCCCGCATCGCGCCGCGGCTCGCCGGATCGGCCGCTTCGGTCAATCGCAGACAGGCCGCGCCATGTTCCTCCAGCAGCCGCACGCAGACTGCCGACGCGGCCACGCAGTTGACCTTTTCGGCGACCACCACGCGCGGATCGGTGGTCGCTTGGACCTGCTGCAACTGATCCAGTGCCGGCTTGTCCGCCTGACACCCGACCGCAGCCAGGGGCACCAGCAGCACCAAGCCGCGCAGCATCGCAACAACGCAAATCATGGCCGTGGCTCCTCGGATTGATGGCTGCCGGCCAACGTGGCGCCGAGTTGCAGGCCGGACTGGACCAGCGTCGTGAGTTTGTCGGGCGCGATGTGCAGCGCGCCCAGCCCCTGGACCACATAGGCGAGCTGGTCGAGGGCGGAGGCGGCGCGTGGGTCGCTGCGCAGGGTGAAGGCGGCCTGCAGCAACGCCGGCAGCTCGACCTGGGTTGGCTGGCCGCCCGGCACCGCCGCCGGAATGGCGATCTTGCCGGCCAGCACCTTGCTGGCCTCATTGAAGATGCTGCTCGCGCGGTATTCCTCCAACGCCTGGGCCAGTTCGTCGGCCGAGGCGAAGCGGCTGCCCAGATCGCCGAGATCCTGCCGCGCCAGCAATTCGGTCGCGACCTCCCTGGCGCTCTTTGGATCGCCGTTCGGCTGCTGGGCCAGGGCGGCACGCAGCAATTCGGTGGCGAGCGCCGGCGGGGCGTCGGCCAGCCGCTGCGCCATCAGCGGCGAGAGCTGCAAGGCAAGCTGTGCGACATTGCCATCCACGTTGTCTGGCATCAGCGACCGGTCGAACGGCTTGGCCAGCAGCGCCGCCTTCCACGCGTCGAATTTGCGCTGGTCGCCGAGGACCTGCAGTCCGCCCATCACCAGGCCGCCGACGATACCGATCGGTCCTCCGGGAATTCCCGACAGCGCTGGCCCGAGCAGCTTCGCCGCCGGTCCGATCGCCGCAATCGCCTCGCCGAAGATCGACGGCAATCCCGCACCGGTCAGCTTGTTCAGCAAGGGTTGTGCGCCGGCGATCGCGGCGGTGATCGACTTCGCATCCGCGCCGCCGCTGAGCAGAGGCTCGACCGTTGCCAGCACCGTATCGGCGTCGGCAATCAGGGAATCGGCGTTGGTCAGCAGTTGCGTGCCGACATTCAGGTTCTTCAGCACGCCGATCGTCTGGCGGGCGATCTGCACGGTGTCGCGGATTTCCCCCAACCGGCCGGTCGCAGGCGCCGGCATGCTGCCCGCCGACGTTGTCGCGCCGCTCCCCGCCCCCAGGGATTGCTTCACCTCTTGCGCCGCGTTGGTCAGGACGGTGTGCGCCTGTTGCACCTGCTGCGTTGCCGAGGCAGCGGCCTGACTGGCATTGTCGGCGGCTTTCGTGGCCTTGTCCGCGGCCTCGTTGCTTGCGGCCACCTGCTTCTGGGCCTGCTCGCTGCCGCGGCTGGTAAAGTAGAAGGTGATCACGACGCCGACGAAGCCGACGATCGCGTCAATATTGGTGATGCCGAGGCGTTTCTGCATCACCACGACCATCAGGCCGAAGATGATGACGAACAGCGAGATCAGTGCGCGGACCGACCCTTCGGGCGCGCCGAGCGGCAATTGCAGCAGGTAGGCGCGCCAGGCACCGTCCGCATCGACGGCGGCCCTGTCCCAGAAGGATTTCCGCACGTACAGCGTCAGCGCGAGGATCGCGACCGCGCTGATCACCACGAACGCCACGATGAAGACCAGAAGCCAGAGCATGGCTTCGTTCTGCTGGGCGAGTTCCAGCTCTCCGGCCTTCAGTCGCGCCAGCGCGGCATCCGCCGGCTGCAGCTGATGCAGCACCTGCTGCATCTGCGCCGGCGTAAGCCCCCCCGGACTGCCGACCATGATGCCCTTCGCCGCGGCGACAGCCTGCGCGATGATATCGGCCTGTAGCGCGGGCGTATTGGCCGCGGCGACCGTTGGTTGGGTCTCCACCGGCGGCGCTCCAGCCGGGACGGCGGCCGCTCCGGTCGACTGCGGCTGCGGCTGGGCCGCGACCGACCCTGCGAGCAGCAGGACTAGCAATCCGGCAAACAACGAACTCATCATCCGCAGACACAGCCGTTCCATTTCACGCAGCTCCTCACCCGTAGACAAGAACCCGGGCACGGTAATGATCCTGCATTAGAACTCGATCCGGCAATTCGTACTATTCCCAGTAGCCAAGCCCAATCACCATATCATCGGCAGACTGGCCCCAGTGTGGCCTGCCTCACAGGATCACCGCGTCCAGGCGAACGGCCGCCCGTGACAGAGCCCCCCCCTTGCGCTACCTCCTGGAGCTTCGCTCCGTATTTTGGGAACAGATTGACTGCCATGGCCAGCAGCAACGATATCCGCGGCGCCTTCCTCGACTACTTCGCCCGCAATGGACACACGGTGGTGGAAAGCTCCCCGCTGGTGCCGCGCAATGACCCGACCCTGATGTTCACCAACGCGGGCATGGTGCAGTTCAAGAACGTGTTCACCGGGCAGGAGCGTCGGCCCTATGTGCGCGCCACCACCGCGCAGAAATGCGTCCGCGCCGGCGGCAAGCACAACGACCTGGACAATGTCGGCTACACCGCGCGCCACCACACCTTCTTTGAAATGCTGGGGAATTTCAGCTTTGGTGACTACTTCAAGGAGCTCGCCATCCCGTTTGCATGGGAGCTGGTGTCCAAGGACTACGGCCTGCCCAAGGACAGGCTGCTGGTTACCGTCTATTCGGAAGACGATGAGGCGGCAGAACTCTGGCGCAAGGTTGCCGGATTGCCGGAGCACAAAATCATCCGCATCCCGACCTCCGACAATTTCTGGCGCATGGGCGATACCGGCCCCTGCGGTCCGTGCAGCGAGATCTTCTACGACCATGGCTCCGAGATTCCCGGCGGGCCGCCCGGCAGTCCGGACGAGGACGGCGACCGGTTCATCGAGATCTGGAACCTGGTGTTCATGCAGTTCGAGGAAGGTCCGCCCGGCACCCGCCTGCCGCTGCCGCGCCCGTCGATCGACACCGGCATGGGGCTGGAGCGCATCGCCGCCATCCTGCAAGGCAAGCACGACAACTACGACATCGACATTTTTCGTGCGATCATCCTGGCCAGCGCCGAAGCCACCGGTCAGGAGCCCGACGGGCCGTTCCGCGCCAGCCATCGCGTGGTGGCGGACCATCTGCGCAGCGCCGCTTTCCTGATCGCCGACGGCGTGCTGCCGTCCAATGAAGGCCGCGGCTACGTGCTGCGCCGGATCATGCGGCGCGCCATGCGCCACGCCACCATGATGGGCGCACGCGAACCGCTGATGCATCGGCTGGTGCCGGTCCTGGTGCGCCAGATGGGCGGCGCCTATCCGGAGCTGGTGCGGGCGGAAGCGCTCACCATCGAGACGCTGTTGCTGGAGGAAACCCGCTTCAAGCAGATGCTGGAGCGCGGGCTGGGCCTGCTGGCCGAGGAAACCGAACGCCTGGGGGACACGCCAACCGCTGCCCGGCGCTGTCGCCTTCCGCCTGTACGACACCTATGGCTTCCCGCTGGACCTGACGCAGGACGCCTTGCGCGAGCAGGGCCGCGGCGTCGATCTGGCTGGATTCGAATCCGCCATGGCGGAGCAGCGCGCCCGCGCCCGCGCCGCCTGGGCCGGCTCCGGCGAGGCCGCCACCGAGAATGTCTGGTTCGAGATCAAGGAACAGGTCGGCGCCACCGAGTTCCTCGGCTACTCCACCGAGAGCGCCGAAGCAGAGGTCCGCGCTTTGGTCGCCGGCGGGCAGCCCGTGACGACAGCAGATCCGGGCACCGAAGTGGCGGTGGTGCTGAACCAGACGCCGTTCTACGCCGAGAGCGGCGGCCAGGTCGGCGATACCGGAACCATCACCGGTCCCGACGGCCTGACCATCGCCGTCACCGACACGCAGAAGAAGCTTGGCGACCTGTTCGTGCATCTTGGCCTGGTCACCGCGGGCCGCGCCCGCGTCGGCACGCCGGTGGTTGCCGAAGTGGACCACGCCCGCCGCACCACCATCCGCGCGCATCACTCCGCCACCCATCTGCTGCATGAAGCGCTGCGCCGGCGCCTCGGCACGCATGTGACCCAGAAGGGCAGCCTGAACGCACCCGATCGCCTGCGCTTTGACGTGAGCCATCCGCGCCCGATCACCGGCGACGACATTGCCGCCGTCGAAGCCGAGGTGAATGCGAAGATCCGCGAGAACTCCGAAGTGGTGACCAGGCTGATGACGCCGGAGGCCGCCGTGGAAACCGGTGCGATGGCACTGTTCGGCGAGAAATACGGCGAGGAAGTGCGGGTTGTGATGATGGGCGAGCCGGAGGGCAACAAATCCGCCTGGTCCATCGAGCTGTGCGGCGGCACCCATGTCCGGCGCACCGGCGATATCGGCTATTTCAAGGTGCTCGCCGAATCCGCGGTGGCCGCCGGCGTGCGCCGTATCGAGGCGGTCACCGGCGCGGCCGCCGAGACGGTGCTGGCGGAGACCCAGCGGCGCCTGCACGACGCCGCCGGCGCGCTGCGCACCAGTCCGGCCGAAGTGCCCGCCCGCATCGAGGCGCTGCTGGACGAACGCCGCAAGCTGGAACGCCAGGTGGCGGATTTACAGCGCAAAGTGGCAACCGGTGGCGGCGAGGCCGCGGTGGAAGACGTGAACGGCGTGAAACTGGCCGCCCGCAACCTGGGCGAGGTCCCGCCGCGCGACCTCAAAAGCCTCGCCGATACGATCGGCAAGCAACTCGGCTCGGGCGTCGTGGCGCTGGTGTCCAGCGCGGAGGGCAAGGCCAGTATCGTGGTGGGCGTCTCGGCCGATCTGACCGGCCGATTCAACGCCGTGGAGCTGGTAAGGGCAGCCTCGGCAGCGGTGGGCGGCAAGGGTGGCGGCGGACGGCCGGACATGGCGCAGGCAGGCGGTCCCGATGGTGGCCGCGCCGACGACGCGCTGGCCGCGGTGCGGAGCGCGCTGGCCGGCGGGTAAGCCGGCTCCCCCCCGGTACGCTTGCCGCCGCCACGTCGGCGAGCGGCCAGACCGGCGATAACGTCGCAGCGTCGCAGGTCAGCCGATGGATCGCTGCCGGCCGATGCCTCAGGCCTTGATCGCCGCCTTGAACACGCGCGCGATCGCGTCCTGCGCCGCTTGCTGGATCGCGTGCAGATGGGCTTCGCCACGGAAGCTTTCGGCATAGATCTTGTACACGTCCTCGGTTCCGGATGGGCGAGCGGCGAACCACCCGTTCTCCGTCACCACCTTGATGCCGCCGAATGCGACGCCGTTGCCGGGCGCCGCGGTCAGCGTCGCCGTGATCGGGTCGCCGGCAAGCGTCCGCATGCCAAGCTGATCGGGCGACAGGGCTTTCAGCGCCGCCTTCTGCTCCGCGGTCGCGGGCACGTCGATCCGTTCGTAGTTCGGCGCGCCCAACACGCTGGTCAATTCATCATAGGTCTGGCCTGGATCCTTGCCGATTCGCGCGGTGATCTCAGCGGCGAGCAGCCCCGGGATCAGTCCGTCCTTATCGGTGGTCCAGACCGATCCGTCGCGTCGCAGGAACGAAGCGCCGGCGCTCTCCTCACCGACGAAGCCGAAGCTGCCATCGATCAGGCCATCGACGAACCATTTGAAGCCCACCGGAACCTCGACCAGTTTGCAGCCAAGCTGCGCGGCGACACGATCGATGATGCCGCTGCTGACGATGGTCTTGCCGACCGCTCGGCCGCCGCCCCAGTCCGGCCGATTGCCGAACAGATAGGCGATGGCGGCGGCCAGGTAGTGGTTGGGATTCATCAGCCCGCTGGAACGGGTCACGATGCCATGCCGATCGGCATCGGTGTCGTTGGCGAAGGCAACATCGAACTTGTCGCGCATGTCGATCAGCCGCGCCATGGCGTAAGGCGAGGAACAATCCATCCGGATCTTGCCGTCCCAGTCCGCCGTCATGAAGCGGAAGGTCGGATCGATGGTGTCGCTGACCACCGTTGCCGCAATGCCGTAGCGTTCGATGATCGGTTGCCAGTAATGCACGCTGGCACCGCCCAGCGGATCGATGCCGATCTTCACCCCGGAGGCGCGGATCGCTGCCATGTCGACGACGCTTTCCAGGCCAGCGACGTACGGCCCGATGTAGTCGTACGCGTGGACCTGCGGCGATTTGCGGGCGCGCTCGATCGGAATGCGTCTGACCCCGTCGAGACCGGATTCCAGCAGCGCATTCGCGGAGCCCTCGATCCATGAGGTGATGTCGGTGTCCGCGGGGCCGCCGTTGGGCGGGTTGTATTTGAAGCCGCCATCCTCCGGCGGGTTATGCGACGGTGTGATCACCACCCCATCGGCCAGTCCGCTGCTGCGGGTCCGGTTATAGGTCAGGATCGCATGCGAAATGACGGGCGTGGGCGTGTAGCCGCGCCGTTCGTCGACCATTGTCTCGACGTCGTTGGCGGCGAACACCTCCAGCGCGCTCGCCAGAGCAGGTTCCGACAGCGCATGCGTGTCGATGCCGATGAACAGCGGGCCGGTGATGCCCTGCTGGCGCCGGTGCGCGCAGATCGCCTGGCTGATCGCCAGGATATGCGCCTCATTGAACGCGGTATCGAACGCGGACCCGCGATGGCCGGACGTGCCGAAAGCGACGCGCTGCGATCGGACGGATGGATCGGGCTTGCCGGTGAAATAGGCGGTCACCAGCCGCGACACATTCAGCAGCCGTGATGGCTCGACTTGTTTGCCCGCAAGCGGGTTGGCCGGAACGGTCACTCTGTCCTCCCTTCCTGGCGGCGTGCGATCCACCAACGCGACGAAGTCCGGTCAGAGCGGGCGTGCCGCATCTGGTTCACGTCCTTGCCGCCTGCTCAAGACCATACACCGCCGCCCCCAGCAAGGCGGCGTTCACCGTAACGACATGAACCGGCACCGCGGCAAGCAGGTTGGCAAAGCGCCCCTTGGCGGTAAAGGCGCGCAGGAAGGCGCCATCCTGTAGCTGTGGCACCAGCCGTGGTGGCATGCCGCCGGCCAGGTAGACGCCGCCGGTCGCCATCACCTTCAGGGCCAGATTGCCGGCCTCCGCGCCCCAGATGTCGATCACGATGCGCAACGCCTCGGCTGCCAGCGGATTGCGATCGGCATCATGCACGGCGGCGTCGACGATGGTTGGCGTGCGATCCGGTGCCGCGCGCAGCGCCGCAGCGAAGGCGGGATCTTCCGAGGAAGGATCACGCGAACGCACATAGTCGTAGACATTCGGCAAACCGGACCCGGCGCAGACCCGTTCATACGCGGCATGGCGGAAGCGATCGGTCACATACGCCCACAATCCCGCCTGGATCCGATTGGTCGGGGCAAAGTCGGCATGTCCGCCTTCCGAGGCGCAGGCGATGTACTCCTGCCCACCCCAGATCAGGAACGCTTCGCCGAGTCCGGTTCCGGGTGCGAACACCGCAATCGGCGTGTGCTCCACGGCCTTGCCGCCATTGATCGCCACAGTTTCATCGGCTTGCAGATGCGGCACGGCATGCGCGATAGCGCGTAGATCGTTCAATAGAGAGACGCGCTGCAGGCCGAGGTTGCGGCACAGCGTGGCTTCCTCGAGGTCCCACGGAAGATTGGTCAGATGGGCGCGGCCATCGATCACCGGGCCGGCCACGTCGAAACAGGCCGATGTCACCGGGTGGCCGCACTCGGCGAGGAACGTCTCAACGATCGGCTGCAACCCGTCGTAGTCGGCGCTGTGGTATTCCTGCTCCGCCACGAATTTGCGCGGGCCGTCCTGTGGCGAGACGACTGCCAGGCGCGTCGTCGTCCCACCGATATCACCCACGATCAGCATCAGCATGCCACCTTTTCACAGCAGCCGGACCGATTCCAGCGATCGTCCGTCGGTCATCTGCGCAGCGTAGTCAATCGAGCCGCAACGCGCGGCGCAAAACAGCGCGAACGGCCGGAGCACGCCGGCGGATCTCGCATCGTCCCGATCGGCCGCGCAGATTGGCGCGTGACCGCACGCGGCGAACCACCCGCCACCACCCGCTTGGCGCTGACCGTGGGATCATAGCTGCGCGCCGGGCCGCGTGGCAGCATGATCAGCCCGGCCTACCCGTCACCGCCCAGGCGCACCCATCGCATCCAGGAAAGACGCAGCACAGGAGACGTCCCCCATGAAGATCACCAAGGTCGAGCCGTTGCTGCTGGACCGCTTTCTCTACGTCCGCATCCACACGGATACCGGCATCGTCGGACTCGGTGAGTCCGGCACCTGGGGCCAGTTGGAAGCCTCCGCGGCCGCAATCTCCAAATACGGCGAATACCTGGTCGGCAAGGATCCCTCTCCGATCGAGCACCACTGGAATGTAATGCTGCGCGCCAACCATTTCACTGGCGGTGCGATCACCGGCGCCGTGTCGGCCATCGACATCGCGCTATGGGACATCAAAGGCAAACACTTCAACGTCCCCGTCTACCAACTGCTCGGCGGCCGCATGCGCCACAAAGCGCGACTCTACGGCCACGCGCGCGGCCGCACCATCGACAAACTGGTCGAGGAAGCCGTGCGCCTCAAGGAGGCCGGCTTCACCGCGCTCGGTCATCTCAATCCGCTGCTCGACGAAGACGAGAGCACGGCATACGGCAAGTCGCATGCCGCCAAGATCCACGATGCGATCGACAATGTGCGTCGCCTGCGCGAGGCCGTCGGCAACAGTGTCGATCTCTGCATCGAAATCCATCGGCGACTGACGCCACCGGAAGCGATCGCGCTGGCGCGCGGCATCGAGCAATACACGCCGATGTTCTATGAAGACCCGCTGCGGCCCAACAGCTTCGATGCGATGGCACTGGTCGCCGAACATATCGACATCCCGATCGCAACCGGCGAACGTTTCACCAGCCTGTATCAGTTTCAGACGCTGCTGACGCGCAACGCGGTGCAATATCTGCGGCCGGATGTGTGCCTGTGCGGCGGCATCACCGGGGCGAAGAAGATCGCGGCGCTGGCCGAGGCGCATGACGCCTGGATCGTGCCACACAACCCGCTCTCACCGGTCAGCACCGCCGCGTGTCTGCAGATCGCGGCCTGCATCCCGAACTTCGCCATCCAGGAATATCCGTCCCGCACGCCGGACCTGGATGGCGGCAGCGCGCCGCTTGGCGACGGACTCGCCACCGGCCTCGCCGATCAGCAGGACGGATTCATCGCAATCCCCGACGCGCCCGGAATCGGCGTGGAGCTGGTGTCCGACGTGGAGAAGCGCTTTCCCTACCGCCCACGCCCGATCGCCATGCGCCCCCATGTCGATGGATCGGTGGTGGACCAGTGATCCGGCGTGGCCCGCCAGCGTTCAGCGAAAGCTGTCGGCCGGCGTCAGAGCCAGTGGAACCCGTGCGCCATGACGCCCAGTAGGGCACCGGAGCCAGCCAGGAGCAAACCGCTCGCTACTCCAAATCCTGCAACCCGATGGCGCGCAGGCGCGCAGTTTCCTCGTCCCAGCCGGTGCGCTGCTTCACATTGAGGAACAGGTGCACCTTGCGCTCCAGCAGTGTCACCAGCGCCTGTCGCGCCCGCGCTCCGATCTCCTTGATGCGGGCGCCGCGCTCGCCGATCAGGATCGCCTTGTGGCCGGCGCGCGACACGTAGATGGTGGCATCGATGCGCACCGATCCGTCCTTGCGCTCCTGCCAGGACTCGGTTTCCACGGTGGTGGCGTAGGGCACTTCCTCATGCGTCTGCAGGAAGATCTGCTCCCGCACGATCTCGGCCGCGAGCAGCCGGTCCGGCAGATCGGTCAGGTCGTCATCCGGATACAGATGTGGCCCTTCCGGCACCGCCTTGGCGAGGGCGTCCGCCAGGTCGGTAACGCCGTTACCCTGCGCGGCACTGATCATGAAGGTCTGCTCGAACGGCGCCAGTGTGGTCAGAGTCGCGGTCAGCGGCAGCAGCGCCGGCGGATCGACCAGATCGACCTTGTTCAGAACCAGCCAGCTGCGGCGCCCTGCGGCAGCCAATTGAGTGGCGATGCCTCGCACTTCCTCGGTCGCGCCAGACTTCGAGTCGACCAGCAACAGCGCCAGGTCGGCGTCCTTCGCACCAATCCAGGCCGCCGCCACCATGGCCCGATCCAGCCGCCGCTTGGGACGAAAGATGCCCGGCGTGTCCACCAGCAGCACCTGGCTCTCGCCATGCATCAGGATGCCGAGCACGCGGAATCGCGTGGTTTGTGCTTTGGGGGTAACGATGGAGAGTTTCGCGCCGGTCAGCCGGTTCAGCAGCGTGGATTTGCCGGCATTCGGCGCGCCGACGATGGCAACAAAGCCGCAGCGCGGGCTCATCCCTCGATCGCCTTCAGCAGGTCGGCCGCGGCCAGCTGCTCGGCCTGGCGCTTGCTGCCGGCGATACCGGTGCCGGAAAGTTCCCCCACGGCAACCGCCACGACAAACTCCGGGGCGTGTGGCGGACCGGAGCGCCCCTGCACGACATAGAGCGGCGATCCCTTGCCGCGGGCATGCGCCAGTTCCTGCAGCCGGCTCTTGGCATCCTTGTGCGGCTGCTCCTGCGCCCGCATCGGCGCGTCCCAGGCGCGGCGGACGAAATCGCGCGCCCGGTCCAGCCCGCCATCCAGATACAGCGCGCCGAGCGCAGCCTCCAGGGCATCAGCCAGGACTGTGGCAAGCCGCTTCACGCCGGCCCGCGCTTCCCCGGGCGCCACCGACAAGGCCGCGCCGAGGCCGATCAATTCGGCGACGCTTGCCAGCACGGGGCGCGACACCAGATGCGCCAGCCTGTGTCCCAAATCGCCCTCCTGCTCGTGCGGGAAACGTTCCGCCAGCCATTCCGCCATCAGCAGGCCCAGCACCCGGTCGCCGATAAACTCCAGGCGCTCATTGGAATCCTGCGCCCGCTTGCGGCCGTGCAGGGCCGATCGGTGAGTCAGCGCCTCGCGCAGCAGGTCCGGACGATTGAACGTATGGCCGAGGATCGCTTCCAGCGGCAGGTTCGAGTCGCTCAAGGCCGGTTCGTCAGCGGACGCCCATCAGCAGCCGACTCCAGCGGATTTCAAACGGCCACTCCCAAAACTCCCACCATGGATACTCCGCATCGACCGAGAAGAACAGAATCTCCGCTCGCCCGACCAGATTCTCCACCGGCACGAAGCCGACACCGTTCATGAACCGGCTATCCGCCGAGTTGTCGCGGTTGTCACCCATGGCGAACACATGGTCAGGCGGCACGGTATAGACGGGCGTATTGTTCACCTCGCCCTCGTCGGTCGCCTTCAGAATATCATGCTTCACCGGCGCGCCGTTCACCGAGGACGGCAGCGTCTCCTGGTAGCGACGCAGCACCATGTGGATTCCACCGTCATCCGCGACGTAGTCGCCTTCCGGCGTCCGCGGGCACAGCTTGCCATTGATGTAGAGCTGTCCCTGGCGCACCTGCACGGTATCCCCGGGCAGGCCAACGATGCGCTTGATGTAGTCGGTGGAATTGTCGCGGGGGTATTTGAACACCGCAACGTCACCGCGCGCCGGCAGGCTGCCGAAGATGCGGCCGGAGAACAGCGGCGGCGACAACGGCAGCGAGTAGCGCGAGTAGCCGTAGCTGTATTTCGACACGAACAGATAATCGCCGACCAGCAGGGTCGGAATCATACTGCCGGATGGAATATTGAACGGCTCATACGCGACAGTACGCACCACGAGAGCGATGAGGCCGGCATAGATGATGGTCTTGATATTCTCGACCCAGACGTTGGTTTTACGCCGGGCGTTCGCCTTGGTGGTTGCCATGCCGGAGGGGGCTTTCCGCTTACACTCGCGCCGGTTCAAGCCCAGCGCCTCTCCCGCTGTCAAGAAAGCGCCGGTCAGCCCCAGGTCAGCCCCTGGCGCCAGGCGGGGATGGCGGGGATGGCGGATGTGCGGCCAGCCAGACACGCAGATCATCCAGGGTCACGTAACCCTTTTGCCCGATATCAATCGTTGCGAAGTTCTGCGCGACATTCGGCCAATTGGAAGCCTCTGCCTGCTGCCGCGTCAGGCGTCCGTCCTGCGTGACATTGGCTGCATCGAACCAGCGAACCAATGCATCGGATTGCGACGACCTGGCATCTGGCTCCGCAGGATAGCCGTATCCCGGCATCGCTTCGCCCGAGGGCGGATACGGATAAGCGGGGTAGCCATAGGCCGGCGGATAGACTGGCCCATACCCATAGGAGGGATAGCTGCAACATGGGTAATAGGAGCCGGTGTAGGGATCGTAGACACAGCCGGCGAGCAGTCCGGTGGCTGCGACCAGCAGCACTGCGGCGCCAGAGCGGATCATGCTTCGAGCCATGAGCGTCCTTCGATCAAGCAGTGTACCCTATGAGAGCTTGCACCTTCAGGTCTGCAGGCAGCGTGCGGATTCAAGCTGGCGCCGGGATCGCGGAAATGATCACCTGTGCAAACGCGTAAGGAAATTCGTCGGTCATCGTCAGCTCCACCGAGGCCACCAGGCCCGGCGGCGTGATGGCAACCAAGCGGTCGGCCGCACCGCCGGTCATGCGAACCGTGGGCTTGCCACCGGGCAGGTTGACCACGCCCAGATCGGAAAAGAACACGCCTCGACGGAACCCTGTGCCCAACGCCTTGGCCGCCGCCTCCTTCGCCGCAAACCGCTTGGCAAACGTCGCCGCCTGGATCTTCGGCGTGCGGCGCATCGCCTTCGTCCGTTCCGTTTCGGTGAACACGCGTTCAAGAAATCGCTGGCCGTGCCGGGTGATCGCCGCCTCGATGCGACGGATGTCGCACAGATCGGCACCAAGACCGATGATCATCGGCGGCGCAGCAGCGCGATCGATTGACGATCGATGCCGGATATCATGCTTTCGCCCGCTCCACGCTCTGCACCCCACTCGCTCCGCGCAAGCCCGCCACCACCTTGGAGAGATGGGTGATGTCGCGTACGTCCACATCCACCAGCGCTTCCATGAAATCCTGCTGGCGATTGACGATCTTCAGATTGGCGATCGCACCGTCCTGCTTGGCGATGGCATTGGTGAGGTTGGCGAGCGTGCTTGGCTCATTGCCGGCAATGACGCTGATCCGCGCGGTGTGGCCCGGCGCACGACTGTCGGCGCCCTTGGTCAGCGACGCATAGTTCCAGTCCACATCGATGAAACGTTCGGGCGTCGCGGCAAATGCGTGCAGCGTCTGGCAATCCCGCGCGTGAATGGTGACGCCCTTACCAGTCGTAACGATACCGACGATCTCGTCACCCGGCACCGGATGGCAGCAGCCACCGAACGAAAACGCCATGCCGGGAACCAGCCCCGTCACCGGCATCTCGCTATCGGTCCGCGCCGGCGGACGCCCGGCGGCCCGCGGCAGCGGCGGAGGGATCATCCGCGGCGCGCGCGGTGCCTGACGCAGTTCCGGATAGGCCGCATGCACCACGTCGCGCGGGCCGGTATTGCCATTGCCGACCGAGACGTAAAGCTCGTCCACCGAGGTGAATTTCAGCACCTTCAGCGCCGGTTCCAGCGCCTTGTCAGAACCATCGACCCCGGCCTGGCGGAACGCCTTGGTCAGTTCCGCGCGGCCCGCGTCGCGGTACTGCGCACGCTCCTCCTGGTGGATGAAGCGGCGAATGCGCGCCCGCGCCTTGCCGGTAATGACGAACCGCTCCCAGGCCGGCGACGGCGTGCCGCCACGCGCGGTCATGATCTCCACCTGGTCGCCGTTCTGCAGCTGATAACGCAGCGGCATCAGCCGGCCGTTGATCTTCGCGCCAACGCAGGTGTCGCCGACCTGGCTGTGCACCGAATAGGCAAAATCGACCGGCGTCGCGCCGCGCGGCAACTGGATGAGCTGCCCCTTCGGCGTGAAGCAGAACACCTGGTCGTCGTAGAGTTCCAGCTTGGTGTTCTCGAGAAATTCGTCGGGGGCGGCAGAATTCTCCAGAATTTCCAGCAGATCCTGCACCCAGCGGAACTGCTTCAGGTCGCGGCCGTCCGCCTTCACATCGCTGGTTTTATACAGCCAGTGCGCCGCGACACCGTTCTCCGCCACGTCGTTCATGTCGGCGGTGCGGATCTGCAATTCGATCTTCTGGTTGCGCGGCTCCCGCAGCGTCACGCCGGTATGCAGGCTGCGATAGCCATTCGACTTCGGCGTCGAGATGTAGTCCTTGAAGCGCCCGGCAATCACCTGATACGCCGAATGCACGGCGCCGAGCGCCATGTAACAGTCGGCCTTGGTGGCGACGATGATGCGGAACGCCATGATGTCGGAGAGCTGCTCGAACGCGACATTGCGCCGATGCATCTTCTCCCAGATGGAATAGGGCGACTTCTCCCGTCCGCTGACATCCACGACGGCGACGCCGGTTTGTTCGCACACACGGCGCAGTTCACGGCGCACATCCTCGATCACGTCGGCGCCCTGGCCGCGCAGGAAGTTCAGCCGCGCCTGGATGGTGCCAAAGGCCTCGGGATCGAGCTGGGCAAAGGCCAGGGTCTGGAGCTCGATCTTGACCGCTTCCATGCCGATCCGTTCGGCGAGCGGCGCATAGATCTCCATCGTCTCGCGGGCGATCCGCTGGCGGCGGACCACATCGCGCACGAAATGCAGCGTGCGCATGTTGTGCAGCCGGTCCGCCAGCTTCACCAACAGCACGCGCAGGTCGCGGCTCATCGCCAGCACCAGCTTGCGGAAATTCTCCGCCTGCTTGGTACGATCCGATTGCAGCTCCAACCGGGTCAGCTTGGTGACGCCATCCACCAGCCCGGCAATCTCCTTGCCGAACCGGGTCTCGATCTCAGCCAACTTGACCGGGGTGTCCTCGATCACGTCATGCAGCAGGCCGGTGACGATCGAGGCCGTGTCCAGCCGGTAGTTCGCCAGTATGTCGGCGACCGCGACCGGATGGGTGATGTAAGGATCGCCGTTGTCGCGCCGCTGGTTGCCGTGCGCCTGCATGGCCAGCACATAGGCGGCATCGATCAGCCGGGTGTCCGCCTTCGGATCGTAGGCGTGCACCTTTTCGGTCAGCTCGAATTGACGAACAATCTCCGGGCGCGCCCGGGCCAATTGGTCAGGGGTCGGGACATCGGTCTGCGCAGGCCCCGTGACGACACCGTCCGGGGCGAACACGGGGACGGGCCGCGTCCTGTCGCTGCCGTCGCCCCCGGGTTTCATCGGCCGCCGCTACGAACGGCCGCGGCCGCCGAGTTCTGCCTCGATGGCTGCTTCCATGTCCTCAGGGGAGATCTCCTCGCCCTCGACCGGCAATCCGGCCGACTCTTCCTCGGCGCTCACATCCTGCAGACCAAAGATATTCTGGTCGGTCGGGATCAGGTCCAGCACCTCCTCATCCGCAGGCTCCGGCTCGGGTGCGCGCGACAGCGACTTCACCAGATCCTGCTCGATGCGAGGCAGGTCAATCGTTTCGTCAGCGATCTCGCGCAGCGCAATGACCGGGTTCTTGTCATTGTCGCGGTCGATCGTCAGCTCCTCGCCACGGGAGATGTTGCGGGCACGCTGCGCGGCGAGCAAAACCAGCTCAAAGCGATTGGGTACCTTCTGGACGCAGTCTTCGACGGTGACACGCGCCATGCGCTCGACCTCCGGGGATCTTGGGGTGAAGGGTGGATTTAGGCGAGCACGCCTGCATTTGCAAGAAACAGCATGTGTCTGGCCAGGATTGCCATCCGCCGTGAGCCGCGATCACAACGGGCGAACGTCCTGGGATGGCAGACCCATCAGCATCTCGCCTGGCGTCAGACGCAACCGCGGATGCACCCACCCCGGCGCCAGTTCGGCCAGCGGCACCAGCACAAACGCGCGTTGATGCATGCGCGGATGCGGCAGCACCGGGTCCGGTGACTCGCGCAGCAGGCCGTCCATCGCGACGATATCCAGATCCAGCACCCGCGCGGCGTTCGGCGCGCTGCGCACCCGACCCGCCGCGGCTTCCAACGTCTGAAGCTGTGCCAGCAGCAGGGCAGGGTCGACGTCCGCGCAGGGTTCGGTCCGCAATTCCGCAACCCCGTTCACGTAGCGTGGCTGATCGACCAGCCCGGCCTCCGCCGGCAGCACTGGTGCTGTCTCGTACCAGCGTGACAGACCATAAAGTCGCATTCCAGGCAGTGCATCCAGCGCAGCCGCCGCGCGCTGGCAGGTCACCAAGGCAGGCGCACCGTCCATTCCGGGCAGATTGGCTCCAATCGAGATCAGAATCATGTCAACGGCTCCACTGCCGTCGCTTTCACTTGGCCGCCGGGTCGGCGATGCTGGACCCTGCGTTTTGCTATCTTGTCCATCTTCGCCGATGCGCGCAGTTTCATCCGACGGTGTTCAAACACCGGCTTGCACCCCTAAGCTTATTAACCAGAGGCCAGCCTCATGCATTTCCTGCCCAACGAGCGCACCGCGCTGTTCATCGATGGCGCCAATCTCTATTCCGCATCCCGCAATCTCGGCTTCGATGTTGATTATCGCAATTTGCTCGAGTTCTTTCGCCGGAAGGCCCATATCATCCGTGCCTACTACTACTCCGCTGTGCTGGAAACGGATGAATATTCCCCGCTGAAGCCGTTGACCGACTGGCTCGCCTATAACGGCTACACGCTGGTGACCAAGCCGGCCAAGGAATTCACCGACTCGACCGGCCGCCGGCGGGTGAAGGGCAACATGGACATCGAGGTCGCGGTGGACATGCTGGAACTGGCCCCGCGCATCGATCACGCCGTGTTGTTCAGTGGCGATTCCGATTTCCGCCGCCTCGTCGAGGCCGTGCAGCGCAAGGGTGTGCGGGTATCGGTGATCTCGTCGATCCGCACCAGCCCGCCGATGGTGGCGGACGAGCTGCGTCGTCAGGCCGACCAGTTCCTGGAACTCGCCGAGATCGCACCGGAATTCACCCGACGGCAGACCGAACCGCGCGTCCGGCCCGTGCCGCTGCGCAACACCCCGGCCGAACCATTCGCCGATCCGACCGACGCGACCTGACGGCAGGAGGGCGCCGCTCGCTTCTGCCATGCAGCCGGATCGTGATTGCTCCCTGTGCCCGCGCTTGGCCGCCTATCGGCACGCCAATCGCACCGCCAATCCTGCCTGGTTCAACGCCCCAGTGCCCAGCCTCGGCGGAGCGGATGGGCGGGTGCTGGTGGTTGGGCTGGCGCCCGGCGTGCGCGGCGCCAATCGCACCGGCCGGCCGTTCACCGGCGACTTTGCCGGCGTCCTGCTATACCAGACCTTGCTGAAGTTCGGCCTGGCGGTCGGCGTCTATGGGGCGGACCCCAAGGACGGGCTGACCCTGCAGGATTGTCGGGTCACCAACGCGGTGCGCTGCGTGCCGCCCGGCAATCTGCCGGTGCCGGCCGAAATTGCCTCCTGCAACCCCTTCCTGACCGCCGAGATGGCGGCCATGCCGCGCCTGCAAGGCGTGCTGGCGCTGGGCGGCGTGGCGCATCAGGCCACGCTGCGCGCCCGGGGCCTGCGCAAGAGCCACGTGCCGTTCCAGCACGGTGCCGTCCACACCCTGCCCGATGGACTGCTACTGGCCGACAGCTACCATGTCTCCCGGCTCAACACGAACACCGGGCGGCTGACGCAGCCGATGTTCGAGGCGGCGGTGCGTGGCCTGCTGGACCGGCTTACGTAATCATACATATTGAATGCATCTTCCTGGGCGCCTAGTTTTCGCACCATGAGCGACCTGAGCCCGCCCTTCACCGCCGTCACCGAGACATCGATCGCGCATCTGGTGGATGCCTTCTACGCTCGGGTACGCCGCGATCCGGTGCTCGGCCCGGTGTTCGCCGCCGCCATCGCCGAGGATGCCTGGCCGGCCCATCTGCAACGCATGTACGCCTTCTGGTCGTCGGTGATGCTCACCTCCGGCCGCTACAAGGGCAATCCGGTGGATGTACATGCCCAGGTCGCCGGCATGCACCCATCTCTGTTCGAGGTCTGGCTGGATCAGTTCGAAAGGACCGCGCGGGAAATGTTTCGGCCGGACCTCGCTGAAGGCTTCGCCGTCAAGGCGCGTCGCATCGCGGAAAGCCTGAAGCTGGCTCTGTTCTTCCGACCCGATGAGCCTTGGCCGGAAGATTTGAGGAAACGCAAGTCACTGGCGGAGTCGGCGCCGTTGCCGTAAACTAGACGCACTCATGCTAAGGGGACAGGCATGCGCCTCACCTCATTCACCGACTATACGCTTCGCGCCCTCATTTATCTTGCGCTTCGGCCGGACCAACTGGTCACCATCGGCGAAATCTCTACTGCCTATAGTGTTTCGAACAATCACTTGATGAAGGTCGTCCATCAGCTCGCCCTGTCGGGAGACGTGGCCACATTGCGCGGCCAGCATGGTGGATTGCGGCTCGGCCGCCCCGCGACCGACATCAACCTGGGCGCAGTGGTTCGGCGCTGCGAACCTGACATGCGCATCGTCCCCTGCTTTGGTGAGGAGAATTGCTGCGTCATCGGCGCGGATTGCGTGCTCGCGGGTATTCTGGACGAGGCGCTATCCGCCTTTCTGGCGGTGCTCGACCGATACACGCTCGCCGATCTGATGGCGCCACGCAGCCGGCTGGCGATGCTGCTGGGGGTCGCCGAGGCAAGGCCGCAGGAGCCGGACCAGAGGCTGCCCTCCGCCTGAACCCCGATCAACGCCGGTCAGACGGGATCCGCCACACGCACCACGCCACCACGCAGGCTCACCACGGTCGGGCAACGCTCGGCTGTGGTAGAATATCCGCCCAAAGCCGCGTGGATGAACCCCGCAGCATAGGCCAGGCGCCAGCGTAGGGGGATAAATCGGACGGAGTGACGCGCCATCACGCCGCTCGGTACACATAGCGCCGCGACCGCCAGCCGACGCGGGAGCTCCCACCACACGTGCCCTGGCCGCTGCAGCATCCGATGGGTGAGCACCGCGGACACGCCCTGCCAATACAGCCGGGACAGCAGCCAGGCCGGCGTCAGCCGCTCCGGATGGATCTGATGCTCGACGACGATGCGCGAGTTGTAGCAAATCCGATGACCGGCCTCCTGCAGCCGCCAAGCCAGTTGCACCTCCTCGTCGGAGAGCAGGTTCCGGCCGAGCCGGCCGGCGCCGGTGGCAAATCCGCCGACTGCCAGAAGCGAGAGCACATGCACGACCATGTTGGTGCCGTAGGGTTGCAGCCCCGGCGGCAGCTCGCCCGAGCGGTACACGCCACTGCCCTCATGTTCGATGATCGACAGGATGCCGCGGAGGTTCGGCGGCCACCAGTCCGGCAGCGGCGCCCCCCAGCGCGGCAAGATCCGTCCACCAATCAGGGCGGGCACCCAACCTTGCTCGCCCAGGACCGCGAGAATCGTCGCCACCCAGTCAGGCGCCGGAATGGCATCGTCGTTCAGGTAGGCAATATATGGGGTGTGTGCTGTCCAGGCGCCGCCATTGCGAGCGGCACTGAGGCCCGGTTGATCCATGCGGAGCAGCTCCGCTCCGGCAAGCGTGGCCACCAGACGCTCCAACGCCGCCGGCCCGTCGCCGGTCGAGCCGCTATCCACCACCAGCACTTTGAAACTGTCCGACGCGGCCGTCTGACGCCGCAACCCGTCGAGGCAGTCCCGCACATGGTCGGGCCGGTTATGCGTGCAGATGCAAACTGTCAGTTCCATACCGCAGAAAGCTAGGCGGCAGGTATTGCTGAACGCTTAATGCCCGGTCACGGGCCCGCGGACAGGCCACCCGATCCACCACGCCGGTTGCCGAAGCAAGCGGGAACGCCAACCATGCCCGCACAAGACGCGGAACCGGCACGCCATCACGTTGCCGATCTTAGAGCGGCCGTCCGACGCAGTGATATTCCAGACCGGCCTGACGCATCGCCGCCGGGTCGTACACGTTGCGCAGATCGACCAGCACCCGGCCGCGCATCGCCGCAGTCAGCCGCGCCGGCGCCAGGGCGCGAAACTCGTTCCACTCGGTGATCAGCACCAGCGCATCGGCGCCGGTGGCCGCATCCATGGCGTCGCGACAATATTCGACGCCATCCGGCAGCACGCTGCGCGCCTGCTCCATCCCCTCCGGATCGAAGGCGCGGATTCGCGCCCCATCGCCGGCCAGGCGCGCGATGATGGAGATCGCCGGCGCGTCGCGCATGTCGTCGGTCTCCGGCTTGAAGGTCAGGCCGAGCACGCCGATGGTCTTGCCGCGGACGGAACCGCCGCAGGCGGTGATCACGCGCACGGCCATGCTGGACTTGCGCGCGTCGTTCACCGCGACCGTGGTTTCCACCAGACGGCTCGGCGCACCGTAATCCTGCGCCGTGCGCACCAGAGCCAGGGTATCCTTGGGGAAACACGAGCCTCCATAACCCGGGCCGGCATGCAGGAATTTCCGCCCGATTCTGCCGTCCAGCCCGATGCCACGCGCCACGTCATGCACGTCGGCGCCTACTTTCTCGCACAGATCGGCCATCTCGTTGATGAAAGTGACCTTCATCGCCAGGAAGGCATTGGCCGCATATTTCGTGAGCTCCGCCGTTTCGATGTTGGTGAACACGATCGGCGCCTCGATCAGGTAGAGCGGACGGTAGAGCCGCTGCAGCACTTCCCGGGCACGTTCCGATTCGGCGCCGATCACCACCCGGTCGGGGCGCATGAAATCGCCGATGGCACTGCCTTCGCGCAGAAACTCCGGGTTGGAGGCGACGTCGAACTCGAGGTCCGGGCAGGCCGCGCGGGCAATCTCCGAGATGCGCCGGCTGGTGCCGACCGGCACCGTGGACTTGGTGATGATCACGGCATAGTCGGTCATCGCGCGCGCCACCTGTTCGGCCGCGGCATAGACGTAGCGCAGATCGGCATGGCCATCCCCGCGACGGGTCGGCGTGCCGACGGCGATGAACACCGCCTCCACCCCGGCCACCGCGCTCGCCAGGTCGGCGGTGAAGGACAGCCGTCCGGCCGCCACGTTCTCGGCCACCAGCTTGTCGAGGCCAGGCTCATAAATCGGCATGCGGCCTTCGTGCAGCGCCGCCAGCTTCGCGGCATCGACCTCGACCACGGTGACGTCGATGCCGAATTCGGCGAAGCAGGCGCCGGAGACGAGGCCGACATAGCCGCCACCGATCATCGCTATGCGCACGGACAGAGCTTCCTTCGGGCAATGGAGCCGGGGAGTGACCACAGGCAGCAGGTGAGTTCCAGCACAACAACACACGCCCGTGTGGATGGCGTGGCCCGGGACCCATGCTCCGGACTGTGCGACAGCAAGGCGTTGCTGATCGATCTAGCGCCACGAAATTTCCTGCCGGTTAATGCCCGGCCCGTCAGCCAGGATCGCCGGTCAGCCCAGCGGCGCGAATTCCCGCCAGCGCCGCAGCCTCGTCATTGTCCGAATTGTCGCCCGAGATACCGACCGTACCAATGACCGCCCCATCCGCCGCGCGGATCAGCACACCGCCCGGCACCGGGACCAGCATGCCGCCGATCGCATGGGTGACGGCGGCGATGAAATGCGGCCGCTCCTCTGCTCGCTTCGCCAGATTGCGGGATCCGACGCCGAACGCCAGCGCGCCATGCGCCTTGCCGGTGGCGATCTCGGCCCGCCGCAAGCTGGTGCCGTCTTCGGCTGCCATCGCCTTCAGCACGCCGCGCTCGTCCAGCACGACAACAGCCAGAGGTTGGAACTTCTCCGCCCGTGCGTGCTGCAGGGCAGCGGTCACGATGCTTTGGGCCTGAACGAGCGTCAGTTGCGGCATGGCAGGATCTCCCCTTGATTTGCGCGCAGGGTGGCGCGCAAAGCTTGGCTTGACCAGGGGCATGCGCCGCCGGAGATGTTGCGTGCCCATGAGCCTTTACAGCGAGCAACTGATCGACCTCGCGGTCGCCGCCGCCAGGCAGGGCGCGTTCGCCCAGGCGACAGAGTTGCTCCAACTCGCCCTCGGCCGCTCCGGACGTGACGCCTTCGTACTCTACGGGCTTGGCCACATGGCGACGCGTCAGGGCCGGCACGATGCCGCTCTGTGCTGGCTGACCCAGTCCCTGGAGATCGATCCGGGCAATGCGAAGGCGCATGTCGACCAAGGCCTGGCGCTGTACGGGCTGGGCCGGGACCAGGCCGGCTTCTCCGCGATGCAGCGCGGGCTGGAAATGGACGCCGATCTGGCGATGGCCGTGATGACCGAGGGCATGGAGCTGCTGCGGGCCGGCCAATTCCTGGAGGGATGGCGCAAATTCGACGCCAGGCTGATCGCCGCACCCGGCATCCTGCCACGCCGGGAATTCGCGCAGCCTCGCTGGCTGGGGGACGAGAACATTGCCGGCCGCACCATCCTGCTGCACTCCGAGCAAGGTCATGGCGATGCGATCCAGTTCGCGCGCTATGCCCCGATGGTCGCCGCGCGGGGTGCGACTGTCCTGGTGGAGGGCCATCGCGGACTGATCCCGCTGTATCGCGGCGTGACCAGCATCACCGGCGCCTTCGTGCTGAACGAAGCACTGCCGCATTTCGACCTGCATTGCCCGCTGCTGAGCCTGCCGCTGGCGTTTCGCACCGAGCTGGCGACGATCCCGGCACCGATTCCTTATCTCGTAGCAGCCGAAGACAGGCTGGCGATATGGCGCCGTCGCCTCGGTCAACGCGATGCGATGCGCATCGGCATCGCCTGGTCCGGCAACCCGGCCTACAAGGCAGACGAAGCGCGTTCGATCCCGCTGGAGGTGCTGGAACCGCTGCTGGCCGACCAGCGGTTCGATTTCCACATCCTGCAGACCGAGATTCGCGACACTGACCGGCTGGTGTTGCTGCGCCTGCCGCACATACGTGACCACACCGACTTCCTGGCGGATTTCGCCGAGACCGCGGCGCTGATCGCGGGGCTCGACCTGGTGGTCACGGTGGACACGTCGGTGGCGCATCTGGCCGGCGCGTTGGGCGCGCGCACCTGGCTGCTGCTGCCGGCGGTGCCCGATTGGCGCTGGATGGCGGAGCAGGACGACACACCCTGGTATCCCACCATGCGCCTGTTCCGGCAGCACATCCCCGGGGACTGGGTGGATGTGATTGCCCGCGTGCGCGCGCGGCTCGCCTCAACCAAGCTCGTTTAGGATCGGCAGCAGGTAGTCCGCGAACAGCGGCGGATTCTCGGCGAACGGAAAATGCCCGATGCCGGGCATCGGCTGGAACCGCACGCCAGGGATTTTTGCTGCCGTCGCGGCCGAGTGTTCCACCGTGCAGGAGTAGTCATACTCGCCGGTCAGCATGAACAGCCGGCAGCGATTGGTATCGATCCGGCCGATCCGTTCCCTTGCGTCCCAGTCGCCGGAATAGAAGGCGATATCGCCGAAGAACACCGCCGGTCCGCCCTGGGCATAGCCCCAGGTGATATCGGCCGCGTATTCCGCTGGGCTCTGCGGCGCGCACAGCGCCCGGATCCATTCCGGCACGAACAAGGCCTGGTTCACCTGCGGATGCGCGGCCCAATGGGTCTGACGGCGCTCGATCCGCTCGCTGGCCTCGCAGGCGACGATGCCGGTGAAGGCGTCGGGGTGGCGATAGGCCAGTTCCAGGCAGATTTCCCCCGACATCGAGGCGCCGAGGACGATCGGGCGTTGCAGCCCGGCGGCAGCGATGAACCCCATGATCAGCTCGACATAGAGGTCGGTGTTGAGCCGCCAGGCACCAGGGACGGCGCCTTCGGGCGGCAGCGACCGGCCGTGCCAGGGCAGGTCGAACGCCACCAGCCGGTGCTGTGCGGTGAGCCGGGGATCGGCCATCAGCCCGTGGAATTGGCGTGCATCGGCGCCGGCGGTGTGCAGGCACAGGATGTCGCGGCCGGTCCCGGCGGTCTCGTAATAGACCTGGTAGCGGGTGCCGGCGGCCGTCACGGGCGCATACCGGCCGGTGACGGCGGGAGTGGGACGTGGGCCGGTGCTGGGATTAAGCCAGACTGGCACCGGGGTGGGGCGGCCGAACGCGAGCCACTTGCCGATGTCGAGGATGCGGCGGGCGAGGTGAGCGTGCTGCATGAAAGTGAGCTGGTCGCCACCGATTGCGAACTCCGGCACGCGGTAAAGCATGGCGAAGATGCCGTGATAGTGGCGCGGCGGGATCGGCTGCAGGAACTTCTCCCACACGGACCCGGGCGCGCTCAGGGTGAAGGCGGGTGTGCCTGCCTCCGGCTGCACACGGCCATCCTCAAGGGTGAAGACCGTGGCAATGCCGTCGCGTTCGATCGCGAAGCACACCGACCAGGGACCGGCCCAGGCGGCGAGCACGGCGTCATCGGCGCAGGCAGCCCGCCAGGTGGCGGGATCGGGAAACGCGGTCATGGTCTTCCTTCAGTGCGACAGGTCGTGATCGACCGCGCATCGGACGGATGCGGCAGCGGCACGGGGGTGGGCTGGAACCCGCTCACAGCGGGTCGATCACCTGCAGCACGACGGGGTGGTATTCCTCACCATGGCCCTGGCGTTCCGCTTCCTGCAGCCGCTGCATGGTCAGGCGGGCGCCGGGCACCTCCAGCCCGGCGGCGTCGGCCATCGCCAGCGCATAGGACAGGTCCTTCATCGCGTAGCGAGTGGAGAAGGCCCGCTCGGGGAAGACCCGCGGCAGCATCGACTTCATCGCATGGCTGCGCAGCACGAAACTGTCGCCGGAGCCCAGCGCGACGGCGGACAGCAGCGTGTCGGGCGGCACGCCGTTGCGGCGGCCGATCGCGATCGCCTCGGCGATCGCCGCGGTGTTCTGGAACACCAGCATGTTGTTGAGGATCTTGACCACCTGGCCGCAGCCGACCGGGCCGCAATGGGTCACGTCGGTGCCCATGGTTTCCAGGATCGGGCGGACATGCGCAAACACCGGGTCGGAGGCGCCGACCATGATGCTGAGTTCGCCCTTGGCGGCGGCCTCCCGCGTGCGGGCGACCGGCGCGTCGGCGTAGCCGATGCCGCGTGCATCCAGCCGCGCGCCGATCTCCCGGGTCAGCGCCACCGGCGCGGTGCTGGTATCCACCACGCACTGGCCTGCGGCGAGCCCCGGCTCCAGCGCGGAGACCACGGCCTGCACCGCCTTGCCGTCCGGCAGCGACATCAGCACCAGATCGGCCTGCCGGGCGATCTGCACCAGGGTCGCGGCCGTGACGCCAAATTCCGCCAGCCGCGCCGCCGGCTCGGGGCGAAGATCATGCGCCAGCACGGTCTTGCCCGACCGCCGAGCCAGGTGGCCGCACATCGGTTCGCCCATCACGCCGAGGCCGATGAATCCGATGGTCGAGATCGGCCGCAAGGCGGCTTGATTGGTGGACATGAACATAATTCCTTCTGGTCCGGCGCAATCTTGGTCAGCCGCGGCGGGCTGTCAAAATCGGCGAGGCTCTGGGACAGTGCGGTCGGGGAGATCGGGAGACCGAAGATGTATGCGTCTGTGCGCGGCACGAAAATCTACTTCGATATCGAGGGCGCCGGCCTGGTGCCGGATGGCGAGCGCATGCGTGATCGGCCGGTGGCGATGGTGATCCATGGCGGGCCTGGCGGCGACCATAGCGGCTTCAAGCCCGGGATGAGCTCGCTCGCGGATCGGATGCAATTGGTCTACTTCGATCATCGCGGTCAGGGCCGGTCAGGCCAATCCGATCCGCATGCCGATCCCGCCCGTTTCACGCTCGACGAAAATGTCGAGGACATGGAGGCGCTGCGCCGGCATCTCGGGGCCGGCCCGGTGGTGTCGATCGGCACCTCCTATGGCGGCATGGTCGCCATGGCCCATGCCGCGCGCTACTCGGACGCGGTCTCCCACCTGGTCCTGGTGGTCACCGCCGCGCATGGCGGCTTCATCCCACGTGCGCAGGAGATTGTCCGGGCCCGCGGTTCGGCGGAGCAGCAGCGCGTCTGCGACACGTTATGGGCCGGGGCGTTCCAGACACGGGAGGAGCTGCGGCACTATTACGAGGTAATGGGGCCGCTCTATTCGCGGCGCTACGATCCGGCCGCCGCGGCATCGGGCCGCGCGCGGGCAATCCATTCGCCGGTGCCGTTGAACCGGGCCTTCGGTCCCGACGGGTTCCTGCGCAGCTTCGACCTGCGGCCCGAATTGTCGCGGATCGCGGCACCCACGCTGATCCTGGCCGGGCGGCACGACTGGATCTGTCCGGTCGAATTCTCCGAGGAGATCCACCGGCTGATCCCTGGCTCCGATCTGCGCGTCTTCGAGGAGAGCAGCCATTCGATCCGGGCCGACGAGCCAGAGGCGATGCTGGATGCGATCCGCGGCTTTTTGGTCTATCGAAACTGAGGATAACGGGCCGAAACGATCAGTCCGCCAGCGCCAGGCGTCGCCGCAATGCCTGTAGGATTGCCGCGTGCACTTCGGTCGCTGGCGCATCGGCTGGAACCAGCACGCAGCGGTCCGGTGCCGCTTCGGCGATGTCGCGGAACGCCTGGTTCACCCGGGCATGGAACAGCGTGTCCAGCCGTTCATAGCGGTCGGCCATCTCGCCACGCTGCAGCAGGCGGGACAGTGCGACCGGCCCGGACACATCCAGCACGATCGTCACGTCGGGCACCAGGCCGATCAGCCCGGTCAGACTGGCAATCGCGGCGCGGTCGGCGCCTTGCCCGTAGCCCTGATACGCCATGGTGGAATCGGCGAAGCGGTCGCATACCACCCACATCCCCGCCGCCAACGCCGGGCGGATGGTTTTCTCGACATGTTCGGCGCGCGCCGCGAAATGCAGCAATGTCTCCGCCGGCGACGACCACTCGATAGAACCGCCCAGGAGCAGGCTGCGCAGCAATTCGGCGCCCGGCGCACCCCCCGGCTCCCGCGTGCGCAGGACCGGCAGGCCCCGCGCCGTCAGCGCGTCGGCGAGCAGTCGGACCTGGGTGGATTTCCCCGCCCCCTCGCCGCCTTCCAACGTGATGAAACGACCGATGGCCATGCCGAAATCCTGGTGGAAGCCGCCATGATAAGCCATCCGCTGCACGATGGGAGGCTTGGGAGGCCGCCTTGGGCGCATCGTCACGATGGCCGAAGGCAGCGTTCGGCGATCACCAGCTTCGGGATGCGACGAGAATCGGCGCGATCCCCTGGGTCAAACGTCTGCAGGTCTGTCAGGCCAATTCCACGAAACGGTCCAGCACCCGCTTGTCGCCGGCCTTATCGAAGGCAATGTCCAGCCTGTCGTCTTCAGCCGCGGTCACCGTCCCGTAGCCGAACTTCTGGTGGAACACGCGCGCGCCCACCGGCACCGCGTCGCTGCGCGCCTGGCGGGTCGGCTGTTCCCAGGCTTCCACCACCCGGGTCCGCCGCGCCACCAGCGGAAACTGGCCGGAAAAGGCCACCGCCGACGCAATCCGCGCATCCCGCGCGAGGGCTGCCGAACCGGTCCGTTCAACCTCGGCGTCCGGCAGTTCGTCCAGGAAACGGCTGGGGATGCTGCTCTGCCAGTTGGCATAGATCCGCCGATTGGCCGCGTGACTGACGATGGCGCGCCGCCGCGCCCGGGTCAGTCCGACATAGGCGAGCCGTCGCTCCTCCTCCAGGGACTTCAGCCCGCCTTCATCCATCGCGCGCTGGCTCGGAAACAGCCCTTCCTCCCAACCCGGGAGGAATACGGTGTCGAATTCCAGCCCCTTTGCCCCGTGCAGCGTCATCAGGCTGACCCGATCGCCTTCGGCGGCTTCCTCATTCTCCACCACCAGCGATACATGATCGAGGAAGCCCTGCAGCGTTTCGAAATCCGCCAGCGCCCGCACCAACTCCTTCAGGTTCTCCAGCCGGCCCGGCGCTTCCGCGGATTTGTCCTGCTTCCACATCTCGGTATAGCCGCTCTCATCCAGCAACGTCGCCGCGGTCAGCACGTGCCCTTCACCGGCTTCGAGCATACCGCGCCACCTGGCAAAGCCGCGGAGCAGCGTGCCGACCGATTCCTTCACCCTGCCTTTTAGGCCGCCTGTCTGCACCAGCCGCGCTGCGGCGAGCGACAGCGGCAGGCCCTCGGCGCGTGCGGTCTCATGCATGGACCGCAGGGCCACCTCACCCACGCCGCGGCGTGGCACATTGATGATGCGCTCGAAGGCCAGGTCGTCGGCCGGCTGTACGGTGGCGCGCATATAGGCGATGGCGTCGCGGATCTCGGCGCGCTCGTAGAAGCGCAGGCCGCCGACCACGCGATAGGGCAGGCCGAGTGTGATCAGCCGCTCCTCGAAGGCGCGGGTCTGAAAGCCGGCCCGCACCAGGATCGCCATTTCCGCCAGCGGGTGCCCATCCCGGCGCAGCGCCTCAATGCGGTCCCCCACCATGCGGGCCTCCTCATCGGAGTCCCACAGGCCGATGATGGTGACCTTCTCCCCATGCTGGGCATCGTGCCGGCCAGGTCGCAAGGTCTTGCCGAGCCGCCCCTCGTTATGCGCGATCAGCGCCGATGCGGCGGCCAGGATCGGCGCGGTGGAGCGATAATTGGATTCCAGCCGCACGATCCGGGCACCCGGGAAATCCTTCTCGAAGCGCAGGATGTTTTCCACCTCCGCGCCGCGCCAGGAGTAGATCGACTGGTCGTCATCACCGACGCAGCAGATGTTCTTGTGCGCCTGGGCCAGCAGGCGCAGCCAAAGATACTGCACCAGGTTGGTATCCTGGTACTCGTCCACCAGAATGTAGCGGAAGCGACGATGATAATCGGCCAGCACGTCCGGCTGGTTGCGGAGGATCTCCGTCATGTGCAGCAGCAGATCGCCGAAATCCGCGGCGTTCAGCGCCCGCAGCCGCGCCTGATAGGCCGCATACAGCGCAGTCGCTCGGCCGCCGGCGAAGTCGGTGTCCTCAGTCGGGGTAATCCGCGCCGGCGTCAGCCCGCGATCCTTCCAACGCTGGATCACCGCCATCAGCGCGGGGGGCTGCCAGCGCTTGGTGTCGATGCGTTCAGCCTCCATCACCTGCTTCAAAAGCCGCAACTGGTCGTCGGTATCGAGGATTGTAAAATTGCTCGTCAACCCGACCAGCTCGGCGTGCCGGCGGAGCATTCGGGCACACAGCGCATGGAACGTGCCGAGCCAGAGCGCTTCGGCGGGGCGACCGAGCAGCGCGCCGACCCGCTCCCGCATTTCGCGGGCCGCCTTGTTGGTGAAGGTGACCGCCAGAACCTGTCCCGGCGCGGCGCGACCGGTCAGCAGAATATGCGCGAAACGGGTGGTCAAGACGCGTGTCTTGCCGGTGCCGGCCCCGGCCAGCACCAACACAGGCCCATCCACGGTCTCAACGGCGTCCCGCTGCTCCGGGTTCAGGCGAGCCAGGTAGTCGGTCATCGACGGAAAAATCGGTAAAGCACGGAGCCAGCATACTGGGTGGGCCATGGCAGTGGCCAGCGTGGTTCAGCTGCAGAAACGCGCATCCGATGCGAGGCGCGGCGCTTCCATGGCCAGGGGCCGCATCACCTTCGCAGCAAAACTCGGGACAGATTTCGCAAAAAGCGTCCTGTAAGATCCGCCGACACTGTGGTCGCCGCCAGCAAAGCGGGGGCCGATAATGGTCCATGGATCGTCAGTTGTGGCGGGCAGGTCAGCGTTCCGCCGAGACCAGCGGTGCGTTGGGCGGTGGCGTCATCGCATGCAGGGCGCCGGGTCACCAAGAGCGCCTTGCCGACAGTCGTCCAGTCAAGAAACACCCGGAATGCCTGATGCATTCCGGGTTAGAATCAAGTTTACCTGGGATGGAAACCTTGTTCGGGTATCAAGCCGGGCTTTTAGCCGGTTCCAATCAGGAACGGCGGCGGCGGCGCGCCATGCCAAGACCGAACAGTCCGGCCCCGAGCATCGCCAGCGAAGCGGGCTCCGGAACGTTGGTGGGCGGCGGCGGGGGCGGCGGAGGCGGAGGCGGCGGGGGAGGAGGCGGTGGCGGGTTCGCGGGTGCACCCAGGGTCGCGCTGACCGAAAAGGAGCCGTAGTTGCCTGGCGCGATCGGCCCGCCGGCGGTCTCGGTGAACGAGATCGTCAAGCTGGCATTGTCCGGATCGAGGCCAGAGGTGGTGCCGGCCGTGGTGAATGTGCCGACCAGGTAGTAGCTGAGGCTCTCGGTGCCGGTTGCTGCGGAGCCCGTGGTGCCGGTCAGCTGCGAGGTGAAGGTCGATCCACCAATAACCGCGCTGGCAGCGGACACGAACGTGCCGTTCGCCGAACTCAGTGCGAAGCCATTGAGATTGGTCTTGTCGAAGATCGTGTCAGCGATCGCGCTGCCACCCGGGATCAGGGTGAAATCGCCGGTGCGGGACCCCCATACGATGGTGGACAGGCTCAGCGAGGATGCGCCGAACAGATCAACCGCCGGCGTCGGAGTGACGTCGCCAATAACGACGACGGTCCCAGTTCCAGCGATTGGTGCCGCAATCGCCGTTCCGCCCGGGATGAACCCCGCAGCGATAGCCACGATTGCGCTCGTGGCCAGTAGTTGATGTCTCATCAAGGTCTCCTTCCGCCGTCACAGGCGCCCGAATTTTCCGCCCTACGTCACGCTCGACACCATGTCGCGCCGTCTGACTTTCGGGCACCCAACTCTGAGGCTCTTGAAGCATCTTCCGTGCCACGGATGTTTTATCCTATTTATCAATATGTTATATGGATCATGGTGGATCGAAGAGGCCGGTCTGTAAAATCCTCCGACTCCTCTCGACATGCCGCCGGAACTTACGAACGCCGCGCCGGGCCACTGCGGGTCAGTTGCCCGCAGAGCCCTCATCCAGGTGTGCGCCCCGCTCGAACGGTCGCTTTCGAAGGCCCTTCATTCCCCCAGCAGGTCAGACGGATGCCCGCGCCGTCGTGGAACCACGATGGCGAGGGATCAATGATTTTCCGATGAAATGCGGGAGCCGGCGCGCCCCAGACACAACTCACACGTGTCTCGCGCAGCGCCAGCCCGGGACGATAGCTGCGCCGGACGCGACGGATCGACATCGAGGCAACGAACGGATTGGCAGGCCCGGCATTCGACACGACCCCGAGCCAGGGTCATTGACCCGAAGGGCCGGCGTTCAGTCCGCCAGCGCTGGCGCAAGCCCCTGCTGCAGGGCGTCACGCAGGCCGGTCATCACGCTGTCCCAGTCGCCAGGCACGGGCTGGCGGAACAGCCGTGCAGTTGGATACCAGGGGGTATCTTCACGCTCCAGCAGCCAGCGCCAGCAGGAATCGAACCGATTGATGATCCACACCTTCTTGCCCAATGCGCCGGCCACGTGGGCAACCGCGGTATCCACCGTGATCACCAGATCCAACCCGGCCACCATTGCTGCCGTGTCGGCGAAATCCTCCAGTTCGTCAGTCCAATCGTGCAGCACCATGCCCGGGGGAACGGCCCGCGCCTCCACGGCCGGTTCGCCCTTCTGCAGCGACACCAGACTGATCCCGGGCAGGCTGCCGAGCGGGGCGAACCGGGCGAGCGTGACGGATCGCCGCAGGTCGGTGGCATGCATGAGCGGATCATCGGGCCTGCGGCTGCCGGCCCAGACGATCCCAACGCGCAACCCCGGCAGGGCCGCGAGCCGCTGCCGCCACGCGGCTGCCATTGCGGGATCAGCACGGAGATAGGGAATGCTGGCCGGAATGGTCGCCAACGTCGTGCCGAACGCATGGGGCAGGCTGAGCAACGGGCAGTGCAGGTCGTAGTCGGGCAAGGCATCGCCCCGGGAAAACACCGCGGAGACGCCTTCCAGGGAAGTGAGCAGTTGCCGCAGCGGGGCCTGCACTTCCATCACCACCCTGGCGCCTCGGTCGGCCGCCAGCGTCGCGTAGCGGCAGAACTGCAGCGTATCGCCCAGCCCCTGTTCAGCGTGCAGCAGCAACGTCCGGCCCGCCAGATCCGCCTGTCCCAGCCAGAGCGGCTGCGCCAACCGGCGCTGGCCGCGTCGCAGGCGCGGGGCCTGCCAGCGCCACTCGAATTCCCGCCAGCCGGTATCAAAGTCTCCGGCCGCCAACGACCACATGCTGCGGTTCATGTGCGCGTCGGCATAGTCCTTGTTCAGCGCCAGGGCCTGGTCGAAACTGGCCAACGCCGCCTCCAGACGACCGATCGCCAGCAACGCCACGCCGCGGTTGTTCAGGGCCTCCGGCCAGTCCCTCCGCAGCGCGACCGCCCGGTCATAGCAGGCCACCGCCGCTTCATGGCGATTGAGTCCCATCAGCGCGATGCCGGAATTGTTCAGTGCGCCGGGATGGTTGGGATCGAGCGCAATGACCCGTTCATAGGCGGCCAGCGCTTCCTCGGCGCGATTGAGGTCATGCAGCGCGTTGGCTCGGTTATAGATCGCCTGCGCATAGTCGGGCCGCAGGCGGACGGCCTCATCGAAGCTGGCCAGCGCCTCCTCCCGGCGGTGCAGGTTCAGCAGCAGATCGCCACGATTGTTGAACGCTTCCGGGTAATTCGGCCGCAGCGCGATCGACTGGTCGTAGCTTGCCAGGGCCTGCCCTGCCCGATTTGCCGCGCGCAGAACGTTGCCGCGGTTGAAATAAGCCTCGGCATAGTCGGGCCGAAGCTGGATGGCCTTGTCGTACGACTCCAGTGCCTCCTGATGCATGCCGAGTTGTTCGAGGACGATGCCTCGATTGTTGTAGACCTCGGCATAATCGGGCCGCAGCGCGATCGCCCGATCATAACTGCGCAACGCCTCATTCGGCTGGCCCGCCGCCCGCTGCGCGATCCCCAGATTGCTGTGCAGCATCGGGTGCTGCGGCGCGATGGCAACCGCTTCGCCGATGCGCCGGGCGGCATCTGCCGGCTTGCCTCGCTGCAACGCAATAATGCCCAGCAGGTGCAAGGCGTCGACGTTCCTGCGGTCGGTGACCAGCACCTTCCGGCAGGCTGCCTCGGCTGCGTCGGGTTTGCCTTGCTGATGCAGGGTCAACGCCTGGCGGAGCAGGGTGATCGGGGCCTCTGACATAGGTTCTGCTCCGCTGTGGCCGCCGGCCAGATCAGGCCAGTCCAGACCTTCTGATACCGCAACGGCGAGCGCGGGGGGCTGCTGCGCCGATCGGCATGCAGTGCCGAGATAGCAGAGGATCGGCGTGTTTGTCGTTGCCGTTTATTGGTAATGCCTTCGCAGTTCGTTTCGGGCATAAGAGATGGCCGCTATGCTGCGGCCGATCTGGACCGTCGTCGCCGGAAGCTCAAAATGAATTCCCCTCGAACTCGAAGCCTTCAGGCTGCATCCGACCGTTCCGCCTCTGGTAGCCAGCACGGCCGATCGCGTGTGGATGGATGCGTTCCCGGATCGTCATGCCTATCGCTGCCTGCCGCTGGCCATCGCCAACGCCCATTCATGGGAGGTGCTGGCTCCCGGCGGTTTCGAAGTCACCTGGAATGGCCAGACCTCGTCCGCCAATCTGACCGTCCGCCCGCTGGAGGACTGGCCCGCCGACCTTCCGTTCGACGATTTCGCCCGGTCCAATTTCAGCCGCGGCATCGTCACCATGCACACCGGCTATCTGTTCCGCACGCCCCCGGGCTGGAGCCTGCTGGCCACCGGTCCGTTCAACGAGCCACGGGTCGGCATTGCCCCATTGAGCGGCATCATCGAGACCGACTGGCTGCCTTACCCATTCACCATGAACTGGCAGATGCTGGACGCCGGCACCGTGCGCTTCCAGAAGGATGAGGCGTTCTGCGCGGTAATGCCCATTCCCAAGAATTATCTGCCGGATTGGGATGTGGTGATTCACGACATGGCGGACGATCCCGTGCTGTCCGCGGAGCAGGCAACGTTCCGGGCCTCGCGGGAGGACTTCATGGCACGCATGCAGGCCGAGGAGCCGGAGGCGCTGCGCGAGGCCTGGCAACGCCACTACTTCGTCGGCCGCCACCCGGATGGGACGCGGGTCGACGACCATGTCAACAAGCTGCGGCTGGCGGATCCGCGCGACCTCACCGGCTCGCGGCCACTCTATGCGCATGACGACACACGGTCGCCGCTGGCCGCCGAACGGCTTGCTCGGCAGGCGCGTGGTGAGCCAGAATCGCCGGCTGCCTTATGGCGCGCCGACAGCGTATTGAACGAGATCGATCAGCACCAGGACGAGCGCAACGAGGCGGGGCGCCGGCGGCTGGATGAGGGCACGCTGCACCGTTCGCCCAACACCATGGACGTGACCGCGGACATGGAGCCGGACGCGTTCGATTTCATCTGCCAGCGCGGCTTCCTCACCGCGAGCGAATGCGCGGTGCTGGTCGATACTGCCAAGGCGCTGTCGGACCGGCAGCATGTCGAGGACATCGCCGATCCCTACTGGAAGGGCCGCATCACCTTCTTCACGGATGTACCTGGAAACCTTTCCCGAGGCGGCGGCCTTGATGCGTCAGGCGCAGGCCCGCATCACCCGGCTGTTGCAGGATTTTTACCGCCTGACTGTCCCGGTGTTTGCCGATACCGTGCAACTGGTGCAGTGGCGGGAAGGCATGTTCATGCCTCCGCATGCCGATCGGGCCAATCGTGACGGCTCGCGCCACGGCATGCCGCATCGCGACTTCGCCAGTATCGTCTATCTCAACGACGATTATGCCGGTGGCGAACTGTACTTCCCGCGGCTCGACATGGTGTTGAAGCCGGAAGCCGGCATGCTCGCCGCCTTCACCGGCGGCTGGCACCACGAACATGCGGTGCTGCGGGTCCGCTCGGGACTGCGCCTGACCATGCCGGCCTTCTACACGCTCGAGGCTGGTCGGAAGGATCGCACCTTCTACGGGTGACGCCGGGGCCGGGCGCGCAATGCGTCCGTCTGCAGCCGCGTGCGCCGTGGGTGGATTATCCGAGCGCTCCTGTCAGCCGGCCGCCGTCGTGACGGGGCGCACGCCGAGGATATGCGCGATCGCATAGGTCAGATCCGGGCGATTCAACGTGTAGAAGTGGAACTCGTCCACGCCATTGGCCTGCAACAGCCGCACCTGCTCCGCGGTCAGCACCGCCGCCACCATCCGGCGGATTTCCGGGTCGTCCTCGGTGCCGTCGAACAGATGCGACATCCACTCGGGGATGCTGGCGCCGCACATCGCCGCCATCCGCCGCAGGCCGGCCAGATTGGTCACCGGCATGATGCCGGGAACGATCGGCGCGGTGATCCCGGCCGCCAGGCAGCGGTCCAGAAAGCGCAGGAAGATCTCTCCGTCGAAGAAGAACTGCGTGATGGCGCGCGTCGCGCCGGCGTCCAGCTTGCGCTTCAGATTGTCCAGGTCGGCATCCGCACTCAGCGCCGATGGGTGCATCTCGGGGTATGCGGCCACCGAAATCTCGAAATCCGCCACCCGTCGCAGCCCGGCCACCAGGTCCGCCGCGAACGGATAACCATCGGGGTGCGGCTCATACGCGGTGCCCGGCGGCGGATCGCCGCGCAGCGCCACGATATGGCGGACCCCCGCCGCCCAGTATTGGCTCGCCACGGCGTCGACCTCATCCCGCGACGCGCCGACGCAGGTCAGATGCGCCGCCGGCACCAGCTGCGTATCGGTCACCAGCCGCGCCACGGTGGCGTGGGTGCGGGCCTGCGTCGTGCCGCCGGCACCATAGGTCACCGAAACGAAACGCGGCGCCAGGGGTTCCAGCTTGCGGATGCAGGTCCACAACTGCTGCTCCAATGCCTCGGTCTTCGGCGGGAAGAACTCAAACGACAGCAGCGGCGGCTTGTGGCTTGCGCCACGCGGCGGCAGACTGCTGAAGCGCGGACCGCTCACCCAGCGTTCCAGCGTGGGCGGCAGGCTCTCAGGCGGGAGGTTGGCGTTCATGCGCCTTCCATCGCAAACACCGGGCCTGCAACGCAAGCATTCGTGCAAATCGAATGCTGGCCGGTCACGGCCCGTTGTGTCACCGTTCCGTTGCCTCTGCCCGTTCTCGTGCTACAACGCTCACGAAAACCTCACTCGCCTCCCGTTCCAATCGGCGGGCGGGCCGCCATCTCCTGTGAGCCTTCGATGCGGGGAATGTTCGTGGCTCGTGCGCCTGCCCGAGGACCAAGATGCGCGTCTCCCTGTCCCACACCGTCTTTCTTGCTGGCCTTGTCGTGTTGGGCTCACTCGCCGGTTGCGCGACCCGCCCTCCGGTGGATGATCCCGAAGCCGTTGCTGAATTTGAACAGACCAACGATCCGCTGGAACCCACCAACCGTGTGTTCTACGCAATCAACAACGGACTGGACACGGTGATCCTGAAGCCCGCCGCCCAGGCGTACAGATACGTCCTGCCGGACCCGGTGCGTAACGGCATCCATAACGTCCTGGCCAACCTCGGCACGCCCGTTCAGCTCGGCAACGATATGCTGGAGGGCAAGCCACGCCGCGCCGGCGACACCACGATGCGCTTCCTGATCAACACGACCGTCGGTGTGCTGGGCATCTTCGACGTGGCCAAGGGCTGGGGCTATCCGGAGCACGACGCCGATTTCGGCATGACACTGGCCAATTGGGGCGTCTCGGAAGGGCCGTTCCTGTTCCTGCCGATCCTGGGTCCCAGCGACCCGCGTGACGCCGTGGGGTTCGGCGTGGACCAGGCGATGGATCCGTTCACCTGGGTCGGCCAGGGCACCACGGTCACCGTGCTGAACTGGAGCCGGTTCGGGGTCAACGCCGTTGACCAGCGCTCCCGCGTACTGGACGCCATCGATCAGATCAAAAAGACTGCATTGGACCCCTATGCGACCTTCCGCAGCCTGTATCGGCAGCACCGGCAGTCCCAGATAGAAACGCTGAAGGACGATAACCGTATGACGATCCCGGTCTGGTTCCCTGATCAGGCCGGACCAGTGGGGAACCAGGACACACCGACCGGCACTCCTCTTGGTTACAAGTGACTGTAGAACGGGAACCCGCATGCTCCATCGCCGCCACTTCCTGACCTTGACCGCCGGCCTGACCCTGGCCGGCCTTGTCGCCTCGCCAGCGCGGCTCTGGGCGCAGGCCGGGGGCAATCGTGCCACCAGCTTCGTCAAGCAGACCGGAGACCGGATGGTGGCCATCGTCAACGGGCCGGGCAGCACGCAGCAGAAGCGCCAGGCACTGACCCAGATCGTCGATCAGACCGTCGACGTGGACGGTGTGGGGCGGTTCTGCCTGGGCCGCTACTGGCGGCAGGCGTCGCCCGACCAGCAGAAGCGTTACCTCGCGCTGTTCCACCAGGTCCTGGTGACCAACATCACCGCCAAGCTGGGTGACTATCAGGGCGTGAAGTTCGACGTCGGCCGCGCGGTGCCCGAGGGCGAGACCGTAAAAGTCGCCACCGTCGTCAACCGGCCGAACAATCCCCCGACCAATGTCGACTGGGTGATCAGCAACCCGTCCAGCGACCCCAAGATCGTCGATGTGGTGGCCGAGGGGACATCGCTCCGGCTGACCCAACGCAGCGACTATGCGTCCTACCTGCATCACAACGGCAACAGCATCGATGCGCTGATCAGCGCGATGCGCCAGCAGGTGGAGCAGTTTCAAGCCGGTTAGCGCAGTCGTGCGGGGCCATTCGTCCGGCTCAGGCTCTCGTAAAGCACCATCGGCCAGCCGTTCTGGCTGAACGCATCGGCTTCGGCCATGCCGATGGCGCCCAGCACGGTGCGCGAGGCGAAGTTGCTCGCCCGCGCCACCGCAACGATGCGGGCCAAGCCAGCCTGATCATGGCCGAAGCGCAACGCCGCCGCCGCCGCCTCGCGCGCCAGGCCGCGACCCTGGACCTCCGGCCATACGGCAAAGCGCAGGGCCACGCCGCGGCCGTCGGGCCGAGCTTCGAGGCCGGTGATGCCGACGAACTTGCCTCCTGCCGCCTCCCGGATGGCCCACATGCCGAAGCCGTTGGCACCCCAGGCGATCACGTCATCCGCCAGCTCCGCGGCAGTCTGGCGCGGCGAGCGCACGCCGCCCAGCATGATGGCGAACACCCGTGGATCCGCCTTGATCGCCTGCAGGTCGGGCAGATCGGCGCCGCCGACCGGGGTCAGCACCAGGCGCCCGGTGCGCAGCGTGGCGGCCGTCATGGCCAGCCCGCCTCATCGGTCGGAGAGCCGTCGCCGCAATCAGGCGCGGTAGCCCGGGTCGATCCGATCGAGCAGGCGAAGATACGCGGGCCACTCAGCCGAGGCCCGCCCTCCGTCATGCTTCTCGTATTGCGCGGCGACGCGCTCACAGACCTGCGCCGGGATCTCCAGCAGTTCGGCGCCGGTTGCCTCCATCTGCAACTGTATCCGCGCCGCACGCACGAACTCCTTCATCAGGCTGAACGCCTCGCGCGCGGTAGCGCCGACTGTGGTGATGCCGTGATGGCGCATGATGAGGGCGCGGTTGCGACCAAGCGCCGCGACGATGCGCTCGCGCTCGTCGAAGCTGTCGGTGAGGCCTTCGTAGTCGTGATAGCCGACGCGGTTGTAGAAGCGCATCGCGTTTTGCGACAGCGGCCGCAGCCCATGCGCCAGGCCGGACAATGCGATGCCTTCCTCGGGATGCACGTGGACCGAGCAGTTCACGACGGGTCGGCCGCGCAACACGCCGCTATGCAGGGTGAAACCGGGCCGGTTGACGCCGGCACGCTCGTCGAGATCGTCGTCCATGCTGACCTCCACGAGATTGGCCGCAGTCACCTCCGTGTACAGCAGCTCGTGGCGCTTGATCAGGAAATGGCGCGGATTCGAGGGCAGGCGCATGGCGGCATGGTTGAAGATCACATCGCCCCAACCGTAATGGTCCAGCAGGCGATACACCGCGGCGAGATCGACGCGAACCTCCCGGTCGGCGTCGGCGATGCTGACCGCTCCCGTGGCGACATCCATGACTCGTTCATCCCTTGGCCGGATCACCCGACGGTAGGTCAGCGCGGATCGTCGCGCAAATGCGCTCTGGACCGGCCCGGGATTGCGACCGATGACGGCCGGCTGTCCGGTCCGCGAGGCGCGCTGGTCGGAGCGGCAGTGCGGCCGTAGCCACGAGCGTTGGGTCGGGTTGAGAGCTTCGCCGGTGGCATTATCGGTTTGTTAGCCGCAATGCCGGAGGAATAGGGCCGGACACCATTGGCCCGTTGCGGGCGCTGCGCAGGGATGTGCCGCGACACGGAAGCAGGGACTGTCACAGCGAGGTGGCAACGACATGACGGCAGCGTCGGGAGAAGCCGGCTTCAGCGTGTCCGACGGAACGCAGGTCCAGCCTGGCAGTCCGTTTTTCATCACGGGGTCAGGACGATGCGGCACGACCCTGATGCGAAGACTGGTGGTCGAACGCACCCATGCCGTGGTTCCGCCCGAGAACTACACCCTGGCCTTGAGCGCTCGCCTGATGGGCAGGGCCGGCACCGACTGGCGTCTGTTCTGCCGGCTGGTGTTGCGGGAGATGCGAAGGGACGCCGGGATCTGGAAGTATTTCGATCTCGATGAAGTGGCGACGCTACAGCATTTGGCCGGCATTCCCGACGAGTTTCGAGGTCTTGCGAATTTCTGGCATGCGTTTCATGCCATTTACGCCACTCGGATCGGCAAGCCGAGTACATCGCGTTGGGGCGATAAGACGCCGTCCAATGCTTATGCGCTGCCTTCCATTATCGAGATCTTCCCGCGGGCGAAGTTTATCTTCATGGTCCGCGACGTATTTGACATGTCCTATTCGTATGGCTCCATGACGATCCCCGGCCGCCATGGTCAATTCGTGGACGGAGCGACGCGTTGGGTCCGGACCAACGAACGGATCCTGGCATTCTCCGAGGCCTATCCGGCGCAGGTGATCGTGGTCCGTTATGAGGAACTGGCGCGCTCGCCTGATCGGGAGATGGCGCGCGTGCTGGCGCATCTGGAGGTTCCGACCTTCTCGGCACTTGCGCTGAATGAATTGGAGGCTCGGGATATTGCTGCCATCCCCCACCTGGGAAACGTGCTGGGGGATGTCAGCGGCGATTTCACCGGCAAGGGCCGCGCCAATCTCGTGCAGGAGGTGAAGGATCGGATCGCGGCGATCGCTGCCCCGTTGCAGGCGGGTTTTGGCTATGAGCCGAGCGGCGCCCTGATCGGCTGAACCGAAGAATTGGGGCTTTGCTCCAAACCCCACCAGTAGGCGTTGCCTCCCGGGTCTCCAACAAATTCTCGCCCTGGCAATCGGATTCGGGTCCAAGGGCCGGACCCTGGGCGGAGTTTCAGGGCGCAGCGCCCTGTGATGGGGAGTTCAGGGGCAACGTCCCCATTCAGTGGCCGGTCAGCAGCCCGTCCACCGCCTCGATCAGCGCCCGCGCCGACTGGATGCGCTCCAGCGCCAGTTCCTCGGCGACGATGTCGGAGGCATCGACCTGGGCGTAGTGCGCCTCGGCTTCCGCCAGACGGCGCTCGCCCTCGGCCTTGTCCAGTTCGCGAGCGGCACGGCCTCGTTGGCGAGCACGGTGCAGCGCTCGGGCGTGACTCTCGGCAAAGCCGCCGGCGACGTACAGCGTGTCGGTGACGCGCTCGCTTTCATACAGCGCGATGGCGCCGCCGCGCAGCATGACGATCATCGGCTGGTGGCCTTCCAGCACGCCCATGTCGCCCTCGCTGCCGGGGATCACCACCATGTCCACCGGGCGGGACAGCAGCAGCTTCTCCGGGCTGACGATTTCGAGGTTCACCGGCATGGTGCGCAATCCTAACGGTCGGAGACGAATGCCGCCCAGGGGCAGCGTGGTCGGGGGCAGCGTGGTCGGGGGCAGCATCGTCGTGGGATGGCGGGCCTGCGCCCGCCATGACGATGCGAGCTAGGCGTTTGCCTTCATCGATTTCGGCCTTCTTCACGGCTTCCTCGATCGTGCCGACCATGTAGAATGCGGCCTCCGGCAGGTGGTCGTATTCGCCGGCGCAGATCGCCTTGAAGCTGCGGATCGTGTCGGCAACCGGCACGAACATGCCGGGGAAGCCGGTGAACACTTCCGCCACATGGAACGGCTGCGACAGGAAGCGCTGGATCTTGCGCGCCCGCGCCACGACCAGCTTGTCCTCTTCCGACAGCTCGTCCATGCCCAGAATGGCGATGATGTCCTGCAGTGACTTGTAGGTCTGCAGAATCACGCTGCGTCTCGCGCGCCACCTCGTAGTGCTCCTCACCGACGATCCGCGGGTCCAGCGAGCGGCGACGTGGAGTCCAGCGGGTCCACCGCCGGATAGATGCCCAGTTCGGCGATCTGCCGCGACAGCACGGTGGTGGCGTCCAGGTGGGCGAAGGAGGTGGCGGGCGCCGGGTCGGTCAGGTCGTCGGCCGGCACGTAGATCGCCTGCACCGAGGTGATCGAGCCCTTGTTGGTCGAGGTGATCCGCTCCTGCAGCGCGCCCATGTCGGTGGCGAGCGTCGGCTGATAGCCCACCGCCGAGGGGATGCGGCCCAGCAGCGCGGACACTTCGGCGCCCGCCTGGGTGAAGCGGAAGATGTTGTCGACGAAGAACAGCACGTCCTGGCCTTCCTCGTCGCGGAAGTATTCCGCCAGCGACAGGCCGGACAGGCCGACGCGCGCACGCGCACCCGGCGGCTCGTTCATCTGGCCATACATCAGGGCCACCTTGGAGCCTTCGATGATCTTGTGGTTGTCGTCCATCTTGATGACGCCGGCGTCGATCATCTCGTGGTACAGGTCGTTGCCCTCGCGGGTGCGCTCACCCACGCCGGCGAACACCGACACGCCACCATGCGCCTTGGCGATGTTGTTGATCAGCTCCTGGATGAGCACCGTCTTGCCGACGCCGGCGCCGCCGAACAGGCCGATCTTGCCGCCCTTCAGGTACGGCGCCAGCAGGTCCACCACCTTGATGCCGGTGACCAGGATTTCGGCCGAGGTGGCCTGCTCCTCGAAGGACGGCGCCTCGCGGTGGATCGGGTAGCGCTTGGTGGTGTTGACCGGCCCCTGCTCGTCGATCGGCTCGCCGACCACGTTCAGGATGCGGCCCAGCGTCTCCGGCCCGACCGGCACGGTGATCGGGCTCGCCGGTGTCCACCACTTCCTGGCCCCGCACCAGGCCGTCGGTGCTGTCCATGGCGATGGCGCGCACGGTGCGCTCGCCCAGTTCCTGCGCGACTTCCAGCACCAGAGTGCGGTCCTCGATCTTGGTGTGCAGCGCGTTCTGGATGAACGGCAGCTCGCCGTCGAACTGCACGTCCACCACGGCGCCCATCACCTGGGTCACGCGTCCGACGATGTTGCTTGCCATGATGTCCTGTTCCTTGCAGACTTGCCCGTCTGACCCGATCAGACGGCTTCGGCGCCGGAGATGATCTCGATCAGTTCCCTGGTGATGTTCGCCTGGCGCGCGCGGTTGTAGTTCAGCGTCAGACGCTTGATCATGTCGCCGGCGTTGCGCGTCGCGTTGTCCATCGCGGTCATCCGCGCGCCGTGCTCGCCGGCGGCGCTTTCCAGCAGTGCGCGATAGACCTGCATCGCCAGCGCCTGCGGCAGCAGCCGGGCGAGGATGGTCTCCTCGTCCGGCTCGAACTCGTAGGTGGCGCCGCCCAGATCTTCCGCCTCACCCTCAGGCGGCGGTGGAGCGGGGATCATCTGCTGCTCGGTGACCACCTGCGAGATCACCGAGCTGGAAGCGGTTGTACACGATGGTCGCGACGTCGATCTCGCCCGCGGCCAGCATCTGCGTGACGCGGGTCGGCGATCTCCTCGGCGTCGGAGAATTCCAGGCGGCGCTTGCCGGCATAGCTGATGTCGCCGATCGAAGCGGCTGGCCAGCTCGCGGCGCAGATAGTCGCGCCCCTTGCGGCCGACCGCCAGGATCTTCACCGTCTTGCCCTCCGCCTCCAGCCGACGCGCCAGATTGCGTGTCGCGCGGCCGATGCTGGCGTTGAAAGCACCGGCCAGGCCGCGGTCGGCGGTGACGGCGATCAGCAGGTGCACCTGATCCTTGCCGGTGCCGACCAGCAGCGCCGGCGCGTTCGGCATGTCGGTCACCGAGCCGGCCAGCGCACGCAGCATGCGCTCCATGCCGTTCGGCGTAGGGCCGCGCGGCTTCCGCCTGCGCTCTGCGCGCGGCGCAGCTTGGACGCCGCCACCATCTTCATGGCGGAGGTGATCTTCTGCGTCGACTGCACGCTGTTGATGCGGGTGCGGAGCGCCTTCAGGCTGGGCATCGTCCATCCTCGCCCTGTCGTCATGGCCGGGCTTGACCCGGCCATCCACCGCGCGGTGCCAGGGACGTGACCCGATCGTGGCGTGGATGGCCGGGTCAAGCCCGGCCATGACAGGTGCATACTGGAAGCTTGGCGAAGTTGTCGAGGAAGCGCGATCAGCTTCTTCTCGGTGTCCGGCTTGATCTCCAGGTCGGTGCGGATCGCCTCCAGGATCTCCGGCGCGCGCGACTTCAGCTCCGACAGGTAGCTGCGCCTCGAACGCGGTGACCCGGTCAGGTCGACCTTGTCCAGATAGCCACGCACGCCGGCGAAGATCGCCGCCACCTGCTCCTCGACCGGCATCGGCTTGTACTGCGGCTGCTTCAGCAGCTCGGTCAGCCGCGAGCCGCGCGCCAGCAGCTGCTGGGTGGACGCATCCAGGTCGGAGGCGAACTGCGCGAACGCCGCCATCTCGCGGTACTGCGCCAGTTCCAGCTTGATGCGCCCGGCGACCTGCTTCATCGCCTTCACCTGCGCGGCCGATCCCACGCGCGACACGCGACAGGCCGACGTTCACCGCCGGGCGGATGCCGCGGAAGAACAGCTCGGTCTCCAGGAAGATCTGGCCGTCGGTGATGGAGATGACGTTGGTCGGGATGTAGGCGGACACGTCGCCGGCCTGCGTCTCGATCACCGGCAGCGCGGTCAGCGAACCGGCGCCCATCTCGTCGTTCATCTTCGCCGCCCGCTCCAGCAGGCGGGAGTGCAGGTAGAACACGTCGCCCGGATACGCCTCACGGCCCGGCGGGCGGCGCAGCAGCAGCGACATCTGGCGATACGCGACGGCCTGCTTCGACAGGTCGTCGTAGAAGATCACCGCGTGGCGGCCATTGTCGCGGAAGAACTCGCCCATCGTGCAGCCGGTATACGGCGCCAGGAACTGCATCGGCGCCGGGTCGGACGCGGTGGCGGCGACCACGATCGAATATTGCATCGCGCCGTTCTCTTCCAGCGTGCGCACGAGCTGCGCCACGGTGGAGCGCTTCTGTCCGATCGCGACGTAGATGCAGTAGAGCTTCTTCGTTCTCGTCGTCGCCGGCGTTGATGCCCTTCTGGTTGATGATCGTGTCGATGATCACCGCGGTCTTGCCGGTCTGGCGGTCGCCGATGATCAGCTCGCGCTGGCCGCGGCCGACCGGGATCAGCGCGTCGATCGCCTTCAGGCCGGTCTGCATCGGCTCATGCACCGACTTGCGCGGGATGATGCCGGGCGCCTTCACCTCGACGCGGCTGCGCACGACGTCGGTCGAGCGGCCCCTTGCCGTCGATCGGGTTGCCGAGCCCGTCCACCACGCGGCCGAGCAGGCCGTCGCCGACCGGGCACGTCCACGATGGAGCCGGTCCGGGCGACGGTGTCGCCTTCGCGGATCTGCCGGTCGTCGCCGAAGATCACCACGCCGACATTGTCGGTTTCCAGGTTCAGCGCCATGCCGCGCAGGCCGGCGCCGGGGAACTCGACCATCTCGCCGGCCATCACGTTCTGCAGGCCGAACACGCGGGCGATGCCGTCACCGACGGACAGCACCTGGCCGGTTTCGGCGACGTTGGCCTCGGTGTCGAACGCGGCGATCTGCTTCTTCAGGATCTCCGAGATCTCTGCGGGGCGGATCTCCATATCAGGCGGCTCCCTTCATGGCGTACTGCAGGCGCTGCAGGCGGGATTTCAAGGATGTATCGTACAGGCGGGCACCGACGCGGACGACGAGGCCGCCGAGCAGGTCGGGTTCGACCGATTCGCTGGATGTTGACGTTGCCGTAGCCGGCCTCGATCAGCCGGGCACGCAATTGCTGGCGCTGCACGTCGCTCAGCGGATGCGCCGAGGCGACCTGCGCGGTGATGATGCCGCGGCGCTCGGCCACCAGGCGGCCGAACGCGCTCGACGATCTCCCGCAGGTTGCGCAGCCGGCGGTTGGCGGCGATGACGCCGACGAAGTCGCGCACCGGCTTGCCGAAGCCCTCACTGCTGCAGCACGGCCAGCGCCGCCTTGGTGGCCTGGTTCACGTCGATCAGCGGCGATTCCAGCAGGCGGCGGAAATCGGCGCTGGCTGTCGATCAGTGCGGCCGAGCGCTTCCATCTGCGCCACGACCTCGTCCAGCGCGTGGACTGTCCTCGGCATGGGAGTAGAGGGCGGCGGCGTAACGGTCGGCAAGGCCGCCGCCCGATGCGATGGTCGTGCCTTCTGAGGCCACGAGTGTTTCTTCCCTTTGTTGGGGCCGCGCGGGAGCGCGGGCGTGGAGCATCACCGGCGCCCAGACCGGCGGCGGGCGTCTAGCATGGGGTGGGGGGGCTGGCAACACGGTGTGGCGCCCTGCCATGCTGGTCTGTGCGTGTCGCGGCGGTAATCGGCACCCTCCCAGCCAGTATCCTGCACGGTTGGTGGAGATGCTCCACGCCTGTCGACCAGTGTATCCTGCCACGGGATTCTCCGATCTCCCGGAGCAGGGGTCGGAATTCGATACTATTACTGGCCGGGCAACCGCTCCGGCCGCGGCGCCGGCACTATCCGTGCCGCCGGCTTATCGCGGCACGACATCCCACGCGATCGGAAATCCGCTGGTGGGCGGCCGGTCCGGCCTCGCCACGGGTGTTTGTGCTGCATGCGGCGAGCAGTTTGCTGGCACTGACCGGGCTTCAGGTCACGCCCTGGGAATCCCGCCAGCACTGCAAGGCCGGCGCCCAGGGACCTGTGCCGGCGCGCAAGAAACTGGGCCGGCGCGCCATGCGTCAGCCCAGGCAATCAGGCGTGGGAGCGCTTCCAGTCCCGCCAGAGGCGCAGCCCCTCAAAGGCGCCGGCGGCCAGGGCCACCGCCGCGAGTCCACCCAAACCGATCTCGATCCAGAACTGCATTTCCAGGGTTTCCGCGGTTATTGATTTGCCGCAATGTTGCCTCAGCGTCGGCCAGGAGGCAAGGGCGCCGCGGCATAATCGCGGCATCGGCAGGCGCTGGTGGCAGCCCTCGCGCCATCTCGCCCGGGACGAAGCGCGAGCATCGCGACACCCGCCTGCAGCGACCCGCCGCCATAGGCCCGCGATGCCGTTCAGGATGCGCGCCGCCCGCGCAATGCCGCCGCGAGGGTGCCATCATCCAGCACATCCAGCGCACCGCCGATCGGCACACCCTGGCCGACCCGTGTGACGCTCACTCCCAACGGCTTCAGCCGATCGGTCAGCCAATGCGCCGTGGTGGCACCGTCCACGGTGGCGGGCAAGGCGAGGATGATTTCCGCGACGCCGCCCTCGCCGATCCGCTCCAGCAAGGGTGACAGATTCAAATCCTCCGGCCCGACACCGGACAGCGCCGACAGGCTGCCGCCCAGCACATGGTAAAGCCCCCGATGCACCAGGGCGCGCTCGAGGGCCCAGAGATCGCCCACGCCCTCGACGACACAGATCACCGAGCCATCCCGCTGCGGATCGGCGCAGATCGAGCAGGGATCGCTGCTGTCCAGATTGCCGCAGCGCGAGCAGGGGCGCACCGCGCGGGCAGCCTCCAGCAGCGCATGGGCCAGCGGCAGCATGCGCGAATCAGGCTGCTGCAGCATGCGCAATGTGGCACGCCTGGCGCTGCGTGGACCCATGCCCGGCAGCCGCGCCAGCAGCCCGATCAATTTTTCGACTTCAGGGCCGCCCATGCCTGCCTGTCATGTCCTGCAAGCGGGCCGGCTCCACTGATCAGATCCGGAGCCGGTTGCGCTCAGAATGGCAGCTTCATGCCTGGGGGAAGCTGCAGCCCGCCGCTGATCTTCTGCATCTCCTCGGCCGAGGCCGCTTCGATCTTGGCCTTCGCGTCGCGATGCGCGGCCAGGATCAGGTCTTCCAGCATCTCCGTGTCCGCCGGGTCCGCCAGCTTCGGGTCGATCTTGATGCGACGCAGCTCGCCCTTGCCGTTCATCGTCACCCGCACCAGCCCGGCCCCCGACTCGCCGTCCAGCTCCATCGCCTCCAGCCGCGCCTGCATCTCCTGCATCTTGCTCTGCATCTGCTGGGCCTGCTTCATCAGGCCGGCGATGTTCTTCATGGGTCGGGCTCCATTTCTTCCATCGGCTCCGCATCGGGCGGAGCGAAATCGGGCATATCGGGCGGCATGGCGGCGCTGTCGAGCCCGGCCCCGGTCGGCAGGCCGTAGGCGTCGGCGGCGGCATCGTGCACCGAATCGATTCGGGCGCCGGGAAAGGCGGCCAGGATCGCCTGCACCAGCGGATGGTCCGCGGCCGCGGTCCGGCGGGCGGCATCCGCCGCATTGCCCTGTTCCGCCAGGGTCGCAGCCCCGTCTGCGGTGGACAGCGCGATGGTCCAGCGCACCCCGGTCGCCTCGGTCAGCAGGGCCGCCAGTTTCGACGCCAGGTCCTTCGGCGCGGCCGGCTGCGGCCGCAGTTCGATCACCGGGGGGGCGAAGCGCACGACATGCACCGAGTGCAGCAAATGCGCGTGCAGCATCGCCTCGCGCCGTTCCGCCACCAGCGCCGCAACATCACGGAAACTGTTGAGCACCGGCACCGTCACCGCAACCGGGTCGGGTGCGGCCAGCACGACCGGCGCACCGCCTGCGACAGCTCTGGTTCCGCCTCCCGATGGCGGCGAGGGTCTGGTTCCGCCTCCCGATGGCGGCGAGGGTCTGGTTCCGCCTCCCGATGGCGATGAGAGGGCGGTTCCGCCATCCGATGGCGATGAGGGCCCGGTTCCGCCACCCGATGGCGGCGAGGCCGCGTTCGCCATCCCGGCCGCCCCGGCTGCCGCACTCAGCCGGCGCACCAGCTCTCCGGGCGAGGGCAGATCGGCGACATGGCAGAGCCGTATCAGCACCATCTCGGCGGCGGCGCGGCGGTCGGGCGCGGTCTCCACCTCGCCGATCCCCTTCAGCAGCATCTGCCAGGCCCGCCCGAGCACAGGCACCGACAATCGATCCGCCAGCGCCGCGCCCCGCGTGCGCTCGAATTCGGGCAATTCCGCGCGATCCCGCAGGTTCGGAATCGACTTCAGCCGGGTAACGGTGTGCAGCAGCTCCAGCAGATCCTGCAGCACCAGGCCCAGATCGGCGCCCCGGTCATACGCCAGATCGGTGATCTCCAGCGCCTTGCGTGGTTGGCCGGCCACAACGGCCTCCAGCAGATCGAACACCAAACCGCGGTCGGCGAGACCGAGCATGTCGATGACGGCGGCTTCGGTGACGCCGTCCTGCGCCTGGGCGATGGCCTGATCGAGCAGCGACAGCCCGTCGCGCACCGAGCCGTCGGCGGCCCGGGAAATCAGGTCGACCGCGCTGGCTTCAACCGAGACGCCCTCCTGATCGGCGATACGGGTGAAATGCGCGGACAGCTCCGCCATGGGGACGCGGCGCAGGTCGAAGCGCTGGCAGCGCGACAATACGGTGATCGGCACCTTGCGCAGCTCGGTGGTGGCGAACACGAACTTCACGTGCGGCGGCGGCTCCTCCAGCGTCTTCAGCAACGCGTTGAAGGCGTTGCGCGACAGCATGTGGACCTCGTCGACGACGAACACCTTGGTGCGCGCCTGCATCGGGCGGAATCGCGTGGCCTCGATGATCTCACGCACGTCGTCCACGCCGGTGCGCGATGCGGCGTCCATCTCCACCACGTCCGGGTGGCGGTCGGCCAGGATCGCCTTGCAGTTGTCGCACACCCCGCAGGGATCGGCGGTTGGTCCGCCGGTGCCGTCCGGGCCGGTGCAGTTCAGGGCGCGGGCGATGATACGGGCGGTGGTGGTCTTTCCCACCCCCCGCACGCCGGTGAGCATGAAGGCATGCGCCACACGCCCGAGGGCGAAGGCATTGCGCAGGATGCGCACCATCGCCTCCTGGCCGATCAGCTCATCGAAACGGGTGGGTCGGTATTTGCGCGCCAGCACGCGATAGGCCGGGGCGTGGAGCTGCGGCGGCGCGGCTTCGGCATCGCCGAACAGGCCGGGGCCGGCGGGCGGCGGCGGGGCGTCTTCGGTCTGTGGGTCGTCCTCGAACAGGCCGGACATACGGGGTGCTACCTGGCCGCCGCCCCGGCCGTCACAGGGGCAGATTGGGTGCGCTGCGATAAGTGGGAGACCGGACAACGACCCGAGCGGAAACTCGTTGCGGCTGCTTCCTTCCGGACCTGACCGGGTTGGCGAGGCGCTCGTCCATCGCCGATCTCCCGCGCCTGCATATCATGCATTGGGGGGGAGGCGGCAAGGCTGGGACCCGTGAAACATCGGCCGGTGCAGGATCGACTGGGTGGGGTCCCAAAGGCATCGGCAAAAGAGTGTCGGGAAGGAGAGGCTTCACCCCGACCCTTGCCGGGAGAGGGCCAGGGGAAGGCGCGGATCCGCCTGGTTCCGCGGGCCTCCCGCTGCCCGCAAGACTCCCGCAAGGACGGGGAAGATAGGTTGGCGCCCGCTCCCTCATCCAGATGCCGATGCGCCCGCGCCGTTGTCCCAGTGCCCATGGAGCAGGTTCCGGTTTGCGCCGCGCCCGGCTCAGTGCCAGCAGAACACATGCACCGTGGCGCGCCGTGCCCGCTCGACCGCACCATCGCCCCAGGCATCGGCGGTTGCGACATCCAGGTCGGGGACCTCCCGTTGGACCAGGTCCAGCAGCCGCGTCGAGCCAGGGCCGATCGCGACACCGGTGGTCGGCATGCCCGGCACCTCGCGCAGCCGCTCGCCATCGACCATGCCTTTGATCAGCCCCACCACCGCGCCATTGGCCGGGTCGAGAATCGGGCCGCCGCTATAGCCATGGGTGACGGCGGCGGCCTGAATCCAGATCAGCAAACGCGGATCGGCAAATGCCCCGACCCCGGCCGGCAGGTGTGCATTCTCCAGCGTGGCCCAGGTCTCCTCGGGGGCCAGCCGGCCGGCCGTTGCGGGGTAACCCAGGACGAACAGCCGTTCGACGGTGCGGGCCGGCCGGCCGAGCGCCAGCACCGCGGGTGGGCGCAGATGGGCGACCTGGAGCAGGGCAATGTCGTTGCCGGTGTCGGTCGCCAGGATGCTGGCCGCCACGAGCCTGACGAAAGAGGACACGATCTGGGTGCGCCGGCACCGGTGCACCACGTGCGCGGCGGTGAGCAGGGTGCCGTCGGTGCCGATGAAGAACCCGGTTCCGGAGGTGCCGACCCCGTCGGGGGGATCGTTCGGATGGACCACGTGCGGCAGCACGATTTCGGGCAGCGGGGCGGGCGACAGCACAGGGTCGAGCGCCGGCCGGTCGGCTGGCGCGGGCCGCGTATTCCAGCGTGGCAGGTCGCGGTCGGCCACCAGCGGCAAGGGTGCCGGCGCCGGGGTCGCGGCTGGAGGCTTGCCAATTCCCGAGACCGGCGGTGGTGGCGACAGGGGGGCTTCCCAGGGCCGCACCTGCCGCATCGCCTGCAGTTCCGGCAGGAAATACAGCAGGGCGGCTCCGCCGAGGGCGAATCCGATCGCCAGCCCTACCAGGTTCGCAATCCACGGCCGCATGTCCGGCGCCTCGTTCGAGGCGGGCACAGGCCGATCCGCCTCTGCTCGCACCGCAGATCTGCATCAGCAGAGGTTGCGACATGGTTGCTGCGTCGGGCGCAGGCTCCCGCGCGGGGCAGTGCTCAGGCAGGATTTCGCGACCTGAGCCATACATCCACGCGTGCGGCGGAATGCGGCGAGCCGTCGGAGGCGTTGCCCCCGAAACCCCCACCAAGGGCACAGCCCTTGGAACCAGCTCTGTTTGGGGTGGGAAGGGGCCTCGCTCGCGCTCCCTCCCCACCCAAAACGGAATCCGATTGCAAAGGCTGTGCCTTTGCTGGAGGTCCAGGAGGCGACGCCTCCTGGTGGGGTTCGGGGCAAAGCCCCGACGCTTGCCGCAACCCACCACCAGCATGCGAACGCCTGCCTGACGCCGGCGGTACAGTGGGCAAGCCGCAACGCTCCGACTACGCTGACGCAGAAACCCCTCGGAGGAAATCCATGCAGATCGGCTTCAACCTGCCCATCAGCGGGCCAATGGCGATGCCGGCCACGATGGCCCGGATGGCGCGGGAAGGCGAGGCAATGGGCTTCGACTACCTGACGCTGACCGACCACCTGGTGGTGCCGGACATGCGCACTCCCGGCTATCCCTACTCGGAATCCGGCGAGTTCTACTCACCCGACCCTGGGCATCGGCATGAGCAGCTCACCGCGGCGGCCTGGATCGCGGCCCAGACCCAGCGCATTCGTCTGGTGCTGGCGGTCATGGTGGTGCCACATCGGCCAGCGGTGCTGGCGGCCAAGATGCTCACCACGGTCGATGTGCTGTCCGGTGGTCGGCTGGTGGTGGGAATCGGCGCCGGTTGGCTGAAGCCGGAATTCGACGCGGCGGTGACAACGCCGTTCGCCGAACGGGGCGCCGTGACCGACGCCTATCTGGATGCGTTCCGCACCTTGTGGACCGAGCCGCAGCCGCGCATCGACGGCAAATATGTGAAGATCGACGGGCTGCTGTTCGATCCGAAGCCGGTGCAGAAGCCCTATCCGCCGATCTGGGTGGGCGGCGAGAGCGGTCCGTCGATGCGGCGTGCGGCACGGATCGGCGACGCCTGGTATCCGATCGGCAGCAACAACAAGCACCTGCTGGATACGCTGCCGCGGCTGGAGGCCGGCATCGCACGGTTGCGGCGGATGGTGGCGGAAGCCGGGCGTGACCCTGCCGCTGTGGGGGTGGTGTTCCGGGTCAAACGGTTTGGCCATGCCGCACCGCTGGCGTCGGACGGCAATCGGCGCCTGTTCTCCGGCAGCATCGATGATGTGGTGGCAGACGTGCACGCACTGCGTGCGCTCGGCGTGACCGGGCTGGATTTCGACTTCGAGGTCACGGATGCCGACAAGGCCCTGGCCGCAATGCAGGATTTCCACGAGACGGTGCTGCCGCGGCTTCGCTGACCGCGGCCGCCGCCAACCCGGAGCAGAAGCTCAGCCGGCTTCGCTCCGGCGTTCGGCGATTGCCGTTTCGGCCCATTGTTCCAGCCGGACCGCCTCCGAATTCAGCGAGGCTACATTCGACTGCAGTCGGTCGAGGCTGCCGCGATAGTCCCGCAAGCCATCGCCCAGGCCGCGCATGGTGTCCTGCAACGTGCCAAGCGCCTCCCGCCAGTTCGCCACTGCCTCGCGCTGGCCGGCCAGCGCCGCTTCCAGGGAGGTCAGTGCACGGGCAAGCCGCGCATTGGGATCTGCTGCGTCAGCGACAAGCTGGCGAACTGGGAAAAGAATGACGTCTGCCATCGCGACAACTCCACTGTTCCGGCAATGGTTAACAAATCATGAATTTGTCTCAAATACCAGAAATTATGAGAATACGATCGTCTGTCCCAATAAACGGAGAGTCATGACGGTCGTCATCATTGCGACAGCCACCAGGGTGAACAGCCAGCGTAGCCACAAATAGCGCGCCGGCAGCCCGCTGAGATAGCCGCCCCGGTGCTCCGCCGCGACGGTCGCGACATAACCTGCGATCAGCAGCAGCAGGACCAGCCAGGCCGCCGTCAGCAGCGACAGCGCCAGTGCCAGCCAGCCGATCAGCATCGGCACCACGGCCAGGGCGATGCGGACTGGCTGCGAGACCGGGAACGGTTCCGGCTCGCGCAGGATCAGCCCCCAATGGACGCCCCCGACAAAGGCCAGCACGACCGAGGCATAGTCGATCAGCATTGCGAGCATGTGGCCGGCCCGCACCGGGTCCGATCCCAATGCCCCCAGCCCGAACACGACGAACGGGGCGAGGCCCAGCAGGCTGAGCAGAATTCCAACGAGTGGCATGGCGAACCCTGGACTGCGTCGAGCCGCATCCAAGCCGATCATCGGCTCAATCGCCAGCATCTCCGCGGATCGCCAGGGACGATCGTCGCACCGAGCGGTCCGGCAGGCGGGCACGAGCCGCCACAGCGGCGGCCAGCACGGCGGCGAGCGCGGGCAGTGAAAGCAACAGCAGCGCTGCGCACCATGCCATCGCCCCGTAGGTCACAGGACGCAGGACCATGAGCGCTGCGATCGCCGCCCAGCTCACCGACAGCAGGACGAATTCCTCGCCGGCCTGGCTTGGGCCGGTGGCTGGCGGGACCGCGAGCATGGGTCGGTCCGATGTGCCGCGGGTCAACAGACCGCTGCACACCGCCTGCCCGGTTGCCGGGGCCAATGCGAGCGCGACCCATGCGGCGGCACCAGCCTCCACCCAGCCCTGCAATCGGTGAGGCAGCGCAGCGCGGATGACCGGGACCAGTCGCGCCGCGAACAGAACAACCACTAGCGGCAACATCCAAGGCGTGGGAAAGCCGATCCGATCGGGCGCAACGATCGCGCCAAGCGACCAGACCAGTCCGCATAACAGCAGCAACAGACTGAGTGCGTCGGCGATCAAAGGCAGCCCACCGACAAGCCCCGACCAGCGCTGGGTCGGCCGCGACCGGTCGCCGCGGTGCCGGATCATCCGGGCATCCCGCGGTTCGGATGCGGTTGCCAGCTGCATCGATGCAGCGCCCGCTATCGATGCGGCGCCCGTTCGGCTCGCCGGACATGCATGCATCCCACCATCGGAACCGGTAACCGACGATGGCGGGACTGACTCCGACAGCGCATCGGGATGTTCGGCGGCGAGGGATGGCAGTGCGTGCCGCCATGAGCCGGCAATGCCGGCATTCGGCAAAGACCACGCTGGCGCGGATTCTTCAGCGGCGGCCGGCACGCCGGAGCGATACGGGTCCGACGGTGTTCCCGCGACGCGGGCGTCAGGCAACTGGCCGCGATCTTCCCCCACATTCGCAGAACCACCGCAGGTCGCGGCGGCGCCTTGCGGTGCCCGCGACCCGAACAGGCGCGGCGCGAGCAGCGCCGGTAAATGACTGCACCAGGCCTGCATGCCGCCGTGGACCCGACGAATATGCCGCGCGCGAAAATCCCGGAATTGCTCCGCCGCCATCCCGCCTGCGCAGTATGAACCGGTCACCACCGTCCGCCAGCCGTCGCACGCCAGCCGCAGCCCCAGTTCGGTGCGCTCACTGGCCGCCCACAACGCCCAGCCGCCCACGCTCTGCAATGCGGACCGGCGGACCACCGTGATCGCGTCCTGCCCGGCAACCAGATCGGACGCCGACGCTTGCGACGCGGCGCGACTCCGGTCATCCGAACCGGCTCCGGCGATCCAGCCGCCAAGCGCGCGATGGCCAGCGTCCCGCGGCGACCGCACCATCCCCGTGGCCGGGTCGGCGAAACCGGACATCGCGTCGCGCAGCCAGGCCGGTCGCACGATATCTCCGCTCGCCACCACGCCGATCATGGCTGCATCCGGCGCGGTCTCGGCGGCAGCAAAATTCAGCGCACCGGCGCGGCCGCCCGGCCAACTGCCCAGATGGAAGAACCGGAACCGCGCCCCCAGCCGCGCACAATGCACGGCAATCGGCTCCCATGAGGAGGGATCGGCGCTGTTGCTGTCGACCACCAGCACCTCGAAATCCGGATAATTCAGCTGGGCGAGTGCCGTCAGGGTTTGCAGCACCTGCGATACCGCCGCGTCGCGGATCGGCACATGGATCGACACCTTCGCAGCCAGCAGGTGATCCGCCGCTATGTGACCAGGATAGGAGATGAAGGACATGAGCGGGATCCGAGCGCTGCCAACCCGGCGGACCATTGCCAAGCAGGATGTTGCTCTTTTCGCGAATCAGTGAGGCATTACCCCGGCTTGATTGTGGCCGCGCCGGGGCGACGACACCTGTTCGTCGCTGCGTCGTCCGGCCCCAGGCGGCGATACCGACACGCCTGTGCTACCGTTCCAGCCGGATTCGGCGGTTCCGTTGCTCACGGATGACCCCGCACCACGGCTGGAAAAGGCGAGATGGGCATCGGGCTCGAGATTCTGATCATATTGCTGCTGATCCTGCTCAACGGCGTGTTCGCCCTGAGCGAATTGGCCCTCGTTTCGGCGCGCCGCGCCCGCCTGGCGGTGATGGAGCGAAAGGGCGTGAAAGGGGCAACCACCGCTCGTACGCTGGCTGAGGATCCGCAGCGCTTCCTGCCCACCGTGCAGATCGGCATCACCCTGGTGAGCGTGTTCACCGGCGTGTTCGGCGGTGCTCGCTTCGCCTCCCATCTGCAGGCCTGGCTGGAGCGCATTCCGAGCGTCGCGCCGATCGCCGAAACCCTGTCGCTCGCCCTGGTCGTGGTGGTGACCACCTACCTGACCCTGGTGTTGGGCGAACTGGTGCCGAAGCAGCTCGCCCTGCGACGCCCGGAGCAGATGGCCGCCCTGGTGGCCGCGCCGATGGCAATGATGGCGCGGGTCACCAGCCCGGCCGTCTGGGTGCTGGGCATCTCCTCCGCGCTGGTGCTGCGCCTGTTCGGCCTGCACCGTTCAGCACGACAGACGGTGACGGAGGAGGAGTTGCGGGCCCTGCTCGCCGAAGGCGCCCAGGCGGGCATTCTGGAATCCGAGGAACGCGACATGATCGAGCGCGTGCTGCGGCTGGCCGACAAGCCGGTGCGCGCGATCATGACGCCGCGCACCGAACTGGCCTGGATCGATCGCACCGACTCGCCCGAAGAGATCGCGACCACACTCAAGTCGGCGCCGCATTCCCGCTTCGTGGTGTGCGACGGCTCGGTGGACAACGTGGTCGGGGTGCTGCAGGCGAAGGACGTGCTGGACCGCATCCTGGACGGTGGCGAATTATCGGTGGCGGAGGCGCTGCGCACCCCGATGGTGGTGCCCGACACCGTCACCGCGCTGGATGCGCTGGAGCGGCTGAAATCCGACCCGTTGGGCCTGGCGCTGGTAATGGACGAGTACGGCAGCTTCGAGGGCGTCGTGACCGCGGCCGACGTGCTGGAAGCGATCGTCGGAGAACCGACCGACGCAACCAACGCGGTGGGGGACGGCACCGGCGACGGTGAAGGTGCCCATATACTCGATGGGGCGATGCCGGTGGACGAAGCCAAGGCGCGGCTGAACCTGCCGGACCTGCCGGCCGAAGGCAGCTACCACACTCTGGCCGGCCTGATCCTGGCCCTGCTGCGCCGGGTGCCGCGGGCCGGCGACCGGATTGTGTTCGCGGGCTGGCGGTTCGAGGTGCTGGAAATGGATGGCAGACGCGTCGACAAGGTACAGGTGGCGCGGGAGCCGGCTGCCGAAGCGTGAGATGCCGGACCGGCCTGGATCAGCCGGATACGATGGTCTCGACCTCGGCGTCGCCGTAACCGATCTCCCGCAGGATTTCCTCGCTGTGCTGGCCGAGGCTGGGCCATAGCCGACGCACGGTAGGCGGGCTCGCCGAGAAGGTGGCCGGGATCGACGGCACCACCACCTTGCCTTCGGTCGGATGCTCCGCCGGCTGCAGGAACCCCGTCTCCTGCAGATACGGCTCCTCCAGCAGGTCCTGCAGCGTATTGGCCTTGCCGCAGGGAATGTCCGCCGCGGTGAGCAGGCCTTGCCATTCTTCCGTGGTGCGGGCGCGCAGGCCTTCGCTCAGCACCGCCAGCACCGCGTCCACGTTGGCGGCCCGTCCGGCAATACTGTTGAACCGCGGATCCTCGATCAGCTCGGGTCGACCGATCACCGTAAGCAGCCTGGCATATTGCGCATCGCTGGAGGCGATCACACTGATGAACCCATCCTTGGTCGGATAGGGCCGGCGATGCGGCGTCAGCATGCGGGGATAGCCCATGCCGCGTGCCGGCTCATCGAAGGTGGCCCACCACAGATGCTCCACCAGCAGGAAGCCCAGCGTGGTTTCCAGCATCGGCACATGCACTTCCTGGCCCTGACCGGTGCGCTCGCGGTGCACCAGGGCCATCGCGATCATCGAGGCCAGCATCTGCCCGGTCAGCTTGTCCACCAGCACGGTCGGGACATAGCGCGGCGCTCCGTCGGGACCGGCGTTGAGCGTGGCGAGGCCGCTGACGCCCTGGATCAGGTCGTCGAAGGCCGGCGCCTCCTGCCGGCTGCTGCCCTGGCGAAACCCGGAGGCGCTGGCGTAGACGATACGGGGATTGCGCGCCGCCACGCTGGCGTAGTCCAGGCCGAGGCGCTGGGCCGCCCCGGCCCGCATGTTGTGCACGAACACATCGGCGGTCTCGATCAGGCGGAGCAGGGCCTGGTGGTGGGCGGCCTGCTTCAGGTCGAGCACGATGCTGCGTTTGTTGCGATTGAGATTGGCGAAGTAGCTGCCCATGCCCTTGCCGCGCGACGGACCGATCCAGCGCGTGTCATCGCCGCGCGGCGGCTCCACCTTGATCACGTCGGCCCCCATGTCGCCCAGCATCTGGGTGGCGTAGGGGCCGAGCACGATGGTGGTGACATCGATCACCCGGAGGCCGGCCAGCGGGCCGGTCGGCTGTTCCATTCTCGTCCCCGTCAATTGTCTTCCCCGCCAGTTGTGTTGCCCGTCGGGGTGGTGGCGGTGAAGCTTCGACTGGGGTGCCCGGGTTGGCAATGCCGCGATCGGCGGGATCGCACTCCTCCGCGTTGCGCCGGCGACCGGCGTGGTCCCGGCCATGGCCACGTCCGACCGGCCAACGGACAACGGCCGGTCGGTCCGCGGCAGGTCGGTTGGTGGCTCAGAGATACACGCCCTGCATGCCGCCCGCCGGATAGCGGGTGCCCGCAGCGGCGCCCCGCGGCACGACGGACGAGATCCGCTCGACATCCGCCGGCGAGAGCTGCACCTGCAGCGCGCCAAGGTTCTCCATCAGCCGGTCCCTGCGCCGCGTCCCGGCGATCGCCACCACGTCGTCGCCCTGCGCCAGCACCCAGGCCAGCGCGAGCTGCGACGGCGTGCAGCCCTTCTCCTCGGCGATGGCTTCCATCCGCCCAACCAGTTCGCGATTGCGGGCGAAGTTCTCCGCCTGGAAACGCGGATGCGCGGCGCGGCGGCCATCCACATCCGCCAGTGTCTGGATCGCGCCAGTGAGGAAGCCGCGGCCGAGCGGCGCATAGGCGACGAAGCTGATGCCGAGCGGACGGGTGGTCTCGCGGGTTTCCTCGGCCTCGGCGCGATACAGCAGCGAGTATTCGGTCTGCACGGCGGCGATCGGATGCACCGCATGGGCGCGGCGGATGGTGTCCGGCTTGGCCTCCGACAGGCCCAGGTGGCGGACCTTGCCCTGCTGCACCAGCCTGGCCATGGCACCAACCGTCTCCTCGATCGGCACGCTGGGATCGACGCGGTGCTGGTAATACAGGTCGATCACCTCCTCACCCAGCCGCTTGAGACTCGCCTCGCACGCCTGTTGCACGTAGTCCGGGCGGCCATTGACCCCGTTCGGACCGCCGGGGTTCTGGGTCTGGCCGAATTTGGTGGCCAGCATGACGCGATCGCGGCGGCCCTTGATGGCGCGTCCGATCAGTTCTTCGTTATGGCCCCAGCCATACATGTCCGACGAATCGAGGTGGTCGATGCCCTGGTCGATGGCGTGACGGATCAGCTCCTCCGACTGGGCGTCATCAGCCGGGCCGTAGACGCCGGACAGCGACATGCCGCCGAGCCCGAGGATCGAGGCGGACAGGCCGCCGGACCCGAGTTTGCGGTGCGGTAGCTTGGTATCGGCCATGTCTGTGTTCTCCCCGATTGTCGGCGGCACCGTAGGGGCGGCGATGGGGGCTTGTCACCTTGGTCCGATCATCCCGTGCGGACCGGCGACGATGCCGGCGCTTTCGGTCCGGCCAGCGTTGCACGAGCACGACAGCGTATTCGGTGCAGAGTCTCATCGGTCGATGGTCGGCACTTGACCTCTCCGCCAACACAGCGACCATCTAACGCCAACCGCCGGCAGGGTCTGCCGCGCAATCGAAAGAGGGGCCGTTCCATGGACGCCATCGCCGAGCCGGACGATCTGAACGCGCTCTCCGACGACGCATTCCGCCTGCATATCCGCCGCTGGATCGAGGCGAATTATCCGCCGGAGCTGCGCAATCCCCCCAAGCGCCTGCACTTCAAGGACACCAAGCCCTGGTATCACACCCTGTCGGAACAGGGCTGGCTCGCGCCGAATTGGCCTAAGGAATTCGGCGGCATGGGCATTTCCGCCAGCAAGCAGCTGATATTCCTGGAGGAGAAGGAACGCCACGGCTGCGCGCGGCTGAACGACATGGGCATGACCATGATCGGCCCGTTGCTGATCAAATTCGGCACGCCGGAACAGCAGAGCCACTTCCTGCCGAAGATCATCGCCGGCGAGCACATCTGGTGCCAGGGCTACAGCGAGCCGAACGCCGGCTCCGACCTCGCCAGCCTGCGCACCGAAGCCGTGCTGGACGGTGATCATTGGGTGGTGAACGGCCAGAAGATCTGGACCTCGCTCGCCATGGATGCGAACTGGATCTTCCTGCTCGTCCGCACCGACAAGCAGGCCAAGAAGCAGGATGGCATCAGCTTCCTGCTGGTGCCGATGGATACGCCTGGCATCACCGTGCGGCCGATCACCAACATCGATATGGCCGACGAGTTCTGCGAGACGTTCTTCGACAATGTGCGTGTGCCGAAAGGCAACCTGGTCGGCCGCATCAACCAGGGCTGGACCATGGCCAAGGCGCTGCTTGGCTTCGAACGCATCGGCTCCGGGTCACCGCGCCAGTCATCCTATGCGTTGAAGCGGCTGAAGTTGCTGGCCGAACGGATGGGCGTCTGGGAGGACATCCTGTTCCAGGAGCGCTATACACGGCTGCGCCTGGACCTGGAGGACCACAAGGACCTCTACGAGACCTTCGTCGACAAGGTCCGCCGCGGCGAAACGCTCGGCCCTGACGTGTCGATGCTGAAGATCCACCAGACCGAGCTGTTCCAGCGCATTACCGAGACGATGCTGGAGATCGCCGGCGAGCATGGCGGCCAGTTCGGCCCGATGGACGGCAATCGGGAACTGAACCCCGCCGGCCTGTTCCTGCAATCGCGCCCGGCCACGATCTATGCCGGGTCCAACGAGATTCAGCGCAACATCCTGGCGAAGAACGTGCTGGAGCTGCCGGCCCGGTAACGTTTTGCCCTGCCGTCTCGCTACCCGACCTGGCCGGACATTGTCCGGCAACGCCGCCTACTGCCGACCGTGAGGGACAGCCCGGTTCGGCACACGAGCTTCGCGCCCACGGCGGGCGCGGGCGCGCGCGGTAAATCACCAGGGACATCGACAATGTTCATCATCTGTTCAAACTCCGGTCGTAGATTGCACGAGCCGACAACAAATGGACGGCGCCTCTCCAGGGATCGATGCACAACACCATCGAATCAGCGAAAATCGCGAACGACCGGACCTGCTGCGAAAAGAACACAATCCCGCTTTTCGCGTGACCCCGCGAGACTGTCATGACGGCCAAATTCGCCCATCGGAACAGTGTGATGGCTTATGCCGTTACGCCTCCGAACGGGACCGTGCCGCGGTTCGACGCTACGACAGACGGGCTCAGCTCGAGCGCCTTCGTTCTCACCGACAGCAATTGGAACGCGTATCCCGCGGGCGCTTTCGCCCTGTCAGGCAACGACTACCTGTCAGGTGCCGCCGTGGATATTCCGCCATCGTGCGCTGGCGCCGGCCGCTTCGCGTATCAAGCTGACGCTCCATCCGCGTCGGCGGAGACGGTGACGACCATCTCGCCCCCGCACGCGAGCCACTCGGCACCCTCGAATTTCGCTTTTGCCGGCGAATCGCTGGACGTTCCACCTGATGCCACGGTTCGTTCGGGCGGCGCAGACTTCGCGGTCGGCCCTGCCCCCGTCCCCGCATCCTCCGCGCCGGGCGCTGCCTGCCCGAGCCCGACAGCGTTATCCGGCGACGCGCTATCGTACGCGCTCCCGGTGCCCGATGGATCCGGCACTGACGGCGATCGCCTCAGGCAGGGCCTGGATGTCGCCACGACAGTCGTGGAAGCGAGCGGACGCGCAACAGGCATTGGCATCCCGGTCAACTCTCCGGCTCCGGACGGTTGGTCTGGATCGGCACCGGGCGGGGCCTTACAGAGCCTTGCCGCGGCACCGCCGGTCTGGTCCACGGCAACATCGCAGGTTCTCTACCTGCAGGAGCCTGGCGATCCCGCTGCGATCAGCGTCAATGACATTCACCAGGGGCAGATCGGCGATTGCTTCCTGCTGGCCGCGATCGGAGAACTCGCCCTGTGGCACCCGAGCGCGATCACCAACATGATCAGCGTGAACGCCAACGGTACGGAGACGGTCGCGCTTCACCTGGCGGCGTCCGGTGCCTTGCCGACCTACGGAACCAGCAGCTTCAAGACCGTGCCGGTCACCGTCAACAACACGTTCCCGACCAACGCCGTCAATAACGGTGCCACGCAGGGTGTCGTCAACGGCGAGAAAGAGATCTGGGTCCAGGTGCTGGAAAAGGCCGTGGCGACCCTGGAAGGCGGCTACAACGCGATCGCCAATGGCGGCAATCCGATGATCGCCATGGAGGTACTGACCGGCCAAGCCACGACCTGGTTGTCGCCATCCTCGCTGACCGTCCAGCTGCTGCAGAGCTTCATCGCCGCGGGCAGCCTGATCACGATGGATACCGCGGCATCCGGAACGCTGCCCTACGGCCTGGTCAACAGCCACGCCTATATGTTCGAAAGCCTCACCATGGTCGGCGGCACCGCCATGGTGCAACTGGGCAATCCCTGGGGCTACAACCAGCCCAGCGCTATCCCGCTGTCGCAGCTCTCCTCCGGGATCGTGGAAGTCGATATCGGGACATTCGTCGATTCCAACATCATCCTGGGCGGCACGGGCGCCGACACAACCGTCCTGACCAGCGCAGTCACCAACGCCTCGGTCGATCTGGGGGCCGGGCGCGATACGCTCACGCTCGCCGACGGCACCAACACCGCGACCGTTGCCAATACCGAGTCGATCATCGGCGGCACCGGCGATGACACCATCATCCTGGCCACGCCCGCAGCCTCCACATCCATCGATCTCGGTGCCGGCAACGACGCAGTCCGGTTCGGCAACCAGCCCAATACAGCGACCCTGAGCAACATCGAAACCATCACCGGTGGCACCGGGGCGGATACCGTCACACTTGGCACCGCGCTGACCAATGCAATGACGGTCGATCTCGCCGGCGGGGCCAACAAGCTGACCCTCGCCAACACCGGCAATAGCGGGACCGTCAGCAATGTCGGCACGCTGATCGGTGGCAGCAGCGCCGACGCAATTCGCTTCGGTGCCGCGGCGACGAAGGCCAGTATCGACCTCGGCGCCGGCGCCGATACGCTGACGCTCGCCGATGGAACCAACAACGCGACGGCGTCGAACGTCGAGACCATCACCGGCGGGTCCGGCAGCGACAGCATCACGCTGCATGCACCGGCCTCAGGTAGCAGCATCGATCTCGGCACCGGAAATGATGCGTTGACCTTCGGCAGCTATGCCAACAGCGCGACACTGGCCAACATCGAGACCATCATCGGTGGCAGCGGCGCCGATGCCGTCACGCTAACCACCGCACTCGACGCCGGGATGTCAGTCAATCTGGGCGGCGGGTCGAACCGCCTCGCCCTCGCCAACGGTAGCAACACCGGGACCGTGAGCAACGTCAAGACACTGACCGGCGGCACCGGTGCCGACACCATCACCTTCGGCGCCGCCGCGGTGGGTGCCTCTATCGATCTGGGTTCGGGCAGTGACAGCCTGAGCTTCGGCAACTTCACCAATACCGCGACGGTGGCGAACACCGAGACCATCACCGGCGGCACCGGCGCGGACTCCGTCACGCTCGTTGCGCCACTGAACAACGCGGTGCAGATCGATCTCGGCGGCGGGGCCAACAAACTGACCCTTGCCAATGCCGGCAACAACGGCACCGTCAGCAACGTCAACACACTGGTCGGCGGTGGTGGCACGGACGCGATCACCTTTGCCGCCGCGACAACACGGGCCAGCGTCGATCTCGGCGTCGGCGCCGACACGCTGACACTTGCCAACGGCACCAACAATGCGACGGTGTCGAATGTCGAGACCATCCGCGGCGGGTCCGGCAGCGACAGCATCACCTTGCATACCGCGGCCGCAGGGGCCGCCATCGACCTTGGCGCAGGCAATGACGCCCTGACCCTCGGCAACTACGCCAATACCGCCACGCTGGCGAATGTTGAAACCGTCACCGGCGGCAGCGGCGCAGACACCGTCACCCTCGCCACCGCGTTGAATTCCGGCATGGCGGTCAACCTGGCCGGGGGCGCCAACCGGCTAACCCTCGCCAACGTCGCGAATACCGGAACGGTAAAGAGCGTTACGACCCTGACCGGCGGCAGCGCTGTGGACGCAATCACCCTCGGCGCCGCCGCCGTCGGCGCTTCCATCGATCTCGGTGCGGGCAATGACAGCCTGACCTTCGGCAACTTCACCAACACTGCGACGCTGCGCAACGTCGAGACCATCACCGGCGGCACCGGTGCAGATACGGTCACGCTCGGCACCGCGCTGACGAACGCAACGAAACTCGATCTCTCAGCCGGCGCCAACAAACTCACGCTGTCCGCTTCCGGCAACAGCGGCACCATCAGCAACGTCAACACCGTGATCGGCGGTGGCGGCGCAGACACGATCACCCTCGCCACCCCGGTAACAAGGGGCAGCATCGATCTCGGCGCCGGCGCCGACACGCTCACCCTGGCCAACGGCACCAACACCGTGACGGCGTTGAATGTGGAGACCATCACCGGCGGATCCGGCAGCGACAGCGTTGCCTTACGCGCCGCGGTGGCCGGTGCCGCGATCGATCTTGGTGGAGGCAATGACGCCCTGACTTTCGGCAGCTACGCCAATACCGCCACGCTGGCCAATGTCGAAACCATCACCGGCGGCAGCGGCGCAGACGTCGTCACGCTGACCACCGCGCTGACCTCCGGCATGTCGGTCAACCTGGCCGGAGGAGCCAACCGGCTCACCCTCGCCAACGTCGCGAACACCGGGACGGTGAAGAGTGTCACGACCCTGACCGGCGGCACCGGCGCGGACGCGATCACCCTGGGCGCCGCTGCCGTCAAAGGCTCCATCGATCTCGGTGCCGGCAATGACAGCCTGACCTTCGGCAACTTCGCCAATACCGCCACACTGGCCAACACAGAGACCATCACCGGCGGCACCGGCGCGGACACGGTTACGCTTGGCACCGCGCTGACGTCCGCAACCCGGCTTGATCTCGGCGGCGGTGCCAACAAGCTCACGCTGACCGCCTCCGGCAACACCGGGACCGTCAGCAACGTGAACACGCTGATCGGCGGCAGCGGGGCGGACACGATCACCTTCGCTTCCGCGGTGACAAAAGGCAGCATCGACCTTGGCGCCGGCACCGACACATTGACGCTCGCCAACGGCACCAACCGCGTCTCCGTGGCCAATACCGAGACCGTGCTGGGCGGGGCCGGCAGCGATACCGTGGTGCTCACCGGCTCCAACGCGAGCCTGGTGGACGGCGGGGCCGGCATGAATTTCATCACCGGCAACCTCGGTGCAGACCGGTTCGTGTTCGCTCACAACGGTGCCGGCGACGTCACCACGGTGACCAACTTCAAGGCCGCGAAAGGCGACAAGATCGCTCTGGACACCACCGGCAGTTCGACCCTTGCGACAAACGCCTTCGATCTGGGTGGCGCGGCCCTCAGCCTTGGCACCGACCTGGCCGGGGTCGCCAATGCGGCGGCGCGTCTGGGCACGACGTTGGCCAATGGCGGCCATGGCGCCTTCGTTTACCAGCAGGACAACGGCGGACTGTATTACAGCGGCAATGGCTCCTTCTCCGGTGGTGGCACACTGATTGGCGTCATCAACAGCAATGGCTCCACGCCTTGGGCATTCGATGCGAACAGCTTCGTGCAGGTCTGATTGATGCAAATCCCAGCGCGGGGGCCGTATGCCCCCGCTGGGCGCGGAGCCAATCGCCGGTCTCAAGCATCGCACCGATCAAGGTGGGCACCGGCCGCCTGACCCCGGCCGGCACAGGCATTCAACCGCCTCTTCTGGTCCGCGTCCGCCGTCTTCGTCAGGCTGGCCATCCGGGTCTTGAATTCCCGACGATAAGCCTCCGTTGCCTGCTCCACATCTTTCAGCCGATCCGCGGTCGGCTCCGCCACCAGCCGGTATTCGGCGCGGTTCATCGTCACAACCAGTTTGTTGATGCGTGCGCCCTGCAGTGCCTCACTTGCCGCGACTTGAATAGTGTCGGTGGCGCGGTCGAGTTTGCCGATATTCAGGTACCCCACCATCCCCACAACGAGGGTCACGCAGGATAGCAGACCGACCACCAGTAAAATCTTGTACGAGATCTTCCAGTTTTTGAGGTTCATCAACTGCGTCATCTCCGCTCAGATAGTTGTTGCTTATCTACATCGAGCGGCATCGCGCCGATACGATGACGTCACATATTGCGCGGCCAGATTATCGGTGGAAGATTAGCAACCGGTTTCCAACGCTGGAGAATCCTCGCTTCATTCGTGTAATCGATACAGTGGGGAGCGTTGCGGCAAACCGCCTTTTCCGGCGCGCGTCACCGCAACCGACCGGCGGCGCGGCCATGAGATTGCTGATCGCGGTTGCGGCGTTGCTGTCCGGCCGGCGTGACCAGTTGAGCATTGTGCGCTGTGGTTCACGGCGGATCCGGGAAGCGTTCGAGGCGGTCGCGATCAGCCGCAACCGGGTTCCCCCGGCCGTCGGTGTGGTGCGGGTTGTTCCAGGGGCTGGACATTGCTGCGCTGGAGCGGGTCCTCGGTAATTGGATGCGTGGCGGTCAACCGGCCGGGCACGTCGCGATCGACAGCAAGTGCCGGCGCGGCAGTGCCTTTGGCCAGTCCCCTGGCGCGCATCTGCTGGCGGCGTTCAGCGCGACATTGCAAGGCGTCATCGGCCTGTTGCGGGTAGCAGCCGGGGCCAATGGGATTACCGCGGCACTGGAACTGCTGAAGACGCTGCCGCTCGAGACCGTTCATGGCCGGCGAACCGAATGACCCTGCTCCGCTGCATCGAAGCTGCTGTTGTGACCCTGACACGTCGATCCCGGCGTTTTCGGGGCAAAATGCCGGGATTCCTGCCCCGGGGCGGGATCGAAACGTAAGAGTTGAAACACTAGCCGTGCGGCCACCCCCAGGGCATCCTGCGCGATCCGCCCATCAGGCCGCTCCCGCCCGCCACCACGACAACCCGCATCAGCGGGACAGCCGAACCCGGAATGCTCCAGGAGGCCCGCATGCCCGCCTTCATCTGCACCACCTGTGGAACGCAATACCCGGACAGCGAAGCCGCGCCTTCCGGCTGCATCATCTGCCAGGAGGAGCGGCAATACGTGAACCCGTTCGGCCAGGCCTGGACCTCGCTGGCCACGCTGCGGCGGACCCATTTCAACGCCTTCCGCCAGCACGAGCCCGGCCTGATCGGCATTGGCACCACGCCCGCCTTCGGCATCGCGCAACGCGCCCTGCTGCTGCGCACCGAACGCGGCAACGTGCTGTGGGACTGCATCAGCTTCATCGATGACGCCACTGTCGAGATCGTCCGGGCGTTGGGTGGCATCGCGGCGATCGCGATCTCCCACCCGCACTACTACGCATCGATGGTGGAATGGAGCCGCGCCTTCGGGGATGCGCCGATCCACCTGCACGTCGCGGATCGTCGCTGGGTGGTGCGCGCCGATGCCGCCGTCAACTTCTGGGATGGCGAGAGCCAGCCGCTGATGCCGGGCGTGACGCTGCTGCGTTGCGGCGGGCATTTCGCCGGCGGGACCGTGCTGCACTGGGCTCAGGGTGCCGCCGGCAAAGGGGCGCTGCTGTCCGGCGACATCGTCCAGGTCGGGCTCGACAAGAAGGTCAGCTTCATGCGCAGCTACCCGGACCTGATCCCGCTCGATGCAAGCTCCGTCCGACACATCGCCGATGTGCTGGAGCCCTGGCCGTTCGAGCCGATCTACGGCGCATGGTGGGACCGCATCATCGCCAGCGGGGGCAAAGCGGCGATCGCCTACTCGGTGCGTCGCTACCTGAAGGCGATCAGCGCCCCGCCGGAGGACTGACCGCGACCGGTCCGGTGCCACGGACGCTGCCGGCACCACAGGCCCGGCCACCGCAGGCCCGACAGCCTAGCCTTGGCCGTGCGCCCTATACTCGTTGCCGCGCGCAACCGGCGAGGGCCTGCCGGCTCACCGCCGCCGGCCTCTCTGGACGCCCGCGCCCGCATCGCGGCGCCGTGACCCGCCGGCGTCACTCCTTCGCCGGCGGCCGACGGCGGAATGCGTCCAGGCTGACCACCTGCGGTTCGGACGGCTTGTCGGCCGGCGGCGCCTCGTCTTCGGATGGCGTCGCCGACGGTACCGGCAGTTGCGCGACCGAGTTCGGCGACCACCTCCGGCGTAACCGCATGGAAGCGCAGCCCATAGCGGACATACGGGTCGGCGAACCCAACCACCGCATCGAGCGGGATCGCCAGGCTGGCGGAGATCCCGCCGAACGACAGGCCGACGCTGATCAGCCGCGCGTCCCGGTCCATATTCAGGTCCCAGAACTGGTGCTGCAGCACGATGGTCATCTCCTGCGGATACTGCGCGCGCAGACGCGGCGGAATGACCGTGCCGGGATGGTCCGTGCGGAACGTCAGGTAGAAATGATGACCGCCGGGCAAACCATGCACCGAGGCGTACTCGATGGCCTCCGCGACCACGCCGCGCAGGGATTTTTCCGTCCAGTCCTCGTAGGGCAGCAGGCTTTCTGGTTGCTGTCCCTGATCGTCGCTCATCCGTCCTCCTTCTCGAGACTCCGTACCCATAGCGCGCGTGATTCAGGTGGGCAAACGGTGTCTGGCTTTACAGACCCCGTGTGACACCGAATGCTGGCCGCTTCGGGGCGGGACGTCATGACCGATCGCAAGACTGAACGGCCCGATGGGGCTGAACCGGGGTGGCAGCTGACGCTCTGGACCATGGTGGGCGTGCAGTTCGTGATGAGTATCTCGTTCAGCATCGTCAGCCCGATCATGCCGCTGTTCCTCCCGGAACTGGGTGTGACCAGCATCGAAGGGATCGATCTCTGGGCCGGCGTGATCGCCTCCGTCACCTCCTTCGTGGCGATCTTCACCGCGCCGATCTGGGGCGGCATGGCCGACCGCTACGGCCGCAAGCTGATGGTGTTGCGGGCGACGCTGGGCATCGCGGTGTTCACGGCGCTGATCGCGGTGGCCCACAGCCCGTGGCACGTGCTGGCGTTCCGCGGCGCCATGGGGGCGCTGGCCGGCTTCAATTCCGCCGCCACCGTGCTGGTGGCGACCCAGGTGCCGGAGACCCGGATCGGCTGGTCCCTGGGATGGTTGAGCACCGGCCAGTTGGTGGGGTCGCTGGTCGGTCCGCTGGTGGGCGGCGCCATGGCAGACCTGTCCGGCAGCTACCGTCTGCCCTTCGTTTTCGCCGGTGCCATGGCGTTCTGCGCCTTCATCGGCACCTGGCGGTTCGTCCCGGAACGCTTCACCCGTCCCGAGGAAGGGCGGCAGCGCGGCTCGCTGCTGACCGGCCTGTCGGTGCTGACGCGCTCCCGCGGGCTGCTCGCGCTGGTGCTGGTGATGATGATGGCGCAGTTCGCCACCATGGCGGTGCAGCCGGTGGTGACGCTGTATGTGCAGGACATGCTGGGGCCGCGACCGGACCTGGCGACGCTGGGTGGACTGGCATTCTCGGCCACCGGCCTGGCCGGGGTGCTGGCGGTGCCGATCCTGGGACGCCAGAGCGACGTGATCGGCTATCGCCGGGTGCTGCTGATCTGCCTGACCGGCGCCGCCCTGTTCACGCTGCCGCAGAGCCTCCCGCTGGGCTACTGGGCCTTCGTGGTGGAGCGGTTCGGGCTCGGCCTGTTCACCGGCGGCGTCCTGCCGGCCGCGAACGCCTTGATCGGGCGGCTGACCACCCCGGCCAATCGCGGCTTCGTCTACGGCGTGCTGTCGTCCGCCTATTTCGTCGGCAACACGGTCGGCCCGATCACCGGCGGCGTGGTGGCGGCGACCGCAGGCATCAACTGGGTGTTCGCGGTGACGGCCGCGATGCTGATCGCCAACGTCATCTGGGTCTGGATAGCCGTGCCGGAAGTGGCGTCGGAGCGGCGCTGATCCGATCGCCGATGGCGACGGTTCATTGCGTCACGGGATTGGAGCCAACTGTTTGCGCTAGAGCCTCGGTGCTGACCTTTCACAGCCGTGTTCGGACCGAGCCAGGAGGGTCCGCCGCATCGAACAAGCCTGACCATAGGGGTTCAGCACATCTTCACCTTGGTCCCGCAACTAATTACCGTCCCCGCCGATTCCGGCCAGGAGGACCCCTAGCATGGACGCCAACGCGTCCCCCGCCACAGGCGAGCGCTCCCGCCCTCTGTTACCCGAACCGCCCCCACTCCGTGCGCTTACTCGGCTCACCCGCTACCCCTGGTTCGTCGTTTGCGTCGCCTGCCTCGGCGCTTTCGCCGGACAGGTCGACGCCAGCATCGTGCAGCTCGGCCTCCCTACCCTTGAGCATACGTTCGACACGCCGCTGAACGAGGTGAGCTGGGTCGCGGTCGCTTACAGCCTCTCCTTCGCCGCCGTCCTGCCGATCTACGCGCGCCTCGCCGAAATCGCCGGGCGCAAACTGATGTACATCCTCGGCTTCGCCCTGTTCGGTCTGTTCTCGGCGCTGTGCGGCGTGGCCCCGAGCCTGCCGTGGCTCATCGCATTCCGCGTCCTGCAAGGGATCAGCGGTGCGCTGCTTGGCGCCAACAGCGTTGTCATCCTCGTCGCCGTCGCGGGCCCTGAACGCCGGGCGCGCGCCATGGGTCTGTTCGCCGCCGCCCAGGCGATCGGTGTCAGCGCCGGGCCGGCGCTCGGCGGCGTGCTGCTGGGCAGCCTGAGCTGGCATTGGATCTTCTGGGTGACCGTACCATTCGCCGCTGTGGGCGCCTTGCTCGGCTGGCTGCTCGTGCCGCTCAGCACGCGCCTATCCCGAGACGCGGCGCTTGACTGGGGCGGAGCGCTGCTCCTGGTTCCGGCCTTGACTATGCTGATGCTGGCGATCTCCAAGCTGAATGCGTGGGGAGCGCTGTCGTTCGGCGTGCTCGGCTGCGCGGCGGCGGCGATCCTGCTCTTCGCAGGCTTCATCCACCGAGAACGGCGGACACAGGCTCCGCTGATCCATCTCGGCCTGTTCCAGTCACGGGCGTTCTCCGGCGGCACCGTCGCGGTGCTGCTGTCCTACGCCATGCTGTATGGCATGTTCTTCGCGATGTCGTTTGCGCTGGTGCGTGGCTACCACGACGCGCCGCTGACGGCGGGGCTTCGGCTCGCTCTCGTACCCGTGGCGCTCGGGGTGGTCGCTCCATTCAGCGCCGCCGCCGCCGAACTCCGGCCGCGCCTGGTGATGTTGGGCGGCACGTCGCTGTGCGTGGCGGCGGTACTCTGGCTCCGCTGGTCGCTCACCGGAACGCCTGACAGCCTGTTTCCCGTAATGGCGGGGCTGGCGGCCTATGGTGTGGGTCTCGGGCTCTTCATCGCCCCCAACAACAGCGCCACGCTGGTAGCCGCGCCAGCCGATCACGCGGGACAGGCCGGCGGGCTGCTGAACCTGATGCGGGCGTTCGGCACCGCCACCGGCGTGGCGGGCGCATCCGCGCTTCTGGCCTGGCGGCTGGAACGCGCCACCGGCCTGCACGAACGCACCATTGGCGCCAATGAGCAGGCGCTGCTCGACGCGGCCGGTGACGTCATGCTGCTCATGGCAATCTACGCAGTGATTGCAGCAATTGCCTCCTCGCTTCGCGACCGGCCAACGGTTGAGAGAGTAGCGTATTGATCTGACGTGGGCAGCGCGAGGACGCGGGTTAAGGTGCCGTCGTAGTTGTGCCGTTCTTCGGGATGCAGGCTATCGCTGCGCCCGAACGTCGCAGAACGACGTCGCATTCGAGTTGCCCCGCTACGCTTCCTGGACCTGCAATGCCAGGCGGTTCATGCCGGTCGAGCCGGTTGCCGCCCAGACCCGTACTCCCGATGCGACCGGGATCATCCGCGCAAAACGCGCCGCATGCCGCGCAATGCCGATGTGTCAACATCGCGCCCGATCCGAAGCGTCCCCTTGCCCCTCAGGCGATATGCGCGAGAGCCGGTTCGGCCCCGGCTTGTAATGCTCCAACTTCGATCGCGTCGCGGTTCCGCCCCGCATGGCCGAACCAACATCGAACTGCGTTTTATTTCTCCTTTATACAATCCGTCCCAGACTCACATGGCGCCTTTACGCCCGCACTGCCTATTTTCGACCGCGGCATCCAATGAAGGTGCGCGATGTTCGATCTAATGCTTGCCGTCCTGGGAACAGGCGGAATTCTTCTGATGGCCGCCTACGCAATGCTCTGCGAGCGGATCTGATGTTCGACCTCACGCTCGGCGCCGCCGTCGCCGCAGCCCTGCTGGTCTACCTGGTCTGGGCTCTGGTTCGCCCCGAGGACTTCTGAGACTCATCATGACATTGATCGGATGGGCGGAGATCGCCCTGGTGCTGGGGCTGGTCGCGCTCGCGGCGTTTCCCCTTGGCGCCTATATCGCGCGCGTGCTGAACAACGGCCGCACGCAGCTGACTCCCTTGCTGACTCCGGTCGAAACCGGCTGCTACCGCCTCGCCGGAATCGATCCCGCGCGCGGCATGAGCTGGCGGCAGTACGCCGTCGCGCTGGTCGTGCTCAACGCGGTGCACTTCCTGCTGCTCTACGCCATCCTGCGCGCGCAGTACTATCTGCCGTTCAATCCGCAGCATCTGCCCGGTCTGGCACCACGCACCGCCTTCAACACGGCGATGAGCTTCGTCACCAATACCAACTGGCAGGCCTATTCCGGTGAGATAACGATGTCCCACGGCAGCCAGATGTTCGGACTGACCGTGCACAACTTCCTCTCCGCCGCCACCGGCATCTCCGCTGCCGCCGCGGTCGCGCGCGCGTTCTCGCGTGGCGGCATGCAGGAACTCGGGAATTTCTGGACCGACCTCACCCGCATCACGCTGTACCTGCTGCTGCCGCTGACGATCGTGGTCGGCATCCTGCTGCTCGCATCCGGCGTGCCCGACACGCTCTCCGCCGCCATCCATGCAACGACGCTGGAAGGCGCGCAGCAGACCATCGCGATCGGTCCGGTCGCCTTCCAGGAGGCGATCAAGGACCTCGGCACCAATGGCGGCGGCTTCTTCAACGCCAATTCGGCGCATCCGTTCGAGAATCCCACCGCCGTCACCAGCATGATCGAGTGCTGGTCGCTCGCGGTGATCCCCTTCGCGCTGGCCATCGCCTTCGGCCACATCGTCGGCGATACCCGTCAGGGGCGCGCCTTGTTCCTCACCATGGCGGTGCTGGTCGTTGCCGCGGTGCTCGCCTGCTACGCGGCCGAGGCTGCCGGCAATCCGCTGCTGACCAAACTCGGTGTCGATCCCGCGATGGGCAACATGGAAGGCAAGGAGGTTCGCTTCGGCACGCCGCTTTCCATCGCTGTTCGCCGTGCTGACCACCGGCACCTCCTGCGGCGCCGTCAATGCGATGCATGACAGCTTCACGCCGCTCGGTGGGCTGGTGCCGCTGTTCCTGATCCAGCTTGGCGAGATCCTGCCCGGCGGCGTCGGCTCCGGCCTCTACGGCATCCTGGTGTTCGCGCTGCTCGCGGTGTTCGTCGCCGGCCTGATGGTCGGACGCACACCGGAATACCTCGGCAAGAAGGTGCAGGCGCGCGAGATCAAGCTCGCCATGCTGGCGGTGCTGATCCTGCCGCTCTGCATCCTGGGCGGCACCGCGCTCTCGCTGTCGAGCGCGAGCGGGCTGGCCTCGCTGAACAACGCCGGCCCGCATGGCCTGTCGGAGATGCTGTATGGTTGGAGCTCCGCCACCGGCAACAACGGCAGCGCCTTTGCCGGCCTGTCGGCCGACACCGACCTGCTGGATTTCGGGCTGGCGACCGCGATGCTGCTGGGCCGCTTCGCCTTCCTGGTGCCGGTGCTGGCGATCGCCGGATCGCTCGCGGCAAAGCCCAAGGTCCCGCCCAGCGCCGGCACCTTCCCGACCCACGGGCCGCTGTTCATCGGCCTGCTGATCGGCGTCATCCTGATCCTCGGCGGCCTTCAATTCCTTCCCGCCCTGGCCCTCGGCCCGCTGGCGGAACACTTCGCCATGCTGGCCGGCAAGACCTTCTGAGGTCCGACAATGGCAACCCGTAAACTCGACTCGTCCCTCCTCGCCGGCGACCTGCTCGGCCGCGCCGCGCGTGACGCATTCGTCAAACTCAACCCGGTCTCGCTGATCCGCAATCCGGTCATCTTCGTGACCGAAATCGTGGCGGCGACGGTGACGGTCCTCGGGCTGCGCAGCCTGGTGATCGGCGGGCCCGCCGGCTTCGCCCTGGCCATCGCCGCCTGGCTCTGGCTGACCGTGCTGTTCGCCACCTTCGCCGAAGCGGTCGCCGAAGGCCGCGGCCGCGCGCGGGCCGAAAGCCTGCGCCGGACCCGATCGGACACCAGGGCCAAGCTGCTGCTGCGTCCGGACGATCGCGCGCTGTTCAAGCCGACACCCGCACCGGAACTGCGCATCGGCGATCTCGTGCTGGTGGAAGCGGGCGACCTGGTCCCCTCCGACGGCGAGGTGGTCGAAGGCGTCGCCAGCGTGAACGAAAGTGCCGTCACCGGCGAATCCGCACCGGTGATCCGCGAGGCCGGCGGCGATCGCAGCGCGGTCACCGGCGGCACGTCCGGTGGTCTCCGACTGGCTGGTGGTGCGCATCACCGCCGCCCCCGGCAGCACCTTCCTCGACCGCATGATCCGGCTGGTGGAAGGCGCCGAACGGCGCAAGACGCCGAACGAGATCGCGCTCGACATCCTGCTCGCGGGCATGACCATCATCTTCCTGATCGCCGTGGTCACGCTGCAAGGGCTGGCCCGCTACTCCGGCACCATGCTCGGCGTGCCGGTGCTGGCGGCGCTGCTGGTCACGCTGATCCCCACCACCATCGGCGGCCTGCTGTCCGCGATCGGCATCGCCGGCATGGACCGGCTGGTGCGGTTCAATGTGGTGGCGACGTCGGGCCGAGCGGTCGAGGCGGCGGGCGACGTGGACACGCTGCTGCTGGACAAGACCGGCACCATCACCTTCGGCAACCGCATGGCCGCGGGGTTCACCCCGGCACTCGGGCAGACCGAGCACGCGGTGGCCGAGGCGGCGGTGCTGGCCTCGCTAGGCGATGATACGCCGGAAGGACGCTCGATCCTGGCCTTCGCCCGCGACCGCCACGGCATCACCGTGGAACGCGCGGCGGATGCCGTGGTGATCCCGTTCTCCGCCAACACCCGGCTGTCCGGGCTGGATCATGCCGGCCGATCGTGGCGCAAGGGAGCGGTGGACAGCGTGCTGAGCGGCGATCGGCGAGACCTCGCCCGCCTGCTGCTTTCAGACAGGCGGTCGACCGGATCGCACGCGCCGGCGGCACGCCGCTGGCGGTGGCCGCGGACGGCACGCTGGTGGGCGTCATCGAGCTGAAGGACGTGGTCAAGCCGGGCATCCGCGACCGGTTCGACAGCGCTGCGGCGGATGGGCATCCGCACGGTCATGGTCACCGGCGACAACCGTGTCACCGCCGCCGCCATCGCCACCGAGGCTGGCGTGGACGATTTCATCGCTCAGGCCACGCCGCAGGACAAGCTCGATTATATCCGGCGCGTCCAGGCCGAGGGTCGCCTGGTCGCCATGGCGGGTGACGGCACCAACGATGCTCCCGCATTGGCGCAGGCCGATGTCGGCGTGGCCATGCAGACCGGCACCCAGGCCGCGCGCGAGGCGGCCAACATGGTCGATCTCGACAGCGACCCTACCAAGCTCATCGAGGTGGTGGAGATCGGCAAGCAATTGCTGATCACCCGCGGCGCGCTGACCACCTTCAGCATCGCCAACGACGTATCGAAATACTTCGCCATACTGCCGGCGATCTTCGTCGCCACCTATCCGGAACTGGATGCGCTGAATGTCATGCGACTGACGTTCGCCATCCAGCGCGATCATGTCGGCGGTGATCTTCAACGCGCTGATCATCGTCGCCCTGGTTCCGCTGGCGCTCCGCGGCGTGCGCTTCGTGCCGGTGGGTGCAGCGGCGCTGCTGCGGCGCAACTTGCTGATCTATGGCCTGGGCGGGCTGATCGCACCGTTCATCGGCATCAAGCTGATCGACCTCATTCTGACCGTGCTCGGTCTGGCCTGAAGGAGGCCGTCCCATGCAGACCCTGCGTCCAGCCATCGGTACTGGTGGTGGTGTTCACCCTGCTCACCGGCCTGGCCTTCCCGCTCGCCTTCGTCGGCTTCGGCCAGGCGGTGTTCCCGGACCAGGCCAATGGCAGCCTGATCCGCCGCAATGGCCACGTGGTCGGCTCCGCGCTGATCGGCCAGGACTTCACCGCGGACCGCTACTTCCACCCGCGCCCGTCGGCGACCACCGGCACCGATCCCAACGACCCGTCCAAGACGATTGCGGCGCCCTATGCGGCGGCCAACTCCGGCGGATCTAACCTCGGCCCGACCTCCAAGGCGCTGCTGGAACGGGTCCAGGCCGATCTCCGAGACCAGGGCCCGCTGCCCGTCCCCGGTGACGCGGTGACCAGTTCGGCCTCCGGCCTCGATCCGCAGATCTCGCCCGCCAATGCGGAGCGCCAGATCGCGCGGGTCGCCACCGCGCGGCACATGGCGGAAGCCGAGCTGCGCGATTTGCTGACGCGCGAGACCCGCGACCGTCGCCTCGGGTTTATCGGCGAACCCCGCGTCAATGTGCTGGAGCTGAACCTCGCGCTCGACGACTTGCAGGGTCGCCAGCCCGGCGCGCCGACGCAGGTGACCCGCTAGCTGCGCCGGCGGAACGCCCACATGATGGGCCATGCCCGTCGGTGACACCGCGCGTCCGGACCCGGAATCCCTCCTGCTCGCCGCGGCGCGGGAGGGCAAGGGCCGCCTGAAGGTCTTCCTGGGCGCCGCACCGGGCGTGGGCAAGACCTGGGACATGCTCAACGCGGCCCGCCGCCGCCGGGCCGAGGGAATCGACGTTCTGGTGGGCGTGGTCGAGACCCACGGGCGGGCGGAGACCGCGGCGCAGGTCGGCGACCTTCCGGTACTGCCGCGTCGTCCGGTCAGCTATCGCGGGCGAACCCTGGAGGAGTTCGACCTCGACGCCGCCCTCGCCCGCCATCCCGGCCTGCTGCTGGTGGACGAACTGGCCCACACCAACGCCCCCGGCGGCCGCCACAGGAAGCGCTGGGAGGATGTGGCCGAGCTGCTGGAGGCCGGAATCGACGTCTGGGCCACGCTGAACATCCAGCACCTGGAAAGCCTGAACGATGCGGTGGCCCGCATCACCGGGATCAAGGTCAGCGAAACCTTGCCCGATCGGGTGTTGGAGATGGCTGACGAGATCGAGTTCGTCGATCTCACCCCCACCGAACTGCGGACCCGGCTCAAGGAAGGGCGGGTCTATCGGCCCGAGGTGGCCCGGCAGGCGCTGGAGGGGTTCTTCCGCGAGGGCAATCTGGCGGCGCTGCGCGAAATCGGCCTCCGCCAGACCGCGCAGCGGGTCGACCGCGACATGCGGGACTACATGCGCCAGAAGGCGATCATCGGCCCCTGGCCCGCCGGCGACTGCGTGCTGGCGCTGATCGGCGCCGATGCCGCGGCGGACACCGTGGTGCGCGCCGCCAAGCGGCTGTCGGAGGCGCTGCACGCACCCTGGATCGTCCTGCATGTCGAACGGCCCGGCAATCCCGAGGACACCCGCCACGCCCTGGACATGGCCGCGCAGCTCGGCGCGGAGGTCGATGTCCGCGCCGGCGCCGACCTGGTCCGGACGGTCATGAGCCTCGCGGCCTCCCGCAACGTCACACACCTGGTCATCGGCCGAGGCCGTCCGCCCGTCTGGCGCCGCCTGTTCGGCCGCACCCTGGTGGATGGCCTGGTCCGTCGTGCCGGCGACCTCGCCGTGCATGTCGTGCCGGTCGCGGACCGGGCACCCCGGCCGCGCCCGGTTGCGGCCCCGCGTCGCACCAGCGACTGGCTGCCCTGGGTCTGCACCACATTGCTGGCCGGCAGCGTCGTGCTCGCCGGTGAGCTGTTCTCCACCGCCCTGCAGCACGAGGCGCTCGGGATGCTGTTCCTGGCGGTCGTGGTCGCGTCGGCGACGCTGTGGGGGCGGGCGCCCGCACTCTACGCCGCCGCGCTTGGCTTCCTGTGCTGGAACATCCTGTTCATCCCGCCACTCTACACCGTCACCATCGACGAACCGCGCAACGTCATCGCCCTGCTCGTGTTCGCGGGCATCGCCCTGGCCTCCGGATGGCTCGCCAGCCAGCTCCACCAGGAGGCCTCGGTGGCACAGGGGCGGATCGAGAACCTGCGCCGCATCACCGGATTCAGCCGACGCCTGGGCCAGGCCAGCACCGAGCCAGAGCTGTTGCAGGAGGTCGCCCGCCAGGCCGCCGAGATTGCCGGCCAGGCCGCTGTGCTGATGGCCGAAACGGATGACCTGCGGATCATGGCCGCGAGCCCCGCGGTGGACACGCTGGATGAAGGCAGTTGGGCCGCGGCGCGCTGGGCCTGGGGCCATCAGGAGCAGACCGGCCGCGGGACCAGCACACTGCCCTCCACCGTGTGGCGCTTCATCCCGATGCAGACCGCGCGTGGGATGGCGGCATTGCTGGGCGTCGCCACGGATCAGGAAGCCGGGCTGGATCAGCCGCACATGCAGGCCCTCTCGGCCCTGGCCGACCAGTCCGCGACCGCGCTGGACCGGGTGCGGCTGGCCGGCGCCGCGGCGCGGAACGAGGTTCAGGCGGAGACCCAGAAGCTTCGCACCGCATTGCTGAATTCGCTGTCCCACGACCTGCGCACGCCGCTGACCAGCATTCGCGGCGCCGCCGGCTCGCTGCGGCTGTCCTGGAATGAGCTTTCCGCCGAGGCCCGCAACGACCTGCTCGCCAGTATCGAGCACGATACCGTCCGGATGACCGGCTTCCTGGCGAATATCACCGATATGATCCGGCTGGAGAGCGGCGAGATCACGCCGCGACGCCTGCCCGTCCGGGCCGCCGAGGTGGTCGATGCCGCCATCGCGCGCCTGCGGGAGGGCGGGCTGATCGCGGCCAACCTGCCGGACGACCTGCCGGAGCTGTCCGCCGACCCGGAACTGCTGGAGCAGGCGCTGGTGAACGTGTTGGAGAATGCGGTGAAGTACAGCCCGATGAATGCGCTGATCCGCATCACCGGGACCGGCTCAGGCGAAATGGTCCGCATCTCGGTGGCCGATGAAGGCGTCGGCATTCGGCCGGCGGATTTGCCGCATGTCTTCGACAGCTTCTATCGCGCGCAGCGGGAGGATCGGACCGTACCGGGCACCGGGCTCGGGCTGGCGATCGCCCGCGGCCTGATCGAGGCAATGGGCGGCCGGATCGAGGCGCAAAGCCCCCGCCCCGACGCCGCGCGCGACGGAGCGCCTGGGACCGTCGTGCATATCGACATGCCGGCGGCGTCATGAGCAGCACCGGGCGGATCCTGGTGGTCGACGACGAACCGCAGATCCATCGCTTTCTGCGTCCCATGCTGGAGGCCGCCGGCTACGAGGTGGAACTCGCCCACGATGGCGCCGCGGCACTGCGGCTGGCGGCGTCGCGCTCGCCGGACCTGATCCTGCTCGACCTCGGCCTTCCGGACCTCGATGGGCATGAGGTGCTGCGGCGGCTGCGGGCGTTCAGCACGGCTCCGGTGATCGTGCTGTCGGCCCGGGACCGTTCGACGGAGAAGATCGCCGCGCTGGATGCTGGAGCCGACGATTACGTCGAAAAGCCCTTCGATGTCGGCGAACTGCTGGCCCGTATCCGGACCGCGCGCCGGCATCGGGCAGGCGCCGAGGCGTCGGACGAGCTGTTCCGCAACGGCGCGCTTGCAGTGGACCTGCAGCACCGCCTGGTCCGGGTCGAGGACGAGGTCGTCACGCTCAGTCCGCGCGAATTCGCGCTGCTGGCCCTGCTGGTCCGAAATGCGGGGCGGGTGCTGACGCATGGTCAGTTGCTGACGGCGGTATGGGGACCTGCGCATACCGAGGACGTCCAGTATCTGCGGGTCTATATCGGCCACCTGCGGCACAAGTTGGGACCGCAGGCAGGCAAGCTTCTCATCACCGAGCCCGGCGTCGGCTATCGCCTGCTCGGCGGGAGCTGAGCCAGCATAGTCCGGCTCGTACCACCCATCCGCGCCCGGAGTTCGGGTCCTGGGATTCCCGCGGGGCGGCTCGGTCGTAACCGGGGCAAAATCCCGGGCGAGTGGTGTTTTCAGGCGGGTTGGCCACGGCGGCGGATGAGGCTGGGAAGGTGCGGGACGGCGGGAGCACCTGAGATGCTGAGCCTGGCACCGAGATAGTCCCACAATGCGATGCCGAGCTTGGTGCAGGTCTTGGCGAGCCCGAGGAAAGCGTCGCGGCAGTCTCGGCCGATATCGCTGTGGGTTCCGCCGCTGACTTTGCGCTTTGTCACCTGACAGCGGATGTCGTTTTCCGAACCGTTGGTGTGCAGCGGGATCTCGGGATGGTCGAGCACCATCAGTAACTCGGCCTTGTTGGCGTGCAGCCGCTGGAGCAGGCGGTCCAGAGTGGCGAAGCCGGTACGTCGGTGAAAGATGCGGTCGAACCGCCCCCGCATTTCACGGCGTCGGCGTGGCGTCGGTTCACGCCGGTAGAGCTTCAGGTCGGCATAATACCACCAGATCAGCCCGCGGATATGCTGCTGGGCGGCACGCTGCTGGTCGGTAAAGGTCTCCAGCTTGTGCACCAGGCGTTCGGCGTGGATCCAGCACAGCGCATGCTGGCCGATGTTGAACTGCCCGGCATCGTCGCTGACTATGACCGCCTCGCAGAGAAACCCGTGTGCGCTCACCGCGCCCCACAGCGCAGCTTCTGTGGCGACGCGCACCGGATCGGGCGTCACCGGCAGACCGGTCATGCCGAGCTGCTCAAGATGGCGCATCCAGGCGGTCTGATCGGCGAACTGCCGCTGCCCATGTGTTGCCAGTCGCTGGATGAGCGGTCCGGCCAGGGCATGCTCATGCATATAGTCCAGCGCCGCATCGTTGATCACGTAATCGGTGTGACCGGCACGCAGCAGGTCAAGAAAGTTCCGGCGAACTCTTGCTGCCCGTTGTGCCGAACCAGGCGAACGTGTCGTTGCCGATTTGCGTGCAGACGGCATTGGCGCCGCGATGGCGCGCGCCGGTGTCATCGACGGTGACCCAGTCCGCTGTCGCCAGTCCGGCACGTAGCACCTCGCAGCTCTCCACCAGGAAGTCATCTTGTCCATCGATCAGCAGGCGCATGACCTGCCGCTTCGAGATACTGACGCCGATCGCCTGAAGCTGTGTGACCAAACGCTCGACGGTCACCTGGCCCTGGTGGTACTGCATCAGCACGAAGCGCCGCAGCTCCGGCCCGAAATGGCCGCGGATGCCACTGGGCAGCGGCGCCACGATGGTCTCGCCTTGCGGCGTCAGCCAGCGCTCGCGGCGGTAGCGCACCGCCCGTGCCGTGAGCACCAGCTCCTGCACTCGATACGGCTCGTAGCCCTTGAACTGCGAACCCGGCGGATGCGCCACCCGCAGCACCTCGGTCTGCGGTGTGACCCGCGGTGTCACCTTGCCGCGGCCGCGGCGTTTGCCCCGCTTGCCGCCGCGCTTCGGCTCGGTGCCCTTCTCCATGCCGCTCGGCTTGATCGATGGGCGACCCTTGAGGCCCTTCAGCCAGGCGATCTCATCGCGCTGTGCCGCCACCAGTTGCTTCAGCTCCGACACCTCGCCCAGCAGCTCAACCACCAGAGCTTCCAGCTCGGCGTGCGGCAGACCCGACGGATCAGTGGGCGGTGACATGCGGCGAGCGAATCGGTACTCGTCCGCGTCGGGGGAAGCCCTAAAATGCAATCCGCCCGGGGTTTTGCCCCGGTTACGCTCGGTCGAGGTAAGCCGCTGAAATGGCTGAATTGCGCCGACGCTGCGGCGAGGCCATATCCTCGCCGCCATGAACCTCCCGACCACGCACTTCGCCCACCACACCGTCGCCACCGACGGCGCCGCCCGGGCCGGCACGCTGACCACAGCCCACGGGCCGGTGGAGACGCCGGTGTTCATGCCGGTCGGGACCGCCGGCACGGTAAAGGCAATGACCGCCGACGCGGTGCGCGCCACCGGCGCACGGCTGGTGCTCGGCAACACCTATCACCTGATGCTGCGGCCGGGCGCCGAACGCGTGGGGCGGCTGGGCGGCCTGCACCGGCTGATGGACTGGCCCGGCCCGATCCTGACCGACTCCGGCGGGTTCCAGGTCATGTCGCTGTCCAAGCTGCGCAAACTCGACGCCGACGGCGTGACCTTCCAGTCGCATCTCGACGGTTCACGCCATCGCCTGACGCCGGAACACGCGGTTGAGATCCAGCACCTGCTGGACGCCACCATCACCATGGTGCTGGACGAATGCACGCGCCTTCCCGGCCACCGCGGCGCAGGCGGAATCCTCCATGGCGCTGTCGATGCGCTGGGCCGCCCGCTCTAAGCAGGCGTTTTCCCCCCGCTCCGGCTACGCGCTGTTCGGCATCGTGCAGGGCAGCGTCTACCCCGCCCTGCGCGAGGCATCGGCGCGCGCGCTGACCGATATCGGCTTCGACGGCTACGCGGTCGGCGGCCTGGCGATCGGTGAGGGCCAGGCAAACCACCTATGCCGTGCTGGACGCGACCGTGCCGTTCCTGCCGGCGGACCGGCCGCGCTACCTGATGGGCGTCGGCACCCCCGACGATCTGATCGGCGCCGTCCAGCGCGGCATCGACATGTTCGATTGCGTCATCCCCACCCGCGCCGGACGCACCGCACGCGCCTACACCTCGCGCGGGGTGTTCAACCTGCGCAACGCCCGCTTCGCCGATGATGCGCGACCGCTGGACCCGGCATGCCGCTGCCCGGCCTGCACGCGCCACGTCCGCGCCTATCTGCACCATCTGTTTCGCGCGGAGGAGATGCTCGGCCCGATGCTGTTGACCTGGCACAATCTGACCTATTTCCAGGACCTGATGCGCGGCCTGCGCACCGCCATCATCGGGCGCCAACTGACCGCGCATGCCGCAGCGGTGCGGGCGGCCTGGGCAGCAGGAGACGATGCATGAGCGAGCCGGATTACTCCGAGCTGACACAACTTGGCCAGCCAGCCAGCATGCCGGCGTCACCGGCCGAGGCGAAACTGGAGCGGGTCGCCAATCCGGCCAGCGGTCGCCACTACCTGGTGCGTTTCACCTGCCCGGAATTCACCTCGCTCTGTCCGCTGACCGGCCAGCCGGATTTCGCCCATCTGGTGATCGACTACGTGCCGCGCGACTGGATCGTGGAGAGCAAGTCGCTGAAGTTGTTCCTCGGTTCGTTCCGCAACCACGGCACGTTCCACGAGGCCTGCACCATGCAGGTCGCCGAACGCCTGGTGGCGGCGCTGGATCCGGTCTGGCTGCGCATCGGCGGCTATTGGTATCCCCGCGGCGGCATGCCGATCGACGTGTTCTGGCAGAGCGCTGCGCCGCCCGCCAAGGTGTGGATTCCACCGCAGGAGGTCGCGCCATACCGGGGGCGTGGGTGACCGGACCCGCGACATTGCGGTCACCCGGCACCGGTCGCGCGCCGTGACGGCACACGCCGGCCCGCCATCGCCAGCCGATCCGCGTGCCGCGATTCGCCACCGCGCCCTGCAACTGGGTTTCGATGCCGTCGGTTTCGCGGACGCTGCCCTTGGTCCGGAAGTGCGGCAGCGCCTCGCCGCCTTCCTGGCCGCCGGCCAGCACGGCGACATGGGCTGGATGGCGAACCGGCAGGAGCAGCGATCGCACCCGCAATCCCTCTGGCCCGCCGCACGCAGCATCATCGCGCTGGGCCTGTCTTACGCGCCGGAGGACGACCCGCTGGCCGCACTCCACCAGCACGACCGCGGCACGATCTCGGTCTACGCGCGCAACCGCGACTATCATGACGTGCTGAAGGGGATGCTCAAGCATCTGGCGCAGTTCATCGTGTCGCGATTCGACACTGAGATAAAACTGTTCGTGGATACCGCGCCGGTGATGGAAAAACCGCTGGCGATGCGGGCCGGCTTGGGCTGGCAGGGCAAGCACACCAACCTGGTTTCGCGCGATCATGGCTCGTGGCTGTTTCTGGGCGAGATCTACACCTCGCTGGAGATCGCGCCCGATCCGCCGCATGTCGATCGCTGCGGTAGCTGCTCCCGCTGCTTGGACGCCTGCCCGACCGCCGCCTTTCCGGCGCCCTACCAACTGGATGCCACGCGCTGCATCTCCTACCTCACGATCGAGCATCGCGGTCCGATTCCGCACGCACTGCGTCCGCTGATGGGCAACCGCATCTACGGGTGCGACGATTGTCTGGCGGTCTGTCCGTGGAACCGATTTGCCCGCGCCTCGCAGCACGACAAGTTGCGTGCCCGGGAGGATCTGGCGGCGCCGGACCTGGCCGCGTTGGCGGTGCTGAACGATGCCGGGTTTCGCGCACGGTTTTCCGGCTCGCCGATCAAGCGCATCGGACGTGATCGTTTCATCCGCAACGTCCTGATGGCGATCGGCAATTCCAACCAGCCGGACCTGCTGCCGGTTGCGATGAAGCTGGCATCCGACGCCAACCCGGTGGTGGCCGAGGCGGCCGCGTGGGCCGGCGAGCGATTGCGGACATCATGCCCCACGGCGTCGTGCGGGAACTGAGCGGTCGGTCACCGGTCCGGCTCGCCAGGCGATCGACAGTCCAGCAGATCAGTTCTCGGCCTTCCGGCTCGGCAGACGGCGCATGTGCGATCCACGTGCGGTCAGGTGCCGCAACAGCCAGTCGCCGACACCCGCTATGATGGCAGGTCGGCGGCGAGCGAAACCAGGTCAACCCCGGCACGCAGCAGCCGCTTGGCATTGTCCCAGCTGCTGACCTGACGGACCATCGAGTCTTGCCCGGTCGCAACGCACCAGCTCGATGAGTCTGCTGAGCCGCACCAGCTCATCCTCGGTCCAACGCCCCAGCAGGGCCTCCTGCAGCACCACGATGGAGCCGGAGAGCAGCGAGGTTTCCAGCGGCGGCAGTTCCAGCCCCTCGCATTCGAACGCAACCGTCTGGCAGAACGGTCGCAACCGGACTGCGCATTGCAGCACCCGGTTGCGTGGCACGCCCAGCGGCAGATGCGCGATCACGAAGATCAGGCGAGACCGCACCCGCTCATCGAGTTGCTTGCAGGCTGCAATGTAGCGATCGGTACAGCGGCGATCGAGGAACACGTCGAACGCGATCGGGATGAGCACCGGCAAGGTGCTGCCTGCTTCGATGGTGGCAACGACCAGCTCCGCGGCGGCACCCAGCACCAGTCGATCGAAGTCGAACGTCTCCCGATCCCGGATCGGCAACGCCATCAGGGCGCATTGCAACTGCTGCTCCAACGCCCGCGGCAGGTTGGCAAAATGCGCGATGATTTCGCCCATGTGTCGACTGCGGATCGCGGCCAGCTCGCAGGTCGCGCCGAGCACCGCCTTGCGCAATGTGGCGCGTGCACGGGCCTCGATTTCCTGCAGGCGGGCGTTCAGACGCTGGCCCAGCGCGAGCCCGAGCATGTCCGCGGATCGATCCGGATCGTCGGGCAACTCCACAGCGCCGGTCACCGCCGAGACGTAGGTCGACGACGCCGCCTCGCCCTGGCCGATCAACCGCGCCCGAATGTCGCGCGCGAGCGCGGTGGCACGAACGGCGGCTTCGTCCTCCGTCACATCGCCAAAGCATACGACAAATCCGCTATCGGTGGTCCGTGACCAGCTATCGCGCGGCCCACAGCGCTGCCGCAAGACATGCTCCGCGCTCGCCATCACCCGCGCCGCCACGGCCGGCCAGCGCGAGCCCAGTGACGTCTTCACATCCTCCAGGCCGATCAGCTTGATCTTGCCTGCGATATGGACACGCACCTGAGCCGGCTTTGCGACTTGGATCCGATTGAGCGTGATGATCCGGAAGCGTTTGAGGTCCTCGCGTTGCACCATCGTCGAGCCGAGCTCCAGCCGGATCATCGATCCGTCCGCATGCTGCACCATGGCCTCGAGCTGATAACTTTCGCCGGTGCCCATCTGTCGCTGACGGGCATCCAACACCGCGGGCCGCAATTCGACCGCGATGAGATCGACGCCGGTCTTGCCGAGCAGTCCACCCGGCCGGTAGCCCAGCAGCTCATCGAGCGCCGGATTGGTCATCAGGATTGTGCCCTGCTCGTCTAGGATGCCGACCGCTGCGTGAACCGAGATGAAGACCTTGGCCAGCAATCCCTGGACCGCGGCGTGTTGCTGCCGGTCGCGCCGCGCATCGGTGATATCGCGGCCGAGCAGGACGCTGCAGGGCGGTGAGGTTCTTGCCACCGGCATCAGGTGCAGGCCCAGCCAGAACTGCTTCCCGGTCGCGCCGGCGCAGAGGATTTCCGAGCGGAAGGACTGCCGATTTTGCGCCGCCTGCAGCAGCCCGTCGGCAGCCGCGGGATCGAGATCCGGTGCGGCCAGGGAAAGCAGCGGCCGCCCGACCAGGTCCTCGGGCCGGTAGCCGGACACACGCGTAAATGCCTCATTGGCCGCGGCAATGACCAGCCCTGCGGCCCCGGCCCCGATCTGCTCGAGGACGAGAACGAGATCGTCGGAATCATCCAGCGCCCGGAACAGCATTTGCTGCAGCAACGCCGGGTTGAACAGCCCGTGCTTCATTCACCCAGACCGGTTCGGTCGCCCGCGACGGCGGGCAGCCAATCTCAGCTATAGGGGTGAACCGCTTAAGTTCGGCTTAAGGAACGCCGGCGCGATCCGGATCGAAGCGTGGATTTCAGCTCCAGCCGCGCGCCAGTTTGCGCACCGCGGTGGAGGCATTGCGCTTGCCCTCTCCCGCGTAGTCCTCGTGCCAATCTTCGATCTTGCTGGGATCGTACAGGTAATTCACCATCAGCGCGGCGCTTTCCTTGACACCCTTGTCGGAGGTGTCGCCCAGCAGGTTGAGCCGCTCGACACGCGCGCCGTTGGACAAATGGAAATGCGCCACCGGATCACGCGCCCGCTTGGCATCGCGTCCGGGCTCGATCAGCAGATAGCGCGCGCACAGGCGCGGCAGCACCGCCTCGGTTACCTTGCGCAGGGCCGCATCACGCCACCAATGGCGCTTCGCCAGAATGGCTGCCAGCGACGCCGCACCGGTCTCCGCCGGCAGCGCGGCGGTCAACGCGGCGGCCTCCTCGTCGGACAGCAGCCCCGGTTCATTGGCGGCCAGCTTCGGATCCAGCCAGTTCCGGAACCCAGGGATCGGCGAGAGGGTGGCAAAGGTCTTGAGGTTGCGGAATTCGGCCGACAGAAGTTCCACCACGCGCTTGATCAGGAAATTGCCGAAGCTGATGCCGGAAAGGCCGTCCTGGCAGTTGCTGATCGAATAGAAGATCGCGGTGTCGGTCTCCCGCGGGTCCAGCACCGGCGCCTTCTCGTCCAGCAGGCTCTGCACGCTGCCGGACAGTCCCTTCACCAGCGCCACCTCGACGAAAATCAGCGGCTCACCCGGCATGCGCGGATGGAAGAACGCATAGCAGCGGCGATCGGAATCCAGGCGGTTCTTCAGGTCGCGCCATGACCGGATGGCATGCACGGCCTCGTAGTCGACCAGCTTTTCCAGCAAGGCCGCCGGACTGTTCCAGTCGATCCGCGCCAGCTCCAGGAAGCCGATATCGAACCAGGCGGTGAGCAGGCCACGGAGGTCGGCCTCCAGCGCGGCCAGCATCTTGTCGCGGCTGCGGATCTTCTGCAGGAAGGCGCGCATGTCGACCAGGAACTTCTGGCCATCGGGAATACTGGTGAACTGCGTCAGAAGGCGTAGGCGTGGCGGTTCCAAGGCGCGTCGCAGCGCCGCCTTGGCGGTGGCACGTTCGGCCGGGTCCGCGGCGTGCTGCACGGACTCATACGCGCGGGCGACCGAATCCGGGTCCGAGTCGAAGCTGGCGAGCGTCTGCAGAAACTGCGTGCGGCCCGCCTGGTCCAGCACCTGGTAGGTCTGCGCCAACTTCGCCGCGCGGTTGCGCGCGCTGACCTCACCGCCCCGCCCCGCGAGGCAGGCCCGCATTTGCGCCTCCAGATCTTCGTCCGCCTCACCGGCGACACTGGCGGCCATGTCGCGCCAGACAGTGGTGATCCGACGGATGGCACGGTCGAGCAGACTGGTGGCGGCAACGTCACTCATTCAGGCTCTCTCTGGGCTGCTGCAAGACAGGCTGGGACTATAGAGCGGGACCGCCCGCGGCGGCGCCGTTTGTTGGCCGATCGGAAGCACGCTTCAGTGCGTCCAGCAGGTCCTCGGCGATCAGGCCGGGACCGGCCAGGGCGGCGGCGCGGCCGTGCAGCCACGCCGCCGCGGCGGCCGCTTCCCAGGCCGGCATGCCCTGGGCCAGCAAGCCGGCGATGATGCCGGCGAGGACGTCCCCCGCACCGGCGGTGGCGAGCCAGGGCGGCGCTGAGGCATTGATCGCAGCCCGTCCGTCCGGCGCAGCGATGATGGTGTCGGCACCCTTCAGCAGCACGACCGCACCGGTCCGGACCGCGGCGGATCGCGCGGCCGCCAGCCGGTCCGCACCTGGCGCACCGAACACCCGGGCAAATTCACCCGCGTGCGGCGTAAGCACCGCTGCCCCCCGCAACCCATCCGGGTCCCCGCTGAATGCGGAGAACACGTCCGCATCCCCCACGACATGCCGCTGCGCCGCCAGCAGCACCGGCAACGCCCGCCGCGCCGCGTCGGCACTCAGGCCCGGGCCGCAGACCCAGACCCGGCGCCGCTCATCCTGCAACAGGTCCGCAAGCGGCGCGGAACTGACGATCAATCCAGGCGAGCCGGTCCGATAGATGTCGGCATTGTCCGAGGCGGCGATGGTCACCATGCCCGCGCCGGCGCGACGCGCGGCATCCGCGGCCAGCCGTGCAGCACCGGTCATGGCGGCGCCGCCGAGCACGGTGACATGGCCGCGGACGTATTTGTGGGAGGCTGCGTCCGGCACCGGAAGCCGCCACAGCGCGGGCACATTGCCGAACGTGCGCGGCTGGACCTCGCCGAGCACCGCGGACGGCAGGCCGATATCCGCCAGCACGGCCTCGCCGCACAGCGCCCGGCCGGGAAACAGGACATGGCCCGGCTTGAACCGGAAGAAGGTGACGGTCAGCGCGGCCTGCGGCGCGTAGCCACGCATCTGCCCGGTGGCGCCATCCAATCCGCTCGGCACGTCCACCGCGACAATGCGCCGCGCCGCGCGCAGCGTGTCGGCAACCAGCCCGTCCACGTCACGCGCCAGCCCGGCGCCGAACACCGCGTCGATCACCAGGTCGGCGCGTGCCGCCTCGAGCGGAGAGAAGCCGATCAACGGACCACGCCAGCGGATCGCCGCGCCCGCCGCATCGGAGCCTGATCGAGGCGGCGCCAGAGCGGCGACGGCGACCGGCCAGCCGCATTGCGCCAGCAGCCGCGCCGCGACATAGCCATCGCCGCCATTATTGCCCGGCCCGCACAGGACCAGGGTCCGACAGGCCCGGAACCGCCGCTGCACCGCACGCGCGACCGCACGCCCGGCATGCTCCATCAGGACCGGTCCGGGCACACCAAATCGCGGCGATGCCGCATCCGCCCGGCCCATTTCCTCCGGCGTCAGCAGTTCGGTTGGTGTGGCAAGCGATTGCGACGAACCTGGATCATGGGTCATTGGATTCGGTCGACTGCCTTGCGAATGCGGACGGGCAACATCTGACACCTGACACCTGTCGACCACCGCTGGGCTCGGCCCGCAGCGGAACTACAGGCACCTGACCTCGAAGTGGGTCTTCCCGCCCTGCTTAAAACCTGCACCTGTGCAAAACCGCAGGGTCGCGGCCCGCCTGGAGCCTGTGGCGAACATCACCTGGCAACAGTCCGCGGCCCAGGCCCGCTCCAGAGCGGCGGCCAGCAACGCGCGGCCCAACCCGGCAGGCGATAAGCCGGACGAGTCACGACGTTCGCGATGACGCCGAAAGACCGTGCGCCCCGAGGCAGATTCGGGATGATCGCAATCATACAGGAGGATGCCAACACGCCCGCGACATCGACCACGAGGATCGTGGTGGGTCCTGAGTTACATCGGCGAGCCTGGCGGAGCGTATCCTGGGCTCAGGCATATCAGCGGCTTGCCGAACCGGACCCCGTCATGCCGACGAAACTCGATTGCACGACCTTGCGTGCACTGCGTGCTGTGCTACCCGATCGTTGCGGTGGCAATGGCCGGGTCAGGCTCGGCCATGACACAAACCATACGTGCCACCCTGCTCATTCGACGCGCATGAGGTCAGGCAGGTTACAACTCGGTCCGCACGGCCGATGTGTCGGCATCGGTGCGGGGCGGAGTTAGATCACACCGTCCTGCTGCAGCGTGGCGACGCCGGCCGCGCCCAATCCCAGCCACTCGCCATAGATTTCCAGATTGTGCTGCCCAAGCTTCGGACTTGGTTCAGTTGGCACCCGGTCCGCCCCATGCAGCCGCAGCGGGGAGTTGGGCACCACGATCGGACCCAGCGACGGATGGTCGATCCGCTCCAGCATGCCACGCTCATGCATGTGCCGGTCGTTCATCACCTCAACCGGATTGCGAACCGGTGCGCAGGGAATCTTGTAGTGCTTGGCAGTCGCCGCGACCTCCTGTTTGCCCTGGCCACTGGTCCACTCCGCCACCAGCGCTTCCGTCGCCGCCATGTTCGCCGTGCGATCCGGATTGGTGCGGAAGCGCGGATCGTCCGCCAGATCCTCCCGCCCCATCGCCTTCAGCAGATTCTGCCAGTGCTGCTCGGTGACGACGTGAATCGCCACCCAGCCATCCGTGGTGGGAAAGGCGTTGTAGGGCGCGCTGCCCAGGCCGGCCTGGCGATTGCCGGCGCGTGGCGGCACCTTGCCGGTCCGCAAATGGTAGTCGTAGCTGGAGGCCAGGGTCGGATACACCGCCTCCTGCATGGCGACCTCCACCAACTGGCCGAGGCCAGTCTGGTTGCGTTGATACAGCGCTGTCACCACTGCGGCATACAGGTGAATGCCGCCCATGAAATCGACCAGGGTCGGTCCCGCCTTCATCGGCGGACCGTCCGGCGCGCCGGTGACACTCATGATCCCCGACGCCGCCTGGATGGTGAAATCCATCGCGAGGTTGTCGCGATCCGGTCCGCTGATGCCGAAACCGGTGCCGGTGGCGTAGACGAGGCGCGGATTATCCATCCGCAGCATCTCGTAGCCGACGCCGAGCCCGTCCAGCGTGCCGGGCGAGAAGTTTTCCACCAGCACGTCGGCCCGGCGGACCATCTCCCGCAGCAGGTCGCGCCCGCGTGCGGCTTTCAGGTTCAACGTGATGGCACGCTTGTTGGCATTCAGCATCGCCATCGGCAGCGTCGTCTCGCCGCCGGTGGCGATGATGCGCCGGCGCAGGGGCTCGCCGCCTGGCGGCTCGATCTTGATCACATTGGCGCCGGCCTTGGCCATCAGGAACGAGGCATAGGGTCCCTGATAGATCTGGCCGAAATCGAGCACGGTGACACCGGCGAGCGGGGTGGTCATCGGAGAACTCCGGGGGCAAGCGGACGACTGTCCACCAGACTAAGCAGAGTTCCACGAACTGTGCCACGCATCGGCGCTTGTGGCGGGCGCGGCGAAGCGTCGTGGGCGCTGAGCCGTTCCCCCATCAAGCGGCGCCGCCCTCGAATCCCCGCCGAGGGCGCGGCGCTTGGAACCGCCTGCGTTTGGGCCAAACCGAATCCGATTGCGAAAGGCGAGAATTTGCTGGAGGTCCGGGAGGCTGGTGGGGTGCGGGGCAACGCCGCGAGGCTTGCTGCATCCCACCACAAAGCTGAATGCGTGCGGCCGTCGAAATTCCAAGAGATGCCGATGCTACAGGGCGACACCGACCACGTTCGTCAGCATCCGCAGATCGGCCACTGACAGAGTGAGTTCTGCGGCCGACCCGCAATCGCCAGGGCCGTCATCGGTATGGGGACCGGCCCAATGGACGTGAAATGCGTGCGTTGTGACCAGTTCCTGCTCGACGACGATGCTGCCGCCGGCGGCGCTCATCACCACGGGCTTCAAGGTGCAAAGCCGGCCGTCCGAACGGGTGGCCTCGATCTGCCAGTCTGCTGCGATCAGCAAACTCGGGCGCAATACCAGGATGTCGCCGACCCGCGGGCCGGGATGCAGGGTGCCGGCCAAGGCGACGGCGGCGGCGCCGCTGGCGAGCAGGCCGGCGACCACGCAGGCAAGCCGCAGCGTCCAGGCCCAGTTGCCCGACTCCGGCCGAAGTCGTGGGCGGCGAGGGGTCATCTCGCACCCCCATCCGACCCTTCGGGATCGCGCAGCAGGATGCAGCGGATCTCCTGCGCCTGGCCGGGGCTCAACGCCAGAAGCTCACGATGCAGATAGTCGGAAGCGCGACGGGGCCGGCGAAACAGCGACGGGAGCCGCTGGAACAGGGCCGGCGGGGACGGCAGCAGGTGGCGGAACTCGGATAGCGCAGGCGCAAGCAGCGCTCGGTTCAACAGAGCGGACATGGCGGAACCTCTTGGTTGTCCATCGTCGGGTTCTGCCTCTTGGATGTGCCTCCCAGGATGGCCCGGCCTTAGTGGCCGAGCCCGCGGCCGCCGGCGAACACCAGCGCGACCAGGGCGGCCAGGCGGGCAGCGAGGACATGCACGCCCAACGGGCTGGTCGCCGGGCGGTTGCTGTACCAGTGCTCATCGTACCAGGAGCGACGAAACGTGAAAGGGAACGACGGACCCATGGGAAACCTCCTTGTTGCCTCAGGCACCCCGCGGGATGCGTCAATGATACTGACCCTTCCTTCGCACGCGCAGCATTCTAATTTTTGCAATGCAGCATCTCGTTCCGGGATAGGCGCAACCGGACCGGATTTTCCCGCGAAAGTTGCGGATGCGCAGAGGTTTGGCGTGTTGCAGTCGGCGCGCCATCGGCGGAAGCTGCTCCCGCCGATGCTGATACGGAGAGCCGCATGACCACCGAGGCGCAGATCACCGACTGGCTTGCCACCCAGCAGGACGCGATGGTCGCGCTGCTGCGCGAGATGGTCGACATCGACAGCGGCAGCTACAACAAGCCCGGCATCGACGCCGTGGGCGCGGTGGTGCAGCGCTTTCTGTCTGCCCAAGGAATCACGGTCGAGACCAAGCCGCAGCAGCACCACGGCGACTGCCTGCGTGCCGCCGCCCCCTGGGACGGGCCGGCCGGCAATGCCGGCGGCAACATCGTGCTGATGGGGCATCGCGACACCGTGTTCCCCGATGGCGAAACGCAGCGCCGCCCGTTCACCATCCGGGACGGCGTCGCCTACGGGCCGGGCGTGGCCGACATGAAGGCCGGGCTGGTGATGAACTGCTTCGTGCTGGCGGCGTTCGCGAAGTTCGGCGGCTCACCGGCCCCGCTGGTCGGCCTGTTCACCGGCGACGAGGAAATCGGCAGCCCCGAAGGCCGCGCCGTCATCGAGGCGGAGGCGCGGCGGGCCCGGGTCGTGTTCAACAGCGAGCCGGGACGGGTGTCAGGCAACGTCGTCACCGGGAGAAAGGGCGGGGTGTTCTCGGCGTTCCGCATCACCGGCAAGGCGGCGCATTCCGGCGGCAACTTCTCCGAGGGGATCAGCGCAATCGAGGAGCTGGCCCACAAGGTTCAGGCCATCCATGCCCTGACCCAACTGGATCGCGGCATCACCTTGAATGTCGGCCTGGTGAGCGGCGGCCAGTCGGTGAACACGGTCGCGCCCTGGGCCGAGGGGCAGATCGACCTGCGCTACATCGATCCGGAGGATCGCGACAACACGATGGCGCGGATTCGCGAGATCATCGCGCATAGCTACGTGCCGGGCACCCGCACGGACCTGACGATCAAGGGCGAGTTCCTGCCGCTCACCCAGACGCCGGCGGCGAAAAAGCTATTTGAACTGTATGTGTCGGCGGCGGCGGATACCGGCTTTGCCACCGATGGCGAATTCACCGGCGGCTGTGCCGATTCGGGCTTCACCGCCGGCGTGGGCACGCCCACCCTTTGCGCGGTCGGCCCGGTCGGCGGCAAGGCGCATAGCCCGGACGAGTTCCTGCGCGTGGACAGCCTGGTGCCGCGTGCCCAGGCCTGCGCCCGTGCCATCCTGCGCCTGGAGCAAGGCGGGCTTTAGCCGGTCTGCGGGCCCAGCACGCGTCGGAGCGTTGCCCAGACCGCGGAAACTCCGCTTACCGGCTCAATTGCCCCAGCCACCATGGTGACCGCCGCCCCCGTGCCGACCCTGCCAGCCGTGGTGGTCGCCACGGTAACCCCATCCGCCTCCGCCTCCCAGCGCCACATAGCCGCCGGATGCATAGCCGTAGGACGGGGCGTAGTAACCGCCACCATAGGCCGGATACTCATAGCCATAGGGGCCCGCCGGATAGGCAACACAGCCGCCCAATGCAGCACTGGCCACCAGCACTACCAGCCAGCCGGTGCGGCGATGCCGCGGCTGAGCCGCGCGTTCATCATTCATGGCCGCCAAACTCCTGGGATTTCGATCCATCGACATAAGCTGGCGTGGCTTCGCGGCGCTTTGATGACCCCACGGCGGCGGATTGGTGCCCTGGCGTCGACGGAGGATCGCCCTCCTCAGGCGTCCGGTGTCACCCTGGATCCCGCGGGATCGTGAGGGTCAGGCGATTGGTCCGGCGCCTCTGCTGATAGCTGATGGCCTGGGCATGATGCCGCATCAGATGGATGCCGAGGCCGCCCACCGCCCCGGATGCCACGTGCTTCTGCTGATCCCGGACAGGCTGCAGCAACAGGTCGAACGGGGCACAAGCGTCCTCAATGGTGACGAGCAGCCCGTCCGCCCTGGTTTGCACCTGCGCCGTGACCCTGCCGTCCGCCTGCCCGGACACCGGTTCCGCGTGCATCACCAGGTTCGCGATCGCCTCTTCCAGGCACAGGCGCAACGCGTACTCCTGCGCTGCGGGAAGCACCAGCGCCTCGGCAATCTGGTCGACCCACCCGCCGAGCTGGAGCAATCCGGGCATGCTGCGCGGCAGGCACAGCGAGAATCCGCGCGCGACGTCAGCCGCTGACCGCACTGATCGCCTCGTTGAGATTGCGCAGGATCGGCGCCACGTTATCGGTGCCGCTGCTGATCAGCACCGCCTCAACCGCGATAACCGGCTGGAACAGGACCATGCGGCCACCCTTGCGAGCGATGGTCCGCGCCGCGACGATCAGTGTGCGCAAGCCAAGCGACGCGACGAAATCGACCTGGGACAGGTCGACGATCAGCGCGCGGCAGGAACCGGCGAGCGCATGCAGCGCCAGTTCGATTTCCTGCGATCCACCGATATCCAGGCGACCGACGAGGTTCGCCTTGGTCACGCCTGGCGCAACCTGCTCCTGTTCCAATCGCATAACGACCCTTCCTTTCCGACCCGGGTTCATCCGGGGATCGTAGAGGTTCACCGAGGAATCGTGAGCGCAAGCCTGTTGCTTTGGCCGACACGCGACCAGGCGAGGTTGCGGGCATGCTGCCGCATCAGATTGATCCCAAGCCCGCCCTCTGCCCGCGAACCGGGCGCTGCCCGCTCCGGCGGTTCCAGCAACGGATTGTAGGGCGCGCACTGATCCTGAATGGTGACACTGAGCTGGTCGCCATCGGACACCAGCCGCAATCCGATCCGCTCGCCATCGACCCCGGCTTCCGGGGTGGCGCGCATCACGATGTTGGTGGTCGCTTCTTCCAGGCAGAGTCGCAGCGCGTATTCGGTGCGCTGGCTCAGATTGAGCAGGATGGCCAACTCATCCACCCAGGCGCCGACGCGGCTGACGCCATGGAGCGTCCGTTCGGTCTCCAGCGAAAAGCTGAGAGACTGGCGAGGCAGTTCCTCCTCATCGATCTCACCCATGCACACCGCGCAGATCGCTTCGCTGAGGTTCTGAAACACCGGGATGACCTGATCGGCGCCACTGCTGATCAGCACGGCCTCCACCGACGGCTCCGGATGCAGGCACACCATGCGCCCGCCGCGTCCGCTGATCGAGTGCGCACCGGCGATCAGGGTGCGCAGTCCCGTCGAGGCGATGAAGCTGACCCGCGACAGATCGACGATCAACTGCTCCTGGCTCTGGGCGAGCCGGCCGAACGTGCCCTGCACCGCGTGAACGCCGGTGGCATCCAGCCGTCCGCGCAGATTCACCTTGGTTACGTCGGGCGCAACCTCCTCAGTGTCTATCAGCAGAATGCGTGGCGAATGAGCCACTGAATGCGCCTTTCATCCGGAGTGGCTGACCGGTCATGGGAACCGCAGCACGACAACCGAGAAGTCGTCTTCCAGCGGCCCGACCCGGGCAGCGGCCCGCACGGTGTCGTAGAGACGTCGTGGCCCGCCTGGTGCGGACGCATCCGGCAGCAATGCAAGAACCTGCTCAAGCTCCCATTGCCGCCCTGCGCGGTCAACAATCTCGAACACGCCGTCACTGAAGAGATGCAGCGCACTGCCCGGCGGCACACTCACGCGTGCTGCTGCCATCTCGCGATCCGGCACGATGCCGATGGAGGGATTGCGTGTCGCCAGCGCGACCGGCTGCAACGGTGCCGGTGGCAGGAGATAGGCGGGATGATGACCACCGGTTGCAAATGTCATCATGCGCTGTTCCACATCGTAGACGCCGTACCAGATCGTGAAGAACAGCGCGTTGTGCAGCTCCATCGGGAACATGCGATTGAGGCTGCGGACCACCGCGGCCGGGTCGCGGAATTCCACATCCGGCAACAGGCGCTGGCGCAGCACATTCGACACCGACACCGAGTGCAGCGCGGCGGCCGTGCCGTGGCCGGCAACGTCCAGCACGAAGGCCGCGAAATGGCGCTGATCCAGCCATTGGTAACCGAACGCGTCACCACCTAACCGCGCGCAGGGCAGATAGAACCACTCAGCCTGGACGGCGCCGGTGGTGAGCGGCGGTGGCAGAATCGAGCCGACATAATCGGCCGCGTCCTGCAACTCGCGATCCATCGCCTCGGCTTCAGCCGTTTCGTCGCGGCTGCGGCGCTGATAGCGCAGCCGGTGCGCCCCAATCGCCAACGCGGCGCCATCCTGCAGCGCCACCGTCCCTTCCACGCGCACGCCGTCGACGAAGGTCCCGTTGGTGGAACCAAGATCGCTGATGACAAGCTGGCTGCCTTGCAGCTCGATCCGACAATGGCGACGCGATACGGTGCCACCCTCCAGCACCAGTTCAGCCGGCGGCCCGCGACCGATGGTCACCGGCAGGAACGATAATGCGATGCGCTTCGCCGCGGCATCGCCGTCCTGCATCAGCAACAGGGAATGGACCGGGCCCTCGGATGCGGCTTGCTCCCCCCAGCCATCGTTGGCACGGAAGGTGATGGTCTGTTCATCCCCAAACGGCTCGACCGCTGACATGCGCTGTTCCTAAAGTCTTCACCTTCTCTTCAGTTTTCGCATTTGCCAGTCGAAACGCAATGGCGCCGTGAGCCGCGTGTCGATTCTGTCCGCCGCTCAGCGCGCACCTGCCGCGCGCCGAACCGCGTTCAACTGCCCTGCCGCCGTGGGACGGGGCGTTATCGCGCCGTCGCCTCGGCGGCCGGAATCGCCTGCTGGATCAGCTGCATGCAGCGTGCGCGATCACCGGCTGCCAGGGCTTGCAGCGCCTGCGAAATCTGCGTCACCGCCGGATTGTCGCTGGGGTTGTTGGTCTGGCCATAGGGCACCGATCGGTCGAGCAGCCGGGTCTGCGCCATCTCCAGCGACTCCTGTGCCTCTCCGGTGCGGCCGGCGGCAAGCGACGCCTGCGCGGCCCGTAGATACGCCGCGGGTGACGCCCCCTCGCCGAGCGCGGGGTTGGGCAGGTTCGGCGCGATGCGGGATCGTGAGTCGCTCTGGTTGATGTTGCTCGCCCGGTTGGACATCGGCAGCGACATGCCGGTGCCGATCTCATTGCCTGGACGCGCCCCGGTGACCGGATTGACCCCAGGCGGAACCGGCTGCGCCGCGGACGGGCTGGGCGGTACGGCCGAGGACGGCGGATAGGCAGGCGCATAGCTCTGCGCCATGGCGACGCCGGTCAGGCTCAGCCAGACGGAAGCGGACAGAATGAAGCTGCGCATGGCGGTTCTCCTCACGATCGTCTCCTGCATCTGGATACGCGGCGGCGCGGCCTCAATTGTGGCAACCGGTTCGTTGGTGGATGACAAGGAAGTGAGCGCGGATCAGCGCCAGCGCCGATGGAACCACAGCCATTGGTCCGGATGCTCCCGTATCCAGCCTTCGATGACGGTGGTGATCATCTGCGTGGCCGCACTGACATCCACCTGGCCGCTCGCGTCGCGCGGCAACGTGAACGGGCCTTCGGCCAGAATGCGGAACCGGCGGTCGGGCAGGCGGATCACCCGCACGCCCACGACCGGGCAATCGAAGCGGCGCGCGAGCCTGGCGATCGACGGATTGGCCTTGCAGCGCCGCCCGAAGAACGTGACGTCGACGCCGCGCGAGAAGTGCTGATCCACCAGCATGCCCAGATGCTCACCGGCATCCAGTGCAGCCGCCATTTCCAGTGCCGCCTGGGCGCGGGTGCGGATCAGCCGGCCCATCAGCGGCGCCCGGATGCGGGTGATCTCCTTGGCCACGGCCTTGTTGTTGGGCATGCGATAGACCACCGCCGATGGCAGTCCGTGCGCCGCGGCGGCAACGGCGGGCAGTTCCCAGTTGCCGAGATGGGCGGCAAAGCACAGCGCCGGCTTGCCGTCCTCCATCAGTTGCATGAACAGCGGTTCGGCGTCGGTGACGATGCGTCCGGCATTGGGGCGCGTCAGGTCGAAATCCCAGATCCGCGCCAGGTGCACATACTCGCCCGTCACCCGGCCGAGATTGTCCCAGGCGCCGCGCAATGTGGCCTCGATCCAGGCCGCGTCCCGTTCCGGAAAGGCTGCGCGCAGATTCTCCTGGCCTGTGCGGTGGGCGGGCAGCCAGGGGCCGACCGTGCGCGCGAGCCAGGCGCACAGATCGGCGGAACGGTCGGGGTCGATCCTGCGCAGCGCGTGCAGCAGCCATTTGACGATCCGGCCCAGCACGCGATCGCCATACAACGCCAGGCGAAGGCGCCAGGCGCGGATCAGAGCTCTACCAGGAGCTTGCCGAACACGTCCCGGCCCTCCAGCCGCGCCAGCCCGGCGCGGAACGAGTCCAACGGATAGACCGTGTCGATCACCGGCCGCACGCCGGAGGCAATACGGTCCAGCGCGCGTCCAAGTGCCGAAAGCGGCGCGCCGAACGAGCCGATGATGCGGTACTGCTGCTGGAACAGCTGCATCAGGTTGATGTTTCCCACTGGGCCGGAGGTGGCGCCGCAGGTCACCAGCCGCCCACCCCGTTTCATCGACAGCAGCGAGCCCGACCAGGTATCGGCGCCGGTGTGCTCGAACACCACGTCGACGCCCTTCTTGCCGGTCAGCCGGCGCACCACGCCCTCGAACCGGTCCTCGCGATAGTTGATCACGTGATCGGCGCCCAGCGCCGCGGCCTTCGCCGCCTTCTCGGCACTGCCCACGGTGGTGATGACGGTGCAGCCGATCGATTTGGCGATCCGGATGGCGATGCTGCCGATGCCGGAGCCGCCGGCGTGCACCAGCACCCACTCACCCGGTTCCAGCCGCGCATTGTCGAACAGCATGTGCTCGACCGTCGAATAGGCGACACCGACGCAGGCAGCATCCTGCAGCGAGACCGTATCGGGGATCTTCACCAGCAGCCGCTCCGGGTGGTTGGTCAGGTCCTGGGCGAACCCGTCCACGTGGAAACCGCGGACACCGGCGACGTTCTCGCAGAGATTGTCCCGCCCCTGCCGGCACGGCTTGCAGATGCCGCAGGTAAGCGCAGAGAACGGCACGACGCGATCGCCCGGCGCCAGGCCGGTGACGCCATCGCCCAGCGCCACGACCTCGCCGGATGCCTCGGCACCCACGGCGAGGGGGAACTGCCGCTTGGCAAAAGCCATGCCGCGGAAGCCCCAGACGTCGATATGGTTCAGGCCCACGGCGCGGATGCGGAGCTGCACCTCGCCCGGACCGGGCGGCGGGGGCGGGTCCCGTTGCACCAGGGCGACGTCCCGATCGGCCAGAAGCTGCAAAGCGCGGATGGTCGGCATGATGGGGGCTGGCTTAGTTGGCCATCCCGGCCTCGACAACCCCGACCCCGGAGAATTCCACCCGGATCCGGTCGCTCGGCGCGATCGGGAACTGGCGGGTGAAGGAGCCGGTCATGATGATCTCCCCGGCTTTCAGCGACCGGCCGTATGCGCCCAGCTTGCCGGCGAGCCAGACCACGGAATTGAGCGGATTGCCCAGCACGGCGTCGCCGCGACCGGTGGCGACGGTCTCTCCGTTGATGCGCACGGTCGCCTCCACCGCATCGGGTTCGGCGGGCAGGGGAACCGGCGCGCCCAGCACCACGGTCTTCTGCTGGGCGTTGTCGGCCATGGCGAGGGCGATCTGCTCGGTGAACGGGCCGCGGGTCTCGATGATCTCCAGCGACGGGTAGATGACGTCGATCGCGTCCCGGGCGGTCGCCAGGTCGATCGGGCCGGCCAGGTCGCGGCCGAGCCGCATGCACAGCTCGGATTCGAAGCCGGGCTTGATCATCTCGTCCGGGCGGAAGCTGCAGCCGGACTCCCTGCGCTCCAGGATGCAGCCGAACACCGGCTCGTGGAAGCCGAATTGCTGCTGGATGGCCGGCGCCGTCAGCCCGACCTTCCAGCCGATCTGCCGCTCCCCCGCAGCGCAGCGGCGGGCGATGAGGCCCAACTGGATGTGATAGGCCTGGTCGAGGCTGAGCTTGCCGAACCAGTCGGCCGGGAAGAATTCGCCCCGGGCGCGGGCCGCCCAGAATGCGTCAATCGCCGCCTGCGGTTCGAATGGCATGATGTTTCTCCCTCCCGATCGGCCCTCGCGGCCTGCTGGCGCGGCCTATTCCGGGTGGAATGATAGCCCATTGCGGTGCGGCTGCCATCGCCGGGTCGGCGCGGCCTGGAGCGGGCGCGCTCGCTCACCAGGCGACCTCGGGCAGACGCTCGAAGGCCGGCGGGGCGAACAGGTAGCCCTGGAAATAGCGCAGCCCCAGGCCGCGCAGAGCGTCGAGTTCGGCGCGCGTCTCCACCCCCTCGGCGACCACGTCGATGCCGAGGGTGCGGCAGATGCCCGCCAGTCCGGAGACGATGGCCTGACGGGCTGCATGGTCGGCGATGCCGCGTACCAGGCCGATGTCGAGCTTGACGGTATCCGGCTGATACTCCGCCAGAAGCGTCAGTCCGGCATAGCCGGAACCGAAATCGTCCAGCGCGGTGCGAAAGCGATTGGCCCGATAAACCTCGAAGATCGATCGGAGGAAGGCGTAGTCGCCGATGCGCTCGTCCTCGGTCAATTCGAAGGTGATCTGGTCGGCCGGAAACCCGTGGCGCCGGGCGGCGGCAAGCGTTGGCCGCACGCAGGCTTCCGGCTGGTACATGGCGCCCGGCCGGAAGTTGATCGACACGGAGGCGCTCTGTTCGGCAATGCCGAGCCGCGCGGCAAGCGTGATGGCCTTGACGCGGCAGGACTGGTCGAACGCATAGGAGGTGTCGGGACCAAGCTGGGCGAACACGCTCGCCGCCGGCTCGCCCCCGGGCCCCCGCACCAGCGCCTCATAGGCACGGATCCGCCGCGCCTGCAGGTCCACGATCGGCTGAAACGCCATGGAAAACGGGAAGGGTGGCTTGATCCCGCCCGCACAGGCGCCGCATGCCGAACCGGTTTTGTCGGATTGGTGGGTAGCGTTTGTCATGCCAGGCGAGGTTCCGTCAAAATTGCGCACACCTCATGACCTGGTTGGAATTGTAGCCGACCTGGGTAACGAAACCGCTAACGCGACGGCCACCCGTCCCGGCGCATCGATCGGCGGCACCACCACGTCATCGCCTTGCGACGAGCAGGACCGGCAATGTGGAACACGGGCGGCAAGGGGTCGCGCATTCAGCCGGCGGCTTGGGCCGGGGCCAGCGCGGCGAGCAGCGCGTGGGCCTTGGCGGCCACGGTTGCCGCGCTGTCACCCGGCTTGTAGATCGCCGACCCGATGCCGAACCCGGCCGCGCCGGCCGCCTGCCAGGCTTGCAGATTGCCGGCATCGATGCCGCCCACCGGCAGCACCACGGTCCCCGCCGGCAGGACGGCCCGCAAGGCGCGCAGCACGGCGGGGCTGGCTGCCTCGGCGGGAAACAGCTTCAGCGCATCGGCGCCCGCCGCCAGCATCGCGAAGGCCTCTGTCGGGGTGAAGCAACCGGGTACGGCGAGCAGCCCGTGCTGCTTCGCCGCCTGCGTCACTGCCGGATCGGCATGCGGTGTCACGATCAGCCGGCCGCCGGCGGCAGCGATCTCCGCCACCTGGGCGGCGGTCATCACGGTGCCGGCCCCGATCAGCAGCCGGTCGCCGAACCGCCGCGCCAGCAGCGCGATGCTGTCGAGCGGGTGTGGCGAATTCAGCGGCACCTCGATGATCGCGAGGCCGCGCGACTCGAGCGCCGAACCGATTGCCTCGACCTCGTCCGGCTGCACGCCGCGCAGGATGGCGACCAGGGGGCAGCGGGCGAGATAGAAGGTCAGCTCCATGTCGCGTGGCTTCCGATCAACGCGAGGCCCCGCGCCGCCGCCTCGCCGTCATGGCGTTCGGCAAAGCCGCCGCAGCGCGAGATCGCACTGGCATAGAGCGCGGTCAGTTCCGGTGCGCCGATGACATGCACCACCGCGCCGCGGGCATCGCCAAGCGCGGCACGCACCTCGTGGCCGACCAGGATCCCGGACAGGTAGGCCGGTGCATCGGCCTCCGCCAGCCGGCCCGCCAGGGACAGAGCGCGAACGCCGAACAGGTGATGCAGCAGCCCGCCGGGTTCGCCGGACCGCTGGACGCCGGCGTCGAACGGGGCCCCGTCGGCAGGCCCGTCCCGCATCATGCGGCCGAGGATGGTGTGGCCGCGCAGCGCGGCATAGGCCTCGCCGGTCATATGGGTGGCGAAGCGGATGATACGGCCGCCGGCCACCCGTGCCCATTTGGAATGGGTGCCGGGCAGGCAGGCGATCGCCTCTCCGCCCAACGCCGGCAGCAAACCCAGCACCTGGGTTTCCTCGCCGCGCATCACCTCGGCCACGCCGGACAGGTCGACGCCGGACAGGCCGGGAACCAGCTTCACCTTGGCCCAGTCGAATTCGATCCCGACCAGGGCGGCGGCGAGTTCCGGCGCGCCGACGGGACAGGGCAGATAGGGAGTCTCCTTCCAGCCCTGCCGGCTGCCGATCATACCGGACAGCAGGACATGCTGCTCGCCGGCGGCGAGCCAGGGGCCGACCTCGTCACGCAGGGTATCGCCGAACCGCCCATCCGGAACGTTGACGATGCCGCGCTGGCTGGACCGGCGGTCGCGGATCGTGCCGTCCGGAGCCAGGCGGAAGGCGCGGAAGCTGGTGGTGCCCCAGTCGACTCCGATCATGCCGGTCCTCCCCCTTGGTGCAGACTGTGCCCGGCCACCGGACCTGCATGCTGCCGGTTTGCCGACCGCGGGGAGCCTACCACGCCCCGGCGCCGCCGTCGCGACGTGGCACGGCGTGACCCTTCGTCGCACAGTCGGCTACGGCGGGATCGCAACGGGGCCGGTGCTGACCAGGCGGAGCTTCCAGTTCGCCGCGGGCGTGCGGTCGAGCTTCAGGGCGCTCGCGAGATAGGCGAGCCGGTCCCGATCGGTGCCCTTGGCGGTGCAGAACCGGTCCTGCAGGAAGAACGGCGGCGTCGCCTGGTAATACAGCACCGCCTCCACGGCGGCCGGCGTCCCGGCGATATCGGTGAGCGGGATGCGGTAATGCAGGGAATCGCTGCCGCCGGTCTGGTAGTCCGGATCGCCACCGACGCCGACCGGGCTGGTGTCCTGCGCCATGTCCTCGCCGGCCCCCAGCGCCCGGGAGATCTCGATCCGCTGGGGCAGCGCCAGGAACCCGTCTGGCAGCAGCCGATTGTCCTTCAGCTTCGCGCAGATCGACAGGAAGCTGGTGGTGAGCGGGCCGTCCGGTCTGGCCTGCGGGCCGCATTGCGCCGCCCCGGCGGTCGAGGGCGCGGTGACCAGCTCCTGGTAGATCTGGGCCTCATCCTGGCGGGTGATCACCTGGTAATGCGGCTGGTGTGGGTTGCTGTCCGGGTAGAGGCGGGCGCTGCAATCCGGCCGCCACCACAGCTCCCCCGGGATCGGCCGGCCCTGCCGGTCCACGATCACCCCGGCCGCGTTGGTGCGGCCGGACTCCCACACGGTTTCGCCCGCAGCGTCGATGACGCGGAAGTCCAGGAAGACCCGGCGAAAGCCGACGCCGGATGGCAGCTTGTGGCCCGACCGGTTGTCGACCGTGACGGTCGCGCTCAGCGCGCCTGCGTCGCTGCGCACCGCGCGGATGGTGATGGCGGCGGTGCGGTTCGCTGCCTGCTCGAGCATGGCGGTGCGGGTGTAGTCGAGCGGCGCCACGCCCAGGCTGCCCAGCATTGGATCGAGTGTGGCGATGCCGAACACGCTGCTGAACTGCTGCGCCATGTCGATCAGGAACACATTGAGCCCCACCAGCACGTGACGGGCGAAGCCTTCCCGCAGCGGCAGGTCGATATCGCTGGCAGGCAGCCCGTTCTCGACCTCGGGGAAGTTGCTGTGCTCCTGGATGGCGGCGATCTTGCTGCGGAACGGCTGGCCCTGGCTGTCCGTGTTCGACATGTGGCAGCCCTGGCAGCTCTGCGCCAGCGTGCCGGGACCGAACGGCAGTGCGCCGTCCGGCGTCTGCCCGGTGCGATAGGCGCTGAACGCCCATTCCGGATAGGTGGTCTGCTCGTAGGTATGGCCGAGCGTGGTTGTGCCCTGCATGACCGGCAGATGCACGGTGTGGCAGGTGCCGCACATCTCCGAACTGGTGATGGCGGCGTCCTGCGTGGGGGTGACGCCGATCGCGTGCTGCATCGGCTTCGGCTTGGGATCCTGGAACGGACCGGCGAGCTGGTCGGTCGCGCCGACGAGGAAGCTGCCGGTGAAGGTGCGGGCGAAGCCGGTGGTGCCGGGATTGAGCGCGTCCTGCCGCTGGGTGACGCAGCGGTTCTGCGGCTCGCCTTGGAACTTCGCAGTGTCGGCCTTGCCCAGCACCATGTGGTGGCAGGCGGTGCAGGAAACCCCATCGCGCGCCAGCGCCGCCAAAGGCGCAAGCCGCGCGTCGGGATTGCCGGCGGGAAACGGCACCGCATTCAGTGTCTGGCGCAGGAAATCCGGGCAGGGCGCCGGCGGCGGCGTGTCGATCGCCGCCTGGCGCTGGCCGAGGACGCCGTGGCAGCCCAGGCAGATGTCCTGCACCTTCGGCGAGATCGCGGCATGGAAGCTCTGCGTTTCGCTGGCGAGCTGGGCGAAGAAGATCGGGTCGCGCCCGGCCAGGCCCATCGGGCTGGTGCGCCAGGTGCCATAGGGCGAGAGGTTGACCAGCAGATTGTCCGGGGTCGGCGTGGTCATCTCGTATTGCAGGCCGGTGCCGCCCGCGGTGTGGCAGCCGACGCATTGATCGGAGGTGACGAAGGCGCTGTGCGCATCCGGCCCCTGCCCCGGCACCCAGACATGGTCGTAGCTTTGCGACGGCATCTCGAGCTGTGCCGGCGCGGTCCGCGAGGCGCCTGCGGGCAAATGCAGGGCCTGCAGGAAGGCGTCGCCTTCCAACGCCCGCGGAGGGGCAAGCGCGCCGCGCTGCCGTTCCTTGCGCAGCCGCTCATGCTGCAGCACCTGGCTGAATGTGGTGTGGACCTGATCGGACTGGGTGCGGAAAAAGTCCTCGCTGAGGAAGTTCAGATAGGTGCCTGGTTCGCCCTTGATGTTGGACAGGCTGGCGAAGGTCTGGTTGTCGTGCGCCGAGGCATGGCAGTTGATGCAGTACCTGGCCGAACCCGGAGAAGGTCGGGGAATTGCTGGAGGGCGGCGGCCAGTCCGCCGTCCACCCCTTCCAGCCGATCGCCGACCAGAACCAGCCGTCGCGCGCCGCCTGGTTGTCGCGCACCATCACCGCCATGCCCTCCGTGTCGGGGCGCAGTCGCAGCAGGTCCGGAATGCGGCAGGCCGAGGCGGGCGGCGGGCTGTACATCTCCTTCACCATGATCGCGCCATCCGGGATCGGCGTCGGATTGGGTGGTGTCGCGGCGGGATCGGCCGGTCGGTTGGCATGCAGCCAGTCCATCATCTCGGGCGAGTACCAGATCAGCACCGGCGCATGGGTGCCGAACGACGTGCCGGACCATTTGCCGCCCGCCAGCGTGGCGATGAACGGTCCGGTATCGCGGACCGTCTTGTCCCTCGTCCAGCCGGCCGCCGTGTTGCGGTGGCACATCGCGCCCAGATACCGGTTGAGCTGCACCTCATACTGATCGAGCGGCAATGCGCTGGGGTGGCGCACCACCGGATCGAGCCGCGCGCACAGCGCTGGATCGGTGGGAACCTGCGGCGTGGGTTGTTCATCGGCGCACAGGCTGGCGGCACCGGCCGGACTGGCCAACAGTCCGAGCCCGAGCAGACCCACACACAGCAGACCCGCGCAAAGCAGCGATGAGGCAGCCAGATATCGCAGGCGCGCGTGACGCGGCATGGGCGTCCCCCTTGGTTCGCCTGCCTTCTGGCCGAACCGAACGACCCGACCGGGGGCCCACGGACGGCATCGCGAGGCTCGGTGACAGGCCGTTTCGCCGCAGCTCGTGGCAGGTCAGTATCGTGTGCCGACGACATTACAGGGTCGGAACGCGATGGTGGAGTATCAGATCGTCACCCTGCCGTAAATTGCCGCAGGTTGGTGCGGTGCTGGGTCACGGGCCGAGCTTGGCCTCGATGCTGTCCCAGATCGCCGCTTCGATATTGATGTCATCGAACCGGTCGATTTCCTGGATGCCGGTGGGCGAAGTGACGTTGATCTCGGTCAGCCAGTCGCCGATCACGTCGATGCCGACGAAGATCAGGCCCTGGGTGCGCAGTGTCGGCCCGATCGCGGCGCAGATCTCGCGGTCGCGCGCGGTCAGCGTGCATTTCTCCGGCCGGCCGCCGACATGCATGTTGGACCGTGCCTCACCCTGCGCCGGGACGCGGTTCACGCCGCCCATCGGCTCGCCATCCACCAGGATGATGCGCTTGTCGCCCTTTCGCACCGCCGGCTCGTAGCGCTGGAACATCAGCGGCTCGCGGGAGCGGGCGAAATGCATCTCCAGCAGCGAGGCCAGGTTCTCGTCATCCGGCTTGATGCGGAACACGCCGGCGCCGCCATTGCCGAACAGCGGCTTGACGATGATGTCCTGGTGCTCGCTGCGGAAGCTGCGGATCGCCTCCACGTCCCAGGTGATCATGGTGGGCGGCATCAGCTCGGGGAAATGCGTGACCAGCAGCTTTTCCGGCGCGTTGCGCACGCTGGCCGGATCGTTCACCACCAGCGTCTTCGGATGGATGTGTTCCAGCAGGTGGGTGGCCGTGATGTAGGCCATGTCGAAGGGCGGGTCCTGGCGCATCAGCACCACGTCCATGCTGGCGAGATCGAGCTGCGCCGACGTGCCGAACCGGTAATGGCCGCCGCGGGTGCGCTCCACCGTGACCGGCTGGGCGCGGGCGAACAGCCGCTCCTCCCGCTTTTCGCCCTGGCGGCGGACCCCTTCGCGCAGCGCCATGTGGCGCACCTCGTAGTGCCACATGGCGTGGCCGCGTTTCTGCGCCTCCAGCATCAGGGCGAAGGTGGAGTCGGCGTCGATGTTGATGGACTCGATCGGGTCCATCTGGACCGCAACCTTGAGCTGCCGTGTCATGCCCAGCCCCCGTGGTTCATTGTGCGGTCTTGTCTATGGGGAGAAGCCGCTTATGGCCAGAGGGCGGTCGTTCGCGAAGGGGCCTGTGGCTCCGGACCTGACATCGAGCGGCATCGTGTGGCAGCCGATGGATCGCGTCGCGCGCAGGTGGTGACGCGGTGCCGCGCTCACGGTGCGTGGGCTGTTGCCCACCCGAGCGTCGCAGGCCGCAATGGCCGAACCGACTGCGGCCGCGCCTGACAGCCGGCGGGGCCACATCGCGCGCAGGCAGCGGCGCGGTGCCGCGCTCACGGTGCATGGGATGTTGCCCGCCCCAGGCGTCGCAGAGCGCAATGGCCGAACCGACTGCGGCGACGCCTGACAGCCGATGGGGTCGCATCGCGCGCAGGCGGTGACGCGGTGCCGAGCTCAAAGTGCATGGGCTGTTGCCCACCCCGGGCGTTGCAGGCCGCAATGGCCGAACCGACTGCGGCCGCGCCTGACAGCCGGCGCGGCCGCATCGCGCGCAGGCGGTGACGCAATGCCGAGCTCACGTGCATGGGCTGTTGGCCGCCCGGGCGTCGCAGGCCGCAATGGCCGAACCGACTGCGGCGATGCCTGACAGCCGATAGGGCTGCATCGCGCGCAGGCGGTGACGCGGTGCCGCACTCACGGTGCATGGGCCGTTGCCCGCCCCGGGTGTCGCAGGCCGCAATGGCCGAACCGACTGCGGCGGCGCCTGACAGCCGGCAGGGCGGACGCGGCTGTGCCGGACTGCTCTGCCTGCAGGCGCGCGGCCCGCGTTCGACGCGCACCAGTCGGCGCGGACATTGCCCGTCCCCCGCATCCGGGCACCAATCGGCCCCCTGATTCAGGCCGGCCCGCCGTCGCTTGATCCCGACAGGCTCGCCGGCGCTCGACCGGCTCCGGCCCTCCGCCCCGGTCAGGCGCTGCGCATCTGCGAGGGCGGAGCGGATTTGACGATCGCGGTCATGGCGCGGCTGGCGATCTCGTCCAGCAGCCTGGTCTGCATCGGGTCCAGCGTCGCTTTGCCGGCCAGCGGCGGCGCTGCCGGCGGCGCGACCGGCGGGGCGAAGACCGGCCCGCGCTGCGACAGCGCAGGCGGCGGCGCCGGGCGGGCGGCAGGTTGAGCCGGCAGTGATGCCGCGCGCGGTTGCTCCGGGCGGGGCGCCACAACGGCAGGGGCCGCCTCGGCAACAACCGGTTGCGGCTGAGCGGGAACCGCAAAGGCCGACGGCCGCGCCTGCAGTCCGCGCAGCCGCTGCGCGGTGTCGGCGAACAGGCGGCAGAGCGCGACGGCCCTGCCATGGCAGCGCAGCATCACCGCATCCGGCAGGTTCGCGAGCGCCGCGCGGCGAAAGCATTCCATGGCGCCGTAATGGGCTGCCATCGCCTGAATCGCGAGTTCAGCCTCCATCGGGTCGCGCGGATGCAGCGAGAGCACCGCGACGCGGGCGGCCTCACGCTGCATCGCAATGTCGGTGTCAGAGGCGTCCGGGCGATGCGGCAGCACGGCAAAGGTCGTCGCCAGCATGGCATCGAGGGTGGCGGGATCGAGTGCGACAGCCTGGGGAGACGGGTTCATGGCAGCTCCGGAGCAAGGAAAATCATCGGAACATATACGGAACTAGGAATAATGTCCAGAACTTCCGCCTCCCATCGCAGGACGATCGGACCTGCGGTGGCTGTCCCACAACCATCGGGGGGGTCTGCCGCATCTCAAGTAAGGCCGTGACCCAGAGGTACGGAAAAAAAGCCACACAGGACATGGAGACAGAGGGTCCCACGCGCGAGGTCTCCGCACGGAAACCCGGCAACGCATTCAATCTCCGCTGTGTTCTCCGTGGCTTCCGCTTCTGCTTCGTGCCCTCTGCGTCGGACTCCGACTTGCGATACGGCAGCCCCCAAGCCGTCGGAGGACAGCCGATCCAGCGCACCCCACCACCCGCGTCACATCGGTTCTGCCAAATACCGATTGCCGACAGGTACAGGCAACAGCCAATCCTGGCACCTCGCCTCCGTAATGGAATTGACCCGGACATCGTTTACAGCGCCCGAACACAGCACAACCGAACCGACCGCCGCCACCGCGACCTAACGGCCGGCCTCGCCCGCAAAACGCTGAAAAACCGAGGATTCCACGCCTCCGCGACGGCAGCGACCAGTGTCTGCACAGCGGCGATTTCGTCTCGACGTTAATACATTACGCCTTTCACCGAACTAAACTCCTGCGATAGGCTCGATCCCAGGGGAGCCAGAATGGAAATTGAAACTCAGGATAAAAGAGCGCTCGCGGAGTCTCGCGACCCCAGGCAACAGCTGCGAATCTTGATCGACAGCGTCCATGACCAGGCGCTGTTCCTGCTCGATGCCACCGGACACATCGTCACCTGGAGCAGGGGGGCCGAAACCATGATCGGCTACGGGTCGGAGGAAATCATAGGCCGGCATTTCTCCTGCTTCTTCCCGCCCGAGGACGTCGCGGCCGGCAAGCCACGGTGCGAACTCGCCGCCGCCACCACGCAAGGCCGGTTCGAGGCGGAAGGCTGGCGGGTGCGCAAGGACGGCTCCCAATTCTGGGCCAACGTGGTCGTCGCCGCGACCCGCGACGCCGCCGGCCGGCCCGAAGGCTTTGCCAAGCTGGTCCGCGACATCTCCGAACGCCGGCGCATGGAAACAAGGTTCAGCCAGCTCGTCGACGCGGCCCCCAACGCCATGGTCATGATCAACGCCGACGGGATCATCGAGATGGTGAACGCCCAGGCTGAAGGCGTGTTCGGCTACCCGCGCGAGGAACTGCTCGGCCAGCCCATCGAGATTCTGGTGCCGATCCGGTTTCGCGATCACCATCCCGGGTTGCGCGGCGCGTTCTTCGCCGACCCAAGATCGCGACCCATGGGTGCGGGACGTGACCTCTACGCCATGCGCAAGGACGGCAGCGAATTCCCGGTGGAAATCGGCCTGAACCCGATCGAGACCGAGCAGGGTGCCATGGTGTTGTCGGCGATCGTCGACATCTCCGCCCGCAAGCGCCTGGAGGAGCGGTTCCGCCAAGTGGTCGAATCCGCGCCGAACGCCATGGTGATGATCAATCGCGAAGGCATCATCGAAATGGTGAATGCCCAGACCGAGCGCGTGTTCGGCTACCAGCGCAACGAGATGCTCGGCCAGTCGGTCGAGATGCTGGTACCGACGCGCTTCCGCCATGCTCATCCGGGCCTGCGCAGCGCCTTCTTCAGCGATCCACGGTCGCGGCCGATGGGCGCCGGGCGCGATCTCTACGCGCTGCGCAAGGATGGCAGCGAATTCCCGGTGGAGATCGGGCTGAACCCGATCGAGACCGAGCAGGGCGCCATGGTGCTGTCGGCGATCGTCGACATCTCCGCCCGCAAGCGCCTGGAGGAGCGGTTCCGCCAGGTGGTCGAATCCGCGCCGAACGCCATGGTGATGATCAATCACAGCGGCCTGATCGAAATGGTCAACGCACAGACCGAACGCGTGTTCGGCTATCGGCGCGAGGAGATGCTGGGCAACTCGGTCGAAATGCTGGTGTCCGACCGGTTCCGCCATGCCCATCCCGCGCTGCGCGGCGCATTCATCAGCGATCCGCTGTCGCGACCGATGGGCGCCGGGCGCGATCTCTATGCACTGCGCAAGGATGGCAGCGAGTTTCCGGTGGAAATCGGGCTGAACCCGATCGAGACCGAAGAAGGCGCCATGGTCCTGTCGGCAATCGTCGACATCTCCGATCGCAAGCCCGGGAAGAAGGCATCCAGGCGGCATTGCGCGAAAAGGACGTCCTGCTCGGCGAAATCCACCACCGGGTGAAGAACAACCTGCAGATCGTGCACAGCCTGCTGGCTCTGCAATCGGCCCGCATCAATGACGTGCGGGTGCTGGAAATGCTGCGCGACAGCCAGAACCGCATCCGCTCCATGGCGCTGATCCATCAGACGCTGTACGGCTCAAAGGATTTCGCCAAAGTCGATTTCGGCATGTTCCTCGATGCGCTGGTGCCAACCTTGATCGGCTCGTACGGAGTCGACGCCGATCGCATCCGGCTCGCGATCGACATCGTCCAGGTGGAACTGCCGATCAACGCGGCCGTGCCATGCGGCCTGGTGGTGAACGAGCTGATCTCCAATGCGCTGAAACACGCGTTCCTCCCAGGCCAGAACGGCGAGATCACCGTCAGCCTCAATCGGCAGGGGCGCAATGAGGTCATGCTGAGCGTGGGCGACAACGGTCGCGGTTTGCCGGATGGGGTTGAAGCGGCCAATACCGCAACGCTCGGCTTGCAACTGGTCACCTTGCTGACCGAGCAGTTGGGCGGCGTCCTGACGATCAATCGAGCCAATCCGACCCGATTCGTGCTTCGTTTCCCGATCGAACGCTGACGCAACCCGCGTCTGGAAGGAGCCACGCCATGCAGCTCCCGCAAGTCCTGCTGGTCGAGGACGAACGCATCGTGGCAATGCACCTGCGACAGCAACTGGTGAAACTCGGCTACCAGGTGCCAGCCGTCGTCGCATCCGGGGCGCACGCGCTGCGCCACATCGAGTCATCCCGTCCCGATGTGATCCTGATGGACATCCACATCGAAGGCGACATGGATGGCATTGCCACGGCCGACGCGATCCCCAAGGACTACCACATTCCGGTGATCTACCTGACCGCCTATTCCGAGGAAGCAACGCTTGCGCGTGCTCGCGCCACCAGGCCATACGGTTACCTGATCAAGCCGTTCTCCGAGCGGGAACTGCACGCCACGATTCAGATGACACTGGAGCGGCACGCCACGGAACGCGCACTGCGCCTCAGCGAGGAGCGCCTGCGCCAATCACAGAAAATGGAGGCGATCGGCCAGCTCGCCAGCGGCGTGGCGCACGACTTCAACAATCTGCTCGCGCTGATCTACGGCAACCTCGATGAGATGCAGGCGCATTCGAAGGAAGACGAAACCCTCCAGGTTATGATCGGGGAAATCTACCAGGCGGCGAAACGCGGTGCCACGCTGACCCAACACCTCCTGGCGTATTCACGCCGCCAGGTCCTGTGTCCGAAAGTGGTGAACGTCTTCGATCTGATCACCAACCTGGGGGATCTGCTGCGCCGCACACTGGGCGAAACGATCGAGATCCGGCTGAACCTCGCCCCTGGCATCTGGCCCATCCGCGTCGATCCGAATCAGCTGGAGAATGCGCTGATCAACCTTGCGCTGAATGCCCGCGACGCGATGCCGTCCGGCGGGCGATTGATCATCGGCGCCGAGAACGTTGTATTGGACCAGGAATACGCCGACAACAATCCGGAGGTCACGACCGACAGGTATGTCCTGCTGACGCTGTCCGACACCGGCATCGGCATGCCGAAATCGGTGGCCGATCGGGTCTTCGAGCCATTCTTCACCACCAAGCCGCCGGGACAGGGAACCGGCCTCGGGCTCAGCATGGTCTACGGCTTCGTCAGACAATCCTTCGGCCAAATCAAGCTCTATTCCGAGATCGATCACGGCACGACGATCCGTGTGTATCTCCGCGCCACGACGGAGGATGCCGCGATCGTCCGTGGCAATGCTGCCATCGACGAATCCCTGCGCGCCAAGCCGGGCGAAACCATTCTCGTGGTGGAGGACGATGACAGCGTCCGCCGCCTGATGATGCGCACGCTCCGGGGCCTCGGCTATCAGACGCTGGAAGCCAGCCAGGGTCGTGCGGCGGCCACGCTGCTGGAGGAACCGTCGCGCATCGACCTGCTGCTCACCGATGTCGTGCTGCCCGCGGGGATGAGCGGTGCCATGCTGACCCGTCATGCGATCGCCAAACGACCCGGGTTGAAGGTCATCTACATGTCCGGCTACACCGTCGATGCGATTTGTGCCAGCGACGAGCTTGACCCTCGGTTCCCTCTGCTCTGCAAACCATTTGTGCGGCTTCAGCTCACCCGCACCTTGCGTCAGATGCTGGACAGCGCCCGAACTGTTGGGGGTGCTGTCCCTGCTTAAATCCCCGCCAGCGACCAGGCCCCTGCAACTGAATATTGTTCGGGTCGGGGAGGGGGCCTATCGTGATGATACTATGGTCCGAGACCACCACGCCGCCTCCCCAACCCGAACGGAATGGTTTGCAAAGGCGCCGCCTTTGCTGGAGGTCCAGGAGCCAGCGCCTCCTGGTGGGTTTCGGGGCAAAGCCGCGATCCTGCCCGGATGATCGACAAGCTGGAAATGCTGCTCGCGCTCGCCCGCGAGCAGCATTTCGGCCGCGCCGCCGAAGCCTGCGGCGTCACCCAGCCCACCCTTTCGGCCGGGCTGAAACAACTGGAGGAGTCCTTCGGCGTGCTGCTGGTGAACCGCCAGTCGCGCTTCCTCGGCTTCACCCCGGAAGGCCTGCGCGTGCTGGACTGGGCCCGCCGCATCGTCGCCGACACCCGCGCCATGCATGCCGAAATCCGTGCGCTGAAACGCGGCCTGGCCGGGCATCTGCGCATCGCCGCGATCCCGACTGCGCTGCCGATCGTCGCCGCGCTGACCACGCCGCTGCGCGAACGCCATCCGGATGTGACTTTCACCGTGCTGTCGCGCACCTCGATCGACACGCTGGCGCAACTGGAGAATCTCGAGGTCGATGCCGGTATCACCTATGTCGACAACGAGCCGCTCGGCCGCGCCCGCGCCATTCCGCTGTATCACGAGCACTACCGGCTGCTGATCTCCGAGGACTCGCCGCTGGGCGCCCGGGCCGAGGTCACCTGGGCCGAAGTGGGACAGATCCCGCTCTGCCTGCTCACGCCCGACATGCAGAACCGCCGCATCATCGACCGCCGTTTGCGCGCCGCCGGGCTGGAGCCCGCCCCGACGCTGCAATCCAATTCGATGGTGGTGCTGTTCTCCCATGTGCGGACCGGCCGCTGGGCCAGCGTGATGCCCGCCGCGCTGGCCGAGACGATGGGTATCACCACACCGATCCGCTCGATCCCGATCGCCGAGGCGGGTCCGCCGCCCAGCGTCGGCCTGGTCTATCCGCATCGCGAACCGATGACGCCGCTGACCGCCGCCCTGGTGACCGAGGCCCGGCGGCTGGCGCAATTGTGGCGGGACACGCCTCGATAGAGATTTTCTATCGGGGTATTCGGGCGCTTTCTTGCATTTCCAGCCCCCAAGGCCTTTTCTGATCAGAGAAAACGCGACCCGAACCGGGTCCGGGAGGAGTGCATGGCGGTATACGAGCCATGGAACGAACAGCGTGCCGCTGACATCATTGCCGCCGAGACGCAGCGGGAAGGGGCAACCCTGCCAATTCTGCACGCCTTGCAGGCGGCGTTCGGCTGCGTTCCCGAAGCCGCAGTGCCGATGGTGGCTGAGGCGCTGAACCTGACCCGCGCCGAGGTGCACGGGATCGTGACTTTCTATCACGAATTCCGCCGCCATCCGCCGGGCCGCCACGTGCTGCGCCTGTGCCGCGCGGAAGCCTGCCAGTCCTTGGGCGCCGATGCCGTGGCGGCGACGCTGCGTCAGCGCCTGGCGGTGGATTGGCATGGCACCACGGCCGATGGCAGCGTGACGCTGGAGCCGGTGTTCTGCCTGGGGCTGTGCGCGGTCGGCCCGTCCGCCTTGCTGGATGGCCGCCCGCTGGGCCGGATGGACAGCGACCGGCTGCAGGCCGAATTGCAGGCGGCGCCATGACGCGGGTGTTCGTGCCACGCGACGCGGCGGCGCTGGCGCTGGGTGCCGACGCGGTCGCCGCGGCACTGGCGCCGCATGCCACGGTGGTGCGTACCGGCTCGCGCGGTCTGTTCTGGCTGGAACCGATGGTCGAGGTGGAAACACCTGACGGTCGTATCGCCTATGGTCCGGTCGGTGTCGCCGATGTGCCGTCGCTGCTCGCAGCCGGCCTGTTGCAAGGCGGCGCCCATGCGCTGCGGCTGGGCCGGCCGGAGGAGATCCCGTTCCTGGCGCGGCAGACCCGCTTCACCTTCGCCCGCTGCGGCGTGGTCGATCCGCTGTCGATCGATGATTACCGCGCCCAGGGTGGGCTGCAGGGGCTGGCACGAGCGATCGAGATCGGTCCGGCCGCCATCATCGATGAAGTGGCCAAGTCAGGCCTGCGCGGCCGCGGCGGCGCCGGCTTCCCCACCGGCATCAAGTGGAAGACCAGCGCGGATGCGCCAGGTGATCGCAAATACATCGTCTGCAATGCGGACGAGGGCGATTCCGGCACCTATGCCGATCGGATGCTGATGGAGGGCGATCCGTTCACCCTGATCGAAGGCATGGCGATCAACGGCATCGCTGTCGGTGCGACCAAGGGCTATGTCTATACGCGCTCGGAATATCCGCACGCGATCGCCACGTTCGAAGCGGCGCTGGCCCTGGCGCGGCGCGCAGGAATGCTCGGCGCGAACGTCGTCGGCTCCGGCTTCGCGTTCGACATCGAGCAGCGCGTCGGTGCCGGCGCGTATATCTGCGGCGAAGAGACGTCGTTGCTGGAAAGTCTCGAGGGCCGCCGCGGCCAGGTCCGCGCCAAGCCGCCATTGCCGGCGCATAAGGGCCTGTTCGGCATGCCGACGGTGGTGAACAACCTGATCACCCTGGCCAGCGTGCCGTTCATCCTGGCCGATGGCGCCGCGGCGTATCAGGCCGCCGGCTACGGGCGGTCGCGCGGCACCATGCCGATCCAGCTCGCCGGCAACGTGAAATATGCCGGCTTGTTTGAAGCGGGGTTCGGCCTGACGCTGGGCGAGATCGTCAACGACATCGGCGGCGGCACGCGCAGCGGTCGCCCGGTGCGCGCCGTGCAGGTGGGCGGTCCGCTGGGCGCGTATTTCCCGCCGGCGCTGTTCGACACAAGGTTCGACTACGAGGCGTTCGCCGCGCGCGACGGGCTGGTGGGCCATGGCGGCGTGGTGGTGTTCGACGACACCGTCGATCTGGCGCAGCAGGCGCGGTTCGCGATGGAGTTCTGCGCCGCGGAGTCCTGCGGCAAATGCACGCCCTGCCGGATCGGCTCGGTGCGCGGCATCGAGGTGATCGACCGCATCATCGCCGGCCAGGCGGTGGAGGCGAACCTCGATCTGCTGGCCGATCTTTGCCACACCATGAAGTTCGGGTCGCTGTGCGCGCTCGGCGGGTTCATGCCGTATCCGGTGCTGAGCGCGGTGACGCATTTTCCCGAGGATTTTCGCGCACCACAAAAGGTGGCCGCGGAATGACCCGGCGCATCACCACCGGGACGATCGGGACACGTGACCTGCGCACTCCGCAACGATGGTGTGCGGTTCACCGGGTCAAGCTCAGCCATGACGTTCTGTCGCAGTGCTCCGGCCACGGCCACCCTGCCGTGCCTGTCGGTTCGATCTGCGCCGCACGCCGCATCGCGCCGTTTGGCGCGCGACTTTAGAAGGAGGCCCTGATGCCCCTGATCCAGGAACTCGATTACGGCACGCCGGCGGTCACCGCCACGAACACCGTCACGCTGAGCATCGACGGCCATACGGTGACGGTCCCGGAAGGCACCTCCATCATGCGCGCGGCGGTGGAGGCGGGCATCAAAGTGCCAAAACTCTGTGCCACCGACATGCTGAACAGTTTCGGTTCCTGCCGGCTCTGCCTGGTGGAAATCGAAGGCCGCAACGGCACCCCGGCCTCCTGCACCACGCCGGTGGCGCCGGACATGAAAGTGCACACCGCCAGCGAGCGCGTGCGCCGCATCCGCCGCGGCGTGATGGAGCTGTACATCTCCGACCATCCGCTGGACTGCCTGACCTGTTCCGCCAACGGCAATTGCGAATTGCAGGACGCCGCCGGCGAGGTCGGGCTGCGCGAGGTTCGTTACGGCTATGACGGTGCCAATCACCTGGATGCGCCGGTCGATACGTCCAACCCGTATTTCCAGTTCGACCCGGCGAAATGCATCGTGTGCTCGCGTTGCGTGCGCGCCTGCGAGGAAGTGCAAGGCACCTTCGCATTGACGGTGGAAGGCCGCGGCTTCGCATCGAAGATCGCGGCGGGGCTGGACGAGCCGTTCCTGACCAGCGAATGCGTGTCGTGCGGCGCCTGCGTGCAGGCCTGCCCGACCGCGACGCTGATCGAGAAATCCGTGGTCGATCTGGGCCAGCCGGAACATTCCGTGGTGACCACCTGCGCCTATTGCGGTGTCGGCTGCAACTTCAAGGCGGAGATGCGCGGCGACACCGTGGTGCGCATGGTGCCGTGGAAGGACGGCCAGGCGAATCACGGGCATTCCTGCGTGAAGGGTCGCTTCGCCTGGGGCTACGCCAATCATCCGGATCGCATCCTGAAGCCGATGCGGCGCGAGAAGATTTCCGATCCCTGGCGCGAGGTCACCTGGGACGAGGCGCTTGCGCGCGTGGCGTCCGAGTTCCGCCGCATCCAGGCGGAAGCCGGCAAGGATGCGATCGGCGTGATCACCTCGTCGCGCTGCACCAACGAGGAGACGTTCCTGGTGCAGAAGCTGGCGCGCCAGGTGTTCGGCAACAACAACACCGATACCTGTGCGCGGGTCTGCCACTCGCCAACGGGATACGGGCTGAGCACCACCTTTGGCACCTCGGCCGGCACGCAGAATTTCGACTCCGTCGAGCACACCGACGTGATGATCGTGATCGGCGCCAACCCGACCGATGGCCACCCGGTATTCGCGTCGCGCATGAAGAAGCGGCTGCGCGAGGGCGCGAAGCTGATCGTTATCGATCCGCGGCGCATCGACCTGGTGCGCACGCCGCATGTTGAGGCGTCGTATCATCTGCCGCTGCGGCCCGGCACCAATGTTGCCGTGCTGACTGCGCTGGCCCATGTGATCGTCACCGAAGGCTTGGTGCAGCAGGATTTCGTGCGCGAACGCTGCGACATGGATGCGTTCGCCGAATGGGCGGCGTTTGTTTCCGAACCCCGCAACAGCCCCGAGGCGGTGGAACTGGTCAGCGGTGTTCCCGCCGCAGACCTCCGTGCCGCCGCGCGGCTTTACGCCGGCGCCGGCAATGGCGCGATCTATTACGGCCTCGGCATAACCGAGCACAGCCAGGGCAGCACCGCGGTGATGGCGATCGCCAATCTGGCGATGGCGACCGGCAATATCGGCCGCCCCGGCGTCGGAGTGAATCCGCTGCGCGGACAGAACAACGTGCAGGGCAGCTGCGACATGGGCAGTTTCCCGCATGAACTGCCTGGTTACCGCCATATCTCCAACCCGGCGGTGCGCGCGATCTTCGAGCGCGAGTGGAACGTGACGCTGGACCCGGAGCCGGGCCTGCGCATCCCCAACATGATCGACGCGGCGCAGGACGGATCGTTCCGCGGCATCTACATCCAGGGCGAGGACATCGTGCAGTCCGATCCCGATACCAAGCACATCACCGCCGGATTGAAGGCAATGGAGTGCGTCGTGGTGCACGACCTGTTCCTGAACGAGACTGCCAACTACGCGCATGTCTTCCTGCCGGGCAGCACCTTCCTGGAGAAGGACGGCACCTTCATCAACGCGGAACGCCGCATCAACATGGTGCGCAAGGTGATGCAGCCGCGCGCGCAGTTCGCCGACTGGGAAGCGACGCAGGCGATCGCGCGGGCGATGGGCGCCGACTGGAACTACACCCACCCCGAGCAGATCATGGCGGAGATCGCCCGCACCACGCCGACCTTCTCCGGCGTGACCTATGCGAAGCTGCAGAACGGCACCATCCAATGGCCCTGCAACGACGCCGCACCGGACGGCACACCGACGATGCATGTGAACGGGTTTGTGCGCGGCAAGGGCAACTTCGTCATCACCGACTATGTTGCGACCGATGAAAAGACCGGGCCACGCTTCCCGCTGCTGCTGACGACGGGCCGCATCCTGTCGCAATACAATGTCGGCGCGCAGACCCGGCGTACCGACAACGTCGCATGGCATCCCGAGGACCTGCTGGAGATTCACCCGCATGATGCGGAGCAGCGCGGTGTACGCGACGGCGACTGGATCAGGCTGGGCAGTCGCACCGGAGAGACGACGTTGCGCGCCCGTGTGACTGAACGCGTCGCACCGGGCGTGGTCTACACCACGTTCCATCACCCCGCGACGCAGGCGAATGTGGTGACCACCGACTACTCGGACTGGGCAACCAATTGTCCGGAGTACAAGGTGACGGCGGTGCAGGTCACGCCATCCAACGGGCCGAGTGAATGGCAGGAATCCTATCGCGAACTGACTGTCGCCGCGCGGCGGATCGACACCGTGGCGGCGGAGTGATCCTCGCTGTGCTGCGCTGCGTTGGATCGCGCCGGCCATGACCACGCCGCCGGTCCGATCTGTCCTGCGCACCCTCTGGCAGGGTGACGTCGCAACCGAGGGCGCGCGCACGCTGCCCGAGGAAACCCCTGTGGCGCTCACGTATAATCGCGTCACGCACGCGGTGATGCTGGCCACTCCGGCCGATCTGGAAGATTTCGCGGTTGGCTTCAGCCTGACCGAGGGGATCGTCACCAACCCTGATCAGATCGAGGAAATCGTCATTGTCCCGGTCGAGCAGGGGATCGAGCTGAGGATGTGGCTTGCCGACCAGCGCGCGGATCTTGTGGTGCGCCGCCAGCGCCGCCTTGCCGGGCCAAGCGGCTGCGGGCTGTGCGGGCTGGAAAGCCTGGCCGATACCGTGCGCATGCCGCCCCGGGTCGATGCCGAACCGCGCTTCGCACCTGCCATGCTGGTTGCTGCGATGGCCGCCATGCCGGTGGGTCAGCGGCTCAATCACCAGACCCGCGCGGTGCATGCGGCGGCCTTCTGGCATCCGCTGCGCGGCGTGGTGGCGCTGCGGGAGGACGTCGGCCGCCACAACGCGCTGGACAAGCTTGCCGGCGCGCTTGCGCAACAGCGCGTCGATGCCGGGGAGGGAATACTGCTGCTGTCCAGCCGCATTTCGGTTGAGCTGGTACAGAAGGCCGCGATGATCGGTGTACCCGTCGTCGCTGCGGTTTCCGTGCCGACCGTCCTGGCGGTGCGCACGGCCGAGGCAGCCGGGATCACCCTGATCGGCATCGCACGCGACGATTCGTTCGAAGTGTTCACGCGCGGCGAGCGCATAGCCAACAGCAAGGTGCAGCATGTCGCCTGAGAAGCTGGCCTATATGGCGAACCAGATCGGCAAGTTCTTTGCCCACAAGCCGCACGACCAGGCGGTCGCCGCGATCGAGGAGCATTTGCGGAAGTTCTGGGACCCGCGCATGCGCCGCGACATCGTGGCAAGCTTCGATGCCCCGCAGGTGAAGCTCGACCCAAGCGTGCGCGAAGCCGTTGCGCGACTGAAGGGTTCCCAACTCGTCTAGCTGGCAGTGCCGGTGTCCTGCTTGCGTGCCAGCGTGTCGCGCAGCAACGCCGGCTTCCTGCAACAGCGGTCAGGCTCAGTCGTTCCGCGCGGCCGGCACCAGTCGCATGCCGACCCGGCTGTAAGCGGCGCGCGCGGCGAACGACACGATGCCCGGTGGCGACGGCTCCTGCATGGTCAGCGGTGCAATGGCGATGCAGCGGGTCACGCGGCCATCTCCTGATGCACCAGGCCGAGCAGACGGGCCTGCAGGGCGGGATCGGCTTCCAGCGACTTTGCGCTGCCTTCGAAGGCGACGCGGCCATTCACCAGCACATAGGCGCGGTCGACGATCGGCAGCACGGTTTCCGCGTGGTGTTCGACGATCACCATGGCGACGCGTCCGCGCAATCGCACCAGCGCGTCCATCACCTCCTTGACGATGGCCGGCGCGAGTCCTTCGAACGGTTCGTCCAACAAGATCACCCGGGCCGGTACCATCAGGGCCCGTGCGATCGCCAGCATCTGCCGCTCTCCGCCGGACAGGCTTTCCGCCTTCGATCGTTGCAGTATGCGCAGCTTGGGAAACAGCTCGAACACCTCCTCCAGCGAGGCGCCACCGGGACGCGCGGCGATCAGCAGATTCTCGATCGTGGTGAGGTTCGGGAACAGGCGCCGCCCTTCCGGCACCAACGAAATGCCGCGCCGGTTGATTTCGTAAGTGCGGGCATGCGTGATGTCGGCACCGTCCAGCATGATGCGGCCGGCGCTGCCGCGCAGGGTGCCGGTGATGGCGCGCAACGTGGTGGTCTTGCCGACGCCGTTGCGGCCCAGCAAGGCGACGGCCTCACCCTCGTGCACGACCAGATTGATATCTTCCAGCACCACACTGCCGGCATAGCCGGCGCGCAAAGCCTCCAGTGCGAGCACCGGCTTGTGGGAGGCGACCTCCCGCGTTTCCGCATCGGATGGTGCGGGCGGCGCGATAATGCGTTCGGCGCCCAGATAGGCGGTGACGACATCCGGGTTGCTCGCCACCTCGGCGGGATTGCCATCGGCGATGACGCGGCCCTGATGCAGCACGGTGATGCGATCCGACAGCGCCAGCACGCGATCGATGTCATGCTCGATCAGCAGCACGGCGTGGGTTTCCGCAAGCTGGCGAATCAGCCTGCCGACGACTTCGCGATCGGCTTCCGCCAGGCCTGCCAGCGGTTCATCAAGCAACAGCAGCTTCGCGTCGGTTGCCAGCGAAATGGCAATCTCCAACAAACGTTGCTCACCGTGGGAAAGATTGGCGCACGGCTCATCGGCACGGTCTTCCAGGCCAACCGCGGCGAGCAGCGACCAGGCCCGTGCGTTGATGTCGTCCATCGCATAGGCATCGCGCCACAGCCGCAGTCCGCGCGGGTCCTGCGCCTGCACGGCGACGCGAACATTCTCGAACGTGGTCAGGCTGCGGAACACGCTGAGGATCTGGAACGAGCGGCTCAGCCCGAGGCGGATACGGCGATGCACGGGCAGGCGCGCGATGTCGTGCCCGTCGAACACGATAGCGCCGGAATCCGCGCGCAGCAGGCCGGTGAGCATGTTGAAGAACGTCGTCTTGCCAGCGCCGTTCGGACCGATCAGGCTGTGCAGGCGGAACGGATGCACTTCCAGGTTCACATCGGCCGCCACGATCAATGACCCGAACCGCTTGTGCAGATTGCGCACACGCAGCAGGGGCTTGCCGGCTTCCAACTGCGCCGCGCCGCCATGAAACGGCTCAATATGCGCCGGTCGAGCAGGTGTCGCGCGTCGGGTCAGCGTCCAGTCCTGCCGTCCCATCAGGCGCATCACCAGGCCTTGCATGCCTTCGGGCGAGGCCAGTGCGAACACCATCACGATCGGCGCGAACATCAGCCACCAGCTCTCGGTGATCGCGGAGAGTCGATCCTGTAGGAGAATGAACGCGATCGCGCCCCACAGCGGACCCAGGAAGTGATGGACGCCGCCCAGCACGGTCATCAGCAGCGCGTCGCCGGCATGCTGCCAGCCGAGGTTATCGGCATAGGCGCCGCGCAGCATGAAGGCGAGCAGTGCGCCGGCATAGCCAAGGATACCGCCCATGATGACGAAGGCCTGGAACTTCAGGCGGAACGTGGAGTAACCCAGGCTTTGCACGCGCTGTTCATTGTCGCGCAGCGCCTGCAGGGCGCGACCGAACGGCGCATGGGCGATGCGCCACAGCAGCCACATGCCGGCGGATACCGTCACCACCGCGAAGGCGTGGAACGACCAGTCGCTGGTGAGCCACGGGCGCGGCACGCCCTGCATGCCGTTCTCGCCGCCGGTCAGGCTGGTCCATTTATAGGCGATCTCGAAAGCGATCTGGGAAAACGCCAGTGTCAGCAAGGAGAAATACAAACCGCGGCGGCGCAGGATAACCACGGCTATGGCGCTTGCCAGCACCAAGGAGAACAGCACGGCGAACACCAGGGCCAGGATCTCGTTGTGCAGCAGGCTGCGCATCGAGATTGCGGCGGCGTAGCTGGCACAGCCGAAGAACACGGATGCACCGAACGGCACCAATCCGGTGTAGCCGACCAGCAAATTCACGCCGGCGCCATACAGCGTATAGATGGCGATCTGGGTGATGAGGCTGACCGGTGCGCCGATCGCGTGCCAGGCGAAGGTCAGCGCGACGAGAACCAGGAAAACCCAAAGGACCGGGTGACGCAGTGCGGTCATTCGAAGCGCTCCCACCGCTCACCCAGCAATCCGCGCGGACGTAGCAGCAGGACGAAGGCCATCAGCACGTACATCACGGCGTTGGCCGCATCCGGCTGAAACTGGATGGTCAGTGCGGTGACGACGCCCACCAGCAAGCCCGCGATGACGGCGCCGGCGAAGGAGCCCAGGCCCCCGATCACGACGACCACGAAGGCCGGCATGATCGCGTTTTCCGACATCGATGGTATGACGGTCCATAGCGGCGCAGCGAGCACGCCTGCGATGCCGGCCAGCGCGCAGCCGAGACCGAACACGGCGGTGAGCACGCGTGGCAGACGGATGCCGAGCAGGCCGACCATTTCGGGATCGCGTGACCCGGCACGCAGGATGCGGCCGAACCGGGTGAACTGCATGAACGCCCAGAGCGCGACGAGCAGTGCCATGCAGACCAGAAACACCGTCAGCCGGTACTTGGTGATCAGCAGCGGTCCCCAGAGATAGATGCCAGACAGGAACTGGGGTTGATTGAACGGCTGGCCGATGCCGCCATAGACCAGCCGTAGCAGTGCCTCCACCATCAGCGCGAGGGCGAAGGTGATGATCAGGCTGACCAATGGTTCCTTGTCGTACAATCGATGGATCAGCGTGCGTTCCACCAGCATGCCGACCACACCGACCAGGATCGGTGCCAGCAGGACGCCGGGCCAGCCGAGATATTGCTGCAGTGTCAGGGCGAAATACGCGCCGAGTGCGAAGAAGCTGCCATGCGCGAAGTTGACGATGCCGAGCAGCCCGAAAATGATCGACAGGCCGATGGCGATCAGCACGTAGAGGCCACCGAGCACGAGCCCGGTGGCCACCTGTGAGAGGAGTAGATCCAACATCTGGAATCTGCGTCGCAGGCGGTCAGGTCATATGACAGCCATTCGCCTGTGGATCGCCGAACACCTTTTCCAGATCGCCGAGGTCCTTCGGCACGACGCCTTTGACGTCGAAATAATCCCACTTGTCGGTAATCTTCGGCTTTGCCTCCACCACCAGATTGCGCAGCAGCATCTGGTGGTCACCCTTGCGCCAGTAATACGGATTGGCGGCGCTGCCGCCCTTCCAAGTTTCCAGGCCGTTGATGATCGCATCGGCATCCGTGGACTTGGCCAGGTCGATCGACTCGAACAGCGACTTGGCGGCGATCCAGCCCATCCACGCCTTGTCGGCCGCGGGCTTGCTGAACTTCTTCTGATAGGCGGCCGCCATCGCCTTCTCCTCGGGCGGATTGGCAGGATTGTCGTACCACCACAGCGACGTGTACAGACCGGTCGCCGCCTGAGGTCCCACCGCCCAGATATCGGTGTCGCCGATGGCGATCTCGCAGATCGGAATCTTGCCTTTCATTCCCATCTCGTTCCACTGCTTCAGGAACGTGGACAGGTCGCCCGCCGGTACGCCACCCAGGATCATGTCCGGCTTGGCCTGACGGATTTTCAGAATGAAGGAGCTGTAGTCTGGGGTGTTCAATGGCACGCTGTCATCGCCGACGATGGTGCCGCCCGCCTTCGCCAGAATTTCCTTGAACGACTTGGCGATGTCCTGGCCAAATGCGTAGTTCGCCGTCAGGAAATACCACTTCTTGCCATAGCCCATGATGAACGGCGCAAACATCGCCGCCTGCACCGCCACCGGCGTGTTCAGACGAAAGGTATAGCGGTTACAGTTGGAACCACTGATCGCGGTCGCCGCCGCATTGTTACAAACGAAAGGAATCTTCAACTGCTTCGCCGTTGCCTGCTCGGCCAGCCCGTTCGAGCTCAGCGACCCGCCCAGAATCGCCGCAACCTTGTTCTCCTGCACCAGCCTTTGCATGTTCTGCTGCGAACCCTGCGGCGACGGCTCGTCCAGCCAGACCAGTTCCGCCGGCTGGCCCATGATCTTGTTGCCGCGCTCTTCCAAAGCAAGATAGGTGCCGTTGGCTAGGTATTCGGTCTGCGCGGCGATGTCGCCGGTCTTGGCCAGAAGCAGGCCGATCTTGATGGTTTCCGCCGCAGCGGCGTTGCCGATGAACGGCCTGGCAAGCGGCGCCGTCGCAAGCGCTGCTGCCCCCAACAATGCCTGGCGCCGCGGCACGGCAAGGCGTGGTGTCCTGGTCGTCATACGTTTCCCCTCCGATCAGGCACGGTTGCGTGTCCTGTGTTCGACTGATGAAGTTTCTCCGGCCTTACCGCGCTCCCTTCACGCAGGCAACCCGCCCCGTTCCGCGGTTGGCCGTCGTTGCGCCTGGGCTGCCATCCGCACCGCCGCATTCGCAGCACCGTACTGCTGATAGCCGCCGATCCGCTGCACGATTTCGAAGAAGAACCGGTCATCGAACGGGTCGGTATAGGCGTGCAGGAATTCGCCGGCATCGTCCCGGTCGTACAGCAGGTTGAGCCGTTGCATCGGTTCAAGCCTCGTGTCATCCAGGTCCCAGCGAGCCGCGATGTCCTCATAGTAATTGGCCGGGATATCGAGCAGCTGCGCGCCCCGCGCCAGCAACTGCTCCACGGTACGCAGGATGTCGTCGGTGCGCAGCGCGATGTGATGAACCCCGGCCCCGGCATAAGTGGCCATGAAGCGCCCAGTCGCGGTCTCCCGCCCGTCGGAGATGTTCAGCGGCAGGCGGATGCTGCGATCCGGGCTCACCATGGTCTGGCTGCGAACCAGCCCGTACGGGTCGGCGATCTCCCAGATCGGCTCGGGCACGAATCCGAACACTGCGCGATAGAACAGGACGAAATTGTCCATCCGGCCGACCGGCAGGGCCTGCGCGACATGATCGAACGCGATCACGCCGGGCGACGGCGTCTGATCCGGAAACAGCCGGAAATCGTCCTGGTAGATCGAACCGCCGGACGGGTCGGTCTGAACCAGGTAGATCAGGCTGCCGTCGGGTGCCCGCACGGCCGGAATGCGCCGTTCGCCATCCCCGATCGGTTCCTGCCATTCGGAGCACAGCAGCGCCCGCGCGCGGTCCACCGCGCGGTCGACATCGTCCACGCGCAACGCCATCGCGCAGACCGACGGACCATGCATCTGGAAATGCCCGGCCGCGGCACTGTCGGGCTCGCTGTTCAGCACGATCGTCGCGTCGCCCTGGCGAAACAGGTCCACCGATTTTGACCGATGCCGCCCGGCATAGTGGAAACCCAGGCCGCGCAGCATTTCGCCAAGTCGCCGGGTGGCTTCGCCGTCCACCGCGAATTCCAGAAACTCGATGCCGCTGAATTGCGGCGGCGGTGGCAGGGTCGTGGCACCGGCCTCGGCTTCGACCAGCAGCAGCGAGCGCAATCCGTCACGCGCCGTCAGCCGTGCCGGCGCGGCACGAAACGTATCGTTGAAGATCTCCAGCGACAGCGGGCCACGATACCCGGCCGCCAGTACCGCCCGCACGAAGGTCGCGACCGGCAATTGCCCCTGTCCCGGGAAGTTGCGAAAATGCCGACTTCTCGACAGCACGTCCATCGACAGGATCGGCGCATCCGCAAGCTGCACGAAGAACAGCTTGTCCGCCGGCAGCGTTGCCATCTCGGTTGGATCATCACCCACCGCCAAGGTATGAAAACTATCAACGATGAGCCCGAGCGCGGGATGATCACCCGCCTGCACGATGCGCCAGGCGTGGCGCCATCGATTGACGTGGCGTCCCCATGCCAGCGCTTCGTAGCCGATGCGCAGGCCGCGCCGCTGCGCACGCTCCGCCATCTCCGCCAGATCGGCGGCGGCGCGGGCGTCGTCATCCAGCGCGGTCGGCTGGGTGTTGCTGCATACCAGCAGCAGATCGGCCCCCAGCGCCTGCATCACATCGAATTTGCGTTCTGCACGCTCCAGGTTGCGACCGCGCTGCGGTTCCGGCATCGCCTCGAAATCGCGGAACGGCTGGAAGCAGGCAATGCTCAATCCCAGGCCGTGCGCGATGGCGCGCACCTCCTGCGGGGAGCCATCGAAGGTCAGCAGGTCGCTTTCGAAGATCTCGACACTGTCGAAGCCGATGGCCGCGGCCGCCTCCAGCTTTTCGGGAAGCGAGCCGCTGAGGGAGACGGTGGCGATGGATTTCGGCAGAGCCGGCGGCGGATGGGCCAAACTGCTCCTCCCTTGCCTGCGTTGAGGCCCCTGCTGCGTTGAGGTACCCGATCGCCCGGAGGCGTACACCGCCTCGCTTGACGTGGATTAACTAGATAGTTAATGACACCGTAGAGCCGCCAAGGCAAGCGCAAACACCAGCCTCCCCCATCCGGCACGCCAGCGTCGAGACCCCCCATGAGCATCCCGCCAGAACCTGCCTATCTGCTCGGCCTGATCGGTGAAGGCATCCAGGCCTCACGCACACCCGCGCTGCACGAGCAGGAAGCCGCCGCCCAGGGTCTGCGGGCGCTCTACAAGCTGATCGACCTCCATGTTCTAGGCGTTGGCGCCGATGCGCTGCCCGAGCTGCTGACGGCCGCAGAGCGAATGGGATTCAACGGACTCAACATCACGCATCCGTGCAAGCAGGCCGTGGTTCCCCTGCTGCATCAACTCTCCCCCGAAGCGCGCGCGCTGAACGCCGTCAACACCGTGGTGCTGTGCGACGGACAGCGGATCGGCCACAACACCGACTGGTCGGGATTTGCCGAGGGATTTCGCCGCTCCCTGCCCGACGTGCCGATGGACCGCGTGGTCCAGTTCGGCGCCGGGGGAGCCGGTTCCGCCGTGGCCTATGCCGCGATCACGCTCGGTGTCCGCCAGCTCATCCTGGTCGATATCGATCCGGCCCGTGCCCAGGTGGTGGCGCGGCAAACCAACGCGCAATTCGGCGAGGGACGCGTCATCGCCGCGACCGATGTCACAGCCGCCATCGCCGGCGCGGACGGCCTGATCAACACCACCCCGATCGGCATGGCCAGCCATCCCGGCCTGCCGCTGCCGGCATCACTGCTGCGGCCGTCATTATGGGTGGCGGAGATCGTGTATTTCCCGCTGGAAACCGAATTGCTGCGACAGGCGCGCGCCATCGGCTGCCGGACGCTGGGCGGCGGAAGCATGGCGGTGTTTCAGGCAGCCGAGGCGTTTCGCCTGTTCACCGGGCGGAATCCCGATGCGGCCCGCATGATGGATCACTTCGTCAGCCTGGGCTGACGCGAGATCCCGCTGCGTCCGCTGCCTGGCGCCGACCGTTCCAGCACCGCCACCACCGCATCCCCGATCAACCGCTTGTGGCGCGCGCGCATGGTCGGTTCGGTCAGGTCGCAGCGAAACAGCGACCCGAATGTGTGGCGGTTCGACACGCGGAAGAAGCAGAACGCGCTGATCATCATATGCACATCCAGTGCCGACACGTCGCGCCGGAACTGACCCAGGCGCCGGCCGCGGCGCAGGATCCCGTTCAGGGTTTCGATCACGGTCACATTCAGGCTGCGGATCGCCTCGGACTTCGCGATGTGCCGGCCCTGGTGGATGTTCTCGATGCTGACCAGGCGAATGAAGTCGGGATGCGCTTCCTGGTAGTCGAAGGTGAACTCGGCCATACGGCGGATCGCGTCGGTAGGGGTCAGGCTGTCCAGATCCAGCTCCTGCTCGACCGCGCGGATATCGGCATAGGCCTGCTCCAGTACTGCGAGATACAGCCCCTGCTTGCTGCCGAAATAGTAATAGATCATCCGTTTCGTGGTCTGCATGCGGGCGGCGATCGCATCCACCCGCGCCCCGCTCAGCCCGCGTTCGGCAAACTCCTGCCGCGCCGCCGCCAGTATGTCCTGACGGGTGCGCGCCGGGTCGGGTTTTCGCTCCGCGCCGCGTGCCATCCCGGCTCGCGCCTGCCCTGGTGACGGCACCGCCACGCGTCCTCCTTGTTACGAGGCGCGCAGCATATCACCAATTGACGAACCGGTTAGTGAGTACCGGTCCGGCCGTTCCGGTTCGGGGCCGACGCCTACCCGGCCCGCCGCAGATCCAGCGTACGCGGGTGCTCCAGGTCCTGCACAACCGCCGGCTCCGGCATCGGGCCGGGCGTGTGGCCGATCGGGAAGAAGCGCGCACGGCGGCGCGCCTCCGCCTCATTCGCGTTCACCGGGAAGCGCTCGTAATTCCGCCCGCCCGGATGCGACACATGATGCGTCAGACCGCCCAGGCTGCGCCCGGTCCAGCGGTCGAACACGTCGAACACCAGCGGCGTGTGCGCCGGCACGGTGGGGTGCAGTGAACCCCAGGGCTGCCACGCCTTGAACCGCACGCCGGCCACGTATTCGCCTTCCCGCTCGGTGCGCACCAAGGGTACCGCGGCGCCGTTGCAGGCCAGCACGTAGCGCTCCTCCACCCAGCCATCGACGCGTGCCTGCACGCGCTCCACGCTGCTGTCGACGAAGCGGACCGTGCCGCCGGCGGCGGGCTCCTCGCCCAGCACGTGCCACGGCTCCAGCGCGTGCCGCAGTTCCAGCGTCGTGCCGCGCAGCACCACACTGCCGATGCTGGGGAAGCGGAATTCCTGATGCGGCACGAACCAGGCGGGGTCCAGCGGGAAGCCCATCCCGCGCAGCTCCTCCAGCGCATCGGTGAAGTCCTGGGCGACGTAGTGCGGCAGCATGAACTCGTCGTGCAGCCGCGTGCCCCAGCGCACCAGCCGACGCTCGTAGGGGGTACGCCAGAACGCTGCCAGCGCGGACCGCATCAGCAGCATCTGCGCGGCCGACATCCGGGCGTGCGGCGGCATTTCCAGCGCGCGGAATTCCACCAGGCCCAACCGGCCGGTGCTGCTCTCGGGCGCGTAGAGCTTGTCGATGCAGAACTCGGTGCGATGGGTGTTGCCGGTCATGTCGCAGAGCAGGTTGCGCAGCAGCCGGTCGGTCATCCAGGGCGGCGTCTCCTCCCCCGGACGAATCCGGGCGAAGGCGATCTCCAGTTCGGCCAGGCTGTCCTGCCGCGCCTCATCGATGCGCGGGTGCTGGCTGCTCGGGCCGATGAACAGGCCGGAGAACAGGTAGGACAGGCTGGGATGGTTGTGCCAGAAGCCCAGCAGCGACTTCAGCAGATCGGGGCGGCGCAGGAACGGGCTGTCTTCCGGCTGCGCGCCGCCCATCACCACGTGGTTGCCGCCGCCGGTGCCGATATGCCGGCCGTCGAGCATGAATTTTTCCGTCGCCAGCCCGACCTGGCGGGCTTCCTCGTACAGCGTCTCGCTGCGGTCGATGAACTCGCTCCAACTGGCGGCGGGATGCACGTTCACCTCGATCACCCCGGGATCGGGCGTGACGGAGAAATGCAGCAGCCTTGGGTCGCGCGGCGGCAGATAGCCTTCCAGGACCACCTTGCGCCCGACCTCAGCGGCGGTCTCCTCGATCGCCGCTGTCAGCGCCAGCCAGTCCTCCGCGGCGTAAAGCGGCGGGATGAAGATGTGGATCAGCCCGTTGCGGGATTCCACCGTCAGCGCGGTGCGCACCAGATCGGGTTCGCCGCGACCGACCACCGGCAGCGTCTGCGGCACCGGGCGGAAGCCTTCCGCCCCCACCTCGCCGGGCGCGCCCGGGCGGAACGCCTGGCGCGGCGGCAGCGGCGCGCGCGGCGCGAATGGGTCGGGCGCGAACTCCGGCTCGATGGTCTCCGGATCGGCCCAGGGCAGGCTTTCCAGCGGCAGGCGAAACCCGATCGGGCTGTCGCCAGGCACCAGGAACAGCGTGCCGCTGCGGAAGAACCACTGGCCGCCCTGCCAGATCCGCGTGCCATCCCGTTCGACGCGACGCAGCGGCAGCACGCTGCCAACCGCGGCCGCCAGTCCGCGGGCGAACACCCGCGCCAGGCGGTCGCGTTCCAACGGGTCGGTCAGGCGGGACTCTTCGACCAGCACGTTGGCCGGCAGCCGGTGCTCACGCCACAGATTGTAGTGGACGTCCTCATAGGCCGGCTGCACCAGCGACGGGTCCACCTGCAGCCGTTCGGCCAGCGCCGCACAGAACCCTGCGGCATCCTCAGCCGTCGCGCTGTCCGTGTCGTCATCCGCGGAGGCCAGCAGCGCCGGATCGCGCCAGACCGGCTCGCCGTCGGGGCGCCAATGGGCGAACAGCGCCCAGCGCGGCAATTGCTCGCCCGGGTAGTGCTTGCCGGCGGCATGCTGCAACGCCGCCCCGGGCGCCCAGCGTTCCGCCAGCCGGCGCAGCAGGCGGCCGGCGTAGCGTCGCTTGGTCGGGCCCAGCGCGTCGGTATTCCACTCATCCGAGTCGATATCGGTGGCGGACACGAAGGTCGGCTCGCCACCCATGGTCAGCCGCATGTCGCCGGCGGCCAGCGCGTGATCCACCCGCAGCCCGGTGGCCAGGATCTCCTGCCATTGCGCGTCGGAATAGGGCTTCGTGACGCGCGGGGTCTCGCGCACCCGGGTCACCGCCATGGCGAAGTCGAACGTCACCTCGCAGGGTTCCACCAGGCCGGAGATCGCCGCGGCGGAGATCGGATCGGGGCTGGCGGCGAGCGGGATATGGCCTTCGCCGGTCAGCAGGCCGGAAGTCGCGTCCAGCCCGATCCATCCGGCGCCCGGCAGATAGACCTCGGCCCAGGCATGCAGGTCGGTGAAGTCGGATGTCGGCCCTTCCGGACCGTCCAGCGGCTTCACGTCGGCGACCAGCTGGATCAGGTAGCCGGAGACGAAACGCGCCGCATAGCCAAGCTGGCGCAGCGCCTGCACCAGCAGCCAGGCGGAATCGCGGCAGGACCCTTTGCCCTCGGCCAGCGTCTCCTCGGGCGTCCAGACGCCGGGTTCCAGCCGAACGATATAGCTGACCCGCTGCTGTACCTGGCGGTTCAGCGCCACCAGCATGTCCACCGTGGGTTGCTCGCCCCGCGGCACGTCGGCCAGGAACGCAGCCAGCCTCGGTCCGGGGCTGTCCAGTCGACGGAACGGCGCCAGTTCCTGGTCCAGCACGTGGTCGTAGCTGAACGGATAGGATTCGGCTTGCGGCTCCAGGAAGAAGTCGAACGGATTGATCGTCGCCATGTCGGCGACCAGGTCCACCGTCACGTCGAAATGGCTGACCCGGTCGGGAAATACCACGCGGGCCAGGTGATTGCCCTGCGGGTCCTGCTGCCAGTTCAGGAAATGCGGCTTCGGCTCGATCTTCAGCGCATAGGACAGGACGGGCGTGCGGGCATGCGGGGCCGGGCGCAGCCGGATGGTCTGCGGGCCGAGCGTGATCAGCCGATCGTAGTGGTAGCTCGTGCGGTGGGTCAGCGCGACGTGGAGTGCCATGCGGGGAGATCGATCGCTTGTGGGGCTGCCGATTGTACGTCTGGCGCAGCAAACGGCATGCCAGCGCGCTGTCGTCAAGCCCTGGTGGTGATGCCTGCGGATTGGTCATGCTACGCCGCCGCGGGCAGCAATCTGCGCCGCCATGCAACCGGAGCGGACAGGGACGGCTGCGGTGGACGGTTATTTTGACCCGATGGCAGGCAGGCGTGTCGGCGCGGCTGGCGGCGCCGTCGATGCCGCGGATTGCCGTGGGGCGACCGGGGCGTTGCGGATCATGGCGTTGCGGGCTCCGCCTCTGCCGGGAAATAGCCGCGTCGGCGCGCCTCCTGCCAGACGCGCTGCGTCGCGGCGGCCCCGGCGCGGATGATGGCTGGCTCATCCAGCCCCACCGCCCGGCCCTCCCGCAGCACCGGCCGCCCGCCGATCAGGATTGTATCGATGTCCGCGGCCGTGCTGTACCAGACCAGGCTGCGGATCGGGTCCTGCACCGGCTGCAGATGCGGCTTGCCGGCATCCACCACGACGATGTCCGCGGTCGCGTTCGGCGCGATGCGGCCGAGATCGGGCCGCCGCAGAATATCCGCCCCGCCGACCGTGGCGGCCCGCAGCAGTTCGGCGGCGGTGGCGACATCCCCGGCGCCGAACGCCTGTTTCGAGGCAAACCCCGTCGCCCGCAATTGCGCGAACATGTCCATCCGTTCGGCATCCGTGCCAATGCCGACACGCACACCCTGGCGTTGGAACCGGGCGAAGCTGGGCGCCTTGCCACCACGCAGGAAGACGCTGGCGCAATTCGCGATGGCGGCGCCGGACTCGGCCACGCGTTGCAACTCGGCATCGGTCAGATGCGCGCCATGCGCGAACACCACGCCGTCCCGCAACAGCCCGACCGAGGCCATATAGTCCAGTGTCGCCATGCCCTGCCGTTCCTGTACGCGGTCGATCTCCCCCTGGCTCTGGGCGAGATGGATCGTCAGCAGGATGTCGCGCTCGCGAGCGATGCGATCGGCGGCACGCAACAGCTCCGGCCCACAGGAATCGGCGGCGTGCGGGCCAGGCAGGACACGGATGAGACCCGTTTCGCCCTGGTCGTGGGCGGCAAACAGACGAGCGAATTCCGCCAGGCCGGTGTCGCCTTCCAAGCTGCCCTGGGAGGCGCCGGCGAGTGCGGCATCACCCTGGCTGGACACCGGCGAAAACAGGTAGGGTGCACCGTACAGCCGCAATCCCCATTCGCGTGCGAGATCGAAAATCATCGCCTGGGGCGGACGAAACTGGTCCAGCAGCGTGGTGGCGCCGCTGCGCAGTACTTCCAGCAGACCCAGGGCCATCATCGCACGCAGTTCGGCGGGTTCGAGATTGCTTGCCGCCAGCCCGCCCATCGGCATCAGCACCGAATAGACTTTGCTTTCGCCGGTCGCGCGGCGCGGCAGGTCATCCACGATGCCGCGGAACAGCGGCGCGTTGATGGTGTGGTTGTGCAGGTTGATCAGCCCGGGCAGGGCGATGCCGTCGGGGATGCTGATCGTCTCGCAATCAGTGGGCGGCGCTGATGTCACATCGACGATGCGACCGTGCTCGACAACCACGGCGTGCGACGGCAGCGGAACTTGCCGCCCGTCCCGCCACGCGATCGTCCAGGCTGGGCGGATTACAAGAATGGCATGTCCTTTCGCGCTGCCCTGTTATCCTAAACAGAGTTTCGTCATCGGTGCCACGACGTTGCTGCACGGATTGGCGCCGGTCCGGCGCCTCGCCGGCGGAACCACCATTGCACATGACGCAGGCAGCGCGCGCCTACGCATGCGCCATTTGCATTGATGCGGGCAACCTGCGGCAAATATACTTTGAGCTGTCTCCGTTTTCGCACGTAAACACGCTTGTTGGGACTGGACTTGTACCATCCTGCGTCGTCTTATGCGTCGCAATAACCTGCACCGGGGCAGGCGGCCGGATCACGGCCGTCAGAAGGAGAGAATCATGCAACTTACGCGACGCGGCCTGATCGGCAGCACATTGGTGATGGCAGCCGTTCGACCGGCCTTTGCCGCGTCCGCAGTCCTGCGCATCGGAATCAGCGCGTCGCTGACCCGACTCGATCCGATGACGACGACAATCGGCGATGAGGTACATCTACGACAATCTGGTGTTCAACGGCCTGACGCGCATGCGCGAGGATCTGACCATCGAGCCCGACCTGGCGGCGAGCTGGAGCTACAGCGATGACCTGAAGGAGTGGACATTTCCGCTGCGCCACGGCGTGCTGTTCCACAACGGGCGGGAAATGATTGCCGACGACGTCATCGCCTTCTTTCATCGGCTGCTCGATCCGAAGAACAGCGCGCCGTCGCGCAGCAACTACGAGATGATCGAGTCGATGAGTGCGCCGGACTCCCACACCGTGGTGTTCGAGCTGAAATATCCCTACGGTGGCTTTGCTGAAATCCTGTCGGACCGCCAGGTGAAGATCACACCGCGCGACCTGGTGGACCAGATGAACACGCATCCGGTGGGCACCGGCCCGTTCATGTTCCAAAGCTACACACCCAGCGACCGCATGGTGCTGGTAAAGAACCCGCATTACTTCGAGCCCGGCCTGCCGAAGCTGGACGGCGTGGAGCTGCGCATCATTCCGGAAATGAGCGTCAAGATCTCCGCATTGCAGGCCGGCGATATCGACGTGGTCTGGGACCTGCCGCTGGATCAGGTGAAGCAGCTCGGCGGCCATTCCAATCTGCGCGTGGAAAGCGTGCCGACCGCATCCTGGGATGGCGCGATCATGAACAATGCCATTCCGCCCTTCAACGATGTGCGTGTCCGCCGCGCGTTCAACATGGCGGTGGATCGCGCCGACATCGTGGAACTGACATTGTTCGGTCAGGGTGCGCCCACGATCAGCCCGATCCCCCCAACCCATCCATTCTACGCCACCGACATCAAGCTCGGCGCGGCCGACCCCGCTGGCGCTCGCAAGCTTCTCGCCGAGGCCGGCCACCCGAACGGCATCAAGATCCCGATCATCGTGCCGGTCGGCCGTCCGGTGCGCGAGCGTCTGGGTGTCACGTTGCAACAATTGCTGGCGCCCGCCGGCTTCGACCTGCAGGTGCAGCGGGTGCCGTTCGCCAGCTACAGCGCCGAAGTCTCCGGCAAGGCGCCGCTGTTCGTCGACGGGTATTTTGCACGACCGACCATCGACACCAGTACGTACCCGTTCCTGCATTCCAAAGGAAGCTGGAACGCGCGGCTGTGGCACTACAACAATCCCGCGGTGGACAAGGCGCTCGACGCAGCGCGGCTGACCGGCGATCCGGCCAAGCAGAAGCAGGAATACATCGCCCTGCAGCATGGATTGTATGACGATCCGCCCGGTCTGTTCGCCTACGCCGTGAACTTCGCCTGCGGCTATGGCAAGAACGTGCAGAACCTGAAGACGCATCCGATGCGCTGGTTCGACCTGCGTCACACGACGCTTGGCTGACCGTGATCGCGACCATCGGCGGCCAGGCAGCTGACGCATCCCGATGACCGGGTTCGTGTTGCGGCGCCTGCTGGCCGTTGTCGGTATTCTCTGGGCGATGTCGGTGCTGATCTTTGCGATCATCCACATCCTGCCTGGCAACGTTGCCTACACGATCCTGGGTGAGTATGCGACGCCGGCATCCATCGGGGCGCTGGAAGCGAAGCTCGGACTGAACGATCCGCTGCCGCTGCAATACTGGCACTGGCTGACCGCCATGCTGCACGGCGACCTCGGTCAGTCCCTCACGATGGACCGCCCGGCCGCGCCGGTGCTGTTCGATGCCCTGGGCCGGTCCGCCATTCTGGCCGGCATCAGCTTTGTGCTCGTCGCGGTCTTGGGGATCGGCGCCGGGGTCTATGCCGCCACGCACAAGGACCAGACGTCCGATCGCGCGCTGGCACTGGCGCAGTTCCTGTTCATCGCAGTGCCCGAATTCTTCTGGGCCATACTGGCGATCCTGCTGTTCGCATCGTGGCTGCATTGGCTGCCGGCCACCGGCTATGCGCCGCTGGACCAGGCCGGGTTCGGCGCCTGGCTCGCCCATCTGATCCTTCCGGTGACGGTCCTGACCCTGGGCCTGACCGCTCATGTTTCGCGGCTGACACGCTCCACGATGATGGAGACGCTGGAGAGCCGTTACATCCTCGCCGCCTATGCCAAAGGCCTGCCGCGCTGGCTGGTGTTGCGTCGCCACGCGCTGCGCAATGCATTGCCTCCCACCATCACCATCCTCGCGATCGATGCCGGAATTCTGATCGGCGGCATCGTCGTGGTGGAGACGGTGTTCGCTTATCCGGGCCTCGGGCGTCTGTTGGTCTACGCGATCGAGCGGCGCGACCTGCCGCTGCTGCAAGCCGGAATGATGGTGCTGACCGCGATCTATGCGGTGGCGAACCTGATCGCCGATCTCAGCTATGCACTGCTGAATCCGCGGATTCGCTACAGCCGCGCTGCCGCATGAGCGGCGCCGTGCTGATGCGGCGCAGATGGACGAGTCCGCTATGGGTGGGGGGCGCCGTCGTCGCGGCCGTCATCGTGCTGGCGATCATCGGTCCGTGGATTGCGCCCTATGACCCGACCGCCTTCGCGGTGCGCCTGCGCTTCCATCCGCCATCGCTGCTGCATCCGTTCGGCACCGATGAGTTCGGCCGCGACGTGCTCTCCCGCGTGCTCACCGGCGCGCATTACTCGCTCGCCATCGGCTTCGGCGCGATGGCGATCAGCGTCGTGGCTGGCGTGCCGCTGGGGCTGCTCGCCGCGTTCAGTCGCGGCATTGTCGAAGCGGTGATCATGCGCAGCGTGGACCTGCTGATCTCGTTGCCGCCGATCCTGCTGGGCCTGCTGATCCTGGCGGTGACACCGCCCAACACGGTGAAGACGATTTTCGCTGTCGGTCTGATCTACATTCCGATTTTGACGCGGCTTACCCGCTCGGTCGCCCTTGGCCTGTTGGAGGAGGATTTCGTCGAGGCCGCCCGCGCACGCGGCGAAGGCGCAGTATCGATCCTGGCACGCGAGATTCTGCCCAACGCCTGGCCACCGATCATCGTGGAAAGCGGGTTGCGCGTCACCTTCGCGATCCTGCTTGGCTCGTCACTGTCCTTCCTCGGCCTGGGTCCGCAGCCGCCGAGCAGCGAATGGGGATTGATGATTGCGGAAAGCCGGCAGTTCATCGAACAGGCACCGTGGATCGGTTTGGCGCCAGGTCTGAGCCTGTGCGCATTGCTGGTCGCCGTGAACCTGTTTGGCGAAGGTCTGCGCGAACATCTGGACCCTCGGATGCGAGGCCGCGGCGATGGTTGAATTTTCGGTCGTAGAGCCGCCGCTGCATGAGGCGTCTGCCCCGTCCGAGACGATGCTGCATGTCCAGGACCTGTCCGTCACCTACTCCACGGCGCGCGGCGGCGTACGCGCGCTCGATCGCACATCATTCTCGATTCCGCGCGGCCAGGTGATGGGATTGGTCGGCGAGTCCGGATCCGGCAAATCCACCGTCGTACTCGCCCTGCTCGGTCTGCTCGGCCCGTCCGCTCAAGTGCAGGCCACAACAATGGATTTCCACGGCCACGATCTGTTGCGTGATCCGGTTTCCCCGCGCGGCCGGCGCATCGGCGTGGTGTTTCAGGACCCATCTTCCGTGTTGAACCCATCGCTGCCGATCGGGCTGCAGGTCGCGGAACCATTGATGGTGCATCGGCACATGTCGCGCGCCGCGGCATTTGAACGTGCGACCAGCCTGTTGGCCGAAACCGGCATCCGACGCGCCACCGAGGTGATGCGCGCCTATCCTCACCAATTATCCGGCGGGATGAAGCAACGCGCGGTCATCGCATCCGCACTGGCCGTCGAGCCGGACCTGCTGCTGCTGGACGAGCCGACCACGGCTTTGGATGTGACGGTCGAAGCGCAGATTCTCGATCTGCTGGAGCAGCTTCGCACCAGCCGTGGCCTGACGATGCTGCTGGTCAGTCACAATTTGGGAATCGTGGACCGCATCTGCGACGGGCTGACCGTGCTGTATGCGGGCCGCACCGTGGAATCCGGTCCGGCAACGCAATTGCTGCGACAGCCGCAGCATCCCTACACGCGCGGGCTGCTGGGCGCACTGCCACGTCCCGACCAGGCGCATCCCGGCCGGCTGGTGCCGATTCCCGGCAACCTGCCGGACCTGATCGATCCCGATCCTGGCTGCAATTTTCGTCCGCGCTGTCCGTTCGCCGTGGCATCCTGCGCCGAACCGCAAGCACTGGCAGCGACAGCGCCGGAGCATCTGGTGCGCTGCCATCGTGCCGATGTCACCGCTGGATTGGCCTGGCCCGTGTTGGACCATGAGGCCGCACCACAAACGCCGCCGGACCGGACCCAAAGCCTGCTGGAAGCAACGGCACTCAGCCGCGCCTTTCGCAGTGGCGGCGCGCTGGCCAGATTGCTGGGACGCGGCAGCGCTCCGGTGCAGGCCGTCGATGGGATATCCATCACGTTGCACGCCGGCGAGACCCTGGGGCTTGTCGGAGAATCCGGTTGCGGCAAGTCCACCCTCGGCCGGTTGATGCTGCGGCTGATCCGTTCGGACTCCGGATCGCTGCGCTTTGCTGGCGCCGACTTGCCGGACAAGCCGGACCTGGACTTCCGCCGGCGCGCGCAGATCGTGTTCCAGAATCCGGATACCTCGCTCAATCCACGCCATACCGTCGATACCATCTTGCGCCGACCGCTGCATCGCTTCGGCCTAGCACGGGGTGACGCAGCGACGCAGGAGGTGGAGCGACTGCTGGAGCTGGTGCGCTTGCCCTCCGCCTATCGCACCCGCTATCCGCATCAGCTTTCCGGCGGCGAAAAGCAGCGCATCGGCATCGCCCGCGCCTTGGCAACGCGGCCGGATTTCTTGGTCTGCGATGAGGCGGTGTCCGCGCTGGACGTCTCCGTGCAGGCGGCGGTGCTGAATCTGTTGGCGGACCTACGTGACCGGCTGGGCGTCGCCTATCTGTTCATAAGTCACGACATCGGCGTGATCGCCCATATCGCCGAACGCGTTGCGGTGATGTATCGCGGCCGCCTGGTTGAAGAAGGCCCCACCGCGCTGGTGCTGCGTCCGCCTTACCACCCCTACACGGAGGCGCTGCTATCCGCCGTTCCGATGGTGGGCATGCGCGGTCGCAGTGCGGCACGCATCCGGCTTGCCGGTGATGCCGTAGATGCGCAGATCGGCGCGGGCTGCTGCTTTGCCTCACGCTGCCCGCGTCGCATCGGCCCAGTGTGCGACACCACGCCGCCGCCGCTGCAGAGCTCCGGCGAAGGTCACCGTATCGCCTGCCACATTCCGCTGTCGGAGCTTGCAGCCGTGCCACCCGCGCTGAACGTTTGACCGTCACCCGCCGGCGATGCGTCGCCCCTGCTCCGGCGATACCGATGCCGGCAAATCCGGATCCGTGCAGGCAGCCAGCGCAAGTGCCGCTGCGATAGTGGCGGCGGTCTTCAGCTCATGCACATGGACCTTGTCCGGCGTGTCCGCTGCGGTCAGCAGGAAGCGCATGGCAGATTGCGGCTGGTCGAATCCGGCGCACAGCCGCAGCGCCGGAATGCCGTTGCGCACGAAATTCGCATGGTCGGAATTCGACATGAAGCCATGATGCAGCCCGACGGCGAGGCCGGACAATGCCAGGGCGCGACTGACAAATTCCGCAACGCCCGGAAATCCGCCGGTGATGGCCGTGAGCCTGGCATCTCCGGCGACCGAGTCCAGGTTGAGATTGAACGCGATCTGTGCCCGTGCCTGCGGGTCCATGATTTCCAGGTGAGTGCGTGACCCGATCAGCGCCCATTCCTCTACGGTGAACAGGGCGAGCTCCAATCCGCGCGGCAAGGTCGGCACGATATCGCACAACGCTTCCGCCGCGGCGATCGCCGCAATCACACCCGATGCGTTGTCGATCGCGGAGCGTGCCGGGTCATGCCCGTCATAATGTGCCGATAGCACCACGCGCGTTCCACCGGTACCGGGAATGGCCGCAAACAGATTTTCCGCGACCGACGCGCTGAACTGGCCTGCCGTATGCAGTGTCACCGACTGGCCTGCGCAGGCAGACAATGCGGCACCCACTTCGTTGCTCACGCCAGCGGCCGGAATATGCCCCGCGCCGCCATCGCCGGACGAACCGGTGACGGGAAGGCCGCCCGGTTCGTGATTGGCGATCAGAAATCCGACCGCTCCCGCTGCGCGTGCGGCATCGTATTTTCGCCGGCGATGGAAGTGGTTCGTGCCCATCATGAATTCGTGCTGCACCAGAACGATCGCGCCGCGCACCGCTTCGCCGGCGCGCGCCAAGTCGTCGGCTGCACCGCGCCCAAGATCGATCAGCCGGCCGGTCAGGCCCTGCGCCGGCGTGGATGGCGTGCGCACCAGGCCAAGCGCGGGCAGCACGCGTCCATCCGGCACGGCAATGGACGCCTCACCGCGGGTCCATCCGCGGTACTCCACCTTGCCGCGCATCACCGCCGCGCCAGTCGCTTCCCGCATGCGAGTCGCAAGAAATTCACGGGCACGCGCCTCGCTTGCGGTGCCGGCAAAGCGGCCGCCGCATGCGCAGAGCGCCGAAAAGTCCGCCATGATGCGGGTGGACGTCCAGATCCGGCCGATGACGTTGCCGAGTTCCTGCATCGGACTCATGAATGACCCCTGGCCTCCGCTGCATGCTCCGCGCAGTATCCCATCGGAGTCCCACGGAGGGAAATGGAATGGTCGATCCGCGCACGATCGCTGCGTCACTCACCGACGAGCTACCCGAGATTCTGGCCATGACGGAGCGTGTGGTGAACATCGACAGCGGCACCTATCACACGGCGGGGGTGAGCGCGGTGATCGATGTCTGGGCGGCGTTTCTCCGTGACAGCGGCTTCGAGGTTTCGCGCCGACCGTTGGCGGGGCGAGCGGACCAGATGACGGCGCGACGCGTCCTGGGAGACGGCAGGCATGTGCTGGTGCTCGGCCATGCGGACACGGTCTGGCCGGCCGGGACCGCTGCCGAGTGGCCGTTTCGTCGCGACGGCGACTGGATCACCGGGCCTGGTGTCGGCGATATGAAAAGCTGCGTGGTCATGGCACTGCACGCGCTTCGCGGTCTGCTGCGCGAGCCGCCTCAAGGCGTCGGCTCCATCACCGTGCTGATTGTTCCCGATGAGGAAATCGGCAGTCCCGGAAGTCGTGGCTGGATCGAGGACGAAGCGCGGAAGGCGGATCTGTGCCTGACATTGGAACCCTGCCGCCCGGGGGGCGGTGTGGTGATCGGACGCGGCGCGGTCGGCGCGCTTTACATTCGCGCGAAGGGTGTGTCGGCTCATGCCGGATCGTCCCGCGCTCAAGGAGCGTCCGCCATCGCGGCCCTGGCGTCGATGGTTGCGCCGCTGGAAGCATTGACTGAGCCGGCGAACGGGATCAGCACGACGGTCGGTCTGTTCCATGGCGGCAGCGCGCGCCAGGTGGTGCCAAGCGAGGCGGAAATTCACCTGGACCTGCGCGCTGCGGACCAGGCAGGCGCAGATCGGCTGTTGTCCAGCGTGCGGCGCATTGCATCGACTCCACCGGCCGATACGCGCGTCCGCGTAACCGTCGAGGGTGGATTCTATCGCCCGGCATTTCCGACCATTCCTGCAACGCGCCAATTGTTTGCGATGGCGCAGTCGATCTGCGCGGAGCTTGGTGCGCCGATCCATGACGTCGTATCGCCGGGCGGCTCCGATGGCAGTTTCGCAGCGGCGCTGAATATCCCGACACTGGATGGGCTGGGTCCGATCACCCATGACACCTGCAGCCTGCGGGAACGCGTCGAAGTGTCCAGCATTCCACAGCGCGGCGCCCTGTTCGCCAGCCTGATCATCGCCGCCGGACAGGGCCGATAGCGACCGTTCGTTGCGGCAGGTATCCAGCGCCTGTGCGATGCGAATGCTGACACCGGGTGGCATTCCCATCCGGCGGCATGACCGACTAGATCAGGCGGTATCCGCTGTTGATACGGCGCTTCTCCAGGACCGTGGCAGCGATCGCTTCGACCAGGGTGCTGTCGTCGTATGACCTGCCGACCGGTCAGGGGGATTGTAGATTTTCGCGCAGGGTGCGGCCCTGGTATTCGGTCCGGAATAGGCCGCGTCGCTGCAATTCGGGCACCACCAGGCGCACGAAGTCCTCGAACATGCCGGGAAAGACCGTGGGCCAGATGATGAAGCCATCACAGGCCTGATGGGTGAACCAGTCTTCCATGTGGTCCACGACCGTCGCGGCGGTGCCGGTCAACAGGCTGCGCGGACGTCTTGCGGCTTCAGCGAAGCTGATCCCGTCCGATGCAGCGAGCTGAACCACTCGATCGTGCGATCCCTGGATACCCTGATTGCCCTGGGCATCGATCACGTCAGATTCGGTATGGTGCGCGGAGAGATCGACGCCAAGCAGCTGCGAATTGCCCGCGAGCACCAGCTCCGGATCGCCGAGGGAATCGAGATAGGCGGCCTTTTCCTGTGCAATGGAATCGGTTTCACCCAGGACCACTGCGATGGACGGCAACACGGCGCAGGTGTCGGGGTTTCGGTCGTAGCCGAGCAAGCGCTGCTTGATGTCGGCGTAGAACGATTGGGCATCCTGCCTGGTATGCGGCGTACAGAAGATCGCCTCCGCCCAGCGCGCGGCAAAGTCCCGACCACGCGGCGACGCACCGGCTTGCAGGAACACGGGACGCACTTGCGGGCTTCGTGGGATGGATAGCGGGCCGCGGGTGCGGACATGCCGACCGACGTAGTTCGCGTAGCGGACCTTGGATGCGTCCGCAAAGATGCCGCGTTCCCGATCGAGAACCAGGGCGTCGTCCTGCCAGCAATCCCACAGTGCGCAGCAGGCTTCCAGCACTTCGTCGGCGCGATCGTAGCGCTGGTCTTTGGGCGGAATTCCATCGTGTCCGAAATTGCGCGCCTCAAGATCCGTCGCCGATGTGACAATGTTCCAGGCGATACGACCCTTGCTGAGCAGGTCGAGCGAGCCGAGCGTGCGGGCAAGCCAGTATGGTGTCTGGAATGTGGTGGAGAGTGTTGCCCCCAGGCCGAGACGCGTCGTCACCCGCGCCATCAGCGGCAGGACGGCCAGCGGGTCCAGATAACTGATCTGGCCGCCAAACCCGAGATAGGTGCGGAAATGATTGCCATGAATGTCGGGCAGGCCGAACGTGTCGGCGAAGAATCCGGCGTCGAAGCAGCCGGCCTCCAACACACGTGCAAGATGCTCGTAGCGTTCCGGTTCGAAGATGTCGTGCAGGCTCGACGCCGGATGCCGCCACCCTCCGGCGTGGTTCGCCGTCGGACCGGTTTTCAAGTAGGCGACCAAATTCATGCGGCGTTGGGACGACATGGATCATTCGGCCGTTGCATGAAGCAGGCCGAACTGCCGCGGCCGGTTGTTCGCGCAGACCTGAGCGACGCGAGCCGGAGACATTGGATATATCAGCCTTTTCGCAACAGGACTCGCCGATCTCGTTGAACCGGTCATTCACCATCACCCGTCGTCGCGATGTTCACGAGGATCAGCAGCACCAGATTGCCGCGCTTCATGGGTGAGGCGATCGGCAGTACGTTGGACGGCCCGTCACCGGACCGATCGGTGATCGCCGGAGGAGTGGCAGCGTAGCGCCGCGGCCAGGAAGCATCCTCCACCCCAACTTGGGCCGGGCCTGAGCTGAATGGCGCGGCGAGCGGTTGGCATTGCACAGATCCTGTGGTGGCTGCATCGGCTGGCCCCGCGGCGAAGTGCGGATTTGCCTCGCAAGCGCTATGCCATCCGGTAATCCGCCATGGCCACGGCCGCGATCGCGTATCCGTCTCGGCATTTGCCCAGCCTGCATGCAGCAGGCACGATTCCTCTGCCGCTTTGCGTGGCAGAGCCCGCCAACGCAGCCTGCGCTGGCTTCACCGGCGCGACGCGAGGGGCGCTGCCTGCCGGACAGCGCGGCCCCCGGCGCGGCATCCTTGCCACGCCACGGCGCGATTCGCTCCGGCGGCTGCCCGGTCGATCCCGTTACAGGCTCGCCGATGCCGGTCATGGACTGCAGCGCGCTCCGGTTGGTCCGCATGATATGGACTAACCAGTCCGCACAGCTTGCATGGGTGAATTCGGCCGCAGGTCGCGCCGCGCGCGGGGCGTCACCGCCGCCGCGAACTTCCAGTTTGCAATTGGCAGCCGAGACGCGCGGGTGTTTATCCGACCGGCATCGCCCTCTCGGGAGAACCCGCATGCCCACAACCATCCCCCGCCTCGCCATCACGATGGGCGACCCCGCCGGGGTTGGCCCTGAGATCGTCGTCAAGGCCTGTCGCCGCCTGCTGCCCCGCCTGCGGGCCGGTGAGATGCGGCTGCTGGTGATCGGCCACGGTTCCGCGCTGCGCGCCGCATGTGCTCTGCTGCACGATGACACGGCATTTCCCGAGACGGATGCCGCGGGGGACGCCGCAGGGGACGCCGCGAGGGCGCTTCCCCCGCTGTCGCTGCTTCAGGCCGGCGAGGAACTGTCACCGATCAGCTTTGGCCAGCTCACCCCGGAAGCCGGCCGCTTCGCCTACCTGGCGGTGGAGCGTGCGGTCACCCTCGCGCAAACCGGCCGCATCGACGCGATCGTCACCGCGCCGCTCAACAAGGAGGCGCTGAACCTGGCCGGATATCATTACGCTGGTCACACGGACATGCTGGCGGCGCTGACCAACACCCCAAGCTCCATCATGCTGCTGGCGCATGGCGACATGCGGGTGAGCCACGTCACGACCCATGTGGCGCTGGAGAAAGTGCCGGCGCTGCTCACGCCGGAGCGGCTGCGCCGCACGATCGACGCGACCCAGTCTGCGCTGCTTGACCTGGGGATCGCCCAGCCCCGCATCGCGGTCGCGGCGCTCAATCCCCATGCCGGCGAGGGCGGGTTGTTCGGGCGCCAGGACATCGAAGTGACGACACCGGTGGTGGAACAGTGCCGAGCGGACGGGCTGAACGTGACCGGTCCGGTGCCGGGCGACACCGTGTTCGTGAAGCTGCGCGCCCGCCAGTTCGACGCCGTCGTTGCGATGTATCACGACCAGGGGCACATCCCGGTCAAGCTGCTCGGCTTCACCGTCGATCCCGAAACCGGCACCTGGCAGGCGCTGTCCGGGGTGAACATCACCCTCGGCCTGCCGGTGATCCGCACCTCGGTGGACCATGGCACGGCGTTCGACATCGCCGGGAAGGGCATTGCCAACGAAGACAGCCTGATCGAGGCGATCGACTACGCCTTGCGGCTGGCGGCCAGCCGGCGGCGAGCGGCCGGCGCTTGATCCGGATCAATGCGGACTGGTTAAGCAGGAGTTAACGTCGCGGCGGAAACAAGCCCCAAGGAGCGGCCCAATGAACCGAGCCATGACGGACATCATCCGCAACCAGAAACCCGTCACCCTGCCGCCCACCGCCAGCGTGCAGGATGCCTGCCGGGCAATGCACGTCAATAAGGTGGGCGCGGTACTGGTTACCCATCCCGCCGACACCCTGGCGGGCATCTTTACCGGCCGTGACGTCGTGCGGGTGATGGCGGAGGGCGCCAACCCCGCGGCCACCCCACTGCAGGACGTGATGACCCGCACCCTGGAGACCTTGCCGCCGGGATCGACCGCGATCGAGGCCCTGCGCCTGATGCGCGACGGCGGCTTCCGTCACCTGCCGGTGGTGCATGAGGGCAGGCTGGTCGGCGTCGTGTCGCGCGGGGATTTCCGCGGCCTGGAGCAGGACCGGCTGGAGGAAGAGGTCGGCGTCTGGGAGTGCATCCGCTAGCGTCCGGCGCTATCGCCGGCGGAACATCCCGACGCCCATCTGCAGAATTGGCAGCAACAGCGAGGAGAGCGCCAGCGAGCTGGCGACGTTCTGCACCGCGCGGCGCCGCACTTCCAGCGCCTCCATCTCCACCCGACCCGGTCCGGATCGCGCCGCCAACAGCATGAGGAACATCGCCAGGACCACGTCCCCGGCGGCAATGGCGAAGCTGCAGCTTTGCTGGGTCCAGCCCACGCCGAGGCGCAGCCAGTACCAGATGCCGACATGCACAAAGACCAGGGCGCCAGTCAGAAATACCAGCGCCACCAGGCCAAAACCGATTCGGATTGCGGTCCGCTGCAGCTGGCTGCGCAATCGCAGCCCCTCCGCTTCGGCAGCAATCCGCGCGAGGCGGAGGGTTCTCATGGTTCAGCGAATCGTCCGTCCCAGCACGTAGCCAATTCCGACCGCGATCAGGATCGCCATCAGCGGCTGGTCGCGCACCCGGCCGGATACCATCTCGGCCTGGTCCTTCACGGCACCCGCCGCCCCGTAGACCATGTCTTCCGCGCGGCCGGCCGCCTGAGCCATGGCCGGGGTGACGCGCTCTTTCATCAGCGTCTCTACCTGCTCCCGCAGGCGCGCAATCTGCGTGGTGGCGTCTTCCATCTTCCCCTTGGCGTCGTCCGCATAAGCCATCGCCTGATCCTTCCGGTTAAGTCATCCGAGGCAGCAGAGGTAAGGGCCGGAAATGCTGTCTACTATGCGGGCTCGTTGCACGCTTGCGCGAGCGGCCCGGTCGCGTATCGGCTGCGTCCGAGGCAGGATCGCCGGCGCGGCCGATCCCGGTCAAGCCAACGGGACCGCACCAACCGGCTTTCGGCTGGACCGATACGTGGGGAAACCTTGGCGCGGCGCTGCGTTGGGGTGGCAGGACATCCCATGGCGTTATCCGATGCAGCAGCCGCACACCGAAGAGATGGTGGAGCACACCGACGATCAGCAGAATACCGGGACGCACAAGCTGCCTGGCACACAGGATAGCCACGGCGCCGATCGTTTCGGTGGCACGAGCACCGGGCGCGAGAACGTGGAGCCTTTGGATAAGCCGCCGGCATCCCGCGGCTGAGCTTGCCGCTTCCCCTGCACCGATGCGCGCTTTAACGTCCCGGCCAAGAGGATGAAAAAGGGGGAACCGGTCATGATCATCGAAATGCGCACCTACACGCTCCGCCCGGGCAGCATAGCCGAGGCGGAGAAGCGCTTTGGCGAAGCCCTGCCGGTGCGGGAGAAATTCTCCAAGCTCGGCGCCTTCTGGCACACCGAAGTCGGACCGCTGAATCAGATCATCCATGTCTGGGGCTATGACAGTTTCGAGCAGCGCAGCCAGGTGCGCGCGGCGGCATCGAAGGCGGAAGGCTGGCCGCCGAATATCCGGGAATTCGTGGTCAGCCAGCAGAGCGAGGCGTTCGTACCCGCCCCGTTCTCACCGGCGCTGGAGCCGCGGCAGTTGGGCGGGATTTATGAGATCCGCATGTACACGCTGGCCGCGGGTGCGATTCCCGGCATGATCGAACGCTGGGGCACGCGGATCGACGAGCGGGTGAAGCTGTCGCCGCTGGTTGGTGCCTGGTATTCCGAGTTCGGCGCGTTGAACAAGTGGGTCCATATCTGGGCTGTACAAGGATGCCGCCGACCGCCAGCGCGTGCGCGCGGACGCGGTTGCGCGGGGCATCTGGCCGCCGCCCGGTGGCGGTGCGGCCGGCGGCGTCGTCAAGCAGGAGAACATGCTCGTTGTGCCTGCGGCCTTCTCGCCGCTGCGGTAACCGCAGCGGCGTGGCGCGAAGGACCGGCGGTCAGATCGCCATATAGCCGCCGTCCACGTTGTAGCACGCGCCGCTGACATAGCTGGCGCGGTCGCTGCACAGCCATACCACCATCTCGGCAATTTCCTCCGGCTGGCCGAGGCGACGGAACGGCACCATCGCCATGAGCTGCCCACCACGGCGGCGCATGGTGTCCTCGGTCATCTTGGTCTCGATGTAGCCGGGGCACACGGCGTTCACGCGGATGTTCTCCTGCGCGTATTCCAGGGCGGCGGTCTTGGTCAGGCCAAGCACGCCGTGCTTGGCCGCGACGTAGGCGCTGGATGTCGGCAGGCCGATCAGCCCGGCGATGGAGCCGGTATTCACGATCACGCCGCCACCCTGCTTCTGCATCTGCGGCAGTTCATGCTTCATGCAGAGCCAGACGCCTTTCAGGTTGACCGCGATCATGCGGTCGAACGATTCGTCCGACCATTCATGCGTCTTCTTGCCGGAGGCATCGACCTGATATCCGGCAATCCCGGCATTGTTGAACGCGCAGTCCAGCCTGCCATACGCCGCCACCACGGCCGCGATCATCGCCTGGACCTGCGCGGTGTCGGTGACATCGCCGGCCAGCGACATCGCCTGGCCGCCGGCCGCGTTGACCAGCGCCACGGTCTGCTGCGCGCTTTCCGCGACGGCGTCCGCCACCGCTACGCGCGCGCCTTCGCGGGCGAAGGCCAGTGCCGTGGCGCGACCGATGCCGCCACCACCGCCTGTCACCAGAGTCGATTTTCCGTCCAGCAGCCCAGCCATGCCATCCTCCCGATGTTCCGGCTTCCAGTCTACCACGCTGGCCAGCCGGGGCTACCCGTGAGTATGCTTTCCATCCGACGGCGGTAGCGCTAGCATGTCCGTCCACTGTGCGGCGGCTCCCATGCGCGAAGAAATCCAGGCCTATAAACGCGAACGCATCCTGGAGGAGGCAGTCAAGCTGTTCTACGCGCGTGGCTTCACCGGCACGACACTGGACGATATTGCCGCCGAACTGGGGGTGACCAAGCCCTTCATCTACACGCATTTCCGCAGCAAGGTGGAACTGCTCGCGGCACTCTGCACACCCACGATCGAGATGTCGCTCGCCGCGGTCGAAAAAGCCGCGCAGAGCGAGGGTACACCGACCGATCGGCTGTATCGCGCCATCGTTGACTTCACCCATGTCATCCTGTCCCGCCAGGCGAACATCGCGATCTTCTTTCGCGAGGAGAAGAACCTGGCGCCGGAAGCGCTGGAGGAGATCAACCGACTGCGCAAGCGCTTCGACCGCAAGCTGTCGAACCTGCTGAGGGATGGCGTGGTGACCGGCGAGTTCATCGTCAAGGACGTCAATCTCGCGGCGCTCGCCATCGGCGGCATGATCAGTTGGGCCTATGCGTGGCACCGGCCGAACGGGCGGTTGAACATCGGCGAATTGTCGGCGCGCATGGCCGAACTCACGCTGCAGATGGCGGGTGTGCAGATCAAGATCCCCGCGCCGGTCGCCGCCTAGGCCGAACCAGAACTCCGTCTTGCCGACGCAGGTCGGCATCCACGGCCGCCTCCGTGTGGTGCCCAACAGTCCGCGAACACTGCGCGCGCGGCGGGACCCGATCGGTCCGGTGGAAATGGCCAGGTCAGGCCCGGCCGTGACACAAAGTCAGGTTCGGCCGTGACGCGCACCGAGGCTCGGGCAGGGCTGCGCCCGCGATATCGCGCCCGTCATGTCGGGACAGGCGCGGCAGGCGGCGGCTGGCCAGGCGGGCGGTCAATCCGCGTTGTGCGGCGCAGCGCTTGTTTCGGCGCCCACGACCTCGCGATCCCGATCGCGCAGCCCGGCGCGCCTGAGGCCTTCGGCGTAGAAATCCCGGTCGCTCTCCCGCTCCAACGGCGTGGTCGCCAGGAAGCGCTCGATGGTGAAGTCGGGCTCCATCGAAAGCAGGCGATCCCGGATCATCGTCGCCTCCTGCTCCCGGCCAAGATGCCCGAGAGCGGCCAGGTAGGGCTTGTAGGCGGCCGAGAACGAGGGGTTCATCTCGCTGACCGCGCGCCCGGCGATCACCGCCGACTCGTAGTCGCGCTTCAGCAGGGCCACGATGATGAACGCGGTATCGTAGAAGAACGCGTGCGGGTCCAGTGGGGAGAGTTTCTTGTAGCGGGTTACCCGGCGTTCCGCTTCCTCCCAGTCGCCCAGATAGGCATGCGCCACGCCGGACAGCGCCCAGGCCATGGCCAGGTTGGGGTTCAGCGACAAAGCCCGTTCGTGCAGCGACAAGGCCTCGCGCAGCCTGCGGTGCAGGAAGGCCCTCACATGGCCGGCGATCGTCAGCGCCCTGGCATCGAACGGATCGAGCACGATGGCGCGTTCCGCCATCTGGCCGGCGCGCTCCATCACACCCCGCGGGTCCTCCGCCCAATCCTGCCCCACCAGGAAGGCGTTCCAGTAGGCGTACCAGGCATGCGCGGAGGCGTAATCGGGCTCCAGCTCGATCGCCTGTGCCAGGAATTCGCCGGCCCGCATGAACGGACCCCGCTCCAGCCGGCCGATCAGCGGGATGGCGCGCAGCACCAGGTCATAGGCGGTGGGGTCGATCGGCGGCCGGATCGAAATCCGCTTCGCCTCGATCAGCAGGATTTCCGGATCGATCTGCGCCACGACCTCGGCGGCGATCTCGTCCTGCAGCGACAGCAGGTCATTGTTCTGACGGTCGAACCGGCGCGCCCATACCACCTGGTTGCCGGCCCGCAGGTCGAGCAGCCGCATGGTGATTCGCAGCCGGTTACGCACCCGCTGGATCGATCCATCCAGCAGAAAATCGATGCCGAAGGTGCGCCGGATCGCTGCCTCGTCGCGGTTTTCCGTGGCGAAGCGCGCCAGAGAGCTGGACGCGACGACGAACATCCAGCGGAATCGCGCCAGAGCGGTGGTGATCTCCTCGGCCAGCCCGGGTGCGAGATGCGCGTCCTCCTCGGTCACCCCGACCAGTTGCAGCGGCATCACCCCGACATGGGCGCCGCCGCGTGAGGCGCGCGGGTCCGGCTTTGGCTCCAGCACCGGGACCGGCTCATCGGGCTCGTCGAGGACCTCCAACGCGGGCGGTGGCGCCGACGCTGCAGCGGGCGGCTGCGGTGGCGGGTTCGGCTGCGCCCGCACCGGAATCCGGCTGCCGTAGGGGCCGCGAATCTCGGCCAGCAGCTTCTGCGTCTCCTGCGACGGCGCCGCGTCCAACAGGTCCGCCAGCACCGCACGGCACCGATCATAGGCCTGGATCGCCATGCCCCGTTCGCCGCGTGCGGCATGGGCACGCATCAGCGCGCGCCAGGCCCCTTCATGCGCGCGGTCGATCTGCAACAGACGCTGCGCCGCGGGGATCGCCGCCTCCGGCTCCACCTGCTCGCGCAGCAGCGCCTCGGCAATGCTGCGGGCCCGGTCGCGCAGACGCTCCCGCTCGGTGGTCAGCCAGGCATCGAACGTGGGATCAATGCCGTCCAGGTCCTCCAGCAGATCGCCGTCGAGCAACGACAGCGAGGCGGGCTGGCTGGTCGTCGCGCGCATCACCTCTTCGACGTCGACCCAGGCAATGCCCGGGCGCAGCGTCAGGTGATCGCGGGTTACCTGGATGATCTCGGTACCGGAGGGAGACAGCGTCTCCAGCAGCCGGTGGATCTCCTGGCGGAGCGAGGCGCGGGCCTGCTCCTCCGGCCGGCGGCTCCATAACAATTCCGCGAGCCGCCCGCGAAGCGCCGGGCGCGGCGCTGCCAAGGCGACCACTGCCAGCAAAGCGCGTGTTTTGCGCCCGGCCGGAAGCACGTTCTCGCTGGTGACCGTCCAGGCTTCCATCTGGCCGATCAGCCGTAACCTCAGCACCACCTGTGACGGTGAGCCGGATTGCGAAACGTGGCCCGGGGGACGGGTGGAACCTGCCATTATCACGTCCATCGTTGCCGTCTCAGTTGTATGGCAATTTGGATCAGCACGCCAAGACTTATAAAATTCCTTCAGATTGCCGATTCAGTGAAAATTTCGCGGATTTTACCCTGCCAAACCTTCTCGAACCGGTTCAACCAGGCCTCCGCCTGGGTCGGACCGCCCTCGGCGATCGTCAGCAGCGGCTCCAGATAGATCGATTCGTCCTCCCCCGCCGCATTCCGCCGCGCCCGAGCCGCCAACCCGGTTCGAGCGGTTGCGATCACGTCCCGCGCCAGATCGCGCAGTGTACCATGTCTCCACGGAAGTGGGGTCGCTAATCCGTGTCGGGGCACAGCGGTCCGCATCGCCACGGCGTCGGCCCAGCCGGCCTTGCCCACCGCGGCCTCGGCGGCGGCCAAGGCAGCATCGTCGTACAGGAGACCAACCCAGAGCGCCGATTGAGCCAGCATCATGGCCGCGGAGCCGGCATCGGCCCCGCGCATCTCCAGGAAGCGCTTGAGCCGCACGTCGGTGAACACCGTGGTCATGTGGTCGGCGAAGTCGCCTATCGTGGCCTGCGTACCGGCCAGAGCGGGCAGCCGCCCCTCCATGAAGTCGCGGAAGCAGGCACCCGCCACGTCGATGTAGTTGCCGTCCCGGTAGACGAAATACATTGGCACCGAATCGATCAGCCAGGCGGCGTAGCGCTCGAAGCCGAACCCATCCTCGAACATCACGGGCGGGATGCCGGAGCGGGCGTTGTCCGTGTCGGTCCAGACATGCGCCCGGTTCGACAGGAGCCCGTTCGGCCGGCCCTCGACGAACGGGGAATTGGCGAACAGCGCGGTCGCCAGCGGCTGCAGCAGCAAGGAGAGCCGCAGCTTGCGCACCATATCCGGCTCGGTGCCGTAATCCAGGTTCACCTGCACGGTACAGGTGCGGGTCATCATGTCGAGGCCGAGCTGACCGACCCTGGCCATGTGGCGGCGCATGATGGCGTAGCGACCCTTGGGCATCCACGGCATGGCGTCGCGGCTGGCCGTCGGATGGAAGCCCAGCGGCATCCAGCCCAGGCGCAGGTCGCCGGAGACGGCGCGCACCTGGTCGTAATGCGCGTCCAGCTCCGCCTTGGTGTCATGCAGCGTCTCGAGCGGCGCGCCCGACAATTCGAGCTGGCCGGCCGGCTCCAGCGAGATCGCGGCGAGATCCTGCACCAGGCCGATCATGTTGCCCTGGTCCAGGATGGGCGCGCCGCCAAACCGCTGCAGCCCGGCCAGCAGGTCGCGGATACTGCCGGGTTGATTGTCCGTGGGCTCATACGGGGGCGGCGCCAGATCATCGAGGCGGAAGCCGAACTTCTCGTGCTCCGTCCCGATGCGCCAGCGCTCGCGGGGCTTGCAGCCGACGGCGATGTATTCGGCGAGTTGGCGGACCGACGTGATCGGTGTCGCGTCACCGTCTCCGGGGTTGGACATGTTGTTCCCAGGCGTTTCGGGTTCTGTGGACCAGCAAACTAGCCGCACCCCGGCGCCTGCAACAGGGTCAGCCCGGCGAGGCAGGCGGTCTCGGCCCGCAGGATGCGGCGACCGAGACTTGCCAGCGTTACAAAGCGATGGTTTCGCAGGGCGTCAAGCTCTGTTGAGGTGAAGCCGCCTTCCGGTCCGACCAGCAGTCCGGCCGAACCGCGTGCCGGCCGGAGCGGTGGCGCGTCCGAGCGCTCCGCGGCCACGAACAGCTCGCGATCGTGCGGCCAGCCCGCCAGCAGGTCCTCCAGGCGCTGCACCGGAAGCACACGGGGTACGGTCAGGCGTTCGGATTGCTCCGCCGCTTCGATGCCGATGGTGACCAGCCGTTCCAGGTTGACCCTGGTCGTGTTGCTCCGCTCGGTGATGATCGGGATCAGCATATCGACACCGAGTTCCGTTGCCTTCTGTACCACCAGATCGGTGGCATCCCGCTTCAGCAGGGCGAAGGCCAGCCACAGGTCGAGATCGGGCTGCTGCGGACGTAGCAGCCGGTCCGCGACGAACTGCAGCCGCTCCTTGCGCAAGGTCGTGATGCGGGCGAGCCATTCCCCGGCGTGCCCGTTGAACAGGCGCACCGTGTCGCCAGCCACCCGGCGCAGCACGGTGCCGAGGTAATGGGCCTGGGCGGGCGTGCCGGCGACCTCGGCGTCAGGTTCCAGCGACGCATCAACAAACAGGCGGGGAAGCGAGGTGATCGTCACCAGGAAACGATACCGCCATGTCCGGGCCTCCGGCAAAGACACTCGCGCCACGACCCCACGGAGCGGATGGAACGCCCGCGCGGCCCGCGCGGCGCCGCGCGGGCCGCGGGCTGGTGGGAATGTCCACCGCGAGGTGACGCCTAGGCAGCGGCGCTGATGGCGCGACCACGCCTTGACGGCCCGCCGGCCACCCCGCACATCCCAGCCATGTCCGATCCCTATGTCGTTCCCGAGGAATCCACGGCTGCCGAGGCGATCGCCGCCGTGGGCGACGAGCTTGACGTGTTCGACGACTGGATGGACCGCTACCAGTTCATCATCGAACTGGGACGCAAGCTGCCGCCGTTTCCCGAGAATTGGGCGGATGATTCCCATCGCGTGCCCGGCTGCCAGAGCCGGGTCTGGATGGAGGCGATCTGTCGCGACGGCCGGTTGTATTTTGCCGCGGCCTCGGACGCCGCAATCGTGTCCGGACTGATCGCCCTGCTGCTGCGCGTCTATTCCGGCCGGCCGCCAGAGGAGATCATCGCCACCGACCCGGTGTTCCTGAAGGACCTGGGCCTGCTGGAGGCACTCTCGACGAATCGCGGCAACGGCATCGCCGCAATGGCGCGCAAGGTGCGTGAGATCGCGACATTGCAGCGCGCCGCCTGACCGGCGGCCAGCAGGGCGATGACGGCCGGAACGCGCATCGCCCTGTTCTTCGCGGCCATCTTCGGCGCCGGCGCGATCAGCGGGGCGTTCCTGCCGCTGTGGTTTTCCGACCGCGGCCTCAGCCCAAGCGCAATCGGGCAGATCCTGGGCATTGCCTCCCTGTTGCGGGTGCTGTGCGGTCCGGGCTGGGGAAGTGCCGCGGATCGGCTGGGCAGGCGCCGGCCAGTCCTGCTGGCAGGCGCGATCGTCGCCAGTGTGGCCTGCCTGCTCTATGTGCCGTTCAACTCCTTCCTGCCGCTGCTGCTGGTCGCCGCCGCGCACGGCGTCGCCGCTTCCTCCCTCAACCCACTCATCGACTCCCTCGTGCTCGGCCTGGCGCGCGAACGCCTGCTGGAATACGGGCCGGTCCGCGCCGCGGGCTCCATTGCCTACATGACCGCCAGCGCCGCCGGCGGCTGGCTGCTGTCGGTGGCCGGCACCATGGTGGTGCCGTGGCTGCTCGCCCTGGGCTACGGGGCCGCCACGCTGCTGACGCCTCTGCTGCCGGAGGTCACGATACCGCGCGCGCCGCCACGCCTGCTGGCGGGACTGCGCCTGTTCGCGTTGCCCGGGTTTCGCCTGGCGGTGGCCGCGAGTGCGCTGATCCAGGGTGGCCATGCGGCCTATTACGGATTCGCCGCTCTGCTCTGGCGCAGCCAGGGGCTGAGCGACACCACCATCGGCCTGCTGATCGCTGAAGGCATCATCGCGGAAATCTGGCTGTTCGCCCGCGGCCGGCGACTGGTGGAACGGCTGGGGCCGGCCGGCCTGACCGGCTGCGCCGCCGCCGCGTCCGTGCTGCGCTGGGGCGTGACGGCGCTGAACCCGCCGCTGCCGGTCCTGGCCGGCATCCAGTTGCTGCATGCCGCGACCTTCGCCATGCAGCATCTGTCGGCGATGCTGGTGCTGAGCCGCACGCTGCCTCCGGAACGCGCCGCGACCGGTCAGGCCCTGCATGCGGCACTGGGGATGGGCGCGCCGGCGGGCCTGATGACCCTTCTGGCCGGCGCGCTGTACGGACGGTTCGCCGGACTGGTGTTCCTGGTGATGGCCGCGTCGGGCGGGGCGGCGCTGCTGCTGGTGCGCCCGCTCGCGCGCACGCAAGCGGCCGCGCGAAGCGGATAGCGCGCGCCGGTTATCGGGCGACACCGGCCAGGCAACCGGTCACGCACAGACAGGCGGCTGGCGCTGCAGCCGCTCGCTCCCGCCGAGACCGCCTTCCGCGACGCGCTGTGGCTGTCAGCAGCGACCGTCAGATCTGCGAATAGCCTGAGCCCGGACTGTCCACGCCGCGGCCGGCAGCCTGCTCGATCCAGCCGAATTCCTTCAGGATCTGCTGGCTGTAGGTCACCCGGCCGTTCACCCGCGCGGCCGGCTCGCTGGCCAGCAGCAAGGCGGCCCGCGCCATCAGCGACGGGTGCTCGCCTCTCGGGTCCTCCATGCCGGCGACCAGCTTGTGATGGATTGTCCCGGGCGTGGGAACCACCCGCGACGGCGACACGGCGGTCACGCTGATGCCGCCGTGTTGTGACATTTCCTGCGCCAGACCTTGGGTAAACCGCTCCAGCGCCGCCTTGGTCGCACCGTACATCACCCCGCCACGGACGGTCTGGTCCTCATACGGTCCGCGCCCCGGACCGATGGCGGCCCCCGAGCTGATATTGACGATCGCGCCGTTACGACGCGGCACCATGTCCTTCAGCACCTGCTTCGACAGCATGAACGGGCCGTGCACGTTGACCGCGAAGCAGCGAACCCAGCGATTGGTCGGGTAGTCCTCGGTCGGCAGGTAGTAGTTCAGCGCGGCATTGTTCACCAGGATGTCGATCGGGCCGTATGCTGCCCGCGCCTGCTCGACCAGGCTGATGCAGTCCGCTTCGATGGAGACATCCGCGGTGACCGGTATGGCGTCGCCCCCCTGCTCCCGGATCAGCGCCACCGTGCGGGCGAGCGACCCTTCCAGCATGCGATGGTCGCCTTCATTGAGCGTGCGCGCCGCGCAGATCACCTTGGCGCCTTCCGCAGCGAACAGTTCTGCGATCGCCTGGCCGATCCCCCGGCTGGCGCCGGTGACGATTGCGACCTTTCCGGTGAGTCTGGCCATCTTCTCGCCTCCTGTGTTCGTGCCCATCTTCGACTTCGTGCCCATCTTCCGGGCACCGGCCGCCGGCTGCAACCGCGCGGTTCGGCTGGCGTTGCCCCCGCGTAGCACCCAACGGAGTTCCCATGCGCACTCTGCCAATCGCCCTGATGACCGCCGGCCTGATCGGATTGGCCGTCATGCCCGCCCTCGCGGCGCCCTCGCAGGCGGACAAGACTTTCGCCGAACATGCCGCCGCGGGTGGACTTGCCGAGATGCAGTTGGGCAGCCTCGCGCAGCAGAAGGCCGCATCGCCGCAGGTGAAGCAGTTCGGCCAGATGCTGGTGAACGATCACACGCAGGCCAATCAGGAATTGCAGGACATCGCGCAGCAACTGGACATCACGTTGCCCGAGCAGCCGCCGGCGAAGGCAAACGCGGAGGAGCGGAAGCTGCGCGGGATGTCCGGCCAGCAGTTCGATCACGAGTTCCTCCAGCACGCGATCACCGACCACAGGCAGGACATCTCGGCGTTCGAGAAGGAGGCGAAATCGGGCAAGGATGCCGATCTGAAATCCTTCGCGCAGAGGACCCTGCCGATATTGCGGAAGCATCTGCAGATGGCGCAGTCGCTCGCCAGCAATCAGCAGTGACGTGATCCGGCGCGCACCGCCTCGGTGGTGCGCGCCAACTTTCGCGAGAGCCGGCATCGCCGCGCCGCCGGCGCCGGGTGCTTAGGCAGCGGCCGGTTCAGCGATTGGAGCGGCGCCGAAGCGTGGTACGCACGATGCCCAACAATGCCGCCGCGGAGTAGGGCTTCGCCAGAACGCCGTCCTCGCCTTCCAGCCGAACCGCATCCAGCGGCCCCGTATCGCCACTGACATACACCACGCACAGATCCGGGCGTCGCGCGCGGGCCTGGCGCACCAGCTCGATCCCCGACATGCCCGGCATCGCGTAATCCACCAACGCCAGGTCGATCGCTTCCGTGTCGAGCATCGCCAATGCGGTCACGCAGTCGGCGGCCTCATAGACCCTGTAGCCCGCATCCTGCAGGAAATTGACCGCAACGGCCCGGACAGCCGGTTCGTCGTCGAGCACGAGCACCATCCCGTCACCTGCCGCCTCTTCCGCGTCGTCACCGACACTGTCACCAGGTTCGGCCGCGGCCTCGGCACGCGGCAGGAAGACCTCCACGGTGGTTCCGCGTCCCGGCACACTGCGCAGACGGGCTGAACCGCCGAATTGCTTGGCGATGCCGAACACCTGGGCCAGGCCGAGCCCACTGCCCTTGCCGACGTCTTTGGTGGTGAAGAAGGGCTCGAAGGCCCGCTCCGCAATATCCGCTGCCATGCCGACGCCATCGTCGCTGACCGAGATCACCACATAAGCGCCAGATCCGAGCTCCGCGGCGAGTTCCGGTTGCGGTTCGGGCAGGTTCCGGGTGGCAATGCGGATCGTACCGCCGTCGGGCATCGCGTCACGCGCATTGATCGCCAGGTTGAGCACCATCGACTCCAGCTGCGTGGGATCCGAACGCGCAATCCACAGCGCCGGGTCCAGCTGCATGTCGACCTGCACCAATCCGCCCAGGCTGCGCTGCAGCAGCTCCGCCATCCCTCGCAGAACGGCGTTGATATCCAGGGACTGTGGCGAGAGATTTTGCCGCCGCGCAAAGGCGAGCAGTTGTTGGGTCAATTCGCCACCGCGCTGCGCCGCCCGCAGCGCCGACCGAGCATAGCGTTCCGCTCGCTCATCACCCATCCGGCGCAGCAACAACTCCAGATTTCCGGTCACCGCGGTGAGCAGGTTGTTGAAATCGTGCGCGACGCCGCCGGTCAACTGGCCGATCGCCTCCATCTTCTGCGCCTGCTGCAACTGCGCCTCCATCCGCCGCATGTCCGTCAGGTCGACCGCGGTCAGCAGCAGGCTATCAACCCGCCCGGAGGCATCGCGCAACGGGACCACGAAGCACCGGCGCACCACTTCGCCAGCCGGAAGTCGGGTGGCCGACTCATATTCAACCGGTTGGCCGGTCTCGATCGCACGACGGAAATGCGCTTCGACGAATTGCGTCAGCTCGGGCATGAACAACTGCTGCAAGCTGCTTTCAGCCGTCTGCTCGCGCGTATACCCGGCATGACGGAACCAGGCGGGGTTGGCGTCCTCACAGGCGATCGATCCGTCAGGCAGGACGCGCAGGAACACCAGATCCACCGGCGCATGCTCAAAGATCGCACGATGCCGCGCGCGCGAATCCTGCAGCGCGGCGAGCGTGGCCTGGAATGCCCGCGTTCGCTCCAGCACGCGGTACTCCAGGGCCGCCTCGGTACGCTTGCGGTCGGTGATGTCGATATTGACGCCCAGCATGCGGCGAGGCGCGCCGTGCTCGTCCGGCAGCACGGTGCCCTGCGAGATGATCCACCGCTCCTCCCCGTCAGGACGGATAATGCGGAACTCCTGGCTGAACGGAGCCACGGACCGGCTGTGCTCACGCGCCGTGGCATCGGCACGCTCGCGGTCTTCCGGGTGCAGTGCGTTCACCCACAAGCCGTAGAGGTCGGCCGGCAAATCGACCGGGTCGTGTCCCAGCAGGCGTAACATCTGTGGCGACCAGCGAATTCGACCGGTGATAAGATCCCAGTCCCAGGCGCCGATGCCCGCCGCGTCCTGCGCCAGACGCAGATGCTCCTCGCTGGCCCGCAGCGTCTGCTCTGCCTCCTTATGAGTGGAAATGTCACGCCAATACACCGCGACGCCGCCGGCATAGGGCGACACGGTGACCTGCACCCATGTCGTGGTCACCGGCGAGCGCGATTCGAAACTGATCGCCTGCCGCTCCTCCGACACGCGCCGCAGCACGGTCTCATTCACCGAACCGACCAGTTGGGGAAGACGGTCCCACAGGACGTGCCCGACGATGTCCTCCTCGCGCAGCCCCCAGAATGCGAGCGCATGCTGATTCGCATAGACCACGCGCCAGGTGTCATCCAGCGCGTAGAACGCGTCGCCCATGCTTTCCAGAATTGTTCTTGCATCGATTGCAAGCGGCGGTCTGGAATCGGCCGGCGGCACAGGCTTGCTATCGATGGCGGCCTCCCCAGCTTGTCGGATATCCCGGGACGGCGGAATTTAGCCGAAGTCCAAAACCGTTTGCCATCGTCGGGCGCCTTCCGTTTGGACATGATCGCACCATGCGTCAGCACCAACGTGGGTTACAACACGCGGCGCGCGCCGTAAGCTGTGCGCCGGGCATGATCTGGAGTGGCCCTCAGAATGACGCTTGATCCGCTGTTGCTGTCTCGCCTTCAGTTCGGCTGGGTGGTCGCGTGGCATATCCTGCTGCCGGCCATCACCATCGGCCTCGCCTCCTACATCGCCTTCCTGGAAGGCGCGCACCTGATCACCGGGCGCGCCATCTATTTCCGCATCTCGACCTTCTGGACGCGCATATTCTCGGTGACGTTCGGCATGGGCGTCGTGTCCGGCATCGTGATGCCGTTCCAGTTCGGCACCAACTGGAGCCGCTTTTCGTTCGATACTGCGAACGTACTGTCGCCGTTGCTCGCCTATGAAGGCCTGCTGGCGTTCTTCCTGGAAGCGACGTTCCTGGGCGTGCTGCTGTTCGGGCGACAACTCGTGCCGCGCTGGGCGCATTTCGTTGCCGCGATGATGGTGGCATTCGGCACCTTGCTGTCGGCGTTCTGGATTCTGGCGGCGAACAGCTGGATGCAGACCCCGGCCGGCGCGACGCTGGTGGATGGCCGGTTCATGCCGCAGAACTGGATGGAAATCGTGTTCAATCCATCCTTCCCGACCCGGTTCGGCCATACCGTTATCGGCTTCTACGTCACTACCGGGTTCGTGGTGATGGGTGTGGCGGCGGGCTATCTGCTGCGCGACCGTTTCGTACCTGAAGCAAAACGGATGCTGTCGACCACCTTGTGGCTGTTGCTGGTCCTGGTGCCGTTGCAGATCGTCGTGGGCGACGCATCCGGGCTGGTGACGAAGGAATACCAGCCCGCCAAGCTCGCGGCCATTGAGGCGCGTTGGGACACCGCGTCGCGGGTGCCGCTGACGCTGTTCGCCATTCCGGACGAGAACACTGCGAGCAACCATGCCGCGCTCGACGTGCCGCTGCTGGGCAGCCTGATCCTGACCCATGACCCGAACGGCACCGTTCAGGGCCTGAAGGATTTTCCGCGCCAGGACTGGCCGCCGGTGGCGATCCCGTTTTTTGCCTTTCGCATCATGGTGGGGTTGGGGCTGCTGATGCTGGCGATCGTCGTGGTGGGGAACCTGCTGCGGCGCGATGAGCGGGTGTACTCCAACCGGCTGTTCCTGCGGCTGTGCAACTGGTGTGCGCCGATCGGCTTCGTCGCCGTCATCGCCGGCTGGGTCACCACCGAGGTCGGGCGTCAACCCTGGACGGTCTATGGCCTGCTGCGCACCGCCGATTCGGTGACTCAGAGCCTGACCGGCTGGAACGTGCTGCTTTCGCTGATCGGCTACATGCTGGCGTACTGCATAATCTTCCCCGCCGGCGGCGTCCTGATGGCGCGCTTCATCCGGCGCGGGCCGAGCGAAGTGTACGAGGAGGAGCCGGTGGAAAGCGGCCGGCCGAAATCGGCGGTGCGACCCGTGCCGGAGGATGCGACCTGATGGGCATGGTGGCAGCACAACTGATGGCGGCGCAGCGGGGTCCGGCAACCCCGTCGAATGACGCCCGGCCGGGAGCGATGGCATGAACCCGATCCTCGATTTCGTGCCGATCTGGACCGTCATCGTCGGCCTGGCGGTGTTTTTCTACGTCATGCTGGACGGGTTCGATCTCGGCGTCGGCATGTTGTACGGCTTCGCGCGGGACACCGAGTCACGCAATACGATCATGAACTCGGTGGCGCCGGTCTGGGACGGCAATGAGACCTGGTTGATCCTGGGCAGCATAGGCCTGCTCGCGGCCTTTCCCCTGGCGTTCGCGATCATCATACCGGCGGTGTATTTCCCGATCCTGATCATGCTGCTGGCGCTGATCTTCCGCGGCGTGGCGTTTGAGTTCCGCTACCGCGACCGGCCGCATCGCAGCTTCTGGGATCATGGATTCTGTTATGGCTCGACGCTGGCGACCTTCGCCCAGGGCATCGTGCTGGGCAATTTCATCACCGGCTTCCAGACCGATGGCAGAGTGTTCACCGGCACCAGCCTGTCCTGCTTCACGCCGTTCTCGGTTCTGACCGGGCTGGCGCTGGTCTTCGGCTACACGCTGCTCGGCGCCGGCTGGCTGGTGCTGAAGACCGAGGGACCGTTACAGGCCTGGGCACGCGCATGGGGCCGACGCGCCTTCGTTGGCGTGCTGATCGCGGTGGTGGCGGTCAGCATCTGGACGCCGGTGGTGCATGCCGACATTCGTCAGCGCTGGTTCGACTGGCCCAATATCGCGCTGTTGGCGCCGGTCCCGGTGGTCACCGTACTGATCGCCTGGGCCACCTGGCGCGCCCTGGCGAGCACGACCTCGGAATGGGGCCCGTTCACCGGTGGCATCGCCCTGTTCGCGATGTCCTACATCGGCATCGGGATCAGCCTGTGGCCCATGGTGGTGCCGCACCACCTGACATTGTGGGACGCCGCCTCCGCCCCGGCGACCCAGGCTTTCCTGCTGGTCGGCACGCTGTTCATGCTGCCGGTGATCCTGGTCTATACGGCCTGGTCGTACTGGGTGTTCCGCGGCAAGGTGAGATCCGATATCGGCTATCACTGAACCGGTCACCGAACGATCATCACGACCGGCCTCCTCTCCAATCCGAACAACATGTCGTTCCAAGGCTGTGCCCATGGCGGCGTTTCAAGGGGCAGCGTCCCTTGATGGGGGTTGTGGGGACAACGCCCCCGATGCCCCTGCCTGCCAACTTGACTCACCCGGCGCCACGTCGGTTCATCCCCACGTAGTGACGACAAGCGGGGGGACATGGCCCAGAAGAACAAGCAGGTCGGCAGCTTCCGAGAGGCCGTGCAGGATATTCCCGATGGCAGCACCATTGCGTTCGGCGGCTTCGCCATGCCGGGCGTGCCGTTCAACCTGATCAAGGCGCTGTTCGAGCAGGGCGCGAAGCAGCTCACTCTGGTGGCCAACACCACCGGTGGCGCGCAGCAGCCGCGGATGCCCGATATCGGCATGCTGGTCGAGAACGGGCAGGTGAAGAAGGTGATTTGCGCGTTCACCGCCGCGACGCGTCCCACCGACGTGCTGCCGTTCACCAAATACTACGAGTCCGGCGAAGTCGACGCGGAGCTGGTGCCGCAAGGCACGCTGGCAGAACGGCTGCGGGCTGCCGGAGCCGGCATTCCGGCATTCTACACCCCCACCGCGGTCGGCACCGAGCTCGCCGAGGGCCGTGAGACCCGGGTGATCGACGGGCGAGAATACTTGCTGGAATACGCCCTGAAGCTGGATTACGCCTTCGTCCGCGCCAGCCGCGCCGACACGTTCGGCAATCTGCAATTCCACCGCTCGCAGCGCAATTTCAACCCGGTGATGGCGACCGCCGCCCGGGTCACCATTGCCGAGGTGGATGAGCCGATCGTGCCGGCCGGCACGATCGACCCTGACATGGTGCACACGCCCGGTATCTTCGTGCACCGGCTGGTGCAGGTGCCGCCGGAGCCTGACGGATTATGGCCCACCCGCCGGCAGGAGCGCCGCCGATGAGCGAAACCAAGGGCCTGACCCGCCAGCAGATGGCCGACCGGGCCGCGCTGGAATTCCAGGATGGCTGGATCGTCAATCTGGGAGTCGGCATTCCGACCCTGTGCTCCAATACCGATATCGGCGATCGCGACATCACCTATCACTCGGAGAACGGGGTGATCGGCTATGGTGGCGTCGCACCGGCGGGCGAGGAGGACCTCAACCTGGTGAACGCCGGCGGGCAGAACGTCACGCTGAAGCCGGGCGCCGCCGTGGTCCATCATGCGGACAGTTTCGGCATCATTCGCGGCGGGCATATCGATGTCACGGTGATGGGCGCGTATCAGGTGTCCTGCGGGGGCGATTTCGCGAACTGGAAGCTGACGGGCCAGAAAGGCGGTGGGATCGGCGGCGCCATGGACCTGGCGGCCTGCGCCAAGCGGGTGTTCATTATCCTGGAACATGTCACCCGCAAGGGTGAGCCGCGGCTGGTGAAGGCCTGCGACCTGCCGGTGACGGCACGGGGCGTGGTGACCTTGGTCTCTACCAATTACGGGCTGTTCGAGCCGACCGGTGACGGGTTCCGGCTACGGGAGATCGCACCGGGCTTGACGGTGGAGGAGGTGCGCGCCGCAACCGGGGCGCCGCTGACAGTGCCGGATACGGTGCCGGTAATGCGGCTGCCGGGATAGCGCCTGGTCCGGTCTGGATCCGCTCGCCTTTCGCCAAGGCGGCGGCCCGGGACGTGTCCGTGACCAGATCGCAAACGGGCAGTGTGTCGGTGGGGAGCACGGCAATGCCGGCGGGATCGTCGCTGTGCGGTGCGGGCGGTTGGCTCGCGCGGGCCGAAAAATCAGCGGGCGTGAATTCGACTGGGCCGATCTGGTGCGGTCGAGAAGACTCGAACTTCCACGAGGTTACCCCCACAAGCACCTCAAGCTTGCGCGTCTACCATTCCGCCACGACCGCACGTGGGATAGGCAAGGCGCTGGGATATAGCGGATGAATGATAGCGCTTCAATCGGTCTGACCCCTGCCCCGGAATGGCGCATCAGCGAGGGGCTGACCCCCTATCCAGAGGCCCTGGCCGCGATGCAGGACCGGGTGGCCGCCATCCGGGCCGGAACCGCGTCCGAGCTGGTGTGGCTGGTCGAGCACCCGCCGCTCTATACCGCCGGCACCTCCGCCCAGCCGGGCGACCTGACCGACGCGGGGCGCTTCCCCACCTATCGCGCCGGCCGCGGCGGGCAGTGGACCTATCACGGCCCCGGCCAGCGCACCGCCTATGTCATGCTGGATCTGGACCGGCCGCATGGCCAGGTGCCGGCGCGGGACATTCGCTGCTTCGTGCACGGGCTGGAGGAGTGGCTGATCCGCACGCTGGACCGGTTCAATGTGCGGGGGGAGCGGCGGCAGGGCCGTGTCGGCATCTGGGTGGTGGAGCCGGATGGCGGCGAGGCGAAGATCGGCGCCATCGGGGTGCGAGTTAGCCGCTGGGTGACCTGGCACGGGATCGCGCTGAATGTCGAACCCGACCTGTCCCATTTCGGCGGCATCGTGCCCTGTGGCGTGCGCGAATACGGGGTGACCAGCCTGGCGGCACTTGGCATCACCGCGACGATGGCGGAGGCGGACATGGCCCTGCAGGCGGCCTGGCAGGAGGTGTTCGGCGCCACCGCCGGTGCGCCGGCCTGCGTCGGCTGACGGGCCGCCAGCGGGGACCGGGTCGCCGACGCGCTCCCGGAGCGACCCGTTGAATACGTTCCGCATGCAAGCTTGCCGCCTGCTGCCCGGACACGCCGCACCGGCCCGGGTGAGGCATGGCGAGACCGGGCCTCGCCATGCCTATGGTCCGAGCTAGTGGATTTCGCCGGACCGCTTGATCGCCTCACGCAGCTTGGCGGCGGAGAAGTCCGGCGAGCGGCAAATATCCAGGATCACCTTCTCCCGGCGGGAGATCAGGTCGATCGCCGCGGGCAGCTTTTTCACCGAATCGGCCGGCACCACCACCGCGCCATGCCGGTCGGCATGCACCACGTCGTCGTGCCCGACATTCATCCCGTGCACGTTCACCGGCTTGCCGAAATCCACCATATGTACATGGGCGTGGCTGGGGCAGACCGAGCCGCCGATGATCTGGAACCCTTCCGCCCAGGCATCCAGGTCGCGATAGGAGCCGTTGGTGACGCAGCCAAGGGCGCCGAGCGCTTTGTGCACGGTGGAATGGACCTCACCCCACCAGGCGCCATAGCCGGGGGTGTCGTCCAGGTCCTGCAGGATCACGATGGTGGGCAGATCGGCCTTCTCGACATAATCGTACCAGTCCACCCGGTTGGCCACCGGTCCCCGCGGCGGCTCCTTGGAGCGGATCATGCCCACGCGCGCCAGCCCGACGATCGGCGGCAGCTTCGGCTCGATCGGCACCAGCGGCTGCACGGTGAAGCCGATCGCCCGTCGCTCAGGGTTGGTGATCTCCAGCCCGTTGCAGATGGTCGGCGTGTCCCACTGCTTCAGCACATCCAGGTCAGCCTGGGTGAACGGCCGCTCTGCCATGGCAACGTCTCCTCATGTTCGGAATGATCGACAGTCTCGCCCGCCGCGCGTGTTTCAGGCAAGCTGCGCCCCTATGAACACGATCGCGCAAGGCGGCAAGGTCCTCTACGGCGCGCCGCTCGGCATCCTGATGCTGGAGGCGAGATTCCCGCGCATTCCCGGTGACATGGGCAATGCCGCCACCTGGCCGTTTCCGGTGCTGTATCGCGTGGTGCGCGGCGCCAGTCCGGAACGTGTGGTGCTGCACCAGGCGGAGGGCCTGCTGCCGGATTTCCTGGATGCCGCGGCCGATCTGGTGGCGCAGGGTGCCGAGGCGATCACCACCAACTGCGGCTTCCTGGCGCTGTTCCAGCGCGAGCTCGCGGCGCATGTCCGTGTGCCGGTGGCGACCAGCGCGCTGGTGCAGATCCCCTGGGTGCAGGCCATGCTGCCACCTGGCCAGCGCGTCGGCGTGGTGACCGTGTCCGGCGCCTCGCTGACCCCGCGGCATTTCGCCGCGGTCGGCGCGCCGGAGGACACGCCCTTCGTCGGCACCGAAGGAGGGCAAGAGTTCTTCCGCGTGCTGATTCGCGCCGAGTCACAGGACCTGGACGTGGCACTGGCCGCGCAGGACATCCTGCAGGCCGGCCGAGACTTGCTGAAGCGCCATCGAGACATCGGCGCCGTCGTACTGGAGTGCACCAATATGCCACCTTATGCGCGCGCCCTGCGCGACGCGCTTCGTGTGCCGGTCTTCGACATCTATTCGCTGATCAACTGGGTGCATGCCGGCTTGCGCCCGCGCGATTTTGGCCCCCCGGCCTCCCAGGCAATGATGGCAACACAGTCATGGCGCTGACCCGCAAGCGGGTCATGGTGACGGGTGGCGCAGGCTTCCTCGGGTCCCATCTGTGCGAGCGCCTGGTGGACCGGGGCGATGACGTGCTGTGCGTGGACAACTACTTCACCGGACGCAAGGACAACATCGCGCATCTGCTGGGCAACCCGCGCTTCGAGGCCATGCGCCACGACGTGACGTTCCCGCTCTACGTGGAGGTCGACGAGATCTACAATCTCGCCTGTCCGGCATCACCGGTGCACTACCAGTTCGATCCGGTGCAGACCACCAAGACCAGTGTGATCGGCGCGATCAACATGCTGGGCCTGGCCAAGCGCATCGGTGCCAAGGTGCTGCAAGCGTCCACCAGCGAGGTCTACGGCGATCCCACCGTGCATCCGCAAAGCGAAGACTATCGCGGCAACGTCAATCCGCTGGGACCGCGCGCCTGTTACGACGAAGGCAAGCGCTGCGCGGAGACGCTGTTCTTCGATTATCGCCGGCAGCATCGGTTGCGCATCAAGGTGGCGCGTATCTTCAACACCTACGGGCCACGCATGCATCCGAACGACGGACGCGTGGTGTCCAATTTCATCATGCAGGCGCTGCGTGGTGACGCCATCACGCTGTACGGCGACGGGAGCCAGACCCGCGCATTCTGCTATGTCGACGACCTGGTCGAAGGCTTGTTGCGCCTGATGGCGAGCGAGGATGCGGTGACCGGCCCGATCAACCTCGGCAATCCGTCGGAGATCCCGGTGCGCGCATTGGCCGAACGGGTGATCGCATTAACCAAATCGTCATCGCAGATCGTGTATCGGCCGCTGCCGGAGGATGACCCGATGCAGCGCTGTCCCGACATTGCCCGCGCCCAGGCCGTGCTGGCATGGCAGCCGGACGTGACTCTCGACGACGGCCTGCGGCGGACGATCGGGTATTTTGTCCAATTGCTGGAGCGTGGTTGAGCGGAGCGTTCCGCAGCCGATGGACCAGACCCACCGTCCGCCCGACGTGGTGCAGCAGTGCGGCAGGGCGACGCCCCAGACCACGCGCGTCACGCATGGCGATGCGCCGTTCTTCATTGTCGGCGCCGGCCGGTCGGGCACCACGCTGCTGCGCCTGATGCTGTCAGGGCATTCCCGGCTGCATATTCCCAATGAGACTTGGTTCGTCCGCCCTTTGGTCGAGCGCCTGCCGCTGACTGGCGGATTGAGCCGCCCGCAGGTGGCAGACGCGATCGCGATCATGACTGGCCATGAACGCTGGCCGGACATGGCGTTTCCAGCCGAGGTCTTGCGGCGTGAGGCTCTGGCGCTGACCGAACCATGTCTGGCCGACGTGATCGACCTGGTCTATCACCGCTTCGGCGCGGCCAGCGGCAAGCCGCGGATCGGCGACAAGACACCGCACTACTTCATGATCCTGCCGCAGCTCGCGACGCTGTATCCACAGGCCCGGTTCATCCACCTGATTCGCGACGGGCGGGATGTGGCGATGTCCTGGATCGATGCCGGTTGGAACCGCTACCACGAGCGCGACTTCGAGTGGACACGGACCATGCGGCTGCGGCCGGTCTACGCGGCATCGTCCCTGGCTCCGTCGATCTGCGAAATCCGCTACGAAGCGTTGATCGCGCAGTCGGAACGCAGCCTCCGCCAGATCTGTGGGTTTCTGCGGGAGGATTTCGAGCCGGCGATGCTGGACTGGCGCGTCCGCGTCGACCAGGTGGCCGAACGCGACCGGCATCTGCACGGCAAGCTGGTGCGGCCGCTTGCCGCCGAGGCAATCGCTCCATGGCGACACAAACTCGCCGCCTGGGAATGCTTCGCCATCGAATCCTGCCTCGGCCGCGAACTTCAGTCGCTGGATTACCGGCTGCGCTTTGCCGCGAGGACGTGGCGGCCGGTGCTGACCCTGACCGGCGCGCTGCTGCGCCTGGCCTCACCCGCGCTGCGCCGTGGTATCCCCGTCCTGCAACGGTGCCGCATGCTGCCGCGTCGGCCGTATCTGTGATGGGTGGTGCGCCGAACTGCGCCGGCGTCGCCGCAACGATCAACCCGTCAGGCGAAGCGGCGCGCCGCAAAGGGCGCAAGGTCGATCGCCGGCGGCTTGCCGCTGACCAGGTCCGCCACCAGCCGCGCTGTAGTGGCACCGGCGGTCAGACCAACATGGCCGTGGCCGAACGCATGCAGGACATCGGAGCAGCCTGAAGCCGGCCCGATGCACGGCAGCCCGTCCGGAGTCGACGGGCGATGTCCCATCCACAGCTTCACCCGTTCCGGCGGCAGATCGGCTGGCAGGCCCGGATACACATGTCGCGCAAAGTCGCGCAGGATCTCCGCACGTCGCCAGTTCGGTGCCGCCGCCAGCCCGGCCAGCTCCACCTGGCCCGCAATACGCAACCCCTGCGGGGTCATCACACAACCCATCTTGCCGTCGCTTGGCATCACCGGATAGCGCGGCTCGATGCCGGGATTCTCGATCAGCGCATGATAGCCGCGCTCGGTTTCCAGCGGCACGCGATCGCCGGCGGCGGCGGCAAGCTGCTTCGACCAGGCACCTGCTGCGATCACCGCACGATCGCACCCGATCTCACCCGCATCCGTCAGCACGGCGCGCAACCGCCCCTGATCGATGCGGAACCCCGTGGCCCGGCCACGCTGACGCGTCGCACTCTGCGCGACCGCGTGATCGACCAACGCCGCGACATAGGCGCCGGGATCGCGACACTGGCCGTTCTCTTCCACCAGAATGGCAAACCGGTAATGCCGGTCCAACGCCGGCTCGCGTTGCCGCAGCTCGTCATCCGACAGTTCCAGCCACTTCACGCCGTTCTCGCGCCGCAAGCGCCAGGGCAAGGCTTCCGCCTCGAACTCGGCACGGCTTGGGAAAGCGAACAACACGCCCTGCCGCGTGATCAATGCGCCGACCCCGGCTTCCTCGGCCAGGCGTCGATGCCGATCCGGCGCATCGAGCAGCAACGGGCGCAGCGCGCGCGCCGTGGCGGCAAGCTTCGCCTCACTCGCCCCGGCACGGATGAAGCGCAGCAACCACGGCAGCAAGCGCGGCAGATAGCGCCAGCGAATCGCGAGCGGCCCCAGCGGATCGGCCAGATAGTTCGGCACCTTCCGCCAAATGCCAGGTGACGACATCGGGATCACGGAACTGGGGTTGAGCAGTGTGCCGTTGCCGTAGCTCGCCGCCTGTTCACCGCCCGGTTCACCCGGTTCCAGGATCGTCACGCGATGCCCGTCGCGCAACAGTTCCACCGCCGTCGCGGCGCCGACGATTCCCGCACCAATCACACAAACATGGAGTGTCATGAAGGAACCGCCGGTGCTGCGCTGTCAGATATTCTTCTTCACGCCATAGAATTGGGGCCATCCTTCAGGGATGTCCGTCATGTAATTGTGGAACGCAGCCGGCAGGTCATACATGCCCAGCGGCACATAGGATGGATCCTGCCAGAACACGACCTGCATTTCCTCGCATATCTTCTGCTGCGCGGCGACATCCGGCGCGCTGAACCACTCGTTCCGCAGCGCCTCCATCTTCGGGTTGTTTGGCCAGCCGAACCATGCGCTGGTGCCGTTGCCGCGGATGGCGATGTTCGGCGCCGGCGACACGTTCCCGAATCCGCCAAGGAAAGTGTAGAAGATGTTCCAGCCGCCCTTGGTGTTGGGCTCCCGGCTGGCACGCCGCTGCACCACGGTGCCCCATTCCAGCGCCTGGAAATCGATGTTGAAACCGATCTTGGTCAGCACGTCGGTCGCCACCTGCGCCTCCGCCCAGATCGACGGAATCGTGGTCGCCGCCAGCACGACGATCTTCTCGCCGTTGTAGCCGGCGGCGGCGAGTTCCTGCTTCAGCTTCGCCAGATCCTTTGGACCCCGTGTCTGCTCCACGCCCACCTTGCTCGCCATCGGCGTGCCCGGAACGAAAAGTCCGACATCGGTCTTGATGATCGAGGGTTCGGCGCCGGCGACCGCCTCCATCACCTCCTTCTGGTCGATCGCTCGCAGAACGATGCGGCGGATCGCCGGATTGTCGAATGGCGGAAACAGGTGGTTGAAGCGCAGGCAGCCGATTTCACCGGTGCGGTCCTTCACTGCGACGGTGATGTCCGAGTTGCGCTTGATCTGCGGCACCAGATCGATGGTCGGATTTTCCCACCAGTCCACCTCGCCTTGCAGCAACGCGGCCGATGCTGTGGCGGGATCAGGAATGAAATTCCACACCACACGATCGACGTACACGACCTTCGGACCGGCATTGAAGCTGGGCGTGCCGTCCTTGCGCGGCACATAGTCCGGGTTCTTGGTGAACACCACCCGCTGGCCGGGTATCCGCTCGGACGCCACGAACTTGAACGGGCCGCTGCCGATCGCCTCCGGGATCTGCTTCATCGGATCGGTCTTCGCCAGGCGTTCCGGCATGATGGCGCAATAGACCTGCGCCAACGCGTTCGGCAGCAGCGGGAATGGCTTGTTGAGCTTGAACCGGATCACCTTGTCCGACGGTGCGGAAATCTCGTCGACGCAGGCCATCAAGGTCTGGCCGAACGGGTCACGCTTGCCGAAGCGCTGGATCGTGGTCGCGCAATCCAGCGCACGAACCGGCTCACCGTCATGGAACTTCATGCCATCACGCAGCGTCAGTTCCCACAATTTGCCGTCATTCTCGGTGCGATGGCCGTCCACCATCTGGGGATGCACGTTGAACTGCGCGTCGTAGGCATACAGCGTATCGAACACCGCCAGCGAGTAGTTGCGAGTGATATCAGCCGTGGTCCAGACTGGGTCGAGGGACGCCAAATCGGCGTGCGGCACGAAAGTGACCGTCTTCGGCCCGTCGGCCCGCGCGACCCGCGGCGCTGCCAGGGCGGTCGCGCCTGCCAGTGCAGTCTTCAATACATCACGGCGCTTCATTTTCCTGCGGCCCCCATGCCTCAACCAATATTCAGCAGCTTAGGTGGCTTCGTTGCGCCCGTCATCCCTGATGATCGGCCGCTCAGCCCTCCGAGGCATGCAAGGCCCGCGCAACGAGCGGAACCGCGGCCGCCGACATGCCCGCGCCGTCATGCCCAACGCCAGGCACGTCGACCAGTGTCCACGCGCAGCGCGTCTGAAGCGCACTGGCTGCGGCATGGCCGTTTCGCACATAGCTGTGGGCACGCTCATGCCGCGTGGCCCCCTGGCGCATCGAACGTGGTCCCTTTGGAAAATAGCGCCCGGTGGTCTTGATGTCGCCAGTACCAGTCAGCACCGTCAGCGGAAACACCAGCAGCGCACGCAGCGCATCCGCGTCCAGCGCGGTATCCCCGAGGCCGAACGGCCAGGGCGTCGCCAGGTCCGGCATGGCATAGGTGCCGGCATTGGCGCTGACCGCAACCGCGACCCGGTCGCGGAAGCCGAACGACAGCATGCGATGGACGAACTGTCCGCCCGCGGAATGTCCGAACTGACCGTAGCGCTGCCGCTGCGTCACGCCCTGTGCGCGCATCGCATCGAACAGTCGAGGCACGACGCCATAGGTCCATTGCGCGCACGGATTGGGCGTGCCATCCGCCGCATGCAGGTTGCCGAAATGATAGCAGAGATAATCCGGAAAGGAGCTTTCCGGAAACTCGATCGCAACCGCCAAAAGCTCGGCCTCGTCCACGAACCTGCCCCAGTAGTCGCGATAGGCAGCACCATTGCGACCAACGCCGTGATGCACGAACAGCACCGGGGTGGCGGGGTGATACCGAAGCGGCCGAGCGCTGTGCAGCCATACCGGACGGCCGGGAAACGCGGGATCGTCGTAGCGGACAGTATTGGGCCCGGCATTCGCAATCAGAGCGTGAAGATCGGTCATGCCGCGAGGGCCCGATCAGCCGGGCAATCGTGTCGCAGGCTCTGCCTCCCACATGGCAATCTCCTGTCGAAACCGGCGGCGTTCAGCCGAAGCGCCGACGAGTCTTGCGATGGCGCGCGTACCGCATCGCATCATCCATCGGCGTTGAATCCTGAGGTGGCTGCGTCACCAACGGCGTGAGTGGCTGATCCGGGAAACGTCCACGCTCCAGAATTTCCAGCGCGTACTCGCGGTAGGTCATGCCCAGCGTCTCGGCGCGCTGCAGGCGCCGCAACGCGATTTCCCGCGGCGGCGTCTTCCAAGCCCGCTTATGTGCCCGCTTCCAGCACCAATGTCGCCAGGACTCGTCGGGGTCGAGCGGAGGACCGCCATTGTCGCCGATCCCCCGCATCGCCGGTTCAGGCTGCCTTTGCCACCGCGCGCCGCGCGACAACACCGATCAGGTGGGCGCGATACTCCGCGCTGGCATGGATATCGCCGTTCAGCCCATCGGGCGAATTCTTGATGCCGGCGATCGCGTCCGCCGAGAAATTGCGCCGACAGCGCCTGCTCCATCTCCTTCTGCCGGAACACGCCGTCCTGCCCGGCGCCGGTGATCGCCAGCCGCACGCCGTCCGCGAACTTCGCCACGAATACGCCGACGATCGCGTAGCGCGAAGCCGGATTGCGGAACTTCTCATAGGCCGACTTCTGCGGAATCGGCAGTTCGACCGCGGTGATGATCTCGCCCTGTTCCAGCGCAGTGGAGAACATGCCGGTGAAGAAATCATCCGCCTTGATCGAGCGGCTGGTCGGTCTTGATCGTCGCAGCCCAGGGCCAGCACGGCGCAGGGATAGCACGCCGACGGATCGTTGTTCGCCAACGACTGCCGCCGATGGTGCCACGATGCCGCACCGCCTCATCGCCGATCAGCGATGCAAGATGCTGCAGGCCTGGGATCTTCGCCTTGACCTCGGCATTGCTGGCCACCGTGGCATGGGTGGTCATGGCGCCAATGGTAACGGTGCTGGCCGAGACGGTGATGCCGGTCAGGCCCAACTTGGCCAGATCGACGATCGACGCTGGGCTTGTTCAGGCGTTGCTTCAGCACCGGAATGAAGGTCATGCCGCCGGCCAGCGCCTTGGCTTCCATATCCTCGCCCAGCAGCCTTCGACCGCGTCGGCGAGGCTGCCCGGCTTCTGATAGGCAAAATCGTACATCTTGCTCTTCCCTCGCTCGAATTATTCCGCCGCCATCCGGGGACGGCCCGCCTGGATGATCGACCACAACTTCGGTCCGCGTCGCCGGCATGTCCAGATGGCGCACGCCGTAGTCCTTCAGCGCGTCCACGACGGCGTTGATCACGGCCGGCGGCGAGCCGATCGCGCCGACCTCGCCGCAGCCTTTCACGCCCAGCGGATTATGCGTGCACAGCGTGACTTCGGTGCCGACGGAGATGTTCGGCACGTTGTCCGCGCGCGGCATGGTGTAGTCCATGAAGGAGCCGCTGATGCAGCTGGCCCTGCTGATCGTAGACCGCGCTTTCCAGCAGCGCCTGGCCGATGCCCTGGGCGACGCCGCCCTGCACCTGACCTTCGACGATCATCGGGTTGATCACCCGGCCGACGTCGTCGACGGCGACGAAGTTCACCACCTCCGGCACGCCGGTTTCCATGTCGATCTCCACTTCGCAGATATGGCAGCCGCCGGGGAAGGTGAAGTTCTTCGGATCGTAGAACGCGGTCTCCTCAAGGCCGGGTTCCAGCTCCTCGATCGGGTAGTTGTGCGGCACGTAGGCGGCCAGCGAGATCTCGGTCAGCGTCTTCGACTTGTCGGTGCCGGCGACGGTGAAGTTGCCGTCCTTGAACTCGATGTCCTCGACCGAGGCTTCCATCAGGTGGGCGGCGATCTTCTTGCCCTTGGCAATGACCTTGTCCATCGCCTTCACCATGGCGGACCCGCCGACCGCCAGGCTGCGGCTGCCGTAGGTGCCCATGCCGAACGGGATCTTCGCAGTGTCGCCGTGCACCACTTCGACCTGATCCATCGGCACGCCGAGCTGGTCGCAGACGAGCTGGGCGAGGGTGGTCTCGTGGCCCTGACCGTGGCTGTGCGTGCCGGTGAATACCGTCACGCTGCCGGTCGGATGCACGCGGATATTGGCCACCTCGTACAGGCCGGCGCGGGCGCCGAGTGAGCCCACCACCGCCGAGGGAGCGATACCGCAGGCCTCGATGTAGGTGGACACCCCGATGCCGCGCAGCTTGCTCGCGCGCCTTCGCTTCCGCGCGACGCGCTTCGAAGCCGGCGTAATCGGCAGCCTTCAGCGCCGACGTCCAGCGTCGTCTGGTAGTCGCCGCTGTCATATTGCAGCGCTACCGGCGTCTGATACGGGAACGCATCGGCAGCGATGAAGTTCTTGCGGCGCAGCTCCACGCGATCGATGCCGGTGTCATGCGCGATGACATCGACCAGGCGTTCCAGCAGGTAGGTCGCCTCCGGCCGGCCGGCACCGCGATAGGCGTCCACCGGCACGGTGTTGGTGAACACCGCCTTCACTTCGCAGTAGATCACCGGCGTCTTGTACACGCCCGGCCAGCAGCGTGGCGTACAGATAGGTCGGGAATGCAGGGCGCGAAGGTTGACAGATACGCGCCCATGTTCGCCAGCGTGGAGATGCGCAGGCCGAGGAAGTTGCCGTCGTCGTCGAGCGCCATCTCGGCGGTGCTGACATGGTCGCGGCCATGCGCGTCCGACATGAAGCTTTCGTTGCGCTCCGCCGTCCACTTCACCGGGCGGCGCACCTTGGCCGAGGCCCAGGTGACGATCGCCTCTTCCGCATAGTGGTAGATCTTGGAGCCGAAGCCGCCGCCGACATCCGGCGCCACCACGCGCAGCTTGTTCTCCGGGATGTGCAGCACGAAGGCGCCCATCAGCAGCCGGATCACATGCGGGTTCTGGCTGGTGGTGTACAGCGTGTAGTCGCCGCTGGACGTATCCCACTCGCCGACCGCGGCGCGCGGCTCCATGGCGTTCGGGATCAGCCGGTTGTTGACCAGGTCGAGCTTCACCACCTTGGCGGCCTTGGCGAACACGCCGTCGACCACGTCCTTGTCGCCGATATGCCAGTCGTAGCAGACGTTGCCGGCGACATCGTCGTGCACCACGCGACGCGCCCGGCGCGAGCGCATCCTGCATGCGTCGCGACCGCGGGCAGGTCGGTGTAGTCGATCGGTCGATCAGTTCGGCGGCGTCCTTCGCCGCCTGCTTGGTTTCGGCGATCACCACGGCGACCGGATCGCCGACATGGCGCACCTTGCCGATCGCGATCACCGGGTGCGGCGGCTCCGCCATCGGCGAGCCGTCCTTGTTGTGGATCTGCCAGCCGCAGGGCAGGCCGCCGATCTTGTCCGCCGCCATGTCGGCGCCGGTGAACACCGCCACCACGCCGGGCGCCTTCGCGGCTGCCGCGGTGTCGATGCCGTTGATCGTCGCATGCGGCCGGTCGGCGCGCTTGATGAACGCATGCAGCTGGCCGGGGCGGTTGATGTCGTCGGTGTAATTGCCGCGCCCGCTGAGGAAGCGGACATCCTCCTTGCGGCGGACGGAGGCTCCGATGCCTTCGAATGGCATGACGTTTCTCCCTGATTGTGCGGCGCTTTATCCGGCGGCGGCCGGAGTCTTGCCGTGCATCAGCGGCCAGGCGGCGGCGATCGCCTTCACGATGTTATGGTAGCCGGTGCAGCGGCAGAGATTGCCTTCCAGCCCCTCGCGGATTTCCTTCTCGCTCAGCCCGTCGGGGTGCGAATTCACCAGGTCGATCGCGGTCATCACCATGCCGGGCGTGCAGAAGCCGCATTGCAGGGCGTGATGCTCGCGGAACATCTCCTGCATCGGGTGCAGCGTGCCATCGGCCGCGGCGAGGCCCTCGATAGTGAGCACCTTGGTGCCATCCGCCTGCAACGCCAGCATGGTGCAGGACTTGGCCGACATCGCCATCCACGTGCACGACACAGGCGCCGCACTGGCTGGTGTCGCAGCCGACATGCGTGCCGGTCAGGCCGAGCTTTTCGCGCAGCAGCTCCACCAGCAGGGTGCGGCCTTCGACCTCGACCGTGTGCTGCTTGCCGTTCACCGTCAGGGTTACCTGAGGCATTCGCGCGCTCCCCTTCATTCTAAGCCGATGTTGCAACGGGTCTGGCCGCCGGGCGGCCCCAGGCGGGTCAGTCGGCGGAGTGTGGTCGCGGCGGCGGGACATGGTCAAGCGGGGCGGTGCGGTTGCGTGACTGACTTCGCGATGCCGGCAGCGTCGCCGCCCGGTCATGCCGCCATCGGCACCACCTGCTCACCCGGCACATGCTCCAGGTGACAGGCTGAGGCATGGCCATCCCCGACCGACCGCAGCAACGGCTCTTCAATCCGGCACCGGTCGAACACGAACGGGCATCGCGTGTGAAATCGGCAGCCGCTCGGAGGGTTGATCGGGCTCGGCACGTCACCGGTCAGGATGATGCGCTGCCGTTTCGCCGTCGGATCGGGCACCGGCACCGCCGACAGCAACGCGCGCGTGTAGGGATGATGCGACTTCGCAAACAACGTGCGCCGGTCGGCCAGTTCGACGATCTTGCCGAGGTACATCACCGCGACGCGGTGGGTCAGATGCTCGACCGTCGCCAGGTCGTGGCTGATGAACAGCAGCGCCAGCCCCAGCTCGTCCTGCAGATCGGCCAGCAGATTGATGATCTGCGCCTTGACCGAAACATCCAGCGCCGACACCGCCTCATCGCAGATGATCAGGTCGGCCCCGGGGGCCAGTGCACGCGCAATGCCGATGCGCTGGCGCTGGCCGCCGGAGAACTCGTGCGGGAAGCGGTCCACCGCGTCACGCGGCAGCTGCACCTTGTCCATCAGCTGCGGCGACGCGCTCGGTTCAGCTCGCCCGGCTGCGCGCCAGGCCGAAATTGGTGATCGGCTCGGCCAGGATGTCGCGCACCTTCATGCGCGGGTTCAGGCTGGAGAACGGGTCCTGGAACACCACCTGCACGCGCTGGCGCAGCGGCCGCAGCCGTGCCGCCGGCATGTTGTCGATGCGCTCGCCGTCCAGCCAGACCTCGCCATCGGTCATATCGATAGAGCCGCAGGATCGCCTTGCCGACGGTGGATTTGCCGCAGCCGGACTCGCCCACCAGCGACAGGGTTTCGCCGCGGCTGATGTCGAAGCTGACGCCGTCGACTGCGTGGACCTTGCCGGTGACCTGGCCGAGCACGCCGCCATGGATCGGGAAGTGCTTCTTCAGGCCTTTGACCTCGAGCAACGGGCGGGCGGTCATCGGCTGGTTCCACCAAGAACGGACTGCCTCATGCGGCCATCCGGCGTTCGGCATAGTGGCAGGCAACGGCGTGCCCGGGCGCCTTTGCCTCGAACGCCGGGGCGATCGAGCGGCACACATCGGTCACCATCGGGCAGCGGCCGGCGAACGGCGCAGCCAACGATTGGGCTGTCGCAGGCTGGGCACCAGGCCGGGGATCTCCGCCAGCTTGCTGCGTCCATGCTCGCCCAGTGAGGAGCCCAGTTTCGGCACCGCGCCGAGCAGGCCGCGCGTGTAAGGATGCAGCGGGTCGGGCGAAGATGTCGGCCACCGACGCCTCCTCCACCTTGCGGCCGGCATACATCACCACCACCCGTTCGGCCATTTCGGCGACCACGCCCAGATCGTGCGTGATGAGCATGATCGCCGAACCCATGCGGGTTTTCAGGTCGCGCATCAGATCCAGGATCTGCGCCTGAATGGTCACGTCCAGCGCGGTGGTCGGCTCATCGGCGATCAGCAGCTTGCGGATTGCAGGCCAGCGCCATGGCGATCATCACCCGCTGGCGCATGCCGCCGGACAGCTGGTGCGGGTACTCGCGCACCCGCCGCGCCGGCGCCGGAATGCCGACCAGGTGTCAGCATCTCGATCGCCTTCGCCTCCGCCTCGGCGGCCGTTCATGCCCTGGTGCAGCCGCAGCGTCTCGCCGATCTGCCTGCCGACCGTCAGCACCGGGTTCAGGCTGGTCATCGGCTCCTGGAAGATCATCGAAATCGAGTTGCCGCGGATGTCGCGCATCTCAGGTTCCGACAGCGCCAGCAGGTCACGGCCCTGGAAGCGGATGGAGCCGGCGATCTTGCCCGGCGGCTCCTGGATCAGCCGCAAGATCGACATCGAGGTGACCGATTTGCCGCAGCCGGATTCACCGACGATGGCCACCGTCTCGCCGGCATCGATGTGGAAGGAGATGCCCTCGACGGCGCGCACCACGCCGTCCGGCGTGGCGAAATGCGTCTGCAGCCGATCGACTTCGAGCAAGCGCCATGCGGATTACAGCCGCTTCGCCAGGCGCGGGTCCAGCGCGTCACGCAGGCCGTCGCCCAGCAGGTTCACGGCCAGCACGGTGACCGACAGGAACACCGCCGGAAAGAACACGATATACGGCTTCACCTGCCACAGCGCGCGGCCCTCGGCCATGATGTTGCCCCAGCTTGGAATGATCGGCGGCGTGCCGGCGCCGATGAAGGACAGGATCGCCTCGGTGATCATCGCCGCGGCGCAGATGAATGTCGCCTGCACCATCAGCGGCGCCAGCGTGTTCGGCAGGATATGCCGCCAGATGATCACCGGGACGCGGGTGCCGGAGGCGATCGCCGCCTCCACATAGGGCTGCTCGCGCAGATACAGCACCACGCCACGGATCAGGCGCGACACGCGCGGGATCTCGGCCACGCTGATGGCGATGACGACATTGCCGACCGAGCCGCGGGTCAGCGCCATCAAGCGCGATCGCCAGCAGGATGGAGGGGATCGACATCAGCCCGTCCATCACCCGCATGATCACTGAATCGAGCAGGCGGCTGAACCCGGCGATGACGCCAATCAGCGTGCCGACGACGCCCGACACCGCGGCCACCGCGAAGCCCACGATCAGCGACACGCGCGTGCCGTACATCACGCGGGAATAGACGTCGCGACCCAGCATGTCGGTGCCGAACCAGTACACCGCCGACGGGGGGCGCGTTCGCTTGGCGGGGGCGAGTGCGGTGGGGTCCACCGTGCCGAGGAACGGCGCAAAGATCGCGATGAACAGCATGATCCCCAGCAGCACCCCGCCGGCAACGATGGTCGGGTTGCGCCGGACGAAGGTCATCACCCGGCCGCGTTGTTTCACCGTCGGCAAGACCTCGGGCAAGGCCACGGCGGCGGGGAACTCGGATGACGCAGTCGTTGTGCTCATGGCGACAGGCGCTCGCTCAATAGCGGATCCTCGGATCGAACACCGTGTAGAGCAGGTCGACGATCAGGTTGACCAGAACGTAGACGAAGCTGAACAGCAGCACGACGCCCTGGATCACCGGATAGTCTCGGCGCAGGATCGCGTCCACGGTCAGCCGGCCGAGGCCGGGGATGGCGAACACGCTCTCGGTCACCACCGCCCCACCGATCAGCGCGGCGAAGCCGATGCCGATGATGGTGACGATCGGCACAGCCGCATTCTTCAGGGCATGCACGAACAGGATGCTGACGTTGGCCAACCCCTTTGGCCTTGGCGGTGCGCACATAGTCCTGGCTCAGCACTTCCAGCATGGTGGCGCGGGTAATGCGGGCGAGCAACGCGATGTAGATCAGGCCGAGCGCCACGGATGGCAGGATCAGGTGGCGCAGGAATGGCCACAAGCCGCGGTCGATCGAGATGAAACCCTGCACCGGCAGCCAGTCCAGCCACAGGGCGAAGACATAGGCCAGCAGATAGCCGACGACGAAAACCGGAGTGGAAAAGCCGAACACCGCCAGCACCATCACCAGCCGGTCGATCCAGGACCCCTGCTTCCAGGCCGCCAGCACGCCCATCGGGATGGCAACGCTCAGCGACAGCACCAGCGTCAGCACCATCAGCGACAACGTGGGCTCGATACGCTGCGCGATCATGTGGGCGACCGGCAGGTTGGTGAAGATCGAGACGCCCAGATCGCCGTGCAGGATATGCCAGAACCATTCCACAAACCGCACCATGAAGGGCCGATCCAACCCCAGCGATTCGCGGATGCGGTCGACATCCGCCGGCGTGGCCTGGTCGCCGGCGATGATCGCCGCCGGATCGCCCGGTGCGAGGTACAGCAGGCTGAACACGAAAAACGCGACGATCAGCACGACCGGTATGGTGGAGAGGATGCGCCGGACGGTGTAGGCGAGCATGCGGCATTCGCTCCGATCAGGTCTTGGTCACGCCCCAGATCACCGGGAACGGCGCCTTCACCACACCGTTGATGTTCCTGTCTGCGGCGAGGCTCGGTCGCGGCGCGGCCAGACCGCCCGTCACGGCAGGCGCACCCGCTGCGCCAGCCCTCAGCAAACCCCGGCGATTGATCATACGAAGGCCTGTCCCCACGCTTGCAGTTGCTCGCTCGCCATTGCACCCAACGCCTTAGCCTGCCTCAGCGTCACGGGAAAGGCCAGCAGGGTTGCACTGATTTTTGGGATGGAAGCCTGCTGGCCGGAGGCGCTGATGGAGGCCCGCTGCCAGCGGACGCCATGACCGGGAGTTGCCGGCGGGCACGTGGCCGGCGCTGGATCCGGTACCGAAGTAGTGACCTGGCCACCCGACACGACCGCTTTCGCGACCCCCTGGATGGGTCATCTGTCCTCGCCGACCTCACTGCGGCACAGTATGCGACCCCATCCGCGCAGAAGGTCGCGATCATGTCCGAAGGTCGTCTTGTTATCGGCAACCGCCGCTACTCCTCCTGGTCGCTGCGTGGCTGGCTGGCGGTGAAGCTGGCCGCGCTGGACGTCGAGGAGGTGCTGGTCCCGTTCACCCGCCCTGGCCCGACACCGGCTATCCAAGGCGTTTCGCCGAACGGGCTGGTGCCGTATCTGGAACATCGCGGCGCCCGCATCTGGGAATCCCTCGCGCTATGCGAGTATTGCGCCGAACAGGCCTCGTCACTGTGGCCCCAGGATCGTGTGGCACGCGCCCATGCCCGCTCCATCGCCGCGGAAATGCATGCGGGGTTCCGCGAGCTGCGCCAAGCGATGTGGATGAACCTCGGAGCCGACTTCTCCGGCCTGGGCCGCACCGCCGGCGCGTTGGCCGATATCGCGCGCATCGAGGCCTTATGGACCGAGGCCCGCCGCCAATGGGGCACCGACGGACCGTTTCTGTTCGGCGCCGCGTTCACCGCCGCCGATGCGATGTATGCGCCGGTGGTGGCTCGCTTCCTCACCTGGCAACCCGAGCTGACGGCCGGGAGCCGGCAGTACCTGTGACGCGGTGCGGGCGCATCCCTTGGTGGAATCCTGGTACGACGCCGCCGCACGGGAGCCGGACTCCTGGCTGCTGGACGACTACGAGGTTCGGCCATGACCGGCGCAACCGGTCTCGACCACGTCGGCATCGTCACGCCGGACCTGGCCGATCTCGCGGCGCGTTTCGAACGCATGGGGTTCCGACTGACCGCGCTGACCCGCCATGGCGGCGGTCGCACAGGCAATCGCTGCGCCATGCTGCGCCGCGGCTATCTGGAGTTGATGGCGATCATGCCGGGCGGCGCCAGCCCCACGCTCGAACGGGCCCTGGCAAGGCATGCCGGCGCACATATCGCGGCGCTCACCGTGACCGACCCGGCGGAAGAAGTCGCACGACTCGCACGCGGCGGCCTCGCACCGCTGGACGTCACGGAGATGGACCGCGCGGTGGATGACAGCGACCCGGCGGCCGGGGTGGCTCGAATTCGCGCTGGTGATGCCGCCCGCGCAGCCGGAAGGCCTGATACTTCTGATCCGACACCTGACGCCCGAAGCCCTGTGGCGCCTGCCGTTCCTCGATCACCCCAACCACGTGGTCGGGCTGGCCGAACTCCTGGTGATGGTAGCCGAACCGGCCGAGACGGCGGCACGCTTCTCCCGCCTGTCCGGACGTCCGGTGCTGCCGGACCCGGCAGGGGGATTCGCTTTGGACCTGCCGCGCGGGCGGGTGCGCATCCTGCCGGATGACGCCGTCTCCTCCCTGCTACCGGGCGTTGCGGTGCCGGATCCACCCTGCATCGCCGGCATCACGTTGCATACCGATGACGACAACGTCGCGCTGCGTGACCGGCTCGACCAGTGCGGCGAAGCCTATCGTATCACAGGCCCGGCGCTGGTGACCGCGGTCGGCGGCGTTGGTCTGCGCTTCGTCTCCGCAGCCTGAATCGTGCATCCGGATCGACCGCCGCTCTCGCGGGCCATGGCGCCGGCATTCCGTCCGCCGCACCTGATCGGACAGTCCCTGAGCGGTCGCTGCTATGCCAGGCCGGCCACCGCCAGCAGGGTCGCCAGTCCGGCGGACATGCCGCGAATACTCGCCTCTGGCTCCACATCGATCCACTCCTCCAGGGAATGGGCACGCCCGCCGGTGCCGCCCGAGCCGATCTTGATCGCCGGGATGCCCAGGCTCATCGGGAGATTGGCGTCGGTTGAGGAGGATTCGAAGCTGGTCTGAAAGCCGTGAGCCGCCAGAGCCGTCCGCGCCAGCGTCGGCAGCTCACTGGATTCCTCGGTGCGCCCGGCGGGCCGATCGCCGATCTTGACGATCTCCAGGGTAATCGGGCCGCTGGCGGTGGACCGGGCGGTGTTCTCCGCCGCCACCGCATCCTGCAACAGCTTCAGGAATGTCCGCTCCAACCGGTCCAGCTCGGCAGGCGCCTCCGACCGCAGGTCGAACTCGGTCCAGACACCATTGGGTATCGAATTGATCGAGGTGCCGCCGCCGGTCACGCTGGCGCTGTACGTGGTCCTGGGATGCGTCGGGACCTGCACGCGGCCAAGCCGGGTGATGGCATCGGCCATGGCATACATCGGATTGACCAGGCCGAACGCGCCGTAGCTGTGGCCGCCGGGGCCTTTGAAGGTCACGCGATACCGTTTTGACCCCACGCCTCCGGTCACGATCCGGTCCATGTCGGGGCTGTCAACGGTGATGAAGGCGCTGATGCGGTCCTTATACCGCCCATGCTGGAACAGATGGCGCACGCCGCGCAGGTCACCGGGGCCTTCCTCTCCCACGTCCGCCACGAACAGGATATCCGCCCGGGTCTGGATCGCCGCGGCGTCCAGCGCGCGCAGCCAGGCCAGCAGCACGGCCAGGCTGCGGGTGTCGTCGCCGACGCCGGGCGCAAACAGCCGGGTGCCCTCACGGCGCACCTTCACCTCGGTGCCGGCGGGAAACACCGTGTCCAGGTGGGCCGCGACGCAAATGGTCCGGCCATTGCCGATACCGCGCCGCATGCCGGTTACGTTGCCCTCGGCGTCCATCTCCAGATCCTGCAGACCGTGCGCCCGTGCCATTTCCAGAAATGCCTGACCCCGGGTCGTCTCCTGGAACGACGGTGCCTGAATTTCGGTCAGGGTAATGATATCCTGCACTGTACGATCGTGCTGTTCGGCCAGGGTGGCACAGGCAGAGCGGAATTTCGGATCGTCGATGATCTCGCGGACGACGGCGTCGGCCTGGTCGCTCATGATGGGTTCCCTTCGATCGCGTGGGTATTGGACGAACCGCTCACGCTGGGCAAGATATCAACAATCAAAGGAGGCCCGCATGAATGCGACGGAATTGCTCGATCGCATGGGCCTGCCCCGGCTGCTCGGCATCCGGATCACCATCGCCGAACCGGACCATGTGCAGGGTGAGCTGGTGGTGCAGGCGGAGCATTGCACCGTTGGCGAAATGGTGCATGGCGGCACGTTGATGGCATTCGCCGATACGCTGGGCGCTGTGGGGACGGTGCTCAATCTGCGCGCAGGACAAACCACTACAACGATCGAGAGCAAGACCAACTTCCTTGCCGGTACCGAAATGGGCTCGCGCCTTGTCGGCGACGCCGTGCCGCTGCATCGCGGGCGCCGTACGCAGGTTTGGGAAACCCAGATCCGTCGCGGAGATGGTCGTGTTGTGGCGAAAGTGACCCAGACCCAACTTGTGATCGCCTGAGCCGCGAACCGCGCCGCGTCAACCACTGCCGATACGAATCCGCCGTTCAACAGCGCCGCTCCCCACTGCCATGTGATGGCGGTACGGGGGCGGGACAACCACGTACCGGACAGTCCGCGGCGACGCTGGCGCGCCGGTCTGGCGCGCGGCGGGTTCGACGGCAAACGCAAGGAGAGAAAGATGAGGAAGGGACACCTACTGGCATCCGCATGCGCGCTGGGTCTGTTGATCGGTGCGCCGGCGTTCGCCGCCGGTACATCGTCGTCTTCCGGCGGCGCCTCGGGTAGCAGCGCCGGCATGTCCGGCTCAACGGCCACCACCTCACCCAATGCAGGTGGGATGAATTCTGGATCCAATGCCTCGATGGGCTCCGGGACGACCGGTTCCAGCGCCTATAACGGCTCCTCCACCGGTTCGTCGTCCCATTACCGGAACAATGCGTCCGGCATGTCGGACAACAACGGCAGCATGCAGCATTCCGGCTCCATGAGTGGCTCTGCCATGAATGGGTCTCACCGCAACACGATGGGATCCGACGAGTTAGGCATGGGCAGCAGCAGCCACAGGTGGAGCGGACATCATGGCAGGCACGCGAGTCGTAACAGCGACAGCGGTTCCGCGCAGAATTCGGAAGTGGATCGGCTGAACCAGCAAAGCCTGCAGGCTGCCCGGCAGGGCCAGTCGTTCAATGTCGGCAGCGCCGATTCGGGGTCCAGTGGCGGCATGAGCACTGACTCGGGCGCGATGAACACCGGGCCGATGAGTGCCACTCCGACTCCCCGCCACGCGGGCAGCAATGCCGGTGAGAGCGGCGGCAGCGGCGCCGGCACCGGCACCGGCCGCTAAAACCGCGTCGAATGCGTCGCGGTGCCGTGCCGCGACGTTGACTGCCTCGGCCAGGATTGGGCCGTCCTTCCTCGCGAAGGGCGGCCCTTTCTGTTGCCGCGCACCCGCAGATGTCCAGTGCGAACGATCGTTTCCCATCCGGCCAAATCGGCTCTACCCTGCGGGCTCCGCAGCATCACCCGGGGGGACACATGACCATTCGCCGCCTCCAGCCGGAAGGACGGTTGTCCGGCGCCGTCCTGCACGGCAATACTGTCTATCTGGCCGGTCAGGTCGCCGACGATCCGAGCCTGGATACCGAAGGTCAGACCGCCGACATTCTGCGCCAGATCGACGCGCTGCTCGCCGAGGCCGGCACCGACAAAACGCATTTGCTGTCCTGCCAGATCTTCCTCGCCGATATGGCGGACGTCGCCGCCATGAACCGCGCCTGGGATGCCTGGCTGGATCGCGCCAATCCGCCGGCGCGCGCGACGGTCGAGGCGAAACTGGTCGACCCGCGCTGGCGCGTGGAGATCACCGCGGTCGCAGCATGCAAGACCGCCCCGGACTGACCCGACCCGCCGCCGAATCGCCGGCGGCGTATCGGGTGGTGCGGATGCGGCTGAACCTGCACTGGCTGCGCGCGATCAGCTTCACCATTCTGCTGGTGGGCCTGATCGCCGCGGCGATCGGCGCGGACTGGTCGATCACGCTAGGCTCCATCGCGGTCTGCACGGTGGGCTTCGGCTTCTTCTACGTGCTGTTTCCCGGCGGCGCGCATTTCGGCACCACGGTCGCCAATTTCCTGGCGATCTACGCCTGCATGTTCGAGTTCTTCCGCACCGCGAATTTCCCGGCGGCGACCAGCGCACTCGCGCTGCCGGCGCTGGCCTTGCCGGTCATCGGGTTCCTCGCACGGTGCTTCCTGCGTCGCCGCCAGGTGCTGGCGATCATTCGGGCGCGCCGGGTACGCGAGCAGCAGCATCTGCCCCAATTGTCGCGCTGGTTCTTGGGGGTGCTGGCGGTCGGCGCCGCATCCTTCGCCGCCCCGCGCATGGCGCTCGACCCCTTGCAGCAGGGACTGACCCTGCTGCTCGGGATGGCGGTGGTCACCGTTTTCGTAGTGGCCTCGGCACGCGATGTCGTGCTGGTGATGATCGACATCGCCATGGTGTTCGAAAGCGTGGCAGCCCGGCTGGATCGGCTGGTGATGCCGATGATGGCGTTCCTCACCTTCTACGCATTGCTGGTGGTGGTATTTGCCTGCCTGTACCGCATCGCCGATGTCACCGCACCGATGCCCCAATTCATGGTGCATGCCGAAGCCGCGCGCATCAGTTTCGGGGACTCGCTGTACTACAGCGTCACCACGATCACCACGCTCGGGTTCGGCGATATCACGCCGACGTCCATGCTGGTGAGGGCGCTGACGGGACTGGAGGTGGTGTCCGGCCTGCTGATGCTGCTGTTCGGGTTCAGTGAGATCATGCGCAGCGCCGGCCCGGACAGCCGACCGCGTCCACCCCGCCCGGAGCGGCCTCGCCTGCCGCGGGACCCTGAGACTCCGGCATAGTTTCGCCATCTTGCGACGCCACAGCGCAAATTCTCGGTAGGGGGATCACATGGACTGGACAGGCCAGCGGGTGCTGGTGACCGGCGGCGCGGGCTTCCTCGGGGCCAATCTCTGCCATGCGCTGGCGGCGTTGGGCGCGCGGGTCACCGCGCTGGACGGATTCTTGTTCGGCGGCGGCGCGAACAGTGCCAACCTCGAAGGCGCTGCGGTCGAACTGATCCGGGGCGACATCCGCGAGATCGATTTGCGGCCGCTCTGCGAAGGCGCGTCGGTCATCTTCAACCTGGCGTCGCAGACCAGCCATATGGGCGGCCAGATGGACCCGCTATCCGACATCGCGGTGAACGCGGTGGCACAGGTGCGGCTGATCCAGGCCGCCCGGGAGGCCGCGCCCGATGCCATCGTGGTGCATGCTTCCACCCGCCAGTTCTATGGCCGGGTACAGAAGCTGCCCGTGGACGAAAATCAGCCGGTCGCCCCACCCGATGCCAACGGCGTATCGAAATTCGCCGGCGAGCAGTATTGGATGCTGGAGCACCGCGTGCGCGGTCGCCGGGTGGTCTCATTGCGCCTGACCAATTGCTACGGACCGCGGCTGCGGATTCGGGACGCGCGGCAGACCTTCCTGGGCATCTGGATCCGCTGCGTGCTGGAAGACCGCCCCTTCGAGGTCTGGGGCGGAGCACAGCTGCGCGACATGACCTATGTCGACGACGTGACCCAGGCCTTCCTGCTGGCCGCCGAACGCTCGGAATGCCACGGCCGCATCTTCAATATCGGTGGCTCGCCGCCGGCATCGCTGAAAGAACTGGCGGATCTGGTGGTCGGCCTGGCCGGCCCCCCCGCACGATACACCACGCGCGAGTTTCCGGCCGATCGGGCGCAGATCGATATCGGCAGTTACCACGCGGACGATCAGGCGTTCCGCAGCGCCGCGGGCTGGTCCCCCCAGATCGGACTGGAAGAAGGCATCCGCCGGACGCTGGCGTGGTACCGACCGCGCCTGGCCGACTACCTGTGACCGGCTACCCGAACCAAACCGGATCGCGACGGCCACGCGGCACGGGCTCCGCCGGCATCGCCCGCGCCGCCGGCCATGCCGTGGCGACCGAGTTGAACTGCGAACGCATCCGATGAACCCACCCCCCGTCATCGTTCCCCAGGCCAATCCCGGCGCCGGCTACCGGGCATTGAAGTCCGAGATCGACTCCGCCGTCGCGCGTGCCCTCGCTTCGGGCTGGTATATCCTGGGCGCCGAGGGACGCAGCTTCGAAGCTGAATTCGCAACCTGGCTGGGCACCTCCGCGGCGGTGGGATGCGGCAATGGCACCGACGCCCTCGCGCTGGCGCTGCGATCACTCGATATCGGGCCGCGCGCGACGGTGGTCACCGTGTCGCACACCGCCGTCGCCACGGTGGCCGCCATCGAGATGGTCGGCGCCACGCCGCTGCTGATCGACATCGATCCCTTGCATTACACGCTCGACCCCGAGGAACTGGCGGAGGTGCTGCAACACCCGCCGGCTGGCCTGCCACCGATCCGGGCCGTGATCGCCGTGCATCTCTATGGTCAGGCTGCCGATCTGGACAGCATCGAGGCCACCTGTCGCCGTTTCGGCATCGCGCTGATCGAGGACTGCGCCCAGGCGCATGGGGCCAGATGGCAGGGGCGCCGGCTGGGCAGCATCGGCGATGTCGGGACATTCAGCTTCTATCCCACCAAAAACCTGGGCGCTCTGGGCGATGGCGGCGCAGTGGTGACCCGGGACGAATCGCGCGCGGTTCGGCTGGCCGCGCTGCGGCAATATGGCTGGCAGAGCCACTACATCAGCGACGAGGTCGGCGTGAACAGCCGACTGGATGAACTGCAGGCCGCCATCCTGCGTGTGAAACTGCCTCATCTGGACGCACAGAACGCCCGCCGCCAGGCGATCGCCGCCGCCTATGATGCCGCGCTGACAGGAACAGGAATCGCACCGCCAGCGCGACGCCCCGAAGCGGATCACGTGTTCCACCTGTATGTGGTGCGCACGCGCCGCCGGGAGGAACTCCAGGCGACGCTGCGCGGGCAAGGGATCGGTACCGGAATCCACTACCCGATGCCGGTACACCTGCAAGCCGCCTATCGCGACCGCGTGGCGCTCGGGCCCGCCCGCTGTCGGGAAACCGAGGCCGCGGCAGGCAGCGTGCTGAGCCTGCCGCTGTTCCCCGAACTCACCGACGCCCAGGTCGATTCTGTATGCGTAGCATTACGGGGAGCTAAGGATATGGCAAAATAAAGGCAGAGCCCAGGCAATAAGCAGCCTGACACGACGTCGGCGCTTCACAATCTCGCGGGGGGCCGGTGACACCGGTCACTTGCGCGATAGGCGCGCGCGACAGTTGTCTGGTTTGCTTGAACCGGCGCCACGCGCATGGCTCTATCCGGCCACTCCGCATGACACTTAATCCGACATTGCTGTTCGACCGCCTGCCCGCCTCATTCCAGGGGCGCATCCGGCAATTCCGCCAACATGCCGCGCGGCGTAGTTTCGCGTGGAACGTCTCGATTATGCTGGCCGGAACTGTGGCGGGTCAGGCGGTGAGCCTGCTGCTCTCGCCCGTGCTGACACGGGTCTTCACACCCGACCAGTTCGGCTATCTCAGCGTCTATAGCGCAGTGCTGATGATCCTGGGCGTCGTGGCCAGTCTCGGCCTGGAGCTCGCGATTCCCATCTGCATGAAGGATCGCGACTGCGCCAATCTGCTGGCGCTGTGCGGCTTGGCCCTGGCAGGCACCACAAGCATACTCGTGTTGGTGACCTGTCTGGTTCCCGGATCGGTACTGAGCGTGCTGTCGCTCGGCCCGCTGGCATCCTACCGCTATCTGTTACCCATTGGGTTCGCCTGCCTCGGCGGCTATTACATCGTGGTGGCTGTCGCGACGCGGGCCAGCGCATTCAAGGAGATCGCACGGACCCGGATTTCCCAGGGCATCAGCGGACCAGTTTCACAAATCCTGCTCGGCCTGATGGGCGTCGGCACCCCGGGCCTGGTGATCGGCTACATCATCGGCCAGTCCAGCGGCACGTTGCTGCTGCTGACACGCTGCGTGCTGCCGAAGCGCGCATGGCTGCAACAAATCACCTGGCCAGGCATCGTCGCCGTGGCGCGCCGCTACATCAGCTTCCCTTTGTTCGCGAGCTGGGCCCGCGTGCTCGATGCCGCCGGCAGCGGGTTGATTCTGTTCGTCCTGTTTTCGGCCTGTTACTCCAGCAAGGTCGCCGGATTTATGTTTCTGTCGGAGCGCGTGATCTGGCGGCCCCTGTTGCTGGTCAGCACGTCGTTGCTGCAGGTCTTTACCGGTGAAGCCGGACGCGCCGTATCGCAAAACCCCGCGCAGCTCCGTCGCCGCTTCTATCAGGTCGTTCCACGCCAGTTCCTGTTGGTGACGGGATGGATCGTACTCGCGAATATCCTGGCAGCCTGGGCGTTTCCGTTGCTCTTCGGTGAGCAGTGGGCGGCCGCGATTCCGTATCTGCGCGCGCTCAGCGTCAGCTATCTGCTCCAGGCGATCCTGCATCCGGTATCGACCACGTTGCAGATGCTGGAACACCAGGTGACCGCCGCGATTTGGCAGGTGTCCCGGTTGGTCATCGTGGTTGCCGGCGTGATGCTGGCATGGGACGGCGGTTACTCGGCGCTGACGGCCTTGTGGGTGACGTCTCTGGCACAAGCCGCATGCTGCACGGTGTTGCTGGGGCTCATGATACTTTCGATCGAGCAAACGGTGACGCGCCGCACATCGTCCCACGGGATGCTCGGCGGTGCGCCGGAGACACGCCGCGGCAGCGACTTGTAGCAGGTTCGGCTTCGGCACGCCCGACGGCGCTCCACTCGTATGACGGAACCTTTTTACAATTTTCGGTTGCAGAGGCCCGCCCCCTCGCATTTCGAGATTTGCCTCTGCTCAATTGACCGCCGGGGATTAGCGAGGGGCCAAGTCCTGTTCGGCAACCCGCTCCGCGGACAGGGTCAGTTGCGTAGCGACTGCTGTGCTCGATGCGTCCGGCTACTTGGGGACCATTTTCTGGTTGCCGCCCGGCGAGCCCGGCGGCGTGATCACCGGCATCGTGCCTTGCGCATGCGGCGGCGGTGCCACTGTCATGCCGGGATCGACGCCGGTTGGCGGACGCAACGTGCCCTGCCGCTGCGACAGCTTATCACTCAGCGTGTGATTGCCGGACTGACCGGGCCCGGCATGGGGTGCGATCCGCTCCGGTGGCGGCGACGGCGCGCTGGGTGGGGCCACGGGCGCAGGGTGCACGCCGGGCGCGGCGGGTTGTGGATTCTGCGCCACCGCAGCGCCGCAGGATGCGAGGCCAAGCCCGCCGTAAAGCAGCAAGACGAGGGTTCTGGTCATAGTCCCACTCCGCATGCAGATGACGGCGGCGATCATGCCGCGACGCCGGAGCAGAGCTAACGTTCCGCAGAGCGTGGCGTTCCCTTGCCGCGACCGCGTTGCGCATCAACCCGGTAGGCGGCGACCACATCTTCCACCTGGTCGAACAGCGCCAGAATGGCGGCTTCGACCGCCGCAGGCTGATTTGCGTCAGCGATGCGCCCGGCTTGTTCGTGTACGGCGTGCAGCGCCAGGATCCTGCGCGTCGTCACCCAGCGCGGCGGATCTTCGCTGCGGATGGCCAGGTGGGTCATCAGCTGGCCGACCACGATCTCAAGCGCAGTCAGGCGCGCCGACAGATCGCCAATCCCTGTCATCGCCGCCTCCAGATTGTGGGGAACGGCGGCAGGCTTAGCAAAGTGATCCCACGCCGGCGACCACGTTCTTCAATCGCTCATGGACACGTGAGGAGGTGGCGGCATAGCGACCGGAAGGAGTCGCTGAACCATCGATGGTGCAGCAAAATGTCACGGCACTGTCTGGTAGTGTGCCATCTGCTGCTGCGACACACGGCGCATGTCCGCGCCTTCCGACCATGCCGCATACCATGCGGCGGTGGCTGCAATCATGCCCGCACCAGAAGCTCGGTCGCGCCAACTCAGGATGCGCCTGGCTGCGGTCGAATCGATTGCCAGCGCATGCGTTTCCCGAGTCTCCGGATCGGGTTCATGCGCCCAACCCTGTGTGACACCGAGCGCCCGCTGGATGCCCGCGGCGAGCTCCGCGGCGGTGGCATGACGACCATCGCCTGGCCCGAAATTGAGTGACGACGGCACCACGGCATCGGACGCCAAAGCTGCGAGATAGGCAAAATAGCCGCACAGACAATCCAACACATATTGCCAGGGCCGCGTTGAATCCGGGTTGCGCAACACCAATGGCATGCCGCTACGCGCCGCACGCACGGTATCTGGCACCAGACGCCACGGCGCGAAATCGCCGCCACCGATCACGTTGCCGCCGCGCGCTGTCGCAACCCGCACGCCGAGGGGCTGCAGAAAACTCTGTGCCATCGCCGCCGTGGCGATCTCGCATGCCGCCTTGGACGCGGAATACGGGTCACGGCCGCCCAATCGATCGCCTTCCACGTGTGCGCGGCCATCCCCCAAATCGAGATACACCTTGTCGGAGGTGATCACGAGCACCGCGTTGAGATTCGGCGCCAGGCGCAGCGCATCCAGCAGATGCACCGTGCCACCGACATTGATCGCAAAAGTCGCGTCGGGTTCCTGCATCGATCGATGCACCAGCGATTGCGCCGCCATGTGCAGGACGAGCTCAGGGCGTGCCGCGGCGATCACCTGCGCAACTGCGCCTGTGTCACGCAGATCTGCCACATGGGAACAAATCAGTTCATCCAGCCGCAACGCCCGATACAGGCTGACGGGCTCCGCATCGAGCGCCAGACCATGAACCTCGGCCCCCAGGCCGTGCAGCCAGAACGCGGCCCATGCGCCTTTGAACCCGGTATGTCCGGTCAGCAGAACGCGCTTGCCGCGCCAGAAGGCCGGATCGAGCCCAGGCAGCGACACGGCTCAGTCCTTCCAGACTTTCCACGGCGCGGCGCCGCTGGACCACAGCGATTCCAGCGTCGTCTTATCGCGCAGCGTGTCCATCGGCTGCCAAAATCCTTTGTGGCGGAACGCGTAGAGCTCGCCGTCCTGCGCCAGGCTCTCCAGCGGCTCGGTTTCCCATGGCGTGTCGTCGCCGGCGATCCGCTGCAGCACCAGCGGGTGGAGCACGAAGAATCCACCATTGATCACCGCGTTATCGCCGGGCGGCTTTTCGCTGAAGTCGGTGACGCGTTCGCTATCGAGTAACAGCGCACCATAGCGACCCGGCGGGGTCACGGCGGTGACCGTGGCGAGGCGGCCATGCTGCTGATGGAACGCGATCAGGCGCGTGACGTCGATATCGGCCACGCCGTCGCCGTAGGTCATGCAAAAGCACTCCTTGGGGTCCAGGTAGCGCTGCACGCGCTTGAGCCGCCCGCCGGTCATGGTTGCCGGCCCGGTATCCACCAGCGTGACGCGCCACGGTTCCGCATAGTTCTGGTGGTAGGTGACTTCGCCGCTGCGCGCGTCGATCGTCACGTCTGACGCGTGCAACATATAGTTGGCGAAATACTCTTTGATCATGTGACCGCGATAGCCGAGGCAGATCACGAAGTCCGTGACACCATGAACCGTGTAAATGTTCATGATGTGCCACAGAATTGGCCGACCGCCGATCTCGATCATCGGCTTCGGCCGCAGGTGGGATTCCTCGGAGATGCGCGTGCCGAGCCCACCCGCGAGGATCACGGCTTTCATGCGCGCCGCCGCAGGAAGCATTTCGGCCAATAGGTGACGCGCTCGCGCACCTTGCCTTCATTGAACGGAAAGTCTGGCTCTTCCTGCACAAAATCCGGATTTTGCGCGAGAAAATCGCGAACCGCGCTCAGCGGGTTGTTCCATGTCCAGTCGGGGTTGCTGCGCGGCGCGCCGGCAACCTGCGCCATGATGCCATCGCAGGCGACGATGTATGAACCAGGAGTCACCAGTGGCGCGTACAGCGCAAGTTCGGCGGCCACATGCGCCTGGCTGTGGTTCGAATCCAGGATCACCAGCCAGCAACATGTTGATTTTGCTGCATTTTATGATTTGCGACAGGTACGCCAAAGATTCCGCGGGTGTGGGTGACCTTTTCGAGCCGTCTGTGTGACCGGCAGCAGAGAGAGGTTTTCGGTGGCGAACGCGAGCCGTGTCGGTGGCGGTGTCTCTATCAGGCTTTGTTGCGCTTTCATTTGAGCTGCTCACAGAAAGCATCCGAAGACGCAGCCACGGCAGCATCGGAGCAGATGAAGAGGCCCGCGCTCTTGGGCGGCCTGAACGCGGCACTATAGGAACGTGGTGGAACGAGAAGGGCCCGTCGTGGCCGACGGGCCTGGAGGCGTGGTCCCCTTTTGGGCGTTCAGCGGAAGCCGAGCACTTCTCTTTGTGTCCGCCAGTCGAGTGGGATGCGGGTGGCGCGCGCGAGCTTGTCAGCGGTCAGTGTCGGAGGCTGGCGGCCCTGTAGAATGGCCTCGGTAATTTCCGGTGCTAACCAAGATAGGCGGAGCAGCAGGGTCGCGTACGTTCGATTGAGACTGGCCTGCTCGACCAATTGCTCCACGCTGCGCTTGCTGTCGTCCAGCAGTTGTCGCTGCAGCTGATGGGCGCGCGCCAACAAGCGGATCAGCGAGGCATTGGGACTGGATGGGCCACGTGCGTCCCCGCCCACGATCAGCCGACTGCCCTTGCCGACGCGTTGGAGTTGAACGGGAACTGCGAGGATTGTTGCCGCCCCGTTCGGTTGCTCGTTCGTATCACGATGAGGATCACCGCTGCTGCCCGGCTGGAGGATTGTGCCGAGTCTCGTCGGAACCGCATGGAGGGTGACACTGTCGCCCCCAACTTCGATGCGAGTGATCAGAGTGCTGACGATGCGACGCTGCTCATATAAGGGCAGCTCTGGCCAAGACCGTGCCAGGGCGGCTGCTAGCACGACGAGCTCGCCGCATTGCTCGCTGCTGGGCGTCGTGGAATTCACTGCATCAAACACCGCCGTGCCGTCGGCGAGCAGGGTCTGGATCCGATTGGAGACGACCTGCTCCACCTCCGGCGCCGGGATCCGGTACGCGTCAGGCGCCTTGGACCGCCCTGCTGTGATCAACGGACGCGAGATGTAATACCGATAACGCTTGCCGTCCTTCACCGCGTGCGTTGGACTCATGCGGTTGCCGAGGCTGTCGAAGATCAGGCCCGCCAGCAGGCTCGGTTCCTTCGCCTGGCGCCCTACTCGCCGATCCCCGGCGTTGGCAACGAGATATGTCTGAGCCTGGTCCCACAAATCCTGATCGACGATGGGAGCATGCTGACCTGGATAATGCCGATCCTTGTGGACGATCTCGCCGAGGTAGATGCGATTCTGCAGCATCAGATACAGCGCGCCCCGGACCAGCGGCTGCCCGCCCTTTTGACGGCCGGTTGTGCTCAGCCACTGCTTGCTGGTGATCTCGGCGTCAGCCAAATCCTCCGCCAGCAACCGCACCGAGCGCAGGGCAACATAGCGGCGGAAAATGTGTCGCACGGTCTCAGCCTCGGCTTCGTTCACCACCAGCTTGCGGTCGCGGACATCGTAGCCGAGTGGCGGGTTGCCACCCATCCACATGCCCCTCTGCTTCGACGCCGCGATCTTGTCGCGGATCCGTTCGCCGGCAACTTCGCGTTCGAACTGGGCGAACGATAGCAGCACATTCAGCGTCAGCCGTCCCATCGAGCTGGTTGTGTTGAAGTGCTGCGTCACCGAGACGAAGGCGACACCATGGGCGTCGAAGATTTCGACAATTTTGGCGAAATCGGCGAGCGAGCGGGTGAGCCGGTCGACCTTGTAGACCACCACGGTATCGACCCTGCGGGCTCGAATGTCGGCCAGGAGTTGCTGCAATGCCGGCCTGTCCATCGTGGCGCCGGAGATGCCGCCATCGTCGTACTGGGCTGGCAGCACGACCCAGCCTTCGTGCTTCTGGCTCTTGATATAGGCCTCACAAGCCTCGCGCTGGGCGTGCAGCGAATTGAAGTCTTGCTCCAGCCCTTCCTCCGAGGACTTTCGGGTGTAGACGGCGCAGCGGACGAGCGGGTTGCCGCGTCGGCCGGCGGTGGGGTCAGACTTGGCCATGCTCAGCCTCCGCCGCCGCATTGTCCGGGGATCGTCGGCCGGAGGTTGCCGTGGGCTTTGTTTGTCCCCGCAGGAGGCCGAAGAACCGCGGGCCCGACCAGTGAGCGCCGGTAATATGGTGGGCGATCTCCGTCAGCGAGCGATAGCGCCGCCCCTGATACTCGAAGCCGTGCTCCAGCTCCAGCACGGCCACACTGTGCGTCTGCCCCCGCCATTCGCGTACCAGGCGCACCCCGGGCGTGAGCACCGGCGGCAGGCCGAGGGCGCCCTTGGCGACCTCTGCGGTGATCTTCGACGCCTCGTTCCGTAAGGCCCTCTTGGTGGCCTGGCTCAAGGCGCCGAATGCCCGCTCCTGCACCTTATAGCTGACCGCCCGGAGCAGCAGCTCTCGGCTCAGTCCCGCCGGGGGTTCGCTCCGGAATTGCCGCCGCCATTCGATGCGGAGCTGGTGCCCAGGTAGACCAGCGAGCCGGCTCAGCTCATCCTGCACCTCGGTCATCTCAGCCCGCTCCGGCGATGAGATAACGCGTCTCGCTATTAACCCGCTCACGTGTGATCGCGTGGCCTGCCTTGCGCAGTCCGGTCAGCGCTGCACGGACACTGTGCTCCTGCCAGCCGGTCACCGTCATCAGCTCGGTGATGGCGGCACCTTGCTCGCGTCGAACCAGGCTCTCGATTGTCGCCTTTTTGCTGATGTGGGGTCGGGCGTTCGTCGTCGGCGCATCGGGCCGGGCCTTCGGTGATACAGACGAAGGGCTGCCTTTGGTGAGCCGTGCCTGAGGCTGGAACTTGCGCGGGGCCTTCTTCGGGAGCTTGGCCGGCTGCTTCTTGGTGCTCTGCGTCTTGGCCTTCATGTCGGGATCTCCGGGTGCGACAGGCCACCTTGGCGCTGTCACCGCCATAAGCCCCGCGGGCCATGACGGCTGGGGCTGATGTCCCCGGACAGCTCGTTACGCGAGCATTCCAGTGCCCGCATGCATGCTCGGTTCCGCAAGGAAGTCCAGCGGTTTGTCGTCTGCCGCCGCAGTTCTTTGAACGAGGCCTGCATAGTGCGCCCACGCTGGGAGGCCGCCGAAGGCGGCCTCCTGGAGTTGGTGGGCGATGCTGCGCAGCAGCAGGTCGCGGCTGAAGCAGGTGGGCGGCTCGGCACGATGCAGACGGCGCCACTCCACGCGCAGCTCGTCGACACCGCGTTCCTCCAGCGCCCGCAAGTTTGCCGTCAGATCAGGTCGGCTGCTGGCTCCCGCGGGTCTGGCGGGTGGATTACCGGCCATCGGATGAGCCTGCCATCGACGCCCGGTAGGCCTTGCGCCCGTCCCGCTCGTCAAGCGAGACCGTGTAGCCGCGTTTGCGCAGGCCGGTGATGGCGGCGCGGGCGGTGTGTGGCAGCCATCCCGTCAGTGAGACCAGTTCCGCGAGGGTCGCACCGGCATCGGTGGTAAGGGCACCGACCACCTGGCCCAGCTTGCCGGTCGGTGCGGCCTTGGGTGCAGCGGGTTGCGGTTGTTCGAGGCACGGTTCCGGCGCCGTTGCTGCTGTCGGCACAGGGGCCGGCTCGGTGACAGGCTCAGGCGCCGGCTCCATCACCGGCTCGGTCGCCGGCGGTGCCTCGGCACGCCCAGCCGGTGCCTCCGCCGGCGGGTGGACTGCCGCCAGGCCCGCGTCGGTCAGGCGCAGGGCAAAGCGCTGGCCGTCCTGGTCCTGCCGCCAGCTCAGCGCATCATCGGCAACGGCCAACTCTTCGACCAGGGCCGCTTTGAGCAGGCTGGCGAGCAAGCGCTGTTGGGCGCCGCCGTGGGCCCGAACCGTGGTCGGCAGGGGCAGGACCATGCGGTCGGGCCGCTCGGCAGCGGTGCTGAGGACGAGCATCTGGGCGATGGAGAGTTTGCGCACATCGGGCATGGGGAGGGCTCCTGTCATGCGCGCCGCCCTATGCGGCGCTCCCACCACCCGAAGCCCGGCCTCGACCGGGTTCCCCCTCCGCCGGGCCTCACCCCGGCAGCGCGCTCAGCAATGCTCGCGGTGCGGAGCAAGTCCAGCGGAAAATGCGAAGGACGCTGGTTTCTGAGCTTGGCCCCCGCTTGGGATCGTTGTGGCCAGACGAGGCCAATGAAAGCGTACGACCTGCGCAATGGAGAGAACCGAGAGCACAACCTTGCCAAGGTTGGGGTCGAGGGTTCGAATCCCTTCGCCCGCTCCAGATTTTCTCAAGTAAATCATGATCTTATGGTGCGTATCGGACTAAATGCCCGGCCTTATGTTGTTTCAGGGACACTCTGGGGACACACGAGGGGGAAATTGAGGGCATATGCCTCGAGTGCCGCCGGGAAGATTTCAGAAAACGCGTCTCGCCGGTGTTTCGGCGCGCCACCGGGACCCCGATCGGCTTCCAAAAGTGAGCCCATCGACCATTTTGTTAATTTTATCAATGAGTTATACGCCGTCGAGGTAACCGGGGCAAAACCCCGGGCGAGTGGTGTTTTCAGGCGGGTTGGCCACGGCGGCGGATGAGGCTGGGAAGGTGTGGGACGGCGGGAGCACCTGAGATGCTGAGCCTGGCACCGAGATAGTCCCACAATGCGATGCCAAGCTTGGTGCAGGTCTTGGCGAGCCCGAGGAAAGCGTCGCGGCAGTCTCGGCCGATATCGCTGTGGGTTCCGCCGCTGACTTTGCGCTTTGTCACCTGACAGCGGATGTCGTTTTCCGAACCGTTGGTGTGCAGCGGGATCTCGGGATGGTCGAGCACCATCAGTAACTCGGCCTTGTTGGCGTGCAGCCGCTGGAGCAGGCGGTCCAGAGTGGCGAAGCCGGTACGGCGGTGAAAGATACGGTCGAACCGCCCCCGCATTTCACGGCGTCGGCGTGGCGTCGGTTCACGCCGGTAGAGCTTCAGGTCGGCATAATACCACCAGATCAGCCCGCGGATATGCTGCTGGGCGGCACGCTGCTGGTCGGTAAAGGTCTCCAGCTTGTGCACCAGGCGTTCGGCGTGGATCCAGCACAGCGCATGCTGGCCGATGTTGAACTGCCCGGCATCGTCGCTGACTATGACCGCCTCGCAGAGAAACCCGTGTGCGCTCACCGCGCCCCACAGCGCAGCTTCTGTGGCGACGCGCACCGGATCGGGCGTCACCGGCAGACCGGTCATGCCGAGCTGCTCAAGATGGCGCATCCAGGTGGTCTGATCGGCGAACTGCCGCTGCCCATGTGTCGCCAGTCGCTGGATGAGCGGTCCGGCCAGGGCATGCTCAGTTGAGGGTCGCGTCGCAGGTGATGGTGGATTGGCCCCAGACGGTTCGGCTGACCGACTTGGGCCAGGTGATCGGCCGTGTGGACATAGAAGCGATGCGAGCCGTGACGCGGCAGTTGGCCGTGGTGCTGGGTATCGGCGGCACGGGCAAACCGCGCAGCCCCCGCCGCTCCTGATCGCCAGAGTCAGAACGGCCCGGCTTTCCCAAGCCCACTCCACGCCCGAATAGACTTTTGCCCTATTCAGACAGTCTCCATCTATCGGGCAGATGGTGGCAGGTGGCATCCATGCGAAGTGCAATGACACCCTCGCCATTTGTTGAAAGTTCGGAAAGGATAGCCGATTAGGCGGGAACCATGATGCACACCATAGGCACGTTCCTCGCCGTCCTCGCCGCACTGGCGTTGTGGTCAGATTGGCAAAAGAGGGCCAAGGCCAAGGCGACCCTGCGTAACGCCGAAATGGTCCACTCACTCCTTCATCCAACACCGCATCAGCAAAAGAGCGGCCACCTTCGCCCGGGCTTCCGGATGCTTGGTGTGGTCGTCGCCTGCTGGATCGCAATCTTGGGTATTCTGGTTTCCTGACGGTCTAGCAGCCTGGGCATCGCAGCCGCCTGGTTCATGAGCGGGGCGCCAACATATTGGCGGCGGTTGCAGAAGCTCCGGCTATTTCCCTCTGTGCATTACCTGTCCGCAATCGTTCGATTGCGGACACCCTTTGCAGGTGTGTCCATAATATAGCTTTACAGATTTCCGGACGTGATCTATTACTAACCAGTCGGCCAAATATGTATCACGGATGCGCTTACGCGGCATAGCGGACATCGGGTGCCTGGAAGAATGCGCGCACCTTATGTCGCCTGCCCTGTAGCCCGCGCATATGGGCTGTCAGCCCAGCCCTCATCGCGGCCTTGTTCATTGGCGTGCCACGCCGTGCCATGCCTTGTTTGACGTCGTTGTTGACGTATTCGTCTGGGTTCCGCTCCGGCGCGTACGGCGGCAGGTAGAAAAGTTTAATTCGATCCTTGTTCTCTTCGACCCACGCCGCCACGGTCCTGGCCCGATGCACACGTAGATTGTCGACGATCACGAACAGTTTCCGGTCCGTGTCTTTGATCAACCGGCGCAGGAATTTCAGAAAAATCGCTGCATTCAGTGCGCCATCATAGATCATGAAGCGCAACTTGCCCTGGTTGGTCACGCTGGAGATCATCGATTGGGTAAATCGCGTGGCCGGACGCGGTATCACCGGTGTCTTGCCCGCCGGCGCGAAGCTCCGGCCGTAATTGGCCTGGTTCGAGATGCCAGTTTCGTCCGACCAATGGATCTCAGCTTTTTCCTTTCGGGCTCGTCTCGCGATCGCCGGGTATTCGCGTTTCATCCATGTCTGGATCGCCGCCTCGCTCCTTTCCATCGCCCGCCGGATCGGCCTTTGTGGGGTCAGATTCCAGGCCGAAAGATAGGTACCGATGGCCGTCGGGGACAGGCGGATACCGGCTTTACGCTCGATCAGCTGGCCAACCGCTTCGCGGGTCCATAGTGCGAAGGGGAGTTTCAATTGATCGGGGCATCGCCCGACGATCAGCCGACGGATCGTCGCTTCCTGGCGCCGGTTGAGGGCTTTTTGCTCACCTGGCCGTCGGCCGCGCCGCCCACCGGCCAACGCCGCTTCTCCCGTGGCCTCAAAGGCACGAACCCATTCCCCAACGAAGCGTCGATTGACCCCGATCGCCCTGGCCACATCGATCCGGTTTGTCCCGGAGAGCACCATGTTTACCGCGACACGTCGCAGTTCGGCCTGGGTTGAGGACGGGAGTTTGCGGAAATCATGGTCCGACGGCATGACGACAGCATAACCGATTCCCATACGGGAGGATACCTATTTGTGCGTCTGGTTAGTAACGGACATCACTTACGGACAGGACGGCCCCGCCGATGCCACGCACTTTCGCTTACGTTCGCGTTTCCACCGCCGGCCAGACCACCGAGAACCAAATCCGGGAGATCGAGGCTGCCGGGTTCAAAGTGGATCCGCGTCGCGTGGTGTCCGAGACCGTGTCGGGTTCATCTGCCATCGAGCAACGCCCCGGCTTCATGCGGCTGATGGACAAGCTGGAACAGGATGACGTGCTGATCGTCACCAAGCTGGAGCGCCTCGGCCGCAACGCAATCGACGTCGCCACCACGGTCGACCGCCTGGAGAAGCTGGGCGTGCGGGTTCACTGCCTTGCCCTTGGCGGCGTCGACCTGACCAGCCCGGCCGGGAAGATGACGATGGGCGTCATCAACGCGGTGGCTCAATTCGAGCGTGATCTTCTGATCGAACGCACACAGTCCGGCCTGAAGCGGGCCAAAGCCGAAGGCGCGGTGTTCGGGCGCCCGGCAACGCTGGATGCTGACCAGCGGGCCGCGGTGCGGGCCGGGCTTGCGGATGGTGCCAGCGTGTCAGATTTGGCGAAGCGGTACGGCACCAGCCGACAGACCATCATGCGGGTGCGGGACGCCGCGGTGGGGTCGCCAGTGCGGCGGGCGGCATGAGCGGATCGTCCCCGCTGCTTCAGGCCGCCCGGCTCTGGGAAAAGACCAGCGGCAGAGGCACGCGCTACATGTCCGGCAGGCTGGGCGGCGTAAAGATCGTGATCCTGCCGAACCGCGATTACGTGGAGGGCGATCCCGCCAACGGCCACACCCATACACTGTTCTTCCAGGACGGCTCGACATCAGCACCGAGGCCGGTTGCCGCCCCGGCTGAGCAACGCGGCCCACCCCGCAAGGCGGATCGCCGGGATCAACTCATTGAAGACGACGTGGTGCCATTTTGACGGGAGGGGGATCATCCGGATCGATCCTACTCGGCGCGACGGATTACACAGCCGAAGACGCCATGGTGACGGTGGCAACGTCATCCCGCCGGAGTGGGCGGATTGACGTGCCAGTGAGGTGTGAAATGCTGCTCTGTCGTTCTGGGAGCAGGTTGGCTTGTCAATCAGTGTCTTTCTCTCGACCGTTTCCGATGAATTCCGGACCTACCGCAACCAGTTGCGCGGTGACCTGACGCGCCACAATGTCGAGGTCAAGGTGCAGGAGGACTTCAAGGGGCTTGGCGGCAATACGCTGGACAAACTCGACGTCTATATCGCCCATTGCGATGCGGTGGTGCATCTGGTCGGCGAAATGACTGGCTCGGCACCGGGCGAAGCGGAAGTGCAAGCGCTGCTCCGCAAATACCTCAACCTCTCGACGGGGCTGCTGCCGCTGAATGAGGCACTTCGGCCGGGCGAGGTCATCTCCTATACGCAGTGGGAAGCTTGGCTGGCGCTGTATCACGGCAAGGTGCTGTTGACGGCGAAGGCGGAACCAGCCGCTCCACGCGGACCGGCATTTGCTCCAACAGACGCATCACGCGGGGCACAGACCGCACATCTTGGCCGTCTGGCAACGGTGCGCCGCTACCCGGATTGCACCTTCGAAAGCGCGGCCGATCTCGCCCGGCACATCGCTTACACGGCCATTTTGGATTTGCTGGTCAAGGATTACGCCAGCGAGGCGGCGCGCGCACGCGATGTTGCCGAGGGGTTCATTCGCGAGATGGCCGCCCGTGTTGCGGCCGATCCCCATCTTGACCTGGAGGGGATGAAACAGGCCGTTCGCACGGCAATCAGCATTTACGAGGAGGAAATCACCGGGGGGCGGGCACAAACCAATTTCGGCGGCATCGTCGATCAAGCGCTGGCGAATGCGAAACGGCTCTCGGATGAAGGCAGATCCCGCCTTGCATGCGCCGGGCTTCGCAAGACGGCGGACGAATTACGACGCGAGGAGGAGGAACGCCGCACCGCCCATGCCGAGCGTCTCGCAGCACTTTTCGGCATGGAACGCGACATCGCGCTTGCTGCCTATGACGGTGAAGCGGCGGCGGATGCGATCTTGGCTCTGTCGCAAGCGCTGCATGGCGATCATCGCGACGCGCGGCGCGAATTGCTGATCGCTGAAGGAGGCAGGTTAGAGGAATACGGCGATCAGCGCGGCAGCAATGTCCACCTAATCGCCGCCATTGCCGTTCGCCGTGCCACGCTGCGGCTCGCCGCCACGCCCGATGAAGTCGGTTACGATCAGACCAACCTCGGCACCGCGCTCTGGACGCTCGGGCAACGCGAGAGCGGGACGGCGCGTCTGGAGGAGGCTGTTGTGGCCTACCGGGCGGCGCTGGAGGAAATGACGCGGGAGCGTGTGCCGCTCGACTGGGCGGTGACGCAGATGAACCTCGGCAACGCGCTCTCGACGCTCGGGCAACGCGAGAGCGGGACGGCGCGTCTGGAGGAGGCTGTTGCGGCCTACCGGGCGGTGCTGGAGGAAATGACGCGGGAGCGTGTGCCGCTCGACTGGGCGGTGACGCAGATGAACCTCGGCACCGCGCTCTCGACGCTCGGGCAACGCGAGAGCGGGACGGCGCGTCTGGAGGAGGCTGTTGCGGCCTACCGGGCGGTGCTGGAGGAAAGGACGCGGGAGCGTGTGCCGCTCGACTGGGCGGGGACGCAGATGAACCTCGGCAACGCGCTCTGGACGCTCGGGCAACGCGAGAGCGGGACGGCGCGTCTGGAGGAGGCTGTTGTGGCCTACCGGGCGGCGCTGGAGGAAATGACGCGGGAGCGTGTGCCGCTCGACTGGGCGGGGACGCAGATGAACCTCGGCACCGCGCTCTCGACGCTCGGGCAACGCGAGAGCGGGACGGCGCGTCTGGAGGAGGCTGTTGAGGCCTTTGAAGCGTGTCTCTCCGTCACCGTGTCTGTGTGGCCGAATGAATGGGTCCAAGATGTCCGAACCCATCGGGACGATACGCAAGCTGAGATTGCACGGCGGGCAACGAAATAACAATCTGCGCATTAATGAAGATGACGGAGTAATGCTCTCGCTGTTTGGCGTCCGTGTCAGGACGCTGGATCGGCTGCTCGGTGCAATCGACGATCAGGGCCTCGGCCTCGTTCCGACTGATTTTGGGCTTCCGTCCAACCCCGATCAGCGGCCGGGCGAGCTTTTCGATCCGCTGGATCGCTCGGCAGATCGCGCTTTTGTTGACGTTGTAGAAGAAGCCCAGGAACTCCTGGGTGATGTAGCAACGATAATAGATCAGCATGATCAAAAGATGATCTTCCAAACCACCGACGTCCCAGGGGCGGCCGGATTTGGCCTTGTGCAGCTGAGCTTTCTCCCAGGGGTCCGCGAGTTGCTTCAGCATTTTGTCGAACTTTCGGATTTCCCGGAAAGTATGCCCGTAATGGAAGCGTAGCAGTTGCCAGCGTGTCGCGTGGGGTAGGACGATTCCCAGAATGCGGGGCGGCGCGAGCTTCGGCGGGCGGCCCATGTGCTGCCTGCGCGCCTTCGCCCGGCTGCGGCCTTCGACGGTGCGTGTGCGGATCAAGTCATGCTCCACCTCCGCCTTGTAATTATGCAAAGCGTCGAGCCGCGCGTTCAGCGCCTTCTCGCTCGCCGCCCCGCCATGATTGCGGCCAGTGCGATACCTGTTTTGTGGTTCATCGTTGCGACCTCCCCATCCCCTGGCCCATCGCACCTCGACCCATCGCACCTTGACCCATCGCACCTTGACCCATCGCACCTTGGCCCGTCGTGCCTTGGTCCATCATGCCCTGGCCCGTCGTGCCCTGGCCCGTCGTGCCTTGGTCCATCATGCCCTGGCCCGTCGTGCCCTGGCCCGTCGTGCCTTGGTCCATCATGCCCTGGCCCGTCGTGCCTTGGCCCATCGTGCCTTGGCCCATGCCCTGCACCGGGATGCCACCCTGCATCATGCCGCCGGGCATGGTCTGGGCTGCTGGGGCTGCTTCCGTCTTGGCCGGGGCGCTGCTGGTCGATTGAGCCATGGCGGGGGACGCCAGCAGACCCGCCATGATTGCGGCCAACGCGATGCTTGTTTTGCGACTCATCGGTGCAACCTCCATGAGCATTAAAGAACATCGCATCAGAACGAGCCGAAGCAATAGCTTCGGAAACTACTCACAACCGTTGTGACTACCGCACTGTGCAGAATCCAAGAATTCTTGAACAGGCAAAGTTACTGAGAAATCAGGGGCAGCAAAAGGCACTTTAGACGGGATTCGGGAGACCAAAAACTAAAAGCTATGGACTCCGAAATAGCCTGCAACCAGAATTACGACGACAACTAAGCCTATGATGGTAAAGACATTCATCCTGCTTTACTCCCCCCCATGATGCGGGCGCGCGGTATGTTCACCGCCATGTATCCCGCCGTCCAAGTCATCGTTATCGCCACCGGCTATATCCCCAATAGCCGCCCCCTCCGAAGATCAGAACGAGCACGAGGACAATAAGAATGAGGCCCATGTCTTCCTCCAAAATATCTAATGCGAATTCTTCTACTCCACATGTGGGTGTAGAGTTGATATTCACCAGCCTCGGATTCTACCTATGTGGTATTTTCGGATGCGGTAATGTAGGCACACTCCTAAGCAGGCGCACTGTCGCCCGCTCGGTAGTGGGCAAGCCGTCCACGCAGGGTCAAGGCCGGAAATCCGCCCCCGCTCGATCTTCAATGCATATATCAAGATTTTCGAGAGGGCGACGATGATCCGATCGTCGGTATTCCCAACGAGGCTGAGGCAAAGCAAGCGTAGGCGCTCGTGTTCTCTGTCGCGCTACAGCAACCTCCGCCCATGCCACGCAGGATTCCACCTCGGACCCAGTGCGTGGTGGCTAGGCGGCCAATTCCCTGTTACACTTGGGTGCGTCTGCGTGCAAGTACCACTGGGGATCAACTGATACCACTGTGTAGCTGGCCTTGCTCAGCCCTGAAAGAAGCCCGACACGTCCGGAGTAGGGAGGAAGATCGCAAATGGAACAGATAGCCTTTGGCCTGTTCGACTGGATCGACCGCGGCACTGCGCCTATGCATCAGCTGTACGAGGACCGGTTGCAATTGTTGCAGGCGGCGGATACGGCGGGATTTTTCTGCTATCATCTTGCGGAGCATCATCTCACCCCGCTCAGCATGGCACCTTCGCCCGCGTTGTTCCTAGCGGCCGCGACACAGCGCACTCGGCGGATCCGCCTCGGCCCCCTGGTGTACCTGCTACCTCTGTACGATCCCCTGCGCCTGATCGCCGAGGTCTGCATGCTCGACCAGATGTCCCGAGGCAGGCTGGAACTCGGCATCGGTCGCGGTATCTCCCCTTATGAGCTGCGCCATTACGGTGTCGATCCTGCCGCATCTCGCGTGATTTTCAATGAGACGCTCGAGATACTTTTGGCTGGATTAACCCATGATCGGCTGACTTATGATGGTGAGCATTTTCAATACCACAACGCGCCGATGGAGTTGCAGCCCTATCAGCGCCCTTATCCGCCGCTATGGTATCCGACGCACAGCCCGGACAGCATCCGCAACGCCGCCCGGCAAGGATTTAATTTCGTCGACCGTGGACCCGCCGCTTCAATCCGCGAGCATGTTGATCTGTACCGGGAGACCTGGCAGCAGCATCGCAACGACCAGACCCGGCTGAACGGTCACGTAACGGAACCCAAGCTTGGCATGTTGTGCCAGGTGCTCGTAGCAGAGACTGACGACGAAGCCCTCGCCACCGGGCGGGCGGCGTTTGTAGATTTCAACCACTCGAGTCTCAAGCTGTGGCATGCGCATGACGACCACAGCGTCGACGGACTGTTCGACTGGGACTCTGCTGTCCGAATCGAGACGATGATCTGCGGCTCGCCAGCGCACGTTCGTACACAGCTGAGCCGGTTAGTGGAGGCAAGTGGCTGCAATTATGTGATTTCTTCCTTCGCCTGGGGCAGCCTAACGCACCAGCAGTCAATGAAATCGCTGCGGCTGTTCGCACAGGAGGTAATGCCGGCGTTCTCCGGCCGCGCCGCGTTGCCCGTATAGGGTGTTGGGTAACGAGAGGTGGGGGAAGACGACCCGTAACGTCGTCGTTGTCGCCCGTTGCGCTGTTGGGTCCAGATATGGAAATCTCGAATTCCGTGCTTCCGCAGCGCCGCGGAGAGCCGCGCATTAATCAAGACTTTCGGAGCGTCCGCTTGCCCCAGTGCTTTCAGTGGGTTATACCCTCCGTAAGATATGACCGAAACTCACCCGCAAAAGCGACGCCTCGGCTATGCCCGCGTCAGCACCTACCTTTTGAAACCACTGCTGACCGTGTCCTGCTGGCGTATAATCGGGCTTTGATGGTCAAATACGCCTTATTCCACCGTTCACGGCTGACCAAGGCACCACGCGGCGCTGCCGGTATTGAGGTGCCCTCGGGAGCGGGTTGGACCGCTCCCTTACGGGGTCATTTGGACGCTGTCAGAAAGTGAACCTCCATAGGCACTGCCAGCCCGTCATCGTCAATGTATCCGGCGAGGCGGTCGACGAAGTTTGCCACGAATGCTTCTCTGCGCTCATCGGATAGTCCGGCGAATGCACCTGCAGCCGGTGTTGCACCCATCCAGCCTCTGACGAGGTCGGCGGCTGACGGGTATCGCGCGGTCCGATGCTCGAATCTGACGTGGACGTTTTTAAGGTCGGCTCCCTCCGCCATGGTGCGAAGCGTCTTGATCGGCGCAAGGGCGAACGCGGCATCGAGAGGAGTTCGAAGTTCCTCTCCCAGGAATGTCTCGATACAGTCGAGCAGAGCGATGTGGACCGGTTGCCGGTCCAGTGCGCCCCACACGCTTGCCGCGAGCCTCCCGCCGGGGGCCAGGACTCTCGCGATTTCTCGCATTGCCGCAATCCGATCCGGAAAATATTGCAGCCCCTGCTGGCAGAGCAGCACATCAAAACTGTCGTTTGGAAAGGGCATTTCGAGCGCGCTGCCTTGCTGCCACTCGACATCAGGAATCCTGCGAGCGGCGCTCAACATTGCTTCGTTGATATCCAACCCGACAACTGTGCAGAGCTTACGAGTTGCCGACTTGACGCGTCCGGCAACCACGCCCGTGCCGCAGGCCAGATCGAGAACCCGATCACCGTCTCGCACCTTGCCGGAGACGATTAAGTCTTCGGTCCAAGGTTCCATCAATTTCAGGAGGACACGGTTATAGATTGTGGGCGCGTCGCCGCTCAGTTGGAAGCCACTCATGGGTTACCTCCCTCTTGTTGTCCCTTTCGACGCCAGTTCCAGGTGCCCGAAGCGTAGGAGAGGAAAGCCTGATCGTGCAAGCAGAGGACCGTGAAAGCCCGGCCTCGCTTCATAGTGTCGCGTAAAGGGTAAGTTATCGGACGGGGCTGCTCCGCCGGATTGCGCCGCACGACGCCGAAGACCCCTGAACAGGTTCTCCAGCCGTCTGCCCGTTAACCCCGATTAATCGCGCATGCTAAGCCAGGCCGGTGCGGTGCTTACAGCTATCGCAGAACGTCCGTCATGCGGTTTCGCAGGCATTGTTCCGCCGTCTCGCACAGATCCCGCAAAACATCCGCCGCGGGTCGAACCGAATGAATGAAATCGGCTGAGTGACCAAGCAGCACGGGAAAGATGTCTCGGTCGCCGCTTTTCACGGCCTCCGCGTAGATCGGCGCGACCTCATCGAGACGCGCGCGTAACTCCTCTTCACGCCCGTGCCATGACCGGATAAAGGCGTTATTGTGGACACGCGCGGTCGTGCCCGGTGGCCAACCGTGCGTGTTTCGCACTCTTGTCTGTAGGATCTCGTAGACTTCGGTTAAGACTGTGTCCTCGCCCATAAGCCGCAATATTTGTGCCTTATGGATGTCCGGCACTTCTATATTCTCGTCAGTGGCAACGAAAGCGGTTCCGACCCAGGCGCCCTCACCGCCAGCAGCCAGCACGGCGGCGAGCGAGCGACCGCTGGCGATGCCTCCGGCGGCGATGACCGGGATGTGCGGGAATTCCTCAATCAGACCAACGAGAAACGGCAGTAGTTGCTGCCTGCCTGTGTGCCCACCCGCCTCATTACCTTGCGCGGCCAGAACGTCAGCACCGGCAGCGACCGCGATCCTTGCCCCCTCTATCGACTGCACCTGACATATAACTTTCGCCCCCGTGTCTTTGGCGCGCGGCACCCATGGCGTGGGGTCCGCGAATGAAAACAGCATCACGGGCACCTTTTCCGCGAGAGCGGCCTCGAAATTATGCGGCACAACATCGAGCGCATGCGTGATGAATCCGACGCCAAACGGCTGGTCTGTTACAGACTTGATCAGGCCGATCTGTTCGCGGATATAGATTGGGTCCAAAGCGGCCGGGGTGTTCGAGGCCGCGCCGAAGGTTCCCAATCCGCCAGCCGCCGAGACCGCTCCAGCGAGTCGTCCTCCACTCATGCGCGTCATGGGTGCTGAGATGACCGGATAACGAATGCCGAGCAAATCGGTCAGACGTGTTTTCAGCATGGATGCAGCCCTTTCGCCCAGGGACGAATGGCGGCAGGCTGTCCCAGCCGTCGAACATATTAGAGTGGTATGCGGCTGACCAGCTACGCTCAGCGTTTGGTTTAGGAAAAACGCGCGAAGGAGCTTGCTACGGCAACGGTCCGGGAAGGGGTAGGTTTCGGGACGGAAAATCCGACGTGCAAAATCAAAGCCTTGCAAGTCCAAAATGTCGGTCTGACGATAGATGCGTGAAATCGGCATCTCATCCAAAGCTCATATTACCAGGGTGCACGTCGTAGGGTCGTATTTTGACCGTGATCACAATCCTTGCGTCATTCTCCCCGGACTCAGCACTGGTAGGTTCCAGCAGAGCATCAGTCTCGATGGATGCATGCGTAATGAGTCTGTCGTCCTCCAGCAGACAGAAGAATGGGTTTTCACCATCCTCCGGACTATAACTCCCTAGTTCTGCCGAGTTGGTCGGTATCCGCAGTGCATCAAAAAGGGTTTTCATTCGATTGTCGATATCCCCGCCGCCAATAACAGCACCGGGATTGCCCGGTCGCAAAAAAAGAATGCTAACTGAGCAGGTCAAGGAAAGAGCTTTTCGAACCAACGGGATGAACCTGAAGCCATCAAGCCGCTCACGAATCCCCTCATTTTAATTGGACGCTTGGCTAGGCGCGATTCGACGCGTCTCCGTAGAGGTTCCAACGGGTTAAAAGTTGGAGCGGCACGATGGCGGCAGCGGATCGTCGAGGGGCGCAATTCGCAGAGGTCCGCTCGTTCGTGGGCGGGGTGTATGGCGCCGATCTGCATGCCAAGCGGATCGCCTCATTGGCGGGCGCCACGCTCGGCGTGATGCAGTCCGCGTCGCTCGCGGTTGCGATGATAGGACAGGCGCTTGCGCAGGCCAGGGGTTTGGTGACCAAGCACGCGATCAAGCAGGTCGACCGGATGCTGAGCAACAACGGCATCGACGTGTGGGACAGTTTTGCGCGTTGGGTGACGCATCAGATAGGCGAGCGCCGGGACATCCTGGTGGCGATGGACTGGACCGATTTCGATCACGACGACCAGGCCACGCTCGCCTTGCACCTGGTCACCGGCCATGGCCGCGCGGCCCCGTTGCTGTGGCTGACCGTCTGGAAGGACGAACTGAAGGATCACCGCAACGATTTCGAGGATGCGTGCCTCCGGCGGCTGGCCGAACTCGTGCCCGCCGGCTGCTGCGTCACCATCCTCGCCGATCGCGGCTTCGGTGATCAGAAGCTGTTCGCTTTTCTCGCGGAACTTGGCCTTGGCTACGTGATCCGCTTTCGCGGCAACATTCACGTCACCGACGCGGACGGAACCACCAAACCCGCCGCCGAGTGGGTCGGCAAAAGCGGACGCGCCCGCAAGCTGGCGGACGCGCGCGTGACCGCGAAGGGCCAGCAGGTCGGCGCGGTCGTGTGCGTGCGCGCAAAAGACATGAAGGAGCCTTGGTGCCTCGCCACCAGCGAGCGGGAGGCGACGGCGGCGACGCTGATCAACCACTATGCCAAACGCTGGACAATCGAGCCGCAGTTCCGAGACACAAAGGACCTGCGCTTCGGCATGGGTCTCTCGTCCACGCGCATCGGCGAGCCTACGCGACGCGACCGTCTGCTGCTGATCAGCGCATTCGCCACTGCCTTGCTGACGCTGCTGGGCACCGCCGGCGAAACCCTCGGCATGGATCGGCTGTTGAAATCGAACACCAGCAAGACGCGCACGCACTCGCTGTTCCGGCAGGGCTGCATGCTCTACGAACTGATCCCGAACATGCCAGAGCATCGGCTCACGCCGCTCATAGAGAAATTCGCCGAGGCCGTGGCCAGCGCCGGACTTTTTCCAACCGCCATGCTGGCATCAATATGAGGGGATGGCTGAGATCAAGCTGATATTGTTCTGTCAGGGACTGCAAGATCGTTTCGTGCTTATATATTCCGATGAATGGAGTCATGCCATGACGATACTCAACCGGATGTCCGTCTTTCAGATATGGGTTTGTCTCCCACAGACGACGGAGCTGTTTGTGAAAAATCTTCCTTATCTCGTGCTTGTGCTTTGCGCGCGTGTTGTTACGAGAGGCACCGAGGAGAACTCCTTGATAGGTTAGCCGGAATTCCATTGCATCAAACTCCTTGGCAATTGGATGGGTGTCCCCTCAGCAACCTCCCGAGTCACGACAAGAACGGAGCGGCAGGTTCGTTGCTATATTTACTCTTGATTATCAAGACAGGTCTGGTAACCGGGGCAAAACCCCGGGCGGATTGCATTTTAGGGCTTCCCCCGACGCGGACGAGTACGATTCGCTCGCCGCATGTCACCGCCCACTGATCCGTCGGGTCTGCCGCACGCCGAGCTGGAAGCTCTGGTGGTTGAGCTGCTGGGCGAGGTGTCGGAGCTGAAGCAACTGGTGGCGGCACAGCGCGATGAGATCGCCTGGCTGAAGGGCCTCAAGGGTCGCCCATCGATCAAGCCGAGCGGCATGGAGAAGGGCACCGAGCCGAAGCGCGGCGGCAAGCGGGGCAAACGCCGCGGCCGCGGCAAGGTGACACCGCGGGTCACACCGCAGACCGAGGTGCTGCGGGTGGCGCATCCGCCGGGTTCGCAGTTCAAGGGCTACGAGCCGTATCGAGTGCAGGAGCTGGTGCTCACGGCACGGGCGGTGCGCTACCGCCGCGAGCGCTGGCTGACGCCGCAAGGCGAGACCATCGTGGCGCCGCTGCCCAGTGGCATCCGCGGCCATTTCGGGCCGGAGCTGCGGCGCTTCGTGCTGATGCAGTACCACCAGGGCCAGGTGACCGTCGAGCGTTTGGTCACACAGCTTCAGGCGATCGGCGTCAGTATCTCGAAGCGGCAGGTCATGCGCCTGCTGATCGATGGACAAGATGACTTCCTGGTGGAGAGCTGCGAGGTGCTACGTGCCGGACTGGCGACAGCGGACTGGGTCACCGTCGATGACACCGGCGCGCGCCATCGCGGCGCCAATGCCGTCTGCACGCAAATCGGCAACGACACGTTCGCCTGGTTCGGCACAACGGGCAGCAAGAGTTCGCCGGAACTTTCTTGACCTGCTGCGTGCCGGTCACACCGATTACGTGATCAACGATGCGGCGCTGGACTATATGCATGAGCATGCCCTGGCCGGACCGCTCATCCAGCGACTGGCAACACATGGGCAGCGGCAGTTCGCCGATCAGACCGCCTGGATGCGCCATCTTGAGCAGCTCGGCATGACCGGTCTGCCGGTGACGCCCGATCCGGTGCGCGTCGCCACAGAAGCTGCGCTGTGGGGCGCGGTGAGCGCACACGGGTTTCTCTGCGAGGCGGTCATAGTCAGCGACGATGCCGGGCAGTTCAACATCGGCCAGCATGCGCTGTGCTGGATCCACGCCGAACGCCTGGTGCACAAGCTGGAGACCTTTACCGACCAGCAGCGTGCCGCCCAGCAGCATATCCGCGGGCTGATCTGGTGGTATTATGCCGACCTGAAGCTCTACCGGCGTGAACCGACGCCACGCCGACGCCGTGAAATGCGGGGGCGGTTCGACCGCATCTTTCACCGACGTACCGGCTTCGCCACTCTGGACCGCCTGCTCCAGCGGCTGCACGCCAACAAGGCCGAGTTACTGATGGTGCTCGACCATCCCGAGATCCCGCTGCACACCAACGGTTCGGAAAACGACATCCGCTGTCAGGTGACAAAGCGCAAAGTCAGCGGCGGAACCCACAGCGATATCGGCCGAGACTGCCGCGACGCTTTCCTCGGGCTCGCCAAGACCTGCACCAAGCTCGGCATCGCATTGTGGGACTATCTCGGTGCCAGGCTCAGCATCTCAGGTGCTCCCGCCGTCCCGCACCTTCCCAGCCTCATCCGCCGCCGTGGCCAACCCGCCTGAAAACACCACTCGCCCGGGATTTTGCCCCGGTTACCAGGTCTGCGCCTAACTTATTGATAAGGCGTTGATCTTTTGAGGACCTCGCCTGTGCACTGCCTCTGGCACCGGCACCTCAGGCAGCACTATTTCACGGCAACCAAGCAGGCGTAGTTTTGGGCGGGCGTTGGCTTAACACGCTCTGGTTCGAAGTGGTGGAGCGACACCGGATTGGCAAATCCTGCCTGTCGCAATAGTTCCAGATGGCGAGCGATCTCGAACCGGCCCGCTTCATAATCCCACGCGGTTCCGTCAGGCTTGATGAAGTCGCCATTGACCAGAATGCCGTCCTTCGGGAGTGTCTCGAAGCAGCGCGCATAGACATCTACTACCGCCTGCTGGCTTCCTAGGTCATGTAACGCCCAGGTCGAAATGATGGCCTGTGGCGGACGGCTCAGACGTGTCGGCCAGGACTGGTCCATCAGGTCAGCATTGGTGAAGGTTACGCGTGACTCCAGCTGACCGAGCGTTCGTTTGGCTACCTCAAAGAATACCGTGGAAAAATCGAGGCCCTCGTAACGGAGGGTCTGCTGACGCTCCAAAATGTGTCGCGCCATGTAGCCGGGCCCAAGGCCGAGTTCGAGAACATTGGGATCACTGACAGGAAGTTGGCCGATCTGATCAAGGATCATGTCGAACAGGGCCAGCCGAGGCGGAGAGGGGACGAAACGATCTGCCCATCCCTGCACAAAATCAGCGTCGTGGAATTCGTGCTGAGCACCGACAAAGCCGTTCATGACAGACATTCCTTTGACCGTTAGCCGGGAAAATTCATCGGAGCGCTCGGGGAGCTGCTACCCTGTATTGATCACTCAACCGAAAGCTGTGCGTCCATAGGAGGCCACCGGCCCCTTTTAGGTCCGTTGTGTGGTCTCGGCAGCTGGTGGGCGTTGGGGTTGATCGGCGTTGGTTCAGGTGGGGCAATCCGCCCCGTGATTCAAATGCTGAGGCGGGGCATGCGCGTCAGCAGCAGAACGAAGAGCGCCTGATCGGGTGTCGCTCGTGGCAGGTGAAGTCGAACCTGCGTCTTCAACACCTCGATGCGTACTGCCAGTTTGACCAGGCGCAGCCGCAAGGTGTCGAATTGTGCGACGCGCCAACGCGAGCGACGCGGCATCAGCGTGCGCAGGCTCCATAACAGCCAATAGGCGCCGATATGAAGGAAGAGGCGCATTTGGTTGGCGCTTGCTCGGCAGCACGAAGTGCGGTCGGCGGCCAAATGTGCTTTCCACGCCTTGATATGGTTCTCCGCCTGACCCCGGGCGCAATAGATGTCCTGGTAGACGGTGCGGCCGGACGGGCCGCTGAGACTGGTGACGATGAAGCGTGTATCGATCCCCTGTGGCCCGGCCTCGACGCGGGCGATGATGCGCTCCACCCTGTCCCAGCTCGCCGCAGCGTCATTGAATTCTTTGAACCGGCGCAGCTTGGCGCCGTCCGCAGTAGCAGCGGCACGGGCGGCGGTGCTCTCCTCGAGGCAGAGGATATGTTTGCGCAGCGTCGACGTGGGGGCGACGCCGAGCGTGTAGTCCAGCTGGCGGGCCCGGCAGAAGCGCAGCACCCCGGGTGTGCAGTAATGGCTGTCGGCGCGCAGCATGATCTCCACCTGCGGCCAGTTGCCACGGATTGCGGTGATCAGCCGATGCAGCCAGCGTACGATTTGCTTGCCCGAAGGCCGACTGGCCGGGCGCAGGACGGCGGCGATCATGCGGCCGTCGCCGTCGAACACCACGATCGGCTGGAAGCCATATTCGTCGTGATGCGCGTTGAACAGCCGCAACTGCTGGCTGCCATGCACGGCGTCGAACGTGTCGTCGATGTCGAGCACGATGCGGCGTGGCACCTGGCAAAAGCTCTGGCAGTAGTGGTCGACCATAGCCCGCCCCATGCGCAAGAGTGCACGCGCGTCCGGTAGGTTCTCCAAGCGCGAGATGGTGGGTTGCGAGCAAAGGTCGGCATCATTGGGCAAGCGGCCCATCGCCAGCTTGAACATCGGATCGCGGCGTAGGCGGTCGGCGTCGTTGCCGTCCTCGTATCCCGATGAGATCATCAACATGCGCGTGCGGATGATTTCATCGAGCCCATGCACCACACGCTCCGGCGCGCGGGGGTCAACGATGCATGCCGCCAGTCGCCGAGCGAGATCGAGACGTTGCTCCACTTCCCGCAGCATCAGCAATCCACCATCGGATGAAAGATGCCCACCATCAAAGCGGGCGATCACTGGTTTACCGCCGATGGGTGACAGGCCGGGCAGCAACGGGGGTGTTGTTTTTGCCTGGACTGGCATCTTGCCTCGAATTCGCTTGAACTGCAGCGCAATTCTACCGTCGTCCGGGGTTTCGTACCAGGGTTGCCACGCTGACGCCGAGACTGGCTGACGCGGGGACGTGTGGGGGATTGGGGCTGTATGGGAAGTCGTCCGGGTGGACAGCCTAGAAGAAGCAAGCCGACGACGATCGCCAGGGCGGAGCCGACGATGCATGGCTTGCGAGCTTCATTGAACCCACACGTCTATCGAGACATCGAGATTGAAAGCGATCAATCGCTGTTTGAATTAGCCCACGTAATCACGAAGGCTTTTGGCTTCGATTTTGACCATGCTTTTGGTTTTTTCAATCGCCTGACAGGTCACGTGTTTAGCTCGCCCGTGCGGTATGAGCTTTTCGCAGACGAGGAGGCAGGCGGCGAAGCCCGCAGTGTGCACCAAGCGACAATCGCTCAGGCGTTCCGGCGGAAGAACAGCAAGATGCTGTTCGTGTACGACTACGGCGATGAATGGCGCTTCCGAGTCGAAGTGCGTGACATAAGCAAACTACCGCCCGACAGCGCAGTTCCTAGGGTGACAGCTGAGGTCGGCAAAGCCCCCGAGCAATATCCCGTCGCGACCGACGACAACTGACCGTCCGACCCAAGATGAAGCAAGGCAAGACAGCATTCTACAACCTACGCGTGCGTCGCGGCCACGGTTCCGATGTTGCCGCGAACAGACAGATTCTTCCCCTCTTTCAAGACCATGCGGCCGTCGGGGAGACCTGATGAATAATGGCGGCTAGCCGCTTGGACGTGGTCCGACCAGTTTGATCTTCGGAATGAGATTGAATCGGTCCTCGAAAGGCTCATCGATAAAGGTTATGAGCAGCTCGACGAGGCATTGCTTATGCGATGTCTCGCCGCGGTTACGTTAAACCGGATCGAGGCTGACGAGTTGGTTGACGTCGCCCCTGACAAGCTCATCCTGGGAATGCAGACGCTCAAGCAGGCGATCTATGCAGCCGTAGACTTTCTGGAGAAGGAGTTGCGTATCCGGAACATCATCTTTGTGCCGTTTCCGATCATGATTGTTCCGTTGGTCAAGTTCTTCTCGATCAATCTTAAACCTAACGCCGCGCAACTAACCAGCCTCAAACGCTGGTTCTGGTTCGTGGCATTCACTCAGCGTTATAAGGCCGGCACAAATGTTGCGGTTATGGCAGACCTAGCGTCAATGGCTACGCTCGCTACAGGCGGTACGCCGTTCAACGACCTCAAGGGCAACATCGACGCAGGCCTCTTTCAGAGGGCTTGGCGAATCAACTCGACTATCGCGAAAGCGACTATTTGTATGCTTGCACAATATTCCCCACGTAGCTTTCTGTCGAATGGTCTAGTCGACCTGAGCACGGCAATGTCGGCATATAATTCGCGAGAGTTTCATCACATCTATCCAAAGGCATGGCTGGCGACACAAGGAATTGGCTTTCACGAGTTCGAACATCATCGCGAACGTGTGTTTTCTGAGTTAAGCTGATAACCGCGCCATCAGCGATCGTGCTCCTGCCGTGTACATGGCTGAGATCGATCCTGCCTTTAAAGCATCGATCGCCGCTGCCGCTCTGCTGTCCCCTGCAATGCTCGAAGGCGGCCAGCCCTATAATGATTTCATTTCCGAACGAAGTAAGCTGCTAGCGGAAGCTGCCAACAAGCTGATTGAGACGGCTGTTGCGTGAGACTCGGAAGGGAGGTGCATTTCGCACTAAAGCGCGCCATGGTGTACACTCACCATCGTACTGGCCGATAGCCCTTTTCCTGGCGACACCTAAAATGGCAGACAGTCTTAGCGATGCGGCCTGTTCGTGAGTTCGACAAAGTGTCGGTCCGCAACCACCTCGATTGACGGTCTGGTAGCTGCTACACAATACCGCAGCGTTTGCGATGGCCGAACAGCGCCGGCACCGCTCAGGAGCGGGGAGCCAAGCACGCCTCCGCGGCCCCCTGCTGTGCAATCCGCCCTCCATCGAACAGTAACATAGCCTGACCGGTGGGTTCCGTATCCGGCACATATCGACATCATTGAATCACTCATTACGCTGCCATCAGCGCAGGACAGGCGAGACGCGTCCACCATGAGCAGCATCACGATCCGCAACCTCGACCCGGCGATCAAGGAGCGGCTGCGCGTGCGCGCGGCCGAGCATGGCCACTCCATGGAGGCCGAGGCGCGGCGCATCCTGCAAACCACGCTTCAAGGCCCTCCGCGCCCCCCGGCGCTCAATCTCTATGAACGCATCCGTGCCCTGGTCGAGCCGTTCGGCGGCGCCGACGACCTCGTGATCGCGCCGCGCGAGCCGGGCCGCGACCCGCCCCGCTTCGACTGATGTTCGTGCTCGACACCAATGTCCTGTCCGCCGTCATGGCCAGCCAGCCGGTGCCGGAAGTGGCAGCCTGGGTCGCGGCACAAGCTGAGGAACGGCTGTTCACCACCTCGGTCTGCCAGGCAGAAATTCTCGCCGCTATCCACATTCTGCCGGAAGGCCGTCGCCGCCGCGGCCTTGAGGCGGTGGCACAAGCGATCTTCGCCAACGTCTTCGACGGGCGCGTCCTGCCCTTCGATAGCGCAGCCGCCGCAGCCTATGCCGACATCTTCGCCGCACGAAAACGCCCCGGCCGTCCGATTGCACCGCACGACCTCATGATTGCCGCCATCGTGCGGGCACATGACGCGAGCATGGTCACGCGCGACAGTGGCGGCTTCGAGGGCTGCGGCCTCACCCTGGTCAATCCGTGGGAGGCGGCATGAGCGGCGCGGCACTCACCATCACCCCATCGTCGCCCCTGCTGCCACGATCCGGGGATTCAAGCTGCTGGCCTTAGCCGTCCCTTCTGAGGTATGTTAGTAGTTATAACAGAATCCGGCCACGCCATGCCCCACCCACCGCCACAAGCCACCACCACCGATCCAACCACCCCCCGCACCGAGCCCCTGCGCAACGGCAACCCGCGCGGCGATCCCAACTCTGCGCCCCGCTGCGGCGCGCACACCCGCGCCGGCTGCCCCTGCCGCGCGCCGGCCATCAGCGGCAAGCTGCGCTGCCGCATGCATGGCGGCCGCAGCACCGGGCCGCGCACCGCGGAGGGCCTGGCGCGGCTGCGTGCCGCCCGCACCACGCATGGCGGCTACGGGGCGGAGGCGCGCGCCTTCCATCGCCATACCCTCACCCTGCTGCGGCGCGGGCGTCTGCTCTGCCAGGCGGTGCATTACCAGGCCTGGCTGCCGGCGGAGCTGCAGCTTCGGCTGTACTGCATGCCAGCGGAACTGATGCCGCCGCGCTATCATCCGCAAACAGACGACGAAACCCGATGCACCGTGATGCGGGGCCGGGCGGCGGAGCAGGCGGTGATGCAAGCGGAGGCCGCCTCGCTGGCACCCTGGAAGGCCGCCATCACCCACGCCAAGGCGATCCTGCGCGGCGACACCCCGCCCGCGCGCGTTGCCGCGGCGATCAGTCCGATCGCGACAACCACGCACGCCGCGGCACACCCGGCAGGACCCGATGCACCGTGGCAGACCGGCAGCCAGGCCGCGCCGCTGCCGCTCCCCCAAGCTATCGGCCCCGCGCCGGCCCGGTCGGAACCCGTTGCACCGTGGCAGCCGCCCCCTTCCGCCGGAGCGGCAGCGTCGGGCGGTGCCGGCGATGCCGGCGCGCTTCTGTCGATTGCGACCACGCCGCCGGGCACCGGGCCCGTGCCTCGGTCGCCCGCGGCTCCGCCACTGGAGCACGCAGGAGCCGATGCATCGTGGCAGCCACCCGCGTCGGCCCCGCCGCCAAGGTTGGGCGATGTGGACGATGCCGGCACCGGCATGCCGATCGCAACCCAGCACCCAGGCACCGATCCGGCGCCGGCCGCCGCCCCGCCGCCCGGGCACGCAGAAGCCATTGCACCGTGGCCGCCGGCCGCGCCCGACAGGTCGGCAGCGTCGCACGGTGCCGGCCATGCCGGTGCGCGCGCACCCACCGCGTCCTCGCCCCGAAGCGCCGGCCCGGCGCCATCGCCCGCCGCTCCGCTGGCGGTGGGCGCAAAACTTCATGCACCGTGCCAGCCGCCCACACCCACCCCGCCGGCTACGGGCACAGAAGCCCAGGCACCACGCTCGCCCGCCGCGCCGCCCACCGGCGCCGCCGCACGCCCGCAACGCCCCGCCACCGGAAAATCGCGCACACAACCCGATGCACCGTGGCAGCGCCCCAGCCGCGGGCAATTCGAGCTGCGCCATCGTCTGCTCACCGGCACCACGGCCGGCGGCCTGCTCTCACCGTTCGGCGCATTCGGCAGCCTCGGTCACGCAACCGCGTCCAGCCACCCTCCCCTCGGCCACCCTCTCCTCGGGCATCCTCCCCTCAGCCACCCGCCCCTGTTGCCGCTGCCCGCCTCGCATGGCACCGTCCCGGCTGCAAAAACCAGCGCGTGAGATCCGGTCGTGACCCTGATTCTGGCCAGTCGCCCCAATGTCTATTCCTCCAGCCCGCTCGACCGCATCGCGACCCGCCGCGAGGAAGCCGAGTGGATCGAGCAACGCCTGGCCGATCCGGACACACTGTTCGTGCCGGTCTGGCGCAACCGCAACCTGGTGCGCGGCGTGGACGACAGCGTCCCCGAAGCCGTCTACATCTCGGGCGAGGTGGCGCACGCGCTGCGCATGCAGGGCGGCCCCTGGGCGTTCCTCGGCATGCTGGAAGACCGCGCGGTGTTCGCCGTGGACATCAGCACCGCGGAAGACCCGGTGCCGCTGCTGCCGGAGGAATTCGGCAAGTTCGTCGATCTGCGCAGCGTCGGCTGGGGCGTGCCGCGGCCGGAGGCCTCGGTGCTGGCGCATGCCCGCGGCCTGATGAGCTGGCGCGCCCGGCATCGGTTCTGCGGCGTCTGCGGCGCGGTCTGCGATGCCCGCAGCGCCGGCCATGTCATGCAGTGCACCGCCTGCGAGGCGCAGCATTTCCCCCGCACCGACCCCGCCGTCATCATGCTCGTCACCCGCGGCGACCACGCCCTGCTCGGCCACTCCCAGCGCTTCCCGCGCGCCAACATGTACTCGACCCTCGCCGGCTTCGTGGAGCCGGGCGAGTCGCTGGAAGAAGCCGTGCGGCGCGAGGTGCTGGAGGAATCCGGCGTCCAGGTGGGAGAGGTGAACTACCATTCCAGCCAACCCTGGCCGTTCCCCGGCAACATCATGCTGGGCTTCTATGCCGAGGGCCTGACCGAGGCGATCACCGTCGACCCGGAGGAGCTGATCGACGCCCGCTGGTTCTCCCGCGAAGAAATGCGCAACTGCGAGGCGCATAACTTCGCCCTGCCTCGGGTGGACAGCATCGCCCGCCGGCTGATCGAGGACTGGCTGGACGCGGCATGAGGCGCCTGTTCATCGCCTTGCTGCTGGCGCTGCCGGCCGGCTGTACCTCCGGCCCGCCGTCCACGGCCGGCGGGCCGGAAGCCTATTGCGAGCGCCAGGCGGAGAACGACCCGACGGTGAAGCAGCTGGAGATCCAGAACATGGGGCTGTACGCGCCGCCGCCGGACCAGCAGCCGGACACCAGGCTGGCAAAGCGCCGCGCGCTGCAGAAATGCCTCAGCGAGAAGGGGGTGCAACTGCGCGGCGGGGTGGAGCCGGTGATCGCGCGGTGACGGACGCGGCCGACACGCTGCTGACCATCGGCTACCAGGGCTGCACCATCGATGGCGTGCTGGCCGCCCTGAAGGCCGCCGGCGTGGGGCTGCTGATCGACGTCCGCGCCGTGCCGCTGTCGCGCAAGCCGGGGTTTTCCAAGCGGCAACTGGCGGCGGGTCTCGACGAGGCGGGGATACGCTACCTGCATCTGCAGGGTCTGGGCACGCCGAAGCCGGGCCGCGACGCGGTGCGCGCCGGCCATCCCGAGCGGATGGAAGCGATCTTCCGCGACCACATGCAGTCCGACCGGGCGCAGGCCGAACTGGCGCAGGCAAAGGGGCTGGCGCGCAGCAACCGGGCCTGCCTGCTGTGCTTCGAGCGTGACCATCGCGAGTGCCATCGTCGTATCGTCGCGGAGCTGGTGACGGCTGAAACCGGCCAGCCCGTCGTGCATCTGGAGGCCTGAGCTCAGCTCCGGCCGTGGCCGGATGTCACCGCCATCGACAGGGCGGCCTGGCCCAGCAGTGCGGAGCCCAGCAGGGCGATCGCCACCGGATAGACGGACCCGGGGCTCCAGGTCTCCACCACCACCGTGCACAGCACGCCGTAGGTCATCTGCACGAAGCCGTACAGGCCGGACGCCGCGCCGATCGCCTGCGGATTGACGCTGACCGCGCCGGTGATGGCGAACGGGCTGGCCATGCCGGCGCCCACCATGAACAGCGCCACCGGCCCGACCATGGTGGGCACGGTCAGCCAGTTGGTCAGGTCGGCCAGCATGAACAGGGACGCGCCGAAGATCGCCAGCCCGTTGGCGATGCGCAGCGCGGTCCGTGGCCGCAGCCGGCCGGCCAGCCGGTTGGCGCTGAGCCCGCCCAGCGCGACGCCGCCCATCAGCACCAGGTAGTACATCCCCACCTCTTGCGGCGGCCGGTGCAGCCGGTGCTCGAAGATGAACGGCGAGGCGGACATGAAGGCGTAGAACGACGTGGTGGTGCAGGCGCCGCCGATCGCGTAGCCGCAGAAGGTGCGGGAGCTGAGCAGCCGGACATAGCTGTAGAACATGGCGCGGGCGCTGCGGGCCTGGCCTTCGGTGGTCAGCGTCTCGGGCAGGAACAGCACGCCGGCCAGCAGGGTGACCCCGCCGATCGCCGCCAGCAGGGCGAAGCTCGCCCGCCAGCTCCACCAGGCGGTGGCGTAGCCGCCGATCACCGGCGCGATGGCGGGGGCCATGGACATGACCAGGGTCAGCAGCGCCAGTTGCGCCGCCGCCCGGTCGGGGGTGGCGGCGTCGCGGACGATCGCCCGTCCCAGCACCAGCCCGCTGCACCCGCCGATCGACTGCACGATGCGGGCGGCGATCAGGGCGGTGGCATTCGGCACGATGGCGGTGACGGCGCCGGCCAGCGTGTAGAGCGTCAGCCCGGCCAGCAGCACCGGCCGCCGGCCGAACCGGTCCGACACCGGCCCATACAGCAACTGGCCGATCGCCAGCCCGACCAGATACAGGGTGATGGTGAGCTGGATGGTGCTGTCCGCCACATGCAACGCGGCGGCGGTGGCCGGCAGGGCCGGGATGATCATGTGCATGCCGAGCGTGCCGCAGGCGGTCAGCGCCACCAGCAGGGAGAACGGCGCCGCACCGCTGGGGCGCCGCAACCGGAGACGGGCGAGCAGACTCATCCGGCAGGCTTACCCGAACCGCTCCAGCCGGTAATGCGGATTCACCGGCTCGCCGCGCAGAATCGCGTCCGCGGTGATCTGCCCGACCACCGGCCCCAACGTGTAGCCATTGGCGGTGACGGTGTTGAAGAAGCCCGGCAGGCCGGGTGCCTCGCCCAGGATCGGGGAACGGTCGATCGCCGGATTGATGCCGGTCCACGACCGGACGAAGTGCAGCCCGTGCAGCGCCGGCAGTACGCGGGCACAGACCCACAGGTTGCCCTCGATGCTGCGGCGCAGCGCCTGGGTGCGGCCGGTATGCGGGTCGAACCCGCCGAACCAGCCGCCACCCACCAGGAACCCACCGCTGGCCTGCTGCTTCAGCGACAGATGCCGGTTGGCCAGCGCCACCAGGTGTTTGGTCAGCGGCGGCGCCGGCTCGGTCACGACCACCTGCTGCACCGTCCCGGTCACCGGGAGTTCCAACCCCACCATGCGGCCGATCCGCGCCGCCCAGGGGCCGGTGGCGTTCACCACCCGTCCGGCCACGACGTCGCCCTTCCCGGTCTGCACGCGCCAGCTCGCCCCGTCCCGGGTGATCGCCTGCACCTCGGCGCCGCGCAGCAGCCGAACGCCGGCGCGCTGCGCCAGGGCCAGCACCGCCATGGTGCCGCGCAGCGGATCGCCGTAGCCCTCGGCCGGCACGAAGTCGGCGCCCACCATCTGGTCCGACAGGGCAGGGGCGAGGTCGCGCAGCTCATTGGCGCCCAGCACGTGGCTTTCGATGCCCCAGCGCCGCTCCATCGCGGACTTGCGCCGCAGCCAGTCCAGCCCGGCCGCATCCTCCGCCAGCATCAGCCCGCCTTCGGTGCGGATGCCCAGGTCCTCGCCGACCGCGGCGCCGATCTCCTTCCACAGCGCGATGCTGCGCGGCGCCAGAGGCAGGGTGTAGGCGGCCTGGCCGCCATCCTCCGGCGTCTCGTCGTTGAAGTCGTAGGACAGCAGCTGGACGTGCAGGCTGCCGGCATTGGCGGTGGAGGCGGCCATGCCGGCCTCATCGCGCTCGACCAGCAGCACGTCGGCGCCCTCGCGGGCCAGGTAGTAGGCCGAACAGAGCCCGGCCAGACCGCCGCCCAGCACCGCCACGTCCGCCCGGCGCAACTCGGTCGGCAGCGCCGGCACGCGATGCAGCCGAACCGGCGGCTCGGGTGCGGTGAGCAGCAGCGCCTGGAACTCCGCCGCCTCCAGCATCAGCGGCGCGGCCGGAACCGGGCGCAGCGGGGCGCGGGGCGCGGCGTGGGCGAAGTCGTCCGGCAGACCGGGACACAGCCGGGCGACGGTGGCGGCGCAGAACCGGCCCTGGCACCGCCCCATGCCCGCCCGGGTCGCCTTCTTCAGCGCCGGCAGCGAGGTCAGCCCCTGCGCCAGTTCGGCCCGCAGCCGACCGGCGGTGACCTCCTCGCAACGGCAGACGATGGTGGTGTCGGCGATCGAACTCGGGCGTAACCGGCGGCGGCCGGAACAGCTCCCACAGCGCCTGCTGGAACTGCTCGGCCCGCCGCAGCGCCACCCGGATCGCGGGCTCATCCGGCGCCGTGAAGCCAAGGTCGCGCGCCGCCGCCAGCCCGGCCAGCCGGCCACGGGACTGTGCCACGCGGGCACCGCCCAAAGCCGCGCCATCGCCGACCGCGAACACGCTGGGCAGGGCGGTGCGGCCGTCCTCATCAGTCTCGGTGGCCAGATGGCCAAGGCCGAGATCGACGAAGCGGTGGGGAATGCCCAATGCGCGGGCCAGGCCGACCTCCGGCTGGAAGCCGAGGTTCAGCGCCACCACGTCGGCCGGCAGGGTCCGGCCGTCCAGTTCGACCGCCTCCACCCGTCCGTCGCCGACCAACCCAGTGAGCTGGGTTCCCCACAGCACGGGCACCCCCGCGCGCTTGAGCCGCACCAGCATGGTGACGCCATCCCGCGCCAGGTCCGGAGCATGGCGAGCCAGGCGCCAGGCCGCGCCCCAGGCGCTGGCGCCAGGGCGAGGCGCTGCTTCCACCACCGCAACCGGGGCCACGCCGCAGTCCAGCAGTTCGCAGGCCAGTTGCAGGTTCAGCGGCCCGTTGCCGGCGATCAGCACGCGTTGACCCGGCACCACACGCTGCGCCCGCACCAGGGTCTGCAGCGCGCCGGTGGTGATCACTCCCGGCAGGGTCCAGCCGGGCAGCGGCACCGGGCGCTCGTGGGCACCGGGTGCCAGCACCACGCGGCGCGGCCGGAAGGTGACCGCGCGGCCGCGCACCAGCGCCGCAATCTCGTCCGGCGCGAAGCCGCCCCACACCGTCGCCTCGGGCTCGATCCGCACCCCGGCCCGTCCGGCCCGCGCCCGCAGCGCGCTGCCCAGGCGGAACTGCCGGTCGGGGTCGGTGTCCGTGTGACTGTCGGCGAGCGGCTTGGCGTACTGGCCGCCGGGCGCGGCCCGCTCATCCAGCAGAATGACCGCGGCACCGGCCTCCGCGGCGGCGATGGCGGCGCTGAGCCCGGCCGGCCCGCCGCCGACCACCAGCACGTCGCAGGGGCACTCCGGGATGCCGTCCTGCGGCACCTCGCCCAGTGGCGCCAGGAGATCCGGCGCGGCGCCGGTCACCTCCATGCCGTCCGCCGCCTTGGCCAGGCAGGCGCGTTGGCCGATGCGGCCGTCCACCGTCACCACGCAGTCGAAGCAGGCGCCCATGCCGCAATGCAGCCCGCGACGAGCCCCGGACGCGGTCTGGCGGAACGCGACAATGCCAGCGGCCGACAAGGCGGCGGCGATCGTCTCGCCCTCCAGCGCCTCGATCGGCTGGCCGTCGAAGCGGAAGCGGATCGGCCGTCCGGTGGGATGAATGCTGCGGTGGCTGAGGCGCATGAGCGTGCGGTGTCCGTCGGCGTTGCGGTGCACATGCTGCCCGCCCCTGCGGCATCAGACCAGTCTGGACATCGTGTGTGTGGCTAGCTGGCGATCTGTCCGGTGTTTGTAGCTCGTGAGGTGTCCGGTCCACTGGCTCGCTGGAACGGGGGGCGGCGATGGATCGGGCACGCATTCACGAGGGGGTTCGTCGGATGCGTTTTCAGGACGTGCTGGGTCGGACCGAACGGTCTGAGCTGAGCCAGCTGGAGGCGGCGGAGTTGCTCGGGGTCAGCGAGCGGACGTTCCGCCGCTGGCGCGACCGCTACCGGGAAGAAGGAGTTGCGGGATTGAGCGACCGTCGCCTCCGCCCCTCGCTGCGGCAGGCGCCGAAGGCGGAGATCGAGCGGATGCTGGGCCTGTATCGCGATCTCTACCGCGGCTTCACGGTGAAGCATTTCCATGAGCAGTTGGGCAAGCGGCACAACTACACGCTGGGCTACACGGTGACCAAGCTGCACCTGCAACGGGCCGGGCTGGTGACCCCGGCGCGGTCGCGCTCGGCGCATCGCAAGAAGCGGCCGCGCCGGCCGTTGGTGGGCATGATGCTGCATCAGGATGCGTCGACCCATGCCTGGCTGCCTGGCGACGAACGCAAATACGACCTGGTGGCGACGATGGATGACGCGACGAGTGCGGTCTACTCGCTGTTCCTGGTGGAGCAGGAGGGCACCGCCTCAAGCCTGCGTGGCGTACGGGAGGTGATTGAACGGCACGGCCTGTTCTGCTCGCTCTACACCGACCGTGGCAGCCACTACTTCGAGACGCCCGAGGCCGGCGGTCGTGTCTCGAAGACAGTGCTGACACAGTTCGGCCGGGCGCTGAAGCAGCTCGGCATCGAGCACATTGCGGCCTACTCGCCGCAGGCCCGCGGGCGGTCGGAGCGCCTGTTCGGCACGTTGCAGGACCGGCTGCCGAAGGAGCTGGCGCTGGCCGGGATCAGCACACCGGAGGCGGCGAACCGATGGCTGCGGGAGGTCTACGTCGCCGAGCACAACGCGCGCTTTGCGGTGCCGGCCGAGCAGGCGGGATCGGCCTTCGTGGTGGATCCGAACGGTGCCTGGCGGGAGATTCTGTGCATCCAGGAGGACCGCCGAGTGGGTCATGACAACACGGTGAAGTGGCGCCGCCTCACCCTGCAACTGCCGCCGTCGCGGCTGCGGCCGCACTTCGTCAGAGCCACCGTGCGCGTGCACGAATATCCGGATGGGCGGCTGGCGGTGTTGTGGGGGCCGCACCGGCTGGCGGATTACGACGCCGAGGGGCGCCTTTTCCAACAGGAGCATATGGCCGCATGACACGCTTCCAGTGCGGCTGCTCTGTGCCGGGGCATGCCCCGGCACAGAGCAGGAACGAAGCGGACAGATCACGCGCTACCAAAACCGGACAGGTTGACGCGCTAGCGACAGTCTGGACATCGTGTGCGCAGCACAGGCGCTGACTGCCTGCCAAACGGGCATATCCGATTACCGGTTGGACAGAATGCCAGCCGCTCGCGCTGGATTGGACGCGAAGCAGGCATACGCAGTCTGTGCAAGCAGACTGGCACGCGTCTCGCATGCAGTCTGGGCAGTGGGAGTCAACAGCGCAGCGCCGCGCCGGCGGCAGCTTCAGGTTGGCGTGCCATCCTCCCACGAACCGGGGTCCGGCGATGGATGGCAATGGCAATCAAGCGATCTGGGCGCGCATTCCGCCGGACCAATCCCGTTCCCTCCCCTTCGCAACCTGCAGCTGCCCGGGCGCCCGTGCGTCCGGCAATGGAGACTGGCCATGTGTGAGCATTTCGGTGTGCCGCTGACGCAACTCCGCAAGACCGATTTCAGCCGGCGCGGCTTCCTGCGCGCGACGGCCGCGAGCACGCTGACGCTCGCGGTCGGCTCCGCGTTCGCCGGTTCGGCTTTGGCGGCGGAGACGCACATCAAGTCCACGCACGGGTCGGGGTTCTGCAACCTCAACTACTTCCTGGCCAATGCGCTGCAGACGGCGAAGGATGATGGCGTGGTGCTGGACTTCGTGATCACGCCGAGCTTCGCGGAACAGGTGACGTTCCTGGGGTCGGGGCAGGTCGATGCGGGGCTGGTGCCGTATACTAGCTTCATGGCGCTGTACGACGCCGGCGCCCCGGTGAAGATCGTCGCCGGCGGCGGCATCCAGGGCTGCATCCTGGTGGCGCAGCCCGGCCTCGATTCCCCCGCGAAGCTGAAGGGCAAGACGCTGGGCACGTTCCAGATGGATACGCTGGAAGTGCTGCCGTACGACTGGTTCAAGAAGCACGGCGTGAACTTCAAGGACATCACCGTCCGCTACATGGGCAACACGCCCGAGGCGGTGGAGGCGTTCAAGGCCGGCTCGCTCGACGTGATCTGCACCATCGAGCCCTATGGCACCGCGCTGCTGAACGACGTGAAGGGCAGCGTGAAACTGTCCGACGGGATCGACATTTATGGGCCGGGCTACACCGACTGCGTGCTGGCGGTGCGCACCGACCTGATCACGCAGAAGCCGGCGGCGCTGAAGGCGCTGATCAAGGGCATGATGAAGGCCCAGTACATGGCCGAAACGAAGCCGGAAGAAGTGCTGAAGATCCTGGTCGGTCCGTACTACAAGACCTCGATGGAGAATGCCCGCATCGCGATGGCGGGGCAGCCTTCGGTGGTGGATGCGCGCAGCCAGACGCAGTTCATCCTGGATCGTGTGGAGTTGCTGGTCGAGATGGGTTACATCAAGAAGAGGCCCGGCCGCGACGCGATCGACTGGACCCTGCTGGAGCAGGCGATCGCCGAGAACCACGACCTGTACAGCAAGCTGAAGTACAAGTCGGCGGCCTGAGGGTTCCATGGACGCACAGGTGGCAGGCGCCCAACCCGCAGGTGGACCGGCATCGCCGTTTGCCGGTCTGCCATTGCCCCGGCTCCGCGCGGCGGTGGTGGCCGCCGCGCCACGCCTGCTCTGGGGGATCGTCTCGATCGGCCTGTTCGCCGGTCTGTGGGAGCTGTGCTGGGCGTTCGGCTGGGCCGATCCGAAGCTGCTGCCGCCACCGCATGTGTTCGTCGGCGCGATTGCCGATCAGGCGAAGTTCTTCAACACGGTGAACCGCTGGCAGATCGGCGTCGGCGGCACCGGGCCGAGCCCGGGGATGGCGGTGATCTACACCATGCTGTCATCCACCGGCCGCGTGCTGGTGGGGCTGGCGATCGCCTTCACCCTGGCGATCTCGATCGGCGTCGCGGTCCGCTACTTCCGGCTGTTCGAGAAACTGACACTGCCGACCATTACGCTGCTGGCACCGGTGTCGCCGATCGCCTGGCTGCCGGTGGCGATCTTCCTGTTCGGCATCGGCAACGGGCCGGCGATCTTCATGGTGGTGATCGCGCTGATCTTCCACATGGTGCTGGCCACGATCAACCAGATCGACGGGGTGAACCGCAACCTGATCAACGTCGCCCGCACCATGGGGGCGAGCAAGCGGCAGCTTTATACCCGCGTGGTGATCCCGGCGATTCTGCCCGGCCTGTTCATGGTGCTGCGGATGAATCTGTTCGCTGCCTGGATGGTGGTGCTGATCGCCGAAGCGACAGGCGTGGGCTATGGATTGGGGCAGGTGATCATGCTGGCGCGCAACACGTTCAATCCGTCGCTGGTGTTCTTCACCATCGGGCTGATCGGCCTGCTGGGCTTCAGCTTCGATTTCGCCCTGCGTCAGGTGCAGCGGAAGCTGCTGTACTGGGTGCCGCAGGAGGTGCTGCGTGGGATTTAGCTGTCCGCACAGTTCGCCATCCCCATCATGGCCGGGCTTGACCCGGCCATCTACCTCGGAACGATCGGGTCGCGGGGCGGTGGTGCACGGTGCACGTTCGCCGGTGTGTAGATGGCCGGGTCAGGCCCGGCCATGACGGGAGGGGACCGGGCCGAGCCTGTTCGGATCCGCATTCAATCTTGGTATCTTCCTGGTGACGGAGACGCAGGCTGATGATCCCCTTCTCCTCCAAAGACGCCGTGGTGTGCCGCAACGTCGCCAAGGTGTGGGCCGCCGGTACGCCTCGTGCACATGAAGCGCTGCGCGGCATCGATCTCGACATCGCCCCCGGCGAATTCATCGTCCTGCTTGGCCCGTCCGGCTGCGGCAAATCCACCCTGCTGTACCTGATTGCCGGGCTGGAAGACGCGACCGGCGGCGAAATCTGGTCGTACGGCGACCGGGTGGAAACGCCTTCGCCGGAACGCAGCCTGATCTTTCAGGAGACCTCGCTGTTTCCCTGGCTGACGGTCTGGCAGAATGTCAGCTTCGGCCTGTCGATCAAGGGCGTTCCGATGGCGGAACGCAAGGAGGTCGCGCGCCGCGCCCTCGCGCGTGTCGGGCTGGCGGAGGCGATGGACAAGCGGCCCGATGAGCTGTCCGGCGGCATGCGGCAACGCGTCGCCGTGGCGCGCGCCCTGGCGATGCGGCCGAAAGTGCTGCTGATGGACGAGCCGTTTGCCGCGCTGGACGTGCAGACCCGCGCCAAGATGCAGGACTTCCTGCTGGATGTGTGGCGCGACGCCGGCGCCTCGGTGCTGTTCGTCACCCACCATATCGACGAGGCCGTTGCGCTCGCCGATCGGGTCGTCGTGTTCACGTCGCGACCAGGCCGCATCAAGACCATCGTGCCGGTCGAGTTGCCGCGTCCGCGCGACCTGTTCTCGCGGGAAGCGGAGGCGCTGCGTCGGCACCTGATGCAGTTGTTGCAGGACGAGGTTGATCGGGCATTCGCCGAGCAGGAAGCGCTCGTAGCGGTTTAGCCCAGAGAGAGGAAACATCATGGCCGCATCTATGATTCGCAGCCGCGCGATGATCACGCATGCCATCGACCGGCACGGCTGGAACGAAATCGCCGACGGTGCCGTCCTGCAGGAGGACGGCATCATCACCGCGATCGGCAGCTACGCCGATCTCAGCCGCAAGCATCCGAATGTGCCGGTGGTCGGTTCGGGGCAGGAAATCCTGCTGCCGGGCTTCATCAACGGGCATCACCATGTCGGGCTGACCCCGGTGCAGATCGGCTCCCCCGACATGCCGCTGGAGCTGTGGTTCGTCACCCGCATGGTGGCGCGCAACCTGAACATGTATCTCGACACGCTGTATTCCGCATTCGAGATGATCGCCTCCGGCATCACCACGGTGCAGCACATCCATGGCTGGATGCCAGGCAAGCTGGGCGAGGTGGATGCCCGCGCCGACGAAGTGATCCGCGCCTACGAGGATATCGGCATGCGCGTGTCGTATTCCTTCGCGGTGCGCGACCAGAACCGGCTGGTGTATCAGGACGACGCGGAATTCGTCGCCAGCCTGCCGGCGGACCTGCGCGGCCCGATGCAGCATTGGTACGACCGGTTCGAACTGTCGCTGGACGACTACATCGCGCTGTTCGAGAATCTGTTCTCTCGCCATCATAACAAGAGCCGGGTGAAGATCCAGTTGGCACCAGCGAATTTGCACTGGTGCTCGGACGCGGCGCTGGGCCGGCTGGCGGAGACGTCGCGCAAATACGACGTGCCGCTGCACATGCATCTGCTGGAGACCGCGTATCAAAAGGAATACGCCCGCCGCCGCGGCGACTGCACCGCGGTCGAATACATCGACCGGTTCGGTCTGCTGGGCCCGAAGATGACGCTCGGACACGGCGTGTGGCTGAACGACCGCGACATCGACCGGCTGGCGGAAACCGGCACCTGCGTCTGCCACAACTGCTCGTCCAATTTCCGCCTGCGCTCCGGCCTGGCGGCGCTGAACGTGTTCGAGGCCAAGGGCATCAACACCGCAATCGGCCTGGACGAAGCCGGCATCAACGACGATCGCGACATGCTGCAGGAAATGCGCATGGTGCTGCGCGCGCATCGCGTGCCCGGCATGGAGGACGACGTGCCGACCATGGCGCAGGTGTTCCGCATGGCCACCTCCGGTGGCGCCAAGACAACCGCATTCGGCGACCGGCTGGGTGTGCTGGAAGTCGGCCGCACCGCCGACATGGTGCTGATCGACTGGAAGCAGGTGAGCTACCCGTATCTGGACGAGGAGACGCCGCTGCTGGACGCGGTCTTGCAGCGCGCCAAGACGGAAGGCGTGCGCGCCACGATCTGCGACGGCGAGGTGATCTACGCCGATGGCCGCTTCACCAAGGTGGATCGCGACGGCGCGCTGCAGACGCTGCACCAGGAGCTGCAGAAGGCACTGTCGGATGATGAGGTGGAACGCCGTCAGCTCTCCAAGGCACTGCTGCCGCATGTGAAGGCGTTCTACGCCCGGTATTTCGATCCGGCGAAGCATGAGCCATTCTACCGGCCCAGCTCACGCATCTGACGGGAGACCCGGCATGGCAGAGTTCGACCTGGTGGTTCGCGGCGGCACGGTGGTGACCGCGGCGGACACCTATCGCGCCGATATCGGCATTCGTGGCGGCCGCATCGCGGCAATCGGCGAAGGCCTGGACGGCGCGGAAAAGCTGGACGCCGACGGGCTGATGGTGCTGCCCGGCGGCGTCGATACGCATTGCCATATCGAGCAACTGCGTCCCGGCGGCGGCGCGGACGAGGAAAGCTTCGTCACCGGCAGCACCGCTTGCCTGGCCGGTGGCACCACCACCGTGATCACCTTCGCCGCGCAGTTCAAAGGCGGCGGCATTCTCGATACGCTGGCCGAGTATCATCGCCGCGCCAGCCAGGCGATGGTGGATTACAGCTTCCACCAGATCATCACCGATCCGTCCGACACGGTGGTGCGCGACGAAATCCCGAAAGTCGTTGCATCCGGCGTGCGCAGCTTGAAGGTGTTCCTGACCTACGAGCCGTCGCATCTGGACGACCGGCAGTATCTGCGCGTGCTGGCCGCCGCGCGCCGCACCGGCGCACTGGTGACGGTGCATTGCGAGAACTACGAGGCGATCCGCTGGCGCACCGAGGCGCTGATGGCGGACGGCCGCAGCGCGCCGAAATATCATTCCTGGTCGCGACCGAAAGTGGTGGAGCGCGAGGCGACCCATCGCGCGATCGCGCTGGCGGAGCTGGTCGATCAGCCGATCCAGATATTCCACGTCTCGTGCAGCGAAGTGGCGGAGGAGATCGCGCGGGCGCAGGCACGCGGCGTGAAGGTGTGGGCGGAGACCTGCCCGCAATACTTCGTGCTGGGCGCTGCGGATATGGATCGGGCGGGGTTCGAAGGCGCCAAGTTCATGTGCAGCCCGAGCCCGCGCGACAAGGCCACCAGCGAGGCGCTGTGGGGCGACGTGGCGCGCGGCACGCTGGACGTGATTTCATCCGATCACAGCGGGTCCAGCTACGAAGGTGAGCAGGGCAAGCGCATCCACGGCAACAACGCGCCGTTTCCGGATATCCCGAACGGCGTGCCGGGCCTGACCTCGCGCCTGCCGATCGTGTTCAGCGAAGGCGTCGCCAGCGGACGGATCGATGCCAACCACTTCGTGCGGCTGACCGCCACCAATCCCGCCAAACTGTTCGGCCTGTATCCGCAAAAGGGCACGATCGCACCAGGCTCGGATGCCGACCTGGTGCTGTGGGACCCGGCAAAGCGGGTCACCATCACCAACGAACTGATGCAGCACGTGATCGACTATACCCCGTATGAGGGGCTGCAGGTCACCGGCTGGCCGGTGGCGACGGTGAAGGGCGGCCGCGTGGCGATGCGCGACGGCAAGGTGCAGGCGGAGCCGGGCACCGGACGATTCCTGGCGCGGGCACCTTATCCGCTGATCAAGCCACGCGGCGTGCTGCCCGACGGGTTCGACGCGTCGCAATTCGCCTGAGCAGAGGCCTGCGGCCTGGGCCATCCATCCCGCTTGGTGGTGGGAGGCGGGAAAGCATCGGGGCTTTGCCCCGAACCCCACCAGGAGGCGCTGCCTCATGGACCTCCAGCAAAAGCACAGCCTTTGCAATCGGATTCGGTTTGGGGTGGGAGGGGGCAAGTGCCCCCTCCCACCCCAAACAGAGTTGGTTCCAAGGGCCGGGCCCTTGGCGGGGATTTCAAGGGGCAGCGCCCCTTGATGGGGGTTCGGGGGCAACGCCACCGATGCTTGCTGCGCCCCACCCACAAAGCAGGATGGATGGCGCAGGTAGAAGGCCTCTGCCCGGCTAATCCCGCGGCGCGCCGATCACCTGTTTGTCCAGCAGGTGGCCGATTTCGGCTTCGCTGCAGCCAAGCTCGCGCAGGATCTCGACCGAGTGTTCGCCCAGGCGCGGGGCATGGGCGCGCGGCGTGCCGTCCTGGAACGGCGGCAGGCCGGGGATGTTCGGCATCGGCACTTTCTCGGACAGGCCCGGCTGGCTGAGCCAGGAGATGATTCCGGTAGCGTCCACCTGCGGGTCCTTCAGGAACTCCTCATAGGTGTTCACCCGCCCGTTCATGATGCCACGCTCGGTGAGCCGCTGCGCCAGGTAAGCGGTCTGCCGCGCGGCGATGACCGGGCGCACCACTGTATAGAGTTCGTCCAGATTGTCGCCGCGTGCCTTGTGGTCGGCATAGCGCGGATGGGTGGCGAGCTCCGGCTGTTCGATCGCCTCGCAGAACGGCACCCAATCGCCGGGGCGCACCATGGTGATGTTCAACTGCCCGTCCGCGGTATTGAACACGCCGTTCGGCATGCTGGTACGGGTTGCAGTGCCGCGTTCCAGGTAGTTGGCGATCAGCCGGATCACCGACAGCATGGCGCCCCCCTGCATCAGGCTGGCCTCCAGGTAACGGCCGCGCTTTTCCGGCTGGTCGCGCATCGCGTACAGCGCGGTGGCGATGGCCTGAAAGCCGAGCAGGCCGGTGAACATGTCGATCAGCGAGATGGCGATGCGATGCGGATGGTTGTCGTGCTCGCCGCGGTTTTCGTTGACGATGCCGGTCATCGCCTGCAACACCGGGTCCATGGCCGGGCGTGCGGCCAGCGGGCCGACCTGGCCGAAGCCGGAGATCGAATAGTAGATGATCTGCGGCTCCCGCGCGCTGAGGTCCTGATAGCCGAAGCCGTAACGCTGGATCGTTCCGGGGCGGAATCCTTCCATGAACACGTCGGCGCCGCGCACCAGCTTCCACAGGATGTCCTTGCCCTCCGGTGTCTTCAGGTCCAGCGCCAAGCTGCGCTTGCCCAGCGTGCCGTAGAGCGAGAACGCGGAATGATCGCCGTAGCGGCGGCCGAGGATGCGCGACCAGTCACCGCCCTGGTGCGGGGTTTCCACCTTGATCACGTCGGCGCCGTGCTGTGCGAGCATCATCGCGCAGGACGGGCCGGCCACTCCGCCGGTCAGGTCGATGACTTTCAGTCCGGCAAAGGCGCCGCGGTCGTTCATGGTGTCTCCTGCCCTGGTTTTCTGGACAGGATGTTAGGGCGAGCCGCGGCCGGGTGGCTATCCCCGGCCATGCCGGTGTTTGACCTCGCCTTTCGCCCCTGCGAACCCCAGGTTAGTGTCCAACCCCTCTGAACAGGAGATCGGACATGGAAGACATCGTCATCGTCTCCGCCGCCCGCACCCCCGTGGGCAGCTTCAACGGCACGCTGGGCAGCCTCTCGGCGCACGGGCTCGGCGCCATCGCACTGCAGGCGGCATTCGAACGGGCCGGCATCGAGGCCGGCGACGTGGACGAGGTGATCCTTGGCCAGGTGCTGGCCGCGGGCGAGGGCCAGAACCCGACACGTCAGGCCGCCCGCGCCGCCGGCGTGCCGGATTCGGCGACCGCGTTCGGGATCAACCAGGTCTGTGGCTCCGGCCTGCGCGCCGTGGCCCTGGCCGCCCAGCAGATCCGCACCGGCGAAAGTGCCGTGGTCGCGGCCGGCGGCATGGAGAGCATGAGCCTGTCGCAGCACGCCGCGCATCTGCGCAACGGTCAGAAGATGGGCGGGCTGGAATTCATCGATACCATGCTGAAGGACGGGCTGTGGGACGCGTTCCACGGCTACCACATGGGCAACACGGCGGAGAACGTCGCCAGCAAGTATCAGATCACCCGGGAGCAGCAGGACCAGTTCGCCCTGGCCTCGCAGCAGAAGGCCAGTGCCGCGCAGAAGTCCGGCCGGTTCAAGGACGAGATCGTGCCGGTGACGGTGAAGGGCCGCAAGGGCGACACCATCGTCGCCGACGACGAATACATCCGCCACGATTCCAGCGCCGAGACCATGGCGCGGCTGCGCCCCGCCTTCTCCAAGGACGGCACGGTGACCGCGGGCAATGCCTCCGGGATCAATGACGGCGCGGCGGCGCTGGTGCTGATGACCGCCTCGGAAGCCGCCAAGCGTGGGCTGACGCCACTGGCGCGCATTGCGGCGTTTGCGACCGCCGGGGTCGATCCTGCGGTGATGGGCACCGGGCCGATCCCGTCCACCCGCAAGGCGCTTCAGCGCGCCGGCTGGAAGGCAGACGACCTGGACCTGGTGGAGGCGAACGAGGCGTTCGCGGCCCAGGCACTGGCGGTGAACAAGGATATCGGCTGGGACACCGCCAAGGTGAACGTGAACGGCGGCGCGATCGCGATCGGCCACCCGATCGGCGCGTCCGGTGCCCGTATCCTGGTGACGCTGCTGCACGAGATGCAGAAGCGCGACGCGAAGAAGGGGCTGGCGACGCTGTGCATCGGTGGCGGCATGGGCGTCGCCATGTGCCTGGAGCGGTAGCAACTCGACGATCCGCGGGCTGCGCGCGGCCATCGCACGCTTTCCCGGTCGTGGCGGCGCGCGCTTTCTCCGGCGTGGCGGGGCCCGGTTTCCCGCCCCGGCCGGGGATGCGCCTGCATCGTGGCGGCCGGCTTCGCTTTCCTCGTCTTGGTTGAGCCTGACCCGGCCATCTACCCGGGGCGATCAAGGAACCGATAGCGACGCGAGCGCGACGCTCGAGGGGCGGATGGCCGGGTCAGGCCCAACCAAGACGGCGGAGAGTCGAGCCCAGCGCATGACGACGCCGGGCAGTCCAGCTCCCGCGCCCCGGCCGGTGGCCGATCCGCCTCACCGCGCCTATATTCCGCCCCAACAAGCGACAATTCCGGAGTAACCCCAGATGGCGGACCCCACCCCCAACGCGGCCAGCCAGATCCCGGTGACGGTGCTCACCGGCTATCTCGGCGCCGGCAAGACCACCCTGCTCAACCGCATCCTGACCGAACAGCACGGCCGCAAATACGCCGTCGTGATCAATGAGTTCGGGGAGCTGGGCGTGGACAACGACCTCGTCGTCGATACCGACGAGGAGGTGTTCGAGATGAACAACGGCTGCATCTGCTGCACCGTGCGCGGCGACCTGATCCGCATCGTCGGCGGGCTGATGAAGCGGCGCGACAAGTTCGACGGCATCATCATCGAGACCACCGGCCTGGCCGATCCCGCCCCCGTCGCGCAGACCTTCTTCGTCGACGAGGGCGTGCGCGCCCGCACCCGGCTCGACGCCGTCGTCACCGTGGTGGACGCCAAGCACCTGCCCGCTCGGCTGGCGGACAGCCACGAGGCCGAGAACCAGATCGCCTTCGCCGACGTCATCGTGCTGAACAAGACCGACCTCGTCTCCCCCGAGGAGTTGGAGGAGGTCGAGCGCCGCATTCGCGCGATCAACAAATTCGCTACCATCCACCGCACCGAGCGCGCAGCACTGCCGATCGACCAGGTGCTGAACCGCGGCGCCTTCGACCTGGAGCGCGTGCTGGCCGTCGCGCCCAACTTCCTGACTGAGGACGATCACGAGCACAATGACGACGTGACCTCGCTGAGCTTCGAGGTGCAGAAGCCGATCGATCCGGAAAAGTTCAACGCCTGGATCGGCATGCTGCTGCAGGAGAAGGGACAGGACCTGCTGCGCACCAAGGGCATCCTGGCCTACGCCAATGATGACCGGCGCTTCGCCTTCCAGGCGGTGCATATGATGGCCGATGGCGACTTCATCGGCCCGTGGAAGGAGGGCACGCCACGCGTCAGCCGCATCGTGTTCATCGGCCGCAACCTCAACCGCCCGCAACTGCGCCGCGGCTTCGAGGCATGCCAGGTCGGGTGAGCGTCCTTCACCTGGCCCTGCCTCCCGCGTCGGGCAGCGCGGTGCCCGCAATGCCAGGTTACCGAGGCAGCAGGACCGGCAGAGCCGTGCCCACGGCTCTGCCACCGCCGGTCCGACCGCGACCCATGGAGGATCACAGGCATCGCTCACGCCCCTCGCCTTCGCCGGCGAGGGCACCGAGCAGCCGAGGATGCCGGGCATTCGCCCCCGCCACGACGGGGAGGGCGGCGGTTTCGCGTCCTCCGGCCTTCGCGCCATCCGTGGCTTCGTGCCAACCATGCCCCCCCGCCGGCACAGCACATCGCCCCTCCCCGCCGCTGGTCCGGTGCATCTGCCCTCCCGGCGCCTCCGCTCCGATGCCCCGTCCCCGCCGCGCGATGAAGCCCACGCCGTTCCACCCGCCGCCGTCTTAACCGGATCGCCGACATGAGCCAGACCACCACCACTCCGTTCCTGCTCGACACCCGCGGCCTGCACCGCGACCTGGAGGCCTTCGTCGTCGCGGCCCGCTTCTCCCGCGACAGCCGCCATGTCGCCTTCGGTCTGGGGGATGGCACGCTGCACACCGCCGCGCTGGCCGATCGCTCGGTCTGGCGCGCCAGCCCGGTGCATGATGGCGCGGTGCTCGCGCTTGGCGCCGACACCAGCCCCACCGGCTTCGTTTCCGGCGGTGACGACGGGCTGTTCCGCCGCGTCGAGGCCGATGGCGCCGCCGCGGACATCGCCAGGTTCGGCATGAAATGGGTGGAGCAGGTGGCGAGCTTTGCCGGCGAGAAGGGCAAGGGCAGCCTGCTGGCCTGCGCCGTGGGCAAGACCGTCTATCTGTTCGACGCCGCCGGGCAGAAGCTGAAGGAACTGCCCCATCCGTCCGCAGTCACCGGCCTGGTGTTCGACGCGAAGGGCAAGCGGATTGGCGCCTCGCACTACAACGGCGCCACACTGTGGTTCGTCGCCGCCAAGACCGACAGTCCGCGCAAGCTGGAATGGAAGGGCAGCCACACCGCCATCGCCATCCATCCCGATGGCGACGCGGTGGTGACCGCGATGCAGGAGAATGCCCTGCATGGCTGGCGCCTGTCCGATGGCCAGCACATGCGGATGAGCGGCTACCCGTCGAAGACCACCGCGCTGTCGTTCAGTCGCAATGGCAAGTGGCTGGCGACCAGCGGCGCGGATGCGATGGTGCTGTGGCCGTTCTTCGGCGGCGGGCCGATGGGCAAGGCCCCGATCGAGCTGGCTGGCGGCGACGGCATCCTGTGCACCCAGGTGGCAAGCCACCCGCGCCACGACATGGTGGCCGGCGGCTTCGCGGACGGGCTGGTGGTGATCACCGATATCGAATCCTCACGCGTGCTGCCGGTCGTGCCGCCGAAGCACGGTCCGATCTCGGCACTGAGCTGGAGCCCGGATGGCACCCACCTGGCAGTGGGCAGCGAGACCGGCTTCGCCGCCATCATCGACTTCTCGCAGAAATAGCCGCGGCCTTGCGCCGGTGCTGTCGTCAGTCACGTTCGAGGAGATGCGAGCCGTCCGCCTGGTAACCGGCGCCACCATGGCGCTGTGGATCGGGGTCGGGTTCGTCCCCGCTCTGCGGCCACATGCCAGGCGGATCAGGGCGGTCGCGCTGGGCCTGTATGTGACGGTCGCGGCTGGATTCGTGGCGTACGTGCTGGTTCGATAGGCGTCCCGCCCTGGGGTCGGACTTCGCGCAGCTTCAGGTATCGCAGCCGTCGGCTAATGCCCGCATGGCCGCGGTCACGCCGCCGCCCGGATTTCGATCAGGTCGTCCAGCGTGTCGGCGTTCTCGCAGAATTCGTGGCAGTGCGCCGCCGCGGTACCTGCATCCAACTCGCGTTTGCAGCGCCCGGTGGCATTGCAGAGCGTGCAGACCCGCTCCAGATCGCGCTCCAGTGCCGCGAGGCCTTGCCGAACGCTGACCGGGTCCAGACCGCGCGCCTGCAGCATCCGGTCCATCAGCCCGGAATTATCCGCCGCCCGCGGTAGCACGTCACGCAGATCGGCCTCGCTCAGACCAAGGTCGCTGGCCATCGCAGCAAGGTCACCACGGGACAACCGCCCCAGTTCCTCGCTTCGGGCGAGGCGCGCCTTGATCCAGTCCAGGGTGCGGGCGAGCAGCCCGGGCCGGTCCTGCATCGATGTCTCGCCATGCATCGGGATATGGTTCATCGGGCGCCTCCGTTCGCAACCCGAGCACGCTAGGCGCCGTATGGGCGGAAATGCTTTGACCTGGATCAAATCAGCCGCGGAAGAGCCGCGTCGCCCGATGCGCGGGCCAGCCCGTGGAAGCAGCCTCGTGCGGCCGGAACGGCATCGCGGACCGGCCGTCCCACGCCGGTCGCCGGGCGACGACTCAGATCGCCGACGCTTGCTTCCAACCCGACCGGCCGCTATAGGCCCGCGCTCAGTCTGCGCGCCGGGCCTGGAATGGGCATGCCCGGCCGCGACCGCCTGCGTTCACGCGGGCCGCAACCGAAGGAGACACAAAATGCCCAAGGCCAAGACCAAGTCGTCGGTCAAGAAGCGGTTCAAGGTCACCGCGACCGGCAAGGTGCTCGCCGGACCCGGCATGAAGCGCCACGGACTGATCAATCGCACGCAGAAGGCCAAGCGCTCCAATCGCGGCAGCCAGGTGCTTACCCACGAGGACGGTCTCACTGTACTGCAGTGGGCGCCCTACGGTCTGCGGTAAGGAGACCCCGATATGGCACGCGTCAAGCGCGGCACCACCACCCATGCTCGGCACAAGAAGGTCCTCGACGCATCGAAGGGCTTTCGCGGCCGCACCTCCACCACCTATCGCGCGGCACTGCAGCGGCTGGAGAAGTCGCTGCAATATGCCTATCGCGACCGGCGCAACAAGAAGCGCGACTTCCGCGGCCTGTGGATCCAGCGCATCAACGCCGCCGTGCGCGAGCACGACATGACCTACAGCGTGTTCATCGCCGGGCTGAAGAAGGCCGGCATCGAGATGGACCGCAAGGTGCTCGCCGCCATCGCCTATGACGACGCCGCCTCGTTCGCGGAGATCGTCAAGAAGGTGCAGGCCGCGCTGTAAGCGCGGCCGAACCAGCAACCTCCCCCTTCCCTGCGCGGGAGGGGGACGGGGGGAGCGGTCGAGCGGCACGAGTTCGCAGGAGGGGCCAGCCGCTGGCCCCCTCCCCCCGACGCCCTCCCGCCCAGGGAGGGGAAGCCATCTGGCCCCCGTCTCTGCGAGATAGCATGACCGACGACCTCTCCGCCCTCAAATCCGAAACCGATGCCGCCCTAGCCGACGCCGCCGATCTGCGCGCCTGGGACACCATCCGCATCGCCGTGCTCGGCCGCAACGGCAAGCTCACCAACCTGCTGAAGGAGCTGGGTAAAACCCCAGCCGAGCAACGCCGGGAACGCGGTGTCGCGCTGAACCGGCTGAAGGAGGCGCTGACCACCGCCATCGAGTTCGCGCAAGGTCGAGCTGGAAGCCGCGGACCTCGAATCGCGCCTGGCGCAGGAGCGGATCGACCCCACCCTGCCGCCACGCGCCCGGGAAACCGGCCTGATCCACCCGATCAGCCGCACCATCGAGGAAATCGCCGCGATCTTCGGCGCCATGGGCTGTACTGTGGCCGAAGGGCCGGACGTGGAGAGCGACTGGTTCAACTTCTCGGCGCTCAACATCCCGCCGCATCATCCGGCCCGCGCCGACCACGACACGTTCTACCTGCCGCCACAGGGCAATCTGGCGCCGCCGGTGCTGCGCACCCATACCTCGCCGGTGCAGATCCGCACCATGCTGGACCACAAGCCGCCGATCCGCACCGTCGTCATCGGCCGCACCTTCCGCGCCGACCATGACGCCACCCACTCGCCGATGTTCCACCAATGCGAAGGCCTGGTGATCGATCGCGACCTGACGCTGGGCCACCTGAAGGGCTGCCTGATCGACTTCCTGCGCGCCTTCTTCGCCATCGCCGAACTGCCGGTGCGGTTCCGCTCCAGCTACTTCCCGTTCACCGAGCCCTCGATGGAGGTGGATATCGGCTGGGACCGCAAGACCGGGCAGCTCGGCCGCGGCAGCGACTGGCTGGAGATCCTGGGCAGCGGCATGGTGCATTCCCGCGTGCTGGCCAATTGCGGGCTCGATCCGCGCGAGTGGCAGGGCTTCGCCTGGGGCATGGGCGTCGAGCGCATCGCGATGCTGAAATACGGCATGACCGACCTGCGGCCGTTCTATGAGTCCGACATCCGCTGGCTGCGGCATTACGGATTCAGCCCGCTGCAGCCGACCATGCTGCATGAGGGGGCATAGGCGTGAAGTTCACCCTGTCCTGGCTGCTAACCCATCTCGACACCGACGCGCCGCTGGACCGCATCACCGACACGCTGACCCAGATCGGGCTGGAACTGGAAGGCGTGCAGGATCGCGGCGCCAGCCTCGCGCCGTTCCGCGTCGCCCATGTGATCGAGGCGGTGCCGCACCCGAATGCCGACCGGCTGCGCGCCTGCCAGGTGGATACCGGCGACGGCATCGTCTCGGTGGTCTGTGGCGCGCCCAACGCCCATACCGGCATGAAGGCGGTGTTCGCACCGCCCGGCAGCTTCATCCCGGGCACCGGGGTCACGCTGAAGGTTGGCGAAATCCGCGGCGTGCGCAGTGCCGGCATGCTGCTGTCCTACAAGGAAATGGGCCTCGGTGAGGACCATTCCGGCATCGTGGAACTGCCCGCGGATGCGCCGACCGGCATGCCCTACGTGGCGTTCTCCGGGCTCGACGATCCGGTGATCGAGGTCAACGTCACCCCCAACCGCGGCGACTGCTTCTCGGTGCGCGGCATCGCGCGCGACCTGGCGGCTGCGGGCCTCGGCAACTTGAAGCCGTGGCAGCCGGGCCATCTGCCACCGGTATTCGATGGCGGACCATACTGGCGGATCGACTGGCCGGAAGCCTGCCCCTGGGTCATCGGCCGCACCATCCGCAACGTGAAGAACACGCACAGCCCGAAATGGCTGCAGGAGCGGCTGACCTCGATCGGGCTGCGGCCGATCAATGCGCTGGTGGACGTCACCAACTTCTTCACCGTCGATCTGGGCCGGCCGCTGCACGTGTTCGACGTGGCCAAGCTGAGCGGCGACACGCTGACCCTGCGTCCCGGCAACGGCGAGACCTTCCTGGCGCTGAACGGCAAGGAATACACCGCCACCGCCGAGGACTGCGTGATCGCCGATGCCGCCGGCGTGCAATCGCTGGCCGGCGTGGTGGGCGGCGAGCCAACCGGCTGCGACCTGTCCACCACCACGGTGTTCGTCGAATGCGCGCTGTTCGATCCGGTGCGCGTCGCGCTGACCGGGCGGCGCCACCAGATCGTCTCCGACGCCCGCCAGCGCTTCGAGCGCGGCATCGACCCGGCGATCATGCCGGACGCGGTGGAAGCCGCCACGGCACTGATCCTGGAACTGTGCGGCGGCGAGCCGGGCACCGTGACGGCCGCCGGACGGCCACCCGACTGGCATCGGAATGCGACGCTGCGGTTCGAGCGCCTGGCCGGGTTCGGCGGCAGCGCGATTCCGGCGGAACAGGCGGTGGACTCACTGCAGCGGCTGGGCTTCCAGGTGGTGGCCCGCGATGCCGACCAGGTCACCGTCTCGGTGCCGTCCTGGCGCAATGACGTCGCCGCCCGCATGGAGCTGTTCCAGTCACCCGACCTGGCGCCCGAGGTGGCAGCGCAGGCGGCGGAGGGTTGCCGGCAGGTCGAGCCGGAATGCGACCTGATCGAGGAGGTACTGCGGCTGCCCGGCCTGGACGCGATCCCGCCGGTGTCGCTGCCGCGGCTGGGGCCGGTGCCGGCGGCGACGCTGACCGCGGCCCAGCAGCGCGCCGCCCTGGCCGGCCGCACCCTGGCCGCGCAGGGGCTGGCGGAGTGCGTCACCTTCAGTTTCATGGCAACGCAGGACGCCGCGCGATTTGGCGACACGCCGGATTCGCTCCGGCTGAGCAATCCGATCGCCGCTGACCTGGACCAGTTGCGCCCGACGCCGATCGCGACCCTGACCCTGGCGGCCCAGCGCAATGCCGCGCGCGGCTATCCCGACGTGGCGCTGTTCGAGGTTGGACCGGCCTATGCCGTGGACGCACCGAACGGGCAGCGCCTGACCGCTGCCGGGGTACGGGCCGGAACCACGCCCCGCCATTGGCTGGTGCCGCCGCGGCCGGTGGACGCGATGGACGCCAAGGCCGATCTCTGGGCGGTGATGACCGCGCTGGGCGTGCCGCTGGATGCGCTGATGGTCACCTCCGAGGCACCCGGGTTCTACCACCCCGGCCGCTCCGGCCTGGTGCGGCAGGGGCCGAAAACCGTGCTGGGCAGTTTCGGCGAGCTGCATCCGCGGGTGCTGGCGGCACTGGACCTGGCCGGGCCGGTGGTCGCGTTCGAGCTGAATCTGGATGCGGTGGCTGACCCGAAGCGTCGCCGCCGGAGCGCACCGGACCTGGCAACGTTTCAGCCGGTGCGGCGCGATTTCGCCTTCCTGGTGGACACCAATGTCGCTGCCGATGCCGTGCTGCGCGCGGCGCGCGGCGCCGAACGCGCGCTGATCACCGGTGTGGCGCTGTTCGATGTCTATGAGGGCGACAAGCTGCCGGCGGGCCGTAAGTCACTGGCGATCGAAGTGGTGTTCCAGCCCCGCGACCGCACGCTGACCGATGCCGAGATCGAAGCCGCCTGCCAGAAGGTCATCGCCGCGGTGGTGAAGGCGACGGGCGCCACGCTGCGCTGAGCGGCAGCCGGCCCGTCGTCCCGGCCTCTCCCCGCCGGATCGGGCGAGGGCCCGGGGCGTATGCCTGGTCCGCCGGCCACCCCCAAGACCCCGAAGGGCCTCGCTGCAAGCGCTTGAAGCTGGGCAAGACGCAGCACGCGAGCACACATCTCTCCCCATCCCCTCCCCCACCTCTTCCCCCACACCTTCCCGTCTTGGCCGGACCTGACCCGGCCATCTGCCCCGGAACGACCGGGTCGCCCCGCCCGTCCTGCACGCCCGGTCCGGGGGTTGCTGGCCGGGTCAGGGTCAGGCCCGGCCAAAACGGGGGGTGCGGGGGAGCGGACGGACCCGCCTCCCTCATCCAACGCACACAGAGCCCCGCTGCCTCAGCCGGCCCCCGGTGGGCCGAACCTGCCGACGCGGCTCACCCCGTTGCCTGATCGCGCAGGAACGCCAGCAACAGCGACTGCACCACTTCCGGCTGCTCCTGCTGCACCCAATGCCCGGCGCCGTCGATCAAGTGGCAGCCACGCATCTGCGTGCATGCGCTCGCCTGCATGCGCTCCACCGCGCCGGGAACCTGGTAGACGCCCCAATCGCTGCTGCCGGCCACGAACATCGCCGGCACATCGATGCGACGCCCGGCGAAGGTTTGCAGCTCCGCCTGGTCCAGTCCGCCGGTGCCGCGGCGATACCACTGTAAGCCGCCCTGAAAGCCGATCCGCCCGTATTCGCCGCTATAGACCCGCAGATCCGCCTCGGTCAGCCAGCGGCAGGCGGCAATTTCGGCCGGAGTCGGCATCTCATGCGCGACCGTTTCGGCCATGGTCTCGTGCAGGTCCATGATGTAGTAGGTCGGCATCTTCGCCAGTTCCCCGGCTGTCCAGCCCTCCAGCCGGAACGGCCGATTTCCCGCCCAGTCGGCGCTCTTGTGATGGTAGTAGGCGCGCAGGAACGCGTGCACGCCCTGTTTGCACTGCCACATGTCCGCGTTGGCCGGCGGCGTCGAGTAATACCACTGGTAGTGCTTGCGCGGCCGCTCCAGCTTCGCCAACGCCGCATGGATGTCGGGGGCCGGCGGCGGGGCGCTGGCGCGCAGTGTGTCGAACGGCAGAGCCGGCGGGCCGGCGAACGGCGCGCTCATCAGCGCCACCGAGCGGAACACGTCCGGCCGCACCAGCGCGCACCAGGCGGCGACCGGAGAGCCGAAATCATGCCCCACCACCGCCGCCACCGTCCGGTGCCCCAGCGCGAACACCAGCCCCAGCGCGTCCCGCACCGCATTCAGCAGCCGGAACGACGCCAGCCCGTGGTCCTCGCCGCTGTCCCAGCCGGTGGTGCGCCCATAGCCACGCAGGTCCGGCGCCACGACGTGGAACCCCGCCTCGGCCAGCGGCAGCATCACCTTGCGCCAGGAATACGCCAGCTCCGGGAAACCATGCAGCAGCAGCACGCAGGGGCGGTCGGCCTCGTCCCCGCCCGCCTCCAGCACATGGATGCGCAACCCGTTGATATTCGGGATGAAACGGGAGCGGACTCCCACCGGCAGAACAGTGCTTTCCAGCGGTGCCGGCTGATCCATCGATCCCTCCCATATTGGCTGCCCGAACCATGTCCCGTCCCGGGATGCAGGGGAAGCCTCGGCGCCGCGGCGCAGCCGGCCCGCGCCCGACCTACCCCCGCGGGCTTGCGCCCGACCTACCACCCGCGGGCTTGCGCCCGACCTACCCCCGCGGGCTTGCGCCCGACCTACCCCCGCGGGCTTGCGCCCGACCTACCCCCGCGGGCTTGCGCCCGACCCGCCGCCGCGAGACCATCACCGGCCCAACGCAGCCCAGGGAGGGCTGGAACATGCAGCGCAGCATCGCCGTCGGCCTCGGCATCATGGAATTCCCGTTCGACGGCGCCGACGGGTTCTGGCGCTGGGTCGATCTCTGCGAGTCCGGCGGCATCGACTCGCTGTGGCAGACCGACCGCCTGGTCAGCCGCGCGCCGATCCTGGAGAGCATGAGCGCGCTCGCCGCCATCGCCGGCCGCACAAAGCGCATCAAGTTCGGCGTCAACGTCGTCTCGGTGGCGATGCGCGAGCCGGTGCTGCTGGCGAAGCAATGTGCCACCATCGACATGCTGTCGGGCGGACGGCTGCTGCCCGGCTTCGGCATCGGCAGTCCGCGCGGGCCGGAATGGGGCACGATGCATCTGGACCCGTCCACGCGCGGCCGAAAAACCGACGAGGCGCTGGAGATCATCGCCCGCCTCTGGGCCGGCGAGAAGCTGGACTACCAGGGCCGCCACTTCCAACTGACCGGCGCGCAGATCGCCCCGCTGCCCGCGCAGCCCGACCTGCCGATGTGGATCGGCGGTTCGTCGGACGCCGCGGTCCGGCGCACCGCGCGCTACGGCACCGGCTGGCAGGCGGGTGCGGAACCGCCCGAGGAGGTCGGCCGCACCATCGCCGCGATCCGCGCCGCCATGGCGGAGAGCGGGCGCAGCATCGATGACGACCATTACGGCGCCGCCTTCGCCTACCGGTTCGGAACCTGGGACGACCCCGGCATGGGACGCGTGGCGGAGGCCTATCGCGCCCGCACCGGCCGCGAACCGCACGAAGCCTTCGCCGTGGGCGATGCCGGCACCATCCTGTCGCGGCTGACCGCCTATGTGGAAGCGGGCGCCTCAAAGTTCATTCTGCGGCCCGCAGCGCAGGGTGACGCCGACATGCTGGCGCAGACCAGGTTGCTGATCGAACAGATCCTGCCCCAGGTCGCCGCCCGCTGGCCGCGGCCGGCCAGGACCGCCGCGTAGCGGTCGCGGGTTGGCGCTTTACCTGCCCGGCGCCACGACCTAATCATGCCGCGCACCGGTCCGCGTTGGGGCGTCGCCAAGTGGTAAGGCAGCGGATTTTGATTCCGCCATTCGGAGGTTCGAGTCCTCCCGCCCCAGCCAGCCTAAGTCATTGATATTGAAATGTTTTTACCTCGATCCGGTGCCGGGAAAGTGTCGGCGGACAGCCGCGGTTTCCTGGTGGAGCCATGAGGCCACGAGGTGAGAGACTGTTTCGGCCGCCATTGCGTGGTCCTGCTCGGCGCCTGTCTCGGACCGCCAAATCTCGAGTGCCCGTTGCTGTCAGAGGCGTTAGGGCTTGGGTCCCGTCGCGTTGTGTCCGAGTTGCGGACAAAGTGGTCGGCCGACACCGGATCCGTGGCGGTCGCTCCGGCAGGCCACTGACCGGCCGCTTGGACGATGCACAACAGGACCGAACGCCGACGTATGCAAATAGTATCTTTCACCCTTGTGTGTTTCGGCATGGAAAAAGGCCTCCGTTTGAGGGGTGATCGGCGTCCAAAAGGGAGCCCTCTGATGATGGGGCTCAAGCTGGCTTGCGTGGAGCACGGGGACCATGAACGAGATGCTGGTTGTGGAGACGGTCGCGAAGATCCGGCGGGCGTATTTCTTTCAAGGAAAGCGATCAAGGCGATCTGCCGCGAGCTGAACGTTTCGCGGAAGGTGGTTCGGAAGATCCTGCGTTCAGAGGCGACTGAGTTCCGCTACCGGCGTGGGGAGCAGCCGATGCCGCGGCTTGACCCGTGGCAGGAGGCGTTGGACCGCTTGCTGGCGTCGAACGAAGGCAAACCGCGCCGCGAGCGTTTGACGCTGATCCGGGTGTTCGAGGAGCTGCGCGGGCTCGGCTACGAAGGTGGCTATGATGCGGTGCGACGTTATGCCCGAGGCTGGCTGCGCGATCGCGCGACAGCCTGGGTCGGGGCGTTCATTCCGCTAAGCTTCGCGCCAGGTGAAGCCTATCAGTTCGATTAGCAGGCTGCTGAAAAAGGATTTTCGGGGCCCGGCCTCGCAACGATAACTCGCGAAATCGATGCTGAGCGCAAGATTGATTTGCGGCGACCGCTGCTGCGATTCTTTTCGTTCATTCGTTGCGGAGTTGCTGGACTTTTTCAGCAGCCTGTTAGAGCTACGAGATCGTGCTGATCAACGGCACGACGGTGACGGTGACGGTCGCCCATGTGCGGCTGTGCCATAGCCGGATACTGTTTGTACGGGCGTATCCGCGCGAGACGCAGGAGATGGTGTTCGACGCTCATGATCGGGCGTTTGGGTTTTTCAAAGGTGCCTGCCGGCGCGGCATCTACGACAACATGAAGACCGCGGTTGAGACGATCTTTGTCGGCCGTGAGCGCGCCTATAACCGTCGCTTCCTGCAAATGTGCAGCCGGATCGGCATGCCGGGCGACAGGTCCTCTCGCATTCCCGCGCGTCGCCTCGCAAGACAATCACGTGCAGCCGCAACGGCAAACGCCTGCGTCATGTTAATTGTGCTGCCAAATGCATGAATTGTTTTACCTCAGCGCGGAAAACCCGTAGAATACGACGTGCAAAAGTCAGAGAAATGTCCGTAGAGGTAGAATTTCGCTTGCCGACAGAAACGAACACAAACGACGTGTCCACCAAAGCTATCGATGCGATCAGATATCGATTGCGGCCAAGTGAATACACGGCTCTGCTTATCCAAGCGCTGCGCGCGGAGCCAGGTGCGATCGCGGGTGTTCGCGCCCTCGAGATCGGCTTTGGCAGCGGCATTGTGCTCTCCGCCCTTGGCTCCCTCGGCGCGGCGCATCTCTGCGGCGTTGATATCGAACCGCAGGCCGTCATCGTCGCCTCCCGCCTGCTCACTGATCTCGGCTACGCCGCCATCTCCGAGCTTCTCCCAGGCGATATGTGGTCGCCGCTCGACGGCCGGCGCTTCGATCTCGTCGTTGCCAACCTGCCGCACTTCCCCACGAATGACGGGCCGGTCGCCGACCGGCTGCCCAGCTGGAGCTACGGCGGGCCCGACGGACGCAAATTCCTCAATGAATTCATCGAAGGTCTGGCAACACATCTCGGGCCGGACGGACGCGCGCTGCTAACCCATAATGCGTTCGTCAACATTGATTTTTCGCGCGAACTCGCAGCACAACACGCTCTCGATCTTCGCATCGCCATCCCTTCGCTCGTCTATATTCCGCACGAGAAACTCCGCACCATGACAGACAGTGTCCGACTGGCGCAGCAGGGCCGTACAATTCACGTCTACGGCCCGTACAGCTTCGGAGAGATGTGCATCGTTGAGCTTCGGCACGCCGGAAGCCGTACGTGAATGCCGCCTCACCTGCCGCGCGGCCGGAGCCTGCTGTGCCTGCTGTCAGGTCTGTTGTTCGTCGCATTTGTCCTGATTCGATCCGCGTCGGCATTGCCCGCGGCCACCACGCCGGCGGACACCTCGCTCGCCGATTTGCTCGATCAAGCCCGTGCCGCCGCACAGCACCGCTGTACCGGCGATGGTGTCAGCCGGCTAGTGCGGGTCATGTGCGCGCATAAGCTGCGCATTGGGGTCCGCACCGACTATCCGCAATTTGCTCAGCGCGACGGCGGTACCTGGCAGGGGTTCGAGATCGACCTGGCGCGCGCCATCGCGGCAAGACTTAGCGTCGCCGCGCAACTGGTTCCCGTCATGCCGGCCAATCGCATCTCGGCGTTGGCCGAGGGGCAGGTCGACCTGGTGATCGCGACCATGGGATACACGACCGAGCGGGCCCCGCTGGTCCAGTTCATCACGCCGAGTTACTACGAGTTCAGAAACCGTCGTGATCGCCGACCGCGCCATTCGTATCAATGGTTGGCACGACATTTCCGGCAAATCGGTCTGCGTCACGGTCGGCAACAACTCGAACTGGGAACTGGCCGAGCATGGCGCGCGTCTGATGCTGTATGCGAGTTCCAGAACAATTACTCCGCGGCCTGGCCCATGAGGAATGTCAGATCGTCGCGCAGGACAGCAGTTTCTTCGCCAGATCGCTCAGCGACCCTGACTTTGCCAAGAGATACGCGGTCAAGTTCGGCTTCGCGCCGGTTCCCTGGGGCATGGCGGTCGCGCGCGGCGATACGCACGACCTGCAGCAGGTCCTCTCCCTCATCCTACAAATCTTTCATCGCGATGGCGTGCTCATCAGCATGGCACGCGCGCATCAGATCGCGCCGCAATTCCTGGAGCAGCAGCAGGCCACCTGGCAGGGTGTGTGCGCCAGCGCGTCCGGAGGCACCGATCCAGTCTGTAACCTGCCGCCGGCCAAATCCGATTTGCAGCCGACCGGTTTCGCCCCTGAGGTCGCGGCCGTGGAGGCCTGGCTGAGCGCGAAACTGTCGATCCCCATCGCACTGCCGATGCTGAAGACAGAGCATGCCTGGACCTTGTTCCAGGATGGCATCGTCAACTCTCTGCTGCTGGTCACCGGTACCATAATCACGACCTTGCTGGTGGCGCTCTCCGTCGGCGCGGCGGCAAGCGCTTCGTCCCGCGTCCTGCGATGGCCCGCGCGCGTGCTGGTCGTCGTCCTGCAATCGTCACCACCGATCATGACACTTATCGTCGCCGCGGCCTTGCTGCGCGGCTTAGCCGAATTCACGCCGCTGACGGTGATGATCGCGGCAATCGCCGCGCTCGGGCTGATCAACGGGGCCAACGCAGGACAGGCCATCGCGGAGACCATCGGGGCGATCCGGCACGGCGTCACCGCACGGTCAGCCGGTGGTTCGCACCTGTTTTTCCGCGGCGTCTGCCTGTCAGCCAAACAGATCGAGGCATTCCTGATCAATGCGGCAAAAGCCACGCCGGTCGCCAGCTTCATCGGTGCGCCCGAGCTGTTGAACCAGTTGACCGATATCGGTTCGTTCGCCAGTAGCCGTGCAAGCATCTACTGGGTGATGCTGATCTTTTATATGCTCATTGTCGCTGCGGTCGTCCGCTTGTCCGCCTCGCTGCGATGGTTCCTGCTGCGCCAGGTCGGCCTGGCATGACGGCGGCACTGGCGTGAACGCGGTGATCGACAGCCTGCCGCCGGGTTTCGTCTGGCAGGTGTTCGGCGGCATCGCCGTGAACCTGCGCATCGCCGTGCTGTCGCTGATCGGCGGCTTCGTGCTGGGCATTCCGCTCGCCCTGGCTCAGCTCCGGCCGGGTCTGCTCGCCAGGCTTGCCGGCGCCCTGGTCGGGCTGATGCGGGCTGCCCCGACGTTCGTGGTGATGTTCTTCCTGCTTAACGTCATCCCGTCGGAGCTCTCGTTTCTGTCGGTCCGGATCACCCTGTCGGGTGCGCCGATCGTCGCCCTCTCGATGCTGCCGTACTCCGCGTACTACATCGCCGAGAGCGGTCTGGATGCGCTGCAGCAACTCCGCCAGAACTCACCGATGACCGCACTTCTGTTCCTGCCGAATGTCGGGCGCGCCTTCTTCGTCCTGGTCATGGCCTCCAGCACCGGCGCGGCGATCGGCGTGCGCGAGGCGATCGGCATCATCGTCAGTCAGGCCAACCGGATGCCCAACCGTCTCGGCCAGTTTGCGCTGTTCGCCTTCGGCATCCTGCTGTTCGGCATCATCTTCCAGACCGGATTCGCCCTGTTAACGGTGATGCGCGGCTGGTTGTCCGGCCTGGTGGAGCGACGAATGCCGCTGCGGCCGGTGCCATCGCCAGCTAGCCCGGTGCCTGATCCGACCGGTGCGGGGTCCAGCCAGCGGGTCAGCCCACGGGAACGATAAGACCTTCGGACAGCCGGATCTGGCGGTCGGCGAGATGGAACCAGCGGTCATCATGGGTTGCGGCAATGATGGTGATGCCGCGCGCCTTCAGTGACGGCAGCACCTCCTCGTAGAACTTGCGGCGGAACACCGGATCCTGGTCGGCTGCCCATTCGTCCAGCACCAGCAGCGGTTTGCCTTCCAGCACGGCGGCAATCAGCGCCAGCCGCTTGCGCTGACCGGTCGACAACTGCACCGTGGTGAACGCACCGTCGCGGATCGCGGCCTTGTCGACGATGTCCATCTCCTGCAACAGCGCATCCGCCTCTTCCGGCGCCAGCGTGTCGGTCAGCCCATACAGTTTGCGGAACAGGAAGTAGTCAGAGAAGACCGCGGCGATCCGATCGCGCACGTCCTGCAGGTACACCTCGTCCACCGGCTGCCCGTCCAGCAGGATCTGCCCGCCCTGCGCCGGATAAAGGCCGGTCAGAATGCGCAGGAAGGTGGACTTGCCCGCACCGTTGCCACCGGTAATGAACACCGTCTCCCCCGCGGTCACCTTGAAGTCGAGCGGGCCCAGCACGAAGCCGTTGCCGCGCTCGCTCCTCGGGTAGCGAAAGGTAACGCCGCGCAGTTCCAGCGAACGGAACTCCTTGCGTTCGGGCAGCGGTGCCGGGTCATTCGCCGCCACCAGGCTCTCGGCCCTGATCTGCGCCTGCAACGTCGCTTCCAGCTCGAAGATGGCCCGCGCTGCCGCTTCCGCGCCGGATAGCGCCGGGATCGCGCCGATGATCATGCTGACCGGCCCCAGCACGAACAGCACCGCCATGGTGGCCTGCGCCAGGGTCCTTGCCGAAATCGTACCCAGCGCCGGCAGCAGGAAGACCATGGAGCCGACCAGCAGGAAGAACAGCACCTGGCCGACGACGAAGCTGCGGTTCATGCCCGCCTGCGCCTCCGCGCGGATATCCCGTGCTTCGTCCGCCAGGCCGAACAGCTCGTCGTACAGTGCGTCCGCCCGCCGGCGGCTGAGCTTGACCTCCTTGAAACCGTGCAGCAGAGCGGCGCTGGTGTCCTGGAACTCGCCGTTGTTGATTTCCGCTGAGATGTGACCCGGGTTTTCCACCGAGAACTGACCCGCCTTGTGCGTGTGTTTCTCGGCTAGAGAACGGGTCAGGTCATGGCTTTTTCCTCTCGGCTTTGGTGGTTGCGGCACTGGCCTTGAACCGGAAGCTGTCGTTGCCGGTTTCGAGGATATGGCAGTGATGGGTGAGGCGATCGAGCAAGGCGGTTGTCATCTTGGCGTCACCGAACACCCCGGCCCACTCGCTGAAGCTCAGATTGGTGGTGATGACGGCGCTGGTGCGCTCGTAGAGCTTGCTGAGCAGGTGGAACAGCAAGGCACCGCCGGAGGCGCTGAACGGCAGATATCCGAGTTCGTCCAGGATCACGAGGTCTAACCGGACCAGCCGCTCGGCAATCTGGCCTGCTTTGCCCTGGGCCTTCTCCTGTTCCAGCGCATTGACAAGTTCGACGGTGGAGAAGAACCGGACCTTCTTGCGGTGATGCTCGACGGCTTGGACACCGAGCGCCGTGGCGACATGGGTCTTGCCTGTCCCTGGGCCGCCGATGAGGACAACGTTGTAGGCGCCGTCCATGAACTCACAGCGATGAAGCTGCCGGACCAGTGCCTCGTTGATCTCGCTGGCGACGAAGTTGAACCCGGCGAGGTCCTTGTAGGTCGGGAACCGGGCGGCCTTGAGCTGGTAGGCGATGGAGCGGACTTCGCGCTCGGCGGTTTCGGCCTTCAGCAATTGGGACAGGATGGGCACCGTGGCGTCGAAGGCCGGCGCCCCCTGCTCCATCAGCTCGCCGACGGCCTGCGCCATCCCGAACATCTTCAGGCCACGCAGCATGATCACGATAGCGGCGCTGGCGGGATCATGCCGCATCATGCGCCTCCCGCTTGTCGGGCCCGCTCCGAAGCGCGTCATAGCGTTCGACGTCGGCCTTTGGTTCCCGGCTCAGGGTCAAAGCCTGGGGTGCGTTGACGGCAGCAGCCGTTGTCTTGCCGTCGACCAGCCTGTGCAGAATATTCAGGATATGGGTCTTGGTCGGCAGCCCACCTTCCAAAGCCAACTCGACGGCGCACAGCACGGCCTCCTCGTCATGCTGGAGAACCAGGGCCAGAATTTCCACCATTTCCCGGTCGCCGCCAGGCCGCTTGAGCAGACTGCCCTGCAGACGCTTGAAAGCCTCGGGCAAGTCGGCGAACGGCGCGCCGTTGCGCAGAGCGCCCGGCTTGCGCTGGATCACCGCCAGATAGTGGCGCCAGTCGTACACCGTCCGTCCCGGCAGATGATGCGACCGCTCGATGATCCGCGGATGCTCGCAGAGGATCAGCCCCTCCGCCGCCACGACGATCCGTTGCGGATAGATCCGCACGCTGACCGGCCGGTTGGCGAAGGGTGCGAAGGGACCGTGGCCCCAGTGGGGCCGCGTAAGCCCGCAGCACGGCACGCTGTAGCGGTTGCGTTCCAGGTGAACCAGACAGGTCGGCGACACGCGCTTGGTGTGCTCGACGAAGCCGTCGAAGGCAGGCGGCAACGCCATCAGGCTGGGTTTTTCGCTTGCCCATACCTCAGCAATGGTTCCGGGCAAGGTGCCATGGGGGACTTGTCCCCAGAGATCGACGCAGCGCCGTTCCAACCACGCGTTCAGGGCCTCGAGATCGGCAAAGCATGGCATGGGCTGCCAGAGCCGATGGCGCGCGTCCTGGACATTCTTCTCAACCTGTCCCTTTTCCCAGCCGGCTGCTGGATTGCAGAAGTCAGGATCGAACAGGTAGTGGCTGGCCATGGCCAGGAAGCGGGCATTGACCTGGCGCTCTTTGCCGCGACCAACCCGGTCCACCGCCGTCCGCATGTTGTCGTAGATCCCGCGCTGCGGCACGCCGCCCAGAACCCGGAACCCATGGTAATGGGCGTCGAACAGCATCTCGTGCGTCTGGAGCGGATACGCCCGGACGAGGAAGGCGCGGCTGTACGACAGCTTGACGTGCGCAACCTGCAGCTTGGTCCGCTCACCGCCCAGGACCGCCCAGTCCTCGCTCCAGTCGAACTGGAAAGCTTCCCCGCTCGGAAAGACCAGCGGAACGAACGTGCCTCGCCCACTGCTCTGCTGCTCCCGCTGCCGGTCAGCCTTCCAGGCCCGGACGAACGCCGCCACCCGGTTGTAGGACCCCTCGTATCCCAGCACCACCAGATCGGCGTGAAGCTGTTTGACCGTTCGTCTCTGCTTGCGGGATTTGCCGGCTTCCGCCTTCAGCCAGAGCGACAGCTTGTCCGCATAGCGGGCCAGCTTGCTCGGCCGATCAGGAACTCTGAACTTCGGTTCCACCGCGCCCGATCGGAGGTATCTGCGGATCGTGTTCCGCGACAGTCCGGTGCGCCTCGATATCCCCCGGATCGAGATCCCCTCCCGGAACGCCCAGCGTCGGATGACGCCCAACAATGCCATGTCGATCACTCCATGCACCCCCGCTGATGCCAGCCGGGGCAGGTTCGAACATGGGTCAATTCTCAGTGGAAAATTCCGGCCAACCCGGGTCAGTTCTCAATGGAACTCAACAAGCACGGTGGGCGGCGTGGCGCCGCAAGGCGTTGCGCTGACCGGCATACCGGCAATGCTCAAATTCGTTCCCATCATCGGCACGCTCCTCAGCATTGCTGTGATGCCGGCCGCGGCGGCTGCCAGTACCGTTGCACTTTCAGACGCTTTCATCCGACACCTTGAGACATACGGCAGCGCACCGGATCGTGCGTTGCCGCAATACATCCCTGCACAGGCCAGGGCACCGGAGATATCACCCGCGCTGTCGTCAGCCGCCACCATCACCTTGTCGCCGGACGAGTTTTCCGTTCACGAACCGCCGGTGCCGCCACCTGCAGCGACCGAAGCGACCGCAACGGAGGAACCAGCCGCCACGCCGACCGCCGATGCCGGGGTCAACCCGCCGCCTGTCAACCGACCGACCGACAACACCGCAGCAATCGCCACGGTGGACGCACCCGACACCGATCGTGTGCCGGAACAACCGCACGACGCCGCCGGACCGCCTGATCCCACGCCGAGCACCGATGCAGGACCACCGGTTCGGCGCCGTCGTGCTGGCGCGCGCACCCGCCGCCGTTCGTCGCCACCGGAGAAATCATGAGCGGCACGCAGGCCCCCCTCGACGCCGGCACCGCTCAGCCGGAACCGACCGCGCCGGTAAGCTCCACCCTGCAGCGCGTCCGGGCATGGCTGACAAGCAAATCGCGGAACGACAATAGCGCCCGGCGACGCAGTCATTTCGGGCTGATCATCACGCTGGTCATGCTGCTGATGATCGCTGTGTTCCTTGTTCCAATTAGTGTGGTGTTCATCGGGCCGGGCGATGGCGGCGTGTTGTGGAAGCGCTTCGCTGGCGGCACCCAGTACCCGGACCGCCCTTGGCGAAGGGTTCCACCTTATCTGGCCGTGGGATCGCATCTATGTCTATAATTTGCGGTTGCAGAATTGGCACGAGGATCTCTACGCGCTGACCAGCGACGGGCTTTCGCTGTCGGTGGAGGTCGCGACGCGCTACCGGCTGTCGCCCGAAAATCTTGCCTATCTGCAGGACGCCGTCGGGCCCGAGTACGTTGCGAAGGTCATCAGCCCACAGGTCGGTGCCGCGGTACGCAAGCTGATCGCGCTGTACCCCGTCGAATCGCTGCTGGGACCACTGCGCAACCAGGTTCAAGAGGTGATTTTCAACACGCTGACCGACCGCAGCCGGCTGAATGAGATTGGCGCCCTGGATGCCTATACCGGTTCCGATCGCAGCGTGCCCGCGGGACAGCCAGTGCAGGACGCGGGACCCTCAAGGGCAAGCGACGACGGCCACGTCAATACCAAGGTCAACACGCTCAATCGGCCGCTCATCCTGCTGCAGGATCTGCTGATCAGCCGCATCGTCATGCCGGAACCGGTGCAGGCGGCAATCAATGCCAAGCTTCGGGAAGCGCAGCGCGCGCAGGAATACAATTACCGATTGGCTGCAGAGCGCGATGAGGCCGAACGCCAGTCGATCAAGGCCGATGGCATCCGACACTTCGAGGACATCGTGGGCCGCAACCTGAGCAAGGGCTATCTGACCCTGCGCGGCATCGAGGCCACGGAGGCCTTGGCCTTGTCTCCAAATGCCAAGGTGGTCGTGGTCGGCGGCAGCCAGGGCCTTCCGCTGATTCTCAACACAGGAAGCAGCACTGTCCTGGGCGGCGCCACCGCCGGGCAGGGTGTCTCTGCAACGCCACCGACACAGCCACCCACCAGCACGACGATGCAGCCATCCACTAACGTGACGCCGGCCAGTGTGCTGCCGAAGGCGGTAATGCCGGAACCTAACCCTCCCTGACACGACGGCACCCACGTCCGCCGGCAAGCCCTGAGCGTCGAGCGACAGCCCTACGGGGTGGTCGCCGCCTGGTTCGATTGGCTGAACCAGCCTATCACGTCAGCCGCCCGACTGAAGTGAGGCAGGTGGTCCAGTACGTTCGCCTCACGCCATTTCGGTTGGTAGGGCCCGGTCTGCAGCGTCGTCAGGTTCTGCAAAAACGCCGAGGTCATGGCCGAGATCATCTTCTGTCGCGGCGAACCTGCCGGCTGGATTGACGTCACGAGGAACACCGCACTGGCCACCGTCGGCACAGCAGTCCCGCGCGGGATCAGACGCGGATAGTCGGCATAATCCAAAGTGGCGGCACGGAACCAGGGCGACAGCCAGTTCTTCGCCTTGTCGTCCCACTTGATCGGGACGTACCGCAGACTGCCGACCACGCCGATGTCGCGAAAGATATCGGCTGGTTTGCCCGCCACGAAGAGTACAGCGGCCGGATCGCCGCGCGGTACGCCCTCAAGTGCTGCAGGGATCGGACGATTGTCGTAATTCGGCTGGATGCCCAGCAGCTCGAACATCCGGCGCGCAATCACGTCGCTACCGCCGCCTCGCGGCCCGACATTAACCGTCAGGCCATTGAGCGCGTACACATTCTCGATCAGTTGGGTCGAGAGAAGATGCGTTTCCTCGAAATACAACTCAGTCACATAGGCCAGGCGATTGGTGATCTCCGGCAACCAACCGGCACGGCGCACCGTGTCCAGCATGATGTTTGACACCACGGCGGCATCGATAAAGTCCAGCTCGACCAGATCATACGGCACTTGATATCCGCCGGATGATATAATCGGAAAGATACGCGGCGCGTCCGGCGAGTAGCTGGCCAGCACGTTGGCCATGTCGTTGACGACCTTGATGTAGGTCCCGATCAACGAGCCGCCCATGACACGGGCCACCTCATGGCCGGGCCGCACCGTCGGGGGCATGACCGGTGCGTTAGCCGGCGCTGGGGCGGGAACCGCTGCCCGGGCCTCGGACCCCACAAGCAAACTTCCCAGGCCCAGACCCACATTTCGCCGCCCTATCAATCCACCTTCTGTGTGCCTCATGCGGATCGCACTACCATGGGTTCATTCCTCGGTCCAGCCAATGCTCACAGGGTTGCAGTTCGTCCGTTTGCAGCCGCCGAATGTGGATGGGGATGATCGAACAGCGGAAACGCCATCTGGATTCGGATATGGCTGATCGACCATGACGCATCGTCAATCGAGCCCAACCCGCTGGCGGTAGACCAGAGGGCAGCGAGGACGATTGGACCGAGTTACTCAGCAATCAATGAGTCAGGCGACGCTGGCGTCACCCAGTCGCGGCGGGGTGAGCCATCGCCTTACTGACCGATCCCTGAGCGAGCCCGTGTGATCGCGATCGATGGTGGCTGCCAGGGTCGGTCTGGAAACAGGATTTCCAGGGAGCCGCGATCGTGTATGGGCGGGTCATCCCGCAATGGAGTTCAACTGCTCCATCAGCTGACGCTCGGAACGGATGGTGTAGAAGGCTTGCAGCAACAGCGCGCGCAGCAACTGCTCGGGTGGGATCGAGGGACGGCCGTTCTCGGAATACAGCGCCGCGAACCGGTCGTTGAGCGACTGCAGGGCCTCGTCTGCCAGCGTTCGGATCACCCGCAACGGATGGGTCTGGGGGATCCGGCTCTTCGGCCGCACATTGCTGAAAAGTCCGTCGCGTCGTTGGTCAGAACCGCGCATTGAGGCTACCTGAGGCTGTCAATCCGATGGAGCATCGAATCAGATGCCGCCGCGTCGAAGCAAGGGGTTTTTCAGCAGCCTGTTAGAAGGTTCGCGTCGGCCATCTCCTGGAAAAGGCCGCAGTTGGCGTAAGCGGAGGACCCAAACCCGGGGTGCTGGTACGTGTGCTGCATGAGACCCAAGGACGATGCCGCTTTCTCCCCCCAAATAGATTAGGCGAAAGGGCTGTGGCAAAATCTGCGACGGCTCGGTTCGAGCGTAAGGTCTTGAAAGTTCACCATAAAGCGCCATTTTGGGGAAGCGCTGAATAAGATGGGCTAGCTAGCCGGCCAGTATTGCGTCCGCCGCCTTCTCGCCGATCATGTAGACCGCGCTAGCGATGAAGTAGCCAGGAATCCGGGGAAATATCGAGGCGTCGACGATCCGCAGCCCCGCCACGCCATGCACGCGGAAGTCGGGATCCAGCACGCCATTTTCCGCCAGTGTGCCGATAGCGCAGGTACCGCAGGCATGGTGACCCCAGGCATGCTCGAGCACGTACTGCTCCAGGTCCATATCGGTTTGCACCGCTGGTCCCGGCAGTTCCTCGGCCGCCATCGTTCCGTCGCGCAGCAGCGGTGCGGTCATGCTGCGCACCAGACGGATCCCGGCGACAACCGCCCGCAGATCCTCTCCACCCGGATCCGTGCCTTCGCCGAAGTAATGGAAGTTGATTCGCGGCGGCTCTCTCGGGTCATTCGAGCGCAACGTTATCTCGCCGGCCCGGTTGATGGTGTGCGCCTTGAGGACTGACCACGTAAGGCAATCGTGACGCTCCGCCAGCGCGCGCGAATAACCCGGGTAGTAGCCGCGGAAAAAACCCACCAGCGCCATACAGAACAGGTCCGGAAGTTTCTTGCGGGGATCGGACCGCTTGACGACGGTTAATCCGGCCCCATTCGAGGTGTACATGCCACGCCGCAGCAGCCGCCATGTCGTGTACTGCCGGTCGCCACGCCGATACCGCGCCCCGCGTAACGACGGCCATGCGTCGAAGTTCATGCGGTTGACGACCCCGACCTCGTATCGATCCTGCAGATTGCGCCCAACGCCGGGCAGATCGACGCGAACCTCGACGCCAATTTTGTTCAGTTCGTCCCGCGGACCGATCCCGGACAGCATGAGCAGTTGCGGGGTGTTGAAAGTGCCGCCCGCCAGGATCACTTCACGCCGTGCGCGCACCGTCACACGCTCTCCACCCGCATCGGTGCTGAATTCATGCGCGCGATACAGGTTGCGGCCACGCAGGTATTCGACGCCAACCGCGCGGTTGTTACGGTCCAACAGCACCCGTGTCGCCAACGCGTTGAGGCGGATCCGCAGCAGGTCGGGCCAGCGGTCTGCGACGTCGAGAACGCGTTCACGCGTGCCGTTGCGGCGATGCCGCCGCGTGGTCAGTGGGGTATAGAACAACCCCTCGGGCGCGGTCCGCAGGACGCCACGGTCATTCGGATCCCCGAAGGAGCGGAACAGCACCCGCAGCCACGTGGTGAAGCGCCCTCCGGTGTCCAGTATGGCGGCGGCCGAGGCGGCGATGACCTTCACCAGGTCGTGGTCCTGCAGGGCCGCGCGCGGCAAGGCCTTTTCCGTGTGCAGCCAGCCGCTCCAGCCATGCCCGGTCCGCGTCGCACCCAGCCGGGCCAGGAACCGCCAGATCCGGCGATAATTGCACTTCTCCAACCGGGCCAGATAGCGTGCCATGTTGGCCCCGGACCACGAGGCATCGCCGGTGCGCGCCGCGATGGCATCCCAATCGGCCGCCGGCGGTGCCACGAAGATCAGTGCATTGTGCGCCGTGCAGCCGCCCAGGCAGGACGCCCGCGGATACAGCACGCCGTCGACCGGACGGCCGTTCCATTCGGAACGATACGACGGATCGCGGTGCTGTGCCTGGTCGTCGGCATAATGGCGGACGAAGAACTGCCAGGAAATGGCCTCGTTCTCCGAGGCGAACGGATGGAACGCCGGCACGTCGTAGTCATCCGGCAGCCTTTGCCCATCCGGCTCCAGCGGATCGCCGCCATCCTGCCGCCGCGGATCGCCGCCCGCTTCCAGCAGGATCACCTGGTAGCCGGCCTCGGCCAGCCGCGCCGCGACCGTTCCGCCGCCAGCGCCGGAACCGACCACGATGTAGTCGCACTCGGCATCGCGGTTGTCGCCAGGCGCTTGCATGCGACGAGCTCTACAGGGTCTTGAGGAATTCGATGAGCGCGCGCTTTTCCGAATCCTTCAGGCCGGGTTCCTCATCGAACATATCCGTGCCGAAGTAATGGCCTTTGTTGATGACATAATCCGGACACTTGCTGAGGCCGTAAAGTTGCTGTGCCAACGGGCCGAATACCTGGGTCGCAGTTTCGTCCGAGGCATCCGGCGGCAATGCGGCCAGGTCGCGTTTTGCCCTGAACGCGGCGGACACCACTTTCGACGCCATGCCGAGTTGCGACCGCCAGTCGGTCTGTTCAGAAATGATGTTGAGGTTGCCAAGCAGCCCGGTCGGCGTGCCTTTGGGTATTGGCCCGATCTTGAGCCCGCCTTCAGAGTTGAAGAAGCCCGGGAACAGCCAGCCCAGCGGCTTGCGCAGCGCCACGAGAATGTCCGGCATATACCCGACAGGAACGATCAGGTAGCTGGTTTCGGTAGTGCGGTCGATCAGCCCGACGCCTTTGTCACCCAGGACGGAATCGCGGGTTCGGGTTTCCGGCCACAGCATCTGCTCGATGCCGCTCTGAAAGGACCGCATGCGGGCGGCGACCGACGGATCCGGATCGAACCTGCCGACGCTGTTGTTGAGCAGGAACGGCGCAGTGGACCATAGGCTGATCAGGGACGGCGGGCGGGTGTAGCCACGACCACCGGCGGGCATCTGATACGGGTGATAAGCCCCGGTAAACGGATCCTGCACCTGTACCTCACCGACCGACGGTAGATCCTTGTAGCTTTGCGAAGAGAAGTTGTCCCAGATGTTGCCGGCGATCGCGTTGGTCGCCAGCGGACTGCAGGCATTGGTTTTCAAGAGGGTCAGGGGCACGCGGAACTCGCTGGACAGAAAGTTGTCCTTCAGGAAGTCGGGCGATTTGACGATCGCCAGCATCTTCGATTTGAAATCGTCCGTCTTGGTCCAGTTCCAGTAGCGGTCCCAGCAGGCCAGGTATTTGGGCCCGTTGCAGGGCAGCGTTTCCGGACTCGCGATCCCCTGAACCGGCTCCGGGAGCTTGCTGGAGTGGCAGCGGGCACAGCGTTCTGCGAACACCGTCTTGCCTTTATCGAGCACCGCCTGGTCGTTGGTCAGATATTGTTTGCCGCCGCGCGCGTCCTGCAGCAGGTCCGGTTTGCCGGCCGCGAGCAGGAACTGCGCCATGTAAATAGTCTGCGCCTCTGTCGCGCGCCAATAGGCGGAATTCTTTTGGGCCGTGGCGATCTCGATTGGTGTGAGTTGTTTGCCCCCGGTGAAGACCCTGAAGTGAAGCAGCCATTCTTCACTGAACAGACCAATATTGAGATGTACCCGGTTCAGCGCTCCCAGTGCCCCGACCGAGTCGGAGCCGTCCTTCAGCACGCGCGGCGTCCAGACCTGCGGTTTGCGGTAGAAATCCGTCAACGGTCCGTTGCTGATGAAGTCGTTGAACTGCTTGTTGTTCAGTTGCCCTCCGGTCAACGTTTCCTCGCCGTGGCGGCGTGCCTGGTCGAGCCGGTCCTTCAGATTATAGATGGCGTTCATCGTGCGCGGATTGACGATGCTGTCGCTAGAGACCAGGGAGGTATCGAGCGTGCCCGGGCGGTAGGAATGCAACAGTTGGAAGATATAGTTCCTGGTGTCCGCGCCCCAGACGAAGACCCGGTCGAACCAGAAGTACTGCGATCCCACGGTAGAGTTCAGATTCTTCCATTCCGGAGCATTCGGATTATCCGGCGGATTGATCGGGCTGGGACCGATATGACAGAAGCCGCACGCCATGCCCACGCGGTATGGGCGAATGAGGTTCTTTGACTGGTAATAGGTTGGATCTTTATAAAATCGCGTGGCGTCCCATTTTTTGCGAGCCTCCTCGTCGAAATCTGGATTTGGAAAGAGTCGTAGCCCAACAATACCAGTGGGTTCGCCGTAATAGGATCCAACCGGGATCGTTCCTTGACCGCGAGCGCCAATCTTGACGCCCGGATACTTTTTTTCATCAGCAAACGGATCCGCCCCACCGGGGCAGTCGGCGCGGCGCTTGTCCAGCCAGAGACCAAAATGTTCTTGATCGGGGCCGGTTGCCTTTTCGAAGCAGGGTTCGTTAATGATACCAAAATACTCCCACCGGTTATCCCGGCTGAACTTCAGGCCCGGAGCCGATGATATCGTCTTGAGCAGGTCGAATGTGCCGAAGCTGTTATTGGTCAGCACGTCCCAGAAGCGGTCATTGCCGCCGGTCCATACCAACCACATGTTGCGCCCCTTGATCTCCCCGGGCTGCAGGTCGCGACCGCCATCGACGTCGTGGAAATAATCTTCGCCAGCGGCAGGAAACAATTCGGCCTGGCGACCGACCCGGGTTGCCTCATCTTGAGCCTCGGACGCCCGCAACGAACCGCCGCAGCCCAGAACCGCGAATGCACCGACCAATATCGCTGCCTGCGCCATTAAACGAACGATTCGCTGCATTGGCGTTCTCCTTCTTTATAGCAAGCTTTATAGCAAGCGTCTTGATCCCCTGCGGCGGGCCGGGCCGCGATCATTGCCGGGAGACGTTAGAGGCCAAGCCTTGTTCGTGTCAAAATCAGATTCGGCTATCGTTGGCGCGGAGTTTTTAATCAAGGCCAACATTGGCATTGCAAATGCAAGCCATCTGCGCTCACTATCGGAATAATGGTTAGAGAAACGTCGAATACCGGGGGCGGCCCGGAGCCTAGGCCAGTTTGCACGCTCGCGCGCGCCCTCTGGGGCGAGTTCGAGGCAATTCACGGCGAACCGCAACCCGCGATGACAGATCATTCGCCGGACCGTGAGCAGCAGACCTATCATGTCGCTGCCGCAGCCAAACGTCAGGCCGCACTCTGCTTGTCCGGTGGAGGAATCAGAAGTGCCGCATTCTCGCTCGGGGTTTTGCAGGCGCTCGCGCGGAAAGGGCTGCTGACACGGTTTCATTATCTCTCGACGGTATCCGGCGGCGGCTATATGGGTGGCTGGCTCACCGCGCTGATCCGCGAGCGGAACGGCGATGTCGAGGCTGTCCAGGACCTGTTGGCCGCAGCCGAGGCTCCGGAGGAGATTCGTGCCCTGCGCGGCTTCACGAATTTCCTCACGCCGAGAGTCGGGCTCGCGTCGCCGGACACGTGGGCCGGCGTCACGCTCTGGGTACGTAATGTCCTGGTCAACTGGATGCTGTTCCTGCCGGGCCTGTTCGCGCTGGCGCTGGCGCCGGTATTCTATCGCGACCTGATCCGGGACATTTCGCCGACCGTCGGGCTCTGGCTTCTGCTGATCGGCCTCATTTCTCTATTTATTGGCGTCTATAACGGGGCAGCCCATCTTCCGAGCCATGCGCCCGCGACGGACCGGGCAGCCGGCACAGCAACGAACCAACGGCCATCATTCGCCGTCCTGTGGGTGGTGCTGCCCATCCTGCTGTGGGCGTTCCTGGTGCCGCTGATCGCCGCACCTTCGTTACGCCTGGTCATGCCATTGAACACAGTGTCGGCGGCGCAAATTCCGCTCGGCTCATTCGTGATGATGATCCTCGCCTATGTCGTGGCGGGCTTCTCCTGCGGCCCGGCGGACCGCAAGGTGTTTCGAGGGAACCTGCTGTGGTGGATCGTCGCCGCCGCCATCGCCTCGCTGCTGCTCGACGTCGGCATCACGCTCGGGCTGAACCAGCCGCCGGCGATCCTGGCCATAGTGGGCCCGGTCTGGGTCACGCTGGCTCATCTGGCGCAATCGCTGTTCTATGTGGCGCTGCGGCGCGAAGCTTTTCGCGGCGAGTTGGACCGCGAGTGGCTTGGTCGCCTGAGCGCCAGTAAGGTCATGCCGGCGCTGGGATGGGCGTCGTTCGCAACGATCTGCCTGCTGGTGCCGGTTCTCATCGCGCTGTGGACCAGCAGCATCCAGCCTTGGGTTGTCGGCGCGATCGGTGTGCTCACCGGACCCGGTGCCGCGCTGGTCGGCAAGAGTACCGCAGCCACCGGCGGGCGGGGCGGCAAGGATGCGGTCGCCGGACCGCGACTCTCCGTCAACGCCATCGTCGCGATTGCAACGGCGGTGTTCGCCGTCATCCTGTTCATGACCCTCGGTAGGGCAGCAGATGCGCTGACCTTCGCCTTCGCACCAGGTACCGACACTGCGGAGCCTGCCTACCGATGCGCCGTGGATCTGGCTTTCCTGCTGATTTCCCTCGGCCTCGCGCTCGAATTGGGCCGCAGGATCAACGTCAACCGGTTCTCGATGCACGGTACCTATCGAAACCGGCTGGTGCGCGCTTTCCTGGGCACCGCCCGCACCACCCGAGAGCCCGATAGCTTCACCGGCATCGATCCGGCTGACAATCCGCGCATGGACGATCTGTTCCAGCGGCCGCCGGCGTCGCGTGTGTTGTTCCCGGTCTTCAACCTGGCGCTGAACGTTACGCACGGATCCAACAACGCCTGGGCCGAACGCAAGGCCGCCAGTTTCACCGTCACACCGCTGCACTGTGGCTCCGCCGATCTGCACCGGATCGAGGACATCTCCGCCGGCAAGCCAACACGTGGCGCCTATGCCCGCACGGATGCCTATGCCGGTGAGGAAAAAGAAACCGGACCGGACGACCCCGGAAACGGCATAACGCTGGGCACCGCCTTCACCTTGTCCGGCGCGGCCCTCAGCCCCAACATGGGGTATCATTCGTCAGCCGCGACGGCGTTCCTGATGACCCTGTTCAACGTCCGTCTGGGTGCCTGGCTACCGAATCCGGCGGTCGCCTCGACGGCGGCGCTGCGCCGGGCCAAGCCGCCCAACGCCCTGATCACCCTCGCACGCGAGTTGCTCGGCCGCTCCGACGACGTCGGGCGGGCGATTTACCTCTCGGACGGCGGTCATTTCGACAACCTGGGCCTTTATGAAATGATCCGCCGGCGTTGCCGCTTCATCCTCGTGGTCGATGCGGGCCAGGACGAGAACGCGCAGTTCACCGATCTGGGCAACGCCGCGCGGAAAGTGTTCATCGATTTTGGCGTTCGCATCGTCTTCAAGCCGGCGATGGCAATCGGATCCCGCACTCTGCCGATTCCACCGGTGCGCGGCTCCGCCTCTGCCGAAATCCATTATCCCGAGGGCGGGGCGGTCGGAAAACTGATCTATCTGCGGCCCTGCGACCTGCCGGATGTTCCGATCGATGTGCGTTCGTATCGCAACGCTAACGGCGACTTTCCGCATGAGTTCACGCTGGATCAGTGGTTTTCGGAGAGCCGGTTCGAAAGCTACCGAGGTCTTGGCGACACCGAGATGTCGAACCTCTTGGCCGAGGACGACCTGGCAGCCGACTGACACATCCCGGGAGAATCACGAACCCGCACAGTGGTGACCGCGCCGCGGCGGATGGGGGGAGACGGATGGGCACAGACATAATCTTCCAGCCGCTGCAACTGGGTCACCTCAAGATCAAGAACCGCATCTTGCGCTCCAACCTGTCCGGACGCTGGGACAACGAGGATGGATCGGGGACGCAAACCCGCATCAACTGGGAAACGAAATTCGCCCGCGGCGGGATCGGCGGCATCATCTCGTCCTTCGTCCCGGTTACCATGCATGGGCGCATCCTGCCGAACTACGCGACGATCCACACCGACGACCATATCCCGTTCTGGCGCAAGCTGGGGGAGGCAGTACATGCTTACGACTGCAAGTATATCATGCAGCTTAGTCACTCGGGACGACAGCAGGACATGCCAGGGCTGTCCAACCAGAATCGGTTGGCGCTAAGCTCCACCAGCCGCAAGGAGTCGCTGCACGGGTTCCCGTGCCAGGCGATGACAACCGCGCAAGTGAAAGAAACCATCGCCGCCTTTGCCGAAGGGGCCCGCCGTGCGCGTGAGGCCGGGCTGGACGGCGTCGAGCTGCACGGCGCCAACGGATATTTGATCACCCAGTTCCTCAGTTCGGGGATCAACGACCGCAAGGATGAGTATGGCGGTAGCCTGGAAAATCGCGCGCGCTTCCTGCTGGATATCGTCGATGCGATCCGCGCCAAGGTGGGAGCCGATTTCCACCTGCAGGTGAAGATCAGCGCCATCGACTACAACAACGTGATCCCGTGGGAGGGGCGCGGCAATTCGCTGCAGGACAGCATCCAGATCTGCAAATGGACCGAGCAACACGGCGCCGATGCTCTGCACGTCTCGTTGGGCAGCCTGTTCCCACATCCCCTCAACCCGCCCGGCGACTTTGCCTTCGATACCATCACACGCAACTACGATGCGATGCTGTCCAGCGGCACGCGGACGCTGCGCAACTATTTTTTGTTCCGCTACCGCGTATTGCGGCCGATCTTTCACTGGATATGGTTCCGTCAGAAATGGGGCAAGCCGGTCGAGGGCGTCGGCGCCAACGAGGCGCGCGCGATCAAAAAAGCGGTGTCGATCCCGGTCATCAGCACCGGCGGCTGGCAGCATGCCAGCATGATTTCCGAACACATCGAGCGCGGCGACTTCGATGCGGTGTCTATGGCGAGGGCATTACTCGCCAATCACGACCTGCTGGACTACTGGCGCGCCGGTCACGATGTGCCGGACCGACCCTGCACCCATTGCAACAAATGCCTGCTGAATGCGCCGAAGAACCCCTTGGGGTGCTACGAGCTAAGCCGCTTCCCGGATTATCAGGCGATGGTTGACGAGATCACCTCGGTCTACCGTGAAACGCCTCCTCCGCAGAGCTTGGCGTTGGAACAAAGAGGAGTCACTCATGCTCAACTCCCCGGATGAACTCACCGCCGTCGACCGGGTCGAGCGCGCATCGAGCCGCAAGGGCATCATCGCGCTGTGCGTGATCCTGGTGCTCGCCGTCGTCACCGTATCGTTCGTGCTGCAGATCCTGCGGGTCAACAAGCCGGTCGATTACAGCAACGACGAACAATACTTCAAGTATGGCTCGATCGGCAGCGACGTGAAGGGCGTGCCCTATTGGGTCTTCCGCGCACTTCCCGACATCTGCCCGTCCGAGCTGCCGGGGGGTTACGCGAGCCTTGGAGTGATCCAGGAACCCGGGCAACCGACCCCAATCGGCTTTTCCATGCGCCGGGTCGGACCGGTCGATATCGTCGGCCCCAACTGCGGGCTGTGCCATACCGCCTCGGTGCGCGAAACCACGTCGTCCGAGCCGATGATCATCACCACCGGGCCCGCGCATCAGCTCAATCTGATGGGCTATTTTAAGTTCCTGACCAGCTGCGGGCGCAGCCCGAACTTCACAGCGAGCAACGTGTTGGCAGCGGTCGGCAAATACACCTCGCTCAGTCTCTTCGATCGCCTGGTCTACCGCTTCGTCGTGGTGCCGCAGTTACGTACCGCCCTGCAGGAACAGGGCACCAAGCTCGATTCAATCCTGGCGGGGCGCCCGGACTGGGGTCCAGGCCGAGTGGACACGTTCAATCCGTACAAGGTGTTGGTGTTCAATTTGGACATGACGAACGACCATTCCATCGGAACGGCGCGCTTCATGTCGGTCTGGAACCAGGCGGAGCAGGAAGGCAACTGGCATCACTGGGACGGCAACAACGATTCGCTGGACGAGCGGAACTTCAGCGCCGCGATCGGCGCCGGTGTGGTCATCAACCCGCCCAGTTTCGACTTCGCCGGCCTCGAGCGGATCAAAAACTGGCTGACGACGCATCCGGCGCCGCGCTATCCGTTCCCGATCGACATGGCGCTGGCGGCGACCGGGAAGCCGATATACGACAAGCTGTGCGCGTCGTGCCATGATCCCAGCGGTGAGCATTTCGGCACCGTCACGCCGCAGACCAGGGTGGGCACCGATCCCGAACGGATGCTCGCGTTCGACAAGGACATGGCGGCGCGCATGAACACGATCGGGGAAGGCCAACACTGGGGCTTCCACCGTTTCCGATCCACCAACGGTTATGCCAACCATGCCTTGCAGGGCATCTGGCTCCGGGCGCCCTATCTGCATAACGGTTCGGTGCCGACACTGGACGATCTGCTGAAACCGGTCGATCAACGGGTGAAGAGATTCTTCGCAGGCAACGACGTCTATGACCAGGCGCGGGTCGGGTTCGTTACCGATGTGCCGGGCAACGCGACGCGGCAATTCATCGAGTTCGACACCAGCCTGAAGGGCAACTCCAACGTTGGCCACACTTATGGATCCGCACTGTCTGATCAGGATCGGCACGCGCTGCTCGAATACCTGAAGACGCTGTAGCCACGTTGATAAGGACACGGCCAATGTACTTCACAAATCTTCGATTGTTCACGATCGTGGTGTGGCTGGGTGTCCTCGCCAACTGGTCGTTCGCGGTATGGGCGATCTTTTTCGATACCGGTTCGCTGCTCGACCTGTTCGGCCTGGGCACGGTGCCGAACACGATGTGGGTGTACAATTACTCCATCCTGCTGGCGATCCTCAGCTGCTTCTACATCCCCGCGGCGTTTGATCCGTTCCGGTATCGAGCGAACGCTTGGCTGCTGATCGTCGGCCGGCTGGTGCCCGCCAGCACATTCTTCATTGGCGTCGCGCTCAACTACTTTCCGCGGGGCTTCGCCAGACTTGGTGTCGGTGACGCGACGTTCGGGATCATCGAATTGGTCCTGCTGCTGCGCCTGATCGCCAACTCCAAGAACGTCGCTTCGCCACCCGTGCCAGTGTGATGTCCCGGCGCGGCCGCCTGCTGGTGGCGGCGGTTCTCGTGCTGGCGGTGGTCGGCGCGATCGGCTGGTACAAGCTGCTGCGACAGGAGCATATACGTTACGCGTCGGACGTCGACGCCTTCAAATACGGTTCGGTGGGCGTCGAGCCGGCGGCCGGATTGCCCTATTCGGTCTGGACCGTGCTGCCGGAGGTGTTCGCGGACCGCGTCGGCGGCCCCGGCGGATACGCCGCATTTGGTTTCATCTGGGAAAATGGTCACGACACCCCGATCGGCCTGCCGGTCGAGGTTGTCGGCTTTCCGCGTGTCGGACTGAACTGCGGTCTCTGCCATATCGGCAGCGTGCGGGAGACGGCCACGTCGCCGCGCCAGATCCTGATCGGTGCACCGAACAGCACGCTGGATGCGCAACGCTATTTCCGCTTCCTGTTCGGCGCGGCGGGGGATGCACGCTTCACGCCGGATGTGCTGATCCCGGCAATCGAACGTCATCGGCCGATTTCATTTCTAGACAAGTTACTGCTGCGCTTTCTGATTATTCCGCAGTTTCGCGACGCATTGCTGGCGCAACAGCGCCAGCTCTGGTGGATGGATACGGTGCCGGACTGGGGGCCCGGACGTGTCGACCCGTTCAACCCGGCGAAAGTGCAGCTGATCCACCAGCCGTGGGACGGCAGCATCGGCGCGGCGCGCATGGTGCCGCTGTGGGATTGGAACGATCGCGCACATTTCGGCCTCCATCGCGATGGGCTGAATACCTCGCTGATTGAGATTTTCCTGAACTCCGGAATTGGCAACGGCGCGACGAATGCAACGATCGATCTCGCCGTACTGAAGCGGTTGCAAGGCTGGATTGGCAGCCTGAAGCCGCCCGCCTACCCATTCCCGATCGACCGCGCGCTGGCGGCGAAGGGGGAACCGGTCTTCCGAGCGCAGTGCGCTGACTGCCATGCGTTTGGCGGTGCTAAGACCGGAGAGCCGATACCGATTGCATGGCTCGGAACAGACCGGCACCGGTTGGATTCGTGGACGACGCAAGCGCGGGATGGCTTCAATGGGCTGGACGATTACGACTGGCGCTATTCCCATTTCCGTAAGACCGGCGGCTATGTGGCACAGGCGCTCGATGGGCTGTGGGCTCGGGCGCCGTTCCTGCACAATGGTTCGGTCCCGACCCTGGCTGACATGCTTCGCCCGCCCGCTCAACGACCGGAGCAATTCCGTGTCGGCTACGATGTTTACGATCAGACGAGGGTGGGTTTCGTCAGTGAAGGCCGGGAAGCCGAACAATCTGGGAGGCTGTTCGACACAACTCTGCCCGGCAACGCGAATGTAGGGCATCTTTACGGAACCACACTGCCGGACGGCGATAAGCGCGCCCTGCTGGAATACCTAAAGACTCTTTGACGGGTCGTTCGGAAGCGACGCTTATAGCAATTCCCTACTCTTGCGCCATGATGAGCGACTTCTAAAATTCAACGCCACCGGACCTCATGCGATTCGATAGTCTTTGGGCGTCGCCTAAGGGCGGCCGGGACATACGAACGCGCGTGGCTTTCGAACCAGGAAAAATTTGCGCCGACGCGTCCGTCTGTGTAGCAGAAGCGTGCTACACGGGCCGCTTCTGGGCGTCCGGGTACCTGCTCGGGCAGCCTCAATGGCTTGCTGAGAGGCTTGGTTCCGAATCCTCCCGCCCCAGCCACCGCAGTTTGCCATCCCCTCCCCCGCTCGTTTCCTTGCGCGGACTTCAGCCCCACGACCCTCGCGGCCCATTCAGGAGTGACCTCATGAGTTCGAATTGCAGTGCTCGGCGCCGGCGGCATTGGGTGCGGCGCGGCCGCCCTGTTGTGTGAACAGGGCCACGACGTGGTGCTTTGGTCGCCGTCCGGCCGCGGCACCGCGGCGTTCGCCGACGGCGCCGGCCTGCAGGCGGAGGGCAAGCTGACCGGCCGCTATCAACCGAACATCGCCGAGGATTGCGCGACCGCCGTGCGTGACGCCGACGCGGTAATGCTGGCTGCGCCCGGCTATGGGCATCGGGTCGTGCTGGATGCGGTGGCGCCGCATCTTCAGCCCGGACAGGCGATGATCATCAGCTCGCATATGTCGCTGAGCGCGCTGTACCTGGCGCGGCTGCTCGCGGCGCGCGGCGTGCAGGTGCCGATCGCCGCCTGGGGCACCACCGTCACCACCGGCCGCCGCCTGGCAGGCCCGTCCGTGCGGGTCTCCAATATTCGCAACAAGGTGGATATCGCCGCCCTGCCCGCGCGTGACACCAACGCGATGGAAGCACTGTGCTGCGCGCTGTTCGGCGATCACTTCGTGCCGCGTGAGGACCTGATCGCAGTGTCGCTCAGCAACGTCAATCCGCAGAACCACCTCGGCATGGCGTTGTGCAATTTCACCCGGATCGAGAACGGCGAAGCCTGGGCGAACTGGAGCGGATTGACGCCCGCGGTTGGTCGGCTGATCGAGGCGCTGGATGCGGAACGACTGGCGGTGGCGGCGGCGTTCGGCGCCTCCGTGCGCACGGTGCGCGATCATTTCCATCTGTCGTTCGGCGTACCGCATGGCCCGGTGGGAGACGCCGGCGCGATCCTCGCGGCGCGTGATCCCTCGCCTGGCCCCGCCAGCCTGGAGACGCGCTACATCACCGAAGACGTTCCGTACGGCCTGGTGCCCAGCACCGAACTGGCACGCATCGCCGGTGTGGCGATGCCGCTGCACGACGCCGGTATCGCGGTGTTTGCTGCACTGTACGGCAGGGATTTTCGCGCGGAGAACAATCTGCTGCCGGCGCTCTCGCTGAATGGCGTCTCGATCGCGGACCTGCAGGCCATGGTCCGCGACTGAGCCGGGGTGCGCAGCCTGTCGCACAGGTCCGCCTGCCGGTGTGGGACGCGAGAAAGCATCGGGGCGTTGCCTCGAATCCCACCAGGAGGCGCTGCCCCTTGATGGGTGTTTCGCGGGCAACGCCCCCGAACGCTTCCCTGCGTCCCACCCCAGCGCGGACCCACGCGACAGGCTGCGGGACTTCGGTTCAGTAGCTGTATCCCGCCTTGGTCATCCAAGCGCGTGCCTGATCCATGTCGAACGGAATCGGCTTCAGCAGGTCATGGTCGTATTCCGGTGCAGACCACGGCATGGCCACCGTGCCGGGATGGCCGAGCCCGGCGGCGATTTCCTGCACGATCTGCTCGCGCGGCGTGGCGTAGCTGATCGCCTTGCGGATGTAGGCGGCCGCCTCGAACGCACGCGATGGATCCTGTTTGCCGAGCGGCGTTTCGACACCGGTGCCGAACACCGGATGTCGCAGATTGTAGCAGACATGCTGCCACTTGTACGAGTCGAAGCGCTGCACCTTGCCCCAGCTCGAGTCGATCGTGCTCAGCAGCGAGCCGATATCATACATCGGATCATGGGCATCGATATCACCCGACTTCAGTGCACTGAGAACGGCATCTGTACCATTGATATTGACGACGTAGAATGTCTTCACATTCCCCGACATCGGCTTCCAATACTTCTCGTTGCGCGCGAATTTATACGCCTTGCGCGAGGCATCGTAACCGGCGGGGATCCATGGCCCGGTGCCGATGCCGCCATGCGCGGTGAAGCTGCCGCCGGAGCTGGTTTTCACCGTGTAGGTGCCAAGCCAGGTGCTGGCGGGATGTCCGCGCAGCGCTTCCGGCTTGATGTCTTTGTAGGCGTGCTCCGGCATGATCGCGACGGCGCTGAGGATCTGCTCACGGAACAGAATCGAGTACTCCGGCAGATCGACAGTGATCTCCAGCGGTCCCGTCACCTTGTAGGCATTCGGCGAGCCGAACACGGCCATCGCATTGCCCTGAATGGCGGTGGCGTAAGCCTTGTTCAGGATCGTATCCCAGGTGAACTTCACGTCTGCGGCGGTGAAGGGCTCGCCGCTGTGCCAGGTCACGCCGGGACGCAGCTTGATCACGTGATGCTTGCCGTCGGCGGAGCTTTCGATCGATTCCGCCAGGCCGGGAACCAGCTTCTTGCTGTCCCACAAATCATATTCGAGCAGCCGATTGTAGACTGGGCCAAAGATGTTCAATTCATGGTAGCCGATCGAGTACATCGGAATCAGCGAGGTTGGTGCCGGCCACGATGCGAATGCCGCGGTCGCACCGGTGCCCGCGCCGGCAATCGTCCAGTTCTCCGGCTGCGGAAAGAATACCGGATTGAAGGTGGTGGAGTTGAATCCGGTGAGTTTCGGATTAACCGCGATGGCGTCTTCCGGGTAGAACAGGATGGTCATCGGCTCGGTGTCGTACCAGCGCTTCTCGAACGCCTTGATCGCCGTCATGCGGGCGGCAGGATCGATTGCGCTGGCGTAGTCCTTCAGCACCTTGTCCATCTCCGGGTCCGACAGGTAGTAGAAATTCGGCCCGTTCGGCGGCACCAGGTCGCTGCGAAACAACGAATTCGGCAATGGCGTGATGGAGCTGTAGTAGTACCGTTCCAGATACGAATCCCAGCCGCCTTCGGTATGCGTCTTGCCTGCGCCCTTGGTGCGGCGCGAAGCAATAGTGGGGAATGTGACATAGCTGGAAACGACGTCGATGCCGAGCTTGGACATCTGTTGACCGACCAGCGTGCCCCAGATCATGCGTGCGGGTTGGTTGTTCGGGATCATCAGATACAGCTTGAAGAATGGCGGCGCGGCGTGCGCTGATCGGATCATGGCCGGCGCTGCCAATCCCATGGCGGCTCCACCGATGGTCTTCAAAACCTCACGCCGTCCACTGCTGTTCATGACCTGCCCCCGCTTGTTTGCAAGCACTATGCGCGATCCACATCAGTGGTTGTCAACGCCCGTGTTGCTCGATTAGGCTTTGGGGGTGGGCATTTTGCGCTATCTGGTTCGACGGTTGCTGTTTTCAGCAGTGCTGATACTCGGAGTCAGCGCAATCATCTTCTTCCTGCTGAACGCAATCGGTAATCCTATCGATGTGCTGATGTCGGACAATCCCGGCATTACCGACGAAGCACTGGCGGCCGTAAAGGCATACTACCATCTCGACGCCGACGTATGGACGCGGTATTTGATCTGGATAGGCAACGTCCTGCGGCTGGACTTTGGCACATCCATAACCACTAATATGCCAGTCGGCGGAATGCTACTGACCTGGGGAGCGGAAACACTGAAGCTGCAGATCCCCGCAATTGTTCTGGCGCTGCTGCTGGCCATCGCATTCGCCGCCATCGCCGCCATGCGCCAATACAGCCGCCTCGACTTCAGCGTCATGAGCTCGGCACTGCTGGGCCATTCCCTGCCCGGTTTTCTCCTCGGCGTATTGCTGATCCTGATCTTTTCCTACTGGCTTGGCATCTTCCCCAGCTACGGCGCCTACTCAACCCGCAATCCCCTGTTCGGCAGCACACTGCTCGACGGGCTGTGGCACATGGTGCTGCCGCTGACCATGCTGACCGTGTTCAATACCGCCACACTGACACTTCTGCTGCGCGCCAATCTCGTCGACGTCCTGCGGCAGGATTTCATCATGGCCGCCCGCGCATCCGGCCTGCCGGAACGCCGCGTGGTGTTCCATCATGCGCTGCGCAATGCGATCATTCCGGTTCTGACCTATCTCGGCATTCTGTTTGGACTGATGCTGGCCACCGCACCGGTGACCGAATCCGTGTTCACCTGGCCCGGCGCCGGCGCACTGTATCTGTCCGCAATCCAGTCGCTCGACTATCCTGTCATCATGGGTGAAACGCTTGTGGTCACCGTCATGCTGGTTGGGTTCACGTTGCTGACCGATCTGGCCTACGTGCTGATCGATCCGCGTATCCGGCTGGATTGACCCATGACATCACCGGCACCGATCCAGCGCCCGCCTGGCCAGTTTGTGCAGGGCTGGCATCGTTTGCGCCGCAACCGGTCCGGCATGCTGGGTCTGATCCTCATCACCTTCATCGTTGCACTGGCGCTGTTCGGGCCCTGGCTGGCGCCCTACGCGCCGAACGACCAGTCGGCGATGCTCAGCTTCGCATCACGTGGCGCGCCCAGCTGGGCCCATCCATTCGGCACCGACCGCAACGGTTACGATGTGCTCACGCGCGTCATCTACGGCGCACCCACCGCCCTTGCGGTCGGGCTCGGCGCCATGCTGGTGGCCGGCGTGATCGGCATCCTGGTGGGCGGCATCGCCGGCTATCTGGGCGGCTTTCTCGATGAGCTGCTGATGCGGCTGACCGATCTGTTCCTGGTGATCCCGGTCTTCGTGATGATCTTGGCGGTGGTGCGGCTGTTCGGCATCGTCGTCGTCGGCACCTGGCTGGAACGCGTGCCGTTCCTCAATCTCACCACCATCGTCGTGCTGCTTGGCATGTTCGGCTGGCCGCCGATCGCACGCCTGGCACGCGCGGAGTTCCTGCGCCTGAAGGGGCTGGATTTCGTCGAGGCCGCGCGCTGCATCGGTGCAGAGCCGCGCGACATCCTGCTGCGCCATATCCTGCCGAACGCGCTGCCTTCGCTCGCGGTCGTCATCGCCTTGGGCATCGGCGGCGCCATCCTGTCGGAATCGATGATCAGCTTCCTCGGCTTCGGCGACCCCAAGGCCGTGAGCTGGGGCCAGTTGCTGTACTTCAACTATCAGGTGCTGAAGGTTTCGCCCTGGGCCGTACTGGCACCCGGCACCGCGATCTTCATCACCGTGCTCGGCTTCAACCTGCTGGCCGATGGCCTGTCGGACGCCTTCAATCCACGCCTGAAGCAATGAACGATCTGCTGACGGTTGATGGGCTGCGCGTGCATTTCTTCAGCCGGTCCGGCGTTGCGCCCGTGGTCGACGGAATCGATTTCGCCATCCGCCCACAGGAGACGCTGGGCCTGGTCGGCGAATCCGGCAGCGGCAAGACAATGGCAAGCCTCGCGGTGCTGCGCCTGGTGCCGCCACCGGCCCGCATCGTGGGTGGATCGCTGCTTTTCCAGCAGCGCGATCTGCTGGCCCTGGACGAACCGGCGATGCGCAGCCTGCGCGGCAAGAACATCGCGATGATCTTCCAGAACCCGGCCTATTCGCTCAATCCGATCCTGAGCGTGGGCGATCAGCTGATCGAAATCCTGCGCTGGCATGAGGGGATTTCCCGGACCGCAGCACGCGACCGCGCCGCCGACCTGTTGCGCCTGGTGGGAATCGCCGATCCGTTGCACCGCCTGCGTCAGTTCCCGCATGAATTGTCGGGTGGCATGAAGCAGCGCATCTGCATCGCCCGCGCACTGCTGTGCAATCCGGCATTGATTCTGGCCGACGAACCGACCACCAATCTGGATGTCACTATCCAGGCGCAGATCCTCGACCTGCTGGAGGAATTGCGCGAGCGGCTGCACATGGCGATGCTGCTGGTTTCCCACGACATGGGGCTGGTGGCGCGCATGGCGGATCGCATCACCGTGGTCTATGCCGGGCGAACCTGCGAAACCGGCGATGCACGCACCATTTTTCACGCTCCGCTGCATCCCTATACGCGCGCCTTGCTGGATAGCGCACCGCGTGTCGATCACGACTATGAGCACGAGGCGCGCCCGGCGCTGCGCACGATCGGCGGGCGGATTCCCAATCTCGCGGACCCGCCAAGCGGCTGCCGGTTCCATCCGCGTTGCCCGGAAGCCGGCCCCGAGTGCGCGCAGCTTCGCCCCGAACCGTTCGAGGCAGCGCCAGGCCATATCGTGAGCTGCCTGAAACGCGGCAGCCCTGGATTGCCGACATGACCGACCTGGTGCACGTCGAACACCTGGTGAAGCGCTATCCGGTGCGCCGCCGCGGCATTCTGGGTGGGCGGGTCGTGGGCCAGATCAGCGCCGTGGACGACGTGTCGTTCAGCGTGCAGCAAGGCGAGGCCCTGGCGCTGGTCGGCGAAAGCGGCTGCGGCAAGACGACAACGGCACGCAGCATGCTGCACCTGGTGCCGGCAACATCAGGCAAAGTGTGGTTTGGCGGCAAGGACGTGCTGGCGGTATTTCGCGGCACCGACCGGGCGGCGATGCTACAGGCGCGCCGCGGCTTGCAGTACATGTTTCAGGACCCCTACCTGTCGCTGAACCCGCGCTGGACGATCGGTCAGACCATGCGGGAGCCGTTCCGCGTACATCACCATGTGCCGCCGTCCGAGTGGAACGATCATATCGCGGCCTTGCTGGAACGCGTCGGACTGGAACCGGCGCATGCCTGGCGCTATCCGCACGAATTCTCCGGCGGTCAGCGGCAGCGTGTCGGTGTCGCGCGTGCCCTGGCGGTGGAGCCGCAATTCCTGGTGCTGGATGAGCCGGTCTCCTCGCTGGACGTCTCGGTACGCGCGCAGATTCTGAACCTGCTGGTGGCACTGCGTGCCGAACTGGGTCTGGCCTATCTGTATATCTCGCATGACCTGGCATCGGTACGGTTCATCGCCCATCGCGTGGCGGTGATGTACCTTGGCGTCATCGTGGAAATGGCCCCGTCGGAACTGTTGTTTCGCCAGCCGCTGCATCACTACACGCATGCGCTGCTGTCGGCGGTGCCGGTGCCCGATCCGGATGCGCGGCGGACGCATGTCGCGCTGCGCGGCGAGCCACCCAGCGCGATGCAGATTCCGTCCGGCTGTCGCTTCCATACACGCTGCCCGGCGGCACTACCGCAGTGCCAGACCTTGCCGCCGGTGCTGACGCCGGCTGGTGAAGGGCGACTGGTGGCATGCCATAATCCACGTTGAAGACAGGAGATTTCTTATGGCGAAGATGATCGTGATCGGGGCGGGCGTGATGGGCACCTCGGTTGCCTATCGGCTGGCCCAGGCCGGCGCTGCGGTCACGGTGCTGGAGGCGTCGCGCGTGGGCGCGGGCACATCCGGCATCAGCTTCGCCTGGACCAACGCGCATCGGAAACCGCCGCGGTCGTATCACGATCTCAACGTCGGGGGCATGAAGGCGCACGCCGCATTGCGCGAGGAATTCGGCAGCACGCCGTGGTGGCATGGCGGCGGCAGCCTGGAATGGGAGGCGGAAGCCGATCGCGCGGCGCAGCGCGAGAATATCGAGCAACTATTGTCCTGGGGCTATGCCGCTGAATGGATCGACCACAAGCAGGTACATGAACTTGAACCGGACATCGATCCCGCCACCATCGGTGATGCGCCGGTCGCCTATTTTCCCGATGAGGGCTGGCTCGATCCCGTGGTCTATGCCTATGCCATGCTGTCCGCCGCGCAGCGTCGCCATGGTGCGCAGGTCGTCAGTGGTGCACGCGTCGCGGACCTTGTCATCACCGGCGGCAAAGTCACCGGCGTGCGCACCGCCGATGGCACGCTGTACGAAGCCGACATGGTGGTGAATTGCGCCGGGCGCTGGGCCAACGACGCGGTGCGTGAGGCAGGGCTGCATCTGCCGCTTGCTCCGACGGTGGGGTTTCTGGTGTTCACGCCACCCGTTGCGACCACGCTGAATCGTGTCGTTCGCACCAGCGTCATCGATGCACGTCCGGATGGCGCCGGCCGATTGATGCTGCATTGGAATCCCACCGACGGAACCTTGCAGTTCGACAGCAGGCTCAGCCCGACCATGCCGGAAGCGCGCGATCTCGTGCAGCGCGCGCGGCGGCTGCTGCCCTGCATCGGCGCGGTGGAACCGGAGGCCGTGCGCATTGCGATCCGACCGATCCCCGGTGACCATCTATCGGCGATCGGGCCGGTGCCGCGAGTCACCGGCTACTATCTCGCGATCACCCATAGCGGGGTGACGATGTCGCCGTTCCTGGGCGCCGCGGTGGCCGATGAGCTGGTGCGTGGCATGCACCGGCCGGAACTTGCGGATTTCCGGCCGGCGCGGTTCTTCAATTGAGTTGGAAACGCCATGCTGGCGGCGCACACAGACGTCGCCAGCATATCGACTGCGTGCTGCGTCAGGCAGCGGCCGGCGGATAGTTGGACGGATACAGGGCACGCCGCGCCGCGTCGTCCATGTCGCGCTTGAACGCGTGATCCTTGCCGACTGCTCGCGCGCGCGCGACCGCCGGACGGGCATCGATGGCGTCGAACCAGCGTTTGATGTTCGGATAGGCGGTCAGCGGAGGCGCCTCACCGGGAAGCACGCGCGGGGCGCGATCGACTCAGCCCCAGGCTGACATATCGGCGATCGTGTAATCGCTGCCGACAACGAAGTCGCGGCCTGCAAGATGCGTGTCCAGCACCTGGTAATGACGTTCCGCCTCGCGGCGGAAGCGGTTCATCGCATAGGGCAGTTGCTCCGGCGCGGCATGCTGGAAATGCACCGCCTGGCCGGAAAACGGACCGAGGCCGGAGGCGATGAACAACAGCCAGGACAGCAACTCCGGCCGATCCGCCGGCGTACCCATGAAGCGACCGATCTTGTCGCCCAGGTACAGCAGGATCGCGGTGGAATCGAACACGCGCGCCTCGCCACCGCCTGGCCCATCGGTATCCACGATCGCCGGCACTTTGCCGTTCGGATTGATGGCGCGAAACGCCGCGCTGTGCTGCTCGCCCTTGTTGGTATCGATCGGAACGACCTCATACGGAAGTCCGGCTTCCTCCAGCAGCAATGCGACCTTCGCCGGGTTGGGTGTCGGATGGAAGTAGAAACGGATCATCGGACGCTCCTTGGATGGAATGATTTACCGGGACGTTCGGGATTGTGTGGGGCGAGCTGCCAACAGGACGCCGACCGCGATGACGGCGATCGCAAGCCCTTCGGACCAGGTGGGGATTTCTCCCAGCACCGGGAGGGCCAAGGTGGTGGCGATCACCGGCAGCAAGGCAATGATGGCCGCGGCCGCGCCCGATCCCAGCAGCGCGACCGCACGATTGAAGGTGACGATGCCGACGCAGCTCATCAGCCCACCCTGGTAGATGATCTGGAACGCGAGTTCCTCGGCTGATGCATCTCCCAGGTGCGACAGGCCAAGCGCTGCATAGGCCGGCAGGTACAGCAAAGCGGACCAGGTGCAGATCAAACCCGCCGCCTGCAGCGATGTCAGGCCACTACCGCGAAACCGCAAGGTGTACACAGCCCACATCACGGCAGCGATGATCAGCGCGATGATGCCCACACGGTTGATCGGCCCATGCGCAATGGCATTGCTGGCCACCATGGCGACCAGGCCGACGACGATCGCCAGGTAGCCGAACAGCCGCACCCGTCCTGGGGCTTCGCGCAACACGGCCCATGCCAGCAGACCGGCGAACACCGGCATCAACGCCGGGGTGATCGCGGAGGCCTCGGCCGCGGAGGTCAGTTGCAGGCCGAGGGCAACGAACAGGACGAACGGCGCACCCCAGAGCAGCGCCAGCAGCAAGCCGGGAAGATAGGCATTGCACGGCACACGATGCGTGCGCGACATCAGCAGCGGGCCGAGCAGAAGCGTACCGCCGCCAAAGCGCAGGGCAATGACATCCCACACGCGCAGGGCATGGGTGACGCTGAACCGGGTTACCACGAACCAGCCGGCGAAGATCGTGACCGAAACCGCAGCCCAGACAAATCCCGCGACCAGAACACGGAGTTCCGGTGAGACCGGGTGCATGGTCGATCGCAGGGTCGATGTGGAGGCCAGGCGTCCGGTCATCATCGAAACGGCAATCCTTGGTACGAAGAGTCACGTCCATCGCCATGCGAACGCGACGTCGCATTTGCATTTTAGATCGACTGCTCTACAATGCGCTACGGAACATCTGATGGCAACACCCGCCCGGTGCAAGCCTCACAGGAAATGTCTGCATGGCACGGCCAAGGGAGTTTGATGAGGTCACCGCGTTGGAAGCGGCCGTGCGTTGCTTCTGGACGCGCGGCTATGAAGCAACGTCGGTGCGCGACCTGGCCGAGGAAATGGGCATCACCGGCGCCAGCCTCTACAACGCATTCGGCGACAAGCGAGCGCTGTATCGGCGCGCGCTGGATCACTACGTGGAACAGGGTTTCGGCGAACGCGTCCAACGGCTGGAAGGACAGATGCCGCCGCGCGATGCGATCGAGGCGTTCTTCACCGAGATCATCGAGCGGTCGCTCAGCGACCGGCAGCGCAAGGGCTGCATGCTGGTCAACTCGGCGCTGGAACTGGCGCCGCATGATCCGGAATTCCGCCGCATCGTGTGCGGCATGCTGGTGCAGGTGGAAGCGTTCTTCCGTCGCTGTGTCGAAGCCGGTCAGCGGAACGGGACCATCGCGTCGGCGCAATCGGCGGAGGACCTGGGCCGGCTGCTGCTCGGCCTGCTGATGGGAATTCGTGTTCTGACCCGCGCACGCCCGGAACGCGCCCTGCTGGAAGGGCTGTTGCGGCCGGCGTTCGCGCTGCTGGACGGATAGGGATAGGCGCGGGCGCAGGCCTCAGCCGCCGCCGACAAACTTCTCCAGCCAGTGGATGGTGTAATCCCCGGCCTGGAAACTCGGCTCGTCCATGATGCGCCGATGCAGCGGGATCGTGGTCTGGATCCCCACCACCGCAAATTCATCCAGCGCGCGTCGCATGCGGTTGATTGCGTCGGTCCGCGTCGGTGCATGCACGATCAGCTTCGCCACCATGCTGTCGTAATAGGGCGGCACGAAATATCCAGCGTATAGTGCGGAGTCGACGCGCACCCCCAACCCGCCTGGTGCATGGAACACGCTGACGCGCCCGGGAGTCGGCATGAAGGTGGCCGGATCTTCGGCATTGATGCGGCACTCGATCGCATGGCCGGTGAAGGTCACGTCGGACTGGTCGAAGCCGAGCTCCGCGCCGGCCGCGACGCGAATCTGTTCGCGCACCAGATCGATCCCGCACACCATCTCGGTGACCGGGTGTTCGACCTGCAGCCGGGTGTTCATTTCGATGAATGAAAACTGCCCGTCCTGATACAGGAACTCGAGTGTACCGGCGTTGCGATAGCCGAGCTTGCGCAGGGCGGCGGTCGCGGTGGCGCCCAGCGTGTCGCGCTGGCGTGACGTCAATGCCGGTGAACCGGCTTCCTCCAGCAGCTTCTGATGGCGCCTTTGCAGGCTGCAATCGCGCTCGCCGAAATGCACCACGTTGCCGTGGCCGTCCGCGAAGATCTGCAACTCGATATGGCGCGGATGATCGAGATATTTCTCCATGTAGACGGCGTCATTGCCGAATGCGGTGCGCGCCTCATTGCGCGCCATGCGGAACGCATCGTCCAGTTCCGCGGCACTCTGCGCCACTTTCATGCCGCGGCCGCCACCGCCTGCGGCTGCCTTGATCAACACCGGATAGCCGATGCGCTCCGCCACCATGCGCGCGGTCGCGACGTCGCTCACGCCTTCATCGGAGCCGGGCACCAGCGGCACGCCCAGCGAGGCCATCGCCGCCTTGGCCGCGATCTTATCGCCCATCATGCTGATATGCGCCGCCGACGGTCCGATGAACGTGATGCCGTGCGCCTCCACCATTTCGGCAAAGCGTGCATTCTCCGACAGGAAGCCGTAGCCGGGATGGATCGCGTCGGCACCGGTGATGCTGGCCGCCGACAGGATCGCCGGAATGTTCAGGTAGCTATCCTTGGCGGCGGGCGGGCCGATGCAGACGCTTTCGTCCGCGAGGCGCACATGCATCGCCTCATCGTCGGCGGTGGAATGCACAGCGACGGTGCGGATGCCCAATTCGCGACAGGCGCGCTGGATGCGAAGCGCGATTTCGCCGCGATTGGCGATGAGGATCTTCTGGAACAACGGAACGCGCGATCTACTGGCTGCTCAGGTGTCGATAATCATCAGCGCCTCGCCGTATTCCACCGGCGCGCCGTTGGTTACCAGGATGCGCGCGACGATTCCGGCCTTCGGTGCCTTGATCTGGTTGAATGTCTTCATGGCCTCGATCAGCAGCAGGGTCTGACCGGCCGTGACTTTGTCCCCCACCGCGATGAACGGCGGCGAGCCTGGTTCCGGCGACAGATAGGCCACGCCGACCATCGGGCTGTTCACCGCACCGGGATGCGTCGCAGGATCCGCCTCCGAGGCGCCCTCAGCGGCCGGCAGCGGGGCGGCACGGCCAACCGCCGGGGCTGCTGCCCCCGCCGTCACGGCCACGGTGGCAGCCGGCGCTACCGCCCGCACGACGCGGATACGGCTGTCCTTGTCGGCGATCTCGATCTCGCTCAGCCCGGTCTCCGTCAGCACGGCGGCCAGCATGCGGATCGAATCGGGGTCAAAGGGAATTCGGGTCATGCACCTGCCTCGATCAGCTCCGCCATCGCGGTCAATGCCAGGGCGTAGCCGCGAATGCCCAGCCCCGCAATGACCCCGACCGCCGCCTTGGAAACATAGGAGTGCTGGCGGAACTCCTCACGGCGGTGGATGTTCGTCACATGCACCTCGATCACCGGCAGCTCGCTGGCCAGCAGCGCGTCCATCAATGCGATCGAGGTCGTGGTGTAACCAGCGGGATTGATCACGATTCCCGCCGCCCGACCGCGGCATTCCTGCACCCAGGACACCAGTTCGCCCTCGCCGTTGGTCTGGCGGAAATCGATCGCCAGGCCCAGCAATTCGCCGGATTCGGCACAGAGCTGCTCGACATCATCGAGCGTCGCGCTGCCATAGAGATGGGGTTGGCGCAGGCCCAGCATGTTCATGTTGGGGCCATTCAGCACTGCAACCAGAGGGCGGGTGGTTAAATCGGACATGCCAGCGCGCGTAGCATAGCAAGGTGGCCATGGCCAGTGGTGGCGCGGCCCGTTGTTCCCCTGTTGCACCAGATCCGCGATCACCAATGCCGCACCGGATCGCCTCCGCCGGGGCTTTCTGCCGGGGGGCTTGCTGTCGCTAGCGCGTCAACCTGTCCGGTTTTGGTAGCGCGTGATCTGTCCGCTTCGTTCCTGCTCTGTGCCGGGGCATGCCCCGGCACAGAGCAGCCGCACTGGAAGCGTGTCATGCGGCCATATGCTCCTGTTGGAAAAGGCGCCCCTCGGCGTCGTAATCCGCCAGCCGGTGCGGCCCCCACAACACCGCCAGCCGCCCATCCGGATATTCGTGCACGCGCACGGTGGCTCTGACGAAGTGCGGCCGCAGCCGCGACGGCGGCAGTTGCAGGGTGAGGCGGCGCCACTTCACCGTGTTGTCATGACCCACTCGGCGGTCCTCCTGGATGCACAGAATCTCCCGCCAGGCACCGTTCGGATCCACCACGAAGGCCGATCCCGCCTGCTCGGCCGGCACCGCAAAGCGCGCGTTGTGCTCGGCGACGTAGACCTCCCGCAGCCATCGGTTCGCCGCCTCCGGTGTGCTGATCCCGGCCAGCGCCAGCTCCTTCGGCAGCCGGTCCTGCAACGTGCCGAACAGGCGCTCCGACCGCCCGCGGGCCTGCGGCGAGTAGGCCGCAATGTGCTCGATGCCGAGCTGCTTCAGCGCCCGGCCGAACTGTGTCAGCACTGTCTTCGAGACACGACCGCCGGCCTCGGGCGTCTCGAAGTAGTGGCTGCCACGGTCGGTGTAGAGCGAGCAGAACAGGCCGTGCCGTTCAATCACCTCCCGTACGCCACGCAGGCTTGAGGCGGTGCCCTCCTGCTCCACCAGGAACAGCGAGTAGACCGCACTCGTCGCGTCATCCATCGTCGCCACCAGGTCGTATTTGCGTTCGTCGCCAGGCAGCCAGGCATGGGTCGACGCATCCTGATGCAGCATCATGCCCACCAACGGCCGGCGCGGCCGCTTCTTGCGATGCGCCGAGCGCGACCGCGCCGGGGTCACCAGCCCGGCCCGTTGCAGGTGCAGCTTGGTCACCGTGTAGCCCAGCGTGTAGTTGTGCCGCTTGCCCAACTGCTCATGGAAATGCTTCACCGTGAAGCCGCGGTAGAGATCGCGATACAGGCCCAGCATCCGCTCGATCTCCGCCTTCGGCGCCTGCCGCAGCGAGGGGCGGAGGCGACGGTCGCTCAATCCCGCAACTCCTTCTTCCCGGTAGCGGTCGCGCCAGCGGCGGAACGTCCGCTCGCTGACCCCGAGCAACTCCGCCGCCTCCAGCTGGCTCAGCTCAGACCGTTCGGTCCGACCCAGCACGTCCTGAAAACGCATCCGACGAACCCCCTCGTGAATGCGTGCCCGATCCATCGCTGCCCCCCGTTCCAGCGAGCCAGTGGACCGGACACTTCACGAGCTACAAACACCGGACAGATCGCCAGCTAGCCACATCTGCCGGGGGGCTTGCTTGCCGGACCGCCTTACCAAGCCCATACTTCAGGTATGCAGACAGTGCTGACCGTGACAGTGAATGGCGAGAGCCGCGCTCTCGACGGGCCGATATCGGTCTCCGCTCTGCTTGCCCTGCTCGGCCTGGAAACCCGCAAGGTCGCGGTCGAGCGCAATGAGGAAATCGTGCCGCGCTCGCGCTATGCCGAGACGTGGCTGGCCAGCGGCGATGCCCTGGAAATCGTGCATTTCATCGGTGGAGGCTGAAATGGATGGATCATTGCCGACCGCGGATAGCTGGACGGTCGCCGGCCGCCAGTTCCGCTCCCGGCTGATCGTCGGCACCGGCAAATACAAGGACCTGGAAGAGACGGCTGCGGCGATCGAGGCCAGCGGCGCGGAGATCGTCACCGTGGCGGTGCGACGGGTGAACCTGTCCGACCCCAAGGCGCCGATGCTGCAGGATTTCGTCGATCCGAAAAAGATCACCTACCTGCCCAATACCGCCGGCTGCTTCACTGCCAACGACGCCGTGCGCACTCTGCGCCTGGCCCGTGAGGCCGGTGGCTGGAACCTGGTGAAGCTGGAGGTGCTGGGCCCGCCGCCGCTGCTGTATCCCGACATGCGCGGCACGTTCGAGGCCGCCGAGGCGCTGATCAAGGACGGCTTCGAGGTCATGGTGTACTGTGCCGACGACCCGCTGGCCGCCAAGCGGCTGGAGGAGATGGGCTGCGTCGCCATCATGCCGCTCGGCGCGCCAATCGGCTCCGGCCTCGGCCTGCAGAACCCCGCCATGCTGACCATGATGATGGAACAGGTGAACGTGCCGTTCCTGGTGGATGCCGGCGTCGGCACCGCGTCAGACGCTGCCATCGCCATGGAACTGGGCTGCGATGCGGTGCTGCTGAACTCCGCCATCGCACACGCCAAGGATCCGATGACAATGGCGCGGGCGATGAAGCTTGCGGTGGAAGCGGGACGGCTCGCCTATCTGGCCGGACGCATGCCACGACGCATGGGCGCCGATCCGTCCAGCCCGCTGACCGGGCTGATCAGGTAGCAGGTCTGATCGGGCGGTCAGCCGTCCCGGAGCGCCATCTGGCCGATCCGCAGCCGATACGGGGCGAATTCGGCCATGTAGCCGAATTCAGCCATCCAGTCCTGCATGCGCTGTTCGATCGCGCTCGTCTGGTGGGCCGCGAGCACCCGGCGCCAGCGGCCGGTTTCGCCCGACCGATTGGCGTGATGCCGATGCCACTGCGTCTTCACATCGACCACGTCGCCGGACGGGTGCCGCACCGCGGTCGGCAGCAACTCCAGTCGCGCGATCAGGCGTTCGACCGCATCTCGCCTCGTCTCGGTGAAGATGCACTCGCGGTCGGTCGGCGCCAGACTGTACCCGAACGCCGCTGCAACCTGGTCCAGCGTTGCCGGATTGTCGGGAAACCGCGTCTCATAACGCAGCAGTTTCGCGTTGGGATGGCCGCAATGAGCCAGGCAGAACCGGGCGGATCGCTCCACGGCGGCAAGCGCCAGGTCGAAGCGCAGGCGCTGATACTGCATCAAGGACGCGACCGAGTCGCGCGGATCACGGACCGAGATCCAGACAGTCTGTGCCCGCTCCGCCAGGAGGGTGGCCGTCGCAGGGTCGGTATCGTGCGTCTTGATGATCGCCACGCCGTCCGAGTCATCGAGCGGCCCAAGCTCACTCCTGCGAGTGATAAATCGTCCGGTCACGTTGCCCAGTTCGGCCAGGGCAGCGATCTTCAACGCGACATTGAACAGCCAGGTGGAGCCACTGGCATACATGCCCAGGCACCAGAACACGGCTTATCTCCCGTTGGCGGCAAGGCTCTTGAATGCAAACGGGAGCCGGCGATGCCGACCCCTGCGTGCTGGCTTCGGGTACGCCGCGTTCAGGCGGCGAGGCGAGCGACGTTCGCGGCGGCCTCTGGCAGCACATGCGTCATCGACATGCCGACCTGCACCTCCACCATCAGTAGGCCGTCCAGCTTCGGCAGTGGCAGCACCGCATCGCCGTTCATCCAGCGCCACATGTTGGCATCATCGCGCTCCACGCCATGCCAGCCGGATGTTAGCTCCGGATGGTCGGGGGAGATATCGAAACGGCCTTCGTTGCTGGACACCGTAATGCGGCGAATGGCGACGCCCAGGTGGCGCCAGTCATCGACATAGGCCCGCAGCTCCGAGGGAACCGTGGCACGCGATGCCAGCCGCACCGAATCGGCGCCCGCCGGAACAGCGAAGACATAGCGGTTATCCGCCGTCGAGAGCGGCCGCACCCGCCTGCCATTGACCATCAGATGCAGGTCGGGATCCTGTGTGGTGGTGCGATCGTCATGGGTGTAGCCGAGCGCCGCGGCGCGGTCCGCCAGCAAACGCCACACCGGCTCCACAAGGTCGGGGGCGACGGTCAGCGGCGCGCAGGCATCGGTTTCCCAGCAGCTCAGGCTGGCGTTCACCTCGAATTCCGGATGCAGCACCAGAGCCAGGCCGGAATTGGCGAAGAACGCACGGTTGCCGGTGTTCAGGTAGCTCTCGGCCGGCAGGCCTTCGGCCACCAGAATGGCGTGGGAGGCCAGCTCGACGTGGAAGTAGTCCACCGCCGGTGTGGCGAGCTCGTGCACGATGGTCATGCCGTTGATCAGCAGCTTGGCCGGAATCAACTTTCCATCGATGTACACCGAGTGATCCGGCGACAGGACCAGGTCGCGATGCGGCTTGTTGTCGCCGAAAGCCCCGCGCTGGATGCGCACCGGCGCGGCGAGGTTGGGCTGACGATGCCGGGTCAGGTCCACACGGCGATGGCCAAGCCACTTCACCGTTTGCGGAACCAGGCGGTCGCCTTCCAGAGTCATGACGGTGTCGCCGGCGCGCAGATCCTCGACCGCGACTTCGCCGTCATCGGTCAGGATACCGGTTCCGGCCGCGTAGCACACCACGTCGACCCACAGATTGCCGCCGCTGAAGAACACGTTGTCGCCGGTAAAGTTGGCGCCTGAGACATTGAACTGATAGGTCGCACCGGCCGTCACCGCGTTGATCGTGGTGCCGACAATGGACGCCGAGGTGATGGTCTGCCCGTTCAGCGTGATGATGCTGGCGCCGGTCGAGCTGCTCTTGGTCGGACCGATCGCCAGGTTTGAGAGCGTCGCGTTGAACAGGTAGGTGCTGCCGGTGACCAGATGGAACTGGGCGTGATCACCAGCGGTAGTCGAGTTGGTGGTCATCGAGCCGGCGGCATTGTTGAAGCTGATCGAGCCTCCGGTGACTTGCGCGTTGGCGCCGAATGTCAGAGCCGCCCCACCGTCGATCACGAAACTGGCGGAGACGCTGAGGACGTTGGCGGTGGTGGCGTCGACCGAGTTGATCGTGAGCGTGCCGCCGTCGGCGACAATCTTTCCGCTACCGCCGGTCGTCAGAGACGCGCCGGCCAGCGCGAAGGACGGGTTGATGATCGTCCCGCTGCCGAAGATCTGGGCGGTGCCGTTCACCGTCATCTGGTAAAAGCGCAGCGTGCCGCCGCCCATGGTGATCTGGCCGGCGCTCATCGTCAGCGTGCCGCCCGCCCCCGGAGTGCCGGCGCTCGGAGATGCCGCAATGCCTGCCTGCAACGTATTGCCGGCGATGTCGATGGTGGCATCCGAGGAAGTGACCTGGACCGCACCGGCGTTGATCAAGGCTTGCCCGAGGGTGACGGTGTAGGGGCCACCGAGCGGCCCGAATACGAACAGCTCCTGGTTCGCCGTTGCGCCGCTGAACGCGACAGCAGGGCTCCCTCCGGTCGCCGTCCAGTTGCCGGACGTATTTCAGGTTCCACCACTGCCACTATTGAATGTGAAAGTATTACTCGCCATGGCGTGTCGTGACCCCCGCATGCCTCGATTGATGCCGCCCGCAATCTGAACTGCTCACGGAACGAACCCAGAGAATAACAAATCTGCTGAGATTTTATCCGTTCGTCAATCAAAATCACGTCACCGCGATCCGGTCGACTCTGGCAACCGTGCATCGCTTGCAGCAGATCCGTGAAGGACACACGCAACTGAACTCCCGGTCGCGAAAAACTCACTGAAGCCGCCCCAAGCCGGATGACAGCCCGGCGGCTGTGTTATGCTGGCTCCATGGCGAAACTGTCACCTGCGTTGCTGCGCGACCTCCATACCGGCCTTGCCCATCATCGGGCGGGTCGCATGAACGAAGCCGAATTTCTGTATCGCCAGGTTCTGGCGCAGTCGCCCAAACAGGCCGACGCTCTCAACCTGCTGGGGGTGATCGCGCAGGATCGCGGCCAGCCGGCGCGCGCCGTCGAAATGATATCGCAGGCGGTTCGCGCCCGCCGCGTGTTTCCAGAGGCTCTGGCCAATCTCGCCCGCGCCCAATGTGCCGCCGGCGACGCGGAGGGCGCCGCGGCCTCGGCCCGCCGTGCCCTCGCCCAGGCGTCGGATCTCGCGGAAGCCCATATCCAGCTCGGCCGCGCCCTGCTCGCGCTCGACGACAATGCCGCAGCCGCCGAGGCCTGCCGGCGCGCCACCACCCCTCGCGCCACAGGCGCTGGAAGCGCAGGTCAACCTGGCCGCCGCGCTGACCCGGCTGGGCGAGCATGCCGGCGCTGCCGAGGCCTACCAGATCGCCCACCGGCTGAAGCCGGACCGGGCCGAAACCCTGACCGACTTTGCCACCGTGCTTACCCGCATGGAGCGATATGAGGACGCCCTGCGCTGCCACGAGCGTGCCATCGCTCTGGCTCCGCATGATTCCCGCACCCATGCCGGCCATGCGGCGACGCTGAAACAGGCGCACGACGTCGAGGGGTCGGTCGCCGCCTGTCGGCGCGCCCTGGAACTGGCGCCGGACAGCGTCTCGGTCTGGCTGCTGCTGGGCACCAACCTGGCCTCCCTCGGCCGCTTCGAGGAAGCCATCGACTGCCACCGCCGGGCGCTGCAACTGGATCCGCATTGCGCCGAGGCGCAGCGTGGCATGGTTGCCGCCGGCCAGCAGATGGATGCGAGCGAGCGCAGCCAGCTCCAAGCCACCACGGCCGACTCAAGCCTGCCGGCGCATCAGCGCATTTCCGTCGGCTTCGCCCTGGGAAACCTGCTGGACCGGGATGGCCAGTATGATGACGCCTTCCGCGCCTTCGCCGCCGCAAATCATCTGGCGCGCACCGAACGCGAGGCGGAGAATCGCGGGTTCGATCCGGTTGCGCTGGGCCGGCAGGTGGACGACCTGATCGCGACATTTTCCGCCGCTGCTTTCGAGCCGGTACGCGGCTGGGGGTCGCCCTCGGAGCTACCCGTCTTCATCGTTGGCATGCCACGGTCCGGCACCACCCTGACCGAACAGATCGCCGCCAGCCATAAGGATGTCTTCGGCGCCGGCGAACGCAAGGATATCGGCCATCTCGCCAGGCTCCTGCAGATCGACCACACGGCCCGGCCGCCCGCATCCTGGGACCGCCAGAGCGTGGAGCAGGAGGTCAGCGCCCATCTGGCTCGGTTGCAGGCGCTCGGCGGCAATGCGCAACGCGTCATCGACAAGATGCCGGACAATATCTTCTGGCTCGGCGTCATCGCCGTGCTGTTCCCGGGGGCACGGGTGGTGTTCTGCCGGCGAGATCCGCGCGATGTCTGCCTGTCCTGCCATTTTCAGAGCTTCAGTGCCGGCCTGCCATGGACCAACGACCTGGCGGACTGCGCACGGCGAGCGCAGGAGGTGGAGCGACTGACCCGACATTGGCACGCGGTCCTGCCGCTCCGCATGCTGGAGGTCTCCTATGAGTTTCTTGTCGCCGACGTCGAGGCGGAGAGCCGGCGCCTGATCGAGTTCCTGGGCCTGCCCTGGGACCCGGCCTGTCTCGACTTCCATGCCACCCAACGGCCCATCCTGACCGCCAGCCTGTGGCAGGTGCGGCAACCCCTCTACGCCAGCTCGGCCGGCCGCTGGCGCCATTATCGCCGGCACCTGGGACCACTGTTGAACGGACTGGCCGGATTGTTGCCGGCGGAACAGGAGCCGGCGGGCGAGCCGGTTCTGGAGTCCGCCGGCATTCCGTCCCGGGAGGCCAGTGCCGCCGCCGGCACCGGAGCCGTGAGACTGTCGTAATTCTTTACATAGTACCTGAGTTAGCAACTATTCTTGCCGGGCTATCGTGCTGGAATCACTCGACTCTTAAGGGCTGGCATGAGGCTTGCTCCTCAAATCCCGATTGGTGCGGCTATCGACTGTTTCGGGACGGGATCACTCATGCGTAACATCTTGCTCAGCACGACGGCGGTAACCGGTCTGGTCCTGGCGTTTGCCTTGGCGCCGACCGCTGCCGAGGCAGGAACCTCGCATCAGATCGTGCTGAGCATCCCCGCAGCGACGTCGTCTGGCGTCGACTGGACCAGTTCGCCGTTATCATTTGCCGCGTTCGACAGCACCGCCGGCACGTTGCAGTCGGTCCTGGTGTTTCAGCAGCTTTCGGTGGATTTCGGCGGATCGGTATCGTTGGGCAGCAGTGCGTCCAGTTCGTTCTCCGGCACCCTGTCCGCCCAGACCGACCTGGCCATTACCGGCGGCCCGAGCGTGCTGGATGGCGCACCCGCCCTCACCGCAATAGGCTCTCAGGGGGTCGCACTCGCTCCAGGCGATACGACTGCCTTCTCGTCGCCCGGCGCCTTCAATTCAACCGGTCCCTCTTTGTACTCGAGCGGATTGGGTGACTGGGAGAGCATCGGTCCTTCGACGCTGATGATTGTGCTCAACTCGGTCACCCAGCCCACCAGCGCCTATCCGGGTGTGTTGTTCGACCCGGATCCGAATATGAACTTTGAGCTCCAGATTACCTACAACTACTCGACCAGCGGCAGCGATGTGCCGGAGCCCGCCTCAGCACTGCTACTTGGCGGCGGTCTGCTGACTTTGGGTACGGTGCGGCGGCGCAGGATCAGCAAGAACCAGCCGCCGGAGTAACCGCACCGCCCTGACCCTCGTGGATCGCGGCGGTGAGTCGGAATAGTTTACAAGATCACGCCCGGCTCGGCACTTACCCGGAAAGGCGCCCCTGTGTGCTTGGGCAGACCCGAGCCGCAGTTTGAGCCGCCGTCGGACCTGGCTGAAGGATGGAGTGGCGCCGGCTCGAGGCACAGAGCACCTACGTCGGCGCAGCGCACCTGTGAGACGGTCGCGGCTCCCCGCCGGCATGAGCTAACCGGCCAATGCCTGTAGGTCCTCATTGCGCTCAGGTCTGGGCCAGCAAACCGGCCCGGTTTGCCGCATCGGGGTGGCGAGGCCAGGCGTCACCGACATCGTTTTCTGGCGCGATATTTCTTCCCGCTGCGCAATTACGGGCCGGATGCGTCGCAGCAGCGGACCTACGCCGATATGACTGCTCGATCGGCGCCCGCCGCTAGCCACTGATAAAGCTCTGCACCAGGCTGCCGGCCACCAGCCGCCAACCATCCACCAGCACGAAGAAGATCAGCTTGAACGGCAGCGACACCACGTTGGGCGGCAGCATCATCATGCCCAGGCTCATCAGGATGCTGGCCACCACCATGTCAATCACCAGGAACGGCAGAAACAGCAGGAACCCCATCTCGAAGGCGCGGCGCAACTCGCCCACCAGGAACGCCGGAATCACCGCCCGCCAAGGCGCCTGTTCGGCCGACGCCGATGCCGGCAAATGACCGAGATCCTGGAAAAACTGCAGATCGCTCGGCCGCAGGTTGTCCGTCATGAAGCGATGAAACGGGGCCGCGGCCTTCTGCAGCCCCTCGATCTCACCGATCTGCCCCTGCGCCATCGGCATCAGCCCGGCATTCCACGCCTGCTCTAATGTCGGCTGCATCACGAAGAAGGTGAGAAACAACGACAACCCGATCAACACGATATTCGGCGGCGCGCCCTGCGTGCTGAGCGCGGAGCGCAGCAAAGACAGCACGATCACGATGCGGGTGAATGCCGTGACCATCACCAGCAGACTGGGGGCCAGCGACAGCACGGTGATCAGCGCGGTCAGTTGGATGATGCGGCTGGTTACACCGGCCTCGCCCCCGGCGGCGCCGAGATCGATACTCAACGACTGGGCATGAGCGAGCGCCGGCACCAGGAGCGGCACAGCGCAGAAGGCCAGCAACACCCAACGCCTCATGGCCCCGCCTCCGCGTCCGGCGCCTTGGCCAGGGGCAGCCAGCCGACCACCACATCCTGCCCACCGCCGGTCAGCAGCAGCACCTGGCGGGAATCGCAGCGCACCAGGTGCAGGCGGCGCCGAGCGTCCAATGGGACCGTGTCGAGGATCGCCAGCCGACCGCCGGCGGGTCTGCGCAACGTCAATCCGCTGAGGCGTGCCGCCCGCCCGACCAGCCAGATCAATCCCACCACCACCAGCAAGGCAGCGACGGCGGTCAGCAGCGAGGAGACACCCGGAAGCATTCCGCGGCCTTTTGCCGTGGTGAATGAGTCAGGTCGGTTCGCGCGGCCGAGAGTGTCGAGGCATGGCCCCAGGGCCGGCGGGGAACGACCAGCCGCCAGAAGAGCAGAGCCAGATGAAGGAAGGGTTTCCACTGCGGTAGAAATTGACGCTTGCCTGGATGCTGAGCGCCCATCGGGCGGCCGCATCGGCAATACTACGCACCGAACGCCGCAACGGCGCCGCAGTCAGTCCTGGCGGGCACGGGCAACATAGGCCGCTGCCCTGCAGGGCGATGTATCGCCACCGCCGGCGCAGCATCGGCACATGACGGCCGCGCCGGGGTCGGCTTACCGCCGCGCCGCCTAAGCCGCGTCTGCGCAGTAATCCAGGCGGCGACGCCACCGCATGCGCAGGACCATCCTGAGGAGGCGGCCTCGGCCGGGTCAGATCAACGAGTCGTCGTCCGCCCCGCCGCTGCTGCCTTGATCCCAGCCGGCATCACCGCCTCCGGCGTTGTCCCAGCCGGCATCAGCCGTGTTATCCAGGCCTCCGCCGCCTGCCGGATCGATCGGCTGATCCCAGGTGCCGTTGTCGACGTAGTCCTGGCTGGCAGGGGCGCCGGCGGCGGGTGTATCCCAGCTACCCTGATCCACATATTCCTGGGTCGGCGACGCAGCCGGCCCGGCCCAGGGGCTGGCAAATCCGCCGGCCCCCATGCCGCCGCCAAATCCACCATAACCGTGATGGCCGGAGAACAGGCCCATCAGCGCATTGCCCGCCACCATACCGCCGGCGACTCCGGCCGCGGTGGTCAACGCCGACCCGAGGAACCCGGACCCGGAGCGCTGGAACATGCCCGGCTGATAGCCGGGGGCATATTGCGGCGGCGGCGGCGCGTATTGCGGCGCCGACTGCTGGTAGTTCGGCTGGTAACCCGGCGGCGGTCCACCCTGGTTCCAGGCCGGTCCCGGCCCGCCTTGCTGCGGCGGGGGCGCTGACGGGGCGGTCCGGCCGCCGCCGAACAACCCGCTGAAGAACCCGCCGCCGGAGCTGCCGCGTTGCTGTTCGGCCTGTTGTGCCGCCTGGCGAGCCTGCTGCACGTCCCACTCCAGGCGCTGGATCCGGCTCTGCGCCTCGGTCAGCGCCTGCTCCTGCACAAAGGCGAGCTGGGTGATGCGGTACGCCGCTTCCGGATTGCGCTGGAACAGCTCGTGGATCAGCCGATCGGCCTCCGGCTCCACCGGCGGAAGTGCCGGCTGCGTGGTGGCCGGCACCGATCCGGCGAACCCGCTCGCGCGCTGCGAACCGCCGACCCGGGTGATGAATTGCGTGATGATGTCGCGTTCTTCGTTGGTCATGTGGGTACCCCGCTGGGTCCTCCGGTTCGACCGTGCCTGAGCGCAGAAGTGGCCCTGCAGCCGATCCCCTTCAATCCTCTTCACGGGCTGGCCTCTGTCACGGGCTGGCCTCTGTCATGGGCTGCCGGCGGGGTTTGGCCGGGGCCGATGGTGAGGCCAAGCCGGCGCTCCTCGATGACCGGGCAGCGGTCCATGACCACGGTCACGCCGGCCGCACGGGCCCGTTCCGCCGCAGCGAGATCGACGACGCCAAGCTGCATCCAAATCACCCTGGCGTGCAGTTGGATCGCCTGGTCGACGAGAGGCCCGACATGGGCGGCATTGCGGAATACATCCACCATCTCCAGCGGCTGCGCCTGATCCAGCTGCGCCACCACGGGACGGCCATGGATCGTTTGGCCCGCCAGCCCTGGGTTGACCGGCGTGACCGCGAAGCCGCGCTCCAGCAGGAAGCGCATGACCCCGTTTGACGGCCGGTGCGGTTTCGCCGAGGCACCCACCAGCGCGATACGCTTTGTGCCGGTCAGAATGGCGCGAATCGTCTCGTCGCTCTGTCCGTCGATCGCCATGCCCTGATTCCCATCCACGCCGCGTTCGCCCTGCGCAGGCATCGCCTGAGCGAGCATGACATGGCCGGGTTCCCTGCGGGAGTCACGGCGCCGGGTGCACGGCATCCAGCAGCGCCGCCACTTGACGGCAGTCGCTATATTTAACTACATGGATAATTATCCTCCCGGTTTACCAGGAAGCCATGCAGGACGACCTCAGCGCAACCTTCTCCGCCCTCGCCGATCCGACACGCCGCGCCATCCTCGCAAGGCTCTCGTCCGGCGAAGCGTCGGTGACCGAACTGGCGGAACCCTTCGCCATGAGCCTGCCGGCCATTTCAAAGCATCTGAAAGTGCTGGAACGCGCCGGCCTGATCGCGCGCGGCCGGCACGCCCAATGGCGCCCCTGCCGCCTGCAGGCCGCTCCGCTCGGCGATGCCGCAGCCTGGTTGAACCACTACCGCAGCTTCTGGGATCAGAGCTTCGACCGGCTTGACGCGCATCTGCGCTGCGTGCAGGAGGAGAACGATCGTGCCGACACAGTCTGACAGCGCCGCCGGCCTCGCCGACCACGAATTGCTGTTGACCCGGGTGTTCGACGCACCGCGCCCGCTGGTGTTTCGCGCCTGGGTGGAGGCCGGACAGGCGATGCAATGGTGGGGGCCGCAAGGCTTCACCACCCTGTCCTGCGAGATTGACGCCCGCCCCGGCGGCCACTTCCGCAGCTGCATGCGCGCGCCGGACGGCACCGTGTACTGTAAGCAGGGTGTCTATCAGGAGGTCCTCGCGCCGGAGCGCCTGGTCTTCACCTTCGCCTGGGAGGATGCCGCGGGAAATCCGGGCCACCAGACGCTGGTGACAATCACCTTCGACGAGCAGGGCGCGAGAACGCGGCTGACCTTGCGCCAGGCCGCATTTCAGACGGTCGCTGCGCGCGACGAGCATCAGCGTGGCTGGAGCAGCTGCCTGGAGCGTTTCGCCGGCTACCTCGCCGACACGGGCAACCCGCATTGCTGACCAGGGAGATACGCCAATGCAACCCCATCCGATCGTGTCCCGGGACGAATGGCTCGCCGCACGGCGGCAGCATCTCGTCCATGAGAAGGAGCTGACGCGGCTGCGCGATCGGCTGGCCGAGGAACGCCGCGCCCTGCCCTGGGTCAGGGTCGACAAGCCCTATGAATTCGACGGTCCTCGGGGCCGCGAATCACTCGCCGACCTGTTCGATGGCCGCAGCCAGCTGGTCGTCCGGCATTTCATGCTGGGTCCCGGCTGGCAGGAGGGCTGTGTCGGCTGCTCCTTCGGCGCCGACCACATCGAGGGGACGTTGGTGCATCTGGAGCACCACGATGTCAGCCTGGTGGTGGTTTCCCGCGCGCCGCTCCCAGAAATTGAAGCGTTCCGCCGGCGCATGGGCTGGCGCTTCAAATGGGTGTCGTCCCACGGCAGCGACTTCAACTTCGACTACCATGTCTCCTTTACGCCGGAGCAGCGGGCGCGCGGACCGGTGTTCTACAATTATCAGCAGCAAACGCTGGACAGTGAGGAGGTCGCCGGCACCAGCGTGTTCTGCCGCGACGCCGACGGCGCGATCTTCCACACCTACTCGACCTATGGACGCGGTGGAGAGATCTTCCTGGGCACATACAACGTCCTCGACATCACACCGAAGGGACGCGACGAAACCGGCCCTGGCCACAATCTCACCGACTGGGTCCGCCACCACGACCGCTATGGCGATGACGCACCCTCCTGCTGCGGATAATAGGGTGCCTCGTCGGGCACCTGTCGGAACGGAAGCAGCCTCGTTGACCTGAATCAAGGCGGCGCCCACCCTGGCTCGCGCATGGTTCGAGTGGATCGGAGGCGCGCGCGATGTCCCATTTCATTCTGGTGCCCGCAACCGGAGAGGATGCGGACGCTCCGGTGTTCGCCACCGCATTGGCAGCGGCGCGCATGCTGGATGGCCATTTGGCATTCCTGCATGTCCGGCCCGACATGCGGCAGGAGATCGCGGCGTTTTCCGCCGGCGATTTCGGCATTGGCGCCGGCATCGACAAGGCGATCGCGGTGCTGGAGGAGGATGCCGACACCCGCGAACAGGCGGCGGTGAAATCCTGGCAGGCATTCTGTGCCCGCGAATCGATCGTGCAGACCGACTCGCCCGGCCCCAAAGGCATCACGGCCGAATGGCTTAGCGAAATCGGTAATCTGCCCGCCTGGCTGGCGGAGCACGGACGGGCCGCCGATTTGATCGTGAGCGGCCGCGGACGAACCGATACGGGTGCGGCGCTGGATGTGATCGAGAGCGCGCTGCTGGAGACAGGGCGGCCGGTCCTGATCGCGCCCGAGACCACGCCGGGACCGTTGAACGACGTCGTGGCCATTGCCTGGAAAGACACTGCCGAGGCGGCGAGTGCCGTCGCCGCCGCCACCCCGCTGATCCTGACGGCGCGCCGGGTGGTGATCTTTACGGTTGAGGAAGCGGCGGAGGAGGATCGCTCCCCGCGGCGTCTGCTGCGCTCCCTACGCTGGCACAACCCGAACACCAGCCTGGAATGCCTGAAGCGCAACGGTGAGACGCCGGCGACGGTGCTGTTGGAAGCCGCGACCAAGGCGCATGCGAGTCTGCTGGTTATGGGCGGCTACGGCCATACCAGGCTGCGCGAGGCCGTGTTCGGCGGTTTCACTCGTGCAGTACTGGAACAGGCGCCCTTGCCGGTGCTGATCGCCCACTGAGCCCAGTACCGGCTGACGCGAGCGGCTCGTCCGGCACAACCTTGGCCCCCGTCAGCGCTTGTCTCCGGCAGACGCGCAGCGTATGGCTCCGCGCCGAACCGGCCGGGATGGTCTGGCCGGTGACCGATCCGATCGGGGGCACCCAGACCTCATGCCTGTAGCAGGCATCTCTTGACGGGCGGGTGCAGGCCCGCCACGCGAGGCCGCGTTTGAGCGTTGTCACAACACCGGAGTCGCAGCACAAACCGGTGCCCGCAGTCGGCATGATGCTGGCCGTGCTGGGTGTCGTCTATGGCGACATCGGCACCAGCCCGCTCTATGCCTTCCGGGCCAGCCTGCAGCTGTTCCAGGGCTCCACCATCACCAACACCGAGATCCTGGGCATCCTGTCCCTGATCTTCTGGGCCCTCGTGCTGATCGTGACGGTCAAATATGTCATGCTGATCATGCGCGCCGATAACCGCGGCGAAGGTGGCATCCTGGCCTTGATGGCGCTGGCGCAGCGGGTCTCGACCGGCAGCGGGATGCGCCGCGCCCTGGGCATGATCGGGATCATCGGCGCCTGCCTGTTCTTCGGCGACGGGGTCATCACCCCGGCAATCTCCGTGATGTCCGCCGTGGAAGGGCTGGAGGTCGCGGCGCCACAGCTGCAGGAATACGTCCTGCCGATCAGCATCGTGGTGATCGTGGCGCTGTTCGCGGTCCAGTACCGCGGCACCGGCGGCATCGGGCGCGTCTTCGGCCCGGTGATGGCGGTGTGGTTCGTTACCATCGGCATCATCGGCGCGAGCGAACTCGCCACCCATCCCTCCGTGCTGATGGCCCTGTCACCCAGCTATGCCATCGAGCTCTGCATGAAGCACGAGGCGCTGGCCTTCCTGGCGCTGGGCGCCGTCGTGCTGTGCGTCACCGGTGCCGAGGCGCTGTATCTCGACATGGGCCATTTCGGCCCACAGCCGATCCGGCTGACCTGGACCTTCTTCGTGCTGCCTTGCCTGGTGCTGAGCTATTTCGGCCAGGGCGCGCTGATGATCAGCCACCCGGAGGCGATCGATAATCCGTTCTTCCTGATGGCGCCGCACTGGCTGCGACTGCCGCTGGTCATCCTGGCCACCATGGCGACGGTGATCGCCAGCCAGGCCGTCATCTCCGGCGCCTACTCCATGACACGCCAGTGTATGCAACTGGGCTTTCTGCCCCGCATGACCGTCCGGCATACCTCTACCACCGAGCAGGGACAGATCTACGTCCCGCAGGTGAACGCGGCGCTGCTGGTGGGGGTGCTGCTGCTGGTGGTGATGTTCAAGACCAGCGACAGCCTGGCTTCGGCCTACGGTATCGCGGTGACCGGGACCTTCCTGTGCGACTGCGCACTGGCGACGGTGGTGTTCCGCCGGCAGTTCCACTGGCGGCGCAGCCTGGTATTGGGGATCTTCGGCGGATTCTTCCTGATCGACCTCACCTTCTTCTCCGCCAACACACTGAAGATCCTGGAGGGCGGCTGGGTGCCGCTCGCCTTTGCCATCGCGCTGACCGCCTTCATCACCTCCTGGAAGCGCGGCCGCGACCTGCTGCTGGCCCGATGGAAGCAGGACAGCATGCCGCTGGCGCCGTTCCTGGCGCGGCTGCCGCAATCGCGCACCATCCGCGTGCCGGGCCTGGCCGTATTCCTGACCGGCAACTCCGACTACGTTCCCACCTCGCTGCTGCACAACCTGAAGCACAACAAGGTGCTGCACGAGCGGGTGCTGTTCGTCACCGTGCTGACGGCAGACGAGCCCGAAGTGTCACCGGATCGACGCGCGGAGGTCGCGGAAGTGGCACCCGGCATCCATAAGGTGGTGCTGCGCTACGGTTTCATGGAAAGCCCGAATATTCCCCGCGCGCTGGAAGACCTGAACGGGACGATCAATTTCGACCCGATGCAGGCCAGCTACTTCCTGGGGCGCGAGGTGCTGGTGCCGGCGATGGTGCCGAAAATGCCCTGGTGGCGGCTGTGGCTGTTTCTGTTCATGGCGCGCAACGCCGTGCCGGCCACCGAATTCTTCCGCATTCCGTCGGACCGCGTGGTCGAACTCGGGGTTCGCATTGCGATCTGACCGCGCGGAGCGGTTCGCGCCGCCCCGCTGGCCGACACACCGGCGAACCGCCCCCTGAAGTCCAGGGACGGGCGTGTCAGCTCCGCAGGAAACCCATCAACCGTTCCGCCTCGGCCACGATCGGGTCGGCGATCGCGGCGGCCCGTTCGGCCCCGCGCCGCAGCACCGTTTCCACCTGGGCGGGATCGGCCAGCAGGCGCTGCGTCTCGGTCGCGATAGGCCGCAGCTTCTCCACCACCAGCGAGGCCAGCGCCTCCTTGAATGTGCTGAACCCCTGGCCGCCATGGTCGCGCAACACACCGGCGTGATCGGTGTCCGCCAGAGCCGCGTAAATCCCCACCAGGTTGCGCGCCTCCGGCCGGTTATCCAGCCCAGCCGGCTCGCTCGGTAGCGGCTCAGGATCGGTCCGCGCACGACGGATTTTCAGCGCGATCGCGTCCGGGTCGTCATTCAGGTTGATGCGGCTCTGATCCGACGGGTCCGACTTCGACATCTTCCTGGTGCCGTCACGCAGGCTCATCACCCGCGCCGCCGGCCCCAGGATCAGCGGCTCGATCACCGGGAAGAAATCCACACCGTAATCGTGGTTGAACTTCTGCGCGATGTCGTTCGCCAGCTCCAGATGCTGACGCTGATCGTCGCCCACCGGCACCCGCGTCGCGTGATAGGTCAGGATGTCGGCTGCCATCAGGTTGGGATAGACATACAGCCCGGCCGAGGCGTTCTCACGGTTCTTGCCGGCTTTGTCCTTGAACTGCGTCATCCGGTTCAGCCAGCCGATCCGCGCGATGCAGTTGAACAGCCAGGCCAGTTGCGCATGCGCGCGCACGGCGGATTGCAGGAACAGGATGTGGTGGTCCGGGTCGATGCCGCAGGCCAGCAGCACCGCCGCCATCTCGCGTGTCTGGCGCGAGAACGTTTGCGGGTCCTGCCACTCGGTGATCGCATGCAGGTCCACCACGCAATAGATGCAGTCGTGGTGCTCCTGCAGCGCCACCCAGTTGCGGATGGCGCCAAGGTAGTTGCCGAGATGCGCGATGCCGGAAGGCTGGATGCCGGAGAAAATACGTTGCATGAGCGTGGTCGCCGATCAGTGGCCAGGGCGGGACAGATGGCTGATCCCTGGCCCCGGTGCAAGCACCGGGGACGGACCGGTGGAAGCACCGCGGACGGTCCGATGCAAGCACCGCGGACGGTCTGGCGAAAGCACCGCGGCCGACCCGAACTCGTCACGCCTGCGACCGCACGGTGCTCCCCGGCAGGCGCTTCGGCCAGGCCCTCGCTTGCCGGACGGCAATCGCCGCCGCACAATCGCCGCCAACGCCAACATATCCGGGAGTCCCGTCGCATGTCCCCAGACGTCGTGTCCGAACTCGCCCCGCACGGCGTGCTGCGCGCGGGTGTCAATATGAGCAACTTCCTGCTGGTCACTGGGCGCACGCCATCCGGGGACCCGGATGGCGTATCGCCCGACATGGCACGCGCGATTGCCGACCGGCTCGGCGTGCCGGTGAAATACGTGCCGTTTCCCAAGCCCGGCGAACTGGCCGATGCCGCCGACAACGACTTGTGGGACATCGGCCTGATCGGTGCCGAACCGGCCCGCGCCGAAAAGATTGCCTTCACCGCCGCCTATGTGGAGATCGAGGCAACCTACCTGGTGCCGCCCGGCTCCCCCTTGCAGAGCATTGCGGACGTCGACCGCGCCGGCGTGCGCATCGCGGTGACGGCACGCAGCGCCTATGACCTCTGGCTGGAGCGCAACATCAAGAATGCGACCCTGATCCGCTCCGACAGCCTGAGCAGCGCGTTCGACCTGTTCGTCCGCGACAAGCTGGATGCGCTGGCGGGGCTGCGCCCCGGTCTGCTGGGTGACGTAGCGAAGCTGCCCGGGTCGCGCATTCTGGATGGCCAGTTTACTGCCGTGCAGCAGGCGGTTGGCACCCAGCGCAAGAACAGCGCCGGCGCGGCATTCCTGCGTGACTTCGTGGAAGAGGCAAAGAAGTCCGGCCTCGTGGCGAGCCTGATCGAGAAGCACGGGGTGCAGGGCCGCCTTTCGGTCGCGCCGCCCGCATAATTCAGGCGCGGCAGCGAGCTGCAGACTTCCAGTCCCGGCCGAGCCTGGCCCCATCTGCATCAGGACTAAGCGCGTGGGCGCCAAACACTCCTCCCACCCTTACGGGAGGGGGAAGGGGCAGGCGAAGCCACGCGAAACTGCGCGGCTCGGCCCTTCCCCTGGCGGCCTCCCGCAAGGGGAGGGGAAAACGTCTCCTTCGCGCGCCCTTGTCAGGGTGCCTGTGGGCCTGACCCGGCTGTCTGCCCAAGAAGGAGCATGCGGCGCGGACTGCGTAGCCCGATCGTTCCGATGAAGATGGCGGGGTCAGGCCCGGCCAGTACGGGACGTGTGCCTGCCCTCCGGGCTGATTTGACGCGCGTACGGCGGAGGCCCGCCCCTTTTTAGCGCTCAGCACTCAGCACTCAGCACTCAGCACTCAGCACTCAGCACTCAGCACTCAGCACTCAGCACTCAGCACTCAGCACTCAGCACGCGAAATCAATGCGCCAGATCCGGCAACACCACGCCGCGGCACCAAGTCATTGCCCGCTCCGTCCCGTCGCCACGGCCATCCGGGGCGGCACACCGCGCCATCATGCGAGGCGCGGGACCCGCCTGCTGTCAGGCAGCGCGCCACATCCCGCCGTCGCGGACCACCTTGCCCTCCAGCTCCATCTTCATCAGATGCGCCAGAACATTGCGTTCGGCGGCGCGCCGCAAGCGCGGATTCACCTGCGAATACAGCGTGTCCATCAGCACGAACGTATCGGCCGGCCCCTGTGACAGCTTCTCCGCGATCGCCCTCTCCCGCGCCATGCGATGATGCAGCATCTCGCGCACCAAACTGCGCGGTTCCGGCAGCGGCGGACCGTGGCCCGGCAGAAACACATCGTCGGTCCGGTCCAGCAGCAGGCGCAGGCTGGCGAAATACGCCGCCATGTCACCACCCGGCGGACTGACCACGCTGGTCGACCACGACATGACATGGTCGGCGCTGAACAACACGGAACTGCCTTCGCGCGTCGTCAATGCAAAGCACAGATGGTCTGCGGCGTGACCCGGCGTGTGCAACGACTGCATGCCCGCGACGCTGTCCCCGTCCGACAGCTTGATGTCCGGGTCAAAACTCTCCAACGCGCTCTCTACGAAGCCGACCGTCGGGGCGCCGGTCGCTTCCTGCAGCGCCGGCACCGCACCGACATGGTCGTGATGCGTGTGGCTGACCAGGATCAGCGCGATCATGCCGCCAGTGGCGCGGATGATGGCTTCCACATGCTCCGGGTGATCTTCCGGCCCCGGATCGAGCACCACCATGCCGTCCTGCGTGTCGATCAGATACGTATTGGTTCCGTAATACGTCATCGGCCCGGGATTGGCGGCGACAATACGGCTCACGCCGGGCAGCACCGGCAGCAGGGTGTCGCGTTCCGGCTCTGGTTCAGTCAGAAAGGGCATGGCGTCCTCGGTCTTCCTGATGCGTACATGCAGGAATCGCCACGTACTGGCAACACCGCGGCCGGCTCGGCCAGCCAGCGCCCGCCCGTGCCGCGCCGCAAACCGCAAGCACGCCGCTAACCCGACGCCTCTTCGATGCGCAGCACGGACGCCCGGTCCCGGCCCTGCATCCGGCGCAGCCGACCCAACATCGCGTCCAGCTCACGGATGGTGAATGGTTTGCGCAGCAAGGCATCGAGCGAACCACCGCTGGCATCGCGATCCGCCAGTTCGGCATATCCGGTGACCAGCCCGATCGGCGTAGCAAGCCCGCGCTCGCGCAACGCCCGCGCCAATTGCACGCCATTCATGCCCGGCATTGCATAATCGAGCAAAATAATGTCCGGCGGACGATCCCGCCCGTCCAGCAGCGCCAGTGCTTCGGCACCACCGCTGGCCTGGATGACCTCGCAGTTGAGGTCACGCAGCATCTCCACCGTGACCTGCCGCACCGCCTGGTCGTCGTCCACCACCAGTACCCGCGCTGGGCGGCGCGTTGCGTCGCACGGTCGCGTCGCGACGCGCCGTATCGCCCTCCACCTCCGCCTCCGCCGAGGCCCGCGGCAGCAACAGAGTCACCAAGGTTCCTTCGCCCGGTTTGCTGTCGATCCGCACCGCACCGCCGGACTGCCGCGCCATGCCATAGACCTGGCTCAGCCCCAGACCGGAGCCGCCCGGCCCCTTGGTGGTGAAGAACGGATCGAACGCGCGTCGCAGCACATCCGGTGCCATGCCGATGCCGGTATCCGCGATCGTCACCCGCACGTAATGCCCGGAGTGCGGCCCGTCAGGCGATTCCCCCGGCGTAACCAGCTCATTCGCCGTGGCAATGGTGACCTGCCCACCTTCCGGCATGGCATCGCGCGCATTCAGGCAGCAATTCAGCAGCGCCGCTTCCACCTGGCTCGGGTCCACCATGGCAGAACCAAGGTCCTCCGCCAGTTCGGTGATCACACGCACCCGGCGGCCCAGCGTGCTGGTGGCCAATGTCACCAGGTCGGAAATCAGGCGGTTCACATCGGTCGGCCGCACCGCCAGCCGCTGCCGCCGCGAGAACGCAAGCAGTCGCGAGGTCAGCTGCGCGCCGCGTTGCACCGCGCCGGTGGCACGCTCGATCAGCGTACGCAGCCGGTCGGCATCCGCCTCCGTCCAGCTTTGCCCGGACTGCGCCACGCGCCGTTCCATCAGCTCCAGACTGCCCAGGACTGTGGCGAGCATGTTGTTGAAGTCATGCGCAATGCCGCCGGCCAACTGGCCCACCGCCTGCAGCTTCTGCGCCTGGTGCAGCGCGGCCTCGGTCTTCTCGCGTTCGGCAATCTCGACCTGGAGGCGGTTGTTCATGTCCGACAGCGCACGCGTCCGTTCCGCCACCTGCGCTTCCAGCAGTTCCGCATGCAGCCGACGCTCCAGCTCCCGTGCCTGCAGATTGGACGCCATGGCGTTGAACGACTGCGCCAAGGTGGCGAATTCGGAACCACTCCGCCGGACATCCGCCCGCACGCTGAGGTCGCCGTCCCGCCAGCGTTGTGCGGCCGCCATCAGATCCTGGGTCGGGCGACTGATGAACCGGCGGCCCGTCGCCCAGGCCAGCACCAGAACGAGCAGCGCCACGAACCCGGTCAGCAGCACGTCCTGCCACCCGGTCTGCGACAGATCACCCAGCAGATCAGGCTGCGGCAGCGCTTCGAGTGCCGCTAGCCCCCAGGGAGGCACCGCAACGGGAATTCCCGCCACCACATAAACCTGGCCGTCCGGCTGCGTGACCCGCATTACCCCGGACCTCTCCCAGCCTGCCACCGACTTCAGTTCGGTGGACAGCGTCCGCCCAATCCACTGTGGCCCTCCGGGGGAACGCCCGACCACCGTCCCGTCATGGTCCAGCACATACAGAGCGGAGCCAGGCAGCACGTCATCCGATGTCTGCCTCAGCTGATCCAGATGGCGCCCCAGCCAGCGCAGATCGAGCGCCGCTACCACCATGCGGGCGCGCGACTCCGCGTCACCGACACGAACCCCGACCGGCAGGAATGCTTCTCCATCCGGCAGGGACGCGTAACGACCGATCGCGGTCCTGCCCTGCTCCGACAACGGCGTAACCCAGGCAGCGCCCCCGTCATTCGCGAGCGCCGACGTGTCACCCGACCCGCAGAGGAATCCTCCAGAGCCGTTGAACACCGCGAAGAACAACACGCCCGGAACGCTGCGCTGCACGGTTTCCAGCCGATCCCGGCAATCGGTATCCGCTGCCCGAACTTCAGGAAACTGTGCGACGACTGTGGCCAGCCTCGCCACACCGTCCACGATGCTGACGAGATCGGCATTGGCGAGCGTTGCGTGGTGCAGCGCCAGCTTGCCAAGACCAGCATTCCGTTGCATATTCAGATCATACCGGGCATAGATCTGAAAGCCCAGGATCGGCAGCAAACATCCCAGAATCAGCAAAAGCAGGCGGGTGGACAGTCTCATGCGAGGTGTGCGGGGCTTCCTGCAGGGGCGAGCGGCACTACGGTACGCCTGTAACCACTGACTGCATAGGAAGCCGCTTCATATCAGCGCGCGAGACCTCAAGAACAGGTCGTATATCACGATCACGTGAACCCGCTCCACTGGCCCCGACATCAGGCTGGCTCCAACGCGGCCTCCGCGGTCATCCGAGTGAAGCTGATCTGGGTTCCGTCGGACAGCGCCAAAGTGCCCGATCGCACCCGATCCACCCGCCTTGCGTCGCCGCCACTGCCGGTCACCCGCCCGCAGGAGCCATCACCGGCGATGGCTTCAACCGCCAACCCCCCAGCCCGCGATTCAGCGGCCTCCTGAGCGGCTATCGCATTGCCGGCTAGGAGCCTGTCCGAGTAACCGCTTGCCCGACGCGAATCGGGTATGATTCGCTGTGTCCATGACGAAGACCTTCCGACCCTGGAATGTGGATCAACGGTGGCTGTTGCCGCCGTCGGTTGATGAGTTCGTGCCGGCTGGACACGTGGCGCACTTCATCCGCGACACAGTGCGCGAGGCGCTGGATCTGTCGGCGATCCTGGCGAGCTACAGCGAGGAACGTGGTTACCCGCCGTATCACCCGGGCATGCTGGTGGCCCTGCTGCTGTATGGCTGCAGCCGGGGCGTCTATTCGTCGCGGCAGTTGGCGCGGGCGTGCGAGGAGCGGGTGGACTTCATGGCGGTGACGGGCCTCAACCGGCCGGACTTCCGCACCATCAGCGACTTCCGCAAACGGCATCTGAAGGCCTTGGAAGAGTTGTTCGTTCAGGTGTTGCATCTGTGCCGGTCGGCTGGGCTGGTGAAGCTCGGGCACGTGGCGGTGGACGGCACCAAGCTTCGCGCCAACGCCTCGCGGCACAAGGCGATGAGCTACGGCCGCATGAAGCAGGCCGTACCGAAGCTGGCGGCCGAGGTGGCGGGCTGGCTGGCACAGGCGCAGGCGGCCGATGATGCCGAGGACGCGCAGCACGGGGCCGACCGTCGCGGCGACGAGATGCCGGATTGGGTCGCGAACAAGCAGCAGCGGCTGGAGCGCATCCGGGCCGCCCGCGCCGCGCTGGAAGCAGAGGCTCGTCTGGAGCCAGGCGACCTCGATCCCGACGGCCCCGGCCCATCCTCAGGCATGCAGGACCACGGCAGGCCGCAACGGGCGGCGGATGGCGGGCCGCCGGACCGGGCGCAACGCAACTTCACCGATCCGGACAGCGGCATCCTGCCGACACGGGATGGCTTCATCCAGGGCTACAACGCTCAGATTGCGGTGGATGCCGCGCACCAGATCATTGTCTCGCAGCGCCTGGTCACCACCGCGGCCGACTATGGCGGTCTGGTTCCGCTGGTCGAGGCGGCGCACGCCACCCTCAAGCGCAAGCCGCGGGAAGTCTCCGCCGACACAGGCTTCGCCACCGAGGCGAACCTGGCGGCGATGGCGGAACGGCGGATCACCGCCTACCTGCCGCCCGGCCGCAGCCGCCACGGCAGTGGCCATGCCGCCGGACAGCGTGACCTCAAGCAATGTCCGCGGATGATCGCCATGGCGAGCAAGCTGCGGCGTGCCGGGCATCGCAGCCGCTACCGATTGCGCAAGCAGGTGGTCGAGCCGGTGTTCGGACAGATCAAGCAGGCCAGAGGCTTCCGACAGTTCCTTCTGCGGGGCCTTACCAACGTCCGAGCGAAGTGGGCGATGATCTGCGCCGCCCACAACCTCCTCAAGCTGGCCGCGGCTGCGGCCTGACCGGGCCGCTCACCTCCCACAGCCTCGTACCCCGGCTGAAACATACAAGCGCACGGGATTACTCGGACAGGCTCCTAGCCGACGGGAGAAGCGCGACACCGGACGCGCCGACGCGGCGGCAACCCGGAGCGATCCTGTCATTGCCAGACCATCGCCGGGCGCGCGCCCGGCGCCACGCGACGCGATCTTGGATGAGGATGACATGGCTGGCTCCATTGGTTGAACCGGCGTTCTCGCCTTCGATGCCCCACTCTCGGCCGGAACATCTAAGGAACAGTTAAAGCACTACCCGCTAAAGGGTTGCGCAGCTCAAGGGTTTCCCAGATCAGATACCCCGAAAACCTACCGCAACGGCACGCTCACCGTCACACTGGGCGGCTGGAACGGCGTGCGATCGTCCGTGCCACGATAGCGGGACCCCGGCGTGAAGCCGTGACTTGCATCGAAATTGTTAAACCGGAACGGTTGCAAACTCACTTCCGGCGCACGTGAGGCAACCACCGAAGGCGCCTGCACGGCCAGGTTCGGCACCGGCGCGCTGTCGCCCGTCGGCGGATGCACCGGCGGGATGGGCGGCACTGGCAATCCGGCCGGTCCGGCGGCACCCAACAGGCCCGCCAACACGGGCAAGATGTAAATCCGGATCATAAGCCGGCCTCCTTGACGCCACCTTCCATGCCGCGCGTGCCACGCGGATCAGCGGGCGGGTTGCCGGACGGCACGCCCAGCACGCCATCGCCCATCCGGCGCCACGCATCCAATGCCCATCGCACCGAGGGAAATGCGATCAGGTCCCACGGGATGCGGTCCCAGGTGAACAATCCGACCTCGAGACTTTCGATACCCGCAGCAAACCGCGGCTGCTCTCCGGTGAACCGGGCGCGGAAAATCACCTGCACCTGGCCGATCCGGGCAATGCTGAAAATACCCAGAATGCCGTCCAGCTCAATCTCGGCCTGCGCCTCCTCCAGAGCCTCCCGCGCGGCGCCCTCCTCCAGCGTCTCGCCCAGCTCCAAATAGCCGGCGGGCAAGGTCCAAAATCCCTCCCGCGGCTGGATCGCGCGCCGGCACAGCAACACGGCGCCGTCCGAAACGACCACCGATCCAACAACGACCTTGGGATTGTCATAGGCAATGTAGCCGCAATCGGCGCAAATCAGCCGCTCGCGGTTGTCATCGTCAGGAATGCGGCGCACAAAATCCGGCATAGTCGGAAAGTGCCGACTTGGCCCGCCCGGTTCAATAGCCAATCAGTCAGACGGACATGTCGAGCAGCGAACCGCGCGGCAGCGTACGTGTCGGTGGCGCACCGTCGCCGCCGGAGGATGGTGCAGCCGTCGATGACTTCGGCGGCTGCGATCGGGGGCCGAGGCCGATCTGCGCCGTCGCCCGAACCGGCATCACCCCAATCGTGGCACGGAGGGGCGCCGGCGGAATGACGCCCGATGCGGCTGCCCCAGGGGAAATGGAGGACGACATAGGGGAAGACGACGACATGGGGGAAATTGACGACACCATGCCGCGGATCATGCCACAGCCATGGTTAAGCCTTCGCTAACTTGCCCGGATGAATTCATCACCAACCGGTGACGGCGTCCGCCCCACTCCGCGCGCCAGGTCAGACCAGTTCGATCTGCAACGCCTCACGCAGAGCGGCGGCGGCATGCGCCAGATCGGTTTCCAACTGATCGACCAGCGCCGCCGCCGTGGCCTCACTGTCGGGTCCGCGGGCCGTCAGCATCACCGCGCGCAGATGCCTCTCGAGCGTGGCCATCCCGTAGCCGGCAGCCATCCCCACCATGGCATGCGCCTGGTTCACCGCCTCCGTGCCGGCACCATCCTGCAAAGCGCGACGCAGGGCCGGCAGGCGCGACTGCAATTCGACCAGGCATTCCTCCACCATGTTGCTGAGCGCATCGGCCGGCAACAGATGGCGCAATTCGCCCAGCCGCGCCTCCGCCAGCACCGACGGCACAGTCGGGCTGACGGCTCTGGTAACCGAAGCATGCCGCTCCGGGCGCCCGTGCCAGACATGACGTGCCAATGCCCGCAGCAGGTCCGGCAACGCGACCGGCTTGCTGAGCAGGTCGTTCATGCCGGCGCGCTGGCATTCGAGTTTGTCGTCCGCATCCACATTCGCACTGAGGGCGATGATCGGCATCCCCCCGGCCGCCCCGGCCATGGTACGGATCTGCCGCGCCGCATCCAGGCCGCTCATGCCCGGCATGTAGATGTCCACGAATGCGAGGTCGTAAGGTTGGCGGGAAACCGCCTGGATTGCCGCCTCACCGGTGGCCGCCACATCGACCATGTGGCCCTCGCGCCGTAGCAGGGTCGCGGTGATCAGCTGGTTGGCCAGGATATCTTCCACCAGCAGGACACGGGAACGCGGCAGCAGCAGCCGCGGCGGCGCATCGGGGGAACTCACGCTGGGGCGGGCGCCGGCCGGGATCGGCACCAAGGGCAGCCGCATCCAGAACTCGTTGCCGCCGCGTCCGTCCTCGGCGAGCCAGGTCTCGCAGTTGATCTCGCCGCCCATCATGGTGACGAGGTAGCGGCAGATCGCCAGCCCCAGCCCGGTGCCCATCGGCGCGTCGCCGACCATGTCGAGGCGTGAGAACGGCTGGAACAGGCGAGCACGGCCGGCTTCCTCGATCAACGGCCCACGGTCACGCACCGCAACCCGCAACAGGGCACGACCAAGCTGATCGTGCTCGCGGCGGGCAAGCAACGCGACTTCGCCCGGCAATCCGTATTTCACGGCGTTGGACAGCAGGTTGATCAGCACCTGCCGCAACCGTCCCGGGTCGGTGTAGAGTTCGGTCGGCAGGTCGTCATCCGGCCGCAGGCTGAGCGTGATGCTGCGCTCCGCAGCCTGGGCATGGAACATCTCCACCACCCCCTCCAGCAGCGGCTCCAGCATGAACACGCTCGGCCGCAGCGTCAGTTGCCCCGCCTCCATGCTGGACATGTCCAGAATGTCGTTGATCAGGCCGAACAACGCATCACCCGATTGTCGCGCCATGCGCAGCAGCACCTGCTGGGACGCGGTCAGGTTGCCGTCGCCCAGCAGCCGCAACGTGTTGAGCAGGGCGCCGAGCGGAGTGCGGATTTCATGGCTGACGATGGCGACGAAGCGCGACTTCGCGGCGGCGGCGGCTTCCGCCAGCTCGCGTGCCTCCCGCATGGCCTGCTCCGCCTGCCGCCGCGCGGTGACATCGCGATACAGCGTAACGAAACCACCATCGGGCAGCGGATTGCGCTGCAATTCTATAGTACGCCCGTCCGGACGCGTCCGCTCCCTGGTACCAGGCCGATCCATCAGCCTCAGCAGCGCCATGCGGCGCGCGACCTCGTGCTCCACATCGACTGCACCAAACTGGCCGGACTCGACCTGGGCACGCAGCACATCCTCCATGGGCAGGCCAACCCGCAGCAGATAGGCCGGTACGCCGGCGATTTCCGGAAAGCGCTGGTTCCATTCCACCAGGCAAAATTGCGCGTCCACCATGGCAACGCCGTCGGACATGCCGGTCAGCGTAGCCTCGAGCTGGGCCGCCTTGGCGTCGGCGCGCGAGCGGGCCACCTCCAGCTGGGCACCACCAGCCGCCTGCCGCGCTCGCTCATGCGAGAGGGCCTGCTGACGGCGATGCGAACGCTCCGCCCACCAGAACACCAGGCCGGCGATCAGCAGCATCAGGCCGGTGATGCCGGCGGCATACAGGACAAGCCGGGTTTCCCACGCGTCTTCGGCCGCCAGCGCAGCCTGCAGTCCGATCCCGACGACCACCGCGAGGTCGCGTCCAGGAATTTGATGGAAACCGTGCGCGCGTTCGATCCCGTCGGCTGCGGAATGCCCGACCCAGATGCCATCGGGTGCGGCCTGAAGGGCTGCGAACATCGGCGTCTCGGCCACCGACTCGTCGGGCGTGGTAATCGGGCCACCCACGGCCGCGCGCAGCCGACCGTCATGCAGACCGATCAGAGCCACCAGTCCCTGCCGGCCAAGATCCAGTTTCTGGAACAGGTCCTGCAAGGCGTTGACCCGGTAATCGGCGATGATCACCCCGCCGAAGGAGCGATCGGGGTTGCGCATCCAACGCACCACGCTCAGGTGCCACTGGCGCATGAACTGGCTGACCGTGGCCTGGCCGACGAAGGCCTGGTCCACGGTCCTGCCATGCTCCAATGCGTAGCGGAAATAGTCCCGTGTGCTGACGTCGAGCCCGACCGCCTCGGGGATGGAGGACTGCACCACCAGTCCGCGATTGTCGGCCAGCATCATGTCCTGGCTGACCTCCGCCAGTGACACCGAGACGTCGCGCCAGGCCTGCAGGTCGAAATGCGCGGGATCGGCCTGCCATGCCCGCACCAGGATACGCAGCGTCTGATCGATATCGGTGAGCTGGCGATCCACCTGCGCCGCCAGCAGCGCCGCGTCGCCTTCGGCGGTGGCAGCGATCTGAGCCTGCGCCGCCTGCCGCTGATCACCCACCCAGCTCAGTGTAAATAACCAGATCAGCCCGGTCAGCGCGGCGACCGGCAGCAACACCGCCAGACCCAGCAATGCGCGGCGTGAGGTGTTGTGGGTCATCCGCTGCGCCATGTCGGAGTGCGCCGTCATCTGGGTTTGCGGGCCAGGACGTCACATCGCATGACGCCGCCCGTTACAGGTGCTTAGCCCGTTCGATAAGACGATGACAACCATTCCTTTGGCGATCCGGCCTGTGCCGTCTTGGCGGGCCGGCCTGCGGACAGGGCGGCCGAGGCGGCTGGCGACGCCCCCTTTCCCTCGGGCCGGGCGGCGATGATGAAGCCGAAGACACGGGGGTTCGCCAATGATCGAGTTGCCGTGGGTGGCTGTGGGCGGGCGGTCGTCGCCCCGCTTGCACAGCACGTTGCAGATGACGGCCCAGGGCATGGCGGCGGCGGCGGCGGGACGGTCGAAGGTCAGATCCGCGCGGCGGTGCCAAGCCGATCACGCGTGCTCCTCCCCGCAACGACCGGCGGGGAGGAGCGGGCCGATCAGGCGGTGAGCGCGGCGTTCAGGGTTGCACTCGGGCGCATCACGGCGGTGACCTTGGCAGCCTCCGGCCTGTAGTAGCCGCCGATGTCAACAGGCCTGCCCTGGACGGCCGCAAGTTCCGCGACGATCTTCTGTTCGTTGTCGGCCAGCACCTTGGCGAGCGGCTTGAAGGTCTCGGCGAGCGCGGGGTCCTGGGACTGAGCGGCCAGTTCCTGCGCCCAGTACATGGCGAGGTAGAACTGGCTGCCGCGGTTGTCCAACTCGCCGGTCTTCGGCGAGGGGCCCTTGCGATTATCGAGCAGCTTGCCGGTAGCGGCATCCAGCGCCTTGGCCAGGATCTTCGGCTTGGCGTTGCCGGTCTTGACGCCCAGGTCTTCCAGGCTCGCCGCCAGTGCCAGGAACTCGCCCAGAGAATCCCAGCGCAGGTGGTCTTCCTCGACCAGCTGTTGCACGTGCTTGGGCGCCGATCCGCCGGCGCCGGTTTCGTACATGCCGCCGCCCGCCATCAGCGGCACGATCGACAGCATCTTCGCGCTGGTGCCCAGTTCCATGATCGGGAACAGGTCGGTCAGGTAGTCGCGCAGGATGTTGCCGGTGACCGAGATGGTGTCCTGGCCGCGGATCGCGCGTTCCAGCGTGTGCCGTATCGCCGTCACCTGCGGCATAATGCGGATGTCGAGGCCCGTGGTGTCGTGGTCCTTGAGGTATTTGACGACCTTCTTGGCCACCTCGATCTCGTGCGGGCGCTCATCGTCCAGCCAGAACACCGCCGGCATGCCGGAATTGCGGCAGCGGGTCACCGCCAGCTTCACCCAGTCACGGATCGGCGCGTCCTTGACCTGGCACATGCGCCAGATGTCGCCTTCCTCGACGGTCTGCGACAGCAGGACCTCACCGCTGGCCAGGTCGACGATGTTGGCGACGCCGTCTTCCGGGACCTCGAAGGTCTTGTCGTGGCTGCCGTATTCCTCGGCCTGCTGCGCCATCAGGCCAACATTCGGCACCGTGCCCATGGTGCGCGGATCGAACGCGCCATTGGTTTTGCAGAAGTTGATCGTCTCCTGGTAGATGCGCGCGAAGGTGCTGTCCGGAACCACCGCCTTGCATTCCTTCAGCGAGCCATCGCGGCCGTACATCTTGCCGCCGACGCGGATCATCGCGGGCATCGTGGCATCGACGATGAAGTCGCTCGGCGAATGGAAGTTGGTGATGCCGCGGGCCGAATCGACCATGGCGATTTCCGGCCGATGCGCTTCGCATGCCTTGATGTCGGCCAGGATCTCGTCACGCTTCTCGGCCGTCAGCTTCTCGATCTTGCTGTACAGATCGACCATGCCGTTGTTCACGTTGACGCCGAGTTGCGCGAGCGCCGCACCGTGCTTCTCGAAGACGTCCTGGTAGAAGATCCTCACGCAGTGGCCGAACAGGATGGGGTCGGAGACCTTCATCATGGTCGCCTTGATATGCAGCGAGAACAGGATGCCGGTCTTGTGCGCGTCCTCGATCTCCCGCTCATAGAATGCGCACAGCGCCTTCTTGCTCATGAACATCGAGTCGATGATTTCGCCTTCCAGCAGGGAAACCTTCGGCTTCAGCACATGGGTTTTACCGGACTTGCCGACCAGCTCCATCTTCACGTCGCGGGCGCGGTCCAGTGTGAGCGACTTTTCGCCGTGGTAGCAGTCGCCGGTGCGCATATACGACGCATGGGTGCGGCTGGCCGGCGACCACGCGCCCATCGAATGCGGGTTCTTGCGCGCGTATTCCTTCACCGCTCGCGGCGCGCGGCGGTCGGAATTGCCTTCGCGCAGCACGGGATTGACCGCGGAGCCGAGTACCTTGCCGTAACGCGCCTTGATATCCGTTTCCTCGTCGGACTTCGCGTCGCCGGGGTATTCGGGCACCATGTAGCCCTTGGCGCGCAGTTCCTTGATCGCGGCGTTCAGCTGCGGGACCGAGGCGCTGATGTTGGGCAGCTTGATGATATTGGCGTCGGGTTCGAGCGTCTTCTTGCCGAGCTCCGTCAGGGTGTCGGGGACGCGCTGTTCCGGGGTCAGGTAGTCGGGGAAGTTGCCCAGGATGCGGTTGGCGACCGAGATGTCGCATTCCTCCATCCTGATGCCGGCCGGCGTGGTGAAGGTTCGGATGATCGGTAGGAAGGCGTAGGTCGCCAGGAGCGGCGCCTCGTCGGTGAGCGTGTAAATGATGGTGGGATCGGTGCTCATGCGGTCTCTCCTGCTGGGCGAGAAAGGGCCATGTCGGTCGGGGTGAGTCAAGCCGAGTCAATCCCTGACTGACGGGCCTTGACTGATGGGCTCGGGAGCATCGCCACGGATGAGTGTTGCGTTCAGCAGGCTGCTGAAAAGTCCAACGGCGGCCCGCGGTTCATGCAGTGGTCGACACAGCAACGACTTGATCCGAACAATTCAGTGGCAGGTCAGGCGCCCCCCTGACCCAGCACCGCCTCGTACACGTCCAGCGTCGCCTCCTGCATCGCCCGCAGGGTCGGCACCGCCGCCCGCGCCCGGACCGCCAGCGCGGCGCGCTCCGCATCCGGCAGCGCCAGCACCATGTCCAGCGCGGCCGCGAGCGCCGCCGCATCGCCCGGCGGCACGCGCCAGCCGGTCACACCGTGCTCCACTGTCTCAACCGGCCCTCCGAGATCGGACGCCACCACCGGCCGGCCCATCGCCTGCGCCTCGATCACCACCCGCCCGAACGCCTCCGGCTGGGTGGAGGCGTGCACCACCACATCCGCCAGCTTCAGTGCCGCCGGCATGTCGTCGCACTGCCCCACCAGCCGCACCCGATCCGCCACGCCCAGCCGTTCGGCCTGGCGCACCAGCCGCGTGGCGTACCGCCGGCGCCCCTGATCGGAGCCGACCAGTACCCGCGCAGATGTCGCGGCGAGACAGTCGCGCCAGCGCGTCGATCAGCACGGCGTGGCCCTTCCAGGCGGTCAGCCGCCCCGGCAGCATCACGATCGGCGCACCGTCCGGCAGTCGCCACGCGCGCACCAGCTTCGCCAACCGCTCACCCGAGACCGTGTCGGGATCGAACTGCGCCGGATCGACGCCACGCGGGATCACCCGGATGCGGGTCGGATACACGCCGTGCCGCGCCACAATCAGTTCGGCGATGAACCGGCTGGCGGCAATCACGGTCTCACCGCGCGCCATCACTGCGTTGTAGTGGCGCTTGTGCGGCAGGTCCTCGCCGTAGGTGCCGTGCCAGGTGGTGACGAAATGCGCGCCGGTGCGACGGCAGGCGAGCCAGGCGGACCAGGCGGGCCCGCGCGACCGCGCATGCACCAGGTCCACCTGTTCGGCCCGGATCACCGCCGCGAGCCGCCGCGCATTGAGCCACAGCGCCAGCGGGTCCTTGTGATGCAGCGGCAGGGTGATGTGCCGACCGCCGGCGCGTTCCACCGCCGCCACCATCGGCCCGCCGGCGCTGGCCACCAGCGCCGTACCGCCGGCCGCTGCCACTGCCTGGGTGATCTCCACCGTGCCCCGCTCGACACCACCGGTGACCAGCGAGGGCAGAACCTGCAGCACCACCGGCCGGTCGGGAGCATCGATCATGACGGCCTTCTATACGGTCCGGTCGCGGATTGCCCACCCTCGCCCTTGCGTGCCAGTGTCGGTGGCAAACGGGAGCGTGGGATGAAACTTTTCGACATCACGGGAAAAGTGGCGCTGGTCACCGGCGGCAATGGCGGTATCGGCCTTGGCATGGCGCAGGGCATGGCGTCCTGCGGGGCGTCGATCGTGATCGCCGGCCGCAATGCCGCAAAAGCCGAGTCAGCCCTGGCGACGCTGCGCGCGATGGGCGTGCAGGCCGAGTTCCTGTCCGGTGACGTGACGCAGAAGGCGGCCTGCGTGCAGTTGGTGGCGGGTACCGTGAAGCAATTCGGCCGGCTGGACATTCTGGTGAACAACGCCGGCACCGCGATCCGCAAGATGCCGCAGGACTACACCGAGGCCGAGTGGCACGAGGTGCTGGACACCAACCTGACCAGCGCCTTCCTGCTGTCGCAGGCGGCCTATGCGCCGATGAAGGCCGCGGGCGGCGGCAAGATGATCAATATCGGTTCGATGATGTCGCTGTTCGGCGCGCCCTATGCCACGCCCTACGCGTCCAGCAAGGGCGGCATCGTACAGATGACCCGAGCACTGGCCACCGCCTGGGCAGCGGACAACATCCAGGTGAACGCGGTGCTGCCGGGCTGGATCGACACCGAGTTGACGCAGCGCGCCCGCCAGCAGGTCTCCGGCCTGCATGAGCGGGTGGAGGCGCGCACCCCCGCCGGCCGTTGGGGAGGGCCGCAGGACATGGCCGGCATCGCCGCGTTCCTCGCCAGCCCGGCGTCGGATTTCGTCACCGGCACGGCGATCCCGGTGGATGGCGGGTACTCGGTCGGGATGTAGGCCGGATACGAGGAACCACCGGCGGCCTGGCATGCGACAGACTGGCCGCCCGCGCGCGTCGCGGTCAGCGCCGGGCCGCCTCGCGCATCATCTCCTGGCGGGGGATGTCATTGAGCTTCGTCCGGTAGCCTGGTCCGGCTGAGCGCAGCCAGGCAAGGACATCCGAGTTCACGGGCACCGTGACCTGCTGCTGCACCGGCCGTTAGACCGGAGTACGTTCCGCGTTTATCCAGAGTGTGTCCGTCAAAGGCGGACTATCCGAGGTGTCCACCCACGCCTCCGGCAGGCCGAACCAGTGCGTCAGGTTCCGCTCGCTGCTCCGGGATCAGAAGTTGGTCAGGGGTACCGGATTGCCGGGATCAAGAGCCGATTTGCCTGCGCTTTTCCGGCTGATAGCAGCTCCTTTCCGGCCGTTTAGCGCAGCGTGCGGAGATGGATGTGCATCACCTCGGCGCCGCTCGCATCCTCATTTTCCGCATGCGCCACCGAGGTACCACGTCCGAAGCTGGCGTGTTGTCGCTGCAGGTAGCCACCAGCGCTTGAAAACTGACTGACCAGTCAGTAACTACCAGCATGGCCGAACCGACCGCCCCACCCCCGCGCCGCGCTCGCCGCAAACAAGCCCGGCCCGGGGAAATCGTGCAGGCCGCCCTCGCCTCCTTCGCCGAACGCGGCTTCGCGGCCACAAGGCTGGAGGACGTCGCGGCCGCCGCCGGCATCAGCAAGGGCACCATCTACCTCTACTTCCCCACCAAGGAGGACCTGTTCCGCGCCGTCGTCCGCCAGGCCGTGCTGCCGAATGTCGCAGCCGCGGAGGCCGAACTCGTGGCGCATACTGGGTCATCCGGGGATTTGCTGCGGCTGCTGGCCGAACGCTTCCTGGCGCTGCTGGACAGCGACCTGACCGCGATTCCCAAGCTGGTGGTCGCTGAATCCGGCAATTTTCCTGCGATCGCCCAGTTCTACGCCGACACCGTGCTGCGCCGCGCCTTCGCCCTGGTGGAGACGGTGCTCGCCCGCGGCATGGAGCGCAGAGAGTTCCGCCGCATGGACGTGCACAGCGTGCTGCCGCTGTTCGCCGCGCCGTTCCTGCTGCTGCTGCTGTGGAAGCATTCCCTGGGCCGCCACACCGATCTCGGCTTCGACCCGCGTGCCGTCGCCGAGGCGCATCTGGACGTACTGCTGCGTGGCCTGGCGCCGGATCCCGCGCCATGAAGCGGATCGTCCTGCTGGTCACTCTGCTGCTGGCCACTGCGGCGAGCGGCGGTTGGTGGTGGCAGACGCGCGACACCGCAACCCCGGCATGGCAGGGCTATGTCGATGCGGACTATGTGCGGGTCTCGCCGACGCTGACCGGCCGCCTCACCACGCTCAGCGTGGCGCGCGGCGATCAGGTGACAAGCGGTGCGCCGCTGTTCCAGCAGGACGATGCCGACGACCGCGCCGCGCGGAATGCCGCCGCCGCACGTCTCGCCGAGGCCCAGGCTCGGCTGGAAAACCTCAGCAGCGCCGGCCGGGAAACCGAGATCGACCAGGCGGAGGCCGACCTCGCCGACCTGATGGCAACCCGCACCCGCATCGCCGGCGATCTGGCCCGCAGCGAGCAATTGCTGCGCGGCGGCAATGCCACCCGACAAACGGTAGACCAGCAGCGCGCCGATCTGGCCTCCGCCGAGGCGCGGGTGCAGGCAGCGCAGGCCAAGCTGGCGCAGATGCAGTCACCCACCGGCCGGCAATACGAGATCGCCGCGCAGCGCGCCGTCGTCGCCCAGGCGCATGCCGCACTCGCGCAGGCGGACTGGCAGTTGCAGCAGCGCCACGTCACCGCGCCCGCCGCAGGCTTGGTCGCGGACAGCTTCGCGCGGCCGGGCGAAACCATCACCGCCGGCACACCCGTGGTCTCGCTGCTGCCGCCGCAGAACATCCTGATCCGCTTCTTCGTGCCGGAGACCAGGCTGGCGTCGCTCCATGTCGGCGACCACCTGGCGATCGGCTGCGATGGCTGCGCGCCCGACCTCACCGCGACGATCAGTTTCATCGCCCCGCAGCCGGAATACACACCGCCGGTGATCTACAGCGAGTCCAACCGGGAGAAGCTGGTCTATCTGGTGGAGGCGCACCCGCCCTCAAATCGGGCCGTGCAGTTGAAGCCCGGCCAGCCGGTGGATGTCCGCCCGCTCGGAGCCGCCGGGTCATGACCGCGCTGGCGATCGACGTGCACGACCTGCGCAAGAGCTTCGGCGCCCGCCACGTAATCGACGGCCTGACCTTGCAGGTGCCGGAAGGCGAGATCTGCGGCTTCCTCGGTGGCAACGGCAGCGGCAAGACCACCACCATCCGCATGCTGTGCGGCCTGCTGCGGCCGGATGCCGGCAGCGGCACCTGCCTCGGGCTGGACGTCATCCGCGACGCAGCGCGCATCCGGCTGCAGGTCGGCTACATGACCCAGCGCTTCAGCTTCTACGGCGACCTGACGGTGGCGGAGAATCTCGGGTTCGTGGCTGGGCTGTACCAGCTTCCCGATCGGAGGCGCGCCATCGCCGAGGTTTTGGAACGCATCGGCCTGACCGACCGTGCGAACCAGTTGGCGCAGGAACTGTCCGGTGGCTGGAAGCAGCGTCTGGCGCTGGCCGCCTGCGTGCTGCACCGGCCACGCCTGCTGCTGCTGGACGAGCCGACCGCCGGCGTGGATGCCAAGGCGCGCCGAGAGTTCTGGGACATGATCCACGAAATGGCGGCGGACCACATGACCGTGCTGGTGTCCACCCATTACATGGACGAAGCGGAGCGCTGCCAGCGCGTCGTTTACCTGGCCGGCGGGCGCCTGGTGGTGCAGGGCAGCGCAGACGAGGTCGTGCGTAATGCCGGTCTGATCACCTTCGAGGCGACCGGCCGCAACATCGAGCAGGCGGCACGCCAGTTGCGCCATACGCCCGGTGTGCAAACGGCGGCGGTGTTCGGCCATGGGCTGCGCATCGCCGGCGTCGATCGCGGTGCGATGCAGAAAGCGATCGACGAACTGGGCGATGCCTCGCTGTCCTGGCAGGAGGTGGAGCCGCGGCTGGACGATGTGTTCATCCACATGCTGAACCAGCAGGAGGCCGAGTCGTGAGTGGCTTCTCGCTCGCGCGGCTGTTCGCCATGCTGCACAAGGAATGGCTGCAGATGCGCCGCGATCCCGCGACCATCGGGCTGACCGTCATGTTGCCGCTGATCCAGCTGTTCCTGTTCGGCTATGCGATCAACGCCAACCCGCGGCACCTGCCGACCGGATTGCTGGCCGGCGAGCATTCCAGCTACGAGCGCACGCTGGTCGCGGCGCTGCAGAACACCGGCTATTTCGACATCCGTCCGATGGCGAGCGAGGCCGCCGCGGAACAGGCGCTGCAGCGCGGCGATGTGCTGTTCGTGTTGAACATCCCGCCCGATTTCTCTCGCCGCATCGAGCGTGGCGAACAGCCGCAGGTGCTGATGGACGCCGATGCGACCGATCCGACGGCGATCGGCAACGCGACCGCCGCCGTCGCGGCGCTGAATGCCACCGTGCTGAACCGCGATCTGCCCGCCAATCGAAGGGTGCAGCCCGCGCAGCCGCCGTTCCAGATCGTGCTGCACGCCCGCTACAATCCCGAGCAGGTCACCGCGCTGAATATCGTTCCGGGGTTGATCGGATTGATTCTGACCGTTTCGACGCTGGTAATGACCTCACTCGCCATCACGCGGGAGCGCGAAGCCGGCACGATGGAGAATCTGCTGGCGATGCCGGTGCGGCCCGTCGAGGTGATGCTGGGCAAGATCATTCCCTATGTCGGCCTGGCGTATGTGCAGACCCTGCTGATCCTGACGATGTCCGTTGTGGTGTTTCACATCCCGGTGCGTGGCTCGGTGGTATTGTTGCTGCTGGCGCTGGGCGTGTTCATCGCGTGCAATCTGGCGATGGGATTTGCGTTCTCCACCATGGCGCGGACGCAGATGCAGGCGCAGCAGATGGCCCAGTTCGGTCTGCTGCCGTCCATGATGCTATCCGGCTTCATGTTCCCGTTTCAGGGCATGCCGAGCTGGGCGCGGGCGTTTGGCGAAGCTGTGCCGCTGACGCATGCGCTGCGTATCTGTCGCGGCGTGCTGCTGAAGGGCAACGGGCTGGAACAGATCTGGCCCGATCTGTGGCCGATGGCGGTGTTCGCATTGGTGGTCGGCGCGATCGCGATCAGCATGTATCGAGAGACGCTGGACTGAGCAGACATTCGCAGCCGGTGCCATGCATACGCGTTGGTGGTGGGAGGCAAGCAAGCGTCGGGGCGTTGCCCCGAACCCCACCAGGGGCTTTGAGCCTGTGAATCTTTCTCTCCCCCCGTATCCATCACCGCTCCGCTGCGATTCGATGCGGGTCCCGAATTCGCAGCGAAGCAGACCGATGGAAGCGCTGTCCGGCAACCTGCCGGAGCACCCCGGGCCCAAGCCAGCCGAACGCGGGCAAGCGCGGCTGTTGCAGCCGGAACGGCGGCAGATGGAACTGCGGGCGATGATGCTGGATGACCTGATCGCGCGCGACCACCTCGTCCGGCTGGTGTGGGACCTGGTGCAACGCTTCGACCTGCGGCCTTTGCTCGACCCGATCAAGGCCCGCACCGGCACCGCGGGCCATCCGCAGACAGATCCGAAGCTGCTGGTGGCGCTGTGGCTCTACGCCACGCTGGATGGGCGACGTTGGACGGAGTGGGCAGCGCGCGCGAGCTGGCGCGGCTGTGTGAGCAGCATCATGCCTATCGCTGGCTGTGCGGCGGGGTGAGCACCAACCACCACACGCTGTCGGATTTCCGCGTGGCGCATGCGGACTGGCTGGATGGGGTGCTGACCCGGGGCCTTGCGAGCCTGCTCGAGGCGGGCGAGGTCAACCTTGAAAGCGTCGCCCATGACGGCATGCGTGTGCGTGCGGCGGCCGGCAGCGGCTCGTTCCGCCGCAAGCCGCGGCTGGAGCAGTTCCTGGCGGCGGCGGAGCAGCGCGTGGCGGCGTTGAAGGCGGTGGTGGCGTCCGAGCCGGGCCGGCGCAGCCAGCGTGAGGCGGCGGCCGAACGCGCCGCGCGCGAGCGGCTGGCGCGGGTGGAGGCGGCGCTGGCGGCGATCCCGGAGGCCGCGGCCCGCAAGCAGCGCAACAAGGGCCAGCCCGACCAGGCCCGGGCTTCCACCACCGATGCCGAGGCGCGGGTGATGAAAATGCCGGATGGCGGCTACCGCCCGGCCTACAATGTGCAGTTCGCGGCGGAGACGCAGCATGGGCTGGTGGCGGCGGTGGCGGTGATCACCTCGGGCGCCGACCAGGATGCGCTGGATGGCGTGCATGCCCAGGTGGTCGCTCGCTATGGCCGGGCGCCAGGCAACTGGCTGGTCGACGGAGGCTATGTCTCGCAGGCCGGCATCGAGGCGGTGACCGCGCGCGGCAGCAAGCTGCACGCCCCGGCGGGCCAGGCGCTGGCCAACTGCGACACCCCGCCGATCCTCGCCTGGCGCGAACGCAAGGCGAGCGAGGCGGGCAAAATGCTGTATCGGGCCAGGGCGCAGACCATCGAGTGGGTGAATGCGGGGGCCCGCAACCGAGGCCTCTACGGCGTGACGGTCCGCAGCCCGGGGAAGGTCCGCACCGTCGCATTGTGGCAGGCCCTGGCGCATAACCTGCGCTGTATCATACGCATTCCGACCCTGCTGCGATCTGCCTGGAAGGCCGCCGCGTGAGCCGGACGCCTTCCCACAGGGTCCACAGCGGCCGCGGCCTCGGCGCATAGCCCCAGGCTGGCACCTCAGGCCCCCGGCCAGACCCGGCCGATGCCCGACGCCCCACCCAACCAAGCCTGCCGATGTGATCGCGCAGGGGGTGCGGAGCAAGCCGGAGGCGATAATTTCACAGGCTCAAAGCCCCGAACCCCAGCAAAGGCACATCTTTGCAATCGGATTCGGTTTGGGGTGGGGAGGGGGCGCGGCGGGGTCCGGACCAAACGATCATCACGACCGGCCCCTCCCCACACCAAACAGTAATCGGTTCCAAGGGCCGGGCCCTTGGCGGGGTTTCAAGGGGCAGCGCCCCTTGATGGGGGCTCGGGGGCAACGTCCCCGACGCTTGCCTGCCTCCCACCACAAAGCGCGGCCAGAAAGCGATACCAGTCCGCCATGCCCTCGCCGGTCTCCGCCGACAAACGCAGCACCTGCAGTCTGGGGTTAACCACCTGCGCATGCGCCACGCAGCGATCCACATCGAAGCGCACATGCGGCAACAGATCGATTTTGTTGATCAGCAGCAGATCGGCACGACGAAACATGTGCGGGTATTTCGCCGGTTTGTCGTCACCCTCGGTGACCGAAACGATCACCACGCGCAGCCGCTCGCCCAGGTCGAACAGCGCCGGACAGACCAGGTTGCCGACATTCTCGATCATCAGCATGGAGCCGCGCGGCGGCGCCAGACGCTCGACGCCATGCGCAACCATATGCGCATCCAGGTGACATCCCGTGCCGGTATTGATCTGCACCACCGCGGCACCCGCGGCACGGATCCGGTCAGCATCGGCTGAGGTGGCCTGGTCGCCTTCCAGCACGCTGATTCCCAACTCGCTGCCGCGCTCGCGGATGGTGCGTTCCAGGATGCTGGTCTTGCCGGCGCCGGGCGAGCTCATCAAATTCACCGCCAGCACCTCCCGCCCATCGAACCAGCCGCGATTGCGTTCAGCAAACAACTGGTTCTTTGCCAGGATGTCCTGTTCCAGTGACACCGTACGCCCGGTGGCAGGTGCGTCATCGTGATGATGATGATGGTCGCCATGATGATGGTGTTCGTGCGCAGGATGGTGTTCGCCCTGCGCCGTCGCGCCGTCGATAGTGACCTGGTCGGAACCGCATCCGCATGTCGCGCACATCACTCGACCTCCATGTCCTTCACCCGCAGTTCTTCTCCGGCGACGATCCGCAGGCTGCCGCCACACACGCAGCGGCCGAACGGAGTCGCCAGATCGACACTGCATCCGCAGGCCTCGCACAGTGCGCGGCCCGGGGTTTCCACGATCTCCAGATCGGCGCCTTCCACCGGCGTGCCACGCGCGCACACGTCGAAGCAGAACCGCAATGAGTTCGGGCAGCACCGCCACCAACTGACCGACTTCCACTCGGACCCGCAGCACCCGCGCGCCGGCCGCCCGTTCGGTGCAGGCATCGACGACCGCGGTGGCAATGCCCAGCTCGTGCATCTCAGCAGATCCGCGGCAGTTGTTCGCCGACCAGCGTGTCGACGATGCGGTCGCCGCCGAACGCCGTCCGCATCACCACCATGTTCGCCGGTGTCGGCGTCACCTCGCCGATGATGGCCGCATCGGCGCCGGCCGGATGCGCCCGCATCGCCGCCAGCACGCGATCGGCATCCGGCGCCGGGACAACCGCGACCAGCTTGCCCTCATTCGCCAGGTACAGCGGATCGAGTCCGAGGAGTTCGCACGCACCTCGCACCGGCTCGCGGATCGGCAGCGCGTCTTCCCGGATATGGATGCCGACGCCGGAGCCGCGCGCGAAGTCATTCAGCACGGTGGCCATCCCGCCGCGCGTTGCATCGCGCAGGCAGCGGATCGTCGGGCATGCGGCCAGCATCGCAGCAACCAGTCCGCCCAGCGGCTGGCAATCGCTGGCGACCTCCGCCTCCAGCGCGAGCTGGTTGCGGGCGATCAGGATTGCCACGCCATGATCGCCGAGCGTGCCGCTGAGAATGACGGCGTCACCGGGCCGGGCATTACCGGCGGAGATCGCAACGCCATGCGGAATCACGCCGATCCCCGCGGTGTTGATGAACAGCTTGTCGGCCGCGCCGCGTTCCACCACCTTGGTATCACCGGTAACGATCACCACGCCCGCTCGGTCCGCCATGGCACGCATGCTGGCGGCAACGCGCCGCAGCGTCTCCACCGGCAGGCCTTCCTCGATCACCATGCCGCATGACAGGAACAGCGGCCGAGCCCCGCCGACGGCGAGATCGTTCACCGTGCCGGCAACCGCGAGCGCACCGATATCGGCGCCGGGAAAGAACAGCGGATCGACCACATAACTGTCGGTGGTGAATGCCAGCCGATCGCCCAGTGCCAGCAGTTCGGCCAGCGGCAGGCGTGCCTGGTCCTCCAACGCATCGGACCTGGTGTTGCCAAATGCCGGCAGAAACAGGTCTTCGATCAACCCGTGCATCGCTCGACCACCGCCGCCATGCGACAGATTGATATGGCGGTCACGCATCGGCGCGGTCATACCGGCACGGCGTCCGCGACATCGCGCCGGCCGTAGCTGTGATACGCCGCGCAGGCGCCCTCGCTGGACACCATCAGCGCGCCGAGCGGCATGTCGGGTGTGCAGGCGGTGCCAAACAGCCGGCACTGGTGCGGCTTGATCATGCCCTTCAGCACCTCGCCGCACTGGCATTCACTCGGATCGGCAATCCTGACGTTGGGAACGGCGAACTTGCGCTCCGCATCGTACTCGGCAAAGGCCGCGCGCATGCGCACGCCGGAATGCTCGATCGAACCCAGCCCACGCCATTCGAAGAACTCACGCAGCTCGAACACCGCCTGCACCGCGGCGAGAGCACGCGGGTTGCCGTCCCGCGGCACGACGCGACCATACTGGTTCTCGACTTCGCAGCGTCCTTCGACCAGTTGCCGCAGCAGCATCCAGAGCGACTGCAGCAGATCGAGCGGCTCGAACCCGGCGATGGTGATCGGCTTGTGGTAATCCCGTGCGATGAACTCGTAGAGCCGCGTACCGATCACCATGCTGACATGGCCGGGACCAAGAAACCCGTCCAGCCGCAGATCGGGTTCATCGAGAATCGCCCGCATGGTCGGAATGATCGTAATGTGGTTGCAGAACAACGAGAAATTCCGCAACCCGTGTTTGCGTGCCTGCAGAACGGTCATCGCCGTACTCGGCATCGTCGTTTCGAAGCCGAGGCCAAAGAACACCACCTCGCGGTCCGGATGCCGACGCGCGATGTCCAATGCATCCAGCGGCGAATACACCATGCGCACATCGGCGCCATCCGCCATCGCCTGCAGCAGACTCTTGCGCGAGCCCGGCACACGCATCGCATCCCCGAAGGTGGTGAAGATCACCTCCGGCCGTTCCGCCAGCGCCACGCAATCGTCGACACGTCCCATCGGCAGCACGCAGACCGGACAGCCCGGTCCATGCACGAATTCCACCGCATCCGGCAGCATCTGCTGGATGCCGTAGCGGAAGATCGTGTGGGTGTGCCCGCCACACACCTCCATGATCTGCAACGGCCGCTCGCGCGTGGCGGCAATGCGCGGCAACAGACGCTCGATCTCACTGATCAGGGCACGCGCTTTGGCTGGATCACGGAATTCGTCAACGTATTTCATGCGTGAACCTCCGCCGCCGGGCCGGCGTGGCAGGATGGCCGCGCCCGAGCGCTTCGGCTCGCTATGCGCATGACAGATCCGATGCCTGGCTCTGCATGGCCGCCATCTCCTCCTGAAACTCTTCAAGGTCGGCCAGCAGCGCCAGCGTGCGCTCCGCCTCGGCCGGATCGAGCCGGCTCATCGCGAACCCGACATGCACCAACACCCATTCGCCAACGCAGGTTTCGATCGGGCGCTCATCCAGAACGAAGCTGATGTTCACGGGGCGGCGCACGCCGGCGATCTCCACCGTTGCCAGTGCGGCATCAGGATCGGTGATGGCAACGATCCGTCCGGGAATGCCCAGGCACATGCGTCTCAGACTCCTTGTTCCCCGCGCAGCATGCGGGCCGCGGCGATCACGCTTTGGCCCAGCGCCAGCCCACCGTCATTGGCCGGCACCTCCCTATGGGTCAGCACGGTTCGACCCTGCGCGGCAATGCGATGGATCAATTGCTCGGACAAAAGCCGGTTCTGCAGCACGCCGCCGGACAGCGCGACCGGCCCGGCCACGCCAAGCCGCGCCACGACACCGGCCAGCGCAAGGGCAAGGCCCGAATGGAACCGCGCCGCGATCACCGAGGTCGGCGTTGCGGCCGCCAGGTCGGCCAGCAGGGTGTGCCACAAGGGGGTCGGATCAAGCTGCCACACGCCATCCTCGCCCGCCTCCCGCATGGCAAACGGATACGCCGCGGCATCGGGAACGGCGACGCCGGCGGCGGCGGTCTCCAGCAGCATCGCCGCCTCGCCCTCATACCGCATCCGATCCCGGCATAGTCCGACCGCGGCCGCGACGGCATCGAACAGCCGGCCGCAGGAACTCGCCAACGGCGCGTTTACGCCCCGTGCGATCATCGCCTCCAGCAGCGCCACGGGCCGGCGGGCCAGGTCGCGGGCCAGTTCCAACTGGCCATAGCCAGCGGTGAACCGCGCCCAGCCCATGGCCGCCAGGATATGCGCAACCGCGTTGCGCCAGGGCTCCCGCACCGCCTGCGCGCCGCCCGGCATCGCGACGGGCCTGAGACAGGCCAGGCGACGAAAGCCGCGATAATCGCCAAGCAGGACCTCGCCGCCCCAGATCGTGCTGTCCGCCCCCCAGCCCAGCCCGTCCAGCGCGATCCCCAGCACCGGTTCGGCCTCCAGCGGCAGGAAATTCTCCGCCAGGCAGGCCGCGAGATGCGCATGATGGTGCTGAACCTCGATCACCTTCACCCCGGCCTCCGCCGCCAGTTCCAGGCCGAGTTTGCTGGACAGGTAGTCAGGATGCGCATCCACCGCGATCGCGCCGGGCGCATGGGCGAACAGCGTCCGGTACTGCGCGATCGAGCGCCGGTAGTCCGCGAAGGTCGGGGCATTCTCGAGGTCGCCCATGTGGTGCGACAGCACAACGGTGCCGTCCTGCATCAGGCAGAACGCCGCCTTCAGTTCCCCACCCATCGCCAGGACAGGCGGCGCAGCGGCGAAGCCGTCCGGCAGGCGCAGCGGCGCCGGCGCGTAGCCGCGGGCGCGGCGCAGCACACGCGGCACCCCGGCAATCACCCGGACGATGGAGTCGTCCACCCGGCGGGCAATTTCCCGGTCGTGCAGCAGGACATGCTCCGCGATGCCATCGAGGCGTTGCAGCGCCTCGTCATTGCCGATGCATTGCGGCTCCTCCGACAGGTTGCCGCTGGTCATCACCAGCGGTCGGTCGATCCCCCGCAGCAGCAGGTGGTGCAGCGGCGTGCTCGGCAGCATGAAGCCCAGCGCCGCCAGCCCGGGTGCGACCCCTGCCAGCGCATCGGGATCGAGCGCATCCAGCACCACGATCGGCGCGGCCGGGCTGAGCAGCGCGGCGACCTCGGCCCCGGTCGGGGCGGCGAAACGGCGGAGCACCGCCAGATCGCGCGCCATCAGCGCGAAGGGCTTGCCCGCCCGCCGCTTGGCCCGCCGCAGCCGCGCGACCGCATCGGGGTTGGTGGCGTCGCAGGCGAGGTGGAACCCGCCCAGCGCCTTCACCGCGACGATCCGACCGGCCAGCAGCAAAGCCTGGGCAACGTCGATGGGGTCGCCTGTTGCGTCCGGGTGCAGCCAGACGCGAGGGCCGCAATCCGGACAGGCGATCGGCTGGGCGTGGAATCGCCGATCCGCCGGGTCGGCATACTCCGCCGCGCAGGCCGGGCAGAGCGGGAAGCCGCGCATGGTGGTGGTCGCGCGGTCGTAGGGGATGGCCTGGATGATCGACAGGCGCGGACCGCAATGGGTGCAGTTGGCGAAGGCGTAGCGGTAGCGGCGATCGGCCGGATCGAACAGCTCCGCCAGGCAGGCCGGACAGGTCGCCGCATCCGGCACCACGCCGGTATGGATCGCCCCGTGCTGGCTCTCGACGATGCGGAAATCGCCGGGGGCGGGCGCGGCCGGTGCCGGCGTCCGCTCGATGGTCTCGATCCTTGCCAGCGGCGGCGGGGCATGCTGCAGCGCCGCGACGAAGCCGGCGACCGCGGCGGGAGGGCCGTGGACCGAGATGATCACGCCGGCGCCGTCATTGCCGACCCAGCCGCGCAGACCGAACTGATGCGCCAGGCGCCAGACGGTGGGGCGGAAGCCGACGCCCTGCACCAGCCCGCGCACCCGGATCAACTCGGTGACGTCGGGCCGATCCATCGTGTTACCTCCCGCGTGGCTTCAGGTGGCGGGCCGGATCTGCGGTCCTCCGACCGGCAAGGACGAGGGCATAGCCGGGGTGGCGTGGCTGGCGTCGTCGCTGCGCGCCATCCATCCCCCGCATCCCCGCTATGCCGGCGCGGCCAGCAGCAGGCGGTTCACCCGCTCCAGCGCCGGGAAGGTCGCGGCCCAGCCGCGAGCGAACGCCTCCGCGCCGATGCCGCGCTCCGCCAGCGCCGCAGCGATCGCACCGACGCTGCGCTGTCCGTCCACCAGCCGCACGATCGCCGGCGCCAGCGGCGGCAGCGCCACCGTCATGCGCAGCCCGTCGAAGATCATCGCCATGGTGCCATCGGGACGAATGGCGCCGGCCAGCGCCTCACCGGTGGTCTCGCGCAGCACCGGCACGGCATCCTGAGCCAGCGGGTCGGCGCGGTGCATCGGTTCATCGGCCCGCAGGCAATAGACGATGTGGACCGGCATGTTGCCGGCCAGCGCCTCGGCCAGGGCGGCGCGGGCCAGCGGATCCAGCCGCTCCACCCGCGCGCGCAGCCGCGGATCGGGCAGCAGCGGCAGCGGATCGTAGCGCAGCGGCTCCATCCAGGCGGCGACGCGCAGCCCGGCCTGCGCCAGCAGGTGGTGCAGCGCCGGCACCGTGTAGGCCTGGTCGCGCGGGTTCAGCAGCAGATCGTAGATGCCGGCGTCGCTGTCCTCCATGTGGTCGGTGAAGCCGCGATTGAGCCGTAGCCAGGCGGTGTCCGGCAGGTGGCGCAGCACCCGACGGGCGATGTCCAGCCGCGCCGGCGGCGCATCCTCGGCCGGCGCGAGCAGGCGCAACGCATCCTGCAGCATATAGACCCCGGTGCGGCCGTGCGGCGCATAGACCATCAGCCCCAGCCCGCCGTTCGGCGCCAGCACGGACAGCAGCGCCTGCAGCCCGGCGGCCGGATCGGGCAGATGGTGCAGCACGCCGCAGCAGTCGATGTAGTCGAACGGGCCGATCCCGGAGGCGGGCAGGTCCAGCAGCGAGCGCTGCTCCCACAGGATATTGGTCAGGCCGCGGGCAGCCGCGCGGGCCTGGGCGATTTGCATCGCCGGGCCAGACCGGTCCAGCCAGGTGACGGAACCGGTTCGGCCAGCGGAAGCCAGATGCTGGGCCAGCATGATGGTGGCGTCCCCGGTGCCGCCGCCCGCCACCAGCGCGCGCAATGGGCGGGACGCCGGACGGGAGGCACCGAACACCCAGTGGTCGACCTCCAGCAGGTGGCCGGGGCTGCCCACCACCAAGCGTTTGGCCTCCTCGCGCGGGTCACGGCGCGGGTAGGGATAGGCCTCGTACTGCGCGGCAAGCTGGGCATCGGTTGCGTCCGTCATGCCTGCGGCATAGACCGCGGCCATGACGGAGGCCAGAGTCCGCGGCTATTTCGGCATCGGCGTCGAGGGCGTGTCAAAATCCGCCAATGTCGGCGCGCTGCTGCGCACCGGCCACGCGTTGGGCGCGGCGTTCTGCTTCACCATCGGCGCCGGCTGGGATTCCCGCGCCGGCCGCCATGCCGACACGCCGAACACACCCGCGCATGTGCCGCTGTGGCGCTTCCCCGATGCCGCCGGGCTGGAGCTGCCGCAAGGCTGCGTGCTGGTCGGCGTGGAGCTGCTGGACAACGCGACCGACCTGCCATCGTTCCGCCATCCGCTGAATGCGGCCTATGTGCTGGGGCCGGAACGGGCCGGGTTGTCGCCCGCCCTGCTGGAACGTTGCCGGCACGTGGTGCGTATCCCGACCCGGTTCTCGCTGAACCTGGCCGTTGCCGGCGCCCTGGTGCTGTACGATCGTATGCTACAGCTTGGGAGGTTCGCGGACCGTCCGGTCGGCAGCCTGGCCGAACCAGGCAAGCTGCCGGAGGCGGGCGGGCACGGTCCGCCTCGCTTCCGCCGGACCAAGCCGGGCTGGATGCGGACGCCTGGGGACAGCTCGGAGTGAGCGCCGGCCAGGCTCACGCGTAGCGGGTTACCAGGCCGCCGCGCGTTCCCGGGGGGCGTGATGGGGCGGACCTGGGCGCCTCCTGCCCCTCGATCTCCGCGGCTGGCCGGGCGAGCATGCCCCAGCCGCCGGCGTGCGCCACCGCCTCGGGTCCCGGTGAAGAACGCAGTGCGGCCCCGCATGGGGCTGGCAACGCGGACGGGTCAGTCGGGCGGGTGCAGGGTGAATATTCATGGGCGCCGGTGTAGTTGGCGGCATTGCTTTATTCACAAAGGGCACGAAGGGCACAAAAGGTCACTAAGAAGAATTGATTAAAGATCCGAGGTGGTATGATGGCCGGGGCTGTGCACCGGCGGCGGCGCGGGCTGCGCGAAGCGCCATACCTGCACTGCTTCTTTGTGACCTTCGAATCCTTTGTGTCCTTTGTGATAAAGCGGAGCCGCATACTACGACTGCGCCGCCCAGCTGGGCACTCGCGCGGATCGCCACCGCCTCCCATGCGACTCGCGACGCGGCCGCGTCAGCGCTATCGCCATAACCCCACTTGCGGCTCGCAACGCGGCGGCGTCAGTGGACGGGTGCAGGGACGCCGCCGTATCCCGGCTTCCAGTATGCGCCGGGTGCAACCACCAATTCCCACCCAGCGGGACTTGCTCCCCGGATTCGCTGTTGCTCGGGTCCTGATGGGCCGTGGCGGCCGGTGCCCGCCGCCCCTACCTTCCGGCCAGCAGCGCCGCCAGATCGCGCACATCCGCCATCCGGTCCAGCGCATCCACCGCCTCGATCAGCCGATCAGCCAGGCCCACGGGCAGGGACTCCGCCGAAAGCGCCAGGCAGCGGCGGAATTTTTCCTCCTGCTGCGCCCGGGTCAGCGGGCGCTGCGGATGCGCCAGCATGGTCTCGCAGTGCCAGGTCAGGCTTTGCCCTTTGCGCAGCCGCAGCGTGACGGTCTGCGGGGCGAGCGCGTTCGGGTCCGGATTGTCATCCGCCACCACCTGCACGCGCTCCGCCAGGGCCCGGGTCCGCAGATCGGATAGCGCGGCATCGCGAAAATGCAGCGGGTCGAGTGCGCCATGCTGCAGCACCTTGGCGATCGTATATGCCATGCACAGCCGGGCATAGCTGGCGCCGGCATCGGCCACTGGCGGCCGGCCGACCAGCCGGACGATCAGCGGCGGCGCGGCCACGATCACGGCCTCGACCTCCTCGGCCGCGAAGCCATGGGCGTCGCGCAGCGCCATCACGCCCTCGATGCCGCCATGCGTGGCGCGCCCGGCGGGAAACGGCTTGTGGCTGAATTCGGAGATCCGCCAGTCGCGGCCGAGGGAATCGAGAACGCCAGGCAGGTCGTGCGCACCCTCGAACAGCGCCAGGTAGCCGTAGGGACCTTCGAATACCTGTTCGGCTGGCGCGAAGCCGCAACGTGCCAGGTCGCAGGAATGCAGCGCGGCGCGGGCGTTGAAGCCGACCTGCACCGGAAGGATCGGACTGCCTTCCACATGCGCCTGCATGGTGCCGCTGGCCTGCGCGAGCTGCCAGGCAAAGCCGGCGCGCAGGTCTGCCTGGTCCAGGCCAAGCACGCGGCCGGCGGCCGCGACGGCGCCAAAGCCGCCGGCGGTGGCCGGGCGGAAGAAGCGGAATCCGGCGCGGGAGGCCAGGCCGAGCGTGGCGGCGACATCGACGCCGACGGCGATGGCGGTGATCAGGGTCTGGCCATCCACGCCGCCGCGCCGTTCCGCCGCGGCCAGGGCCGCCGGCAGCACGCTGGCCATCGCATGCACGACGGCGCCTTCGTGCAGGCAGTCGTATTCCTGGTTGTGCATCTGCCAGGCATTGATGAAGACGGCGGCCGCCGCGGATAGTTTGCCGCGACGGCCCCAGATCTGTGATTCGGCGGCGTCGCCCCAGCCCTGCGCCACGGCCAGCAGTTCAGCCGCTCCCTCCACTGACGAGCCGGCAATGCCGACCCCAAGACTGTCCAGGATGAACCGCTTCGCGGCCTGCACCGCTGCCGGGGGCATATCCTGATAGCGCGTGCTCAGCGCGTGTTCGGCAAACCGCGCGGCGGCGGTGTCAGCTGTCATGCCGGGTCATCGACGGACGCGTGATACTGCTCAGAGACATAAACGACGAGATGGGCGCCGGTTCGCTGACCGCGCTGCCGGTGATCGAGACCCGGGCCGGCGACTGTCCGCCGACGCCCCCACCAACATTATCTCCATCACCGACGCCTCGGCTTGCGCCCTCGCCGCGCCGTCGTGGCGCGGCGGAGGGAGCGGCGGCCGGCGCTTCGATCAGCGAACCACCGCGATATTCTCGCGGCGGAGCTGCACGGTCAGTTCGTCCAGCGCCTTGCCGATCCGGGTCAGCATTTCATCCACCTCATCCTGGGTGATGATCAGCGGTGGGCTGAGGCACAGCGCATCGTTCACCACGGTGCGGCCGATCACGCCGTTTTCCTCGGCGAGCTTGGTCAGCCGGCCGCCGACCTTCGCCTTGGGATCGAAGTTGGTGTGGCTGGCCTTGTCCGCCACCAGCTCCACCGCGGCAATCAGACCGGTGCCGCGGATTTCGCCCACCAGCGGATGGTCGGCAAAACGCGTGCGCAGTTGCTGCTGCATATGCGCGCCCACCGCGCGGACATGGGTGCCGATATCCAGCTCGTCGTAGATCTTGAGTGTCTCGATCGCGACCGCGGCCGGCACCGGATGGCCGGAATAGGTGAAACCATGACCGAACGTGCCGATCTCGTGGCTCTCCTTGCAAAGACCCTGGAACACGCGGTCGTTCACCATCACCGCGCTGATCGGCAGGTAGGACGACGACAGGGCCTTGGCGCAGACCAGGATGTCCGGCTGGACGTCCAGCGTCTGGCTGCCCCAATAGTTGCCGGTGCGCCAGAAGCCGCAGATCACCTCATCGGCGACCAGCAGCACGTCGTGCTTCTTGAGCACCGCCTGAATCTTCGGGAAGTAACCCTTGGGCGGCAGGATCACGCCGCCGGCGCCCATGATCGGTTCGGCCCACATGGCCGCAACGGTGTCGGGCCCCTCCTCGATAATCAGCTTGTCGAGTTCATCGGCGCAGCGCGTGGCGAAATCCTCCTCGGATTCGCCGGGATGCGCGCCGTGGTAGAAATGCGGTGTGATCGTATGCAGGAACCCAGGCAGCGGCAGATCGAACGCGCGGTGGTTCACCGCCAGCCCGGTCAGCGAGGCGGAGCCGATGGTGATGCCGTGATAGCCCTTCACCCGGCCGATGACCTTCTTCTTCTGGATGCGGCCGAGCGCATTGTTGAAATACCAGACCATCTTGATGGCGGAGTCGTTGGCCTCGGAACCGGAATTGGCGAAGAACACCTTGCTCATCGGCAACGGCGCACGGGCGATCAGCATCTCCGCAAGGTCGATCATCGGCTCGTGCGACTTGGCGGTGAACGCGTGGTAGAATGGCAGCTTGCGCATCTGGGTTGCGGCAGCCTGCACCAGACGCTCATTGTCGAAGCCGAGTGCGGCGCACCACAAACCGGCGACGCTCTCGATGTATTCCTTGCCGGCATCGTCCCAGACGCGCACGCCCTTGCCGCGGGAGATGACGACCGGCCCGACCTCCTGATGTGCCTGCAGATCGGTGTAGGGATGCAGCACGGTCGCGATGTCGCGGGCGGCGGCCGAATTGGCGCCGAAAGGCGGAGGCGGTGCCATCGTCTTGCTCCTGGTTGTATGCAGACGCGATAGCCCCACTCTAGCCCGCAATGGGGGCGGTCGAAACCCCGATCGACCGTCGACGGTCAGCGGGCGTAGTCGGGCTCCTCGCGATCCAGGATGCGGCGCCAGGCGTCCAGATGCAGCCGCGCGTCGAACCGGTCACCCCAACGGCCGGTGTAGCGGCGGCGCTGGCTGTCCGGCAGCCGGCGCAGCGGCTGGCCGGTGGACATTGCCGTCATCTGATACATGCAGGTGCGTTCAGCCTCGTAGCATTCGTCGAACGCGTCCTCCACGGTGGGGCCGACCACGGTCACTCCATGACCGCCCATCAAGAGGATCGTCTTGTCACCCAGCGCCGCAGCCAGCCGGTCGCCCTCGGCGTTGCTGTCGGCCGGCGCGACGCCGCCATCATCCACCGCCATGCGGTCGTTGAGCAGCAGGTTGTTATGATGCGCCAAGGCGAATTCCGGCTTCTCCAGCATCGACAGGCCGGTGAGATATTGCGGATGCACGTGCACCACGCAGGTGGCACTGGGATTCTGCAGATGGATGCGCGCGTGGATATGGAACGCGACCATGCGCAGCTCGCCGGTGCCGCGGATCACCCTGCCATCCAGGTCGCAGATGATCAGCGAGCTCGCGGTGAGTTCCTGGAATAGATAGCCGCGCGGGTTGATCATGAACAGCGGCGGCTCATCGCCCCGCTGCGGCAGCATCAGCGAGTTGTGGTTGCCGATCTGCTCGTTCCAGCCCAGCCGCGCGGCGACGCGGAACACGGCGGCCATGTCGCAGCGCAGCCGCCATTCCTCCTGTTCGGCTTCGGTGGAGGACAGCGCGTGCAGGATGGCGGCCATGGCACGAAAACTCCGAACGGTTCAATCGATTCGATGGTGCCCTGACGCTTGCGTCATGCCAACCCACGCAACCGCCAGCGCTAACCCGTGATCGCCAGGCAGCACTTCTTGTATTTCTTGCCGCTGCCGCAGGGGCACGGATCGTTGCGCCCGACATGGCGCAGAGGATTGGTGACCGGCATGCCCTCCAGATACTGGCGGCGTTGCTCGTCGGTGAACGTGTCCGGCGGTTCGTCCAGTGCATCGACATCGTCGAAGTCAGGGTCGTCCCACGGCGCAACGCGGCCGCCCAGGCCCGACTCTCTCTCCCTTGCCGGATGATCGATCCAGCTCAATGCTGCCCGCAGGTCGTCCAGGTAGCCCAGCCTCATCGCCTCGAAGCGCGCGCCATCATCCGCGGTGGCGGCCAAACTGTCCGCCATGCTGCTGCGAAACTCACTCTGAGTGAACAGCTCGTCCATCAGCCGCCCGTCTGCCATCGCCCGCTCAACCGCCTCGGTCATGTCCGACCATCCCAGCAGTGCGATCGCCTCCGCCCAGCCCACCCAGCCGAAATCGTCAACCGGCAGCAGTCGTTCCTCGTCGATCCGGGCCAACAGGCTGCGCGTGGAGGCCGCGTCGATGCGGCCTTCCCAGGTCATGAAGGCGATCGCCCCAAGGCAGCCGCCCCGAACAAATCCGTCGACCTCCGGATCACGCGCCAGCGCCAACAGATCGGCCGTGCCACCCTCGAAGCAGCTAATGATGATCCCTGGCAAGGTCGCGGTGGTGGCGTCGCCCAGAATCGCGTCCAGCTCATCCTCGGGCCGGCGCAACAGGCGGCGCAGCGGCGCACACAGCCGCGTCTCGCGCGCCGCGGCCAGGATGTGCACGGCGAAGAACGCGCGGTCCAGGTCGGCGTCTCGCTGCGGATCGACACCTGGCTCCGGGTCGGCTTCCTCGGTCAGCGCGCCATCCGCCGCCCGTTCCACCAGCGCCAGCAGATCCGTCCGGACGGTGTCGATCTGTTCGAGGCACTGCGCGATCACGTCCCAGGGGGCGGTCTGCGCTTCGCCCGGGCCACCGCCTTCGATCACCAGTTGCTCCACCAATGGGTGCATCGCTCTCACCTGTCGGTCAGTCACCGGTTGGTCAGTCACCGGTCGGTCAGTCGCAGCTCGATCCGTCGATCCTTGGCATAATCCTCCGGCGTGTCACCCTGAGCAAACGGCTGGTATTGGCCGAACCCGGTCGCGGCCAGATGCTCGGGCGGCACGCCATCTGCGATCAGCAGCTTGACCACGCTGATCGCACGTCCCGCCGACAGCTCCCAGTTGGAGCCGTACTGACCGCCCTTCACCGGCTGCGGATCGGTGTGGCCGTCGACACGCAGGATCCAGTGCACGTCGTCCGGGATCTCCCGCGCGATGTCCTTGATGGTGATCGCGAGCGCAGTCATCTGCCCGACGCCGGCCGGGGTAAGCTCCGCGCTGCCGACCGGGAACAGCACCTCGCTCTGGAACACGAAGCGGTCGCCCACCACCGCGATGCCCGGCCGGTTCGCCAGCACGGTCCGCAGCTTGCCGAAGAAGTCGCTGCGATAGCGCTGTAGCTCCTCCACCTTCGCCGCCAGCGCCGCGTTCAGCTTCTGACCGAGATTGGCGATCTGCGCGTCCTTGTCGCGGCCCTGCGTCTCGGCCAGGTCCAACGCATGCGCCACCGAGGAAAGCTGGGCCTTCAACTGATCCACCTGCTGGTTGAGCAGCGCGATCTGGGCGCGGGCGCTGTCACCCAGCTTTTTCTCGTTGGCGAGTTCCACCGCAACCGCCTGGCGCCGCTGCGCCTCGGTGATGGCACGCGCGGCGGCATCCTGCGCCTGTTTCTCCAGCTCGTCGCGCAGCGCGGTCAGGCTGCGCACCTGCCCGGTCAGCTTTGCCAGATCGGACAGCCGCGCCTGAATGGTGTCCTTGTCGGCGGTCACGGTCTTGTCGAGTTCGGCGATCTGCTTGCGCATATCGGCGAGCTGCTGCTGGGACTCCGCCAGTTGCTGCCTCGCCTGCGCCAGCTGCGCCATCACCCGGGCGGCATCCTGGCTCGCCGCATCCGCGCGGCCGACCGCTTCGGTCATCGCCTGCTGCGACGCCGTGAGCTGCTTCTTGGTGTCGGCCAGTTGCGTCATCACCTTGGCGGTGTCCTGCCCGGCCGCATCGGCGCGACCGGCGGCGGCGGCCAGCTGCGCCTGCAGCTTCTCATTCGCCGCCGCAGCGGATTGCGCCTGCAGGCTGGCATCCGACAACTGCTGCGCCAGCGTATTGCGTTCGGCGCGCAGCTGGTCCCGATCGGCGACGGCGCGCTGCGCCTGGTCCTGCAACGCGGCGAGCTGCTGCGCCAGCGTGGCGCGCGCCGAATTGGACGAGGCGAGCTCCTTGTTGAGCTGCGAAATGGACAGCTGCAATTCGGCGCCGTGGCTGCGTTCCAGCGACAGCGCCTCGGTCAGTTCGGCGAGCTGGCGGTTCACCTTGTCCAGCGCCTTGTCGCGACCGGACAGCGTCACCGAGAGGAAGGCCTGCGCCAGCACGAACACCAGCAGCACAAAGATGATGACCATCAGCAGCGTGGACAGCGCGTCCACATAGCCGGGCCAGGCGTCAAGCCCGTTGCCGCCGTGCCGCCGCGCGCGGATCGCCATCTAGCGCGGTTCCTCGGCCAGCGCCGCCACGGTCCGGGTCAGCACCCGCAAATCGTTGCGCAATTCCGCCGTCGCCTGGGCGCGGCCCTGTTCGGCATCGGCCAGCAGACGCTGCAGGTAGATCTCGATGTTGCGCAGATGGGCGCGCGATACATCGTCTCCACCGCGGGCGTCGCCCAGCCGCTGCAGGGCCGGAGCCAGCGCCGCCTGGGTCTCCGCGATGCGCAGCATGAGCTGTTGGCTGGCGCGCATCGTCTCGGTCATGGTGCCGACCCGCTCGTTCAGCGTCAGCACCGCCTGGTTGGCCTGGCTGCGACCTTCTTCACCGCGGGTCAGGATGCGCTGCAGCCCCTCCATGTTCTCGGCGGTCTGCTCCAGCAGCGCCTGCACATAGATCGGCACCGAGCCTTCGCCCTCGGCCAGGATGCCGGAGGCGAGCCTTGTCTGGCCGGCCAGCCATTCCTCCAGCTCGTTGAAGAAGCGGTTCTGCGCCTGGCCGGCTGTGAGGTCGAGGAAGCCCAGCACCAGCGCGCCGGCGAGGCCGTACATGGAGGCGGAGAAGGCGGTGCCCATGCCGGCCAGCGGACGGACCAGGCCGGCTTTAAGCTGCTCGAACAGCGCATTGACGTCGCCATTGCCGACCGACATGCCGGAGATCACGTCGGAAACGGCGCCGACCGTCTTCAGCAGGCCCCAGAACGTGCCGAGCAGGCCGAGGAAGATCAGCAGCCCGGTCATGTAGCGGGAGAGTTCGCGGCTTTCGTCCAGGCGAGAGGCGATGCCATCCAGCAGGCTGCGCATGGAGGTGGCGGATAGGGTGAAGCGGCCCTGCGCGTTGCGGCCATGCTGCTCCCGCCCCGCCAGCATGCTGGCCATCGGCGCCAGCAGGCGCGGCGTGGGGATGGCGGCCAGCCGGTTGCGCGCAGTCTGGAAGGTTTCCAGCCAAGTGACCTCGGGCGACAGCCGCGCCACTTGGCGCAAGTTCCAGCCGATGCCCAGCGCCAGGATCGACAGGATCAGGCTGTTCAGCACCGGGTTGTTCGCAAACGCCGTGATCAGCACCGGCGACAGCAGCGCGGCCACCACCGCCACGGCCACCAGGAATATCACCATCCGGATCAGATAGATGGTCGGGCGGGTCATCGGGCCGGCGCGTTGCTGCCGAACAGGCTGACATCGACCCGGTCGGGCGGACCGTCCGAGGCCTGGGCGCCCAGGGCGCGCACGTAGATATGGCTGGAGACAACACCGTCCGCCATGAGGGCGCTGCGCACGGCCAGCGCGCGCGACAGTGACAGGCGGCGTGACAGCGACGGGTCATCCGGCGTGGCCGCGGCATAGGCGACCACATTGAAGGTCGCCGTGCCGGTCCCCGCCGCCGAGGCCACGAGTTCCTTGATCGCGTCCGCGCTGGCCGGGCTGAGTTCGGCCTTGCCGGGCGCGAAAGTGACCCGCACGCCGCTGGCCATGGCGGCCGCCTTGGTCGCGGCGTCGGCGTCGATTGGCGGAGGTGGCGGCGGTGCAGTGGCGGCGGAGGTAGCCGGCACGACCGGGGCCAGTTGGGCGACCGGCGGGGGTGCTGCCGCCATGGTCGCCGGGGGCGGCGCGGATGGTTCGGCTGCCGGGCTGCCGCGGGGCGGTGCCAGGGCCGGCTGCGCGGTCGCGACCGTGGTGCGGCCGGAGGGTGTCGCATCCGCGGCGCGCGCCGGCGTGGCCGTTGCCTGGCTTGAGGTGGCTGAGGCTGACGGGGCCGAGGTTGACGGGGCCGGGGCCGCTGGGATCGACGTCACGGCCGAGGGCTGGGCGGCCGCCACCGCGGGCCCTGCCGACGCGGGCGGTGCCGTCCGGTTGGCGGCCGGGCGCGCGCTGCGGTCGGCAGGAACCCCGGCGTCACGCGGGCTGTTCACCCGCGGCCGTGCCTGGTGCGACGGCGCGGCGTGCCCCGCCGGCAGCGCATCGAGTGCCCGCAGGTCCACCGTCACCTGGGCAACCGAGGGTGTGGCCGGGGCAAGCAGCGCGGCGATCAGGAGGAGTCGATAGCGCATGGGCCTATTACCCTAACCGAGCGGTGCGCGTCGCTCAATGAAGCGCGCCGCCTGAAATGATCACAGATCGTTCGCGGCGACAGGACAGTTGCGGTCACAACACGGAAAGCGGCACTCGCCCCAGCATCGCCACGCCGCATCCGGTCGGGCCTCTCCGGGTCGACACGTCCCCCGGCACGTCCAGTCGGGGAGCCGGGTTCCGCGTGCTGCGCGGCTGGCGTGCCACGGTTCAGCCGCCCTGCATGCCCTCCAGCACCACGTCCCGCAGCTTCGCGTGCATGTGCGGATTGGCGGCCACCACTTCCCCGGTGTCGCGCGGGTCGCCGTCGCGCACATCGGTCGCGAAGCCGCCCGCCTCCCGCACCAGCAGCAAGCCGGCCGACATATCCCATTGCTTGATGCCGAGTTCCCAGTAGCCGTCGTAACGGCCGGCGGCGACCCAGGCCAGGTCCAGCGCGGCGGAGCCGAAGCGACGAATCCCGGCCACCTGCGGCATCAACGTGGTCAGCGTGCGGGTGAAGGCGCGGCGGCGCGCGGCGGAGACGGCACCGAACGGAATGCCGGTGGCGAACACCGCCTGGGAGACATCGCGACGGGCCGACACGCGCAACCGGCGCTCGTTGACGAAGGCGCCGCCGCCCTTTTCGGCCCAGAACATCTCATCCACGGTCGGCGCGTAGACCATGCCGGCGGCGATCTCCGAGTTGCCATCCGGCAGCCGCCGCTCCAGCCCGATGCTGATCGCCCAATGCGGCATGCCGTGCAGGAAGTTGGTGGTGCCGTCCAGCGGGTCGACCACCCAGCGCCAGGACCAGTTGTCGGAACCGGAGGCGCCCGACTCCTCCATCAGGAACGCATAGCCCGGCCGCGCCTTGTTCAGCTCCTCCTTCAAGGTCTGTTCCGCCCGGATATCCGCCTGCGAGACGAAGTCCGACGGACCCTTGACGCTGACCTGAAGCTGCTCGACCTCATTGAAGTCGCGCAGCAGGCGCTTCGCGGCCTTCTGGGCGGCGTTCTGCATCACGGTCATGTGGGGGGAGAGGCGAAGTGCCATGCGGGGGCCCGGCCGTCAGGCCTTGGCGCGCTCCACGTAGCTGCCGTCCTCGGTGCGGACGACGATCTTCTCCCCCGCCTCGATGAACGGCGGCACCTGGGTCTTCACCCCGTTGGACAGTTTCGCCGGCTTGTAGGAGGAGGACGCGGTCTGGCCCTTCACCACCGGATCGGCCTCCACCACCTCCAGCACAACGGATGGCGGCAGGTGGATCGCCACCGGGTCGCCTTCCACCAGGTCGACGGTCAGCGTCATCTGGTCCTGCAGGAACGGCGCGGCGTCGCCCATCAGGTCGGCAGGGATATGCGCCTCCTCGAAGGTCTCCGGGTCCATCAGCACCAGGTTGATGCCGTCGGTGTAGGAGTAGGTGTACTCCTTGTTGTCGGTCATCAGGCGCTCGACGGTGTCGGCGGTGCGCCAGCGCTCATTGGTCTTGTTGCCGGATTTGAGGTCGCGCATCTCCACCTGGATGAACGCGCCGCCTTTGCCGGGTGTGATGATCTGCTGCTTCAGCACAGTCCAGCGGCGGCCTTCATGCTCGATCACCTGGCCGGCACGGATCAGGTTGGCCTGCTGCTTCATTGGAAAATCTGCTCATGCGTCGGGAATGGGATGCGGGCTTCTAGCCCGCGGAGGATGGCCGGGGCAAGGCGGCGGGCCTGCCCGCGACCCAGGCACCCCTCCCGCCAACGCCGTGGCGAGCGGCCCTATGCCGTCCGGGGATTGCCGCCGGCGACCCCCTGCCACGGCGGAAGGGGTCAGATCCCCTCCAGCGTGACGGCGTGGTCCAGCACCACCAGCCGGTACTGGAACCGCCAGCCGTCCGGCTGGCGCACCAGCCGGCAGTCGTAGCGGCCTGGCGCCATCAGCTCGGTCTTTCCCGCCCGCGTCTTGATATTGACCAGGTAGCAGGTGGCGCGCGCCCGGTCGCCCTCCACCGTCACCGCCAGGTTGGACAGCACGTGGCGCAACTGCGTGCCGCTGGCCGGCAGGCGCGCGAAGCGTTCGGCGAACGCCCGAATCCCGTCGCGCCCGGTGTAGACGCCGACGGCCGGACTATCCAGCACCGCGTCCTCGGTGAAGCAGCCGACGATGGTCTCCACATCGGCGGCATCCAACGCGGTGGCGTAGCGGACGAACAGGTCGTTGATGTCGATCCGATCCGCCAGCGCCCGCAAATCCACCGCCTGCTATTCCGCGGCCTGCGCCCGGCGCGCCTGCTGGCGATCGATCTCCGCCTGCACCGCGGCGCTGGACTGGCCGGTGAACTCATCATGATGCGACTTGGCGTAGGCGTAGCTTTCCGCCCGCCACTCCCGCGACCGCTGGAAATGCGGGTGCACGTAGCGCGCCATCAGCTGGTAATGCCGCTTGGTCGCGTCCCAGTCGGCCCAGTTCTGCGCCAGCTCCATGATCACGCCGAACCCGCCGCTGCCCTTCTCCAGCCGCTCGATGAAGGCGATCGCGTCGTCCGGCGTGCCGATGCAGGCGGTGCCGCTTTCGACGAAATAGGTGTACGGGTCCTCGATGCCGCCCGGCACGATCGGGAAGGTCGCCACGTCGTCGAAGTAATCGCGGAATTTCATCAGCCCGTATTCCACGTTCTTCTTGGCCTGCTCCCGGGTTTCCGCGATATGCATCAGCGTCACCAGCCGCCAGTTGGCGCGGTTCGGCACATGGCCGTTGGCGCGCGCCTGCTCCTCATACAGGCCCCAGTTCGCAGCGTGGTGCTTCATCGCGTCGTCGCTGGTGCCGCCGATCGACAGCATGCCGATGCCGTGCCGCCCCGAGGCCAGCGCACCGGCCGGCGAGCGTGACGCCGCCACCGCCATCTCCATCCGCGGCTGGGTGTAGCAGGGCAGTTGCAGCGCCGCGTCCTGCAGGTCGAACCAGTCGGACTTGCGGGTGATCGTCTTGCCCTGCATCAGCTCCACGATCACATCCAGCGACTCGTTCATCATGCGGCGCTGGTTGGCCGGGTCGATGCCTATCTTCTTCGCGTCATGCACCAGCGAGCCGGGGCCGACCCCCAGCATCGCTCGGCCGCGGGTCATGTGGTCGAGCTGGACCATGCGGTCGGCGACCATGAACGGGTTGTGATACGGCAGCGAGACGACGCCGGTGCCGAGCCGGATATGGCGGGTGCGTTCGGCCGCGGCGGCGATGAACAGTTCCGGGCAGGCGACGATTTCGAACCCGCCGGAATGGTGCTCGCCGATCCAGGCCTCGTGGTAGTTCAGCCGGTCGAGATGTTCCAGCAGCTCCATGTCGCGCTGCAGCGCGAGGGTCGGGTTTTCGTCCAGCGCGTGGAATGGCGCGAGGAATATGCCGCTGCGCAGATAGCTCATCGGGTCCGCCCTTCTGTCTGTTCGGGGGAGTGTAGCGGGTTTGGGGGGCGGGCGGGAGGGCGGGGGGAGGATGCCACGCGGATTGCCAAGGATGCCGCACCGACCGCGTCCGAGACGTTGCCCGGCGAGAGAGCGTTCCGATCTGTCTGGCACTGCTGGACCTGGCCTCACTGTCAAGCCGCGACAGTGTTCTGAGCCGAGCTGACGGATCAGGAAAATGAACGCGCAATAAGCACCGCCAGGCGGGGACGACCGACCCCGACGCAGGCAACAATCCCGCCGGAACTGACGAAGCGCATGGCGACTTGTCACCTCGATGGCGCCATCCCGAAAACCGGTCTGCATCCAGGCGAACAGCACGGCGGGCGCAGAAGGAGATCGGCACCGCGCTGTCACCGCGCCTACCTGCCGGCGCCTGATCCGTCGGCCGTCGCCACGCGCGCGGGCGTTTCGCCTTCTGTTCCGTTTCGATACAAAGCAGGACTCGCTCGCGCTGGCCCTTCGTTCGCTCTGGCCAACTGTAAGCCGAACTGTCAAGCTGCAATGCAATCGACTGGGGCATATCATGCGCATGCAGTTGCAGAAGCCGCCTGCCGTTAACCCGTCGACTGAATCCATTGCGGGCCGGGAAGCGAAGGGCAGCAATATTCGCGCGGAGTTGGCGGCCGGCGCTGCTGGCGCTGCTGGCGCTGCTGGCGCAACGGTCCATTACGACTTCAGTCGCATCCCGATATTATCGGCGGTGGCGGTGCCCAATTCCGTCGAGGTCCAGGCCAGGCTCGCCATCGGCGCAACCGACGATCCCCTCGAAGTCGAGGCCGAGACCGTGGCCCAGCAAATGATGCGTACACCCGATGCGATCGCGCAAACGCAACATCCCGACACTGCACGCGTAAACGCTGCCGGCCCGAACGGCAGGGAGCAGCCCCGCATTCACCGCATGGCAAATACTGACCGGGGCACCAGCACCGTCGCCTCCGACTTCGTCAGCCGCCTGGGTCCCGGAGTCCCGCTGGATAATCCCAGCCGCGCCTATTTCGAGCCGCGCTTCGGTCAGGATTTCGGCGGCGTGCGCATCCACAGCGGAACCCGGGCCGGCGCACAGGCGGCCAGCATCAATGCGCGTGCCTTCACCCTGGGCCAGGATGTGGTCTTCGCGCCGGGACAGCACGACTCGGCATCGGAGGACGGCAAGCGCCTGCTGGCGCATGAGCTGGTGCACGTGGTGCAGCAGGGCGGAGCCGGGGCCGGGCGAGCCTCGCGGACCGTCAACCGGTCACCCAATCGCGTGCTGCAGCGCGCACCCGATGACAACCAGCGGACGGTGGCCTCGCCGCCACCGGTCTGGACCCCGCCGACGGCTGGTGTGGTTCAGGCGTGGATGTACAACCAGATCGACAACTGGCACACCGGAGCGATCCAGGGGCTGGCCAACTTCAAGGACGCCGTCACAGGGGAAACCTCGGTCGGCTTCTGGCTCGGGCTGGGGGGCAATGTGATCTGGGCCTTGGGTTCGTTCGGCGCACCGCCGGTTGCCGTGACAGTGGGGCTGATCGGCATTGCGATCGGGACGATCGGCGGCTCCGTGCAAACTCACGCGGACAAGGCGGAAGCAGACCGGGTGCAGGCCATCTATCAGGATCTGTTGACAGGCTTCAACGACAGTCGAAGCAAGATGGACGCCGAAGTCATCCAGAATGCGGATGCCATAATCGCGACCGACGAGTTCAAGAACGCAGTGGCCAGCAAGAGCACGGCAGCCTGGGAAGCCGTTGTCCGGAAGCAGGCCAACATGCCCGAGGGCGCGGACCTCAACCAGATAAGCAAGAACACCGAACGGAATCTTTACAACAGATATCTCAAGGATCGCGGCTCCTACTACACCCGCGACCTCTTCCACGTCGAAAGCCCGAATCACCCGGGGTTCGAGAGCGAAGAAAAGAACGTCTGGCTGCATGACGTGCCAGACAAGGTTCGCAGCAGGCTGACCGCCATCGGTGTCGATTGGAAGCACATCTACGATCTGCCGATACCCCACAGGGACCGCGACCTGTACAGAAAGTCAGGCACCGTCGGCGCCATCGAATACTGGGACTACGACGAGAGGACCCTGTACCCACCTGGCTGGACAAAGGACGACATCGCCGAGTTTCTCAAGAAGGCGCCGTCATACGTTGGCGAAACCCGCACCGGCACGACCCATTAGACTCAGTCGCAGCGCATCGTCTGTCGAGCTCCGTCCGCGACGCCGTGCTGCGCGGTGAACGGCCGTGCCGTCTGCTCGCATTGCCGCAATCCATCCGCGGGCAGCCGCAGGATGCGGCGCACGCCGCGCTATCGACAGTCCACGAAATGCGACCAGCCGGCCTCGTCGCCCATCAGCCAGATGTTGTGCCACACGGCGCCGCGCGCAAACCCGCGGTCCGGCACCAGGTCAGGGGGCGCGGAGTCGTCGATCGGCTGCCCGACCGGCTGCGACAGCACCGCCACCTGGTCCAGCGGAGCCGGCTCGGCCAGTCCCCATTCCACCGGCGCATGCGACGGGCATTGCAGGCGATGCGGTTCCGCATGCGAGGCCGGCGGGACGGAAACGCCCCCGCCGACGAGGCAAAGCGCCGCCAAACCCGCTCGGCGGATGCGCGGCATCACCGGCATGACGCGGGCCCGACAACGCCTGCAGCCACCACCGCTCACACGTCCAGCCGGAACGTCGCCCCGTCGCGCACGATGTGCCCCGCCGTGGCGCCGGCGAAATGCGTGCCGATCACCAGCACCGGCCGCCCGGCGCAGCTGCTCGAACATCTGCCAGCGCGTGCGGATGCCCTTTTCTGCGTCGCTGTCGGCCAGAGTGCTCCATCCGGGATGCGCGATCTGGCAGGGATGGTGCATGAAGTCGCCGGTGATCAGCGCCTCCTCGCCGCGCGAGACAATGCGCACACTGACATGCCCAGGTGTGTGACCGAGCGTCGGCACCAGGCTGAGCTCGTCGGTAGATCCGATGATCGGTTTCCACCAGCTCCGCCAGTCCGGCGTCGAGGATCGGCGTGACGGAATCCGCCAGGATGTGCCGCATGTCCTCACGCGCGGTGTTGTCGCGCCAGTGCTCGTATTCGGTGCGGCCCATCAGGTAGCGGGCGCGCGGGAAAGTGGGCACCCACTTGCCGTCCACCAGCATGGTGTTCCAGCCGACATGATCGACATGCAGATGCGTGCACAGCACGGTGTCGATCGAGTTCGCGGGGAAAACCGGCTGCGGCCAGATCGGCCAGGAACGGACCTTGCCGGTCGTTCCAGTGCGGGATGCGGCGGTGCTGCTTGTCGTTGCCCAGGCAGGTATCGACGATGATCCGCCGCGTCGGCGTCTGCACGATGAAGCTGTGGATGCTCATGCGCAGCCTGCCGTTCTCGTCGGCGAAATGCGGCTGCAGCCAGGCGATCGGCTGGATCGCCTCCGGCGTCGCCTGCGGCAGCAGGAAGCGGCTGCCGCCGGTGACCTCCAGCTCCACCAGTTTGCTGACCGTGACGTCGCCGATGCGCCAGCTTTGCATGCCGTTCCTCCGTGCGTTGGACGCGAGCGTAGTGCGGCGGGCGGCGGACGCCAGGGGCCGAGTGGCCAGGCGGCGCCAGACCGTGAGCGGCGACCTGGCGCGCGCGGCCCGGGCGTCATTCGAGGCCGGGATGCGCCGGCGATGGCAGCCTGACCATGCTGCTGACTTCCCGGCCTGGTTTCGGCAGGGCTGGCTTCTGTCATGTTGTTGATCTTCGGCCTCGGCTACAGCGGCAAGGCGGTGAGCCGCGGAACGGCGCGGCAATCGGTTGGCGGTCCGCGGCACGCTGCGCGACGGCGGCGGCGAGGAGATCGCGCTTCGACCAGGCCGCCGAGGCGCTGGCCGAGGCCACGCATCTGCTGTCCACCATCCCGCCCGATCCGTCCGGCGATCCGGTGCTGGCCCGCTTCGCCGACGCCATCGCCGCCGGCCCCAACCTGCGCTGGATCGGCTATCTGTCCAGCACCGTGATCTATGGCGATCGCGCTGGCGGCTGGGTGGATGAGGACACACCGCCTGCCCCCAGCCAGCCGCGTGGTCAGCGCCGGCTGGACGCCGAATCCGGCGTGGTCCGGCTTTGCCGACCGCTACGCCGTGGACCTGTTCCGCCTCGCCGGCATCTACGGCCCGGGCCGATCGGCGCTGGATGAGCTGCGCGCCGGCCGCAGCCGTCGCGTCAGCAAGTCCGGCCATGCCTTCGGCCGCATCCATCGCGACGACATCGCCCGCGCCGTGTTCGCCGCAATGCAGCAGCCGCGCCCGCCCGGACGGCGCGTGCTCAACCTGACCGACGATGAGCCGGCGGAGAGCAGCGCCGTCATCGCGGAGGCCGCCCGCCTGCTGGGCATCCCGCCGCCGCCCGAACAGGACTTCACAACCGTCGAAGCCAGCCTGAGCCCGATGGCACGCAGCTTCTGGGCGGAGAACCGCAAGGTCGCCAGCCGCAAGACCCAGGCGGCGCTGGGCATTGCCTGGCAGTATCCCAGCTATCGCGAGGGGCTACGCGCCATCCTGGCGGAGCAGCGGCGCGACGGTGCGGCGTAGCAGCGCCAGGTCCTGCGGGCGCGACAACCGATGGTCGCCGTCCTTCACCAGCAGCACCTGCACATCCGCGCCGGCCAGCTGCTCCGCCAGGCGCAGCGCCATCGACCACGGCACATCCGGGTCCGCCTGGCCATGCAGCAGCCGCACCGGACACTCGAGCGCGATCGGGGCGTCCAGCAGCAGGTGGTTGCGCCCGTCCTCGATCAGCGCACGGGTCACCGGGGTCGGATCGCCGTATTGGCTGGGCAGGTGCAGAATGCCGGTCTGCATCAGCATGGCACGCTGCTCGAAGCTGAACGCAGGCCACATCAGCGCTTCGGTGAAGTCGGGCGCGGCGGCGATGCCGACCAGCGCGGCGATGCGCTGCGGCCGCACCAGCGCCGTCAGCAGCGCAATCCAGCCGCCCATCGACGAGCCGACCAGCACCAACTTCCCCTCGGTGAGCCGGTCGATGACGCAGAGCGCATCCTCGGTCCAGCGGCCGATTGTGCCGGATTCGAACGCGCCGCCGCTGCTGCCATGGCCGGAATAATCAAAGCGCAGCATCGCCTGGCCCTGTGCGCCGCAGAACGCGGCCAGCGCGGTCGCCTTGTCACCGGTCATGTCGCTGCGATAGCCGGGCAGGAACACCAGCATCGGCTGCCGCCCGTCCTGCCTCGCCCAGGCGAGTTCCACGCCATCGCCGCGATCCAGTCGTCCGGTGGTTTCCATCAGCCTTGGTCCCGTCGCTCCCGTCCGGGCCACCTTATCACGGACGGCTCGGACCATGCGCCGGCGCTAGCGGCGCAATTGGAAGGCGCAGAGCGACACCACCATGATCAGCCCGCCGAACAGTTGCAGGCTGGAGGCGGGTTCGCCGAGCAGCGCGAAGCTGAAGCAACTGGACAGGACGGGTTCCAGGTTCATCAGCAGCGCGGTGCGGAAGGCGCCGACCCGGGCGGTGGAGACAAAGATCAGCAGCGTCGACAGGGTGGTGGTGACGCCCATGCCGACGAAGGCCAGCCAGCCGCCGGCGGTCAGCGGCGGATGGAACGTGCCGGTCAGCACCGACGCGACCACGAACACCGCGGCGGACGGCATCAGCGAATACCAGGTGGTCACCCTCGCATCGGTGCCACCGAGTGCCGCGCGGGTGACCAGCAGCGAGACGACGCGGCAGATCGCAGCACCGAATGCGCCGATCAGGCCGAGAGGCAGCAGCACGCTCGGCTGTGTGCCCAGCATCAGGGCCAGCCCGCAGAAAGCCGCAAAAGCAGCGGCAAAGCTCGCCCAGCCCAGCCGCTCCAGGCCGATCGCCGCGGCGATGATCCCGGTCAGCAGGGGATAGATGAAATAGGCCAGGATCGCGATCGACAGCGGCAGCAACTGGATCGCCAGCAGCAGGCCGAACACATTGGCAGAGAACAGCAGGCCCAGCCCGATCGCGATCAGCCGCGCCCGCGGCGAATGCGCCACACGCGGCGGCGACATGCGCAGCCACCACCAGAACACGCCGGCCGCCAGGATGCCGCGCAGCGTGACCAGCGACAGCACGTCCATGCCGGAGGCGAACACCACCTTGCCCAGCACGTCCGCGATGCTGAACGACACCGCCGCGCCCAGGCCGGGTATCAGGTCGGCCAGCCGGCGCTGGTCGACCGCAATCGAGACGGTGCCGCTCATGCCTCGGGCAGAATCCGCAGGCAGGGCGGGTCGGCATCCGGATCGACTTCCACCAGCGCGCCGTCCGGCACCGCCTGGGTGATGTCGGTGGCAAAGCCCGAGATCATGGTGAAGTCGGCCAGCGCCGCGCCCTGCACCATGATCGGGTTCACCGTGTTCAGCACCAGCGCGAGCGGCACCACGCCACGCGCCTGCATCTCATGCAGCATCCAGGCGGTGGCGACGCCGCCTTTCGCCGCATCCAGCACCAGCACGCGGCCGACATAGGACTGACCGGCCAGCTTGTGCTCGGGGCGGGAGAACACGCCGGCGATGCGGTCCAGGTCGTAGCGGGCCGAGAACCCGTCCTTCGCCACCAGCGCGCGGCCGCGCACGCGCTTGCCCATGGCGGCCGTTGCCGCGAATTCTGTCACTGGCCGATCCTCCCGGTCACGACCTGGCACTCTGACATCGAGCGGGCCGGCCGCAAGAGGTGGCGGGCGAGGGTCGCGCGATCAATCCGTGATTGCCTGTATATACTTTATCGTATATACGACAACAGGCACCGCGACGCGGCGGCACCCGGCAAAGGAAGTCGATGCACTGTAGCTGTTAGCGAAATCTTCGTGTGTCCCGGTGGAATGACAGCATCTTGGAAGCAGGACGCTGCATGACATGGACATTGTCTGGGATCCCGCCAAGGAAGCGAGGAACCGCCGGAAACACGGCCTGGACTTCTGGTTTGCTGCCGCGGTGTTCGCCGACCCGCTGGCGATCACGGTGTTCGACCGGGTGGAGGATGGTGAGGAACGGTGGCACACCATCGGCGCCATTGCAGGCGGCATCAAGGTTCTCGTGGTGGTGCACATGTTTCCGGACCCCGACGATGAGGCACGCGTCCGTATCATCGGCCTGCGCGAAGCGACTGCACGCGAAAGGAGGCGCTATGAAGACGAAGGCTCCTGAGTATCCGTTGAGCGAGGCCCAGCGGGCGCAGCTCCGGGCGCTCGATGGCCGCCACATCGACACCGCTGACATTCCCGAGGCGCCGGCCGCGAACTGGGCTGAAGCGAAGCGCGGCCAGTTCTTCCGCCCGCGCAAGGAGGCCATTTCCCTGCGCCTCGACATGGATGTGCTGGACTGGCTGCGGCGGCGGGGACCGCGCTACCAGACCGAGATCAACCGCATCCTGCGGGAAAAGATGGAGGCTGACACAGGAGGGTAACGCGACGACTGTCAGGCCCGGCGGATCAACCGATCCTCCCGCGGCAGGCCGCGTCGACACAGGCTGCCATGGACAGCAGCGCAGGGCGATAGCCGTAGCCGCCCAGGATGTTGGTCAGCTTGGCCGAGTTGGTCGCCAGCGCCTGCCAGCCATTCGCCTCTGCCATTTCGCGCGCGTAACTCTGGTAGAAGCACATGCCGGACAGCACCAGCCCGCCGGCGGCCTCGATCCGCGCAGTGAGCCCCAGCCGATCGGCGTCCGGCTTTACCTGCGGACTGGTCACCACCAGCAGTCGGCACCGTCACCTGCCTGCCGTCCAGCATTCCGGCCAGCGTCTGCATCTCCACCAGGCTGAGCTGCGGGGCGGAGAACACCACCACGTCCACCGCGTCGACGCGCGCCCGGTAGGCGGCCTGGAAGCCGCGCAGCTCCGCCTCGCCGATGCTGGCGCGTTCGGCCAGCGCGGGAGCGGCGACATCTTCCAGCCTGCTCCGCCTCCGGCGTGATGCCGACCAGGTGGAACAGCGCCACCGACCCATAGCTCGCCATCGCGGCGCCGAAATGTTTCAGCTCGTCGGAACCCGGCACGCGCTCGATCCCGACCAGCGCCGGCACCTGCCAGTAGTCGCCGGCAAGCCGGCCGACCAGCGCGCCCAGGCTGCCCCAGTCGGAAAGCTCGCTCGGCGTATGGGTCACGCGGACCAGCAGCGTGGCGCGGCGCTTCTCCTCCAGGTGGTAACCGTAGCGCGGCGTGCGCCCGGTCAGGCCAGCGGCGAGCGCGGACGGGCCGCCCTCGAAGTTGGAGCGTGCGCCCAGCACGCTGTTGGAATAGATCACCACACCGGTGTCGCCATAGGCCATGTGCTCGCCGCGCACCGCCGGCATGATGGTCTGGTAGTTGATGCAGGTGTCGGTCATCAGGATGCCGATCGCCTCGAAGGCCGCGATGGCGCGCCGCTCCAGATCCAGCATCCAGTCCTGCTGCTTCAGCCGCGCCGCGGCGGCGAAGTCGGTGCCGCGCGGGTCAGTGATGGTGGGAACGCGCACCTGGCGCTGCGGCTCCGGCATTGCCGCGAGCCGCTCCAGCCACGCGACACCGGCAGCGCCGAGCGATTCGGTGTCGGCCATGATGTGGGCCTGGGCGACCGGGACGAAATCCGTGGCGCCGAGGTAGCGTCCCACCCGCATCTGGTGGTCGATCGCCCATTGCCGCGCGGGTCCGTCCGCGCCGGCCAGCATGGCTTGTTCCTCCGCCGTCAGGCGCATCGCTTGCATCGGACTCTCCGGTCGGTTTGCCGGGTTGTTCCACGCGCGATTAGCCGCCGCGTCAATGGCGGTTGGGGCATCGGCATCGGCGGCGGCGCGCTGCCTGGTCTGAGGGTGGCTCGGCAAGATCGCACGCCATGCCAGGACCGGTGCGGTCAATCGGCGGGCGGATCGAACCGGTTCGTTCCGGTGGCGTCCGGGCGGCCCGTCAGTCGGAAGTCGCCGCCTCCGCCTCAGCCCATCCCGCCAGATACGCCTCCGCCACAGCAATGAACCCCGCCGGGTCGTCGGCATGCAGCCAATGCCCGGCGTGCTTCAGCGTGACGAAGCGGGCAGCCGGGAACAGCGCGCGGATGGTCGGGCGGTACTGCGGCGCGACGTAATCGGATCGCCCGCCGGCGATGAACAGCGTCGGGCCGGCGTAGGTGGTATCGGTCGGGGTCTGCCAGCCTTCCAGGTCGCCCACCGCGGCAGCGATCTCCGCCAGCCCGATCCGCCAGTGCGGCGTCTCGCCAAACGACAGGTTCTGCAGCAGGAAGCTGCGAACCGCCTGGTCCGGCACCACATCGGCCAGGGTGGCGTCGGCCAGGCCGCGGGTGAGCTCGCCGGTCAGCGGAATCGTCTGCATCGCCCGGGCGAGGGCGGCGTTCTGATGCTGGTACGGCACCGGGGCGATATCGGCCACCGCCAGCCGCGCCACCGCATCGGGCTGCAGCAGGGCCGCCGCCATCGCGGTCTTGCCGCCCATCGAGTGCCCGATCACCGCCGCCGGCAGGGCGTTGCGCGCCTGCAGCGTTTCCAGCACGTCGGCGGCCATGGTCGGATAGCGCATATCCGCCGCGTGCGGGCTGGCGCCATGATTGCGCAGGTCCAGGCTGAGCACGCGGAAACGCTTCGCCAGAGCCCGCTGCACCGCGCCGAAATTGCGCGCCGAACCGAACAGCCCGTGCAACAGCACGACCGGCGCCCCCTGCCCGGATTCCAGGACGTGCAGGATCATCCGCGTCTCCCTCGACGTTGCGGCCAGGCGGCGCTGGCCACGCCGGCCATGATCAGCCCTGCGCCCAGCAGCAGGTCCGGGGTGAATGCCTCGCCGAGCAGCCAGTTGGCCAGCAGCAGGCTGACGGCGGGGGTGGAGAGGAAGCCGATGGATGACACCATGACGGGCAGCCGCGCCGTCGCCTCCACCACGCACCAGGTGCCCAGCGGCCCGGCGAGCAGGCCGATATAAGCCAAGGCGCCCCAGCCGACCGTCCCTGCCGCCACCCGCCCATCCGGCGCCAGCAGCAGCACGACCGGCAGCAGCAGCACCGAGGCCAGCAGGAAACACCAGGGCAGCAGCTCGAACATCGACAGCGCCGGCGGCCGCGCGCGGGTGACGATGATCGCCACCGACCAGGACAGGCCGGCGCCCAGCAGGAAGGCATGGCCGATCAGGACCGGCGCGGAGGTCCAGTCGATCGCCCAGGGGTTCATCAGCACGCCGACCCCCGCCAGGCCCAGGACGGTCGCCACCCAGCGGCGGGCCGGGATGTGCTCGCGCAGGAACAGCAGCGACAGCGGCACCACCCAGATCGTGGTGGTGTTGGCCAGGATGGCGGTGCGCCCGGCGGCGACCCAGGCGACCGCCGCATGGGCGAGGGCGAAGTAGCCGGCGAGCTGCAGGCTGCCGATCGCCGCCAGGGCCGGCAGGTCGCGCCGCCCGGGGACGCGAAGCCGGCCGCGCAGCAACAGGACCAGTCCGGCAGTCAGTCCCGACAGCACCGAGCGGCCCTCGGCGAACCACAGCGGCGTGGCGCCGGCATCGAGGGCGGCCTTGGTCAGTGGCCAGGCGCTGGAAAGCAGTACAACCGAGGCCAGCAGCTCGAGCAGCGCAATTCCTGAAATACTTGCCTCCAACTGGCCAGGTACCGCAGCCTCCGGTTGCGAAACGTCAACAATCCGTGACATATACGTTTGCATGACCTTCTCGATCATCGGCCGTTGCCCGCATACCCGGCAGTTCGGCATCGCCACCGCAACCTCCAACATCGCTGTCGGAGCCCGGGTGGCGCACTGCGCTGCTGGAATCGGTGCTGTGGTGACGCAGCATCGCACCGATCCGCGGCTTGGGCCACGCGGTTTGGAGTTGCTGCGCTCCGGGTGTTCGGCGGCGGAGACCGTCTCCGCCTTGGTCGCCTCCAGCCCTCATGCGCACTGGCGGCAGATTGCGGTGGTAGACAGCATGGGACGGTCGGCCGCCTATAGCGGCGCCCGCACGCGGCCGGAGATGAGCGAGGCGGGCGCACAGGATGTCATTGCCATCGGCAATCTGCTGGCGACGGCGCGGGTTCCGGCGGCCATGCTGCGCGGCTTTCAGCTTGATCCGTTTGCCCCGCTGACGGAGCGGCTGATGCAGGCCCTGGAAGCCGGTCTGGCCGCTGGAGGTGAGACCACGGCGGTGCGCAGCGCGCATCTGCTGGTGGTGGAGACGCAGGTTTTTCCACTGGTCGACCTGCGCGTGGATTGGGACGATGCGCCGGTGACAACATTGCGGGCATTGTGGAATTGCTATGCGCCCGAAATGGGCGCCTATGTGATGCGCGCATTGGAGCCGGATCATGCCTCGCCGGCATCCAGCTGAGCCGGACGCGTCGGCGGCGTCGGCCCCGCCCCCCAACAGGAGGCGCTACCCGCTGAATCCCCGCCAAGGGAGGGGGCTGCCCCGTGATGATGCGCTGGTCCGAGGCAGTCTCGCCCCTCGCCGCCCCAAAAACGATCCGATTGCGAAGGCGAGCCTTGCTGGAGGTCCGGAAGGCAAAGCCTCCCGGTGGGGTTCGAGACAAAACCCCGGAATAATCCCCCCGTCGGGGCGTCCTTGCCATCGATCCCTCCGCAACGCTCCGGGAGCACGTCCTGATTGACGCCAAAACCCAGGCAAATGGCCCCGATGCGGCTCGCCGGCTCGCCGCACGTAGCGGGCACACGGCGGTGACCGGCCCGGGAGTTCTGGCTCGGATCGAAGCCTGCATTCCGGCATTGCGACGCTATGCCGCTGCCCTGTTGCGCAGCCGTGAGGAGGCGGACGACCTGGTGCATGACTGTCTGGTCCGCGCGTTGGACAAGTTGCACACCCGCCGCGACGAGGCGGATGTCCGCGCCTGGCTGTTCACCATCATGCACAACCTGTTCATCAGCCAGATCCGTCGCCGTCGTGCGCGCCCGGTCGCCGAACCGCTGGAAGACCGGCACGAGGCGGCGGCGAGCCTGCATCCGGCGCAGGAGGATGGTTTGCACTGGCGCGACCTGCTGCGCGGTCTGGACCGCCTGCCGAAAGACCAGCGCAGCGTCATACTGCTGGTCTCGGTGGAGGACCTGTCCTACGCGGAGGCGGCGGCCGTGCTGCGCGTGCCGGTCGGCACCGTGATGTCGCGCCTGGCCCGCGGCCGCGAGCGGCTGCGCGAATATACCGATGCCGAACCGCGCCCGGCGCTGCGGAGGGTCAAGTGAGCGACCATGCCGCCGGCGCTGGCCGGCCGATCACCGAGGAAGAGCTGCACGCCTATGTCGATGGCCAACTTGCCTTCGATCGACTGCCGGCCGTGGAGCGCTACCTGCAGGACCATGCCGACGTCGCCCTGCGGGTCAACGCCTACATCGCTCAGCGTGCCGCTTTGCGGGAGGCTTTGGCCAGTCCGGCCAGTGAGCCGATTCCGCCACAACTCGATCTGCAACTGCTGGTGCAGCAGCGCCTGGGGGAACGGCGTGGCATGTGGCGGATCGCGGCGGCCGTGCTGCTCGCATTCGGCCTGGGCGGCGGCGGCGGCTGGCTGCTGCATGGCAGGCTGGCGGAAGCCCCACCCAGCACGCTGTCGCTCCTCGCCCGGGAAGCCATCGCCAACCACATGGTCTACGCCGCCGACCGGCGACGCCCAACCGAACTGGGCGCGGAGCAGCGTGACGATCTGGCGCGCTGGGTGTCCAACCGGCTGAACCATCGAGTGGCACCGCCGGACCTTACGGATATGGGATTCCGCTATCTGGGTGGCCGCCTCGCGGCCACGCCGCAGGGCGCCGCCGGGCTGTTCATGTACCAGAATGCCCACGGCACCCGGTTGACCGTGTTCGTACTGCCGATGACTTCGGCCGCCAACCGGTCGCTCGAAAGCGTCGATGTCGGGGCGATGGACAGCTATGCCTGGATCGACAAGGGCGTCGGCTACACCGTCGTTGCCCCGGTGCCGCAGGCGGAGCTGCACCACCTGGCGGACCAGGTGCGTCGCCAACTGGAGGCCGCGGCATGAGCATGATTCCCGCGGCCCCGCTGAGCGAAACGCTGGCCTGCCACCTCGGTCTGCCCGCCATCCGGGCCTCGATCCAGCGCCTGCGCTCTGCTGGCGACAGCCAGGCTGCCGCCACCCGGCGGATCATTCCGATCACCCGCCACAGCCTTCTCACGCGGCGGCGAAGCACGGGCCGCGCATTGCGCGCAGGCAGGAGAGGGCTGCCCGCCGATGCGTATGAATAAGCCGCTGGCCGACCGTACCGCGTCATGGCGCGCAGGCCCAGTGCGCCTTGCGACAGAGCAAACCGCACACTTCCCGTCCTGTGGCCGGGCCTGACCCGGCCGCCTGCCCAAGAAAGAGCGCGCTGGCATGCTGCGCGACCCGATCGGTCCGGTGGAGATGGCTGGGTCAGGCCCGGCCAAGACGGAAACCGAACGTGCGCACACCGCAACCGGGCCTACCACCCCGCGAGGTCAACGCGCATCGGGCCTGCGCCGGGACGACGTGGTGGCATGGCCAGCAGCGATCTCAGCGCACATGGGTCGATCTCCGACAGCCAGACCGGAACCACCCGCCGCTGGAAGACGGCCTGCTGGGGTCGCCGCACCGCCGCCTGACGGGATCCCAGCGACCAATTCGGCCCAGGATCGGTTTTCAATGTGGTTTGACCCCGGTCAAGTCATGGCCCAGCGCTGCCGCCCGGCAGAATAGTGTCGGCGATATAATTTCCCGTATAGGTTGTCTTTCTCATGCATATTTCTCCTTTAGGTCGAGACAGCACTGCGGTCCCGTCACCCACGCGGACCGACCTGGCGTTCGGGACAGATCACCGTCATCCATGCAAATGTGAATTTCACGTCATAATTCCTCTTGTGCAAATACTTTCTCTGTAGATGATGTGGCTGGGCTGTACTCCCCTCAACTGCGGCTCGCCAGCGGTAGCCACCGCCCGCCATCCGCGATTGCGCACCAAATGCATTCGCCAAACTCCTGGTTTTGCGCCGATCTGCGCCGCCTGGACCGGTTCGGACCGCGCTCTGTATTTGCTTCGCCCTGGTTTCAGCCGCAACGAGCAACGACTCGCCAACGCGGCTCTGATGGCACTCAATCGGGAACCCGCGTGAAAATCCCATCAGCGCAGAAGGGACGCGGTTTTCACTAAGATTACTCTTGCCTTAAGAATTTTGACTTCGTTATATTTGCAGTGCTTCGTCGGTTGTATCACGTAAACGTGAGATTTTGCGGCAACTATACGGCCGGGACCAAATCGCTCACGTATCGTTGAACTCAGCGAAGGCCGACGCGGCGTCGAACCGTGCAGCAGGAGAGCGACGGAGACGACAAAGGGACCGGATGGACAAGCCGATGGCGGATGCAAGCCGGTGGGCCTACCACACCGCTCAGGACCAGCTTGATCGGTCCAACCTCACCGCGGAGCGCGAACGCGACCTGCTGGTCACGGTGCAGAGCAGCGACGACGACGGCGCGCGACAGGCCGCCCTGGCTGAACTGTGGGAAAGCCACAGCAAACTTGTGGTCGCGATCGCGCGACGCTATCGCCATCCCAATGTCGATCTGCTGGATCTGATCGGCGCCGGCCATCTCGGACTGCACGCCGCGATCGCCCGTTTCGAACCCGACCGGTTCCAGACCCGCCTGTCCACCTATGCCATGGGCTGGATCCGCTGGCATGTGCAGGACTATCTGCGGCGCAACTTCGGCCCGGTAAGGCTGCCCCGGTCCAACGGCCATCGCCAGTTGCTGCAGATGAGCGGCCGGCTGTTCGCCGAAGCCAGGCGCAGCTGCCAGCGTGAACGCGTCGAACCCACCGACGGCGAGCTGTGCGACCGCATCGGCCGGCGCATCGGCCTGTCGGGCGACGAGGTGGCAACCAGCCTGCGGCTGATCCGCGGCGGCGCGCTCAGCTTCAACGCGGATACCGCTGCCGGGGAGGCACCGACGAGCCTGGCGGACACCCTGCCTGACAGCAATGCCACGTCCGAGGACGATGTGATCCTGCGGCTCGATCACGCCAAGGCGCGCAAGCGCATCCTCGATCTGGCCGACGAGATCCTGGGGGAACGCGAGCGCATCGTGTTCTTTGCCCGCTGCATGACCGACAGCGAGGACGTCACCCACCTCTCCTCGCTCGCCACCCAGCTCGGCGTGTCCCCCGAGCGCATCTACCAGCTCGAGGCCAGCGCCAAACGCAAGATCGCAACCGCGCTGGCACATGAAGGCTACTGCGAGTTTTCCTCGGCCCCTCAGTCGCTGCGACTGCCGCTGGTGCGCGCGCGCCGTCGCCGGGTGGCCGCACCGCAACGCCACGAGGACCTGCTGCCGCTGGTGTCGGGCCTGACCGGCTCCTGAGCGAACGCCGCGCCACGTCAGCGTCCCGCGTGACACGGTCCGCGCCAGGCTTGCCACCGGCCGGCTCGCTGCCGATCCACTCACCATCGGGGTCAGGAGCCGCCGAGCGTGCAAGGGCCGCCGGCACCGCGCACGCGTTGGCAGAACGACTCAGCCTCCTGCAGCGTGGCAAATCCGCCTGCCCTCACCCGCCAGAAACTCCGGCCGCCGCTCTCCACTTTCACAAAGATCGGCCGGCGGCTCGCCAGCAGGGCCGGCATCTGCTCCTGCAGCCGCCGCCATTCCGCCTGCGCTGCGTCCTCGTTCGCGACGGCGGCGAACTGGACCTGCACGCCGCTCCCGGCGGCCGCGGAGGGTGTCAAAGCCACCGGCGTGGCGGTCGCCCCGGAGGACGGCGTTCCCGCCAACAGAGGTACGGGCGGGCCATGCGTCCGGGCCGCGGCATAGGCATCCAGCGCCTGGCGCACCTCGGCGGGCGACAGATCGACGCCGAGGATGCGTTGCGCCTCCGCATCATTCCCGCCCATCGCCAGGACCGCCGCCATGTCATGTCGCAGCTTGCGCGAGGCGCCCGGGTCGGACGCCAGCGGCCGCAACAGTCTCTCGGCCTGACCGGACTGCCCGCTCATTGCCAGCGACAGCGCAAGATTGACCTGCGCCGCGTTCAGCTCCGGATTGATCCCCAGCGCTCGCCGATACAATTCCTGCGCATCGGCATGGCGGCCCTGAAGATCGCGCGCGATCCCCATATCGTTCAGCGCCGTGGTATTGCGCGGGTCGCGTTGCAGCGCTTCCAGGAACAATGCCTCGGCGGCGGCGGGATCGCTGGCCAGACGGACACGCCCCATTCCGACATGGGCGCCGACCGAGGACGGATCGATCTTCAGCGCCTCGGTGAAACTGGCGGTGGCTTCCGGCAACTGGCCGAGCATGGTCTGCGCATCGCCTTGCACGACGAGGGCGGTGTCGTTGCGGGGTTCCCGCGCCAGGATGCCCTGGGTCACCTGCAAGGCGACCTGCGGCGACCCGCCGCGCAGCGCGGCGAGGGCGACGTTGATCCCCGGCTGGCTCGAATTGAAACCGGCGGCCCCACCGCCGGCACAGCCGGCCAGCAGGACCAGCAAGACGAGAACTCGTCCCTCGCATGCGCAATCGAATCAGTGGCTGAGCGATCTCATGACCTGGATCATGGCAGGCCCGCCGACGATCAGGAAGAGACAGGGCAGAATGAATGCGATCATCGGCATGGTCAGCAACACCGGCAGCCGCGCCGCGCGTCCTTCGAAGGCGGTCAGCGTGTCCTGGCGCATCTCGGCCGAGAGCACGCGCAGCGCCTCCGACACCGGGGTGCCGTATTGCACGGTTTGGATCAGCGTGGTGGACAGGCGCTTGAAGCTTTCCACCCCGGTGCGCATGCCGAGGTTGCCCAGTGCGATCCGGCTGTCCGCCATGATCTGCAACTCGTTGGCGGTCATCTCGAATTCGGCGGCGATCTCGCGGTAGGCGTGCTGCAACTCGGCGGCGACCCGGATGATCGAGGGACCCAGCGCCAGGCCGGCCTGGGTACAGATCACCATCATGTCGAGCGCATCGGGCAGTCCGGCCTCCAGCCGCGCCAGATAGCGCTTGCGCCATTTGCCCACCGCCCAATCCGGCAGCATCAGCCCGACCACGCCGGCGGCCGGCGCCGCCAGTGTATGCAGCATCCCGGTGATCTGCAGATGGTTGACGGTGAGCCAGGCCAGCAAAGGCAGGCCGGAGGTCAGCAGAATCTTGCAGCCGATGAAAATGCCAACGCCCTGGGGTCCGCGGAAGCCGCTGAATGCCAGCGTGTTCTCCACGTCAGTCAGCGTGCGGGCGGACACCATGCCGGTGCGCAGGATCACCTGACCAACTCCGGCGATGCCGCGAATCACGGCGACGCGGAATGCTTCCGGCTCACCCTTCATGCCCTGCACCGGGGGCTTGCCATGGATCATCAGGATACGGTTGTCGAGCCGCTCGCGCCGCTGGATCTCCCGCAGCATCACCAAGCAGATGGCCGAAACCGCCAGCAGCATCGGCGCGCCGATGCCGAACAGCAGGGCCAGGTTCATGCCAGGGTCTTCCGGATGATGGTGCGGATGACGAACATCCCCAACCCGAGCGAGAGGATCGCGCCGCCCAGCAGCTTGTTGCCGGTGGCGTCGACGAACAACAGGCCGATATAGCTTGGGTTGGCGAGCCACATCGCGGCGCCGGTTACGATCGGCATTGCGCCCAGCACCAGGGCGCTGGTGCGCGCCTCCGAGGTCATGGCGTAGCCCTTCGCCTTCAGCGCGATGCGCTTGCGAATCACGTCGGCCAGGTTGTCGAGCGTCTCGCTCAGCGTTCCGCCGGTCTGATTCTGCAGCGACAATGCGGTGGCGAAGAAGCGGTATTCCGGCAGGTTGGACCGCTGCGCCAGTTCCTGCACGGCGTCCTCCAGCGTGGTGCCGACAGCCACGTCGTCCACCAGCTGGCCAAACTCGGGACCGGTGGGGCCGGGCGATTCGCGCGCGACGGCGCGGATTGCCTCCATCACCGGAATGCCGACCCGCACCGACCGCACGATCATGGCCAGTGCGTCAGGAAACTGGTTCAGCATCTTGTCCTGCACCCGCTGCTCCGCCCAGCCGAAGAAGCTGCGGCACATCATCACCCACAGGGCCGCCATGGCTGGCAGCGCCGCCGGACCCATCAGTGGCTCGCACAGCAGCCGGCAGACATTGGCGGCGGCGAGGGTGATCAGCAGCACCAGCCACCAGGGGGCAGGATAAACGTGCAGCTTGTCGGGATTGATCCGGAACAACCCGGCGAAGCTGGTGGCCAATGAGCGCTTCTTCACCACGACCGGCCGGGTGAAGGCGGAAATCTCGATCCGGCGGTGACGGGTATGCGGCGCGGCAATCAGCGCGAAGCGATCCTGCAGCCGCTTGCGATCCGCCTGAGCACGCGACACCAGGATGCCGCTGAAGCCCAGCCCGGCCAGCGACAGGCAGGATAGCAGGAACATCAGGACCTGGACGCTGATGCCGTTCACGCCTCGGTCTCCTCCAGCGCCGCCTTCCAGGCCCGGTCCAGGCCGAAATACGACAGGCGCCGCAGGAAGGAGGGCGGTACCCGGCTCACCTTGTAGTGGCCGAACAGCTTGCCGTCCGGCCCTTCGCCCTGGATCTCGAGCTGAAAGATATCGTTCAGCGTGACGACGTCGCCTTCCATGCCGCAGACCTCACTCACCTGCGTCACCCGCCGGCCGCCATCGCGCTGGCGCTCGATCTGCACGATCAGGTCGATGGCGCTGACGATCTGGGTGCGGATCGCCTTCGAGGGCAGGCCCATATTGCCCATCTGCACCATGTTCTCGATGCGGGTCAGCGCGTCGCGGGAGGTGTTGGCGTGGATGGTGGACATGCTGCCGTCATGGCCGGTGTTCATCGCCTGCAGCATGTCGAACGCCTCACCGCCGCGCACCTCGCCGATGATGATGCGGTCGGGCCGCATGCGCAGCGCGTTGCGTACCAGATCACGCTGGGTGATTTCGCCGCGGCCTTCCAGGCTGGCGGGCCTCGTCTCCAGCCGCACCACATGCGGCTGCTGCAACTGCAGCTCCGCCGTGTCCTCCACCGTCACGACGCGTTCGCCGATATCGATCATCCGCGACAGCGCGTTCATCATCGTCGTCTTGCCGGAGCCGGTGCCGCCGGAAATGATGATGTTGAGGCGCGCCTGCGAGGCGAGCTCCAACACCCGCGCGACCTGCAGGGTGAGTGCCCTCCATTCGATTAGCTTGGCGAAATCGACGTTCTTCTTGCCAAATTTGCGGATCGAGATGTAGGGGCCGTCGAGCGCGAGCGGCAGGAACACGATGTTGACGCGCGAGCCGTCCTTCAGCCGCGCATCCACCATCGGGCTCGATTCATCGACACGGCGACCGACGCCGGCGGCGATGCGCTGGCTGATATTGACCAGATGCGCGGTGTCGCGGAACCGCACATTGGACAGCACCAGCTTGCCGCCGCGCTCGATGAACGTTCTCTGCGGCCCGTTCACCATGATTTCGCTGATGGAATCGTCTTCCAGCAGCGGCTCCAGCGGGCCGAGGCCGAGGATGTCGTCGACCAGTTCCTCGGCCAACGCGCGCTGTTCCCGCCCGTTGAGCTGAACCCGGCGTTCGGTGGCGATTTCCGAAATCAGCCGTTCGATATCGGAGGTCAGCCGATCCGGCGACATCGCGGCAACCACGGACGGCTCCAGCCGCGCCAGGCAGACCGTGCGCAGGTCGGCGATCGCCTCGTTCGGCACGCTGACCGGAGGCACCGCGGCCGGGGCAGCGGCCGGTGGCGGCGCGGCAGGCACGGGACGCCGCGATTCGATCGGCAAGGCCTGCAGCGCGGCACGGCGGCCGAAACTCGGAGAGAAGTTCATGTGCGTCGGTCATCCAGGGTCGGAATGGTCACTTGCGTCGACGGAACAGCGTCCAGCGCCGTCCCTTGCCCGCACGCGCCTGGCCGTCCGTGTTGTCCGGCACGGTATCCAGCAGGCGCACGAAGGCGACCTGTCGCGCCAGTTCCTGCAGGCCGGCGCGGAAACCGCTGCTGCTCGCCATCGCCGGCTCGCCCAGGGTCGCGGCGTTGCCGACCTGCCGCGGCAGATCAGGGATCGCGACATCCACCTTCATCTTCAGCGCGTCTTCCACCTGGCGGCGGGTCAGGCCGCCGGGAATGCCGACCCGGTTCAGCACGACGATGGCACGCTGGGTCTGTTCCAGCCCGGCCGGCAGCGCGAGCAGCCGCAGCGTGTCGCGCACCGCCGCCAGCGTCGGCTCCATCACCAGCACGCGCTGATCCACCAGGTCCAGCAACTCGCGATACAGCGGCACCGGGCGGAACGGCACGTCGGCGACGATGAAGTTGTAGCGGCGGCGCAGCGCCCCCAGCAGAGCACCGGCGGCACCGGGCGCGGGGGTCGGCTGGATGGCGAGCTTTTCCTCGCCGCCCAGCACGTGCAGCCGGTCGGCCGCGGGTTGCGCGGCGCGTTCGGCCAGCAGCGAGTCGATCCGCTCTGGCGCCTCCAGCGCCATGCGCAAGCCGGAGCCCGGTTGGATGTTGAGCAGGAAGGCCGCACTGCCGAGGTGGATGTCCGGGTCGAGCAACACCGTGTGGCGGCGCATCCAGACGCCGAAATTCCAGGCGAGGTTCACCGCCAGCGTGGTGGTCCCCACCCCGCCGCGGACCCCGGTGATCGCCATCGCGCGGCCGCCCAGCACGCCCTGCGACGCGGGGGCGTGGCCGCGCAGGAACGGTCCGAAATGCCGCGTCACGATGTCACGGCTCAGCGGCTTGGTCAGGTAGTCGGCCGCGCCCAGGCCACGCGTCACCTCGCGGTAGAAATCGACGTGATTGACGTCGCCCACCACCAGCACGCAGACATCCGGCTCGACCACGTTGGACAGGTCGCCGAGTGCGGTGAGCGGCTGTTCCTCGCCGCTGACATCGACGATCAGCACCCGCGGCGTGGCCTGTTTCTGCATCGCCGCGATGGCGGCGCGGATCCCGCCGCGGCGGATATCCAGATCACCTGACGCGGAATCGGTCAGCCCGTCGCGCAGCGCTTCTTCCGAACGCGATTCGGTGACGAAGGCGACCAGCGAGGACCTGTCGTGCCGGGCCGCGGCTTCGCCCTGCGCATCGTTCGGCCGAATTGCCGATATGGCACCGTCATCAGGCATGGCGCTCAGCTCCCCGGAGTGGACGGTGTGCCGCCGTCACTGCCACCGCCGCCACCGGCACCGTCGCCACCACCGCCACTGCTGCGGCACTGCTGGCACTGCTGGCACTGCTGGCACTGCTGCCGGAGCCGGCCTTCGACCGACCGGTCCAGAGCCGCTGGACCGGGAGAGTTGCGGCCTTGGCGAGTTGCCGATCACTGCCGCGTCCGTTGATCATGTCCTGCGGATCAGCGACCATGACGGCAATATTGGCGGCGTTGGCGCCGGTCGGCTGCCAGACATCGGTGCGGCGATATGGATCGCGATCGATGCATCCCGTGAGAAGCAGCAAACAGCTTAGCAGCGCGATGCGAGAGGATGCGGTGCAGGACATCTGCGCCTCACTGGACAATGAAGCCGGCATCGCCGGGAATCCGCACCGGCACGGCGGGCTGGTTCTGCGCCACCTGCTTCATCAGCAGCAGTCGCTCGATGTCGCTGGGGGGCGTGTAGCCGTCGGTCGGCAGGTGTAGCGTGGCCATATGGTTCACCGGCCGCACGATGTACGGCGTGACGATGATCACCAGCTCGGTCTCGGTACGGTCGAATGCGGTTGAACGGAACAGGGCGCCAAGCACCGGAATATCGCTCAGACCAGGCAGGCCCTGACCGCTGTCCGAGCTTTGTTGCTGCAACAGCCCGGCGATGGCAAAGCTTTGGCCGCTGCCGAGCTCGACTGTCGTCTCCGCACGGCTTACCTCAAGTGATGGCACCACCAGTGACGTGGTGCCGCCGGTCAACTGGAAGGCGTTCTGTGCGCTGAGCCGGCTCACTTCCGGCTTGACGTGCAGGTTGATCCGGCCGCCGCTCATCACCGTCGGCATGAAGCTCAGCATGACGCCGAACCTCTTGTAATCCACGGTCACCACGTTGTCCTTCTGGTTGACCGGGACCGGATACTCGCCGCCGACCTGGAAGCTGGCATTCTGCCCGCTCATCACGGTCAGGTTCGGTTCGGCAAGCACATGCGCCAGGTTGTCCTTGGCCAGGGCATCGATGATCGCATTGGCGCCGGACGTGCCCGACGCAACGGCGGCGCCAACCGCACCCGCGTCCGACGTGGCCGCCAGGGAAGCTGGCGTGGCAAAGGCGAAGCTCCACTTGCCGATATTGCCGACAGCCTGCCAGTTCACGCCGAGGTTGCGCACCACCTGACGCGACATTTGCGCGATACGGACATTCAGCGTCACCTGGACCGGCATCTGGACCGTCAGTTCGTTGTCGATCGCAGGATTTTCGCCGCCGCCATAGCCTTTGGCGATTGCGACCGCCTGGGCGGCATCTTCCGGTGTCTTCACCGACCCGGTCAGCAACAACCCATTCTGCTGCGCCTGCACCTTCACCTGGCTTGCCGGCACCAGGCGGGCGATAGCCGCCTGCGCCTCGATGGCGCCGAACGAAGATGGCCGCACGGTGACTTCGTATTGCGCGAGCACCTGACCGTTGGTGTCCATCGCGGCAACCGTCGTCTGGCCTGCGCCGACGCCGAACACGAACAGGCTGGTCGAGCTGGCGGGCCGTACCTCGGCCACTTTCGGATCGGCCACGAACACGTTGGATGCAGCGCCGTGCAGCGTCATCACCTTGCCCGAACCGGCCTCCAGCACCAGGGCGCCGCGCTCACCACCGGCCGCCTCGCGGATCGCCGGCTGGATGGTCGCACCAATCGCCGCCGGTATATCCAGCAGCATGGCGGCAATGCCGATCTCCCATAGGATCCGGGTCAGCTTCGACATCAGAATTTGAACTCCTTGGGTTCCTGCCCGCCCTGGAACACGCGGATCATCTTGTCCGACGGTCGCGGCACTTCGACGCCCAGCGCGGGGGAGACATCGACTGCCCAGGTGGTGCCCGAACCGTTGGCCGCGGATGCCAGCTGGCGGGAGGTGTCGGCGGAGCGGACCGACAGCGACAAACGCCCGAGCTTACCGGCGACCGAAATGCGTTCGGCCTGACCCGGCGTCACCTCCAGCGTCACCGTGCGGCGATCCCGATCGCCCGCATTCGGCGCGGCGCCCTGCACGATCTGATGGTCGATCGCCAGCACGCGGAGATCGGACAGCATCGTTTCGGCCGCGACGCGCCGGCCCACCGGCACCATGGGTTCTGGCAGGGTCTGGGTCAAAATCAGGTCGACGCGGTCTCCGGGCCAGATCAGGCCAGCCGATCCGGTGGTGTCGTCCACCGAGATCGTCACGGCACGAAAACCCGGCTGCAGCACGGCAGCGAGGAAGCCGTGATCGCCGGGACGCATCACGTCCACATCCCGCACGACATCGCCAACGCCAAGACCACGCCGTACCATCGCACCGACCAGTTCGCGACGCGCGTCCACGGTATCGACCGTGGCACCGAAGGAGGCGTCGCCGCGGAGTTCCACTTCCTTGCCGGCCAGATCCTCGGGCTTCAGCAGACTACCCGCATGCACGGCTCGCGCGGCCACCAGCACCACCTTCTTGGTGGGTGGCGGCGGCGCGGCAGCGATGGCGGCGGCAGACGGGCGGGTGGAAATCCACGCGACCGTGCCGAACCCCATCAGGCCCAGGGCCATCAGGACGAAGAACGCGACACGCAGGATCATGGGATGTGCCTACAGCAGGACGAACAGGCCGCCGACGGCGATGGCGCAGGCGTATGGCAACGGCCCGCCGCGCCGGATGCGCCACCATTCGGCACGCAGCGCGCGCGCCGGCAGGCCACGCGGCCGACCCGCGATCGGGTCAGGAACCAGGCGCCGCGCGATGAGATAGGCGATCGCGAGAGCTGCGCCGGCCCATGACATGACGAGGAAGAAGGTGAGGAGATCGGCCGGTGGCACGGCGAGTGCGGCGGCCGCGAGCAGTTTCACATCGCCTCCGCCCAGCCAGCCGCGACGCCAGCACAGCGCCCCGATGATGAATGTGGCGAGGGCCGCCAGCACGGCGCCGATCAGATGTCCGTCGAGGCTACGCGCGGCGAGGCCCAACAGGGCGAGGGCGAGGGCGATTCCGTTCGGCACGGTGCGTGCCGCGAGATCATGCATCGAGGCTGCAAGCAACAACGCGATGCAGCCGAGGCTCAGGCCCGACATGGCGAGTGAAAAGGTGGAGTACAGCATGGTCGGTTCCATCTCTCGCTCTGTCGGCGGCGGCGGGTTCCAGCGCGGCGATGACAGACGGTGCCGCGCTGGAACACGCCATGGCGACGTCGCTTATTACAGGTGCGACGCGGCGTTGCCGAAGCTGTTCGACAGCGCATTGCCGAAGCTCTGGAAGCCCACCACGATGGTAGTCACCAGCACGGCGGCGATCAGGCCGTATTCCAGCGCCGTGACCGCACGACGGTCGGTCTTCAGCTCCAGCCAGGTCTTCATGTACTCGATCATGGCGTAAGTCCCTCTATCTCCGTTGCCCAACTTTGCTGCGTATCGGTCTGGGATTGCCGTCCAACAGAATTGCCCGACCGCATGCAGCGCGCTAATGCCATGCGTCGAGTTAAGCGGAGGTTTCAGAAGCCGGCGCGGAGCATAGAAAAGTCACCAACTCATTAATGACTCGTGCGATTGTGCCCCTGCCTACGCGGCGCCGGAATCGCGGAAACCCGAGGGTTGGCGGGCGTTTCCGTCGTGCGCGGGCGCCAAGGCGCCGCCTCTAAATCACGCAAGTCCTTTATTGAGGCCCGTGATGAAGGCATCACGATACATTACAAGGGCGAGTCGTCATCGATCGCCGACCGTTCCCAACGTGCCTGCCATTTTCGAAGTGCCGGTCTTCTCCAGCGTACCGGTCCTCGCCGTAGCGCTCATCTCCGTCAAGCGGGTTCTCTCGTCGCGCAGGTCATCACCGCCGTGCCGATCGTCGTCATGCCGGGCCGCTCCGCACTGTCGGTCATCTCCGTCCTGCTGTCCCTCTCCGTCGTGACGAGCGAAGGCCCGGCATCCACGGCTTGCAACCTGCGACGGGGAAAAAGCCGAGCTGTTGTCGGGCATTACGGTGCAGAGCTTGCGTTGCTGCCGCCGGTGTGCGGCGAAGATCCACTAAGCTCGCGGCTTCCGCTCGCAGCGAACCGCACGGCGCAGGCAGCGTCCGAAATAACCCGCGCAGCGAGCCACGCGTGACTCAGCGCCCCGGGGTGATGATACGCGGCAAGCCACCCACAGACGGCGTTGCAACCCCCCGCAGGCTGATCACCTGCGGCGCGCTCCCCGGCGGGCTCGGCGTCCAAACCTTCACATCCGGAAGAAGGTTTTTTCCGAGCGGGTAATAGGCGCGACTGGCCATCGGCTGCCACGCGGCAAACACCAATGCGCGATAGGGCGCGCCCCGCGCAGGGTCGGCGGAATGATACGCCGCCACCGCCGCACCCCAGTCGCCATACCGCTCATACAGCGACAGGAGAAAACGCGCCGCGTAACGCGCATTCGCAGTGGGATCAAACGCCTCGGCAAGATCAGCGAAGGCAAGCGGGTGATGCAGCAGGCTGATCTGGTAACAACCGACATCGATGTTGCGCTGACCCGAATTCAGCAACGCACGCGTGGTGCGGAGCACCGAGTCCTTGTCGGGAAAGAATTGCCCCTGCCCGGCAACATCGATCACCCAGGGCCAGGCAACGCTGCGTTCACGCACCGGATCGAATCGGCCGCTTTCCACCTGCCCCAACGCAAGCAGCAGGCCCGCTGGCAACCCGGCCGCAACCTCGGCGTCACGGCCCGCGCGTTCGCAATCGGCGCTGTCCACGGCGGCCAAAGCGCAACCTGCCGTCAACAGAAACCAGGCCGCAAGAAACGTTACGCCCCGTCGCAGCGACCTGCCGCGACGGGGCGAAAGGCAAGGCAGACGGAGCGTGGGCTGCCAGCCCACGTGGTCAGGCGGCTTCAGCGGCATGCACGGCCTGAGAAGCCCAGACGGTACCGCCCTGCATCTTGGCCGGCACAGCGTTCGGCTCGCGCAAGATGTAGCCGCAGCCCCACACGGTATCGATCAGCGTCGGCACGCCGGCCACCGCCAGCTTCTTGCGCAGACGGCAGATGATGACGTCGATCGTCTTCATCTCCGGCTCCTCGGTGCCGCAATACAGATGGTTCAGGAACGCAGTCTTGTTCAGGATCGTGCCCTGCTTCAGGAACAACAGTTCCAATACTGCAAATTCACGCCGCGACAGATGCAGCGCCTGTCCGTGAATGCGCACCTCCCTCCGATGCAGGCTGAGCTCCACTGGGCCAAGCCGCAGCGTCGAATTGGTGTGACCCTGGCTGCGGCGGACGACGGCGCGGATCCGGGCCAGCAGTTCGTCGGTATCGCAGGGCACGATGACAAAATCGTCGGCGCCCTGATCCAGCGCGCGAACCTTGGCCTGCGCGGTGGCGGTATCGGCCAGGATGATCACCGGCACCTTGAATTCCGCAGCGCGGATCATGCGAACCACTTCATAGGCCGGAATGTCGGCCAGATGCAGATCGATCAGTACCAGATCGGTACTCGTAAAGTCGCAGGAAATCGAGCGCGTCCCGCCCGGTTTCCGCCAGCTCACTGCGCACGCCGTGCTGGCGCAGCACCTGAAGATCGTTGGCACCCTTGCAGAACGGTGTCTTGCCAACCCGAAGCACCAGCATTGTGAATTTCCTTCTGCCTCGTTACGCGATCTGGTGTGACCGCATTGCATCGTGACCTGACGTGAAACTTCGTTAAAACCGCGTCGAAGGTAAATTCCGCCAGATGGCTGACCCACCAGGCGACCAAGGCTAGGCCTTGCGGGGCTCGGCTTAGGCCAAAAGGACTAGGCACTCAGGCGGATCGGCAACGCCGTCGCGATGTGCTTGACGATGCCGCGGAACCGACACTGCAACCGGACGACCTGGATGGCTGGCAGCGACCGACTCGGACGTCAGGAACTGGCATGGAGCGCACTGCTGCCGGCGACCCTCGCCGTGGCACTGAACGCGAAGCTATTGCCCGCCGTGCTGGCCGGTGGACTAGTCAATCCCGACAGCTACATGCGCCTGGTACGCCTGCGGGAAACCGTCCAGGCCGGTCATCCGATCGACATCGTGGCCAACGACTCGTCGGGAGGCGGCACGCTGCTGCACTGGTCGCATCTGCTCGACAGCGTGCTGTGCCTGCTGGCGGTGCCGTTCCGACTGTTCCTGGCCCCCGACGCCGCCTTGCATGCGGCGGCGCTGCTGTTCGGGCCACTCTGCATGGCCGCGCTGGGCGTCGCCGTGGCATGGGCGGCGGCACCCTTCTCCAGCCCACGCTACCGCTGGCTTGGCGCCACGCTGGCCGCACTGTCCCCGGCGGTCGGCTGCTATGCGGTGATGGGCGTGGTGCACCACCACGCGCCTGCGGTGCTGGTTACGGTGATGGCGGCCGGCTGGGCCGCCCGCCTGATCGCCCGCCACGCCAACCCGCAGGACGGCCTGGCATTGGGCGCCTGGGCGGGGCTGGGCATCTGGCTGACCCCCGAATCCGCCCCGCTGACCCTGCTCTCGTTCGGCGCCCTGTGGCTGGTCTGGGTCAGCGACCGCCGTCGCGGCGATCTGGCCGCCGCCATCCGCTGCACCGGCGTTGGATTTCTGTTCACGGTCGCCGCCGCGTTCGTCGTCGATCCCCCCTATGGCGGCTACGCCGTCGTGGTGGTCGATCGCGTGTCGATCATCTTCGTCGCATTGGCCGTGGCGCTCGCCGTGGTCGCGTTCGGCACCATTCTGGTGGACCGCCTCGACCAACTCCTGCGCCTGTCACTGCCGGGCCGCATTGCGACCGCTGCAGCCTCCGGCAGCCTTTGCCTGGCCGTCTGGATCGCCGCCTTCCCAATGATCCTGCACGGTTCGGCGGCGTTGCTGAGCCCGGCGGACTGGCACGCCATGTTCGATTCGATCGTGGAGATGAAGCCGATCAGCAGCCTGGGCGACGCGGTGCGCTATCTGCTGACCGGAACGCTGGCCGCCCTGCTGCTCGCCGGGCTCGCACTGCGCCACCGTTCCTTGCCACTGGCCTACGCGGCGTTGTGCGCGGTCGGCCTACTGCTGCTGGCACGCTCGCATATTCGCTTCGCCGCCTATCCGGCCGCGACCGCCGCCGTGCTGCTGCCGGTCGCGATCGACACGCTGGAGCGGCTGATCCCATCCGCGCAGGAGAGCGGCCGCGCACTGACCCGCGTGGCGGGGATCCTGCTGTTCCTGCTCGTCCCCTACGGCGTCGATCTGTTCGGCACCGCGCAGGCAGCCGACCGCATCCATCGGAGCTGTGATGAGCAGGATCTTCCTGCTCTGCTGGCGCCTTATGCCGGACAGGTGGTGTTGTCGGACGTCAATCTGACACCTGCGCTGCTGTATCGCACACCTGTCCGCACCGTGGGATCGCTGTATCACCGCAACGTGCCAGGGTTCATACGCCTGCGTACCGCCTGGCGCAGCCTGCCGTCCGCGGATGAACCGGATGCGGTGAAGGCCACCGGCGCCTCGCTTATCCTGGTCTGCCCGAGCGAGGCCCGTTCGGCGATCGTCGGCGACCTGCCGCGGACCACGTTGCTGGACCGGCTGATGCGGCACGACGTTCCATCCTGGCTGGAACCGGTCGCCACGAATCCGCATGCGGGATTCGTGCTGTACCGGGTCAGCCGGTCATGACGGGAGGTATCGCGATGCCCCGGCACCGCTGCCTGCGTGACCACCGCGCCGTCGCAGCGCTGGAATTCGCCATCACCTGTCCGGTGCTGCTGCTGTTCCTGGGTGGCGTAGCGGATTTGGGATCGGCCATCTACGACCGCGGGCGGCTCGCCCATGCCGTTTCGGCAGGCGCGGAATACGCGCTACTGACCGGCCCCACCGTCACGGCCAGCAACATCCGGAGCTTCGTCGCGGGTCTTTCCGGCATGACCCTGGGGGCCAACAACCCCGACGTGGCGGTTGGCACCTATTGCCTGCAGGGCACGCCGCCGACCCTGGTGGCATCGGCTTCCACCTGTTCGGATGGCAGCTCCCCCGGCACCTACGCCGTCATCACGGCCACCTACACCGCGCCGCTGATTATTCCCCTCGGCAGTATCAGCACCGGGTTCAGCCTGCAGGAATCTGTGAAGGTACAGCTTCAGTGACATATCCCTGGGAGATGCGCCTGCCGATCGCGCGATTGAGGCGTCTGGTGCCGGCGCGATCCAGACCTTGCCGAACGCTCATGGCGCGCTTGCGTGGTGACCGCCGCGCGTCGACGACGCTCGAGTTCGGCATAATCGCGCTGTTGCTGGTTGCGTTGTCGCTGGCGGTGATCGAGGTCGGCCTGCTGTTCTGGGCGAAGAACACGCTGCAATCGGTGGCGGCCTCCACCGCGCGCTGTGCCGCCATCGGCTCACCGGATTGCACCGATGTGTCGAGCTACGCGGTCAGCCGCGTCACCAACTGGATGTTCGCCGGTGTGGTGACCAGCGCCGACGTGGTGCCGACGACGGTCAGCACCTGTAACGGCGTGACCGGAACCGGCGCCTTCCAGAAGGTGACGATCACCACGACGTATTTCGCCGGCAACTGGCTGCCTTCGATCGTGCCGGACTTCGCCAACAAGACGCTGACTGCGTCCGCCTGCTATCCGAAGCTGTCGTAGCGGGAGTCAGCCGATGGCGGCGTCACGCCGGCCCCGGCTGAGCCGGATGGAGGCCTGCGCCAATCCCGTGCGTGCGGCGCCGGCCCGACGCCCACCGGGATCTATGCCGGATAGGAGCTGGTCGTCAGTTCGCTGTCCTGGCAGCGCGGATCGTTGCCGGCGGGCATCAACAACCCCGGCCACATCATGCCGCTGCGGGCCTTGGCGAGCGCCTCCAGCCGGCTGTGGGCGCCCAGAGCGCGGTAGATCGCCGCGAGGTGCACCTTCACGGTCCCGACGGCGAGATCGAGCCGGCGCGCGATGGTTTTGGTGGCGCAGCCCTCGGCCAACAGGCGGAACACATCGCGCTGCCGGTCGGTGAACTGGGCGACCACCGGACCGAGCCCGCCTTCCGCCGCTGCCTGCGGCCGAGCGACGGGGCGGGCGACACAAAGCGGCCTGCCCGCGAGCGAGGCCGGCGCGTACACCCCGCCCGCCAGGACGGTTTCCAGCGCCCTCAGAAACTGCGCCGGGTTGGTGGATTTCAGGACATAGCCCTGCGCGCCGTTGTTGAGGCATTCCAGGATTGTGGCGCGATCGTCGGTATCCGCCAGGACCACCAGGGTGCAATCCGGTTCGGCGGTGCGGACCTGCTGCAAGCCCTCGGCCCCGCCCAGGCCGGGCAGGTCGATGTCGAGCAGGATCAGATGGGTCGACCCCAGGGCAAGGCGTTCCATCATGCTGTCGAGCGTGCCGGCCTGATCGAACGACCAACCTGGCCTCGCCTCCCGCAACAGACCTACCAGCCCGTGACGGAACAACGCCTGCCGATCGGCGACCAGCGCGCCGAGTTCCGTAATTTGTTTGTCCATGGCCCGGTCTTGGCTCTTCGCTACGCGAGGTTGACGCTCCCCCTGGGCCACTCGGTTCACCGCAGTGAGAGCGATCGATACGATCGCCGGTCTGTTGCGAAACTGAGTCGTCCGGGTCGGCAGGAGCCCAGTTAGGCGGCGCGAAAGCTAGCTGAAGGCCGGGTTGCAGATTTTTTTGTGAGCTCAGCCGATCAGATGGCAGGCCACGGCGCGGCCGTCTCCCGGGGTGGAGACCCGAGGTTCCTGCTCCCGACAGACCGGCATCACATGCGGACAGCGGGTGTGAAAGCGGCAGCCGGACGGCGGATGCAGGGCGCTGGGAATATCCCCTTCCAGCCGCTCCCGCGCGAGTTTGCCACGGCTGCGCTGGGCCGGATGGGTCACCGGCACTGCTGCGATCAGCGCCTGGGTGTAGGGATGCAGCGGTTCGGCATACAGGGTCCGCTTATCGGCCAGCTCGACGATCTTGCCGAGATACATCACGGCGACCCGGGTGGAGATGTGTTTCACAACTCCGAGATCGTGCGCAATGAACAGGTAGGTCAATCCGAGTTCTCGTTGCAGATCCTGCAATAGATTCACGATCTGTGCCTGCACCGACACATCCAGCGCGGACACCGGCTCATCACAGACGACGAATTTCGGCCGCAGAACCAAGGCGCGGGCGATGCCGATGCGCTGGCGCTGGCCGCCGGAGAATTCGTGCGGGAACCGCGTGCGGGCACGTGCCGGGAGACCCACCAGCTCCAGCATGCTCGCCACCTTCTGGCGGGATGCGGCGTCCTTGCGCGCGCCGTGGATCAGCAGCGGCTCCATGATGATGTCTTCCACCGACATGCGCGGGTTCAGCGCCCCGTACGGGTCCTGGAAGATGATCTGCATGGACCGGCGCATCTCACGCAGATCGGTGGCATAGAGTCCGGTGACCTGGTTGCCCTCGAAGCGGATCTCGCCGCCGGTCGGCTCGATCAGCCTGATCAGCAGCCGGCCCAGCGTCGACTTGCCGCAGCCGGATTCGCCGACCAGGCCCAGCGTCTCGCCGGGAACGATGGACAGCGACACACCATCCACCGCGCGCAGCGCCAGGGTTTCCCGGCGGAGAAAGCCGCCGCTGCGAACCGGGTAGTGTTTGGTCAGGTCAAAGGCTTCGATCAGCGGCGTCACGCGGTGGTCAGCTCCTCGACGCGGATGCAGGCGGCATCGTGGTTGGGCGCATGGACCTGCAGCGGCGGAATGCCGGCGGTGCAGGCCTGGATGGCGAAGCGGCAGCGCGGGGCGAAGCGGCAGCCGGCGGGGCGGCGGGCGGGCTCCGGCAGCGTGCCCGGTATCGCCACCAGGCGTTCATGGTCCTGCGCCAGGGAAGGCACGCAGTCCAGCAGGCCGCGCGTGTAGGGATGCAGCGGCTGGTCGAACAGCCGCGCCACCGGCGCCTGCTCCACGATGCGCCCGGCATACATCACCAGCACGCGGTCCGCGGTCTCCGCCACCACGCCCATGTTGTGGGTGATGATCATGATCGCCATGCCGAACTCGTCACGCAGATCCATCAGCAGATCGAGGATCTGCGCCTGGATGGTGACGTCCAAAGCCGTGGTCGGCTCATCGGCGATCAACAGCCGGGGGCGGCAGACCAGCGCGATCGCCAGCATCACCCGCTGGCGCTGCCCGCCGGAGAGCTGGTGCGGATAGTCGGCCATCCGCGCGGCGGCAGAGGGGATGCCGACCTTCTCCAGCATCTCCACCGCCCGGGCGACGACGGCGCGGTTGGACAGACGTTCATGGGCGCGGATCGTCTCCATGATCTGCTCGCCGATGGTGAACACCGGGTTGAGCGAGGTCATCGGCTCCTGAAACACCATGGCGATGCCCGGACCGCGGATGCGCTGCATGGCGGTGTCGGACAGGCGGGTCAGTTCCTTGCCGTCGAACTGGATGCTGCCGGCCGCGATGCGGGCCGGCGGCTGCGGCAGCAGGCCCATGATGGTGAGCGCGGTCACGCTCTTGCCGCTGCCGGATTCGCCGACGATGCCGAGGATTTCGCCTTCCGCCAGGTCGAAGCTGACGTCCTCAACGGCGGTGATCTCGCCGCGAGCGGTCTTGAAGGCGGTGGTAAGGTCGCGAACGGAAAGCAGAGTCATGGGGCGGTCCATGTCGATAGGCCATCGCGGCCGAACCTGATCCGTTGATCTGCCCCCGTCCACGCGTACGCGGTGACGTGGCGATCCGATCGGAGCCGGGTAGATGACAGGATCAGGCCCGAACATGACGGTTCGAAGACGGGTGGTCGGGCGCCTGACCGCGACGGGCGAAGACTTACTCCTGAATCCTCAACCTTGGATCCAGCACGTCGCGCAGACCGTCGCCAAGCAGGTTCAGTCCCAGCACGGTGATCATCAGCGCGGCGCCGGGGATGGTGATGATCCAGGGCGCGTCGACCATGTACTGGCGGCCTTCCGCCATGATGTTTCCCCAGGTCGGCGTCGGCGGCACCGCACCCACGCCCAGGAAGGACAACGTCGCCTCGGTCAGCACCGCGTAGGCAAACAGGAACGACAACTGCACGATCAGCGGTGCCATCGCGTTGGGCAGGATGTGACGGCGCAGGATGCGCCAGTGCCCGGCCCCTGCCGCGACCGCCGCCTGCACGTATTCCATCTCTCGCAGCACGATCACCGAGGACCGCACGATGCGGGCGGTGCGCGGCGTATAGACGATGCCGAGTGCGATGATCACGTCGTTGACCGACGGGCCGAGCACCGCGGTGACGCCAATCGCCAGAAGCACGGCGGGGAACGCCATCAAGGCATCGTTCACCCGCATCAGCACGTTGTCCAGGCGGCGGAAATAGCCGGCGAGCGCGCCGATCAGCGTGCCGAACACGGCGTTGATAACCACCACGGCGGAGCCGATGAACATCGAAAGCTGCGCGCCCCACACGACGCGTGACCACAGCGAGCGGCCAAAATTGTCGGTGCCGAAGATATGGTCCGGACCGGGCGGCAGGAAGCGGTCCCGCATCGCCAGTTTGTTCGGGTTCACCGGGGCGATCAGCGGCGCCAGCACCGCCACCACCACGATGATACCGAACAGCACCAGCCCGGTGACGAACAGCCGGTGGTGCAGCAGCCGGCGCGAGGTCGCCCAGAACGGGTGCTGGTGACGCTCGGGGATTTCCTCATCGAGCGCATCGGTGGCCAGCACGACGGCGGTATCAGGCGCCATCGTAGCGCACCCTCGGGTCAAGCAGCGCATACAGCACGTCGACGCCGATATTCACCAGCACCAGCAGCGCGGTGGTGATCAGCAGCCCGCCCTGCACCATTGGATAATCGCGGTTCAGCACCGCCTGGGTCAGCAATTGGCCGATGCCGGGAATGGAGAACAGTGATTCGGTCACCACGGAGCCGGAGATCAGCAGGCTGACGATAATGCCGATCACGGTGGTGATCGGGATCAGCGCGTTCGCCAGCGCGTGTTTCACCACCACGCGGCGCCGCGGCAGGCCTTTGGCGCGGGCGGTGCGGATATAGTCCTGGCGCAACACCTCCAGCATGGTGGAGCGGGTGATACGCGCCAACAGCCCGGTGAGCAGCAAGGCCAATGAGATGGCGGGCATGGTCGAGGTGGCCAGCCAGCCGAGCGGATCGGTGGTGAACGGGATGTAGCCGCCGGTGGGCAGCCAGCGCAGCTCCACGCCGATGAAGATGATCATCAGCAGGCCGAGGTAGAAATTGGGCAACGAAATCCCCAGCATGGCGAACATCATCGCGGCCTGGTCCAGCCAGCTGTTCTGGCGCAGCGCCGCGATGATGCCGCTGCCCAGGCCGAGGATCAGGGTGATCACCAGAGCGTAAATCGACAGTGCCACCGTGACCGGCAGGCGGTTCAGCGTGACTTGCGCAACAGGCTGACCCAGCAGCAGGGAGCGGCCGAAATCACCCTGCGCCAGATTGACATACCAGCGGTAGAGCTGCGCCGGCAGTGGCTCGTCCAGGCCGAGATCGTGGCGGATATTGGCGATCTGCTCCGGTGTCGCGCTGAGCCCGGCGATGGCGGCGGCGGGGTCGCCGGGGATCAGGTGGATCATGCCGAAGGTGATCAGGCTGACCATCAACAGGATCGGAACGGCACTGCCGAGGCGGCGAAGCACAATTCCGATCATGCGATCGCCGCGCTGCGCGCTGTGAGGATCGGGGCGTTGCCCCGAACCCCACCAGGGGGCTTTGCCCCCTGGACTCCCAGCAAAGGCTCAGCCTTTGCAATCGAACTCTGTTTGGGGTGAGGAGGGGGCGTGACGGCCTCGGACCATACGATCATCATGACCGGCCCCCTGCCCACCCCAAACGAAATTGGTTCCAAGCGCCGGGCCCTTGGCGGGGTTTCAAGGGGCAGCGCCCCTTGATGGGGGTCCGGGGGCAACGCCCCCGATCCTTGCCTGCACCCGGCACGACGATGGTCCGCAACGTGGGGACGCTATTGCGCGAACCACACATTGGCCATCCTGGGAATGCGGAACGGCACGAACCCCTTCACGTTCGACCGCACGCCCTGCACCTTGGTGAACGACCCGAAGGGCAGCGCATCTCCCTGCTCCAGGATGTATTTCTGCATGTCGGCGAAGGCCTGCTGCCGTCCCTCCGGGGTCGGCAGCTCGTTCATGTCCTTCCACAGTTTGTGGACCTGCGGGTCCTTCTGATAGGCGGAGCCTGGCGAGACGAAGAACTGCATGACCGCAAGTGCACCCAGCGCGGGCTGCGTGCCCCAGCCGGTGTAAAAATAGTTCCAGCCGCTGTCCGGGTGCTGCGAAAGCTGCACCGAGGTCGGCCAGTCGGTCACCTTCAGCTGTGCGTTCACGCCGATCGCCTGCAGCTCCTGCTGCATCACCAGCGCCGAGTTGTACATCGGTGCGTAGTCCTTGCCGACCAGCAGAACCACCGGCTCACCCTTGTAGCCTGATTCCGCCAGGTATTTCTTGGCGGTCTCGGCGTTCTTGATGTTGTAGGTGGCCTTGCCGGCGTCGCTGTAATCCGCCTGGTTGGGATATTGGAAGCCGACATTCAGCTTGTAGTTGCCGTCGGACGCGGCATCCATAATCTCATCCATGTCCAACACCGCCTGCACCGCCTTGCGGAACGCAAGATTGTTGGTAGGCGCCACCTGCGTGTTGGGCAGGCTGATCTGAATCCACCAGTTGTTCAGCGGCAGGATGGTGATGTTGGAGTCCTTCTTCATGTCCGGCTGCGATTTCGCCGGAATGTCCTCCACACCCTGCAACTCGCCGGTCTTCAGGCCGGCGACGCGCGCGCCGCCCTCGGTTACGATGCGGAAGGTAACCGTGTCGAAGCAGGCCTGCTTGTAGCCACCGAAGCCGGTGCGCTGCTCGAAATTCGTGTTCGGCTTGTAGCCATCGTAGCGCTTCAGCTTGACGAAGCTGCCAGGTACCGACTGCACCAGCTGGTACGGGCCGGTGCCGACCGGCTTGAGCTGCTGCGGCGGATCGTCCTTGTTCTCGGACGGGATGATGACGATCGGCACGCTGAAGGAACTGAGACCGATCAGGAAGGTCGGCTGCGCCTTCTTCATGTGGATGACGAAGGTCTGCGGGTCCGGCGCATCCCAGTGATCGACATTGGCGAACGCACTGCGCTCCAACCCAATCTTCGAGTAGCGATCGAAGGATGCCACCACGTCAGCCGACGTCATCGGCTTGCCGTTATGGAAATGCACGCCCTGCCGCAACTTGAACGTGTAGGTCATGTGGTCCGGCGTCTCGGTCATCGAGTCCGCCAGGTCCAGCATCGGGCTGAAATTCTCGTCGCGCGTCATCAGCGCTTCGTAGATGTTCATCGCGATGTTGCGTGTGGAGATGGTGGCCGACGTCATCTGGTCCAGGCTGTTGATGTTCGCTTCCTGGCCAAAGGTGAAGTCGCCGCCGACATGCGGGCACTTGAAGGGTTCCGCCAGAACCGGGGTGGCGCAAAACGCCATTCCGGCCAGCAGACCGGCTGAAGCCATGATCCCGCGTCGCATACTCTTTTCGCCTCCGAACCTGTGAGCAACCCCAGCAGACTGCTTGCTGCTTGGCACAAACCCTGCGGGTGCGACGTGCATGCCGTCAAGAGGAAGCTGTTCCCCAGAACGCGTGTGACGGGCAGCCACCACTATGGACCGAAGATTTGACAGGATACTTGCATCCAGCACGGGAAATCCGGTCGGGACTGGCCGAGTATTCCAACCGGCCGCGGCGCGCAGACACGTCCGAGATGCGAGCGCGGTCCAGGATGCACGCGTCGATTCCGATAGGGCCGTTCGCCGCTGCTGGCTGGCTCTGCCCCGCGGGCACAGAAGCGTGATCGCCGCAAGGTGATTTGGTGATCGGATCAATTGACAGGACGCCCAGCGCAACGCAAGCCTCCGGGCCATGCCAAGCAGCGAAATGCCACTTACAGGCTATTTGGACCGGCTCTCCCGCCGCCCCGGCGAGCCGTTCACTGCGTATGTCAGCGTACGGGACGGCGGCCCCTATCGTGCCCGTCTGCTGCGCGTGCTGAGTGGCGATCCCAACCCCAGCGGTCCGGGCCTACAGTTCCAGGACCTGTCCGCGCGCTTCGACAGCGCGTTCACCGGACGCCGGCAAGCGATCGCGCTCGGCTCCTACGCGGTGGTCGATCGAACGCCGACCCGCGACGCCGAGGAGGCGGTCACCTGGACCGTCCTGGTGCAGCCGACCCGGCTGGACCGCAAACAGGTCGTGCTGGCCCACGGCGATGCCGGGTGCAGCGTGGTTCTCGCGATCGATCCCGAGTTCGGCGCGACGGCGGAGATCGTCCTGCCAGAGAGTGTCCTGAGCATCTCCGCCGGGCAGCAATTGAAGGCGTCGTGTTGGTACCGGTTATGGCTCAGCGCCGATCCTGCCTCAGGGCGCTTCGCGGTCGGCCAGCAGGCATTGGACGGCAGCGGAACCGACATTGCCCAGCGGGTGACCGATCAGCTTGCCTTGCCGACGGGCGGCCGCCTGTCGCTTGCCGCGGACATCACCGGCGGACCGTCCCCGGGCCAGGCGCCGCCGACCGCTGCATCCTTCGCGCAGCAGCATTTCACCGGCAAGCTGGAGGCACCGGCACTGCTGCGCGGGTTCGTGTCGGTATGGCACGAGCCGCTGGCAATGCCGGACGAGATCCAGCCTGTTGCAGCCTGGGATTTTTCCCAGGGCATCGACACCCAGACCATCCTCGATACCGGGTCCCAGGCCTGCCATGGCCGGCTGGTCAACCTGCCGGTGCGTGCCGTGGTCGGCGCCCGTTGGACCGGCAACGAAATGTGCTGGCGCCATGCGCCGCAGGACTATGCCGCCATCCATTTCCATGCCGACGATCTGGGCGATTGCGACTGGGAACCGGATTTCAGCTGGACCGTGCCGGACGACCTGGCGAGCGGCGCCTATGCGCTGCATCTGAGCTGCGCGACAGGCGAGGACTGGTTGCCCCTGTATGTGCTGCCGCGGCGCGAGGGTCCGTTCGCGCCGATCGCCTACCTGGCCGCCACCTTTACCTACCAGGCCTATGCCAATCACGCCCGCGGCAATACCGACGCGGCGTTTCAGGAGCGTGTGGCAGCATGGGGCGCCTATCCCCACAATCCCGACCAATATCCGATCTACGGCCGCTCTACCTATAACCGTCACCTGGATGGCAGCGGGATCTCCTTCTCGTCGCGGCGGCGACCGATGCTGACGATGCGGCCCGGCTATCTGACCTTCAACGACGCGCGCGGCTCTGGGCTGCGGCATTATCCGGCCGATACGCATTTGCTCGCCTGGCTGGAGGCGCGCGGCTTCGCCTTCGACATCATCACCGATGAGGATCTGGACGACGAGGGCGCTGACATCCTGGCGCCGTATCGTGCGGTGATTACCGGCTCCCATCCGGAATACCACACGCCGGGCACGCTCGACGCCCTGACGGAGTTCCAGCGGCAGGGCGGCAACCTGGCGTATCTGGGCGGCAACGGGTTCTACTGGCGCATTGCACGCGACAAGGCGATGCCGCATGTCATCGAGCTGCGCCGCGCGGAAGGTGGCATTCGTGCCTGGGCGGCGGAACCGGGGGAATACTACCACCAACTCGACGGCGGCTATGGCGGGTTGTGGCGCCGCAACCGCCGCCCGCCCCAATTGCTGGCCGGGGTGGGATTTTCCGGCCAGGGCCTGTTCGAAGGCACCCATTACCGCCTGCTGCCGACCGCGCGCGAACCGCGCTTCGCCTGGATGTTCGAGGGGATCGAGGGCGACATCCTGGGCGATTACGGTCTGTCCGGCGGCGGCGCCGCGGGGTTCGAGCTGGATCGCGCCGATACCTCACTGGGCACGCCGGATGATGCGGTGATCCTGGCCCGCTCGGAGGACCCGCCGGCTTCCGTGGTGACGGTACCGGAGGAACTGCTGTCGCATCTGTCCACCTGGAACGGCGAAGCGGTGGATGCGCTGCGCCGGGGCGAGATCGTCTATTTCGACACCCCGATGGGGGGCGCAGTATTCGCCGTCGGCTCAATCACCTTCTGCGGCAGCCTGTGGCGCAAAGGGTGGGATGGCCCGGTGTCCCGCCTGCTGGAGAACGTGGTACGTCGCTTCGCGCAGGAGTCATAGGCGTGCCGGACAACGCTGCCCAGAAGCGCGCCCACAGTTACCGGATGCCGATCGAGGACACCGAATTCCTGCTGCGCGACGAGATGCGCGACATCCGCTTCGCGCTGGAATACGCCAAGGCCGAACTGGCGCTGCGCGACTGGGGCATCCGCTCCACCATCATCGTGTTCGGCAGCGCGCGGACGCCAGCCCCCGAACAAGCCGAGGCAGCGCTGGCGGCGGCAACCAGCGCCGCGGAGCGCGGTGCCGCGGAGGCGATGGGCCTGCGCGCGGCACGCTACCAGGCGGCGCGCGAATTCGGCCGCATCGTGTCGGAGCGCGGCGGTGCCTTCGCCCCGCACCATCGCTGGCGCGACAACGTCATCGCCACCGGCGGCGGGCCGGGCACGATGGAGGCCGCCAATCGAGGAGCGTCCGAGGTGGGGGCGCCGAGCATCGGGTTCAACATCAGCCTCCCGCACGAGCAGGAGCCGAACCCATACACGACGCCGGAACTGACGTTCCGGTTCCACTATTTCGCAATGCGCAAAATGCACCTGGCGATGCGCGCCAACGCGCTGGTGGTATTCCCTGGCGGCTTCGGCACCATGGACGAGCTGTTCGAGCTGCTGACGCTGCGTCAGACCGGCAAGACGCCCACCGTGCCGATCGTGTTGTTCGATGAGTCCTATTGGCGCCGGGTGATCGATTTCGAGATGCTGTTGAGCGAAGGCATGATCGCCGAGGACGACATGGCGCTGTTCGACTTCGCCGACACGCCGGACACTGCGTGGGATGCGTTACTGCGGCGCGGACTGACCGCGCATCCCACGGAGGATCGCTGACCGCCACGCCGGCCGCTCGATGCGCGTGTCCGATCGGTCCGGACTGGCCGCGCCTTCCACGGAGGATCGCCGACCGCCACCGGGAGACGGCGCGGCGCGTGCCCCCGATCAGTCCGGACTGACGGCGCACCCCACGAAGGATCGCTGACTACCACCGGGAGACGGCTCGGCGCGTGCGCTCGATCGGTCCGTACTGGGCGGCAACACGTCGGCAGAGCGGGTCAGCGCGGCAGATGCTGCGCGATATAGGGCGGCAGATTGAACGCCCCGACATGGATTTCCGGCGTCCAATAGCGCGTCGTGCCCAGAATGCCCGCGGCCTCGGCACGGGCAGCGATGTCCTGCACCGAGACCGTGGTGAGAATGGCATCCTTCGCCGCGAAACCCAGTGTCATGAAGCCGCCGACATAGGTCGGCACTGCGGCGACATAGGCCGTCACATGCGGAAAGAACTGCCGGCGCCGGGCACTGGTCTCCCGCAATTCATCCGCCTGCATGAACGGCACACCGCACTGATTCACCACGAGACCGTGCGACGTCAGCACGCGCGCACAGTTCTGATAGAACGCGTCGGTGAACAGCACCTCGCCGACGCCGATCGGGTCGGTCGAATCAACGATGATCGCGTCGAAGGTGGCATCGGGCGCGCGCATCACGTAGTCGATGCCGTCGCCGACGATCACCTCGGCACGGCTGTCGTGCCATGCATCGCCGGCGATGTTGGGCAGGTGTTCCTTCGACAGGCGGATCACCTCGCCGTCGATCTCCACCATCACCGCGCGCTGCACGCCGCGATGTTGCAGCACCCGCCGCAGCACACCGCCATCGCCGGCACCGATGATCAGCACATTGGCCGCTGCGCCATGCGCCAGCAGCGGCACATGGGCCAGCATCTCCTGGTAGACGAACTCGTCCGCCTCGGTGATCTGGATCACGCCGTCCAGCACCATGACCCGGCCATGCGAGGTGCTTTCGAAGATCGCAATGTCCTGGAACGCACTTTGCACGCGCGCCAGCTCGCGTTTCACCAGGAAGCGCTGGCCCCAATCCGGATACAGCGTCTCGTTGATCCAGCTGTCGGTCGCCATCATCAGCCTCCACGCAGCAGCACGGCCCGGACCGGCGCCCGGGCCGCGTCATGCGCAACAGAACATTGGGTTACGCGATCAGGCCGCGCCGTTGCTCGCCGAGCTGAATGCCGCTGGGCTGGAAGGCGGCTTTCAGCACCGGCAGCGAGTTGTACGGATTGCAGGATCCGCACATGAAGATGTCCAGCGCGGCGAAATCGCGCTCTGGCCAGGTGTGGATCGAGATATGGCTCTCCGCCAGCACCAGCACACCGCTGACGCCACCATCGGGACCGAAATGGTGGAAATGACTGTGCAGGATCGTGGCGCCGGCCGCGTCCGCTGCATCCCGCAGAGCGGCGTCGATGCCGGCGGGATCGGTCAGATTCCGGGCGCCCCAGAAATCCAGCAGCAGATGCGTTCCGGCGAATTTCACGCCGTCGCGCTCCACGAAATAGTCCTTTTGGGCTTCCGGCCCGTGATGCTCCTGGTTGCTGCTCGGATCATCCGAGACCATCCCCAGTGGATTGAGCGATGGGCTGAATGCGTCCATCGAGTTCCCCTTCCTACCAGTAGATAGCCTGTTGGACGGTACGCGCAAAAACCGGCCGCGCGGCGTCCCCTGGGGCCAAGGTCGCGGAACATGGTGAAACAGAACCCGGCACGCAAGGGATTTGAGGCGGATTGGCCGAAAAAATGCGGTGGATTGGGCGAAAAAATCAGGGCAGCGCCGCGCACGGCTGCAATGCCTTCAAGCCGGCCGGCACCGCACGGGCCATGCCGACCTCCTGACGGGATCGTTGCAGATCCGCCGTGCCGAGGATCGGGTCGGCGGTGAGCAGGCGGAACATGTCCGCCAACGGGCCACTGCCCATGCGCGCCGTATCGCGCACCTTCATGCCGCTCAACGCGGTGTCGTCGCCAGCCCGCGCCGCCGCCGTCGCCAATCGCAGCAGGGCCTGTCGCTGCGGGTCAGTGAGTGCCCCGGTCTCCGGCACCGCCTTTGCCACATAGTCGGCCAAGGCCCGTTCGGCACCAGGCCAATCCTGCGCCTGCTCCATGATATCGGCTCGCGACAGCCCGGCGGCCGCACTGTCCAGGTCGGCTATCGCCGCCATCGCGGCGGCGTAATCGCCACGCCGCGCCGTCGCCCCGGCGTACAGCAGCTGACGCCGCTCGATCAGACCCGATGGCAGCTCGGAGCCCGCCGATGCGGTCAGCGCCGTGAGCGCGCCGGCCGCATTGCCCTCCCGCAGCCGCAAGGCCGCAAGGCGCGCACCGAAGCCGGCGCGGCTGGCCTGGGTGGGCGCAGCCCGCATCAGCTTTTCCAGCACCGGCTCCGCTCGGCGCGGCAAATCCAGCGCCAGGAGCCGATCGGCCAGCCTTGATTGCATGGCCTCCCCCTCCACCGAAACCGGCAGCAGATCGGTGTTCTCGTCCACCAGCGCCACCAGATCCAACGGCGGCAGCCGGTCCGCCGCATCGTCATGCAACAAGGCGGCGAAGCTGGCCTGCAGCCGCCCGTGGATCTCGGTCTTGGCTTCCGGGAAATCCTGTTCGGCATTGCGCAGCGCGGCCAGCGCGGCGCGCCACTGACCGCTCTGCTGCCGGAGTTCCGCCAGCCGCTCCCGCACCCTCAGGTCGTGACGGTCGCCGCGCCAGGCATAGAGCAGGCGATCCATCCCGTCGGCCGCCTGTTGCGGCGTGATCTGGTTCGTCTTCAGGCGCAATTCCAGCGCACGCTCCGAAGCGCGTGCGTAATCCAGCTGGTCGCGGCTCTTGGCCAAAGCGTCATATTGCTTCAGGGCCGCCTCGGTATCGCCGGCGACGTCCCGAGACATCGCACGCGCCAGATCCAGCCCCGGCAGGTCCCTGGCCCGCGCCAGCACCGCATCGGCAGCCTCCTGCTGGCCACCGCGCAACATCGTCTCGACCGCCAGCGGCAGCACCCGGTCGCGCATCCCTGCGGGATACCCCAGCGCCAGTGGCGTGGTCACCGCGAAACTGGCCGCGGCCTGCGGCGAAGCGTCATCGATTTCGGCCGACCGCACGGCGCGCCAGAAGGCAACCTCGTCACTGCCGGTGAGCCGCGCATCGGTGAGGCCAACCGCGTCCTCCGGACGGTCCGCCAGCAGCGCCGCGATGGCGGTCAGGCCGATGGTGGTGGCAGAAGCGGCTTCCTGCGGGTCCTGCTCCGCTGTCACCTTCAGCAGCGACTCAGCCTCCGCGCCCATGCCGAGTGCGATCATGTCGACCGCGGCGGCGCGGCGGCGTGGGCCGCGCGACAAAGGCGGCGCAGCGGCTGAGCTTGCGACCTGGATCGCCAGACGCTCGCGCAAGGCGGCTTCCGGCATTGGCGGAAACACGAAGCGCCTGGTCAGTGATGCCGAGTCGGCGAGCAAAGCCGCGGCCATCGGCGAGATCGCCAGACCGCCCGGTTCCGCGGTCAGCGCGAAGCCGTCCGCGACGGTCCGCAACGCCAGGTGGTCCGACAGCGCCTCCACCAGCACGCCCTGCCAGGTCGGCAGCAGGGTGAATTCGGCCCCGTGCCGACGGATGGCGACGCCCTGGCCGGACCGGTGCTGGGTGCCGACCAGCAGCGTCGCGCCACTCTCCGGATCGGAAATCGCAACCACGTCACCGGGCGCATCGGCTGCCAGGGTCAGACGACCATCGGCGAAGCTCGCCGCCATCGGCTGAGGCGACGCGGCCGCGGTCACCGCCGCGACGGTCCAACCCAGCCGGGTCTGCTCGAGCTGCAAGGACATGCCGGGCGCGAGCCGCAGCCGGATCAGCGTTGCTGCCGGCAGCACCTGCACAGTGGCTCTGCCGAGCAGCCGATTACCCCGCAGCAGGCTCATATCGAGCGGGCGACGTGCGGCGAACACAGCATAATCGGTGCCGCCATGCCGGAAGGCCGCCGCGGCCACGTTCGGCTCGAACGGCACCGAGAAGGCCGTGCCCTGGGTCCCCAGCGGCGGCACCGCCGGACGGACCACCAGCGCAACCGGCCCCGAGCCGGTATTGCTGCTCGGCGTCAAAATCGGATCACGCTCCCCGGGTGGGGCCACTGCCCCCGTCACGGCCGAGGCGCGCACGGTCTCGGCGGGCGGCGCCGTAGGGGCCGCCACTTGGCTGTCGATCATCGCATCATTGGCGCCGGTCACGATATCCGAGCGATGCGGATCAGCCAGGGCAGCCGCCGCCGGAGCCGACGCGCCATGCGCGGCCGCCGCCGCATCGGCCTCCTCGGTTACGGCGCCAGGCGGATTGACGGGGGCTGCTGCGTCCGGCGCAGGCTGTGTCGCCGCGGGCGATCGACCTGGCGGACCCGAGCCTTCGGTGGCGTGGGGCGAAGGCCGCGGCGCAACCGCCTGTGAGGCGGGCGAGGCAGCCTGGGCAGCAGGACCGGCACGCGGGGCCGGCTCGTGGCTGGGAAGCGGGTGATCCGATGTCGCGGCCCCGGATGCCTCTGCGCCCGAGGCGCGGCCAACCTGCGGTTGGCCGGTCGCGCCCGCGGCGGGCCTGTTCGTCGCGGCGGGCGTAGCCGTGGGGCTGTTGGTCGCGGCGGGGGCAGCCGCGGCCGGGCCAGTCGCGGGCTGGCTTGCCACCGGTGCGGCCCCGGCCTTGCCGGTCCCGCGCACCGCGGCCCCTGCCGAGGTCTGTGATCGGGCGGGTGGCAGCGAAGCCTGTGCAGGAGTCGGCCTCGAAGGCGTCGATTGCCCGCCGGCAGGGGTGACGCCAGCCGGATCGAGCGCATCGACCACCACACGATCGCCCAGGCGCGTCGATTGGATCGTGGCGCCAGCATCGAGCACCAACTCGACCTGGCCGGCACCGCCGGTGATGGCGTGCACGTTGCGCGGCATGGCGCTGGCCGCTCCCACCGGGACGGCCGGCTCGAAATGCAGGATGACCCGATCGCCGTCCTGCACCAGCCGATAGAGCGTGCCTGCCGGCAGATCGAACACCACGCGGCCAAACCGCGGATGGTTGCCGACCCGCGTCACGATGCCGGCGACGTCCTCGGCCGCGCCGCTGCCGGACACCACCATGCGATGGCGGTCAGCAGCAGCCAACAGCCGCTCACCCGCAGGAGCCAGTCCAACCAAGGACGGCCGAGGTTCATTCGAAGCTGGCCAGCAGCTTGTCGATATCGGACTGATCCATCGCCGCGGTCGGCAATTGAGGTCCATTCAGCAGGACCGGCTCACCCCCGTCCGACACCAACGCCACCGGGTCTCCGGCATGAGCTCCGAAGGTGAATATGATCTGCGCCACCTTGGCTTCGATCGTCTTCAGCGTCGTCACCACCTTGGTGATGCGCTGGCCGGTGATGTCCTGGAAGCTGCAAGCTTCATAGATGCACGTCGTGGCATCCTGCAATTTTGTCGCCTGCTCGCCGTTCAGCCCGCGCGCGACCTCGTCCAGGGTTTCGCAGGTTTCCAGAATGGCATTGGTTGCCGAGGCGGTGTGCGACACGATCGCGTCCAGCTCATCCGTTGCGAACGGGATGTGGCTGACGGTGATGTCGTCGACGCGCAGCGCAGCGATCTCCGACTTGGCCGCGGCAATGGTGCGGCCCAGCGACTCGACCTCGGTCAGCAGGGAGGTTTCCTGCGCGGTCAGATCGCCGCTCATCGAGTTCAGCACCGCCCGCACCACATCGGCGACCATTTCCGGCGATGACTCGGGGTAGCGTGTGCGGATCTCTGTCAGCCGCTCGAACAACTCCTCGCCGTTCGGCATGCCGGACATGGCGCGGTCATGCATGACCCAGCACCTTCTCAATCTTGTCACGCAAGGTTTCGGCGTTGAACGGCTTGACGATGTAGTTGGAAACACCGGCCTGCTTGGCCGCCACCACGTTCTCCGTCTTGCTTTCCGCAGTGATCATGATGAACGGCGTGGTCTTCAGCTTGGCACCGGCCCGCACCTCCTGTAGCAGTTGCAGACCAGTCATCGGTGCCATGTTCCAGTCGCTGATCACCAGGCCGAAGGCGCCCGAGCGCAGCTTGGACAGCGCCTCGGCCCCATCCCCCGCCTCTTCGACATTATGAAAGTCGATCTGCTTCAGCAGGTTACGGATGATCCGCAGCATGGTCTTGTAGTCATCCACGATCAGGACGTTCATCGACTTGTCGATCGACATGGTTCCAATGCCTCCTCAGTCTATTGAGCGGCGGGTCGGCCGCCGTTGGCTGCCGCCTTGGCGGCATCAGTCTGGGTGTTGCGACCGGTGCGCAGCTTCGCCAGCTCCGCAGTGAGATCACGCGCCTTGTCGGGGTTCATCGCCGCCAGGACCGGGGCCGCCTTGGATTCCTTCATCCGATCCACTACCGGAAGCAGCACCGACATCTGCAATTCGTTGAAGATCGCTGCCGCATCGCGTGGCTTCATGACTTCGTAGACCTTCACCAGCCGTTGCCATTCGGTGTCCTCACGCTGCTGACGCACCGCATCCAGTGCCTCCAGCTGTTTCTGCAGGGCGGTCAGTTCGGCCACCCGGGCGGAGAGCTTCTGCTCCAGCGCGGCGAGCATGGATTCCCGCGCGGTCAGCGTGACCTCCCGTGCATCAAGCTCCTGACGGCGCTGACGCAGCTCCAGCAGCACGCTGCGTTCCGCATCGCTGACAGGTGCCGGCTCGGGCTTTTGCGGCGGTGCCTGCGCGGGGGCCGGATCGGGTTGCGGCGAGCCGGCGGCCGATGCGCCATGTCCCGGCGCGGCGGCGGGTTTGGTCACCGGAGCCGCGGCCTGCGCACTGGCCAGTAGAGTGGCCGTCGCCGGAGGGGGCGGCACCGCGGCGCGCACCAGGACGACGGACTTGACCCCGAGCAGGGCCGCGATCGCAGCGATGGTCCACGGCAACAGGCGTGGGATGGGGAGGTTGTAGATCATCGCGCCATCCTCAGCGCCTTCAGCAGGTCACGTTCCGCCTGGCTGCGCACACGGGACAGGTCCGCGTCCTCGGGATCGGCGCGGCGCGCCTCGGGTGTGACCAGCTGTCGCGGCGGTTCGGCAGCAAGCGGCCGCCCGGCCCGGATCAATGCGTCAAGCCGATCGGCCAGCCGTTCACCCCGCTCGCTGAGGAACACGATGTCGTCCTTGAGGGCGGTGGCGGCCTCGATCTGCCGCGCGACCTGTCGGCCGGCGCCATCGGCCGCGGCATGCAGCCGCTCGACGCCGGTTTCCGCTTGGCGGGTGCTGGCGTTGAAGGCGCCGACCAGTTGCTCCAGCACCGCGCGGTCGCGCTTCAGCACGCCCAGCGCACGCTCCAGCCGCACCGCGTGAAACAGCGTCGCGGCGAGCAGCACGATCAGGACGATTTCGAGTGCCCACTCCATGGCAGCATTCTCTGCCGCGATCGGTTAGGAAATTGCTTACAGCCCGCGGGAAGGGCGGCCGCGGCCGCCACGCAGAGTTCCGCAGCCGAAGCCACGCGTGCCGCCCTATGACGGGACGCGGCAAGCATCGGGGCGTTGCCCCGACCCCCACCAGGAGGCTTTGCCTCTTGGACCTCCAGCAAAATCTCGCCTTTGCAATCGGATTCGGTTTGGGGTGGAGAGGGCGCGCGACGGCCTCGGACCAACAAGCCGCCACGGCAGGCCTCCCTCCCACCCCAAACGGAGGCGGTTCCAAGGGCCGGGCCCTTGGCGGAGATGCAAGGGGCAGCACCCCTGGATGGGGATTCGAGGCGACGCCCCCGACGCTTGCTTCCCCAACCACAAGGTGGATATGTGGCACAGACCGTGGAAGTCTGCTTAGCGCTCGCCGTTGGCCTGCACCCGCGGGATGTCGCGCTCGATGCGCACGGCGACGCGGCTCTTGCGCCGGCCGATGCGTCCCTCGAATAGCGGCACGGCACCGCAGCGGATCAGCACCGTGGCGCCCGGACCGGTATTCAGCACGATCCGAGCGCCTGGTTCCAACGCCATGACATCCGCCAGACGCATGGTCTGTTCGTCCAGCACCACGTCCAGTTCGACCTCGGTATTCCACAGCTCTTCGGCCAGATGGGTTTCCCAGATCGAGTCACGGCCGAACTTCTCGCCCATGAACTGCTGCAGCAGCAATTCGCGCACCGGCTCCAGTGTGGCGTAGGGCAGCAACAGCTCCATGCGCCCGCCGCGGTCTTCCATGTCGATGCGCAGTCGCGCCAGCACCGCGGCATTGGACAGGCGATTGATGGTGGCGAAGCGCGGGTTCACCTCCAGCCGCTCGAAGCGGAAGGTGACCGGGCACAGCGGGTCGAAACTGGCGGAGAGGTCGGCCAGCACGACCTGGATCAGCCGCTCCACCAGGGTACGTTCGATCGTGGTGTAGGGCCTTCCTTCGATGCGCATCGCCGCGGTGCCGCGCCGTCCGCCCAGCAGCACGTCGACGATCGAGTAGATCATCGCGCTGTCGACCACCATCAGCCCGTAATTATCCCACTCCTCGGCCTTGAACACCGCCAGCATGGCGGGCAAGGGGATGGAATTCAGATAGTCGCCGAATCGCAGGCTGAGGATGTTGTCGATACCCACCTCGACGTTGTCCGAGGTGAAGTTGCGCAGCGAGGTGGACATGATGCGCACCAGTCGGTCGAACACGATCTCCAGCATCGGCAGGCGCTCATACGAGACCAGGCCGGAGCTGATGATCTTCTGCATCCCGGTGCGGTTCTCGCCGCCCGCGGGGCCGTCGTCAAAGCCGAGCAGACTGTCGATTTCGGCCTGGTTGAGCACGCGGGCGGGTTGCGCCGCGCCCTCGCCTTCCGCCTCGGTTTCGGCGCCCCAGGCGGCGGCGAGGTCTTCGTCCGACTGGCCGGATTCGGATTCGCTCATTGGACCAGCATCTGCACGAACAGCACGTCGGTGACATGTGCCGGCGCCACGGCGATATTGGCTCGGGTGATCAATTCCTCCCGCAAACGGTAACTGCCGGCGGAACCACGCAATTCCTCCGGCCGCATCTCACGCAGATAGGTCTGGAACAGGTCCTGGACCCGGGGCATCGCCTGGCGGACTTTCTCGGCATCCTGCGCGCTGGCGACCTCCAGGCGCGCATTCAGTTTCACGTAGCTGGGACGATGTGCATTGCCATTCAGGTTGGCGATCATTTCCGGCAGATCGACGAAGACCGGGATGACCGGCGCCGCCTGGACCTCATGTTCCTCGGCATGCCTCAGGCCGAGCAGATTGGGCAGGATGCCGGAGAACCAGAGTCCAGCCAGCAATGCGGCCACCAGCAACGGGACGGCAAGCAGGATCAGCTTGCGTCGGGATGACGGCTTCGCGGGTGGTGCCTCCGACTCGGCTTCGGTGTCGGCGTCCTTCACTGCTGTCGCGGCCGCGGCCATGTTCGCTCCATCGCGCGTGGAGCAAATGGTGACAGGGCGAGGTTAAGGAAGCCTTGCCTGCCGGCACCGATCGACACCCCGGCAGGATCTGCCGGGCGCGGTTTGCAGTTCGACCGGCCGGCGGCGGCGGGAAACCGCGATCCGCCCGCGCTGCCCCTGTCGGGACCACTGGCACGGCGGTTGCTGTGGCTGCGGCATGGACCTGATCAGCAACATCGCCGCGTCCCGGTCGGTTGCCCAAGAGCGCGTCATGGACGTTATCGCCGGCAACGTGGCCAACGCCAATACGCCCGGCTACCGCGCCCAGCGGGTGCAGTTCAGCGACTGGCTCAATCGCCAGACCGGCACCGCATCGCCGCCCGGCGGACGGGTGGTTGCCTATGCGCAGGACCGGGCGACTTGGCGGGAGCAGCAGGCGGGCACGATGACCCATACCGCCAATCCGCTCGATCTCGGGCTCAGCAAGGACGGCTACTTCACCGTCAACACGCCGCGCGGCCCGCGGCTGACCCGCGACGGGCGGTTCGGCCTGATGCCGGACGGTCGGATCGCCGACAGTGCCGGCAACCCGGTCCTGGATACCGCCGGTCAACCGTTGCAGGTCGCCCCCAGCGACACGCGGATCACCGTCGCCGGCGACGGCACGGTCTCCAGCGAGAACGGTCAGATCGGCAAGATCGGCGTGGTGCGCCCGGTGGACCCGATGAAGATGACCGCCGAGGGCGGCACCCTGATCCGAGCCGATGGTCCGACCACGCCGGTTGTCGCGCCCGGCATCGTGCAGGGCTCGATCGAGGATTCCAACGTGCAGCCCGTACTGGAGATGACGCGCATGCTCGACGGGGTGCGGCAGTTCCAGTTCCTCAGCCAGTTCATCCAGGCCGAATCCGACCGGCAGCAATCCGTCATCGACAAGCTGCTGCCGCCGTCACCCTGATCCGCGCGCCGTTGCCAACGAAAGAGCCTGACCCATGCGTTCGCTAGACATTGCCGGCACCGGCATGCAGGCCCAGCAGACCAATGTGGAAGTGATCTCCCACAACATCGCCAACATGACGACCACCGGCTTCAAGCGAAGGCGGGCGGAATTCCAGGACCTGATCTACCAGAACCTGCGGCGCGTCGGTTCCAACAGCTCGGATACCGGCAGTATTGTGCCGTCCGGCGCGCAGGTCGGGTTGGGCGTGAAGACCGCCGCGATGTACCGGATCAACGAGCAGGGCAACCTGCAGCAGACCTCCAACACGCTGGACATGGCGATCCAGGGCAATGGCTATTTCCAGGTGACGCTGCCGTCCGGGGATACCGCCTATAGCCGCGACGGGACGTTCAGTCTCGCACCGGACGGAACCATCGTGACGGCGGACGGCTATGTCGTATCGCCGGGCATCCAGATCCCCTCCGCCGCGACCGGCGTGGCGGTGAATTCCGCCGGCCAGGTACAGGTGACGCTGTCCGGCCAGACCGCGCCGCAGACCGTCGGCCAGTTTACGCTGGCGGCGTTTCCCAACGAAGCCGGTTTGGATTCGCAAGGTGACAATCTGTACCTGGAGACGGCGGCATCCGGCGCCGCGGTCACCGGCAATCCCGCCAGCCCCGGCTTCGGCTCGATGATGCAAGGCTTCATCGAGACCTCCAACGTCAACGTCGTGACCGAGATCACAAATCTGATCACCGCACAGCGGGCCTACGAGATGAACAGCCGGGTGATCAGCTCGAGCGACGAGATGATGTCCACGCTGACCAACCTTCGGTGACCGACATGGGACGCCCTGCCCGTTCTCTCCTGCTCGCCGCGCTGCCGTTTGCGTGCTTGCTTACCGCATTGCCTGGCGCGACGCGGGCAGCGATGTTGCGCACGCACACGCTGCTGCATGGTCCCGACGTGCGGCTGTCCGACCTGTTCAACGACGCCGGCCGCAACGCAGGCCGCCGTCTCGGCCCCGGCCCGGGACCGGGGGGCCAGATCGTCGTCGAGGCCGCGCAACTGGGCGCCATCGCGCGTCAGTTCGACGTGGATTGGCGCCCCGCCTCATCCGGGGATCGCGCAGTACCTGGAATGGCCGGGCCGCCCGATGCAGCGCGAGACGGTGCTGGATGCCATGCGCGCCGCGTTGCAGGCTGCCGGCGCGTCCGATGATTGCGAGATCGAACTGCCCGGCTTCTCCGCGCCGCTGGTGCCGGCCGAGGCGGAGGTGCATGCGGTCGCGACCCAGCTCGATTACGACAGCGGGTCCGGCCGCTTCACCGCGATCCTGACGCTCACCAGCGCCGTCATGGATCCGATCAATCTGCGGGTGGCCGGCCGAGCGGATGACACCATGGAGCTGCCGGTTGCCAGCGCGCGGCTGCCGGCGGGCGCGGTGCTGCGCCAGGCGGATGTGCACATGGCGCGGATACGGGTCGCGCTGCTGCGTGGTGAGGTGGCACACGCGCCGTCCGAGGCGGTCGGCATGCAGTTGCGTCACGCGACCCGGCCGGGCCAGCCTTTGATGCTGAGCGACCTGGAGCGGCCGGCCCTGGTGGAACGTGGCAGCCGCGTCGAGATGCGGCTGGATGCCGGCGGCCTGGCCGTGGTTGCACAAGGTTCGGCGCTGGAATCAGGGGCCACCGGGGAACGGATCCGCGTGATGAATCCGGCGTCCCGGGCGGTGATCGAGGCGGTGGTGACCGGGCCAGGCCAGGTGCGGGTTGCGCCTGACAGCCTGCCACTGACGACGGCGAACCGCGGCGGCACGGGAGCCCTGCGATGAAACGCCGCTTTGTGACCGATCGGGCCGACATCCGGATCGGCTGGTTGGATCGAGGCATTGCCGCGGCCACACTGCTGGCCGCCGGCCTGCTGCTGAGCGGCTGCGGCGCACTCACCCGCCTGTCAGAGGTGGGCCGACCGCCGACGATGACCCCGACGACCGATCCAACCAAGGACCCGACCTGGCGGCCGGTGACGATGCCGATGCCGGCCCGCCAGCCGGTCCCCAACGAGCCGAACGCGCTGTGGCGCACCGGCTCGCGCGCGTTCTTCAAGGATCAGCGCGCGGCGCAGGTCGGTGACATCGTCACCGTGCTGGTGAACATGACGGATTTCGGCGAACCTCAAAAACGTCACCACGGCCAGCCGCAGCAGCGCCGAATCCGCTGGTATGCCCAATTTCTTCGGCATGGAGAGCTTGCTGCCGAAGACCATCGTGGACCCGTCCACGCTGCTGTCGGTCAGCAGCGGCAACAACAATGGCGGCAGCGGGCAGATCCAGCGCAACGAGGCGGTAACCCTACGCCTTGCCGGCGTGGTCACTCAGATGCTGCCGAACGGCAACCTGGTGGTGGCGGCGCGGCAGGAATTCCGAGTTAACAACGAATTGCGTGAGCTGCGGGTGAGCGGCGTGATCCGGCCGCAGGATATCGCGTCGGACAACACGGTGCAGCATGACCGCATGGCCGAAGCGCGCATAGCCTATGGCGGGCGCGGGCAGTTGATGGATGTGCAGAGCCCGCGTTGGGGACAGCAGGTGATGGACGTGCTGCTGCCGTTCTGATCGGCGGCGGGCCTGCCGCGTCGGCTGACCGGCCGTGCGAGGCAGGACCGAGGAAACCCGCGTGACCCCGCTTGCCATCCCGCCGCGGACATGGTGCAAGCCCGGGGGATCACGTGGAGCATAGTTCGGCTCATGTCCGATTCCCTGCCTGATCCCGCCAGCAACCCAGCCCTCGCCGCCGAACGCGTCCTGATCCTGGATTTCGGCAGCCAGGTGACCCAATTGATCGCCCGCCGCCTGCGCGAGTCCGGCGTCTATTGCGAAATCTGGCCGTTCACCGCCGAACCCGGCCGCATCGCCGCCTGGCAGCCGCGCGGCATCATCCTGTCCGGCGGACCGGCGAGCGTGCATGAGGCAGCGGCCCCGCTCGCCCCGCAGGCGGTGTTCGACCTCGGCGTGCCTATCCTGGGCATCTGCTACGGTGAACAACTACTGTGCCAACAACTTGGCGGCGCCGTGGAAGGGTCCGACCATCGCGAGTTCGGCCGCGCCTTCGTCGATGTCACGGATGACTGCGCGTTGTTCCATGGCGTTTGGCCGACAGGAGCGCGTGAGCAGGTATGGATGAGCCACGGCGACCGGGTCACCCGCCTGCCGCCCGGGTTCCGCGTGGTCGCCACCAGCGAGGGTGCGCCATTCGCCGCCATCGCCGACGACACCCGCCGCTTCTACGGCACGCAATTCCACCTGGAGGTGGTGCACACCCCGCACGGCGCGCAGCTGCTGCGCAATTTCACCCACGCTGTGCTTGGCCTGTCCGGCACCTGGACCATGGCCGGCTTCCGCGCCACCGAGATTGCCCGCGTGCGTGCCCAGGTCGGCAGCGGCCGGGTCATCTGCGGCCTGTCCGGCGGGGTGGATTCGTCCGTCGCCGCGGTGCTGATCCATGAGGCGATCGGCGACCAGCTCACCTGCATCTTCGTCGATCATGGCCTGCTGCGGCAGGGCGAGGCCGAGGAGGTGGTGAGTACGTTCAGAGACAGGTTCAATATCCGCCTGGTGCATCGCGACGCATCGGACATGTTCCTGGACGCGCTGGACGGCGTCACCGATCCGGAGGTGAAGCGCAAGACAATCGGCCGGCTGTTCATCGAGGTGTTCGAGGAGGAGTCCGCCAAGATCGGCGGCGCCGATTACCTCGCACAGGGCACGCTGTATCCCGACGTGATCGAGAGCGTCAGCTTCACCGGCGGCCCATCGGTGACGATCAAGTCGCACCACAATGTGGGTGGCCTGCCCGAGCGGATGCGCATGCAACTGGTGGAGCCGCTGCGCGAATTGTTCAAGGACGAGGTGCGCGCGTTGGGCCGCGAGCTGAGCATCCCGGAGAGCATCGTTGGCCGCCACCCCTTCCCCGGCCCAGGCCTGGCGATCCGCATTCCCGGCGCCATCACACGGGAAAAAGTGGCGCTGCTGCGCAAGGCGGATGCGATCTTCCTGGAGGAAATCCGGTCGGCCGGGCTGTATGACGCGATCTGGCAGGCATTCGCCGTGCTGCTGCCGGTTCGGACGGTGGGCGTGATGGGTGACGGACGCACCTACGACAATGCCTGCGCGCTGCGTGCGGTGACCTCGACCGATGGCATGACGGCGGATGTGTATCCATTCGATGCCGGCTTCCTGGCGCGCGTCGCCGGCCGGATCGTCAACGAGGTGCGCGGGATCAATCGGGTGACCTATGACATTACCAGCAAGCCGCCGGGGACGATCGAGTGGGAGTGAGGGGGGTAGCATCGGCTAATTTCGGATAGTGCGGGATAGGACGGTGGAGCGAGATCAATCGAACGTTCTCGATAGTCGCTGACAGGCTGAGCAGATCGGCGGCGTGAGGTCTGACCGGCCTCGGGCTCACACCATCTCTGAGGCCCGCACAAGTGCTTGCGTGTCGATATACTCACGGATGTTCGTCACGTTGCCGTTGCGAACAGTAATGGCGAAAACCCAATCGTCCTCGAACATCCTGTTCGTGGCTTTGACTTTCCCCTTGGCGAAGCCGATGACCAGAACCCGGTCTCCCTGAGCTACATGTTCGCGGGGCTCCGTGGACGTTTCCAACGTCTTAGATGCCGTCTCAAGCAAATCCGCCAATCCCGCATGCCCGCGGCGTGTGCCGGCCAGCGGCCAGTCCTCACCCGGAATGATGCATTCGATATCTTCAGCGACGAGCGCCAGCAGACCCTCCCTGTCGCCGCGGCCGATCGCGCCGAAGAGGTCCTTCACGGTCTGGACGTTCTTCTCGGTGCTCATAGAAATTTCTCCATTTCACGCGATCGGATCGCGTACATCGTGTCCCTACGGGTTGGGACGTCGTTCGTACGTCGAACTTGACCAGGTCCTTGGAGATCAGATGGCCCCAGCTATTTCCGCGCGCGTGCACAAGCAGTCCGCCTTCTGAAAGCCTGCCAAGTTTGATCGGCACGAAGCCGAGATTTTCCGCAAGCGCCCCAATCTCCGCTGCCGCGCCATCATCGTCGCTCGCCAGGAACACGACTTTCCTGCCACCGTGTACGGCCGGGTCCTGGGCATGGGGACACCTTGGGTTCAAAGCTTCAGGGTGTCCACGAAGGCGGGGCAATCCCAATCCCAGCTCCAGGCTTGCAGCCCGTAGACGCGCCACCCCGCAGTCGTCAGCATCGACGGTACAGGGATCCGCAGCAGTGCTGCACAGGACGACCTTGCCCAAAGGCGTCCACGGATCGGCCTCATCGCCAGTTGTGGTGATGCACACGGCCGGAAAATCGGTTTTGCATGGCGCATAGAGTGCAAGACGAAGCCATGCCGACACACCACGACAAGTATGCGCCGCTGGTCGCCGCGGCGCGATGGTTGGATAGTATCGATCCCGGTGCGCATCGCCGCATCAAGGGGCTGCGTCTCGTCACCGCGTTCGGCATCGCGGCGATGCTGGGAACGCTGGGCGACATCAGCCATGGTCTGCCGGACGGCGCATCGCTGAGCTTGCTCGCCGGCAACTTCGCTCTGTGGGCCAGCGTGTCGGAGGCGCGCGCGACCCGTAGCGAATCCAGCCGCGACCTCGTGCTGCTGTCAGCCGCCGCCGCGGTAGGCGCCGCGAGCGTCGCCATCCTCGCGCCGCTGCTCGCCCGGCTGGGCGACGCCTGGCCGGAGCTGGTGCTGGTGTCCGGGGCCTTCTGCGTCGGCTATCTACGGCGCTTCGGCCTCACCGGAACCGGCGTCGGCTCGCAGATTTGTATCGGTCAACTGCTGGCCTATGGTCTGGCGCTGACGCCGCCTGATCTGCCGACTATTGGGGCGGCGGGCGCCATCGCTGCCGTCGCGTCCGTCGTGCCGCGGGTGCTAAGCGGCCCGGCTGAACATCCACCGCCCCAGTCAGCGCCATTGCCCCGCCGACCCGGCGCGTTGCGGCCGGAGCTGGTAATGGGATTACAGGCGGGCACGGGCGCGCTGCTCATCGTGACACTGAACGCTCTGGTCGGGCTGGTTCAGTCGGCCTGGGCCATCACCGCCTGCACCTATGTCATCGCTGGCTCTTCGGCCGGAACGATCGACCGGGTGAGGCGCCGAATCATCGGCACTCTGGTCGGCGTACCCGTGGCCCTCGCCCTGTTGCCGCTGGCCGCGACCATGCCGGTTGTTGTCTGGACTGCTGCGGCACTGGCTATGGTGATCTATGCAATGGCCCTGCCCGAGCGATACGACATTGCCTGCGGCGCCTATGCCTTCACCCTGATTGTCACAATGGCAGTCGCCGGCGAGCATTCCGTCCCTGTACTCGCCGCACGCGCATGGGAGACGCTGCTGGGAGGCGGGCTCGGACTGGCCGCAGCAACGCTGCTGTTTCCGCTGCGCGCTCAAACGCCGGTGCAGCAGCTACCGACAGGCACTTGAACCTCCGAGCAGGCCTGGCGCTGGTTCGGAGCGAGCCACCGCGCGGGTTTTGGACGACTGAATGCTGGTCTATCCAGGTATGCTGGTCGGCGCCCTTGTGAATATCGTCGAAAGCGAACTTGGCAACGGCGGTGGATGACTGGACCACCCCGGCAGCCGTGGGACTTTCAAAACAACTTGGGCCAATTTGCATGATGCTCTCAGGACAGGCAACCGCGCTCACAGCTACATCACCTCTGTGCCGGACGAAGCACGCCGCGTCTCAGTCAACGCCGACATCTCACAGGTTCGCGGGTGACAGACATGGCCGGCATCATCGATCACGAGACCACGGCACGCTGGTTCGGTCCGGCCGGCGTCGCAATCGCCAGCTTTATCGGTGGCATCGACTTCACCATCGTCAGCACCGCCATTCCCGCCATACAGGACGGTCCGGGCGCCAGCGTGAGCCAGACGCAGTGGATCTTCACTCTGTTCGTGGCAGCGCTTTCGGCGTTCATGGTGGTGACGGGGCGGCTCGCCGATTGGTACGGCCGACGCAAGGTCCTGTTCTCCGGGATCATTGTGTTTGCGATCGGGCCACGTGGCGGCGCCGCCGAATGATGCGGCACGGAGCAGACGAACAGCACGGCCGTGGCCGCAATGCGATGCCATCCCCCCACCAATGGTTGGCATCGTCGAACTGACAGCCGTGCCAACAACCCTGACAGTGTAATGAACCGCCGCGAATTTGCTGGAGGCTCCGAACCTTGAGAGGTTGGAGCTATGGAGTGGACAAAGACGGTGAACCGGTATTCGGCTGAAGTGCGTTCGCGTGCTGTCCGAATGGTGTTGGAGCACGGGGCGGATCACGCCTCACAATGGGCAGCGATCGGCTCGATTGCGGCGAAGATTGGCTGCACGCCAGAGACGCTGCGAGGTTGGGTGCGGCAAGCGGAACGCGATCAGGGGCTGCGAGCTGGTCCGACCAGCGATGAGCGAGAGCGGATCAAAGTATCGGAGCGCGAGAACCGTGGACTTCGCCAGGCCAATGAGATCTGCGCAAGGCGTCGGCGTATTTTGTGATGGCGGAGCTCGACCGCCGGTCCAAGCCATGATCGCGTTGATCGACGATCATCGCGCTGCCCACGGGGTCGAGCGGATCTGCCGGGTTCTGCCAATCGCCTCCAGCAGCTGCCATGCGCATCGTGCTGATCCGGGCAAGCTGTCAGGCCGGGCACGCCGCGATGTGGCCTTGCAGGCTGAGATCAGGCGCGTTTGGGAGGCCAACTTCCAAGTCTACGGCGTGCGCAAGGTGTGGCGGCAGCTTCAGCGCAAGGCGATCACGGCGCCGCGCTGCCGGGTGATGCAGCTGATAAAGCGCATGGGGCTGGCCGGTGTGGTGCACGGCAAGACGGCGAAGACGACGCACAGCGACAAGTCAGCGCCGTGTCCGCTCGACCGGGTGAACCGGCAGTTCCGGGCGCCGGCGCCCAATGTTTTGTGGGTATCAGACTTTACCTACGTCGCCACCTGGCGCCTTTGTCATTGAGGTGCTTGCCCGACGCATCGTCGGCTGGCGGGCACCGCGCTCAGCGCGGGCAGACTTCGTGTTGGATACCCTCGAACAAGCGATATGCGAGCGCCGCCCAATGCGGCAAGCGGGCCTTGTCCACCACAGCGATCGTGGCGTGCAATACCTAGCGATTCGCTACACTGAACGCCTGCTGGACGCTGGCATCGAGCCGTCTGTTGGCAGCGTCGGAGACAGCTATGACAACGCGCTCGCCGATACGATCAATGGCCTGCTCAAGGCTGAGGTGATCCACCGGCGTGGCCCATGGCGGAGTGCCGAAGCGGTCGAATTCGCCACCTGGGCGGCGCCGCCGAAGGCGACGTCATCACCGGCGTCGAGAAGGTCGTCGGTTCCGGCCATGACGACATCTTCGGCGGCGATGGCGACAACAACCCGCTCGACAGCGGTATGGGCAAGGACTGGCTGTCCGGTGGCTCCGGCGCCGACGTGCTGCCCGGTGGCCAGGGCGCAGATACGCTGTATGGCAATGATGCATCAGGCCGAAGGCCGAGATAACCTCCATTGCAGCGTCAACGATGATGAACGCGACGCGCAAAGTGTTCGTTGCGCCGGTCGAAGGCCAGTGCCACCGATCGGCGGGACGATGCACAGGCAAGCGCGGGTGTCGGCCGATCGGGTCGTGGAGGAAATCGGCCGCCGCATCACGCCCCCCCTGCGGCCACCCGGCAGCGCCGGCGCCGGTGGGACCGTGGTGCGACGGCCATCCGGTTTGTGCGGAGTGACGCTGGGTTACGGCTTATAGCCGCCGCCTGGCAGCGGGCCGTGGTATGGCGTGTCGCGGCAGTGACCCCAGGGCCCCCGCCACCAACCGGGCCGACAACCGCCCCAACCGTCCGACGGTGGACGGTAAGCGCCAGGCACCGGACCGTAGTACGGCGTGGTGCGGCAATGCCCCCACGGTCCACGCCATGCGTCGGGCCCACATCCGTCGGCAGCCAGAATGACCGACTGCGGCGCAGCTGGTTGCACGTTCGCCAGCCCGTCGTGGGCGAGAGACGGGGCACTCGCCGCAACGCTGAGACCGACGGCGATTGCCACGCGATATAGCCATTGCATTGGATCGACTCCCGATTATTTGGGTTGAGAACACCGTGCACGTCTCGGCCAGGCTCGGCCCCGGGCAGGTGGCGAAATCCGAACCGGGTGCTGCAGCGGCATGGACTGTTGCGGTTGCAGCAATTGACCGAACCGCGACGGCGAAGGCCAGCGACGCTTGGCACGAATCCGGCGTGATCACGCGTCGTGTTTGACTTGCTCCTGGAACGCGATGCCATAGTCCGCACACAGCGCCGTCACTTGGGCGGCCGCGGGCATTGCGGGTGAGCTGACGGTCAATGCCGACAATTCGCCGAACATGGCTTGCATGTTGGCGCCAGGCGACATCACGATGAACAGGACGGCGTCATCGGTGCCCGGGTTGCGGAACGCGTGGCGTCGTCCACGCGGGCTATAGAACATGCCGCCGCGCCCCAACCGCACTGGTCCGTCCAGGTCGTCGCCAACGACTTCGACCATCCCGGATGCGACGTAGAACAATTCGTCTTCCCGGCTGTGGGTGTGGGGGGCCACGCCGTGGCCGGGCGTCACCTTGGTTTCAATGCATGCGAGTGCATTGCACGCGTGCTGGGCCTCGAGCTTGTAGATGTGGCTGACGCCTAGCACCGGCTCCAGCCGGCCCTCGCCGGGCTGGCTGACGATGTTGTGGAGAAACCTGCGATCCAGGCTGGTATTCATAAGGGTGCCTCCTATTGCCTGATCCATTGGCTACGGCGTCACACTGCGTGGCGTCGATGGCCGGGAGAAAACCGCAGGCTGGGGTTTCATGTCATGATGCCCGTCCGAAATTCAGTCGAAGAAACCGGAGGATCGCGAATGCGGCAGGTGGCCGTGATGGCACCATATCGAGGCCGGATCGTCGGACAGGCGGTGCTTGCAGGCCGCGGCTGCGCTGCCGGTCACCTGGGACCATCTCCGGTGCACCGTGCGTTCCGGCCGGACCGCAGCGGCACATGGCTGAGGCCCCGCTCGCGCCTGACGCTGAACCAGCGGACCGGCGGTATCCGCCGATTCGCTGGTTCAGCGTTCACACACCGGGTCAGAACGCGTAGGAAATCCGCGCCGAGCCGGTGTGGGAGCGGTAGTTGCCACCCACGTCCCCGTCATACTGCAGCTTGAACTTCCAGTTCTGACCCGCGATGAGGTCGGCACCGGCCGTGAACCGCGCCACCAGGCTGGGGACGGGCGTCGTGGCCGTGAAACTGCCGCCCGGGTCGCCGGCGAAATGCGCGGTCGCCGACCAGCCATTTCCGGTGAGCGCACCGATCCCGGCACTGGCATAGGGAGGCAGCCGGCCAGCCGGCCCGAGGTCGATCAGCGTGCCGATCTCGACCGCCGCCGTGGCCGACAGCGCGACGTTGGAGCCGGACTGCACCGCCAGGTTGAACGGCGCCGCGCCGGTCTCGGTGTATGCGCTGCTGCCGACATAGGTCGCATTCAGGTCGACCAGCGGCTTCAGATAGAAGCTCTGGAACGGGATCTGGTACGCGATGCGGCTGTTCACCCCGACATGCCAGACCGACGGATTGGCCTGCGCCGTCGCCGTGAAGGCATTGCCGATGCCCACCAGCCGGCTGCTGCTGTACCAGCCATAGCCGAAGTTGAGTCCGCCGGAGAGCAACCACGGTCCGGTCTCGTACTTCACGACCGCCCCGGCCAGAACGCCGTCCCCCGCCACGCTGGACGTGTTCTGCGCACCGCTGAACTGGCTGTGTTCGTAGGCAACCGACAGGCCGTAGAACCAGTTTGGCGCGAATTGCTTCTGCCACCCCAGTTGCGTGGTCGTGGAGGAACCGCTGTAGCCGAGCGCGCCGGCGGTGCTGTCCAGGCTGGCCTGGCTGCCCAGGGTGCGCATCCACGCGCAGTCACCTTCGGCGGACTGCATGCTGCCCGGTGCGTAGCTGGGGCAATTGTAAAGGTTGTTGACGAAGTTGCGGCTGCTGGCGAAGCGGAACGCCGCGATCGCCCCCACCGTCTGACCGGACAGGCTGTCCAGTGCCCGCGTGTAAGTTGCTGCGTCATTGATCGATGCGAGCGCTGCAAATCCCGTGCCCAGGCTGGAACCGCTGTCCCAGATCTGCTGCAGGTGCAACGCGACCTGGCGCTCCATATCGATGAGCGGCACCGAGGAGGCGAACGCCGCCTGCGGCGTCACCACAAGCGTATTGCCGGACTGACTGGTGCCGTAGCTGAACACCAGAGTACGGTTGGTCAACAGCGACGGATCGATCGTCAGGCCGTTGGTCGCAGTCACCACCGTTACGGGGCGTTTCGCCAGCGTGAGCGGGTGGACCACGACGCGGCCGCCGACGGTGGCAGAACCCACCAGGTCCAGCCGGTCGGACTGGCCGTTGGCGTGATCGGTATCAACGCGCAAGGTGCCGGTGGCGTCCTGGATGAAATTGCCGGTCAGCGTGGTGGTGGCCACCGGGCCTGTGCCGCCGATGCTCAGCGTGCCCTGGTTGCGGAAGCTGCCACTACCCAGGCTGACGTTGGCCCCGCTGTTGAAGGTGGCGCCGAAGTGGTTGACCACGTTGCTGATGCCGCCCATGGCCGTCGTGAAGCTGCCGGTCATCGAGCCGTAGTTTTCCGTGTCGGTGCTGCCGTTCTGGCTGAACACCGCGGTGCCATTGACGCCCAGCGCCGTGGTGATCGTGCCGTAGTTCGTCACCAGGTTCGGGTTGGCGCTGTTGGCGGAGCCCCTATCGATTATGATTGCGGCGCTCGCGTTGGCACCACCCTCGGCGGATGAACCGGCCGTCCCGCCCGAGACACTGCCACGCGCTGCCAACGGTGACACTGATGGGTGCTCCCGCGCCCTCGAAGCCGGCGCTGGTCGCGTAGATGCCAGCCGAAGCTTCGCCGGTTGCCTGCACCACGCCATTCACCGTGATGCTGACGGTCTGGCCGACGCCGGCGCCGCCCGCCCAGCCGTTGACGGCCGCCTGGTCGGTGGTGACGCGGCCGCCGCCGCCGCCGATGCTCTGCGCAAATATCGCCGCCGCGTGATCCGTGCTCGTCGTCACGGAACCGCCAGCCTCGATCGTGACCGAAACCGGACCGCCGTTCCCGGCATGCGCACCGGATCCGGAAAACGGCGACAGCGCCACCGTCGTGCTCGGGTCGCCGGCGAATATACCGCCGCCTCCGATGCTCTGGGCGATGATACCGATCACCCCGCGTCCGGTGGTGCTGACCTGGCCGGACACATCGACCGTTACCTGTTTGGCGCTGCCTTCCATGGTGTTGCTGCCGAAGAAGCTGCTGACATTGCTCTGCGTCGGTCGTCCGCCGAGCGCCAGGCCGCCGCCGCCGCCGATGCTCTGGGCCACGATGCCATAGGCGTCCTTGCCGGCGGTCTGGATGAGGCCGGTATTGGTGACCGAGACCGTGCCCACGACGTCGTTGCAGTCGATTTTCGCGGCGCAGAGGTTTGCCGCACCTGCCACCGTCAGCCCGACCTGATAGATGCCGCCATCGACGACCTGGCCGCCACCGTTGTCGATATTGTTGGCCAACGTCTTGATGATTCCGCCGCCGCCGACGCTCTGCGCAATCACACCCGGCGCGTCGTGGCTGCTCGTCTTCACGGTACCATCGTTCTGCACCGTCACCGCGTCCGCCGTGCCGCCCCCGCCGACGTTGCCGCCGAGGGTGAGCGACATCGCACTGAGCAGACCCGTGGTGGCACCGGATGCGCCGCCCTCGCCGCCACCGCCGCCGATGCTCTGGGCCACGATGCCCGGCGCGACGCCACCGATGGTGGTGATGGACGCGCCGGATTGATTGGTGACGGTCACCGCGCCTCCGTTGCCGCCACTGCTGCCGTTTCCGCTGACCGAGGCGCCGACAGTGATCTTGGCGCTCAGCGTTCCGGCCGTCGCCGCGGCGTTCGCCATGCCTCCCTTGCCGCCACCCCCGCCGACCGACTGGGCCAGAATGCCATCCGACATCTTGCCGGTTGTGGCGATGTCGCTGCCGTTGGTGACACCAACCACACCGGCCGAACCGCCGGCGCCACCCTGGCCGCCGACCGTAACCTGGCTGGTCACGGCAGTGGACGTGTCCGTGTCCGCGCTCGAACCGCCGCTGGCGGACAGGCTCATCAGGCTGGTGAGCACATCCGGCGTCACGCCCGTCGACGCAGATGAAACCGTGGTGGCGTTGCCCAGCAGGGAATTCGCCAATCCGACCAGGGAGGGAAGGGTCGCGTAGTTGGCGACGGCCTGGGTTCCCTGTGCCACCAGCCCGCCCAGGGCCGGACCCGCCGTCGTGCCGCCGTTGCCCCCGTCATTGGTCGACTTGCTGGTGCCGATGCTGCTGGCGGCCTTGCCGCCAATGCCGCCGCCGCCGCCGATGCTCTGGGCAATGATACCCGGAGCGTCGGCACCGAAGGTCAGGATCGGCGCGGTATTGCCGACGTTGACGACGTCGTAGATGCCATTCGAGCTGCCGCCGCCGGATCCGCCACTGCCACCGACACGAACGTCGGCGGAAAACGTGGCGGAGCCCGCACTGCCCGCGCCACCGCCGCCGCGACCGCCGCCGCCGCCAATCGACTGCGCGGTAATACCGGACGCGCCGTCGCCGAGCGTGAGGATGCCCCCGCTGTTGGCGACGGTCACGATACCGCCGGCGCCGCCACTCCCGCCGCTGCCGCCCAGGGCGACCGAGGTCGACACGTCAGCGTTGCTGCTGCGGCCGTCGCCGCCGCCGCCCGAACCACCGCCGCCGCCGACGCTCATGGCCAGCACGGCATCGGCGTCAGCGCCGGTGGTGACGATCAGACCGGAATTGGGCGTCAGAGAGACGATCCCGCCGTCGCCGCCACCGCCACCCGTGCCGCCAAGGGCGAGTTGGATGCCAAAGCTGACACCTTTCCCCGCCGCCCTCGCGGCGCCGTCGGCGGCGCCCGCATCACCGCCACCGCCACCGACGCTCTGGGCGACGAAGCCGCGGCTGCCGGGGCCATTGGTCGCGATCAGGCCGGTGTTGCCAACGTAGACGGCGCCGCCTGGCTGGCTGCTTCCGCCGCTGCCGCCTGCGCTGATGGTCATGCTGACGCCGGGGAAGTCGCTGCTGCTCTGGGCTGCGGCTGAACTGCCTGAAGGGCCGCCGGTGCCGCCGCCGCCGCCGATGCTTTGCGCGAGCACACCGGCCGAATCCGGACCGCTGGTCCAGATCACGCCAGCGTTGTCCGTGATTTCATTGCCGACGGTCAGGATCGGGCCGCCGGCGCCCCCGCTCGATCCGTTGCCGCCCAGCGCCACGCCGACGGCGATATATTTCCCCTTGACCGCGCTGTATGCGGCGCCGCCGTTGCCGCCACCCCCGCCGATGCTCTGCAGCAGCAGCCCGGCCGAATGATCCCCCGATGTGGTGATCGTGCCGGCGTTATAGGCTTCGACGGTGCCACCGGCGCCGCCGCCTGCGCCGGAGCCGCCGATGACCTCGGCAAAACCGGTCCCGCCGCCCTGCGCATTGCCCCCATTGCCGCCGCCGCCGCCAATGCTTTGCGCCAGCACACCGTTCGAGCGCTCGCCGGTGGTGGTGATCTGATCTGCGATGTTGACCGTGACGGCCCCGCCGTCGGCGGCTGCCCCGCCCCGGCCGCCGATCTCCCAGCCCTGCCCGATCGCATCATCGCCCGAACCGCCGCCTCCGCCAATGCTCTGCGCCAGGATGCCGTGCGAGTTCGTCGCGGGAGCAGCGGTGGTGCCGGTGTTGATGATCCCGCCCGATCCCAGGACGGTCACGCTGCCGCCGTCGCCGCCGGTTCCGCCAACACCGCCCTTCCCAGGGCCGCCCGAGTTGTTCTCCTGGCCACCTGCCGCGCCCTGGCCGCCGAAGGATTGTGCGATCACACCCGGAGAATCGTTTGCGCCGGTGGAGATCTGGCCGTTGACGGTGACGGTGACGCTGCCGCCATCGGCACCGGCGCCGCCGGCAGCACCCTCGCCGATCGTGCCGCTGCCACCACCGACGCCGCCGGACGACGCCGCCACGATACCGGGGGCACTGTCGGTGGAGGATGTCGTGATGACCCCTGTCGAATTCAGCGTCACGGTGACAGTCCCGCCCGGCGCTGCGTTGCCGCCGGCGCCTTCCTTGTAGCGACTGGTGTTGTTGAGGCCGTTCCCGCCGTTCCCGCCATCGCCGCCGACGCTGAATGCCTCGACGCCGGCAACGCCGGTGGTGCCGGCATTCCCCGCTGTGATGGTGCTGTTGATGATGAGCTGAACCGGTCCGCCGATGGTGCCCACGCCGCCCTGGCCTCCGTCGCCCGTCACGCCAATGTCTGCGGACCCGTCCTTGCCGGAACCACCGGGCCCTCCAGCGGAGAAGCCGAGGACGCCGGTCACCGACGATTGGATAGGCTGGTTGACGGTGATGGTCACCGTGCCGGAGCTGCCACCCGGACCCGACGGATGCCTGGTGCCCGAGTCATCCGACAGCCCCGCCTGCCCGCCTTGGCCGCCGAGCGAGGCGCCACAGACCGCGGCGGCCGGAGCACTACCCGAAGGTGCAGGTCCGATCTGGTTGTTCGCGTCCGTCGTCAGCGTGATGTCACCGGCGCTTCCGCCCAGGCTTCCGACGCCGCCGGAATTGCCCTGCTTGCCGCCACTGGCGTTGGAACCTTCGCCGCCCGCGCCACCCTGGGAAAACAGGGTGACAAAATCGGCTGCTGAAGCCAGGTCGAGGGACAGGCTGCTGCCGGGATTGCCGGGGAAACCTGCGTGCCCTGGTCCATCGAAGCCGGCTTTTTGCCCAGGCTGCCCGGGTGTACCGACACTGGCGTTGAAGATGACCGTCGGACTGTTGATCGGCGTCCCGCTGGAAAAGCACGGTGCGTAGCTCTGGGCCTGGCTCCTCTGCATCATGCAGGCCAGCATGAGCAGAACCAGCAGCATCCATTGCGCGTATGCGATAAGAATACGTGGCGGAGGAGCCGCTGTCCTCAATTGGTTTGCAAGCATGTCACGCTCTTGATGCTTCGGGTTGCCGTTGACGCTGGCGATGTCGGCGAGCGCACAAGCGGTTCGAATCGGATTTATCGTTTCCTCCACCACGGCGCACGGGCGAACGGGGCGCTGGCGTTGCATGGCCGGATTGATTGCGCTCAATCCGGCCATGGGGTTCAGTCGCTAGGATTGCCGGGCGCGGCCGGGCATCAGCAGCGGTGCCAGGGCCGGCGACGCACCCGCGATGTCGAAGCGCCGCTTGCCATTGGCTGACCGGGGCGCGGCGGCGTCGGCCATCAGCGCGCCCCGGGTCTCCGGCCCCATCCCGGCGAGCAACGCGACGACGACGGCCATGATGCCAACCGTCAGTCCCAGCGTGAGGCCGTAATTGCCGCCGAGATATCCTGCCGCCCAGAGCTGGATGTTGGCATTCGCCGCCGCCAGCAGGTTGCCGAGCTGATAGGTGAACCCGGGGAAGGTGGCGCGGATCGTCGCCGGCGACAGCTCATTCAGATAGACCGGCACGATGCCCCAGGCGCCCTGCAGGCAGAACAGCAGCGTGGCGGTGCTGAGGCCCAGCATCAGTGGCGTGGCGGCGGAAATCCATAGCGGCACCACCGGCAGGGCGAGCGCGACCGACAGCACCAGCGCCCATTTCCGGCCGATCCACTGCGACACGACGCCGAACGCCACGCAGCCGAGCAATGCGCCGACATTGGTGGCGATCATGACCAGCGAGATCATGCTGGTATCGAGTCGGTGCTGCGCGGCCAGGACCTGGCTGGGGAACAGGTCCAGCGATCCATGGGCGAGGAAGTTCATCGCGGTCATCAGCACGATGGCGAACACCGCAAGCCCGGCATGCTGGCGCAGCGTGGTCCAAAGCCCGACCCGATGTTCTTCCGGCGTGCGCGCCTGCCAATCCGGGCTCTCCTGCACCGAGCGGCGGATGTAGAACACCAGCAGTGCGGGTACGATGCCGACCATGAACATGCCGCGCCAGCCGATATAGGGCAGCGCGAAATACAGCAGCGATGCCAGCAGGAAGCCGGTGGGATAGCCGGCCTGCAGGAAGCCCGAGGCCAGGCCGCGCCGCTTCTCCGGCACGCTTTCCATCACCAGCGACGCGGCGACGCCCCACTCGCCGCCCATGGCGATGCCGAACAAGGCACGCAGGATCAGGAACGTGGTGAGGGTCGGCGCCAGGCCGGAACAAAACTCCAGCACCGCGTAGCAGAGCACGTTGAGCATGAGGACCGGGCGCCGGCCGAAACGATCGCCGAGGCGGCCGAACAATGCCGCGCCGATCGCGCGGCAGCCGAGCGTGAGGGTGATGGCGGTGGCGGCATCCTGCATCGGCGCGCCGAACGCGGCGGCGACATCGCGCAGCACCATCACCATGATCAGGAAGTCGAAGGAGTTGAGCGTCCAGCCGAGATAGGCGGCGAACAGCGAATGCTTCCACGCCGGCGTCGCGGCGGGGGCAGCGGTGGTGGGCGGCGCTGCCGTTGAGAACTGGTACATGGGTGAGTTCCTCTGAGTGCGGTGCCCACACACACCAGAGTTCGGCACTTAACGTCCTGATGGTGGCCTGAAGCGTTGCCGATATTTCATTGATCGCGGGATTCGGACGATGCGCCGGTCAGCCCGGTTCGCCGGCTGCCAGGCGGAGGCCGTCGAGGAAGAGCCGACGCTGCTCCGGGACCCGCAAATGATCGGCCGTTGGCACCACCACCGATGCGATCTCGCGCAAGCTGGCGATCACCTTCCTGGCCTCGTCCAGCCGACCCATATGCGCGTAGCACGCCGCCAGGAAGCGATAGGCTTCCGTATAGGCCGGATCCTCGATGATGGCGGCGAGAAACTTTGGCACCGCTTCCTCAAAGCGCCGCATCATGAAGTATGCCATGCCGAGCCCCGCCGCAGCCCAACCAACCCGGGTTCCCGCGCTCAGGCGCAATGATGTCTCAATAGCGTGGACGGCCTTCTCTGCGTGACCGGCCCAAATCAGCGTCCCACCGCTCAGGTACCAGCCACGCGCGTAGCTGGGACTCAGCGTCAAGGCGCGATCCATCAAATTGAGCATCGCGTCCGCATCTTCACCAAAATACATCAGGGTCATGGCGGCGTACACCATCACGGTCGGGTCGTTAGGAGCAGCGGCCAGGCTGCGTCGTGCCAGTTCCACCGACCTGGCACCGTCAGCGCGTGGGTCATTGCTGCGGCCATCGAACACCACATGGAAGTAACAGTACGAGCCGAACGAGAGAGCGAGGCCAAAGTAGGGGTCGCGCGCGATGGCCTGCTCCACCAGTTCCAGCGCTTCGTGGAAACGCCCCGTCGAAGACAAGACGATTGCGTGAGCGCGCAGGTAGAGATCGTGCGCCGTCATGTCACGCGTTGGATGCTCGACGGTCCGTTTCGCCTCGGCGGCCTGCAGTGTCGGCTCGATGACCCCGGCGACCGCCAGCGCGATCCGGTCCTGCAGCTCGAAGACGTCCTGCAGCGGCCCGTCGAAGCGGTCGGCCCAGAGATGCGCGCCGGTCTGTGCGTCGATCAACTGCGCGGTGATCCGTACCATGTGTGCGGACCGCCGGACGGAGCCTTCCAGGACATAGCGCACGCCCAGCTCGCGACCGACCTGCTTGATGTCGACGGCGCGCCCCTTGTAGATGAAGCTCGAATTGCGTGCGATCACGAACAGCCAGCGGATACGTGACAGCGCGGTGATGATCTCCTCGACCATGCCGTCGGCAAAGTATTCCTGCTCGGGATTGCCGCTCATGTTCTGAAACGGCAGGACAGCGATCGTCGGATGGTCCGGGGATTGGCCGGTTGATGTCCCGCCGCTCGCTGGCGCCGGCGCGATCTCCGGCGTAGGAGCGATCTCGGTTGGCTCAGTTGCGCCCGTCGTGGCCACCCGCTGCACCGGCCCGGCGAACCGATACCCTCGCCGCTGCACCGTGCGCAGATAGCGTTGCGCATCCCCGCCAAGCACGCGCCTGATCTCGCCGATACACTGGGCGATGCTGTCATCGGTCACGATGACGTCGGGCCAGATCGCGTGCATCAGTTCGTCCCGGCCGATCAGGCGGTCGGCATGCTCCACGAAGTGGCAGAGCATCAGGAACGACTTGGGGCGCAGCGGCAGTTCCTCGTCCTTGCTCCCGAGCAATGCGCCTCGGTCGAGATCCAAGGTGAACTGATCGAAGTGATAGCGCCCTTTGGCCTCGGCCGGCATGGATCGTCCTTTCGCCGACCCAGTGTAGTCCCGCACATCACGCGATGGAATTGACCTCGCGGCTCCACAGGCAGCGCACGGCTCCTGCGCCGGGCCGTCCCTGGCAAAGCCCTGTCCTGTGCAGCGGCCTGTCTTGTGCGCCGGCCTATCCTATGCAGCGGTCTATCCGATGGCGGACCGACCGGCCGGTCAGTCCGGTTCGCCGGCGGCCAGGCGGAGGCCGTCGAGGAAGAGCCGACGCTGCTCCGGGACCCGCAAATGATCGGCCCTTGGCACCACCACCGATGCGATCTTGCGCAAGCGGGCGACCACATCCCTGGCCTCGGCGATCCGGCCCATATGCGCATAGCACGCCGCCAGGAAGCGATAGGCCTCCGGATAGGTCGGGTCCTCGGTGACACCCGCCAGGAGCTTCGGCACCGCTTCCTCATAGCGTTGCGCCAGGAAATACGCCGCGCCGAGCCAGGTCGCGACCCAGCCAACCCGGATTCCCGCGCTCAGGCGAAGGGCTTTCTCGATATGTTCGATGGCTTGCTCCGTATGACCGGCCCAGATCCGCATCGCGCCGCTCAGGTACCAGCCACGCGCGAAGCTGGGACTCAGCGTCAAGGCGCGGTCCATCAGATTGAGCATCGCGTCGGCATCCTCGCCGAAATACATGAGAATGATGGCGGCGTGCGCCATCACCGTCGGGTCGTTCGGGGCAACAACCAGGCTGCGTCTCGCCAATTCGACCGACCTGGCACCGTCCGCACGGGGGTCGTCGCTACGGCCATCGAACACCGGACGGAAATGGCAGTACGAAGCGAACGAGAGCGCGAGGCCGAAATTGGGATCGCGGGCGATCGCCTGTTCCACCAGTCCGAGCGCCTCGCGGAAACGCGCGGTCGAGGTCAAGACGATCGCGTAGGCGCGCAGGTAGAGATCGTGCGCCGTCAGGTCTCGCGTGGGATACTCAACGGTTCGCCGCGCCTCGGCGGCCTGCACAGTCGGTTCGATGATCCCGGCGACGGCGAGCGCGATCTCGTCCTGCAGCGCAAACACGTCCTGCAGCGGCCCGTTGAAACGGTCGGCCCAGAGATGCGCGCCGGTCTGCGCGTCGATCAGCTGCGCGGTGATCCGCACCACATCTGCGGAGCGCCGGACCGAGCCTTCCAGGACATAGCGCACGCCCAACTCACGCCCGACCTGCTTGATGTCGACGGCGCGGCCCTTGTAGATGAAGGTCGAATTGCGCGCGATCACGAACAACCAGCGAATGCGCGAAAGCGCGGTGATGATCTCCTCGACCATGCCGTCGGCGAAGTATTCCTGCTCGGCATCGCCGCTCATGTTCTGAAAGGGCAGGACGGCGATCGTGGGATGGTCCGGGCGTTGGCTGGCCGATGCCCCGCCGGTTTCCGGCGCAGGCGCGATCTCCGGCGGCTCTGGCTCGTCCGTCGTGGCCATGCGCTGCACCGGCCCGACGAACCGATACCCTCGCCGCTGCACCGTGCGCAGAAAGCGCTGGCCATCCCCGCCGAGCACACGCCTGATCTCGCCGATGCACTGGGCGATGCTGTCATCCGATACGATGACGTTGGGCCAGATCGCGTGCATCAGCTCATCCCGGTCGATCAGGCGGTCAGCATGCTCCAGAAAGTAGTGGAGCATCAGGAATGACTTGGGGCGCAGCGACAGTTCCTCGCCCCTGCTCCCGAGCAATGCGCCCCGGTCGAGATCCAAGGTGAACTGATCGAAGTGATAGCGCCCGTTGGCCTCGGCCGGCATGGATCGTCCTTTCACCGACCCAGTGTAGCCTCGCACATCGGGCAATGGAATTGATCTCGCGGCGCCACTGACAGCGCACCGGGCCTGACCCAGCCGGCGGTTGGGGAAACACACCTATGCAAGCCATCAATCGCCGCCGCGAGGTCCGACCCTCGGGGATCGGTGCAATTTCGGGAAATCTTTGAAGATCGATCCGGATCTGAGGACCGATATCCGGTCTGATCGGGGCCGCGGCACCGTTGGCAGACACAGGCGCAGGGAGTGATCAGGAGGTGTCGAGGAAAATCCGATGGATCCGCTGCATCCTGGCCAGCCTGGCGGCGTGTCTGCCATCGTCGCTGCTCGCCGTGGTTCTTCTGCTCACGGCGGCCCACTGCCAGGCCTCACCGGCGCACTACAAGGTGGGCATCTATGTCACCTCAATTCACGCCATTGACATGGTATCCGGCACGTATGCGGCCGACCTGTGGATATGGAGCGTCGGGACCTCACCCACGAGGGATCCGCTCGCGACGATGGAATTCGTCAATTCGGAACAGATAACGCGGCGCATGGAGAGTACCACCCGGCGCGGCGACCTGTATTGGCGACAGGCGAAAGTCGTGGGAATATTCAGACAGAGTTGGGACCTACGACAGTTCCCGTTCGATAAGCAGGTCCTGGTCCTGACTGTCGAGGAAGGCATCGATGACGTCACGCGCCTTGCCTATGACGCGGATGCGGTCGACACCAGTTATCAGCCGGATGCCACTCCACCAGGCTGGCGCTTCGTGAGTCAGCGGATCGCCACAGGTACCACCCGCTATGCAACCAATTTCGGCGATCCCGCCGGCATCAAGGGATCGGATTATGCGAAATTACAGATGGTCATCACGCTGCAACGGGCGAGCGTCGCCACGTTCCTCAATCTGGCGGCGCCGCTCTATGCCGGCTTCTTGCTCTGTGCCATCAGCTTTTTGCTGCACAAGGATGGCCGTGCGATCGTCGATGCGCGCATCGCATTGCTCGGCAGTGCGCTGTTTGCCGTCGTGCTGCATATGCCGGCGGTCAGCAGCGTTCTCGGCAGCGAGCATCAGTTGACGATCGTCGACTTCCTGAACATCGTCGTTCTGGTCTACATTGTGTTCGGCGCGATTATCGCCGTGGCGGCGGGAATGACGCACAACGGAAGGCGCCCGCTCTCGCGGCGCCTGGAATATGTCTGTTGCGCCGTCGTCCTGGTGTCGTTTGCCGTTATCAATATCCTGCTGCTTGCCCACGCCATCTAGGCGCCCGTGGCGAGTCCAGCGGCCGTATGGCTCCGTGGCGACGCGAAGCGCTGACATCGCAGGCCGTCGGCTACAGTTCACTCACCGGTGGCACGATGTGCCGCATGCACACCGCCCAGGCGCACACAAACCGGGAAAGACCCACGGCACCACAGGCGCCGTCGACGGGAACTCCGAAGCGGGCCCTGCCAAGATGTCGCGACGACGTGCGCCGCCGGCGACATCGGCAAACCTTCGGAAGATCTTCGGCCGCCCATCCGGACGTGAGGGGGCCATCAGGAACATATCAGCGCATCGGCTGATCCGCTCCTGTCCGAATGGAACACCAATGCTTCAACTCAGAGAATACCGTTCATCGCCACAGCCGCCCGCCGCGATGCCCTTCGCCGCCGCTGCCGTGCTGGCCGCAGCGCTGGACGCACTGCCGCTACCCGTCATCATCGTCGATGCCGAGCTGCAGGTCCTGCACATCAATGCCGCAGCCAGCGAACTTACCGCCGCCGGTCGCTCAGGGTTGACCGTCAGCCAGGCCGGTCCGGGAGGTATGCGTCTGCGTGCCCGGCACCGCGACGACAACGCCACGCTGCAGCGGCTGGTCGCGAAAGCGGCCGGCGGTGAAGCGGGCGGAGCCGTGCGCGTGCGTGGCCACGAAGCGGATTGCCCCGAAGAGGCAACGCTCGCCGTGCAGGTCGGGCCGGTGCCGATGCACTTTGCCATTCCAGCCGACGCGGCGGACGAGGGTGTTGCCATGATCTGCGCCCGCGAGCTGGCGCGGCCGTCACGTGTGGAGGCGGCCGTATTAGGGGACCTGTATGGTCTCACCCGCGCGGAGGCCGATGTGGCCGGCGCACTTGCCGGCGGTGTGACGGCTGAGGAAGTCGCGCGGACCCGGCGCGTTGCGCTCGATACGATCCGGGCGCAGGTGCGCGCCGTACTGCGGAAGACCAACGCTGCCAATTTGCGGGATTTCGAACGGATCTCGGCACTGGTGGCTGCCGACTCTGCCATGCCGCGCGCGCCGGCGCGCCGGCGTTGCGATGCTGGTGCTGGTGCTGTTGCTGGCGGCGATATCCGCATGAGCACTCACCCGATTGTCCCGCGAATCTCACAATAGGGCCGCGCCGGATGAGGACGCGCGTTAGCGGAACGTGCCTATCCACCAAGCATAAGGGGAGCAAGGATGTCTGAGTCATTCGACTCGACGAAACCGGCGGAGATCGCGCGGTTCGTCGGCAAGCACTACATCTACACCTACGAGAATGGCTGGCAGTACGAGCTGTACGTCAAGAACGACCGGACGATCGACTACCGGATCCACGGCGGGCTGGTTGCCGGGCGCTGGGTGAAAGGCCAGGAGGCGCATATCGTCCGCCTGTCGGACGAAGTCTTCAAGATTTCGTGGCACGAGCCCACCGGCACCAACGTCAGCGTCACGGTGAACCTGGCCGAGCGGCGCACCCACGGTGCCACCTTCTTTCCGCAATGGATCGAGCGTGAACCGCAGAAGATCGTCGGCTACCAGAACGAGCATCTCGACCTGATGCGGCAGTATCGCGATGCCGGCCCGACCTACCCGACGGTGCTGGTGGATGAGTTCGCGACCATCACGTTTATCGAAGACTGTGGGCGCGACGACGAGACGGTTATCGCCTGTGCCCCCAACGATCTGCCACCGGGCTACGCGGAGCGGCGCGACTAGGCTGCGTGGACAAACCCTCACCGTGCGGCACGGTGCCGCTTGCAATGTCATACTTCACCGCAAAATCGTGGCGTTCACCGATCAAGCCGTGGACGGGGAATATACCGTCCGCGCCTTGCTCGGGGCATCCCGCGATCCTGCGATTCATTTTGCTTTTGCTACCCCGGCCTCTGGCAGCAACGCCAATAGACGGGATGCTATCGAAATGCCGATCGTATCGGCGCCGGGCCAGGCTTATCCACAGGAATCCACAGGGCCTGGCACAACTTCGTGGCCTGCCTTTCCACTATCACCTCCCCTCATGAAACGTTGGCGATCACCCAGGCCTCGACAAATGCCGCAACATCGTGACTGTTCTTTTCTAGCATCATCATATGGCCATTGCCGCGGATGCCCCGGTCCGCCAGCCGGATGAACTCCGCCGCGACGCCTGCCTGATGCAGATAGCGCGCCGTGCAGTGGTCAAACACGGCGTGATAGGACGCCTCCGAGGTAACCACCGTCATCGGAATGTCCACCAAATTCACCAACCGTCGTGGCTCGCCTTTCTGGAACCAGCACGGCGAAAGATCGGACGCATCGGCAACGTTCTGCTGTTCGAACTCCAGCGGCGCTGCGGTGGTGACCGGGGGGTCGTAGCTGAGAGGGAGGCTCGTCAAGCCATACTCCCGATCAAAACCGGTGTGGAACAGGGCATCTTTGTAGGGTGGACCGGCTGGCTCAAGTGCCACAATGGCCTTGACCAGACCAGGTCGCGCATCGGCGATCAGCCAGCCGAACAATCCAGCCTGCGAATGCGTGATCAGCACCGCCGGACCAATGCGGTCCAGCAGCGCCGCGCCCGCGGCCTGCATCAGCTTCTCGCTTTCGGGGTTGGCCAATGAAGCGACCTGACTGGCGTAGAACTGGTCGAATACAGGATCGCCGGCATGTCCCTTGCGGGCTCCGCCCGGCCACTGGGTATGAAGTCTGGCCTGCGGCCAGCCGGGATTGTCCGCGGGCGCCGTAAACAGGTTCTCGATCGATCTGACCGGCACCGGCTTCAACGCACCGTCCAGGCCCGGCTGCCAGGCGGAGCGGCCACGTGCGGGCTGATCGACCACGCACACTTTCCAACCGCGCTCGGCAAACCACGGCGCCCAACCATCGCGGCCGTCTGGCGTGGTGATCCATCCGGTTCCCGTCTGCGCTGCGCCGTGAATGAGCACCAGAGGCCAGGGGTGGCGGATATTGTCAGGGATCAGCATCTCGACGTGCATCTGGCCATGCATGACCTGTGCATCGGATGGACCGGCGTAGGTTCCGCCGACGAAGAAGTGTTCCCAGCGTGTCATGTCTACCCCGTCACGCCGCGAGCTTCCGCGGCCGCACAGCGTTCGCAGACGATATGTGTGAAGGCTCCATTATCGCAACCGCCGTCGATCCACCGCCGGCGCGGCGCGGTGGCCAGCCAACCGCGCCGCAGGGTCGCGACGGCGTCAGTCGGCACGATTGTCCGCGTCACCCGGCCAGGGCGAACCCCATTGTTCGGCAAATGTCACCTGGGCCACGGGCCGGCGCGACAACGGCCCGGGGGCGTCGAGGGGATAGCCGATCGGCATTAAGGCAAATGTGAACACGTCCTCCGGCAGCCCGAGAATCGTGCGCACCTCGTCTTCGTAGAGTATGTGGTTGGTGGTGATCAACGTCCCGAGTCCGAGCGCCCGGCAGGCAAGAATGATGTTCTGGATGGCTGGATAGATGCTCGCCCCCTGAATGCGCTGCTGATAGGCGAGATGAGCGTCGTAGCGGGCGGCCACCTGCGGTGGCAGTGCATCACGGGGCGGCATGTCGCGCTTTCGCAGACACGGCACGAGCAATACCGGGGCATCGCCGAGATGGTCCCAAAGATGGGCACCGCCATCCATCAGTCGACGGTATTGCTGCTCCGTCAGATGCGATGGACGCCCGCGCGCCGCGTAGATTTCGGCGACCTCATCGGCAGCCTTGCGATACACGGCACCAAGCCGTTGACGCCTGGCTTCGTCGCGTACCACGATGAAAATCCAGTTCTGGGCATTGCCGCCGGAGGGGGCGCGGATCGCGGTGTCCAGAACCCTGGAGATGACCTCCGCAGGGACCGGGTCCGGCTTCAGGCGCCTCTGCGCGCGGGCAGTGTAGATTGCCTCGAATAGTCCGATTTCGCTCATGCGTCCGACATCCAATTTTGAGTGTAGGCTACGATAGCCGTGCCGAGTTCGTGGGTCATACTGTCCAAACGATGCGTGCAACCTTCGATATGGCGGGGGCGGTATCGCTCGGCGCTTGGCTGTGCTTCCGACGGACGGTACGCTAGCGGACCGTCTGAATTGCGGCACCAGGCATGCCGCCAACGTAACTGGCCTCGATGCCGAGAACGTGGAGCGGTGTGCCTGGGATGACCCGGCCCTTTGCCTTATGCCGCCAACACCGTCACTCCGACGGCGGACCGGTCGGGCTCGTTCCGCGCTTGGAACCCGCAGGCGGCAGCCAGCGCCTTGATGACGCCGTCGGAAATGGCCCTCATGATGGCGGGGTCCACGAACTCCTCGACATACACGATATTCGCGACCAGCGTGCCGTCATAGACCGAAACCGAGACGTTGGGGAATTTCTTGAGCCACCCCAACGCATACTCGAATCCCGTGACTTTCAGCCGTTCCGTCGGCCAATGGAACCGCACCGCCTGCATGTCGGAGATGTTCAGCGCCACGGGCGGCTGTTGTGTGCTGCCAAACGCCTTCGGGTAGTCCACATAGTCGGAGAATATGCTGCCGTTCGCCACACCCTCATGAATGTCGTCGAAGGCGGCTTTTGCAATGGTGAACAGTGGCCGGTCGAGGTCGGCGATGGGCGTGATATGCCCGGTGATAGCTGTGAAGATCAGCTCCGCCGAGACATGCGGCTCGAGCCTGCGACGAATATCCACCGACGACCGCATGAGAATCTGCCGCGGACTGCCGACCGCCACGTCGCGGATCGCGACGGCGAACGCGGCCAGCAGGGCAGCGTGCACGGACGCACCGTGCGCATGGCTTGCACGGCTGATCCGCTGCATGTCGCACGCATCCATAACGATGCGCTCGAGGCGATGGCTCAGGGGCCGACGATCGTGCGGTTCATGCATCGGGATCTCGGCAAAATCGCCGGCATAGACGGGGTCGCCTCCGATCGGGTCCGTATGAAGCGACGCGAGGCTGCAACTCACGGCCGCATCGACCGGGGTTGGGAACGGTTGCTCCTCCAGCACCGGCGTAATTCCCCGGACGACGCAATCGCACATGTGCGCGAGGCAGGAGTGCAGCTCGACCAGCGACGTTGCGTCGGTGATGGCGTGCGAACTCAGCATGAAGACATCGAGAGCATCGCCCGCCTCGACGACGTATATGCTGTAAAGCTTCACCCGGGTATCGAGCTGGGCGTTCAGCAGCATTGCATACATGGCGTCCGGCGAGTGGGTCAGAGACGGCAGCCAGCCTTCGATCGATGACCGGCTATCCGCGCGCTGCACGAATTGGCCGTCCTCGACCACGGCGCGGAGGATTCCATAGCGGGCCTCCAGGTGCGCGACGGCCTGGCCGAATTGCTCCTTGCTCACCGTGCCGGCGATGCTGCTCCGGCTCACCACGATCATCTCGGTGGCGATGTAGACCATCTCGGTCGGCGAAGCCGGGCGAAAGATTCGTTGCGTGCGCATGTGCTGGCTCCATGCCTGCGTTGAATGACGCCGGATGAATTCACGCATGCCAACCGTTCATGTCCTGAGACACTGACGAAAGTCGTGCGAAAAACCGGCCAGGCCGTCCGAAGGCTTCAAAATAAGCAGAACTGATGAAGCGCCGCCAAAATCCCCAGGTTATGGATCCGCCGATAGATCAGGGCAGGTCGAAGCCGCCGGCTCCGCTCCGCCCCTTGAAATTACCCGGAGTTAGTCATGGTATCCAGGACAGGTGGCGAACTCATCCAGGACTTCCTGGCGACGTACGAGATACCTTTTGTATTCGGCAATCCCGGGACAACGGAAACGACGTTCCTTGCCGCGGTGGCGGCATCGCAGGCGACCTATGTCCTGGCGCTGCACGAATCGAGTGCGGTCGGCATCGCCGCCGGCTACGCGGTGATCACCGGCAAACCGTCGATCGTGAGCCTGCATACCTATCCGGGGCTGGCCAATGGCATGTTCAACCTGCGCAATGCGCTGATGTCCGGCGTGCCATTGCTCGTGATCAACGGGCAGCAAGATGCGCGCTTCCTCATCCACAACCCGGTGCTTGGGGGGCCGAATGCGCAGCTTGCGGAGACTGCCACCAAATACGCGTACGAGGTGACTTGCACCGACGACCTCGCCGTCGCACTGCAGCGCTGTTACCTCCAGGCGCGCCTGCAGCCGACGGCGCCGGTATTTCTGTCGATTCCCATGAACTTCATGCTGGAGCGTACGGACAACACAACGTTCAAGAAGACACGAATCATCGAGGACACGGTTCCCCAGGCGATCAGCGATGTGTCGGCCGCCCTGCGCGCAATTCCGGCCGGCAAACTCGCCATCGTCACCGACTATGCCGTCGGGGCCGCGCAGGCCATCGATTCGGTGAGCCGCATTGCGAGCGCGCTTGGTGCCGACATATACGCCGCACCGTTTCATGTGCAGGGCACCGTCGATCCCCTGCATCCGAATTTCCGCGGTCAGCTTCCCGCCGGCACCAATGCAGTCAACGCGACGCTCAAACGCTACCAAACAATGCTGTTGGTCGGTGAGAAGGTCGATACCTTCAGCTATGGCGGCCTTTCGGCGATACCGAGCGAGTTGCAGGTGATCCAGATCGCCCCGGCAGCCAGCCAGCTCGGGTTCGACTACCCCTGTGACATCGCGGTGCTGGGCCAGGTCCAGGCAACACTGGAAGCCTTGGCGGAAGCCATCGGAGCCCCTGCCGGCTCGACCGACAAGCGAGCCACCGACGTGGCGGCATTGGAAGCGGAATATTCTTCGGCTGGCAAACGCCCGAGCGATGCGCTGATACTCGGCATATTGCGCCAGCTTGATTGCGCGACCCATATCGTCACCGAGGGATCGTCCGAAGACCCAATCGTGCAGGACATGGCCGTTCGCCTCGGCTTTCGCAACGTCCACTTCTCGCCGCGAGGCGGCGGTCTGGGTTGGGCCATGCCGCTGGGTGTCGGCATCGGATTGGCGACCGGCAGGCACGCCGTCTGCTTCGTTGGCGACGGCGGTAGTCTATTTTCAATTCATGCACTCTGGACAGCCGCCAAGTACGCCATCCCGTCGATATTCGTCTGCTTTGTGAATGGCGAATACAGACTGCTGAAGGATCTGTGGTGCACGGCAATGGGCACCACGATCGAGGCCACGCAGTTCGTCGGCATGGAGTTCAATAATCCGAACCTGGACATGCAGCGCATTGCCGAGGGCTTCGGCGCCCGTACCGAAAAGATCGAGAGTCTGCAGACGGTCGGAGCTGCTCTCGGCCGCGCCCTTGCCCATCCGGGACCGAGCTTTCTGATCATCGATCGCGAGCCGTGATCATCCAACGACCCGCAAACGTAGAAGGGATTTGACCATGCGGAACGAACCTCAGACGGCGAGGGCAGCTTCGTTGGAAAAACGTCTGGTCGAGCTGGCCTGGACAGACCCGGCTTTTGCCAAGCTGCTGCGAGAGGATCCACGGCAAGCACTGGCCAGTATTGGGATCGAGGTCTCCCCCAACGTGAAGCTGGACGTCCGACAGCAGCGGCGTGACACGCTCTACTTCGTCATCCCGCCGCTCGCGGAAACTCCAAAAGATGCCGACACGGTGATCAATCAGATGGACTTGTGGGAAAGCGCCGATCTGTTCTGCTGGATGATGCCGCAGGCACTCAAATTGGAATTGCTGCGCATGCGGCAGAGCTTCCGGAGGAACAACCCGTGAGAGACCAGCACGACCTCTTCACCAAACACTATACTCTGCTCCGGCATGATCCGGTGGCACGTCTTCGACTGATCGATGATCCGGCTGCCGGTCTGAAGGAGTATTTTGGAACAGTACCCGCCGGAGACTACCGCATCGAGGCGGTGCCGCAGGAACCCGATACGATCACCATCATGCTGCCGGCACCTCCGGCCGGACGCGAGCCCACACCGGCGGATATCGATATGGCAAGCCGTCGGATCTACGACATGCTGTTCACTGACGGTATCGGTGGCTACTTGGTTCCCGACGAGGCGCTCACCTGGGTGTTGCGCGACATGCGTTCGATTTGGGCTGCTGCAGCCGCACTCAAGGAGCAGAAATGAGCTCGCTCGAACGCAAAACCGCGGTCGCGATCCGGTTCGATGACGGTGCCTCGTACGAGCAAATGATGGGAGCCTGGAGCCGACTGGCCGGCGAGCTCTTTGTCGACTGGCTTGCGCCGGCACCACACCATTGACGTCTGTTCCGGCAGTGGGGCGTTCACGCAGATCATCGTCGATCGTTGTGCATCCACCGACGTTCGTGGCGTTGACCGCTCCCGAGACCAGTAGCGCAGTCGCGCTCCGCAGCGCAGCTCGCAGTGTTGCGCGAGGGCGATGCCATGGCACTGCCATTCCGAGACGCCTCGTTCGACTCCGCGGTGATGGCGCTGGCGATCAATTTTGCCGCGCATGCACAGCCTGTGGTCGACGCGTTGGTCAGGGTGGTCAAGTCCGCTGGCCTGGTGTCCATTTACGCTTGCGATATGCCGGGCGGCGACTTGCCAACCGCGTTGCCGCGGGCAGAGATGGAGGCGCTGGGTATTGCTCCGCTTAATTCACCCAGCAATGCGGCGTCCCGCATGGATGCGCTGCATACGCTCGGGACAGGGGCAGGACTCGAGCGCATCCGGCCACGCGAGACCGTCGTGACGCGCGAGTTTGACAGTGTCGAGGATTACTGGGCGACCACGACGCTGGGGCCCAATGTCGGTCCGGTGATCGCTGCCAGGACACGCGATGAACAGGAGCAGCTGAAGTCCCGTGTCCGGAGTCGTTTGCAGATCGCTGCCGCGGGGCGTTTGACATGCACCGCCAGAGCAAATGCGATCGCCGGCCGTAAACGGCAATAATGCCAACCGGCGTAGAGTCTGACCCACTGTTACGTGCACCACCTCATGGCCCGCGAAGGGGACCATCCACGACTTTCTCGTTGTGCACGGCAAAGTCGGGGATGGCGGGCCTTCGCGATGCACGCCAGCTATTGATTATCGGACAGCTTCAGCGGCGGGCCAAGAAATTCGACATTCCAGCACCGCCCGAAATCGTTGAGCGCCGTCCGGTCGGGGATTCCGTCCTTCATCAGCCCGCCCAGGTCGGTGAAGAAGCGAACGGCGTCGAGACCCGGCAAGATCATGATGAGCTGGCGTGCCGGCCGGTCCGTGACGTTCACGAAACCATGCTCTGCGCCTCCTGGCACGCTGACCAGGTCGCCAACCTCCGCATGAAAGCGCTTGCCATTGATCTCGTAGAGATAACGCCCCTCCAGGACACGAAACACTTCGACTTCGTCATGGCGGTGACGCGGAGGGCCGAAGCCAGGCGCGTTGATCGTCTCGATGACGGTCATCGCCCGGTCGCTGGATGTTGGCGGCAGTCGCACGAACAGATCCAGACCAATGGCCGGGATTTTGATCGGCATTTCATCGCCACGAGAACACCAAAATGAGAAAGCCATCGGTACTCTCCTGTTGAACGAGTCTTGGAACATGACCGGTAGCCTGACCGGATCCGGCCAGTGCATCCGCGTATCTTGTAATGAATGTCGATGGGTGGGCGCATCCCCAGTTATGATGACACGCCAGGTCTGGCTACGAGCAGTCGCTTGGCGCCGCCAGGCCGGCGAACCTCGCCGCGATCCAATCCACGGCATCGCGCGCGCTGTGCATCGCGGCGAATGCATGCCCCCCATCCCTCAGCACGCGCAGCGTCACCCGGCTGCCTGCGGCACAAAGCTTTCGCGCATAGTCCCAGGTGATGCGCGGCGGCACGATGGCATCCACGGTACCCTGAGCAACGAACACCGGAACGTTCGTCGGAAGCGTGCCCGGCGTGTTGAGTACGACCAGTCCCTTCCAGGGCGGAATCACCGTCACGTCGCGCACGGTCGGGAAATTTTGCTCCAAAGGTCTTTCGGTTCGAGCGCGAACGATCAGGTCGAACACTGACTCTATACACTCGCCCGCGAGGCGGTTCACAACGGGAATAGCGGCGGGCAAGACGACCGTGTCGATGGGCGCACCATAGACCCGCGACCACGACGAGAGCGTCATCACGGTGATGTTCTTGCCCGCAGGCGAATCGATGTCGGCGCGCAGCAAGTCAGCCAGATCCGTGGCCGGCGCGGCAACGGCCACCCCGACGAGGCTCAGTTCCGGAGCGTATCGGGCCGCTATCATGCCGGTGAACAGGGCCGCGTGCCCACCCTGAGAATGACCCCACACGGCAAACCGCGCACTCGCCTCCGGACCGGCCAGGGCGCGCGCTGCCCGGACTGAGTCGATCACCGCGCGGGCCTCGCTTTCGCCGACCAGATAAGGATGCGGGCCTGTGGTTCTGAGCCCGGGATAATCGCTCGCAGCGACGATGTAGCCATACGCCACCATGTCGCGCAGACCTTGAATCTGCTGAAACAGAAAGATCGCCCGGGATGGTGCACATTGCAGTTCCACACCAGTCGTGGGATGCGCCCAGGCGACGATGGGACGCGCGCCTTCCGTCGCTGCTCCGGCTGGGATCACCACGACGCCGGATACCGCGATCGGCCGTCCGTCAGGCGCGGTGGATTCGTACAGGATGCGCCATGCCTTGGCGTTGAAGGGCGCGCCCGGGATTTCCTCGCGTCGCAGGATGGTGCCCGGCCCGCCGGCCATGTGCTGGATATTGGCCGGTTCTATAGAGCCAGCCGTGGCGCCGCCATTGATCACGGAAAACGCGGCGAGGGCGAATGCCAGAGGAAACCAGAACCCGAACCTTGCCATGCATTTCATCGCTCTCTCCGTCCATACTCTCGCGGCGGCGCGCAACGCCGCGGCATCCAGCGCTGTCCACACCAGTCAGCCTCGCTACTTACTAACCAGACGCACAAATAGGTATCCTCCCGTATGGGAATCGGTTATGCTGTCGTCATGCCGTCGGACCATGATTTCCGCAAACTCCCGTCCTCAACCCAGGCCGAACTGCGACGTGTCGCGGTAAACATGGTGCTCTCCGGGACAAACCGGATCGATGTGGCCAGGGCGATCGGGGTCAATCGACGCTTCGTTGGGGAATGGGTTCGTGCCTTTGAGGCCACGGGAGAAGCGGCGTTGGCCGGTGGGCGGCGCGGCCGACGGCCAGGTGAGCAAAAAGCCCTCAACCGGCGCCAGGAAGCGACGATCCGTCGGCTGATCGTCGGGCGATGCCCCGATCAATTGAAACTCCCCTTCGCACTATGGACCCGCGAAGCGGTTGGCCAGCTGATCGAGCGTAAAGCCGGTATCCGCCTGTCCCCGACGGCCATCGGTACTTATCTTTCGGCCTGGAATCTGACCCCACAAAGGCCGATCCGGCGGGCGATGGAAAGGAGCGAGGCGGCGATCCAGACATGGATGAAACGCGAATACCCGGCGATCGCGAGACGAGCCCGAAAGGAAAAAGCTGAGATCCATTGGTCGGACGAAACTGGCATCTCGAACCAGGCCAATTACGGCCGGAGCTTCGCGCCGGCGGGCAAGACACCGGTGATACCGCGTCCGGCCACGCGATTTACCCAATCGATGATCTCCAGCGTGACCAACCAGGGCAAGTTGCGCTTCATGATCTATGATGGCGCACTGAATGCAGCGATTTTTCTGAAATTCCTGCGCCGGTTGATCAAAGACACGGACCGGAAACTGTTCGTGATCGTCGACAATCTACGTGTGCATCGGGCCAGGACCGTGGCGGCGTGGGTCGAAGAGAACAAGGATCGAATTAAACTTTTCTACCTGCCGCCGTACGCGCCGGAGCGGAACCCAGACGAATACGTCAACAACGACGTCAAACAAGGCATGGCACGGCGTGGCACGCCAATGAACAAGGCCGCGATGAGGGCTGGGCTGACAGCCCATATGCGCGGGCTACAGGGCAGGCGACATAAGGTGCGCGCATTCTTCCAGGCACCCGATGTCCGCTATGCCGCGTAAGCGCATCCGTGATACATATTTGGCCGACTGGTTAGTAATTGCACGGTCGACCCGGGCCGCGTCGGCCGCGTCAACATCCTGCAGTGACGGGAGCAGGCAACTGCTCGCTTCGCACGCCGTGCGCGATCCGGAAATTTCCCGCACGAGCGCCATGCAACATCATCACAAATGATGAGATGCCGCCGTTGGCGAAGAGATTTGCGCTATGTCGCGGCCGTGCCGCCGTGCGCGATTCGCGTCGCCGCCGAATTTATCGCGCTTGCTTCCACTCACCAGCGATGAAGCCGCGAGCGTCAATCTCCTTCAACTGCCGGCCGATTTCCGGAGTCGATCCTCGGCAGCGCCAGTCGAACACGACGTCATGTCCGGTCGCGAAGGCCGGGATGAGGTCGGAGCCCGGATGATCGCGACACCAGGCCGTCATGCCGGGACTTGGTTCACGGCTGGCATTGGCGGGCCCGCAGGTCAGGTTGGCGCCCCTGGTGCAGACCAGAACGCGCCCGGCGGCACAACGGTACACTGTCGTGGCGACCGCCACCGCAACGGGCATATTTGTTCCGAGCGCCGCGTTAGCCGAGCGGACGAGACTTTCCGGAATCGCACGCGGCGAATCAGCCGTGCCGCTCCGCGCGCAGACTGCTGCCGGTGTTTCAGCGTGGACCTGAGCGGATGGGCGCATGCAGCCTGCGCACAGCGCCATGGCCATGGCCATGGCCATGGCCAAGAGGCTGGGTATGCGCGAATTCGCATAGTCCGGCTCGACGCCATTTCGCGGGCTCCTGTGTGTCGAACGTTGTGAACTCAGTGTCGTGGTGGACGCGCAGAGTGATGGTCCTGATCGGATGCGTGAGCGGGGGTTGACCCGATGCATTGGCGAGACCGACCGGACAGGTCCGGCCGCCCACGTCGCTGCGCCGAGTCTCACGGTGCCACGGAACCTCGCTCATGCAGCGTCAGCGCGTCAGTGATCACTATTCCCAGATGGTATCGATGATTGGCCGTCGTCGCCGAGCAGGATGGTCAGACGGTTGGAATCGCGACGTGTATCACTGATGCCGTCGGTGGCGCGAATGATGCGCGCATTGGCAGGCAGGTCCTCCTCACGCACGACCTGATCGGCGCCGACCCCGGCGGGCAGTCCGCCGCCCCGCACGATGAAGTACCGACCGACGCACTGGGAGCATGCCTCCACCGGCGGCTTCGTCTCCACGATACTTTGCATGCCACGCAGCTGCAGCGCGTTGGTAGCACCGCGCACCCGCACCGCCCTGAAGGGATGATCGGTCGACAACGGCAGCACCGCGTGGATCGGCGCATAGGCCGTTGGCGCGGCAGACTCAGGCGGCGGATGCGCGACCAGGACCAGATCCAGCACGCCGTCCGGCGGCGTTCCGTTGCCGATCGGGATCAGTTCGGCGTCCCCCCAACCCTCCGTGCTGGTCACGCCGCGAACTGCGACCACGCTGATCGCCGGTTGGGTCTTGCCGCGCAGGATCTCGACACTCGTGATGGCGAACACTGGGAGGCTCTCATTCGTTTCGTTGGCCTGAAACGCTGCCGCCGGCGCGTGGGATGCGCCGGCCGGCTGTGGTGACGTGGCGGGTTGCGCCAGCGCGGCTGTGCCGGCCATCGCCAGGCAACCGAACGCAAGCAGCATCGTGGGATTCATGCGACCAATTCGAGACATTGTTCTCTCCGGTGAGGTTGGGGTTGGAGCTGGACGATCGGGTCGAGGCGTTCCAGCGCATCGAGGACAAGATCGGTCGGCACCATCTGCGTCAGTTCGCAGAAGCGCGTGCGATCGCTCGTGAAGCTGCCTGTCTCGGTCAGCTTGTTGACCGGCGCGCCACCGCCGCAGATCGAGAAGTATTCGCAGTTACGTCGGCAATTCTCGACGCCGCACGCGATGTCGTCGGCCATGCGGCGCAACGTCGCGCTTTCCCGCATGTCCGCCAGCGAATGCGTGTGAACGTTGCCGATGATGAAATCGTCGTATTCGGCGTTCTTCAGGCCCAGAAGCTCCGGCGAAAAGGTCGAGACAGCGCCGTCGCGGGCTACGTTCAGCATGCTGAACGGGACCACTTGCTCATTCGCCATCGTCGCCTCGTTGGGACGCAGAATCCGCGGCAGCATCGCGTCGATCTCGCGGATGAAACGGAACTGTCCACTCTGACGCGCATACCGCCAGAAGCGTCCGAGGAACGCCGTGACCCGTTGCCGCACATCCGATTGAACAAACAGCGCGGATTGATGGTCGCCTTCGGATTCCTCGACGTTGAAGCAGACCTGGTCGATCCCCTCGGCGAGGTAGAAGTCCGCCAGTCCTTCGGGGTCGTCCAGGCTGTCGCGTGACAGCACGGAGAGGACATGGAAGTCCACGCCATGCTCCCGCAACATGCGGATGCCGGCGATCGTCTTGTCGTACGTGCCGCGCCCGTCGCGCCGGCGGCGATGCGCGTCGTGCAGGTGGCGCGGCCCGTCGATGCTGACGCCGACACCGACGTGGTGTTGGCAGAACAATTCGCACCATGCCGGCGTGATCAGGGTGCCGTTGGTCTGCACGGAATGGCGCACCCGAATGGCGGCGGGCCGCAGGCTTTCGATCAAAGCGAAGGCGTCGCGATACCAGGCGACCGGCAATACCAAGGGTTCCCCGGCATGCCAGATCACGTTCAGTTCTGGCGCGCACCAGTCCGAGCTGAATACGCGTTCGAACGTCGCCTGCAAGGTTTCGCGCGACATGACGCCACGATCGTTGCGGGCCGGCAGGTAGCAATACGTGCAGGCGATATTGCAGAACGGCGTCGGCTGGACGACGAGCGTCTCGATCATGGGTCGATCAGACATGGCCGTGGCTTCCCAAATCACCAGTTGCGCCAGAAATTGTGCCAACCGCCGTTGCCCCAGCCGTTGTGCCAATTGTGCCAGTTGTGCCAGCCGCCATTGCCCCAGCCGCCGTTACCCCAGCCGGGATGCCAGTTAGCCCAGAACCGCGGGCCCCAGTTGCCCCACCACGCCTTCTGGATGTTGGGGTCTCCAGGCTGGAGTCCGGTTTGCTCGGATGTGACGCTCGAGACCACGTCGCGGATCGCCGAGAGCCGCTGCGATACGTTCGGCGTCGCGTCGTCGCCGGCCTCGATCGGGGTCATCGGCTTGCCGGGCGCCGCCGCCAGCGCGGTGGAGATGCTGAGCGCGCCGAGGGGTAACAGCGCGGCCAGCGTCCTCAGGGCACGTCGTGCGGTATTCATAGTGTGCTCCATGCATTTTCGACAGGAGGCGCATGCGGTCGCGCGTGACTGATCACTCGGCGACCTGCTTTGCGACCTCGAGCTCGGAGATGGCGGCGCGGATCATGCGAGCCGCCTCGGCCTTGTGGCCGCGAAATTCCGGCGGTGCCCGATGCAGCGAATCGATCGCGGCCTGAAGATGGTATTCGGCGTCATTGATGTTCGGGAACGGAGCCTGCGCCATCGCGCAGTTCGCGACCGCGAACAGGCCGGCGATCGCCGCGGCCTTGAGCATGTATGAAGTGACGGTACGCATGTTTATCTCCTGTTACTGGTTGGATGCGATTGCTGGCTGCCGAATGGCCATGAGGCATGCCTACGTGCGACGGACATGGTGACTTCCCCTGGCTCTCGGCGCTTGATGCGGCGTTCAATGCGCCATGGCGCGCCCGAAGTCCGGATCGGTCCGCGAAACTTCGGTGAAAAAGGTCTGATCTCCTGCTGAGCGAAGCGTCGACCGAAGCAACAGCCCGGGCAGCAAGCAGCGAGCGAGAAGACCCCAGCCAATGGACCAGGGTGCGGTCAGCGT
>CAWBLP010000013.1:0-113817 GCA_963789495.1 uncultured Alphaproteobacteria bacterium
TGCCGGTCAGCCTTCCAGGCCCGGACGAACGCCGCCACCCGGTTGTAGGACCCCTCGTATCCCAGCACCACCAGATCGGCGTGAAGCTGTTTGACCGTTCGTCTCTGCTTGCGGGATTTGCCGGCTTCCGCCTTCAGCCAGAGCGACAGCTTGTCCGCATAGCGGGCCAGCTTGCTCGGCCGATCAGGAACTCTGAACTTCGGTTCCACCGCGCCCGATCGGAGGTATCTGCGGATCGTGTTCCGCGACAGTCCGGTGCGCCTCGATATCCCCCGGATCGAGATCCCCTCCCGGAACGCCCAGCGTCGGATGACGCCCAACAATGCCATGTCGATCACTCCATGCACCCCCGCTGATGCCAGCCGGGGCAGGTTCGAACATGGGTCAATTCTCAGTGGAAAATTCCGGCCAACCCGGGTCAGTTCTCAATGGAACTCAACACTCTACCGGCGTGAACCGACGCCACGCCGACGCCGTGAAATGCGGGGGCGGTTCGACCGCATCTTTCACCGACGTACCGGCTTCGCCACTCTGGACCGCCTGCTCCAGCGGCTGCACGCCAACAAGGCCGAGTTACTGATGGTGCTCGACCATCCCGAGATCCCGCTGCACACCAACGGTTCGGAAAACGACATCCGCTGTCAGGTGACAAAGCGCAAAGTCAGCGGCGGAACCCACAGCGATATCGGCCGAGACTGCCGCGACGCTTTCCTCGGGCTCGCCAAGACCTGCACCAAGCTCGGCATCGCATTGTGGGACTATCTCGGTGCCAGGCTCAGCATCTCAGGTGCTCCCGCCGTCCCGCACCTTCCCAGCCTCATCCGCCGCCGTGGCCAACCCGCCTGAAAACACCACTCGCCCGGGATTTTGCCCCGGTTACTGCTATTGCTCGCTTAGTGTTGCTCGCACCGGCAGCCTGCCGCCGGAGGCGATCGTCAGCCCTTGGGACGCTTGCGCGCCGGCGATTTGAGGATGGATGCTCAAGTTGTCCTGACCAAATAAATGTGGCTTCAGCGTCCGGTGGTTTGATCATATCCAAAGACCTGCATAAAATCCGGGAACTCGGCGTCGCACCGCAAGACTTCGTCGCTGCTCAAATCTGCCTTCCAGCGATAAATCAAATCTTGCGGCGTCCGGCTGGTCGCGTGGATCTTGAACATGCCGGTCTCCGCGTCAGGGTCCGGCCTGATTGGCTGACTGACACCAATGAACGCACCGATTTCGTCGAGTGTACGCTCACACTGAAGAACCAGGTCCTCGTACCTGACCAGGAGAACATCCTGGCTGGCTTCCGCCCGGATATCCAGGATCGTTCGGGTCGCTTTCGCCACCGTTTCGAATGCATCCTCGTCCGTCTTGCGCCAGAATGCCTTTGCCGAACACAAAAGATCTCGTGGATCGCGAACGAGCACGATCTCGCGTATTTGCCCGAACAGGGCACGCGCTCCGAGCCTGACGACCTCGTCCAGGGAAATCTTCTCGGCGAAGAACTCGGCCCGATCTTCATTGTTCTGCGTGGCAAGGGTATCGTAATAATGTAGAATGATATCGCGAAAGGCTGCTCCCGTCATTGCAGGTGCTTCAACCTCGAAGAAGCGTTGCAGAGAACCTTGGTCGCGGGCGATCGAATAGAATGCGGGGCGATTGTACGGATTGTACCCGATGTGCAGATGATCATGGATCATCGTGTCGGGATCGCTGGAATTCTCGCGATCGGCGGTCGCGGAGAGCACACGCAGAGCGGCTGAATAATACGACACCAGCTTGATTTCGTAGGGATGCCGACGAGCGGCGACGATTTCAGGATGGAGGGACAATCGGCTCATCAGCAGCGTTGATCCGGAACGTCCTACGCCATTCACCAGGACTGGGACCCTGCCGCGTCGGGACGGTGGCGCGGAATGGGCGCTGGCTTTGGGGAGTAACCTCTCGCCGCGAGCAAGGGTTTGCCCATTTGCCACAAATCGCACCGAGACGGAGTTCTCTCGGAAAGCGGGAAGCTGTGGATTGAAACGATAAGAAAAGCCAAAATGACCCGTACTGCCCGCGCACAGGTCTTTCAGCCCCGGACGATAAAGGCTGGGCGTGAGACGAATTCGCTCGACGCCATCGACCACGATCGCGACATCGGCGGGGCTGCCGGGCGGCTGCGAATCTGCGGCCCAGCCGGAAACAATCCCGCGGGAAATTTCGTCCACACGTCCTATGAGCGCCATGCGATGACCATTCCTCAATCCCGTCTGCAGGGTTCCGGGGAGAGCGCCAAAAGGCAAGCGACCTGGATGAGATTCTGAACTTCGTCCTGATAACGTACCAGAATGCGATGGACCCGGACCCCGTTAAGACCAGTTCATCCTGGATGACGGTGATCTGCAAAATCTTAGACTTATGCACCAGTCGCGAGCTTGGGCCGCAGGCACTCCAAGATCGCTCAGGGCCAATCAAACGCGGTTCGGCGCGGCATGCAGCGGGCCGTGTGACGAGCCAGCACCACGGTTGCTTCGTCCGGGCGGCCAGGCACACCCAGAGTCTCCGCCACGCCTTGGGCGACTGCGCGGGTCTGCGGATGCCTGGACGCACAGATTGCAGGTCGGGTCTGCAGATGCACAGACGACGATGCCGAAGGCATGACCGCGGAACAGCTTGGCCCGGTCCTGACCGACTGGTTCGGATCACTCTCCCGCGCAGTGGACCGGCGCGCCAGCTTGCCACGCGCGGGAGACGGACCAGCCGGCCGACCAGATCCGCCTCGGCCGTAGCGTTTCGCGCGCCGGACTTCTCCCGCTCGCACGGGAGAAGTTTGCGTTACGCCGCCTTCGCCATCCCGCGCAGCACGTATTGCAGGATGCCGCCGTGCTTGTAGTAGTTCACCTCGTCCAGCGTATCGATCCGGCACACCACCGGCACCGTGTCCACCGTGCCGTTCGGCCGATGGATCACCAGCGACAGCTCCATCCGCGGGGTGATCGTCTCCAGCCCGGTGATGTCGATCAGCTCCTCGCCGGTGATGCCCAGCGACTTGCGATCCATGCCTTCCTTGAACACCAGCGGCAGCACGCCCATGCCCACCAGGTTGGAGCGGTGGATGCGCTCGAAGCTCTCGACGATCACCGCCTTGGCGCCCAGCAGCATGGTGCCCTTGGCCGCCCAGTCGCGCGACGAGCCGGTGCCGTATTCCTTGCCGCCGAAAATCACCAGCGGCACGCCGTCCTTCTTGTAGCGCATCGCCGCGTCGTAGATCGGCATCACGTCGCCGGACGGCAGATGCTTCGTCATGCCGCCTTCGACATTGGTCAGCATCTCGTTGCGGATGCGGATGTTGGCGAACGTGCCGCGCATCATGATCTCATGATTGCCGCGCCGCGCGCCGTAGCTGTTGAAGTTGGCCTGAGTCACCTGCCGCTCCAGCAGGTAGTCGCCGGCCGGTGACGTCTTGCGGATCGAGCCCGCCGGGCTGATGTGGTCGGTGGTGATCGAGTCGCCCAGCTCCGCCAGGATGCGCGCGCCCATCACATTGCCGACCGGCGGCGGGTCCATGGTGATGCCCTCGAAATAGGGCGGGTTCTTCACGTAGGTCGATCCGTCAGACCAGCGATAGGTGTCGCTGCCGGCGTCGACCGAGATCGACTGCCATTGCTTCGGCCCCTTGAACACCTCGCCATAGCGCTTCAGGAACTGGTCGCGCGACAGGCTGGTGGCGATGGTGTCGGCGATCTCTTTGTTGGTCGGCCACACGTCGCGCAGGTAGACCGGCTGCCCGTCGGTCCCGGTGCCCAGCGGCTGGGTCGTGATGTCCTGCGACACCTTGCCCAGCAGTGCATACGCCACCACCAGCGGCGGGCTCGCCAGGTAGTTGGCGCGGACATTGGCGTGGACGCGGCCCTCGAAGTTGCGGTTGCCGGAGATCACCGCGGCGCCGACCAGCTTGTTGTCCTCGATGGCATCGACGATCGCGTCGTCGAGCGGGCCGGAATTGCCGATGCAGGTGGTGCAGCCATAGCCCACCAGGTTGAAGCCGATCGCGTCGAGGTCCTCGGTCAGGCCGGACTTGTCGAGGTACTCGGTCACCACCTGCGAGCCGGGGGCCAGGGAGGTCTTCACCCAGGGCTTCGGCTTCAGCCCCTTCGCCCGCGCCTTGCGCGCCACCAGCCCGGCGGCGACCAGCACCGACGGGTTGGAGGTGTTGGTGCAGGAGGTGATGGCCGCGATCACCACGTCGCCATGGGTGATCTCGTAGTTCTTGCCTGCCACCTTGACCGACAATTTCGCATCCGCCGGCGGCACGCCCAGCGTCTTGGTGAGATCGGTGGTGAACGAGGTCGCGATATCTTTCAGCGCCACCCGGTCCTGCGGCCGCTTGGGGCCGGCCATGCAGGGCACCACGGACCCGAGGTCCAGCTCCAGCGTGTCGGTGAACACCGGGTCCGGCATGCCCGGCTCGCGGAACATGCCCTGCGCCTTCAGATAGGCCTCCACCAGCGCGATGCGGTCGGTGTCGCGGCCGGTCAGCCGCAGATAGTCGAGCGACACCTTGTCGACCGGGAAGAAGCCGCAGGTGGCGCCGTATTCCGGCGCCATGTTGCCGATGGTGGCGCGGTCCGGCAGACCCAACTGGTCCAGGCCGGGGCCGAAGAATTCGACGAACTTACCGACCACGCCCTTCTTGCGCAGCATGTTGGTCACCGTCAGCACCAGGTCGGTGGCGGTCGTGCCCTCGGGCAGCTTGCCGGTCAGGCGGAAGCCGATCACGTCGGGGATCAGCATGGCGATCGGCTGGCCCAGCATGGCGGCCTCGGCCTCGATGCCGCCCACGCCCCAGCCCAGGATGCCCAGGCCATTCACCATCGTGGTGTGGCTGTCGGTGCCGTACAGCGTGTCCGGATAGGCGAAATTGGTGCCGCCATTGGTGGAGGTCCACACGCACTGGCCGAGGTATTCCAGGTTCACCTGGTGGCAGATGCCGGTGCCGGGCGGCACCACGCGGAAATTGTCGAACGCCTCCTGGCCCCAGCGCAGGAACTTGTAGCGCTCGCCATTGCGCTCGAACTCGATGTCCACGTTCTTCGCCAGCGCGTCCGGCCGGGCGAACACGTCCACCATCACCGAGTGGTCGATCACCAGGTCGACCGGCACCAGCGGGTTCACCTTCTGCGGGCTGCCGCCGAGCCGGGTGATGCCGTCGCGCATCGCGGCGAGGTCGACCACCGCCGGGACACCCGTGAAGTCCTGCATCAGGATGCGGGCGGGCTTGAACGGCACCTCCTTGCTGGAGCTGGCCTTTTCCAGCCAGCCGGCGATCGCCTTGGCGTCATCGACGGTGTAGCTGCGACCGTCCTCGAAGCGGAGCACGTTCTCCAGCAGGATTTTCAGGCTGACCGGCAGACGCGAGATGTCGCCGAGCTGCTTCGCCGCCTCGGGCAGCGAGTAGTAGTCGAACGCCTGGCCGCCCACAGTCAGGGTGCGGCGGGTCTTCATCGAGTCCTGGCCGATGGCTGTCATGGCGCGTCCGTCCTGTGTTGCAGGACGCCTCTCGTTGTGCGGCTCGGAAAGGCGTAGGGTGCGCGCGATGCGGCCGCAGGTGCAATGTCTTCAGCGGCGCGGCTTTAACCACACCGGCCGGGGATCGTCCACCGGGCGGCGTCGAGGCGGGGATGCGCCGGTGCTGAAGGCGGAGGGTTTGGCGGCGTTCCGCGGCGAGCGGCTGGTGTTCCGCGACCTGGATTTCAGTGTGGCCGCTTCGGGTGCGCTGGTGCTGGCGGGGCCGAACGGATCCGGCAAATCCACCCTGTTGCGCCTGCTGGCGGGCCTGGTACGGCCGGTGGCGGGGCGGCTGCTGTGGCAGGGCGAGGATGCGCTGGCGGATCTGCCGGCGCATGCCGGACGGGTCGCCTATCTCGGTCATCTGGACTCAGTGAAGCTCGGCCTGACGGCCGCCGAGAACCTGCACTTCTGGGCGCGCCTGTCGGGCGGGTCGGTGGCGGACGCACTCGAGTCGGTGGGGCTGAGCGAGCTGGCGGAGCTGCCGGCGCGCATGCTGTCGGCCGGGCAGAAGCGCCGCCTGGCGCTGGCGCGGCTGGCGCTGAGTCCCGCCCCACTGTGGCTGCTGGACGAGCCGACCCTGGGGCTGGATGCGGCGTCGATCGAGCGGTTCGGTGCCTTGCTGGCGGCGCATCGCGAACGCGGCGGGCTGGTGGTGGCGGCCACCCACGTGCCGCTGCCGCTGGGTGCGCCGGCGGAGCTGCGGCTGGGGTAGGTCGTGCCCGGCTGGCACTGAGGCCGGTGAAAAAGCTTCACGCGACCACGTGTCGGCGCAGTAAACTGCGAATTGCCCTGCCGCGCCAACGGCAGGGCTTCCGGGTCATGGGGGTGTCGCCGCCATGGTTCGCACCGGCGTAAGGCTGGATCGGAGGTAACCAGGCCGTGGCCGCAAGGCTGCGGCTTGGTGCTGCTACAGGTCAGGAGTTGTTCACATCCAGTGAAGTGAACTTGCCACGTCGGAATCCCCGACGCACGGGAAAAAAAGACGTGGCCCGGCTATTCCGCCGCCTGCCGGTAGCGCTGCGCGTAGCGGGTCAGCGCATCGTCGTCCGTCACCGCGATCGGGGTGAAATCCTGATGCGCAATCCACTCCGCGCGGGTCGGCTTGCGGATCGCATTGGAAACCGCGTTCAGGGTCAGATAGACGATCTTGCGCGGATAGGGCGTGATGTTGCCGGCCGAACCGTGCACCAGGTTGCCGTGGAACAGCAGCAGCCCGCCCGGCTTGCCGGTCGGCGCGACGATGCCGCCGCGGTCCACCAGCCGGGTCACCGTCGCCTCGTCCAGCGTCCACAGCGGGTAGGAGGTGGTGGTCACATCATGGCCCGCCGCCAGCACGCCTTCGGTGTGGCTGCGCGGCACCAGCATCAGCGGACCGTTGATCGGCATGACCTCATCGAGGAACACCGCGATGTTCATCGCCCGCGGCTCCGGCATGCCATCGTCGCGCGCCCAGGTGCCGTAATCCTGGTGCCACTGCCAGACATCGCCGGTGAACGACGCTTTGGCGTTGATCTTGAACTGGTGCATGTACACCGGCTCACCGAACAGCTGCTCGACCGGCGCGATCATGCGCGGATGGCGCGCCAACAGGCCGAATGCTTCGTTGTACAGATGGGCGGCAAAGGCGGTGCGTGGTGCGCCGGAGGTTTCGCGCCAGATTTCCGGACGCTGCTGGCGGTAGATTGCCTCCGCCTCGTCACGCAGCACCGCGCATTCGGTGGGCGTGAAGGTCTCCGGCAGGAACAGGTAGCCCTCGTCCTGAAACTGGCGGATCTGCGCTTCGTTCAGCATGGACCGTTCTCCCAGACGCATGCCGGCTTTTTAGGGAGAGGTGCGCGGCCTGTCCAACGCGTCGTCGGGTCGTTGCCCGCGAACCCCACCAGGACTTTCCGGGGGTTCGGGGGTAACGCCCCCGACCGCTTGCAGCCAAACTGAAGCCAGCCTGCAAGTTCTGTTGCGGCAAAGAGCCTTCCTGTCACGGGAGGATCATGACGATGGGACGGTCCCGGCTGTATTGCCCGGAAGAGAAATTCACCTGGCGGCTGCTTTCGCGCCTGCCGATGAACATCGGGTTCAGCTTCACATTGGAGCAGCTGGAGGCTTTGCGCACGGCATTCGGCACGCGTTTCGAAGGCCGGCATGCGCTCGATCTGCGCAGCCGGCTGTACCTGCCATGGAGCCGGTATTACCTCGTGGTGCAATGCGGGCGCGATCGGCGCGATGACCTGGAGCCGTCTCAGCCGGTGGCGCGGCTGCGGACAGTGCTGGACAGCATGTTGCGCGGCCTGGCCCTGGGTGGCGCACTGAGCGCGCTGGTTTGGCTGGCGACGCAGGGAGTGTGAGGCGTGAGAGCCGATCCCGGTATTTGATTCCGTAACATTTGCGCCAGGTCAATGCGCAGCGCCTGGGACGGTAGGAGATAGGTTTCGTCGAGCGGACGCAGGCAACTGCGCGCGCTTGCACCTTCCCCCGTCTTCAGGAGGCGACGATGCTTGACCAGACAATGGACATGACGTCGCAGCGCAGTCGGTTGCGCGCACGCTATGACAACTTCATCGGCGGACGTTGGCAGGCCCCCGTGGCCGGGCGCTATTTCGCCGATGCCAGCCCGGTGGACGGCATGAAGCTGTGCGATGTCGCACGCTCCGATGCCACCGACGTGGAACGTGCGCTGGACGCCGCGCATGCCGCGCGCGATGCCTGGGGGCGGACCCCGCCGGCGGAGCGCGCGCGCCTGCTGAACAGGATCGCGGACCGGATCGACGACAATCTCGAGCTGCTCGCCTATGCCGAGACGATGGATAACGGCAAGCCGATCCGTGAAACGCGGGCGGCCGACGTGCCATTGGCGGCGGATCATTTCCGCTACTTCGCCGGCTGCATCCGCGCCCAGGAAGGCAGCCTGGCGGAACTCGACAACGACACCGTGGCCTATCACTTCCATGAGCCGATGGGTGTGGTGGCGCAGATCATCCCGTGGAATTTCCCGCTGCTGATGGCGGCCTGGAAGCTGGCCCCGGCGCTGGCCTGCGGCAACTGCGTGGTGATCAAGCCGGCCTCCGACACGCCGCTCAGCCTGTCGCTGCTGATGGACCTGGCCGGCGATATCCTGCCGCCGGGCGTGCTGAACGTGGTGAACGGCCACGGCTCCGAAGTGGGCGCGCCACTGGCCTCCAGCCCGCGCATCGCCAAGGTCGGCTTCACCGGAGAGACCACGACCGGCCGGCAGATCATGCAGTATGCGGCGCAGAACCTGATCCCCAGCACCATGGAGCTGGGCGGCAAATCGCCCAACATCTTCATGGCCGATGTCATGGATGACGACGATGCCTTCCTCGACAAGGCGCTGGAAGGCTTCGCGCTGTTCGCCTTCAACAAGGGCGAGGTCTGCACCTGTCCGTCGCGGGCGCTGGTGCAGGCGTCGATCTTCGACCGCTTCATGGAAAAAGCGGTCGCGCGGGTGGAAGCGATCCGCATGGGTCATCCGCTGGATGCCGCGACGATGATGGGCGCGCAAGCCTCGCGCGGCCAGTTGGAGAAGATCCTTGGCTATATCGATGTCGGCAAGCAGGAGGGCGCGCGGCTGGCGACCGGCGGCACCCAGGCACATCTCGGCGGCGAGCTGGAAGGCGGCTACTACGTGAAGCCGACGGTGTTCGTCGGTCACAACAAGATGCGCGTCTTCCAGGAGGAAATCTTCGGACCGGTGCTGTCGGTGACCACGTTCAAAACGGTCGAGGAAGCCATCGCGATCGGCAACGACACCGTCTACGGCCTCGGCGCCGGCGTGTGGTCGCGCAACGGCACGGTGGCCTATCGTGTGGGTCGTGAGATCAAGGCCGGGCGGGTGTGGACCAACTGCTACCACATGTATCCGGCGCATGCGGCGTTCGGCGGTTACAAGCAGTCCGGCTTCGGTCGCGAAACCCACAAGATGATGATGGACCACTACCAGCAGACCAAGAATCTGCTGGTCAGCTACAGCCCGAAGGCGATGGGGTTCTTCTGACCGCAGTGCAGGGACGGGGCGGGGGGTGATGGTGTCTTCGCTTCCCTGGCTCGTTTCCCTGGCCTGTCGCAATATCGGTCCCGGCGCTTGCTTCCAGGCGGGTTCGCAAGGGAGCGGCTCCGGGCCAGGGAGGTGACCGGTGCCGCCACGGCTTCTTGTGACCGCGCCGGCGGCGGAGTTGGTCCGCCGGCTGCGCCAGCAGCACGGCAAGCTGATCTTCCATCTGTCCGGCGGCTGTTGCGAGGGCAGTGCGCCGATGTGCCTGCGAGACGCGACCTTCCGCACCGGCGCGGGTGATATCCGGCTGGGCGAGGTCGAATCCTGCCCGTTCTACGTCGCTGCTTCCCACTATCCGGTCTGGGCCAACACCGAACTGACCCTCGATGTGCTGCCGGACGGCGGCGGCGACAGTTTCTCTCTGGAAGCAGCGGACGGCGCGCGGTTTATCGTCCGCTCCCGCCTGCTCGCCGCGGACGAGCCGGTGACCTGAGCGTCTTCGGTTGCGCCGGTGCGGCCCGCCCGTGCCATCCAACCCGGCGCCGGCGCCCCCGGGGAGGGCCCCTGCGGAGATCCCCTCGGGGAGAGCGGATGACAGCAGCTTCCCCCCCGATATAATCCGGCCATCCGTCCGTCACCCTGCATCGATGCCGGAACTCAGCGACGGAGAGGATTACCGCCAAGCGATGTCATCTCCCGCGCCACGTCGGTTTCGCCACACCCGCCATACGCTGCCGGCCCTGGCGATGAATGCGGCCCATCAGTTCGCAGCCCAGCACGCGCTGTCGATCTATGCCGCCGACGCCATCTACTCGTTCATTCCGAAAAACGCGTGTTCGACCATGCGCTACACGATCGCGATGGCGAACGGCATGATCGCCGGGCCGGACGAGTTCAACTGGATCCATGCCAACAACACCACCTTCCAGGCCAGCCTGCCGGAACTGGTGAAGGCGAAATACACCTTCGCCATCCTGCGCGATCCGTTCCAGCGCCTGGCCAGTTGCTATCTCGACAAGATGGCGGACCAGACCGACGTGGCGTGGCTGTACCATCGCATGACGGATTACCTGATCCCGCCGGCGATGCTGAGCTTCCGCGCCTTCGTCACGCATTTGAAACTGCGGCTGCGTGCCAACGAACACTGGCGTCCGCAGCTCGATTTCCTGGTGTATGAGAGCTACGACGATTACTTCTGTCTCGAAGCGTTTTCCGATGCGGTGACCGTCCTGCGCGAGCGGATCGGCCTCGATATCCAGGATGCGCGCGGCCTGACGAAACACGGCTCCGACCAGTTCGAGCCGATGGACAGCGACCAACCTTTCGCCGACACGCCGGCGCATGAAATCGCCACGCTGAAGCGCGCCGGCCTGATCCCCCGCACGGAACAGCTCTACGACGCATCCCTGATCGCCGAGGTCGGCGAGATGTACGCCGCCGATATTGCCTTCTACGCGGCGACGATGCAGCGCCCCTGCCTGTTTCCCGCGGCGGGAGCGGAGCCCGTCACCGACTGACCGGCTGACCGACTGACGGGCCGACCGGCTGACCGGCAACCCACAAGCCGCGGAGGTCGCGTCGCACCGGCTATCCCGCGATCAGCACACAAAGCAGATCCGTCACCGTCCAACCCGCCAGCAACACCGCGTAGCCGCGCGATGTGAGTGGCAGATCGGCGTCCGGGTCCTGCGGCATGCCGCCCGAGGCGATTGCCAGCAGTGGCAGATACGCCGTGAACAGGGCCAGCAGCGCCATCGCCAGGCCATACAGAGTGGCGGACTGGCCGGCCCAGGCCAGCGGCACAAGGGCGCAGCCGACGAAGGGCAGACCGGCAAGCGCCGAACCCCCGGATTCCACGCCGCGGCGGAATGCCTGGGCGATCATGCCGCGAGCTCCGCGGCCAGATCGGCGTGGAACCGATTGCCCTCGGTGGTCTCCGCCACCACCCCGGTGCGGATCACGAAGTCGCCGAACCGTTCACCGGAATGCCGCTGCGCCGCATAGGCGCCGAACAGCGGCGCCAGCGCGGCGATGATCGCCTCGTGCCCGATGCTGCGGCGATACAGTTTCGACAGCCGCGAACCATCGAATGCCGCGCCGAGGTACAGGTTGTAGAGGCCGGGCGCGGTGCCCACGAGGCCGATTTCCGCGAGATACGGCCGAGCACAGCCGTTCGGGCAGCCGGTCATGCGGATGATGATCTCTTCGGACCGCAGGCCGGACTTGTCGTAGGCGTCTTCCAGCGCGGTGATCAGCGACGGCAGGTAGCGCTCGCTCTCCGCCAGCGCCAGGCCGCAACTCGGCAGCGCGACGCAGGCCATGGCGTTGCGCCGCAGGATGCCGGGCTCCGCCAGGCCGTGCGCATGCAGCAGCGCGTCGATCGCCGGCTTGCGGTCGGGGGCGACATCCGCGATCACCAGATTCTGGTTCGCCGTCAGGATGAATTTTCCCGCATGCGCCTGCGCCACCGCACGCAAGCCTTCCAGCATCGCGCCCTGCACGCGGCCGTTCTCCACGAACAGGAAGAACTGCCACCGCCCGTCTTCGCCTTCCACCCAGCCCTGCCGGTCGCCGGTGCGCGCGAAGCGATAGGCGCGGGCCGGCGGCAGCGCGTAGCCGAGGCGGGCGTGCAATTCACTGCGGAACCGGTCCAGCCCGTGCGTCTCGATGGTGTATTTCAGCCGCGCATGCTTGCGATCGGCGCGGTTGCCCCAGTCGCGCTGGATGGTGACGATGGCCTCGCACACAGCCACCACCTGTTCGGGCGTGCAGAAGCCGATCGTGTCGCCGGTACGCGGGAAGGTGTCGGGCTCGCCATGCGTCATGCCCATGCCGCCGCCGACCACGACGTTGTAGCCGATGATCTCACCCGACTCGACAATCGCGATCAGCCCGATCTCATGCGCGAACGCGTCCACGTCGTTCTGCGGCGGCACCGCGATGGCGATCTTGAATTTCCGGGGGAGATAGGTGCGACCAAGGATCGGTTCGTCTTCCTCCTGCCCCACCACCGGTTCGCCATCGATCCAGATCTCGTGCCAGGCGCGCGACGCCGGCAGCAGGTGCTCGCTGATCTGTCTGGCCCGTGCCGCGACTTCGGCCTGCAACGTCGGATGCTGCGGCACCACCGAGGCGATGACGTTGCGGTTCACGTCGCCGCAGGCCGCGATGGTGTCCAGCATCGCTGCGTGGATCGCCTGGATCGCCGGCTTCAGATTGCTCTTGATGATGCCGTGGAACTGGATGGTCTGCCGCGTCGTCAGCCGCAGCGTGCCGTTGCCGCGCTGCTCCGCCAGGTCGTGCATCGCGATCCATTGCGCCGGCGTCAGCACGCCGCCGGGCACGCGTAGCCGCGCCATGAAGCTGAACGCCTTTTCCATCTTCTTTTTGGCGCGTTCGGCGCGCAGGTCGCGATCGTCCTGCTGATAGATGCCATGGAATTTGGTGAGCTGCTGATCATCCTCGCTGATGCCGCCGGTGACCGCGTCACGCAGGCCCTCGGCGATGCCGCCGCGCAGGAAGCGGCTGTTCTGCTTGATCGTCTCGTTGCGCGACAGGGTGGTCATGCGTGTGGACCTTCGGCTGATGGCAGGCTGCGGTGGATGCCGGCTGCGGGCCTGCTGCGGCCGGAGCAGCGGCGGATGCGTGGCGCCGTATCGGCGGCGGTCGGACATCGGCCGGCGACGCGGCCGATCAAGCGGTCGCGGCCATTGCGATCGGCGCGCATCAGTAGACGTCCCGCAGATACCGGCCGGATTGCTGCATCTCGCGCAGATAGGCAGCGGCCGCGTCGGCATCGTTCCCGGCCTGGTCGGCGATCACGCGCAGCAGCATGGCGTGCACGTCCTTCGCCATCGCCTTGGCGTCGCCGCAGACATAGACGGCGGCGCCCTCCTCCAGCCAGGCGAACAGCTCGCGTCGAACCTGCCACATGCGGTGCTGCACGTAGATCTTCTCGCGCTGGTCTCGGGAGAAGGCGAGGTCGATGCGCGCCAGCACGCCGGATTGCAGCCAGTCCTGCCAGTCGAGCTGGTACAGGAAGTCGTGGGTGAAGCGCCGCGCACCGAAGAACAGCCAGGTGCGGCCCTGCATGCCGGCGGCCTCGCGGTGCTGCAGGAAGGCGCGGAACGGGGCGACGCCGGTGCCCGGGCCGATCATGATGATCGGGCGCGCCGCGATCGGCCGGCAGGCGGAAATGCGGATTGGGTTTCACATAGACCGGCAGTGCCTCGCCCACCGCCAGGCGGTCGGCGACCTGGCCCGAGGCCACGCCTGTGCGGACGCGGCCATGGCTGGCCCAGCGCACTGCGGCGACCAGCAGATGCGCTTCATCGCCGACCGCGGCCTGGCTGGACGCGACGGAATAGAGCCGCGGCGGCAACGGACGCAGTAGCGTCGTCAGCTGCTCGCCGGTCAGTGTGTTCGGCGCCAGCGCCAGCAGATCGACGAACTGCCGGTCGCGCAGGAATTCGCTGCTGCGATCTGCATCCTCGGCCAGTTCGGTCAGCGTCGCATCGCCGGTCAGCCGGCCGTACGCGGCGATCTGGCCGCGGGTGAGCGTGGTGATGTCGTGGCGTTGGGTGAGTGCGTCGTGCAGCGCCGCATCCCCCGCCAGCCCGGCCAGCCGCAGCACATCCTCCACCAGCGCGGGGTCGTTGCGCGGGGTGAAGCCGATCGCATCGCCCGGCTGGTAGGCGAGGCCGGAGCCGGCCAGCGACAGTTCGACATGCCATGTGTCGATGTCGGAGCGGCTGCTGTTCAGGTTGACCCGTTCGGTGACCTCGGCGGCGATCGGCTGGGCCGAATCCTCGCTGGCGGCCGAGCGGGCGAAGTCCACATGGATGACCGCGGCGCCGGGTTCGCCGGCGGGGGCGATCTCGCGCAGCGTGGTGTCGATCCAGGCGGCTGCGGGCTGCTTGTAGTCCAGGTCGCATTCCGCCAGCGGCGCGATGCGGGTGGCGCCGAGTGCTGCCAGGCGGGCATCGAGCTGGCGGCCGGTTTCGCAGAATTGGGCGTAGGCACGGTCGCCCAGCGCCAGCACGGCGTAGCGCAGTCCGGCGAGTGATGGCGCCCCCTCGGCCATCAACGCGGCGTGGAACGCCTCGGCGCGCTGCGGCGGGTCGCCTTCGCCCCAGGTGCTGGCGATCACCAGCACGGTGCCCGCGCCGGCGAGTTGCTCGGGTGTGGCGTCCGCCATGTCCAGCGCCTTGGCGGCGAAGCCGTGGCGGGCGGCGGCCTTGCGCGCGGCGCCGGCCAGCGCTTCGGCGTTGCCGGATTCCGTCCCGTACAGAATGGTCAGTGGTGTCTTCGGCCCCGGCGGCGCGGCCGGGGTGGCGCCGGGGCCGCTGGCGGCCTGGAACCCGGCGATGTAGCCGCTGAGCCATTGCCGCTGTTCGGCCGTCGCACCCGACAGCAGGCGATGGAGCTGGGCGAGCTGATCCTCCGCGAAGGGCGGCGCCGCGAGGGCGAGCGGGGTGGTGGTCATGCGAAGGAAACTCCTGCGGCGGTGCGGGCCGGTATGTCGTGCTGGCGCATCGGCGCGGCCTGCTGCAAGGGGGTGAGCAGGTCGCGCAGGGCCAGCGTCGGGCCTGCGACCAGCAGCGTCGGGGCGTGGCGGGGGATGCTGGCGGCGACCTGGGCGGCGGTGCCCAGGGTGGCCATGCGGACGGCCTGCCGCGCCGTGGTGGCGTGGCTGACGAAGGCGATGGCGTCATCCGGGCTGCGGCCGGCGGCGATCAGCCGGTCGGCGACCGGTCCGGCCTGGCGCAGCGCCATGTAGAACACCAGCACCTCCGCCCCCTGTGCCAGGGCTGTGAGGTCGATGCTGTCCGGCAGTGTGCCGGTGGCGTCGTGGCCGGTGACGAAGGCGACGCTGCGCGCCAGGGTGCGGTGGGTGAGCGGGATGCCGGCGCCGGCGGTGCCGCCCAGGCCGGCGCTGATGCCGGGGACGATGCGGAACGGGATGCCGGCGGCAGCGAGCGCCAGCGCTTCCTCGCCGCCACGGCCGAACACCAGCGGGTCGCCGCCTTTCAGCCGCACCACGCGCTGGCCGGCGCGGGCCAGGGTAATCAGCCGCTGGTTGATGCGGAGCTGCGGCGTGCGGGCGCCGCCGGCGCGTTTTCCAACTTGTTCCAGCCGGGCGGAGGGGATCAGGCCGAGTATGTCGGGCGCGACCAGCGCGTCATGCAGGACCACGTCGGCGGTTTCGAGGGCGTGCAGCGCGTGCAGGGTGAGCAGGCCGGGGTCGCCCGGGCCGGCGCCGACCAGCCATACCGAGCCGGGCTCGAATGGCGGCGGCTGGAGACGGGCGAGCAGGGCAGGGGTCACGGCCGGCCCGCCGTCGCGGTAATTGGATTGGATCGTGCTGCCGCAGCGGCAGGGCGTGTGGCGGTGGGCGATCGGGTCAACACGAGGGGTGCTTTCAGAGCGATGGGTCGAGAGTTGAAATGGAGAATATAATTTCTTTGAAAGCCGACAAGGTGCCAGATAGGAGAAAGAATTTCTTTGTCTCTGGCGAAAATGCGCGGTGCTGGCGTTCTCCGAAGGGAGGGAAAACAGCGCGGTTTGTCCCGCGCTGCGGTCATCCTTCGCCAGCCGCTGGAGTTGGTGCGAGATGGCGGGGGAATCGGGCGCCTGGCGGCAGCGCGTGGAATTACCGCGCCCCCGAGGCGCTGACACCGACGCCATGCGCCGCCACGCCATCGCCGGCGGATTGCCCGACCCGCCGCCGCCGCCGCATGCTGTCGGTTCAATCATTGCGGGAGGGACAAAGACATGATCGCGGCCATCAGCCTGATGCGGCGGCGCACCGACGTGGATCTGGCAACCTTCCGGCGCCATTGGCTGGACGTGCACGGCCCGCTGGTCTGCGGCTTTCCCGGCCTGCGCCACTACGTGCAGGACCACGTCATCGCCTCCCCGGCGATGAACGACGCGGCAAAGGCGCTCGACATCCAAGGTTTCCCGATCCTGCGCTTCGACAACGATGAGGACCGCCGGCTGGCGCAGCGCTCGCCGGACATGGCGGCGTGCAATGTCGAACTCTCGCCTGTTCATCGGCGCCGTGTCGCGCATCGCCTGTGAGCCGGTGGTCGTCATGCCGCCGTCGAGCGCCGCGTCGCGCATGAAGTTGCTGGCGCTGCTGCCTGGCGACTCTGCCGATGACGCGGCGCTGCACCGCTACGCGGACTGGGCGCGCGGGTTGCCCGGCCTGGCCGGGCTGGTGCTGTATCGGGTGCGGCGGCAGGGACCCGCGCCGAACAGCAGCATCCCGCATCTGCCGGTCAGCGCCGCCGGCGTGGCGGAACTGGCATTTCCCAGCCTGGTGGATCTGGAATGCGCGGTCGGCGTGGACCGGACCGACGCTGCCCACTTCGTGGTGGAGGAACACCGCCTGGTGTGACGCCGGGGCCGAACGCAGGCAGGCGTCCGCGGCCCGTGCCGCGCCTGGCGGGTAGGAGGCAGGAAGTATCGGGGCGTTGCCCCGAACCCCACCAGGTGGCTTTGCCCCCTGGCCCCCCAGCAAAGGCTCGCCTTTGCAATCACATACTGTTTGGGTTGGGGAGGGGGCGTGGCGGCCTCGGACCACCCGGCCATCACGAAACGCCCCCTCCCCAACCCAAACAACATGCGGTTCCAAGGGCCGGGCCCTTGGCGGGGATGCAAGGGGCAGCGCCCCTTGATGGGGGTTTCGGGGGAAACGCCCCCGCCACTTCCTGCGTTCTACCACCATGCCCGAAGCCGGGCACAGGACGCGGACGTCGGCCTACGCCTGCTTCAACTGGATCAGGCTGCGGCGCAGTTTGCGGCCGCGTTCCACCTTGTCCTCGATATAGGCGGCATCGCCCCAGCGCACCGCGCGCGACATCGCCTGCGCGTCCTCCATGAAGCGCGCCAGCATCTCCAGCAGCGCCTCGCGATTGTTGAGGAAGATGTCGCGCCACATCACCGGGTCGCTGGCGGCAATCCGGGTGAAGTCGCGAAAGCCGGAGGCGGCGAAGTTCAGCACCTCCTGCCGCGTCTCGTCGGCCAGGTCGTCCGCGGTGCCGCAGATGGTGAACGCGATCAGATGCGGCAGATGCGACACGATCGCCAGCACCCGGTCGTGATGCGCGGGCTCCATCCGCTCCACCATGGACCCGCAGCGGCGCCACAATTCCTCGACCTTCGCCACCGCCGTCTCATCGGTGCCGGCGGGGGAGTCACCAGCGCCCAGCGGCCCTCGAACAGAGTGGTGAAGCCGGAATCCGGTCCGGAATATTCCGTGCCCGCCACCGGATGCGCCGGCACGAAATGCACGCCTTCCGGCACCAGCGGCCCGACATCGCGGATCACCGACTGCTTGGTGGAGCCGACATCGGTCAGCACCGCGCCAGGCGCCAGATGCGGCGCGATCTGCGCGGCGAGATCGGCGAAGGCGCCCACCGGCGCGCACAGCATCACGCAGTCGGCCCCTTGCACCGCACGCGCCGGGTCCAGCTCCACCCGGTCGGCGATGCCGAGCGCGGTTACCCGGTCCAGGCTCGCCTGGGTGCGGGCATTGGCGACCACCTCGGCGGCGATATCGCCGCGCTGCTTGGCGATGCGGGCAACCGAACTGCCGATCAGACCGATGCCGAGCAGGGCGAGGCGGCGGAACAGCGGCTCAGCCATGGGGGCGGGCCATGAACGCGGTGAGTGCCTCGATCACCGCCTCGACCTCCTCGGCCAGGCCGACGGTGATGCGCAGGCAGTGTGGCAGCCCGTAGCCGGCCACCTTGCGCACGATGATCCCGCGCGCGCGCAGGAAATCATCCGCCGCATTGGCCTGCTCGGTGGTACCGAAATCCGCCAGCACGAAATTTCCTTCGCTCGGCCACACCTTGATCCCGGCCTCGGTCAGTCCGGCGGCGAGCTTCGGCCGCCACACCGCGTTGTGGTCGCGGCCCTTCTCGACCCAGCCCGGCTCCTGCAACGCCGCGATCGCCGCCGCCTGCGAGGCCAGCGACACATTGAAAGGCCCGCGCACCCGGTTCAGCACGTCCACCACGGCAGGCGGCGCGTAGCACCAGCCGATCCGCATGCCGCCGAGTCCGAACACCTTGGAAAATGTCCGGGTCATCACCGTGTTGCCGCTGGCATCCACCAGCTTTGTCCCTGCCTCGTAGTCGGCGCGGGTGACGTATTCGGCGTAGGCGGAGTCGAGCACCAGCAGCACCTCGGGCGGCAGCCGCTCGCGCAGCCGGGCGACCTCGTCGGCCGGGACCATGGACCCGGTGGGGTTGTTCGGGTTGGCCAGGAACATCAGCCGGGTCGCCGGCGACACGGCCGCCAGCATGGCGTCCAGATCGGCGGTCAGGTTGCGCTCGGGCACCTTGATCACCCGGCTGCCGGCATAGGTCCCGGCGATCTGGTAGATCGAGAACCCGTGCGCCGACATGATGATGTCGCGGCCGGCGCCGCCATAGGCGAGGCAGAGCTGGTAGATCAGGTCGTCGCTGCCGGCGCCGCAGACGATACGCTCCGGGGCCAGCCCCCAGCGCTTGCCCAGGGCGACCCGCAAGGCATCGGCACCGCCGTCGGGGTAGCGGTAGGCTTCCTCCGCCGCTTCCCGGATCGCCGCCTGGGCCGCCGGCGGCACGCCGAACGCGCCTTCGTTGGAGGAGAGTTTGACCGTCCGGTTCACCCCCGGCAGCGTGGATTCGCCGCCGACATAGGGGTGGATGGTGAGGATTTCCGGGCGAGGCTGCGGGCCGGTCATGAAGCGCCTCCGCCATACGGAACCGCGTAGCCGCCCAGCACCACCGGCCGGCGCGACAGCGCGATCAGCCGGTCGAGCCGGGGATCGTCCTCCACCACGTGGCCTTCGAGTTCCACAAGCGCCTGGGCGAAGCGGGAGCCGGGGTCGCGCCGCAGCACCCAGACCGCGGCCTGGCCAAGGCCGGCAGTGGTGAAGGCGGCGGCCAGGCGGTCGCGGCTGATGTCCCGCTCCAGCTCCAGCCCCAGCAAAGTGCGGTCGTGTTCCGACGCGTCGGGCGCGGCGGGGCTGACGACCAGGGCCTGCACGGCGGGGCTGCCCTCCGCGCGCGGCGCCCAGAACGGCAGGCGCGCGGCGATGTGGATGCGCGGCTCGTCCCGATGCAGCAGGGTGGTCCACCAGGTTTCCGTCTCGGACGGCATTGGCAGGACGGCCACCGAGGCGACGCCGGTGCCGACTTCGCCAATCGCCTGGGCCGGGCCGCCATGGGTGCGCAGCGGCGTCATGGTGCCGAAATGCTCGCGTGCGAGCTGGGTCAGGCCGGCGCCGGGATCGCGCTCACAGACCGCGAGCTGGAAGCTGCCCTGCATCGCGGTGGTGCCGGCCAGCAGCTCCCGCCAGATGCGGAAGATCGATTGCGGCGGCAGGTGGCCTTCATGCTGGGTCAGCAGGCGGCGGACGATGGAGGCCTCGCGGCCCGGACGCCAGGCCGAACGCTTGCCGGAGCGGCCGACGGCTTCGACCACCTGGGCGCGTTGCATGAGCAGCGCATGAAGCTGGGTATCGAGCCGGTCGAGTTCGGCGCGCAGCGCAGGCAGCCCGCCGGGCCAGCCATCCGGCGAGGGTGGCGCGTCATTCGCGGCAGGCGGGAGCGACGGAGCGTCGGCGGTCGGTGCTGGGCTGGACATTGCTCTGGCCGATGGGGGTCGGAACAGATAGCCGAAGCGTGCTGGCATGCAAACCCGGTGTGCGCTCCGTGTGCCTCCGTCCTGGGGGCCGCGCGGTTATGCCGCTCGCGCCATCGGTGGGATGGCGGCGGGGTGCGCTTGGTGGGGCGGGCGCACGGCGTCGCAGCGCAGGGCGGTGGTGGATGGGCGGGGCCGGGGGGCGAGCCAGAAGCCGGTCTCACGGTGCAGAGGGTTTTTGTTTTCCCCCGGCGGTGCGGCGGTGTCTGGTGCGGCCGGGCGGGGTGCGGCACTTGCCAGGGGCGGCGGAGCGGCCGGGCACACGGCGTCGCGGCGCGGGGTCGCGGCGGATGGGTGAGCCTGCGGGGCGAGCCAGGCGCCGGTCTCACGGTGCACGGGGTTATTGTTTTCCCCCGGCGGTGCGGCGGTGTTTGGCCCGGCCGGGCGGGGTGCGGCACTTGCCAGGGGCGGCGGAGCAGCCGGGCACACGGCGTCGCGGCGCCGGGTCGCGGCGGATGGGCGGGCGTGCGGGGCGAGCCAGGCGCCGGCCTCACGATGCAAGGGGTTATTGTTTTCCCCCGGCGGTGCGGCGGTGCTTGGCCCGGCCGGGCGGGGTTCGGCGGCTGGTTGGGAGCCGGGGGCTGGTTGGGACGCGGCGGCCGGCTGGAGTGCGGGTGCCGGCTGAAGTGCGGGCCAGGGTGCCGGTGCGGCGGATGATTGCGGGTTCGTCGCCGGCGGGGTCCGGGCCGGGGCCAGGCGGCGCGCCGGGCGCTGCTGGCGCTGTTCCAGCTCCCGCAGCGTGGCCGTCATTACCCGGGACAGCGCGATCGCTCGGCCCTGAAAGCGCAGCATCAGGGTGGCAGGCAGGTCCGGCACGGCGGCGCAGCGGAACGCTTCCATCAGCGCGTGATGGGCGGCGACGCAGCGGCCGGCGAGCGCGGCCTCCGCCGGGTCGCGCGGGGCAAGGGCGGCGACCAAATGCAGCGCGGCCTGGCGGGATTCGGCGAGGTCTTGCGGCGTGAGCTGCTTGTGCTGCGGCAGCGCGTCCAGCGTGTTGCGCACCAGGGTGTTGAGGGTGGCGAGGTCGAGCGGGCTGTCGAGCGCTGGGATTTGTGGTTCCGGCATGGGGCCTCCGCGGCGTGGCATCGCTGCGGAACATAACGGAAACGCGTTAACGGGCGATTAACCTGTGGTGGTGGTCCGGTTGCGAGCCCATCGGCCGGCCCAGCGCCGCAAAGGTCAGGATTTGTGAGGCGGTTCAGGCTTCGGGTGCGTTGTGTTCCTCACGCGCAGCCTGCCAGACCTCCCGTGCCGCGTCGGCATTCAGGACCGCGATCCCCAGTCCGACAATCAAGTCCGGCCATGCCGACGCCCAGAGGAAGGCGGTGACCATTCCGGCCAGGATGATGGCCACGTTCGATACGGCGTCGTTGCGGGCCGAGAGAAAGGCCGCCCGGGTCAGGCTGCCGCTGTGGCGGCGATAGCGGGTCAGCATGAGGGCGCAGGACAGATTGACGGCCAGCGCACCGGCGCCGGTGAGGGAGAGCAATGCCGGGTCAGGCGCCACCGGCAGGTTGAACTTCTCCCACGCCGTCCACAGCGTGGCGAGGCCGGGGACGAGCAGGATACCGGCCAGCGCCATTCCAACCCGTGCCCGCTTGCGCGCCGTCCAGCCGAGCGCCACCAGAATGAGCAGGTTGACCGACGCGTCTTCGAGGAAGTCGATGCTGTCGGCGAACAGCGACACCGAGCCGATGATGCGAGCGACGGCGAACTCGATGCCGAAATAGCCGAGGTTCAGCATGGCGACGAGCCGGATGACCCGCCGCAGATGTTGGTCAGTGGTCAGGGATGCCATCGAGGCACATCATACACAAGTTCAGGCCCCCGCGCGGCAACGTCATGCAGCACAAAAATCAAGAATTCTGCGGCACTACCCAACAGCCGAACCCTGCGGCATGATCATGCCCTATTTCGCCACCTGCATGGGGGAAACCAGCGATGGCCAAAGCCTATTGGGTTGCCACCTATCGGTCAGTCAGTAACCCGGATGCGCTGGCCGCCTACGCCAAGCTCAGCGGCGCAGCAGTGACCAAGGCCGGTGGGCGTATTCTGGTGCGTGGTTTACCAGCGCATGTTTACGAGGCTGGACTTCAGCAGCGCACCGTCGTCATCGAGTTTGATAGCGTCGAGCACGCCAAGGCGGCGCATGACAGCCCGGATTATCAGGAAGCCTTGAAGGCGCTGGCCAATGGAGCAGAGCGCGATATCCGCATCGTTGAAGGCGCGTAAGCGATCACACGGTCATAAATCCGATGAACGCGGTAGAGCACGCATAAGTCAAGATTTTCGGATTTCCTAGAAGATATGACCGTAATGGTATCGCATCCATAGAATGGGCGGCAGAGGAAGCCGGGAGACATAAGGCTGCTGAGCAAGCGGTCCAGATTGATGGCCGCGTCAATTATTGGCGGATCAGTGCCGCGCGGTCTCGCAATGTTTCTACGGCTTCGGCGACGATACGTTCAACCACCTCGCGGGCCGAAGGAATATCGCCGATCAAATCGAGGCCTTCACCGGCGAGCACCAGGCGCTGCGCCACATTGTCCATAGGGATCTTCGCGTATCGCGCGCGTTCAGCCTCGGCCACCGTCTCTAATTCCGGCTCTCTGCCGTGCCAGTGGTCGGAGGTCTCGTTGCGGACGAAGCGGGCTGGAAACTCTAGCGGCCAGCCTGGATCATTCAGTGTATCGAATAGGCGCGATTGGAGAGTCTGATCGGCCCCCGAGGCAGTGAGGACGGATTTGCGGGCTTCGGACCACAGCGATTCACGCGTCGCCAGAAAGCGCGTCCCTATGGAGACGCCAGCCGCCCCGAGGGCCAAGGCAGCGGCGAGACCACGACCGTCTGCAATGCCACCAGCGGCCACGACAGGGATCGGCGATACCGCATCGACCACAGAGGGCACTAGCCCCAACGTGCCCCGTGTTGCACCACCATGTCCGCCAGCCTCGCGGCCCTGGGCTACAATGACGTCGGCTCCCGCTTCTGCGGCTGCAAGCGCCATGGCCAGCGTCTGCACCTGGCAGATCAGCTTCGTTTCAGCAGCCTTGATGCGCCGATAGTAAGGCGTTGCATCACCGAAGGAGAGCATGATTGCTTCCGGCTTCGCCTGTAGAGCGATATCAAGGGCGACTGGATTCCGGTGCAGTTGCCAAGTGATGAAACCAACGCCGATTCGCGCGTTGCCTGCCGCAGCGATCTCACGACGGATCGTCGCTTCATCCTGGCCGGGTGCGATGATACCCATGGCACCCGCATGGCTGACGGCATTGGCAAGGGCACCACCAGCTCCCCCGGTCATTGGTGCGGTAAGAATTGGATGTTCGATGCCAAGCAGACGGGTAAGGGCAGTCTCGATACGGGCCATCGCTGGTCTCCACCCCAAAAGGAACTGGCAAGTGAGCGACGTAACCCGCCAATGCGCATCCTAGCGTAGCCGAGCAATCGCGTGTTCAGCAACCAATGCCCGTCGACGAGAGACGCGTTGGTAGGACAGTCCAGACGCCAGGCCGCTCTGTGTCGATCCCACGGGCCAGGCCAACGTTGCCATTCGGCTGTCTGCGTTGGCTAGCGAGTCGTGGCCCTGTCAACGCGTGGCGTTAGCACAGAAATCAAGATTTACGAAAATCGAACTCGGAGCATGAGAGCGTCACAAGATCTGTGAGAGCGCCAGACAGAGGTGCCAAGACGTCATCAGGTCCCTGTACGCTTGTTAACCTCGGCAACGAAAAATGAGGGAAGGTTCGGGGACCGGCTTTCCGTAGCAATCCTGAAAGGCTTGATTACGCCAAGCTTTGACGTCCGGGTTGAGCTTTGGAGCGAATGGGAGGCTGGTCATAACCATCAGAGCACCCCGTGCGACTTCCCGGATTCGTATTTCCGCATATAGATTTCCCCGCATGACAAAGATTAGAACGTTACGGTAATCTTACCGATCGACGCCTGTCACTTTCTTCAGTGCATCCGGCCAGCGAGCGTCAAACGCTCACGCTCCTGCCGATCGCTGCGCGGAACGCTACGAATGCCTCCCAGCCCGGACCCATTCCCATCCCGCCGTCAACAACCAGGTCATGTCCGTTGATGAAGCTCGACGCATCGCTGGCAAGGTAAAGGGCAGCGCTGGCAACGTCGTCCGGGACGCCTGCGCGCGGGATCGGCTGGATGGTCGCGAAATACTCCCGAAGCCGATCGAGGGCCATGTCGGCCTGTTCGGGCGGTATTCCGCCGCCCTTGGCAAATATTCCGGTTACGATGCCGCCAGGACTGATGCTGTTCACACGGACGTTATGCGGACCCAGCTCACTCGCGACCCAGCGTGTGGCGTGGATCAGGGCCGCTTTCGCTGCGGCATAGGGCAAGGGTGTGAAACCTGTTCGCAGGCCTCCGAGGCTCGCCGTGTTAATGATGCTACCAGAGCGCTGTGCCTGCATGACGCGCGCTGCGTATTTCATGCCCAGCATCGCGCTGCGCAGGTTGATGGCGATCTGCGCATCGAAGGCGCCCATGTCGAGATCGGCGATGCCGCCTGTGCGCGGGCCCCCGCCGCCGGCGTTGTTGAACAGGCAGTCCAGACGGCCAAACTCACGCAGAGTCTGGTCGACCAATGCCTCGACCTGCGGTTCCTCAAGCATGTCCGTCTGGCAGAATCTGACATTGGTGCCGAGCCGTGCCGCAATCTCCTCGCCCTCAACGCGGCGCCGCCCCGCCACCATGACCTTTGCGCCTTCCTGGGCGAACAGTTCGACTGAACGAGCGCCGATACCACTGGTGCCGCCGGTTATGATCGCAACCTTGCCGTCCAGAATGCCCATCGCGTAGTGCCCCCTTTGTTTTCCGAGTCCGGAGTCGGGTCGATAGCGCCGGCACGACGGTCGTTCATGTGAAAGCGAAGGCATGAACATCATCAAGAGATTTTTGGATCCCAGCACGCACTTTGCTTATAATCTTGCGTGACATGGCGTCAGGCTGAGCAAGCCAGAAGTGTTATTTCATTTCCTCAGCTATCGCCTTCCGTACATTCGCACGTTCAGACATACGGCGGTGATGATCCATGATTTTTGGAAACCGTCCAGGATCGACGCCATCGAGTTCTATCCATTGTGCGAACGTAAATAGATACGGGTCGCAGATCGTGTAGGCGTCCCCCATCGCCCAGGGTCCCACGAACAGGGATTGCTCGATCATATCCCAACACGTGCCAATTACGCCCGGCGCCGCCTGGCGCGTTTCCTCGCGGGCGGTTTCATCGTCGACCCAACGGTCGGGCCGCCAGCGATGGCCGTGCGCGACATGCAACGTTGCGCAAATATAGAGATTGAAGGCCTGTACTTGCGCGAAGCCGAAGGGATCGTCCAAGGGGGCCAGGCGCGCCGCCGGAAAACTCTGCGCTATGAAGGCAAGCAATGCCGGCGTTTCGGTCAGGAAGCCTTGGTCCGTGGCCATCGCGGGCACGCGGCCTTTCGGGTTCACTGCCAAATAGGCGGGGCTGCGTTGTTCGCCCTCCTTCAGGTTGATCCGCACGGCGGTATAATCCGCCCCCGCATCCTCCAGCGCGATATGTGACGCCAGGGAGCCGGTGTTGGGCGCGTAATAGAGGGTAATCATAGGACATCTTCCAGACGTGTGTTTTATTTTTTCCGTCTGGGAAGGACTATGACGGCCGGCCTGGAATACCGCAATGGGGGTGCCGGTAGAAAGTCTGCCGCCCTCAAAACGGCGCTGCCGCCGTTTCCACATATGCACAGCCGACCGGAATCAAGTTGGCCGGCGAGTTGTGCCGAGTGAATGTATCATCTCCCAAAGAGTAACCTTCTGGACGACTGAGCGTGCCAACCAGAGCAAGGGTTTGCGAATCCCGAAAGTTAGTCCGGGCGTGGCTGCATTGGTTCTCCGATCATCAAGATTTCCGTCGATCCCGCACACGCTCGATCCAGAGATCTTCGATGATAAGGTGTCCAATTCGCAACTCTGCCACCCGACCCCTACGCAGTTTTGCCCTCCCCAGGACGAGTTGCCCGATCGCCAGCTGACCGATGGCCAGTGCGCCTATCGCGAGCGCTCCCAATCCCACCGCACCGATCGCCGCGGCACCGATGGTAACGGCCCTTTCGCGCCGCGCCGGAGCCGCTCGGCTCGCCGTTGCCACACAGGCCTGTTTAGATATCTCCGCTGGACTCTCTGCGTCACCGCTCATCGTATGCTCCTGCTGGTTCTCCCGACCTGCATCATGACATTCTACGCCTCTGGGCCGTCCATCTTAACCTGCAAGGTTCTCGAACAACCGAGCGCTCAAGCCCACAACCTCAAAATTGTCGCCCCCACGCCTGACGCCACGCGCAAGAATCAGGATTTCTGCAAACACGGAACCCCTGGGTGCACACAGTGCGCGGTGGTCGATGCCCGCCCTGGTTCTGGTGGCTAGCGATTTCTCTCTCCGGGGCGATCCGCGCCCGCCGTGAGGCCGCACGATGTTCGGAAATCGTGGCAGGATCCGGTATCCACTCATACTCCAACGGGCATCGCCGGCCGCACCACTTCTCCCTCGATCCGCCCGTCGCGCAGTGAGATCAACCGGTCGAACCGGTCGAAGATCGTCTCGTCGTGCGTCACCACCAGCACCGCCGCCTGGTGATCGACGGCGATCCGGCGCAGCAGGTCCATCACCACGACCGCGCGCTGGGAATCCAGCGGTGCGGTCGGTTCATCCGCCAGGATGATGCGCGGGTCGTTCGCCAGGGCACGGGCGATCGCCACGCGCTGCGCCTCGCCGCCCGACAGCTCGGGAGGCATCGCGTGGCGCCGGTGGCCGACGCCGAGGTAGTCCAGCAGCGCCTCGCTCCGCGCCCGGGCCGCCCGGGCTGACGTCCCGGCCAATTCCATCGCTTCCGCCACGTTCTCGGTCGCGTTCAGGAACGGCAGCAAATTATGCGTCTGAAAGATGAAGCCGATCCTGGTCAGGCGCAGCCGCCGCAGGTCCCGCCGCAACCAGCGCCCGTCATACACGGGCTCCCCGTCGAGCTGCAGCCATCCCGAGTTCGGCTCGATCACGCAGCCGATGGCGTGCAGCAATGTGCTCTTGCCCGATCCGCTCGGCCCGCGCAGCCCGACCGTCTCGCCGGCCTGGATATCCAGCGTGATGTCGCGCAAGGCGTCCACCCGCGTGTCGCCGGCGCCGTAGTGCTTGCAAATCCCGCGCATCTCCACGCGGGGCGGCGCGGGCGGAAGATCAGCCACCGGCCAGCGCCTTCGCCGGATCGACCCGCAGCGCGGCCCGCACGCCCAGCACCGAGCCGAGCAGACAGACGACGATCACGATGCAGAACAGGATCGCCAGGTAGGCCGGCTCCACCTGCACGCGGCGTGGGAAGTGGTCCTTGACCAGCATGACCAGGCCCAGGCCGAGGACGAAGCCGCCCACGCCCAGGACCAGCGCCTGCTGCACGATCAGGCCGACGATGGTGCGGTCCGGCGCTCCGATCAGCTTCAGCGTGGCGATCGAGCGGAGCTTGTCCATGGTCAGCGTGTAGATGATCAGCGCGATGATCACCGCCGAGACGGCGATCAGGATGGTCATGAACATGCCAAGCTGGCGCTGCATCTTGTCGATGACGAAGGCGGTGAGAAAGCCTTCCTCCTGCTGTTCGGTGACCGCTCCCAGATGCTTCCAGCGCTCGATGTCCGTGGCGACCGACGCCGGCGATACGCCGGGGTGCAGTTGCACCAGCATGGCGTTCACATCGGCGATGACGGGCGGCATGCGTCCCGCCGCCGCCTCGCGCCGCTGCAGCGGCGGCGGCACCGCGAACTGCAGCGCCTCGGCATCTCGCAAGGTGATCCATGCCACCGCGTCGCCGGCGGAGGTCACCATGCCGCGGGTCAGGCCGACGACGGTGTAAAGATCGCGATAGGGGCCAAGCGGTATCTGCTGGCCGAGTTGCAGACCGGATGAGCTGTCGACGACAAGCTGGTAGTGGCTCCGGGTGAGGCCGTGGCCGGCTGCGATGCCGGCAGGACCGCCCGGCCGGCCGATCTCATAGCCCTGCAGGAACAGCCGCAACGGTCTTCCACCGGCGCTGGTCTGCACGGTCTGGAACGTCACCGCGCCCGCCGCGGCAACGCCCGGGATGCGGCGCACCAGGTCGCGTGTGTCGCGCGGGATGCGCGAGGCTTCGGCGAAGGGGCCGAAGGTGTGCGGCTGCACCACCCACAGGTCGGCGCCGACCGAACGCGGCAGGCGCAGTGCATCCGCCAGTGCGCCGGCGTAAATGCCCACCATCGAGATGACGACGCCAAGCAGCATGCCGAGGCCGATGGTGGTCAGGGCAAAGCGCGGTGCGTTGTGCCGCATGTCGCGCAGGGCGAGGTTCATTGCGACCGCTTCCTGCCGCCCGCGCGGCGCGCCCCGCTGCCAGGCCGGTTTGCGGTCCCACGACCACCTGCGCGTCCTCCGGCAGACCGTTGATGATCGGCAGCCGGCCGTCGAGCAATTCCGGAGCAAAATCGACGCTGCGCTGCCGCAGTTTGCCGTCCTCCAGCGTCCAGACCTGACCGGAGTTGCCGGCGCGTTCGCGTCACGGCAGTGGCGGGCACCGCCACGGCGTGCGCCAGCGTGCCGGTGGTGATGACGACCTCGGCCTGCTCTGCCAGATGGATATCGGCCGGAATCCGGTCGAAGCCGACTTCGACCAGCCGTTCCTCGTTGACCGCGTCGCTTTGGATCTCGATGCGCGCGACATGGCCGGCCAGGTGCCGGTTCGGATCGGAGCGCAGCACGATGTCCGCCGGCTGCCCGACGGCAAGGCGGCCGGCCAGCCGTTCATCGACATAGGCGAGCACCCAGATGGTCTGTGGATCGACCAGGGTGAACACCGCCTGGCCCGGCACCGGCATGCTGCCGAGCTGCTGGTTCCGCGCCACGACCCAGGCGTCGTACGGGGCACGCAGCTTGTAGTTGTCACGGATCGCCGCAGCGAAGTCCTGCTGTGCCCGCGCGGCGTTCAGTGCGGCGCTGTCCACCGCGACCTCGCTGACGGCGACCTGCTGGTTGGCGCGCGCCACGCGCATCGTCGCGTCGGTGGTCTGCGCTTCCTCCTGCGAAGCGACGCCCGAGCGGGCGAGGACCGCGCGGCGCGCACTGATCGCCTCCGCGTTCGCGAGGCTGGCATTGGCGCTGGCGACACCGGCGACGGCCCTGGCGAGGTTGGCTTGTGCCTGCGCCACGCCGGCGGTGGCCACCTCGAACTGGGCTTCGACGTCGCGCGCGTCCAGCCGGGCCAGCACCGCGCCGGCCGGCACGCGGTCGCCGGCATCGGCGTTCAGCGCGGTCAGCACGCCGGCCACCTTGAAGCCGACATTGGACTGCACCCGCGCGCCCACGGTGCCGAGGCCGAAGACCTGCAACGCCACAGGTCCAGCGGCCGGGGCGACCTGCACGGTCAGCGGCTGAAGCCGTGCGGTCCAGAAGAGCAGCCCGCCGCCGCCGGCGAGCAGGAGAAGGATGAGCAGCCAAAGCAGGCTGCGTCGCGGAGGGCGTGGGTAGCGCCGGGACCAGTTCAGCTTCGACGTATCGGCCGGAGGTGCGGCGACGGAGGGCAAGCCGTCTGGCTGCAATGGCAGAACGACCATGGTTGGTTCTCCGGGCTGAGGCGCCGAATGCACGGTTCACGCGTGCCTTCCCGCGCCGGAGCCGCTTAGACCTGCCAAGGCTGGTAACAGCAATCGGCCGAGGCCGCGTTGACCTGCGTCAATCCAAAGCGGCCGTACCGGGATCGAAGCGAAAGCCACACCTCACATCACCGATTGGGCTATAATGCCAGCCAAGGAAGAGCCAGGTCAGACCGGTGGTGCAATTGGTATTGCCCAATTTGAGCATTTGGCAGCGGATTCTGATCATTGAAAAGATGGGGTTTTTTCTGGCGGTTCCCGCTGCGTAACGGCGTCACGATTTGCGGTCCTGCACGGGTATCGAAGGACGGCCGAAGCGTTGACGCTCAGATGCGCCAAATGACCAGGGTGTGGATGCACGGAGGTGGTCCGCGGGACGGCGAGCGGGGCCAGGACCCACTCCACCGCGCAGCCGAATCCTTGTTGTGCGCTTCACGGGCTTCGCGGGCTTCGTGTCAAAAGATCCGCCTGCTGCCCCGGCCTCTCGACGCGACAGAACCACAGACCCGGCCGCGCAAGGCCGTGGCCGGACTGGAGGACGGCGGCGTGCTGACGTGACGCAGCGCGACCGGCTGGCACGATTTCAGCGGCAGTAGCGATGCGCGTCCATCCCGCGACCGCCATTACGCCGGATCAAGGCCGACGAAATGCGCTCGCGCGTGCGGGCCTGGCAGTCTGCATCAACGATCCGGGCAGCAACGCGCATGGCGAGGTCGCCACGCGGTCCGCGCGGACGGGGCGGGGCATCAACCCGCCGCGCGGTGATCCAGGTGGCGGTCGAGCCAGTCGGTGATCCAGGTGGCGATGCTGGCGCTGTTGTCGTCCATCATCGGCATGTGGGAGTTGCCGAGGATGCCCAGTTCGGGCAGGCGGCAATGGGTGACCCGCGCGCCGGCGCCGGTGAGGCTGTTGGCGAGGCCGAGCATGGCGGCGTCGAGCCCGTGCCAGATCGGGATCCGGTCCAGGAAGTCGCCCAGCAGCAGCAGGATCGGAATCCCGTCCATGCGCGGCGGCGGGGTTGGCGGAAAGCCGGAGGGCTCGACACAGACCAGGGCGCGGACCAGGTCGGGGCGCTGCCAGGCGGCGGCAAGCGCGATCAGGCCGCCATTGCTGTGGGACAGCAGGACGGACGGCCCGATCCGCTCCAGCGCGGCGATCAGGGCCGAGGTTGCGGCGGGGATGGTGGAGAACCAGCGCGGCACGTGCTGCATGAGCAGGGTATCGAAGGCGGCAACCGGGAAGCGTTGGCCGGGGAAGGGGGTGGTGCTGCCGGCCGGCCCGATGCGGTACAGCGACCACATCTGTTCGGCACTGCGGGAAACCGGCGCCTCCGGCCAGATCCCCGGCAGCGCGCACCAGCCCGCTCGGCCGCGCTCCACCCCATCGATCACATGCACCGGCCAGTCCGCGGCCAGAAAATGCTCGAGCCAGCCGGGGCGTCCGTCGGGCGTGGTCTCCCACATGGCGCCGGTCAGGCAGCCGCCATGGATCAGGACCAGCGGCGTGCGGTCCCCGGCGTCGGCGGGGACATAGGACTGCACATAGGCCTGCTCGATGTGGAAGGTGCCGTTCGGGTCGTGCTCGATCGCGGCCTGGGCGGAGAAGCGGATGCTCTGCACCGGCTCTCCCTCGACGACGACCTGGCGGCCGCCGACGAAGAAGCTGCCGATGCGGGCGAGGCGGATCACTACGCGTGCTTGACCAGCGGACACTTCGAGTCCGACAGCGGCCAGGTGACGTCGGCGGCGGGGATGGTGCGCACGATGCGGAACAGGTCCCACTCGCCCTTGCTCTGGGCGGGCGTCTTGACCTGGGCGAGATACATGTCGCGCATCAGATGGCCGTCCTCGCGGATGTGGCCGCCATGAGTCATGAAGTCGTCGACCGGGGTTGCGCGCATCTTCGCCATGACCGGCTGGCTCGCCTTGCTGCCGGCGGCTTTGACGGCTTTGAGGTAGTGATTGACGCTGCTGTAGACGCCGGCCTGCAGCATGGAGGGGGCGGCGCCGATGCGCTTCATGAAGCGGTCGGACCAGGCGCGGCTGGCGTCGTTGAGGTCGTGGTAGAAGGCGGTGGTGAGATAGATGCCCTGCGCGGTCTTGAGCCCGAGGCTGTGGGCGTCGTTCACCATGAAGATCATCGCCGCCATGTGCTGGCCGCTTTCGGCGAGGCCGAACTCGCCGGCCTGCTTGATGGCGTTGGTGGCGTCGCCGCCGGCGCTGCAGATGGCGACCACCTCGGCCTTGGAAGCCTGGGCGGCGAGCAGGTAGGAGGAGAAGTCGCTGTTGTTGACCGGGTGCCAGACCGAGCCAAGCACGCGGCCGCCATTGGCGTTGACGACAGTGGTGACGTCGGCGGCGAGTTGGTGGCCGAAGGCGTAGTCGGCGCCGATGATGAACCAGGTCTTGCGGCCGTCCTTGACGACGGCGCTCGCGGTGCCGTGGGCGAGGGCGTAGGTGTCGTAGGTCCACTGCACGGCGTTCGGGCTGCACTGCTGCTGCACCAGGGCGGTGGTGCCGGCGCTGGAGTAGAGCGCGAGCTTGTCGTGGTCGCGCACCACGCGCTGCACCGCGAGGGCGACGGCGCTGTCCGGGATATCGACGATGACGTCGACGCCTTCGTTGGAGACCCAGCGCATGGCGATGGCGGAGCCGATATCGGCCTTGTGCTGATGGTCGGCGAACACGACCTCGATCGGCTTGCCCAGGGCGTTGCCGCCGAAATCCTCGACCGCCATGCGGGCGGCCTCGACGGAGCCGCGGCCGGTGATGTCGGCGGTGACGCCGGCCATGTCGGTCAGCACGCCGATTTTGACCGCATCCTCTGCGCGGGCGGCGGTCGAGAGCAGGGCGCCGGCGCTGGCCCCGAGGAAGGTTCGGCGGCCGATCGCGAGGGATGGGTGTTGTGACATGGTGCGTCTCCCCAGGGTTGGTCTCAGCCCGGTGGGCGAGATGGTTGGCGGGTTAAATGCCAGGGGCGCTTGGACGTCAATCGGCGGGGGCGGATCGCGGGTCAGTTTCGGACTTGGCAGGACCAGCCCGGCGTGCGCGGGACCGGGCGCGTGAGGCCGCCATGGTGGTGGACCGGGTCGCGGCGGGTTGTGGTGGCTGGAACTCCGGCGCTGACGGTGAGGTCGGGGGTGGCGAAGTCGGACAGCGCCTGCTGTGTCCTGCTGTGTAAGGGCATCCCTTTGGGCGGGACACGACCCGCCGGGGCGATCGAGCTCCGCGGTTCAGGTCCCCGGGATGGCTGGCGGCGGTTGGCAAAACCGGTTGGGCCGCGAGCTGGGGGAAGGCAGAGTAAGTAAGTGAATAAGCAAGTAAGTAGGTAAGTAAGTAAGTAAGCAAATAAGTAAGTAAGTAAGATTTTCACACAGAGGGCGCGGAGAAGAAGTAAGCCACGGAGGGCCACAGAGATAGAACTAACTATAATAATATTCTTATACTTACTCATAATAACAAATATATATAAACATTCATAATCAGGCCTAGAGATGGATATTTGTAATCATCAAATACACACGGAAGTCCGGTGCCGGATCAAATCTTCTCTGCGGCCCTCTGTGGCTTGCTTCTTCTCTGTGCCCTCTGTGTGAAAATCTTTGCTTGCGATCCGAGCAAACCGCTCGATGGTGCCAGAGGGCCGAGAATCCGCGCGCCCCGCAATTCGAATGCCGCCACCCTGCGCGAAGTCCCCGCTATCGCTCGAAGACCTACCCTCGCCTCATCAAACGGCCGGCTCCACCACTACCGTGCCGACCTTGCCGCCACGCTCCACTTCCTGGTGCGCCGCGGCGGTCTGGTACAGCGGAAACCGCGCCGCCACCGACAGCATCCGTCCGGGCGTCGCGGTGAACCGCGCCAAATCGGACTGCGCCCGCTTGCGCCCCTCCAATGGCGACGTCGGCAGCACCATGCCGTGGATCGACAGGTTCTTCTGCATCACCAGCCGCGCCGGCAGCTTCGGCGCGCGGTCGCCGTTGGAGGCGTAGAACGCGATGCTGCCGCTGTCGCGCACGGCCTCCAGCGTCACCGCCAGGTTACCACCGAAATCGACATCCACCACGTGGTCGACGCCCGCGCCCTGGGTGATGTCGAGCAGCCGGGCGGCCACGTCCTCCTGGCGGTAGTTGACCACATGGGCGGCGCCTCCCTGGCGCGCCCGTTCCGCCTTGTCCGCCGAACTCACGGTCGCGATCACGGTAGCGCCGGCCCAGGCGGCGAGTTGCACCGCGTAGTGCCCGACCGCGCCGGCGCCGCCGGTGACCAGCACGAAGCGGCCCTGCACCGGCCCGGCCACGAACACGCAGCGATGCGCGGTCATGGCGGGAACGCCGAGCGTGGCGCCCTCGGCGAAGGAGACGTGGTCGGGGAGGGGGGTAACCAGGTCGGCACTCAGGGAAATATATTCCGCGGCGGTGCCCATCCAGCGGCCGTTGCGCTGGCCGTTGTACAGCCACACGCGCCGGCCGAGCCAGGAAGCGGACACGCCGGACCCGACCCGGTCCACCACCCCGGCGCCGTCGCTGTTGGGGATGACGCGGGGATACTCGGCGGGCACCGCGCCGCCGCGGCGATAGGTGTCCGACGGGTTGACGCCGGAGGCTTCCAGCCGGACGCGCAGTTCGCCCGGCCCGGTGTCCGGCGTCGGCAGTTCGCCGCAAACAAACACCTCGTCAGCCGGGCCTTGCCGATCGTACCAGACGGCGCGCATGGCGGTTTCCTCGTTGATTGGTGGTCCAGCATAGCGATAACGGCCGGTGCGCGCAGGTCTGTGCTTGCGTCGCCGCGGCTCGGCTTGTCATCATCGAGGCCGGCCGGGGCAAGGAGAGGGGCATGAGCGCGACGGTGTCGGACCGGGTGCTGACCGCGGCGGAACTGCGTGCACTGTCCGGGCGGTCCAACCGGCCGGGCGCATTGCGGCTGGCCCTGCATGTCGCGCTGCTGCTCGCCACCGGCTGGCTGGTGGCGATCGCCGGCCCTTGGACCGTGCTGCCGGCCATGCTGGCCTTCGGCATCGTGCAGGTCGCGCTGTTCGCCCCGGCGCATGAGACCATGCACAACACCGCCTTTGCGTCACGCCGCGCCAATGCTGTGGTGGGCTGGCTCGCGTCGTGCCCGTCGCTGCTGAATGCGCAGTTCTACGCCTGCTTCCATCTGGCGCATCACCGCCACACGCAGATCCCGGGCGAGGATCCGGAACTGGCCACGCTGCCCGCGGCCGATGCGCGCAGCTATCTCCTCCGCGTGCTGGGCGTGCCGTTCTGGGGCCTGCGGCTGCGGGTGATCTGGGATTGCTGGCGCGGCGATCTCGGCGCCTATCCCTATGTCAACGCACAGGCCGCGCCTCGGGTGATCGCCAGCGTACGCGCGATGAGCCTGACCATGGTCGGCGGATCGGTGGTCTCGGCGCTGCTGTTCGGCTGGCAGACGCCGTTGCTGTTCTGGATCGGGCCGCAATTGCTGGCCCAGCCGCTGCTGCGCGCCTATGTGCTGGCGGAGCACACCGGCTGCACGATGGATCGCAACGGCCTGACCAATACGCGCACCACGCTGACCTGGGCAGCGGTGCGGCTGCTGATGTGGAACATGCCGTTCCACGCCGAACATCACCTGTATCCGTCCATCCCGTTCCACCGGCTGCCGGACGCGCATGCGGCGATCCGTGCGCGGCTCGGCTCTCTGCAGCGCGGCTATGTGCGGTGGAACCTGGGGCTGCTGCGGGATCTATGGTCGCAGAAGGCAGCATAGGGGAACTTGCGGATGGCTGATGCGGTGTTGAGCGGCGGCTGCCAGTGCGGCGCGGTGCGCTACGCGTTGCGGGCGATGCCGGAGAAGGCGGGCATCTGCCACTGTCGCATGTGTCAGAAGGCGGTGGGCGGACCGTTCATGGCCTGGGCCGGGGTGCAGCAATCCGACGTCACCTGGACCCGCGGTGCACCGAGTGTGTTCCGCAGTTCCACCGCCGCGGAGCGCGGTTTTTGTGCCCGCTGCGGCACGCCGCTGACCTTCCGCTACCTGCGCCGGCCGGAGCTGATCGACGTCACCATCGGCAGCCTGGACCAGCCCGAGCGCGTCACGCCCCAGGCGGTGATGGGAACCGAAAGCCGTTGGGCCTGGTGTGCGTCGCTGCTGGCCGACGCGCCGACGATGGTCACCGGCGAAGGCGAGCCGCCCGAGGATCTGGCGCGGATCGCGAACTACCAGCATCCCGACCACGACACGCCGGGCCGATAGCGCAGCGCCTCAGCGGACATGCACATGCTCGTGGGGATGGCTGATGTCATCACCATGGGCGTGGCGCTCCGCAACCATATCCACCGGCACCGTGACGAGCCGGCCATATTTCACCCCGCGTTCGGCGACGACATGCTCCGCCACGTGACGCACCGCGGCTGACGCGCCTTTCAGCACCGCGATCTCCATGCAGCTTGCGTGGTCGAGATGCACGTGCAGCGTGGCGACCGCCATGTCGTGATGGTCGTGGAACGTGTGCGTCAGCCGCTTCGACAGTTCGCGCGCGGCATGGTCGTAGACGTAGACCAGGGCGGCGACGCAGCTTTGCGCTGGCGTGGCTTCGGTGGCCGCCTGTTGCAGCCCGGCGCGCGCCAGGTCGCGGATTGCTTCGGAGCGGTTCTGATAGCCGCGCACGGCAATCAGCCGGTCCAGCTCCGCCATGAGCGGATCATCGATGGTGATGGTCACACGGTGCATGTCGGACCCTCCGCTGATGTCGCGTAGGGAAGCAGGCGGGATTGTTCAGGGCCAGGGGGTTCAAGCGCAGCGGTGATCGTGGTGGCTTTGCGGGGCGGAGGGCGGCGTATCGGATAGCCCCCAGCGTCGCGCGGTTTGCGGAGATCGCAAGAAAAGTATTTCACACAGAGGGCGCAGAGTAGAAGAAAAGCCACAGAGGGTCGCAGAGAAGATTCAATCCAGTTCCGGGTTGTTGTGCCGGATGCGGCATAATACGCGGATTTTATAATAGATGATATTAGACCCGTTGCGAAAGTCGGCCCCCCGGTCAGCGGTGTCCGGCGCGTTCTCACCGGCGGCGTTTCCCTCACCTGATCAGAACGGTCCGAACCCAGCTTGCAGGTTCACCAGTCCCGCGATGATGGAGATTTTGGTGTGATGCGTCCCAAGTGGGTTGCGAAACCGCTCAGCAGCGATCCTGAACCGTTTCGTTCGTCCGATCCGGTGCTCAACCCTGACACGGAATCCACTCAGTCCACGGTTATATGCCTTCTCCTCATCAGTGAGTTTCCCGTTCTTTGGCTTCTTGTATGGACATTCCAGGTTCCGATGTTCCTTGTCGTACCCCTGGTACGCACTGTCCGCGTAGAGCCGTGCCTTCCTCGGCAGCTTTGGTCCATTGCGACGGATCGCCAGGTCATGGTGACTGCCGGGGTGAGAGGGCGAGGCGCTGACGATACGACCATTCCGGGTAACGATGTATTCGGTCTTCACCGTATGGCGCTTCTTCTTGCCGGAGTAATGCTCTCGCTGTTTGGCGTCCGTGTCAGGACGCTGGATCGGCTGCTCGGTGCAATCGACGATCAGGGCCTCGGCCTCGTTCCGACTGATTTTGGGCTTCCGTCCAACCCCGATCAGCGGCCGGGCGAGCTTTTCGATCCGCTGGATCGCTCGGCAGATCGCGCTTTTGTTGACGTTGTAGAAGAAGCCCAGGAACTCCTGGGTGATGTAGCAACGATAATAGATCAGCATGATCAAAAGATGATCTTCCAAACCACCGACGTCCCAGGGGCGGCCGGATTTGGCCTTGTGCAGCTGAGCTTTCTCCCAGGGGTCCGCGAGTTGCTTCAGCATTTTGTCGAACGTGGCGACGCTGACCCCGGTCAGGCGGACGAAGCTCGTGCTGGCGCGCAACCGGGCAGCGGAGAACGGACGGGACATCGGGCCGGTACCTTCATGAAGAAGGTTCTCGACGAATCGAATCGTCCCGTGACCTGTCAAGCTCGGCCGCGCCGGCTCAGCTCACCGACGGAGAGCCGCTAACGTACTCATTTTCGCAACGGGTCTATTCTTCTCTGCGGCTCTCTGTGGCTTTGCTTCTACTCTGCGCCCCCTGTGTGAAAATCTTACTTTCAGGCCCGCCCAGCACTTCGGACCCAACAGGGTTTCCCATCCGGCGCCAGCAAACGACGACGCGATCACCTCGGGGTATCCAGCCCCGCGGATCGATTGCCGCGCCTGATACCGCCCCAATGGACGCGCCTTGCGCAGCAGCAGCGAACTTCCTTCCAGCGCCTGAGTCCCTGACGAGTCTGGTGCTCACTGGCGCACCTTCGAGTTGTCGGGTGCGGTCGGGGATTTCGGATAGCGTCCGGCGGTCCGAGTTTCTGGCGTGACGGCCAACGGCGCTTGCCGCTCCTCCCACGCCAGGAATTCGTCCAGGCGCGTCGGCCCATACACAGGACGACGCTCATCCCCGACACGCTGGCACGATACCGGCATCGTGGCATGATCGCGCCGGCAAGGGAGCAGCAGGATGTCCGTCACCACCCACATGGTCGCCATGCGCGACGCGATTCGCCTCGCCACCGACGTTTATCTGCCGCAAGACGGTGGAAAATTCCCGGTGATCCTGGAGCGCACCCCCTACGGCCGCGCCGAGACCAGCCGCAGCGAGATCACCGCTGCCGATCGCACTCCCGCCAGCCGCGCCGCGGTCGCGGCCTGGTTCACCGCGCATGGCTACGTGGTGGTGTTCCAGGACACGCGCGGACGCTACGGCTCGGAAGGCCGGTTCGTGAAATACCTGTCGGATGGCGAGGACGGGTTCGACACCTGCGCCTGGCTCACCGCGCAGGACTGGTGCGACGGGCGGATCTGCACCATGGGCCTGTCCTACGCGGCGCATACCCAGGCGGCGCTGGGCTGCCTCGATCCGCCCGGCCTGGTCGCGCAGGTGCTGGATTGCGGCGGCTTCGCCAATGCCTGGCAGGCCGGCATCCGCCAGTCCGGCGCGTTCGAAATGAAGCAGGTCACCTGGGCGTTCAAGAACGCCGCCGTGTCGCCGGAGGCGATGGCCGATCCGGTGATGCGCGCCGCCCTGGAATCCGAGGACATCCGCGCCTGGTTCACCCGCATGCCATGGAAGCCAGGCCATTCGCCACTGCGCCACCATCCGGACTACGAGGCCTATCTGTTCGAGCAATGGACCCACGGCGCCTTCGACACCTTCTGGCAGCAGCTCGGCATCTGGACCGCCGGTTCCTATGAGCGTTACAGCCGCGCCGCCTGCGTGCATATGTCGTCCTGGTGGGACCCGTATCCGCTGACGGCGACCAGCAACTACCTCGGTCTGAAACGCGCTGGGCGCGGGCCGCAGCGGCTGATCCTCGGGCCGTGGATGCATGGCGACCGCAGCGACCGCATGTTCGGCGATGTGGATTTCGGACCCGACGCGCCGCTGGATTCCTGGGCCGGCGACTGGCTCGCCTACCGGCTGCGCTGGTTCGACCATGTGGTGAAGGGCGCGCCGCTCGATGAGCCGACGGTGCGGGTGTTCGTGATGGGCGGCGGGTCCGGCCGGCGCGATGCGGCGGGGCATCTGGATCATGGTGGGCGCTGGATTTCCGGCACGGACTGGCCGCTGCCGGACACTGCGTTCGTGCCCTACCACCTGCATGGCGACGGACGCCTGGGCCCGGCCGCGCCGGCGGACGGTGCGGCGCCGCTGAGCTATGATTTCGATCCGGCGCGTCCCGTGCCGACGATTGGCGGCGCGATGAGCAGCCTGGAGCCGGTGGCGAGCGCCGGAAGCTGGGACCAGGTGGAGAGCCCGGCCTTCTTCGGCTGCACGCCGCCTTATCTGCCGCTGGCCACGCGGCCGGATGTGCTGGTGTTTCAGACCGAGCCGTTATCCGAGGCGGTGCAGGTGGTGGGACCGATCGAGGCCGAACTGTTCGTGGCGACGGACGGGCCGGATACCGACTTCACGGCGAAGCTGATCGACGTGCATCCGGCCTCGGCCGATTATCCGCGCGGCTATGCGATGATCCTGACCGACGGGATCATCCGGCTGCGTTACGCCGAGGACCCGGCGCAGCCGCGGCTGCGCCAGCCCGGCGAGATCGTGCGGGTGCGGATCACGCTGTTTCCGACGGCGAATTTGTTTCTGCCGGGGCATCGCATCCGGCTGGATGTGTCGTCGAGCAACTTTCCCAAGTTCGATGTCAATCCGAATACCGGCGAGGCGGAGGGGCGGGCATTGCGGAAACGCGTTGCTGTGAACACGGTGTTTGTCGATGCGGCGCGGCCCAGTCGGGTGGTGCTGCCGGTGCTGGCGCGGTAGGCGTCGGGGCGTTGCCCCGAACCCCACCAGGAGGCTTTGCCCCCTGGCCCTCCAGCAAAGGCTCAGCCTTTGCAATCGGATTCGGTTTGGGGTGGGGAGGGGGCGCGGCGGTCCCGGACCTTGGCGACATCGCGGAATGGCCCCCTCCCCACCCCAAACGGAGTCGGTTCCAAGGGCCGGGCCCTTGGCGGGGATGCAAGGGGCAGCGCCCCTTGCTGGGGGTTTGGGGGCAACGCCCCCGACGCTTGCCTTCGCTCAGATCCCGACATTGCCCGACCGGCGGCGTGCGGCCAGCAGCTTGTTGGACTCGAAGAACTGTTCCACCGCCGCAGCATGCGCCGCCCGTGCTGCGGCATCGAAATCCCCCGCCGGTCGCGGTTCCAGGTCGAAATGACCGTACTCGTCCCGCCCGCGCACCAGGGCCGCCGTCACGCGCATGTCGTTGACCAGGTGGCATTGCGGCGGGATGTAGCTGACCCCGATCCCGATGCGGCGCTGCTCGCTGCGGTTCGGGTCCGATGCATGCACGATATGGGTGTGGTGCAGCGAGATCTGCCCGGCCTTCAGCGGCATCATCACGTAGTTCGTATAGTCCAGCTTGTGGTCGATGGTCTGGCCACGCGACAGCAGATTGCCTTGCGTCGCGGTGTCCTTGTGCGGGCGCTGGCCGATCACCTGGCTGCCGGGGATGATCTTGATGCAGCCCATCTCCGGCGTCGCATCGGTCAGTGCGATCCAGGCGGTGATCTGCTCGTACGGCTCCAGCCCGAAATAGGTGCCGTCCTGATGCCAGGACACGTGCGACGGCTCGCCGGGTTCCTTCAGCCAGGAGGTCAGGTGGTAGATCAGGATGTTCGGCCCGATCAGGCTCTCCACCGCATCCAGCACCTTCGGATGGCGCACCAGCTCGTCCATCCAGGTGAACAGCAGATGCGATTTGGATCGCACCAGGTTGGGCAGCTTGCCGAACGTATCGCCTTGCGCGCGCTCGAATTCCTCCAACCGGCCGCGGAAATAGCGGACCTCCTCCGGTGTCAGGCAATCGACCGGGAACAGGAATCCGTCGCGTTGATACTGCGCGACCTGGGCGGGCGACAGGCTGGCTGGCATGGCGGAGCCTTTCCGAGACGAACGATCCTTCGCGAGCGACTCTGGCGATGCAGAACGCCGGCCGCAAGCCGCGATGTCGCGGGCTGCTGCTGCTGATCGCGACGCGAGGCCCATCCAGCAAGCCGTGGTGGGCCGCCCTTCGCCGGCCATGACGGTGTTCCTTGGCCGGCGACCACGGGTAAGACCTGTTTCGGTGTCGGCGCAGGACGCGTGTCGCACGGCCCACGGGTCCGGCTGCCTTGCGGGCCTCGCTCCGACGAGCTCCCCAGCAGTGCGGGCGACGGATCATGCTGGCGGAATCGGCGCCGGCATGCGATTCAGGTGAGCCCAGCTTCGCTTTCTATCTCGCCAGGGGTTGACCGGCGCAGCCCAGGCGACACTGTCGCGCCCTGCAGCCGGCTTTGCGGATTGCAAGCGACGGAGGTTCCATGCGCCTGTTCAGCGCCACCATTGCCACCGAGACCAATACATTTTCACCATTGCCGACCAGCCTGGCCGCCTTTCAGGAGTGCGTCTTCCTGCGCCCCGGTGAGCATCCGTCCGAAACGCCGCTGATGTGCACCGCACCGCTATGGGTTGCGCGGCGCCGCGCCGCTGCCGAAGGATTCACGCTGATCGAGGGAAGCTGCTTCGCCGCCAGCCCGGCCGGCACCACCAATCGTGCCGATTACGAACTCATGCGCGACGAGATCCTGGCGCAGGTGAAAGCCGCACTCCCGCTGGATGGCGTGCTGCTCGGCCTGCACGGCGCCATGGTCGCGCGCGGCTATGACGATGTCGAAGGTGATGTGATCGAACGCGTGCGCAGCCTGGTGGGACCGGACTGCGTCATCGGCGTGGAGCTGGACCCGCACTGCCATCTCACCCTGAAACGCGTGCGGCTTTCCGACATCATCATCCTGTACAAGGAGTTTCCCCACACCGACGTGGTGGAGCGCGCCGAGGATCTGCTCACCCTGGTGCTGGGTACTATCCGCAAGCAGATCCGGCCGGTGACGTCGCTGTACGATTGCCGGCAGATCGGATCCTATCCGACCACAGTGCCGCTGATGCGCGACTTCGTCGACAGGACCGCCGCGATGGAAGGCAAGGACGGCGTCCTTTCCATTTCGATCGGCCATTGTTTTCCCTACGCCGACGTGGCCGAACTCGGCGGCCGCATCCTGGTGATCACCGACGCCGACAAGGCGAAGGCGGATCGTCTGGCGACCGAGATCGGCGAGGAGTTCGTCACCATGCGCGACCGTACCGCGCCCGAATACCTGACGATCGAGGAAGGCATCGCCGCGACGCTTGCCTGCAACGACAGTCCGGTGGTGATGGCCGATCCCGCCGACAATGCCGGCGGCGGTGCGCCGACCGACAACACCACGATCCTGCGCCATCTGATCGAGAGCGACATCCAGAATGCCGCGATCGGTCCGATCTGGGACCCCGTCGCGGTACGGCTTTGCTTCGATGCAGGTGAGGGCGAGCATTTTCCGCTGCGCTTCGGTGGCAAGATCGGCCCCACATCAGGCACACCGATCGATGCGAACGTCACCGTCACCGCCGTGAAGCGCCATTGCTGGCAGAGCTTCGGCCCCACCCAGGTGCCGCTCGGAGATTGCGCAGCCGTAAAGATCGGCGGCCTGGAAGTGGTGCTGATCTCCAACCGGACCCAGGCGCTGGGATTGGAACTGTTCCGTAACCTCGGCATCGAACCAACCGAGCGCAAACTGGTGGTGGTCAAATCCACCAACCATTTCATGGCGGCGTTCGGGCCCATCGCGCGCCAGGTGATCTACGTCGATTCCGACGGGCCGCTGAGCCGCGACTATCGTCGGATTCCCTATACCAAGGTGCAGCGCCCGATCTGGCCGCTCGATACGGAAACCAATCCCGGACTGATCCTGTAATCCCATGCCATACGCCATCACGCTTCGGCTCGATGCCGACTCCGCCGGGCGCGTCGAGGCCATGTGGGCCGCGCTGGCGGAGAAGGGGATCTCAGCCAGCATGCGGCGCCTCGGCTATGCGCCGCACGTAACGCTCGCGGTCTATCCGGACACCGCTCCGGCCCCGGCCCTGTCCGATGCGGTGCGCCGCCTGGCCGCCAACTGGACGATCCTGCCTCTGGCCTGCCCGGCTTTGGGGCTGTTTCCCGATCCGCCCGCGACATTGTTCGTGATGGCGACTGCAACCGAGGCCCTGTTGCAACGCCAGGCCAGCCTGTGCGCCGCGCTGCCGGACCATCCGCCGGCCGCCCATTACCAACCCGGTAGCTGGCTGCCGCATATCACCCTCGCCGACGACCTGGCAGCGAACCGCGCGGCGGCGGCGGTGAGTGCCACCATGGCAAACTTCACCGGTTTCACAGCGAAACTTGCAGGCGTCGATCTTCTGCGCTTTCGTCCGGTTAAAATACTGTGGCAGACGACACTGGAGCCTGCCGACACGGCAATGTGAGCTTGCACTTTCCCGTCGGCGCCCAGCTATCGCATCTGCATAGCCGGAGATGGGCGCATGACCAAGCCGAGTGTGACACGACGCGGCCTGCTCGGGGGAACTGCAACGATCGCGCTGGCGCCGATTGCCCATGCGGATGACGCGGCACCGGCGAACGGTGCACAGCCGCGGACCTCCGATCGGTTGGATATCGTGCTGCAGGTCAACGACATGCAACTTCCCCTGCGCGTGGAGTCGCGCACGTCGCTGCTCGATGCGTTGCGGGAACAGGCCGGCATGACCGGTACGAAGAAGGGCTGTGACCGCGGCTCCTGCGGTGCCTGCACCGTGCATGTCGACGGCCGGCGCGTCGTGTCCTGTCTCACCCTGGCCGCCCGCTGCCAGGGCAAGGCGATCACCACCATCGAAGGCCTGGCATCCGGCGGAACATTGCATCCGGTTCAGGCGGCATTCCTGGAGCAGGACGGATTGCAGTGCGGCTATTGCACGCCCGGACAGATCATGTCCGCCGTTGCGTTGATCCGGGAAGGCCACGCCAGCTCGGACGACGAAATCCGCGAATGGATGAGCGGCAATATCTGCCGCTGCGGCGCCTATCCCAACATCGTCGCCGCCATCCGCGACGTCGCACGGGAAGGCTGAGCCATGCAGTCGTTCCAGTTGCTGCAACCCGCCAGCATCGATGCGGCGGTCGCGGCCGGCAGCGGCGATGGTGCCCGCTACATCGCCGGCGGCACCGATCTGCTGCAGCTCATGAAGGACAATGTGGAGACAGCCGATCGCCTGGTCGATCTGGAGGCGATATCACTGACCCGCATCGCGCTCGATGCCAACACGCTTCGTCTGGAAGCGATGGCACGGATGAGCGACGTCGCCGCGCACGCAGCGGTGCGGGAGCGGTTTCCGGTGATCAGCCAGGCGTTGCTGGCCTCCGCCTCGCCGCAGATCCGCAACATGGGGACGATGGGCGGCAATCTGCTGCAGCGCACGCGGTGCGGGTATTTTCGTGACACCGGTTTCGCCTGCAACAAACGAGTCCCCGGGTCGGGCTGTCCCGCCATTGCCGGCGAAAATCGCATGCTGGCGATCCTGGGCACCAGTCCGCACTGCATCGCCTCGCATCCCTCCGACCTTGCGGTGGCCTTGCTGGCGCTGGATGCGGTGGTGGAACTGCGCGGCGTGGATGGCGCACAGCGCACGCTGCCGATCGGCGAGTTTCACCGTGTGCCAGGCGATACGCCGCAGACCGATACCAATCTGGCGCCGCATGAAATGATCACCGCGATCCTGGTGCCGCAGAGCGCCGCGGCCCGGCGGTCGCACTACCTCAAGGTGCGCGATCGCGCGAGTTTCGAATTCGCCCTGGTGTCGGCCGCGGTGGCGCTGGACGTGCAAGCCGGCACGATCCGCGACGTGCGCGTGGCCGCCGGTGGCGTCGGTACCAAGCCGTGGCGGCTGCCGGAAGTCGAAGCCGTGCTGCGCGACAAAAAGCTGACCGATCAGGCATTGCGCGATGCGGCGGCGCAGGCCGGGCAGGGGGCACGGCCGGAATCGCAGAACGGCTTCAAACAGGTGCTGCTGCGCCGCACCGTGCTGCGCGCGTTGCAGATCGTGTCGGCGTAGGGGATCGGACGGATGGCGAATCCCATCATTGGACAACCCGTCGACCGTGTCGACGGACGGTTGAAAGTCACCGGTGCGGCGAAATACGCGGCCGAGTTCGATGTCCCCGATGTGGTGCATGCTGTGCTGGTGCAAAGCACCATCGGCGCCGGCGCCGTTACCGGATTCGATCTGCGTCCGGCGCACGACATGCCGGGCGTGCTGGCAATCATCACACCCGACAACGCGCCGACGCTGGCGTCAAAAAAACCCGCGCTGCTGCAGGACAGCGAGGTGCTGCACAACGGCCAGACCGTCGCCGTGGTGGTGGCCGACACATTGGAACGCGCACTCGCCGCGGCCGCCCACGTGCGTCCGCGATACCGGCGCGATGAGCCGATCACCGCAATGGACGCCGTGCTCGGCCAGGCCTATCCGCCGAAGCATTTCCGCAACGGCCAGCGCCCGCCCGATTCGCGGCGCGGCGATCCGGACGCGCTGTTCGATACTGGGGCGGCACAACTTGACGCCACCTATATCACCCCGATCGAGCACCACAATCCGATGGAGCCGCATGCCACCATCGCGCGCTGGGACGGCAACCGGCTGACCGTGTGGACCGCGACCCAGGGCATCTCCAACGCGCAGCAGACGCTGGCGGGCGCGTTCGGCATCGATCGGCAGACTGTGCGCGTGATCTGCCCCTTCGTCGGCGGTGGCTTCGGCTGCAAAGGCAATACCTGGCCGCCTGCCATCCTCGCGGCGATGGCGGCGAAGCAGGTCGGCCGGCCGGTGAAACTGGTGCTGACGCGCGCCCAGATGTTCACCTCCAACGGCTACCGGCCGCGCACCATCCAGAAGCTGAAACTCGCTGCCGACAGCAACGGACATCTGATCTCGATGCGGCATGACGGGTTCAGCCAGATGTCGCAGCCGTCGCTGGGGGAGTTCGTGGAGCCGGTCGCACTCGCCACGGAGATGCTGTATTCCTGCGCCAACGTTGCGGTGTCGCACCGCGTGGTCGCCACCCATTCAGGGCTTCCCACCTATATGCGGGCGCCGGGGGAGGCGAGCGGCAATTTCGCGCTGGAATCGGCCATCGATGAACTGGCGGTCAGCCTGCACATGGACCCGCTGGAGTTCCGTCTGCGGAACTACGCCGACAAGGACCCGCATGAGAAGAAGCCGTTCGCCAGCAAGGTGCTGCGCGAATGCTATCGTCGTGGCGCGGAGCAGTTCGGCTGGTCCCGCCGCAAGCCGCAGCCACGCTCGATGCGCAAGGACCGTCTGCTGGTCGGTTGGGGCATGGCCACCAGCACCTATCCCACCAATGAACGCGCCGCGCATGTGCGGGTGACCATCAAGCCGGACGGTTCGGCATTGCTGCAGTCCGGCACCCAGGACCTCGGCACCGGCACCTATACCGTCATGTCACAGGTCGCGGCGGACACCCTCGGGCTGCCGCTGCATCGCGTGGCGTTCCAGCTTGGCGACAGCACGCTGCCCCATGCGCCGGTGTCGGGAGGTTCCACCACCGTGCCGAGCGTCGCTCCGGCGGTGCTTGCGGCTTGTCAGGCGGCGCGAGAGAAGATCCTGGATCTCGCCTTGGCCGATGCGGCGCTGGGTTGGCACGGCGTGGCGCGGGACAGGCTGCAGTTGCTGGATGGCATCGTGGTCGGGCCGGATCGCAGCGTTGCGCTGGCCGAGTTGCTGACCCGTGCGGGCCGGCACGGAATCGAGGTAACCGCCGGCGCGGATCCCGGCGACCGGCACGCGCATTATTCGATGCACGCCTTCGGTGCGCAGTTCGCCGAGGTGCAGGTCGATCCCGACCTCGGCACTATCCGGGTCAGCCGCTGGGTCGGCGCATTCGACGGCGGCCGCATCCTGAATGCGAAGACCGCGCACAGCCAGCTGATCGGTGGCATCACCTACGGGATCGGCATGGCGTTGCTGGAGGAGACCCATGTCGACGGCGAGACCGGGCGAATCGTGAATGCCAATATCGCCGAGTATCTGGTGCCGGTGAACGCGGATATCCCGGAGATCGAGGCGTTCTTCGTCCGCAACGACGAACGCAGCTCGAACCTGCTGGGCGTGAAGGGCATCGGCGAGCTGCCGATGGTGGGCGTCGCCGCGGCCATTGCCAACGCGGTGTATCACGCAACCGGCCGGCGCGTGCGCAAGGTGCCGATCCGGGTGGAGGATCTGCTGGTCTGACGCGTGTGCTCCACCGGCGGCACGGTCGCCTGCGTCACTTCGGCCACCGGTTCGGCCAGCCTGCGTCACGCGTGCACCAGCGCGATGGCGCGGCCGCCCCGCGCTAGGGCCAGCACGGTCGCCTGCGTCACTCGTGTGCCAGCACCCAGTCGTTGAGGAAGCTGGCCAGGCCATTGGCGTGGAAATCCCGGCGCAATTCGGCCTCGCTGTAATCCTCCCGCACCCAGTCGAGGAACGGCTTGCGGCCTTCGCCGTCCCGCTGCCAGCGCAGGAAGAATGCATCCAGGATGCCGGTCTTGGCCTGGCGGATATGGCCGAACCGGAGCGAAAGCTGGCGCAGCGCATCCGCCGCGGTACCGCCCTCGAACAGCACGAACAGGCCCGACGCCAGCCCCGCGCGGTCCGCGCCGGACTTGCAATGAACCAGCGCCGGGGCCTGCATCGACTGATAAATGCCGTGCAGCCGCAGGATCCGGTCGCGCTGCGGCGCGCCGCGGCTTTCCAGCGACATGTCGATGAAGTCGAGGCCGAGTCGCGCGGCGGTCTCGCGGCTGAGGGCGTCGGATCCGTTGCCGGTCGGCCCGCGCAGGTTGATCAGCGTGCGCAGGCCCAGGCGCTTGGTCAGCCCGATCAGCCGGCCCGGCGTCGGATGATTGCAGCGGTACACCTTGCCGGGGATCACCGGCGCAAGATTGCTCCAGACCAGGCGGAACACCGCATGGTCGACGAACAACGCGTCGATCCAGGCAAGCCTGCGGCCACCGGCGGTGCTGAGATCGCCTCGAAAGATACTATCCATTGTCGCTGTGCGAACGGGTCCAGAACGGCAGGCCCGACTATGATCATCCTCCGGGCTTGCGCGCAACCGCCGACACCAGATCGGCCACCTCCGGCCGGTCGTCCTGCCGCAGCCCGGCGATCACCCCCGCCTGGTCTTTCGCCGGCCGGTTCTGGCTCATCTTCCACTTGCCCTGCAGACGCGCGATCGGCATCGCGAAGCCGATAATGCCGTTCAGCATGCCCTGAACGAAATCGGCGGGCGCATCCGAGACCGCCCAGGGTTCGGCGCGGTTGCGCTCCTCGCGCTCGGTCAGCCTGGTGACGATATCCAGCAGCCGATCCGCATCGCTGAAGAAACTGAGCGGACCGGCGGCGTGGATCGCCACATAGTTCCAGGTGGGAACAACCTTTCCCGATTCGCGCTTGGTCGCGTACCAGGACGGAGTGACATAGGCGTCCGGCCCCTGCACGATGACAAGTGCGTCACCGATCGCGCCACGCGCCTGCGGATTGGGTTTCGCCAGGTGCCCCAGCAGCGTGCCATAGGGGGCGGGATCCGAGTCGAGCAGCAGCGGCACGTGGCTGGCGATCAAGCCGTCTTCGGTTTGCGTCACCAGGGCTGCGAGCCCGGCCTGGCGGATGGCCGCATGCAGAACCTCGACTCGGTCTTCGGCGAACATGGCGGGGACGTACATCTGCAGCTCCCGTGGCGAATCGATGCTTGGTCGCACAGTGTCGCTGTGCTATCCAAACGCCAATCCTTGCTTTGGGTGCAGACCACTTTGAATCCGGGCTGCGAATCCGGGCAGCGCAGGTATTTCGGGCCGCCCGGGCGGAATTTCCACGTAAATTGACAGTAGCGCCTGCCGGATCAACCAACTGTGAACTGGATGTAACGCAGCAGTTCCTGTGGCGACATGGGTTTTTCCAGTACCGTCATGGCACCGATCATGGATGCCGTTCTGGCGACTTCCGGATCATGCGCGCCGGTGATCAACAGGGCTGGAATCTGCAAGCCGCGGCGATCGAGTTCCTGCAACAACTCGACCCCGGTCATCCGCGGCATCTTCTGATCGACCACCAGGCAGGCCATACGTTCGAATGCAGCAATTTCCAAAAATTGAGCGCCGGACTTAAAGGTTTCCACGTCGTGCCCGGCGGTCTCAAGCAGCATGCGCAAGACGTCACGTACCTCGTCGTCGTCGTCGATGACGGCCACGGTGCTCGCGTTCTCTCGATCCATTACCGGCTTCCTTCGATGCGCATCGTTTGCGCGTGCAACTTCTCGACAAGCTAGCCGTGGGGTAGCAGCGGAAATAAGGCGGAATCGGCCGGCTCACTTGCTATTGTGGAAGCACTGACTTATGTGGGTCGCGTCGAGGTCAGTTCTGCCTGCCGAGGGCGCGGGGCTGTGCCACTTTTCTGCCTCGGACGGGGTGTCCATTCGTTCATCTTCTTAACAGGCCGGCTCGTTAAAGGGCTGGATCATCAGCCTGCCAGTGATGCTCGACAGAAGCCTTTACCACACTGCAAAGGGAGCGTTGGTGCCGTTCGCACCCGCCATGCTTCCCCGGTGCCGCCCTACTTGGCCACTGAAATGAGGAATGGTGCGACCCCATTACTTCCGGGCCAAACTCGTGTCTGAAAACGCCAAGCCGAACCTGGACCTCGAATCGCGTATGTCTGCGTCTTCTTCCGATCCTTTATCGCTCGATACCTCTGTCATGGAGGCTGCCGAAGCGCGGATGCGACGGGCCCTCGGCCTGGACGGCAGCGCGCCGAAAGCGCGCGCGCAGGAACGGACGGAGCCAGCGGCTCGGCAGACCGAACGATTCGGCCAAGGCCATATGGGGCATGCCGGCCACAAGCGGCAATTCGTCCAGGATGGCGAGGTGCCGGTCACCATCGTCGGCGGACGGCGCGAGGCGCCCGGCGATATGGCGGCCCTGCGCGGCGCATCCTCCGGTCAGCGTGCCAACCGGCTGGAGGCAGCGGAGGCCGCCGCCGCCGCGGAGGCCGCAAACCGCCAGCAGGTCGAACGGTCGCTGGCCGAGGCCCACGCAACCATCCACGACCTGCAGACCAAACTCGGGCATGTCGAGATCGCCCGCTCCGAGGTGCTGGACCGGCTGCGCGGCGAACAGGAAACCGTGGTCTCGCTGCGCACTGCCCTGCGCGAATGTGAGGAACGCCTGCGTTCGGCGGAGAGCGAGCGCGACGCGGCGGAACGTTCCCGGCGCGTGCCGCGCGGACCGATCCCCCGCATCACGCGCCGTGTGGAGGTCGCCGAACCGATTGCTGACGATCTGTTCGAGGGCGCACCCGACGTTGCGGTCGCCGCGCCCACGCGCAAGCCGGTGGGACGGCGTCCGAAGGCAGCGACCGCCAAACCAGCCCGCAAGCCGAAGCTGGTGCGCTGGTGGCTCAAGAAGGGCGCCGAAACCGACTGACGCAGCTTAGGCCGCTGAGACCCGCCTAGGCTTTCTTCTCCCAGCCACGCGGGGTTTGCTGCCAGTAGGTCAGCGTGTGACCGGCCTCCTTGGCCAATTTCCAGCGCTGGCGGGCGGCCGAGACCGCGGCATCGTCCTGGCCGTCGAACAGGTCGAAGATGCGCTCGAAGCCGGCCGTTTGCTGCGTTTCGGCACCCTCGATCAGAAACAGGTAGCGCGCCCCATTGGGTGCCGCGGAGTCCTCGATGGTCAGCCAGATCGGCTGCAGATCGGCGTCCCCATCCGCCGCGGTGCCGTGCGGCAGCCAGGCCGGCTCCTTGCAGGTCCACAGCGCCTGATCCAGCGCGGCCAGCCGCTCCTCGGTCCGGCACAGCACCACGGCGCGCTGTCCGGCTGCCAGGGTACGATCCAGCAGCCGCGGCAGCGCCTGGTCCGGCCCGGTGCGGGTCAGATGGTAGAAGCCGATCTCACTCACCGCCGGGCCGATCGGTCAGCTCTCGTATTCGGCCGCCACCAGCCGGTCCAGCAGGCGCACGCCGAACGCGGTGGCACCCTTCGGCGTGATCGCGCCGTCCTTGGTGGACCAGGCCACGCCGGCGATGTCGAGATGCGCCCAGGGCTTGCCGTTGGTGAAGCGCTGGATGAACTGCGCCGCGGTAATCGACCCGCCCGGCCGGCCGCCGATATTCTTCATGTCGGCAATATCGGACTTGATCTGCTTGTCGTATTCTTCGTCGAGCGGCATGCGCCACAGCCGCTCGCCGGTTTCCTTGCCGGCTGCTTCCAGCTTCCGCGCCAGTTCATCGTCGTTACAGAACATGCCGGCATGTTCATGACCCAGTGAAACGATGATCGCGCCGGTCAACGTCGCCATATCGATCATGAAACGTGGGTCGAATTTCTCCTGGCAGTACCAGATCACATCCGCCAGGACCAGGCGGCCTTCGGCGTCCGTGTTGATCACTTCGATGGTCTGGCCGGAATAGCTCTTCACGACGTCGCCGGGACGCTGTGCACTGCCGGAGGGCATGTTCTCCACCAGGCCGACCAGCCCGACCGCATCGACCTTCGCCTTGCGTTCGGCGAGGGCTGCCATCAGTCCGACCACGGCGCCGGCGCCGGCCATGTCCCATTTCATGTCTTCCATGCCACCGGCCGGTTTGATGCTGATGCCGCCGGTATCGAAGGTGACGCCCTTGCCGATGAACGCCACCGGCTTGGTGTTGCCGCCGGCGCCATCCCAGCGCATCACGACCATGCGCGGCTCGTTGACGCTGCCCTGGGATACGCCCAGCAGCGCGCCGAAACCGAGTTTGCCCATTTCATCCGGGCCGAGCACTTCGACGTCGACGCCGAGTTTGGACAGCTTGCGGCAGCGGTCGGCCATCTCGGCGGGGTTCAGCACGTTGGGCGGTTCGCTGACCAGATCGCGGGCCACGAACACGCCACGCGCGACGCCGCGCAGTTGCTCCCAGGCCGGTTGGGCCTGGGCGGGATCGCTGACCAGCATGGTCAGGCCGGTGAGCTTCGGCTTGTCCTCGGCTTTCTCCTTGGTGCGGTAGCGATCGAAGCGATAGGCGCGCAACGCCGAACCGAAGCCGATTTCCGCCGCCTGTTCGACCGGCAGCGCATCGGCGGCCACCGCGGCCTTGGCCTCACGCGACAGCGCCGTCGCGATCTGGCCGCCGGCCTCCTGCAGGGTGCGGGTGGTCAGACCATCGCGCTTGCCCAGCCCGATCGCCACCACGCGGGAGAGGCCGGCATCGGGGGCCAGGATGGTGCAGCTCTTGCCCTTGCCGCCCTTGAACTCGGCGGCGGCCAGCGCGCGGGCGATTGCCCCGCCGGTCGCCTCGTCGGCCTGCTGCCACAGCCCGGATGGCTTGTCGCCTTCGCCGATCAGCACGACCAGTGCGCCCGACTTTGGCAGGGTGGGCTTGGCGAAGGCGATGTCGAGCATGGAATACTCCTTGCGGATTGGATGGTCGGCTGGATGGGATGGTCGGCGACCGTAGCCTCGGCGACTGTAGCTCCGGGGATCGTAGCCTCGGCGACTTTAGCCCTGGTGACTGTAGCCCCGGTGACTGTAGCCCCGGTGACTGTAGCCATCGTGTCCCGGCTTTGCCATGGCCGGCGGCGGCGCCTATCTGGGGCCGTGCTGACCGAGGGCGCTAGGACCGGGGCGTGATGACCGGGAGCGTGATGACCGGGGCCGTGATGACCGGGAGCGTGATGACCGGGAGCGTGATGACTGGGGCGCGCTAAGACGGGCGCGCGCTAAGACTGGGGCAGGCTAAGACTGGGAGCGTGATGACCGAGCTTCTCAACGCCGACCCCGATGGGATCGCACGGGCCGCCGCTTTGCTGCGGTCCGGCGCGCTCGTCGCGTTCGGCACCGAGACGGTGTACGGGCTCGGCGCCGACGCCACCAACGGCGCGGCGGTCGCGCAGGTGTTCGCGGCAAAGGGCCGGCCGCGATTCAATCCCCTTATCTGCCACTATCCGGATGCGGAGGCCGCCTTCGCGCAGGTGCAGGCCGGTGACGCGGCGCGTCGCCTGGCCGAGGCGCTGTGGCCGGGCCCGCTGACCCTGGTGCTGCCGCGGCGTCCGGATTGCCCGGTGGAACTGCTGACCGGCGCGGGGCTGGCGACGCTGGCGGTGCGGGTGCCGGCCCACCCCGTCGCTCTGGCGCTGTTGCGCGCCACCGGTCGACCGGTGGCGGCGCCTTCGGCCAATCGATCCGGCCAGGTCAGCCCGACCACCGCGCAGCATGTGCAGGAGGGCTTGGGCGGGCGCATCGCTGCGATCCTGGATTGTGGCGCCTGTCCGGTCGGCATCGAATCCACGGTGCTGGACCTGAGCGGTGCGCAGCCGGTGCTGCTGCGGCCCGGCGGGGCGGCGGTGGCGGCGATCGAGGCGCTGATCGGCCCGCTTCGGCGCTCCGGCGCGGACCCTGCGGCGCCGCGCTCGCCCGGCATGCTGGCCTCGCATTATGCGCCGACCCTGAAGGTGCGGTTGAACGCCACCGACGTCGGGCCCGATGAGGCGCTGCTGTCGTTCGGCACGCCGCTGGCCGGCGCGCCGCTGGAATTCCCCCTCAGCCCGTCGGGCGACCTGGTCGAGGCCGCCGCGCGGCTGTTTGCCGGCCTGCGGTGGCTCGACCGCCAGGCCGCGTCGCGTGGACTGCGCCACATCGCCGTCATGGCGGTCCCGGAGCACGATCTCGGCCTGGCCATCAACGACCGTCTGCGTCGCGCGGCGGCGCCGCGGCCGAGCGATTGATCCGCCCGCCGCAGCGGCGTTTATGATCCGGAGGGATAACGAAATTCCGCCGCTGCGCACTGGTGATCGACGCTGCTGACCCGGCGCGGATTGCCGTTGCGCCGGCGTGTCGGCTCGCCGCGTTAACTGTCTGCTCGACAGCACCGTTGCAAAACCTGTATTGGCAATGACAGGCGGTCTCCGCCGGCGCGCATCCGCCGTGCGGAAGGCCCCGAGGGAAGCGCACGCATGAGCCGCACGATCACCAGTAGCTATGCCACGGGCGTGACCCTCACGAGCCCGGGCGACAATCCGGTCACCGTCGGGGCCTCGGCCAACCTCGCGAATACCGGGGCGCCGGCATTGGCAGGCGCCGCCGCGGTCACCTGGACGATCGACAGCGCCGGCAGCATCATCGCCACGGGCAGCACCACCGGCGCCACCGGCATCCTGCTGGCCGGCGACGGGTCGGTCACCAACCAGCCAGGCGGCATGGTCAGCGGCTTCGATGTCGGCGTGTCGATCGCGGGCGCCGGCAATGTGGTGAACAACGGCAGCATCAGCGCCGCGCAGACCACCGGTTCCAGCTACAGCTACAATCCGACAACCAGGTCGTTCATTCCGCTGAGTGGCGGCGTGATCCTCGGCAGCGGTCAGGTCAGTAACGCCGCCTCGGCCGTCATCAGCAGCTATTTCGAGGGTGTGGTGGTGGGCGGTGGCGGCTCTGTCGTCAATGCCGGCTCGATCTCCAGCTCCACCGCCGGTTTCGGCGTGGTGCTGACCGGCGGCGGCCACGTCGACAATGTCGCCGGGGGCACGATCGCCGGCGGACGTTACGGCATCCTCGCGGCGGGTGGTGGCACCGCGACGGTCGCCAACGCGGGCTTCATCACCAGCGCCGCCGGCATCGCGGTGGACCTGTCCAACGGTGGCTCGGTCGACAACGACGGCAGCATCGCCGCTGCACGCTACGGCGTGGTGACCGGCGGTTCGGCGGGATCCACGGTCACCAACCAGGGTTCGATCTCTGGTACGACGAGGGCAGGCGTCGGCCTGTTCGGCGGCGGCACCCTGGACAATGCAGGCACCGCTTCGATCACCGGCGCCTATGGCATCCTCACCGGCGCAGGCAGCACCGCGACCATCACCAATCGCGGCCAGATCCTTGGTCAGAGCGAGCACGGCATCGCGCTGTTCGGCGGCGGCTCCATCGACAACGCCGCGAACGCGACCGTCAGCGCGGCGCTGTACGGCATCCTGGCATCAGGCGGTGCGCAAGCCACCGTCACCAATGCCGGCACCATCACCGGGCAGACGCAGACCGGTATCGGCCTGATCGTCGGCGGCACGGTGAGCAACGCCGCCACCGGCACGATCCAGGGCGGCTGGTACGGTGTTGCGGCCGGCGGCATCACGTTGTCCTCCACCGTCATCAACCAGGGCAGCATCGCGGGAACCGCGCAGGCCGGCGTCGCGCTGTATCGCGGCGGCTACGCCTATAACGGCACCACCGGCATCATCCTCGGCGGCCGCTACGGCATCGCGGCCAGCGGCAACAACCCATCCAGCGTGGTCAACAAAGGCAGCATCACCGGGACCATCTACGGCGTCGGGCTGTACGGCGGCGGCACCGCCTCCAACGCGTCCGGCGGCACCATCACCGGCGGCTATTTCGGTATCCAGATCACCTCTGCCGAAGGCACGGTGAACAACGACGGCTTCGTGTCGAGTTCAGCCACCTTCGCAGGCTCGCTGGCCTTCGACGCCGCCGGCATCGATCTCGACCAGGGCGGCACCATCCATAACGGCGTCTCCGGCTCCATCCTCGCCACCTGGAAGGGTGTCGAGATCGGCGACGCCACCGCTTCGGTCGGTGGCACGCTGCTCAACGAGGGCTTCATCTATGCCAGCAACAGCGCCGGCAATACCGGCGCGGCGGTGTGGATCCACGGGCCGGGCCTGATCAGCAACGCCGCCGGCGGCACCATCGCCGGCGGGCCGTTCGGCATCGTCAGCTACTTCCAGACGACGGTGATCAACCTCGGCACGATTGCCGGAACCAATTTTGCCATCGACCCGGTGAGTGCCGGGTTCGCCAACCGGGTGATCGTCGGGCCGGGCGCGGTGTTCTCCGGCCTGGTGTCCGGCGGCAATGCGCTGGGTTCCTCGATCGTCAGCGTGCTGGAACTGGCCAGCGGCACCATCGCCGGAACCATCGACGGGTTCGGCAGCAAGTATATCGGGTTCGGCGAGGTCATCGTCGACAGCGGCGCCAACTGGACGTTCGGCGGCACGGTCGCGGCCTCGCAGACCCTGGACCTGTCCGGCACCAACGCGTCACTGACGCTCAGCAATCCCGGCCTGATGGCCGGCACCATCATCGGCTTCGATACCACCGACACCATCGACCTGGCCGGCATCACCGATGTGACCGACGTCAGCCTGGGCGCCAACAACCTGCTGACGATCAGCGAGGGCGCAGGACCCGGGCTGACGCTGCAGCTCGATCCCACCGCGAGCTTCGTGGCCGGTTTCAGCCATGGCGCCGTCAGCGGTGGCACGGCACTGACCCTCGCCTGCTTCGCCGCCGGCACCAGCATCGCGACCGAGCAGGGGCCTCGGAAGGTGGAGTTCATCCAGCCCGGCCAACGCGTGCCGACGCGGTTCGGCGGGCTGCAGCCGGTGCAATGGGTCGGGCACCGCAGCATCGATTGCAGCCGGCATCCCAGGCCTCACACCGTCTGGCCGGTGCTGATTCAGGCCGGCGCGTTCGGCCCCAACCAACCCGCCGCCGATCTTTCGCTCAGCCCGGACCACGCGGTCTATGTGCAGGAGGTGCTGATCCCGGTGCGGCACCTGGTCAACGGCACCACCATCCGCCAGGTGCCCACCGACACCATTACCTATTTCCACCTGGAACTGGCCCAGCATGACTCGCTGCTGGCCGAGGGGTTGCTGGCCGAGAGCTACCTGGATGTCGGCGATCGCGCCAACTTCGCCAATGCCGACGGACCGATGCGGCTGTTCCCGGATTTTTCTACCCTGCGCCTGGATCTTTGCACGCGGTGGGAGGCGCAGGGCTGCGCGCCATTGGTGGTCGTTGGCGCCGCGCTCGAGGCCGCCCGTCGCCAGATCGAGGCGCGGGCCGCACAGCACGCCGCCTGAGCAGAGATCCACCGCCGGCAATCCGGCGCTTGGGGTGGGACGCAAGCAAAGCATCGGGGCTTTGCCCCGAACCCCACCAGGAGGCTATGCCTCCTTGTATCTCTCCCGCGCTCCCGTCCCGTGGTAGAATTGCGGTGTCGGGTGCGGATGGAACCCCGTTGCCTCCTGGGGCGAGCGAGCCCGTGGTCCAGCGCGGGGTGCCATCCGCGACGTCATCCCTGAGCCCGAACAGTCGCCCGGGCCGCTCGTCGAGCCCGCATCAGCAAGGACGGGATCCCATGGATGCGACACACTCCGCTGCGTGCTTCGTCGGCATCGATGTCGGCAAGGCGCATATCGACGTTTTCGTTCACCCGTCCGGCGCAGCGTTTCGCCTGAACCGCGATGCGGCGGGCCTCGACGATCTGCTGGTGCGGCTGCGACCGTGCGCGCCGACCTTGATCGTGCTGGAAGCGACCGGCGGCTTCGAGCGGGTCGTGACGGCGGCGCTGTGGGGTGCCGGCCTGCCGGTGGCGGTGGTCAACCCGCGGCAGATCCGCGATTTCGCCCGCGCGAGCGGTTGTCTGGCCAAGACCGATCGGTTGGATCCGCGGGTCATTGCCGGTTTCGCTGCGGCGATCCGACCGGAACAACGGCCGCAACCGGACGCGGCGGCGTGTGAGCTGGCGGACCTGGTCGCGCGCCGGCGTCAACTGGTGGAGATGATCAGCACCGAGACGATGCGCTCGCAGCAGGCAAGGCTTGCGGCGGTCCGCCGCCAGTTGGCGGCGCATCTGGCGTGGCTGAACAAGGCGTTGAGCCAGCTCGACGCCGATCTGGACGCCGCGGTGCGGGCGAGCCCGGCGTGGTGCGAGCGGGCGGCGCTGCTGCTGTCGGTGCCCGGTGTCGGCGCTGCCACCACCCGGACGCTGCTGGCGGATTTGCCTGAACTGGGCAGCCTCGACCGGCGTCGCATCGCCGCGCTGGTGGGTGTCGCTCCGGTTGCGCATGACAGTGGTCAGCACCATGGCACGCGGCATATCCGCGGCGGGCGCGGCGCGGTGCGAGCGGCGCTCTACATGGCCGCCTGGATCGGCAGCCGATGGAACCCGGTGCTGAAGGAGACGTACCAGCGCCTTCGGGCGGCCGGCAAGCCGCGCAAGGTGGCTCTGGTTGCGTGCATGCGACGCTTGCTGACGATCCTCAACGCGATGGTGCGGAACAACACGCCATGGCGCGCCGCGTGAAGGACGCTGTCGTGCCGACTGAAGCCAGGCCTGGGGCGGGCGGCGTCGGGTCAAGACCGAAGTCGCCGCAGGCGATGGCGCGCAGCGTCAGTCTTGAGGCGACGCCGCCCGCGCCGGACAATGAAAAGGCGACACGACGCTTGACAACCAAGACAGTCGCTGGACCTCCAGCAAAGGCTCGCCTTTGCAATCAATTCGGTTTGGGGTGGGGAGGGGGCGTGACGGCCCCGGACCACACGAGCATCGCGGAACGGCCCCCTCCCCACCCCAAACAGAGTCGGTTCCAAGGGCCGGGCCCTTGGCGGGGATGCAAGGGGCAGCGCCCCTTGCTGGGTGTTCGGGGGCAAAGCCCCGATGCTTCCTGCCTCCACCCCAGGCGCCGGATTGCAGGCGGTGGACCTCTGCTCAGGCGGCGATGTTGTCCAGCGCGGTCCGAAACGCCGCGAGTACGTCACGCCCGAAGCAGGCGAATGTGACTTCGGCAATCGAATCAGCGTCGCCAAGGAATGCATGGGTGGTGCTGATGGCGATGCCGGCGGCCTCGGGAATCGGGTAGCCGTAGATGCCGCAGCTGATCGCGGGAAATGCGATGGTCCGCACGTTGTTCGCCACCGCCAGGGCCAGGCTCGCGCGGTAGCAGCCGGCCAGCAGGTCAGGCTCGCCATGTGCGCCGTCGCGATAGCGCGGACCCACGGCATGGATCACGAACCGGGCCGGCAGCCGGTAACCGCTTGTGATCTTCGCCTGGCCGGTCGGACAGCCGCCGAGCGTGCGGCATTCCGCCAGCAGTTCGGGTCCCGCCGCACGGTGGATCGCACCATCCACGCCGCCGCCGCCCAGCAGGGACTGGTTGGCCGCGTTGACGATGGCATCCACCGCCAGAGTCGTGATGTCGGCCTGCACCACCTTGATCCGCTGCATCGCGCCCTCCGTCAGATCCAGTCGCGCAGCTTGAACCAGGCCAGCGGAACCAGGCCCGAGATCACGATCACCGCCATGCCGTACGCGTAGCCCCAGGGCCAGTTCAACTCGGGCATGTTCTTGAAGTTCATGCCGTAGATGCCGGCGATCAGCACCGGCGGGATGCCGACCACCGAGGCCACGGTCAGCACCTTCATCACGTTGTTCTGCGCGATGTTAATGAAGCCGAGTGTGGCATCCAGCAGGAATTGCAGCTTGTCGTTCAGATGGGTGTCGAAGTCGTTCAGCGACGCGATGTCCTGCTTCAGCGCGGTCAGCCGCGGCTCCAGATCCTGCGGCAGCCAGTCCTTCGCCACCGCCTGCACGAACGGCACGATGCGCCCGGCATTCACCTGGCTGTCCCGCACGAACGAGATCACGTCGCCCGCTCGGCCAATCGCTCCCAGCGTCGTCCGCAGCATCACATCCTCATGCTTGCTGCCGCCCAGCCGCATCGCACGGTGCTGGAAGATGCTGTGCGAGATCGTCTCCAGATCGGCGCGGGTCTGCTCCAGCGCATCGGCCTGGCGATCCACTGTCGCCTCCAGCAGGCCAACGAAGAGATGCGCGGCCGACCAATTCCCCGTCCCGCCGCGCATTTCCTTCTCGGCAAAGCCATCGAATACGCGGCTGGGCGCGAAGCGGATGGTGATCAGCCGGTCGCGGGTGAGCAGGAAGCCGCCCGGCAGCAGGATCGGCACCTCGTCCAGGCGGGCGACAAACGGCATGCTCAGGCGCAGCACATCGTCCGTGACGTTGAGCCGGCTGGAGGTTTCGATCTCCACCAGGTCGGCTTCGGTCGGCACGGTCAGGCCGGTGGCCTGCTGCACCTGGGCCATCTCCTGATCCGACGGCGCGATCAGATCGATCCAGGCGGCGCCACACAGCGCCTCGATGGACGCGCTGTCGATCCGTCGCAGGGCAGAGCCGTTGCAGTCGTAAGCGTTCAGCATGGGATGTCAGCTAAGCAGAGACGCCGCATGATGGCACACACATGGCCGAGAACCGCAATCAGCTGGCCGGCATCGACCGGCGGCTGAGATGCTCGGCCAGGGCTCCGGCCTCCGTCGCGCTCAGCCGCAGCCCCAGCTTGCTGCGCCGCCACAGGATGTCGTCCGCCGAACGCGCCCATTCGGTGCGCACCAGCCAGTCCACCTCGCGCTCGGTCAAACCGGCGCCGAAGCCGCGCCCCAACGCCGCGATACTGTCGGCGTCGCCCAGCATGTCGGGTGCGAGCGTGCCGTAGGCGCGCAGCAACCGGCGCTGCGTCGGCTCCGGCAGGAAGCCGTAGCGTGCGGCGAAGCTCGCAAGCAGCGTGTCGAAGCCGTCCCAGGGGAAATCGCCACCCGGCAGCGTGGCACCGGCGGTCCAGGCGCCGGGCAGCGCCGGAAAATATCGGCGTGAGTCGGGTCAGCGCGGCCTCGGCCAGCCGGCGATAGGTGGTGAGCTTGCCGCCGAACACCGACAGCAGCGGCGGCGATCCGGTTGGCGCCTGCACTTCCAGCACGTAGTCGCGCGTCGCCTCCTGCGCCTTGCTGGACCCGTCATCGCGCAGCGGCCGCACGCCGGCATAGCGCCAGCAGATCGCCGCGGGATCGACCGGCACGCGCAGATAGGCGCTGACCGCGGCGCAGAGATACTGCTCCTCGGCGGGGGAGATTGCGGCTTCGGCCGGATCGCCGGTGTAGTCCTCATCGGTGGTCCCGATCAGCGTAAAGTCGTCCTGGTAGGGGATCGCGAAGCAGATGCGGCCGTCGGCATTCTGGAACATGTAGCAGCGGTCGTGGTCGAACAGGCGCGGCACCACGATGTGGCTGCCTTTCACCATGCGGATGCGTGTGGGCGCGGTCTCGCCCAGCGCGCCGGACAGAAGCTGCGACACCCAGGGGCCGGTGGCGTTGACCAGCGCCCGGGCGCACGCGGTGCTGCCGTCCTGCGCGGTCAAGTGCCACAGCCCGTCGATCACCCGGGCCTCGGTGCAGCGCGTGCGGGTGCGGATGGTGGCACCACGGGCGGCGGCGTCGCGCGCATTCAACGCCACCAGGCGGGCATCGTCGGCCCAGCAGTCGGAATACTCGAAGCCGCTGGTGTAGCGCGGCTGCAAGGGGACGCCGGCGGGGTCGCGGCGCAGGTCCAGCGAACGGCTGGCGGGCAGGATATCGCGGCCGCCCAGGTGGTCGTACAGGAACAGCCCGGCGCGGATCATCCAGCGTGGCCGCAGCCCGGGATGATGCGGCAGTACGAAGCGTAGCGGCTGGATGATATGCGGCGCGGCGCGCAGCAGCACCTCGCGTTCGGCCAGTGCCTCCCGCACCAGGCGGAACGCGTAATGCTCCAGATAGCGCAGCCCGCCATGGATCAGCTTGGTGGAAGCCGAGGATGTCGCCCCGGCCAGGTCGCCCTGCTCCAGCAGCAGCACCGACAGGCCGCGTCCCGCCGCATCGCGGGCGATGCCGCAGCCGTTGATTCCGCCGCCGATGACGGCGAGGTCGAACACCCGATCCGCGTCGGCCACGGGCGGTGCGGGTCAGGCGTTGCCGGGCGCGTCGATCACCGTGCCGGAATACGGTTCGATATAGACCATGTGGTCATGCACCTGGCGCACGCCCTGGGCGTTCTCCGCGATGACGCAGATCGCGCGCCGTTCGTGGTCGTTGGTGATGGTGCCCCACAGATCGACCACGCCCTCCGCCACGGTCACGTTCAGCGAGGTCATCGGCGCCCAGGATTCGTGGTCCAGCGCATCCAGGATGGCCGCGCGGATCGAGCGGTCGTCGGTGCCGATCGGCGGGTCGTTGCGGGTGGACACCACCAGCGCCCGCAACAGGTCGGCGCGCGACACCACGCCCACCACCTTGCCGTCCTCGGTCACCGGGACGCGCTTGATGCGGTGCTGCTCCATCAGTTCCGCCACCTCGTCCAGCGGGGAATCGTCGTCGACCGTCACCACGTCCTCGGTCATCACGTCGCGCACCTTGCGGCCATGGGCGCGGGTGAAGTCGGCGGCCTGGCGCCCGGGGGAGACCAGCAGGCGCAGCCACCAGGGGCGGTGGCGCTGGGTGCCCAGCTCGTCGCGACGCAGCAGGTCACCTTCCGTGACCACACCGGCCAGCCGGCCGTCGGCGTCCACCACGAACAGGCCCGAAATGCCCCGCTGCAGCATCAGCTTGGCGGCACTCTCGATGGTGGAGTCCGGTGCCACGGACAGCACGTTGCGGGTCATGACATCGGCGACGATCATCGCGTGTTTCCTTGCAGGTCTGTCCGGTCCACTCCACCGGCTGCCGATGGCAGAACGGACAGGATAACGAAACTCGGCGCGGTCGAAAGTGTCGGCCGCGCAGCAAAATAGCCAAGGCCGGTGGCTGTGGCGTTGATCTTGCTCAAGCCGGGCTCGCCAGGAGCAGGCAGCCGGGAGGGCAGGGCGGCCGTCAGGCAAGCGGCCGGCCTGGCCTGGTGAGCCGGTCGAGGCGCAGCCGCTGGCGGTCGTCGGTCAGGCGTCGGACGGCCAGCAAGGCGACCGCGACCGCGGCCAGGCCGGAGCCGCCCGCCAACAGGAAAATCAGCAGAATCTGGTATTTCGCCGCTTCCAGTGGGTCCATGCCGGCCAGGATCTGGCCGGTCATGATGCCGGGCAGGGTGATGATGCCGGCGGCGGACATCTGGTTGATCAGCGGCAGCAGGGCGCGTCGGACCGACAGTCGCACCAACGGCCGGATCGCCTGGCCGAACGGTGCGCCGAGGGCAAGCTGCGCCTCGATCGCCGCGCGCTCCCGCACCACGCCGCTAAGCACCGAATCCAGCGCGAGCGAGGCGCCGTTCAGCACGCTGCCCAGCACGATGCCGGCCAGCGGGATGGCGTAATGCGGGTCGTACCAGGGCTGCGGCCGGATCGCCGTGGTCAGCGCCAGGATCGCCGTCAGGAAGGTCGCCAGCAGCACCGCGCCGCCGCCGACTGCGTAGTTGCCGAGGCGCCCCAGCCGCTGCTCGGGGCGGGCCGCCACCTCGCGCGCCGCGATCGCCACCATCACCAGCACCACCGCCAGGGTGATCCAGGGCGAGGCGATCGCGAACACCGCGCGCAGCACGAAGCCGACCACCACAAGCTGCACCACCATGCGCAGCGCTGCCCAGATCAGTGAGCGATGCAAGCCGAGCCGCAGCGCCAGCGACAGCCCCGCGTCGAGCACGATCAATGCGGCGGCGATCGCGACGTCGGCCGGCGACAGCAGGATCGGTGTCATGCCGCCACCAGCCGGCGCTGCTCCATGCGGAAGCGCCGGTCGCCCAGCCGCGCCGCCTGCTCCGGACTGTGCGAGACCAGCAGGATCGTCGTGCCGCCGGCCAGGCGTTCGCGCAGCAGGTCCTCCACCAGGGCGGTGCTGTCCTGGTCCAGTGCGCCGGTCGGTTCATCCAGCAGCAGCACCGGCGGATCCAGCAGCAGGCTGCGGATCAGGGCCAGGCGTTGCCGCTCGCCGGTGGACAGGCGGATGACGGCGCTGTCCAGCAGTGCGGCGGCGAGGCCGAACCGCTGCGCCAGCCGGCGGGCGGTCTCCAGCGACGCGGCGGGGAAATGGGCAGCGACCGTGTCGAGCCACCAGCCGGGTTCGGCGGCACAGTAGACCACGCGGCGCCGCCAGGCCGGCGGCGTGAAGCGGCTGCGGTCCTGGCCGTCCAGGGTGACGGAGCCCTGGTTGGGGTCGAGGTCGGCAATCATGCGCAGCAGCAGGCTCTTGCCGGAGCCGGACGGCCCGGCAATCGCGATGCAAGTGCCGGGCGCCGCGTCCAGGTTGAACGGGCCGGCGAGCGGGCTGCGCAGCTCGGCGAGGCGCAGGCGTAAGGGCGGAGTCTGCCGCATCGGCCACATCCTGGCACGCTCAGGCCGAGATACCTGCCTGCCTCATCGTCAAAGCCGGGCGGGTGCTGTCATGAGACTGTCGGCGGCCCGCCATCCATGATGGCCGGTGGGGCGGCACGGCGTGGGGCGGCACGGCGTGCGGCGGCGGAAGTGGGGCACGCGTGGAGTCCGCGCCCGGGCCGGTCAGCTCATCCCCTGAACCGAGCCCACCGTGATCTCGAACATCACCCGCACATCTTCGGCCTTGGCATAGGGGTTCTTGTCCACCCCCAGATATTTATGGGCCAGGCTGTCGATATGGGCAGCGGCGGCGGCGTCCTGGCTCACCCGCGTCACTGTGCCGCGCAGCTGCACGTAGCGATCGGGATTATCCGGGTCCATGATGGACAGCGCCACCTTGGCCCCCAGGGTCATGTTCCGGACCTTGGTTCGGCCCAGTGCGGAGTTCACCCGGATCTTGCCATCCGTGTAATCGAACCAGACCGGCGTGTTCTGCGGCGAGCCATCGGGCATCACAGTCGCCAGATGTGCGTACGCCTTCTTCTCTTGCAGCAGATCCAAATAGATCTCGGGAATTTCGGTCATGGCTTCCTTGCCTGCGCCCGTGTCGGTCGGAGTACCGGCGCGGTCCCCTGCCGCGCTGCCGTCAGCACGAGACTACTCATCCGCACGCAGGTCGCAAATGCCACATCTCCGATATGGCCACCGGGGGCGTGGCCCGGCGGGATGGCGCTCAGCGATACCGGGTTGCGCACGTTGCGGCGCGTCACCTGTTGCCGATCAGCGTCCGGTCGAACGGCGTGGTCTGGTAGAGCTGGTTGATCCAGTTCCCGAACAGCAGATGGGCGTGGCTGCGCCAGCGGTTTTCCGGCTGACGGTCCGGGTCGTCCGTCGGAAAGTAGTTGCGCGGGATGGCGATGGGCTTGCCGGACGCGCGGTCGCGGAAGAACTCCTCGGCGAGCGAGTTCGAATCATATTCGATGTGATTGAACATGTGCAGCGAGCGGTAGACAGGATCGTCCAGCAGGCACAGGCCCGCCTCGTCCGAGTCCATCAGCACGGTCATGCCGCTGCCCTTGGGAATGTCCTCGCGCCGCACCTCGGTCCAGCGCGACACCGGGATCGCGAAATCGTCGGAGAACCCGCGCAGATAGGGTGACGCGGGCGCCAGGTTGCGGTGGCGGAACACGCCGAACGCCTTCTGGGCCAGCGGATATTTCGGCATGCCGTGGAAATGGTGGACCGCGGCCTGCGCGCCCCAGCAGATGTTGAAGCAGCTGTGCACATGGGTCTGCGTCCAGTCGAACACGCGGCGCAGCTCGTCCCAGTAGGTCACCTGCTCGAACGGCATCGTCTCCACCGGCGCGCCGGTGACGATGAAGCCGTCGAAGCGTTCGGCGCTGACATCCTCCCAATCCCGGTAGAACGAGGTGATGTGCTCGCTCGAGGTGTTGCGGGCGACGTGATTGGTCATCTTGACCAGGACCAGCTCGACCTGAAGTGGCGTCGCGCCGAGCAGACGGGCGATCTGGGTTTCCGTTTTCACCTTGTTGGGCATGAGGTTGAGCAGGCCGATGCGCAGCGGCCGGATGTCCTGGCGCACCGCGTCGGATTCGCGCATCACCATGACGCCCTCGGCGTCGAGCGTGGCACGGGCGGGCAGGTCGTCGGGTATCTTGATCGGCATCAGCTTGTCTCCGGCAGGCGCAGCCGGCTTCGATTGCGAGCAACTGCGCCGGAATGCAAGCCGCGCCGGTTACCAGCCGATGGCGTAGGCGGTGCGGCGCGGGTCGGCCCCGGCCCATTTCAGGCCGGTTTGCAGGTCGGAGCGGATGGTGGCGACCGAACCCGCCAGGTATTTCCGCGCCGGCCACCAGTCTACCTGATGCCCGAGCCCGGTGAGTTCCGCGCCGATCTCCGGTCCGAAATCCTGTTCGACGCACAGCACGCCCGGGCGGTAGTTATGCGGCAGGGCGGATTTCGGCCAGGAGTAGCTGGCAAAGCGCGGCGCCTCGCAGGCGGATTGCGGGTCCATGCCGAACACCACCTGGTTGAGGAACACCTGCAGCATCGCCTGGCCGAGCACCTCGCTGCCGGGGGAGCCGAACGGCATCACCAGTTTGCCTGGCTGGATCGCGATCGCCGGATTGGCCGACATGCGCGGCCGGCGGCCGGGACCGATCCGGCCGGGATGGTTGCGGCCGGTATAGCCGCGCGATCCCCACATCGACGGCAATATCCCCGTCCCCGGCACCACCGGCCCGCCGATCGTCCCGTCGCTCGGCGTCGCGGCAAACACGTTGTCCCAGCGATCCGCGACACACAGGAAGGACGTCTCGGGCCGGCCCGCGTCGGGCGCGGCGGCGGGGCCGGCGGACGGGTCCGGCTGCCAGGGCGGCGGCGCCACGCCGTTCACCGCGCCGGCCGGCGGCAGGCCCGGCCAGGCGCGGCGCGGGTCCAGCAAGCTTCGGCGCATCGCCGCATGATCGCGCGACAACAGCGCCTCCACCGGCACGTCGACGAAATCCGGGTCGCCGAAATACGCCTCCCGATCCGCCGCGGCGAGCTTCAGCGCCTCAGTGACGGCGTGGATATAGCGGGCGGAATTATGCCCGAGCGCGCGCAGGTCGAACCCGTCCAGGATGTTCAGCGCCTCCAGCACCATCGGTCCCTGCGACCACGGGCCGCAGCCATGGACGTCCATATCGCCGAACCGGGTGCGGCAGGGCGGCTCGATCTTCGCCTCGAACGAGGCCAGGTCGTCCTCCGCCAGCCAGCCGCCGTTCTCCCGCTGGAACCGCACGATCGCGGCGGCAATGTCGCCGCGATAGAACGCGTCATGCGCTGCGCGCAGCCCGGCCTCGCGGTCGCCGCCGGCGGCGCGTTCCTGGTCCACCATGTATTGCAGTGACCGCGCCAGGTCGGCCTGCACGAAATTGTCGCCGACCGCGGGCAGCCGCCCGCCGGGCAGGAAGATGTCTGTGGTGGTGGGATAGTGCCGGTATTCCTCCAGCTTGGAGGTCAGCGTCTCCACGAAGAACGGATAGGCCGGGAAGCCATCGCGGGCGAAGCGGATCGCCGCGGCGGCGACCTCGGCGAAGGACATGGTGCCCCAGCGCGCCAGCGCCGCGATCCAGTTGGCCGGCGCGGACGGCACGACGGTGTGCAGCAGCCCGTCCGGAATGCGGCCGTTGTGATGGTCGTGGAAGTAGTCCAGTCGCGCGGCGCGCGGCCACGGACCGACGCCGTTCACCACGTGCACCGCGCCGGTCTCGCCCAGATGCACCATGATCGGTGCGACCCCGCCGAAGCCGACGAACTGCGTCTCCAGCACGTCGATCGCGATCCCCGCCGCCACGCCGGCATCGATTGCATTGCCGCCGGCCTCCAGGATCTGCAGCCCGGCGAGCGAGGCGTAGTAGTGGCCGGAGACCACCACGTGCTGCTTCGCCATGATCCCCGGGCGGCGCGGGCGGTCGGGGCCGAACAGGTGCGAGGTGTCCATTGCTATCGGGCTCCGCATCGTCACCTGCCTTGCATAGCGCGCGCGGCCGGCGGCGATAAGCCGCCGACATGGCCTATCCTGTGCTGCCGGGTGCGGGACGGGCCACGGACTGCCGCTTACTCCCCGGGTTCGGGCTGCAGGGGCGTAACCGGCTGCCGCGTAATGGCTGCGACGAGCCGCGGATACAGCGGGCCGAGTTTCACCAGGAAATCCCACGCCATCAGCACGACGGCGATGGCGAAGACCACGTCACCGGGCAGGCGCATCCACTGCCAGAACAAGGTTCCCTCGTAGAACTGCAAGCTGCGTGCATAAGCCAGCCCGTGTTCATACACCGCCGCCAGCTGAGGCCAGCCGATCGGGAAAAAATGCAGCAGGATCCACAGCACCAGCCCCGCATTGTACAGCCAGAACGCCCACAGCCCGAGCTGCTCATCGAAGCGTTCGCGCTCCGCCGCGACATAGCGGAGGCAGAAATACACCAGGCCGATGGCGAGCAGGCCGAATGCGCCGAACAAGGCGGTATGCGCGTGGTTCAGCGTCAGGAACGTGCCGTGTTCGTAGTAGTTGACCAGCGGCGCATTGAGCGTGCCGCCGCCGAACACGCCGGCACCGACGAAGTTCCAGAATGCCGCACCGATCAGGTAGGTGTAGGCCAGTCGGTAGGCGAATCCCTGTTGCGCGCGGATCAGCCGGTGCTGCTGGATCGCCTCGAGGATCAACAGCGCCAGCGGCAGCACCTCGATGAACGAGAACATGCTGCCCAACGGCACCCACATGCTTGGTCCGCCGGCCCAGGTACAGATGATGTCCGGTCCCCAGCACGCCGCCGAGGAAGATCAGGATCAGCTCGAAATACACCGCCCGCTCCGCCAGTTTGCGGGACACCAGGCCGACCGCCATCAGCAGATAGGCGGTCATGCTGGCGGCAAAGAATTCGAACGACTGTTCGACCCACAGATGCACCACCCACCAGCGCCAGAAATCCGCGATGGTGAAGGACTTCTCGATGCCGGTCAGCGGGATCATGCCGAAGACGTAGAGCACGGCGATGTTGATCGTGGCCGCCCAGATCAGGTGCTCCATGCGGATGCGGCCGGTCCAGAACTGGCGTGTGGCCTGGCGCAGCATGGCGGCGTTCGGCCACATGGCGCGGAACATCAGCAGGCTCCAGAACACCAGGCCGGCGAAGAAGCCGATCTGCCAGAAGCGGCCGAGCTGGATGTAGGACAGGCCTTGGTTGCCGAACCAGAACCAGCCGTCCCGGATATGGCCCATGATGCCCAGCCAGTTGCCGATCAGGGCGCCGGCGACGATCAGGACGGTGGCCCAGAACAGCAGGTCCACCAGCAGCCCCTGGCCGCGCGCCTCCCGTCCGCCGGCGATCGCGGGGGCCAGGAACAGACCGGCGCCGATCCACGACACGCCGATCCACACGATCGGCGTCTGGGTGTGGATGTCACGCAGAAAATTGAATGGCAGCAGGTGCTGCAGGGCGACACCGTAGAAGCTGGTGCGGTCGTAATAGGCGTGCGCCATGATCGTGCCGGCCGCGATCTGTACCAGCAGAACGGCGGCAACGACCAGGAAATACTTGCCGACTTTGCGTTGGCTGGCGGTCAGCGGACGGAATCGGGCCAGTAGCGGATCCATCGGCGCGTCGTCCGGATGGTTCAGCCAAAATTCGTAGATGAACAGCACCAGCCCGAAGGCCAGGAACGTGAAGCAGAAGCTGATCCACGTCCAAATGAAGGTATTGGTGGTCGGCGTGTTGCCGACCTCGGGTTCATAGGGCCAGTTCTCGGTCCAGGACCAGGCTGTATTCGGGCGCCGGGCGACCGTGGTCAGGGCGGAATAGAGCAGGAAGTTGGCGGTCTGCGCGGACTCGTCCGGGTTGAGGCTGTAGGCCGGTGTCCAGCCGGTCTCCAGGTTCTCGGTATGCAGCCCCGTCACGATATCAGCCCGCAGTGCCGTGATGGCGGAGGCGAGCGCATCGGGCAGCGTCACCACGCGTTGCGTCAGGTCGACCCCCTGAAGCTCATGCCGCATCGCATCGCGCACCGGCGCCTGTTGTTCGGAGGTCAGCGCTGCATACGGCTGGTTGAACCGGGCGGCGGCGAGATTGTCCTCGACCCGCCGGGCGAGCCGCATCAGCGTGGAGGCCGTATAGTCCTCGCCGAAATACGACCCCATGCCATAGAGGCTGCCGTAATCCATCAGGTCGGCCTTCTGGAAGCCAGCCTTTCCCGCCACGACATCGCCGGCCGTCATCACGATTGTTCCATCGCTGGACATCAGCCTGTCGGGTTGCGGCGGCGCGCGCTCATAGGTCAGCACCGTGGCCCAGGCGAACAGGGCAAAACTGCCGACGGCGACGGCGAGCAGGATCCATTTGAGAACGTTGCTGACCGGGTCAGAACTATACGCAGGGAGACCCTGGGATGCCTGGCTCATTCTGCCGCTCTCCTTGAGAGATTGCGCTAAGCCCGCCTGAGGGATTTGCCGACGTGCCGTCGCCGCGTGAGTTAGATGCCAAAGATATACCTGTTAAAGGGGCGGGCTCAACCTCCGGCGGAGCGAAATATTATTTGGCGTCTATCAATTGTACCATGTCGTATCAAAGGCCGCTCCTGCTTGCGCCGGATGAACGATCGGCATCTGGCGGCAGCGAGCAGCGAGCAGCGAGCAGCGAACAGCGCGCAACGAATAACGAACAACGCTCAACGAACACCGCGTGGCGAATAGCGAACAGTGCGTGGCGAATAACGGACAGCGAGCAGAGAGCAGCAAGCAGCGCGCAACGAACTACGACAACGCCCAACGAACAGCGCGTGGCGCACCGCGCGGTGCGGGATGGCCGCAGCCCGATCAGCGATGGCGCAGCATGGTCATTCCAGTAACGTCACGTGGCGCGGGCGTCCCCAATTTGCGGCTGCGGCGGTGCAGCGCTCCACGTCTTCTTCCAGCATCAGCCCGCGCGCGACCAGGCTGCGCGCCGCTTCGGCGATCGCCGCGACATAGGCCTGCTTGTCGTGATAGCGCTCCAGGACCGAGGGGCGCGGATCGCCGGTCGCCGACCGCTCACCCTGCGTATCGGGGAACGGAATGTAGCTGCCCTCGAAGCGCAACTGCATGCCGTGGCCGAAGCCGCGGGCGCGTGGATTCCACCCGGTATAGGTGCCCATCGGGGCCGCCACCATCGGCGCGCGCACACCGGGGATGTCGTTGCCGTCACGGTCGGTCAGCGGCACCAGCACGGTGTAGCTCTGGCCCGGTGCATCCGGCGTGTTGCCGCCGGGCACGATGTGCGGCGGCTCACGCAGGATGCCGCGCTCGACATCGGGACCGAAATCCAGCAGCGGGAGCGGGTTCGGCGGTCTGCGGTGGCGCGAGGCCGGGAATGGTCGGAAACCGGCTGCGCCATTCGGCGATATCGACCAGCGTGCCATCGGTGCGGGTTGGAATCTGGCTGGCGGGCGGCGGCGTGCCGTCGGTCGCCCAGCGATCCATCGCGTCCAGCATGGCGCGGAACAACATCGATGTGGACACGACATTGGAGAAGTTCTGCGCAATGCCGCGGGACGGCGGCTTCGGCTGCGGATCGGAAAAATGCTGGCTGCTGGACCACATGAACACGCGCACGCCATCCGGCTGCGTCAGGTCATTGCCCTGCGTGTCGGTGTGCACCAGCGAGCCGCGGCGCACCCAGTATTCCGTCGCTGTCTGCGTGTGGATCACCAGCGGATCGGTGTCCGGCCGCTTCAGGATGGCGTCCTCGCGCCCGGTCAGATGGTCGCGCGACCAGGCGTAGGAGAACGGGAAGCTGTCGGCGATATTGAAATGATCCTCGTATTGCTGGCCACCGGACACGATCGGGCTGGCGAAGCGATGGTTCAGCCATTTGCGGCCGGCCCCGGCGACATGCGGCATGATGCCGTCGAACACGCGGCGGCCCTGCGCGTCGGCATTGAAGCCGCGATACACGAAGTCGCGCAGGCAGCGCCCGGTCTGCGAGCGGCCCCAGGCGTAGGCTTTGTCGGCGCCGCCGAGCGGATTGGCGGGGGAGCGGTCGTATTTGAGGAAGCTGATGAAGTCGCGCACCGCGACGTGGCCCAGACCCATCACCTTCGGATCACGCGCAGTGTAGATCAGTTCGTAGATCCAGCCTGGCTGGAATCCGGCCGGCAGGTGGATGTGGCTGGCGGACGGGATCAGCGCGCGCTCGGGCACCTGGGTCTCGCCGCCGGAGCCGCTTTCCTGCATGGCGAAGCACCACTGGTCGCAGGGGATGACCTCGGGCGTGTCGTATGGATAGCGCCGCCGCGTCAGCATCGCGTCGCGGGTGTCCATGGAAACGGTCGGGAAACTATGTGCGGCGGTGCGGCCGCTGAGCGGGAAGGTGGTGCGGCCCGGCGCGTCCACCAGGTATTCGACCCGCACCGGCCCGGTGATCGGGCTGCCGTTGTCGGTGGCGACGGGCAGGTCCAGCACCATGCGGCCGTCGCCCGGCAGCATGTCGCCCTCCCAGGCCATCCACGCCACGCTGAAGCCGCGCCGCATGAAGAATCCGTTGCCGGCGTGCGCAGTGGTCAACGGATCGTTGCTGTGCTGCGCGTCGTTGAAGAATTGCAGCGCCCGTTTGTGGCCGCGATTGCCGTAATCGTAGAACACGCTGCGGATGCCGCGACGCGAGATTGACCGGCTTGATGATCATGAAGTCGCCGGCGAACCGCACCAGGCCGTTGGCGTCGCGCGGCGCCTTGTCCAGATCCACCACGTCGCGCTGTGCCGCTGCCAGCGGGTCCAGTGCGAAATGCGCGCGGCCGCTCAACCGCTCATAGGCGCCCACCGCGCCGAATATGGTGCCGTCGGCGAAGGGCCGATGGTCGGTGATTTCGAGCTCGATCCGGTTGGTCATTCTCGCGCCTCTCCGCGTGCGGCAGGCGGAAATTCTGCGCGTTCGTGCGGGCCGCGCCAACCCCGGCGCAGTGCGGCAGCGCGCATGGTGGTAGGGTGCGGCAAGCGTCGAGGCATCGCCTCGAACCCCACCAGGGGGCGTCGCCCCCTGGCCCCCAGCAAAGGCTCGCCTTTGCAATCAAAATTTTTTGGGGCGGGGAGGGCGCGCGACCGCCTCGGACCAAACGAACATCACGACCGGCCCTCTCCCCGCCCCAAACATATATGGTTCCAAGGGCGAGCCCTTGGCGGGGATGCAAGGGGCAGCGCCCCTTGCTGGGGGTTCGGGGGCAACGCCCCCGACCCTTGCCCGCATCCACCACCAGCGCGGATGCGTGGCACCGGCTGCGAATGTCCGCTTAGCCGGTGGCGCGCGCGGCTCCGACCGCTGACGGTGTGACCTCCCCCAGCGTATGGCGGGTCATGGTGAACGACACGATCGCGCCGACTGCCGACAGCACCCCGGCCAGCACGAAGGCGGAGGAAAAGCTGCCGGTTGCCTGCACGATGTAGCCGGTGACGATCGGCGCCAGCAGCCCGAACACATTGCCGCCCAGCACCATGAAGGCGAAGGCGCGCCCGCTATCCTCCTGCGAGCGCAGCAGGTCGTTGGCGAGTGCGGCGTTGGTTGCGGTCGCGGTGCCGCCGAAGCTCACCGGGAAGATGGTCAGCACGATCACCAGGGTCAGCGAACTGACGAACGGGATTGCGACGCCCAGCGCACACAAAGCGAGGCAGGCCACCACGACGATGCGACGGCCGCCGTGGCGCATGGTGTGCGGGGTGAGCATGCGGTCGCCGATCCAGTTGGTGAGGATGATCACCACCGCGCCGACGAAGAACGGCACCGAGGTGAACAGGCCGGATGAGACGATGGACAGGCCGCGCGCGGTCTGCAGGTAGTTCGGCAGCCAGCTCAAATAGAGATAGACCGAATAGACCGCGCAGCCCTGGGAGATCGCCAACCCCCACATCGATGGCGAGCGCAGCAGGCCGCGATAGCCGACGCCGTCATGGGTGGCGGGTGGCTCGCCGGCATGGCGTTCGGCCAGGATGCGGCGGCGTTCCGGCTCGGGGATCCAGCTTGTCCGCTCCGGTGTCGAGACGAAGACCAGCCAGACCGCGACCCAGACCAGGCCGATCGCCCCGGTGACCACGAACGACCAGCGCCAGGACGTCGCTGCGATCAGCCAGGCGACGGCGGGGGCGCTGAGCGCCGGCCCGAGCAGGGTGCCGGCCTGGATGCAGCCGACGGCGAGGCCGCGTTCGGTGGCGGGCGCCCAATCGCGCACGCTGCGGTAGCTGACCGGGAAGGTCGGCGCCTCGCCCGCGCCCAGCCCGAGCCGGGTGAGCAGCAGGGTGACGAACCCGGTTGCGGCGCCGCTCAGCATCTGCGCGACCGACCAGATGGCGGCGCCGATCGCTGCGGCTCGATGGGCGCCCAGGCTGTCCACCAGGTGCCCGCTGGGCAGCATCATCAGCACATAGGCCCAGAGGAACGAGGAGAACAGGTAGCCCAGCGCGACCGGGGACAGCGCGAATTCCTGCGCGATGGAGCGGCCGGCGACCGACATGTTGATGCGGTCCAGATAGCAGATCACATTGAACAGGAAGAGCAGGAAATATACCCAGTACCCGGCGGTACGTCATCTTGCTTGGTCTCCGTTTCCTGCGCGTTTTCGTTGGTTCGGCCGGCGCATTGGCGGTCGGCGATCGCGTCGCGCATACGCGAGTAACCAAACGGTAATCCGATCAGGCTGAATTGCCCATGTTCGCCGCGGCGCCTATATCCGCGGCCGCATGACACCCGCACCTGCACCCGTTCCGCCGCGCCGACATCGCAAACTCGCCACCATCGCCGGGCTGTGCCTCGCGATCGGGGTGATGACGACGCTGGTGACCTATTCGGTGACGCTGTACCGGCTGTTCTGCCAGGTCACCGGCGCGGGCGGTTATACCCAGCGCGCCGACACCGGCAGCGACACGCAGTCGGCGCGCGAGGTGACCGTCTCGTTCAACACCGATGTGGCGCCGGGCCTGCCGTGGCGGTTCCGGCCGATGCAATCCAGCGTGCGGGTGCATCTGGGCGAGGATGCGCTGGTGTTCTTCGAGGCGGAGAACCTGTCTGACCGGGCGATCGTCGGCCATGCCACATTCAATGTGACGCCGGACAAGGTCGGTATCTATTTCAAGAAGATCCAGTGCTTCTGCTTCACCGAGGAACGGCTCGGGCCGCACCAGAAGGTCGAAATGCCGGTGACGTTCTTCGTCGATCCGGAGATGGGCACCGATCGCGGCACCACGGACGTGCACGACATCACCTTGTCCTACACGTTCTTCGAATCCCGCCAGCCGGAGGGGGCACAGGACCTGGCCCGGTTCGAGAACACGGCGCCCGATCCGGAAGCGGGACGCAAGCTGTTCGCGACCGCGTGCAGCACCTGCCACCTGCCGGACCGCAACAAGGTCGGGCCCTCGCTGGACGGCGTGGTGGGACGCAAGGCGGGGACTGCGCCCGGCTATCCATACTCGCCGGCGCTGGCGCGTGCCGATGTGGTGTGGAACGCCCGCACGCTGGATGAGTGGCTGGCCGGCCCGCGCCAGTTCATTCCGGGTGCGGCGATGCCGTTCAGCCTGCCCGATGCGGTGCGCCGGCGCGACATCATCGCCTATCTGGAGACGTTGACACCGGGTGGCGGTGGCCGGCCGGATGGCCGGGATGACGAAAAGCAGGTGAACTGACCGCCCGGTTGCGGCCGGATCGGTTCGCGACAGGCGTCAGCGGTACTGCGACAGCAGGTAATCGACCAGCGGATTATCGCGCTCCGCACTCAGCGTCCGGGAAAAATGGCGCGAGCGTCGTCCGCGGGTCCGGGCACGCCAGGCCGCCGCGTCGAAGCCGGCGGAGGGCTGCAGGTCGCGCTGCATGCCGGCCACCAGGTAATGCGCGAACGGGTCGCGCCGGTGATGCAGCAGCTGGCCGCAATGGGTGCGATACCAGATCGGGTCGAACAACGCGTTCGGCGACACAGTGCCGCTGTGGCGGTTCGCCAAATAATGCGCCAGTGCCGATGTCCCGGCCGGCACGCCATAGGTCCGCCGGTACCAGCCGGGTTCGAAATACACCACCGGACGGCGTTCGGCGGCCTCGCCGACAAGCGCGTAGTGCGCCAGCGGATTGAGCCGCAGGCGTTTCACCTCCGGGTTGGTGGCGAGATACCAGTCAGTGTCGAAATAGAAGCTGGGATTGCGGCCTTCGTGCCAACCGAACGCGCAGAAATGCGCCAGCGGATCGAGGTCGGATTCGAAGACGTCGACGTTGACCATACAGTAATGATTGGCATCGAACACCCCGGCATCCGACAGCGTGGCGATGTCGGGTGCCGCCGCGATCACTGGATCCGGTGAGTTTTCCAGCCAGCGCTGAAACGGATCATGGGCCGGTTCGGACTGGCCCTGCGGCGGTGCCTGGCCGACGGACCACAGGCGCGGGCAGGGCGCAACGCCGCCATTGCAACGATTTCGCAGGAAATGCGCCAGCGGCGAGGCATCGGCGGGCAGGCCGTGGGCGTCGCGGTACCAGGTCGGTTCGAAATCGGGTCCCGGGGTCAATCCGGCCGCCTCGCCGCGGTCGGCATAGTCCAGCAGCAGGTCCGGGCCCGCCCCCGGCGGCAGCCCGCTCTGGGCGCGATACCAGGCCGGGCGGAACCAGGCGTTGGGCGGGCGATCCTCCAGCCGACCGAACCGGCAGTAATGCATCAGCGGATCCTGGCCGGCCGCGGCAACGTCCGGATGATGCGTTTTGTACCAGGCCGCATCGAACAACCCGCTCGCCGTGATGCGGCTCGACAGCGTTTCAGTGCGGGCGCGGTCCTGATATTCCTCGGACCGCAGGAAGGCGGCGCGCACCGTGTCGAGTGTCATGCCGGCCAGCATCGCGTCGACCCAGCCGTCGCGTTCCGCGTCGCCGGGAGCACGGCCCAGCAGCGTATGATAGAGCGTCAGAACCTCGGCTTCTGCGGAGGACCGCGCGTGTGCCGCAGTATTGCCGATGCCGGTGGCGGAAGGATCGAGGTTCACGACACGCGTCACTCTGGTGGTCCGATGCCTTCGGATTGATCCGGCGCAGCCGCATCCATGTCATGGCCGGTGCAATCGCATCCACGTCATAGCCGGCGCAGTCGCATCCACGTCATAGCCGGTGCAGTCGCACCCATGTCATAGCCGGCGTAGTCGCCCCCGTCATGGCCGGCGCAGTCGCACCCCGTCATGGCCGGCCGTCCAAGGCTTCCCTCGGTCGCGCGCAACAAAGGCATGACGGGCAGGCGCAAGTCCAGGCATTATCCGTAGCATATCAGAACAATCGTCTGCTTGGGTCGCCGGACCTGCGGCTTGGTCGTATCTACCGGCATTCCGTTCCGGATTGCAATTGGATCGTCGGGTGCGGCAAGTGCCACGGAATGGCGGTGGCAGGTTTTTCCCGCTGTCCAAGATGCGGATTACGTTATGTTAACCCTCGCGTGCCGATATGGGCGGCCGTGGGTCCGGGCCAGCGTGGATTTGCGCGAGCCGGCGCTCACGGACTTGCGAGTGGCGGTCGGTGTGGGTATATTTCGCAAAGTGAAGCAAGTGCTGCAGTTGCAACAGCGTCGGCATTCTTGCGGCAAATCGGCGACGCAGACAGAATGGCGCGAGTCCTGTACTGCGCCGAAATGGAATGGACGGGGCGTATGACAGGCTTGGGCATGCGTCAGACAGCCGTCCGGACCGCGCCGGTGCGCTTCAGTCCGGCGACCCGAGCCTGCAGGGGCGGGTGCCTCCATGCCGGATGATGCTGGCTTTCACGCGACCGATCTTGCTGCCGCCGTCACGTCCTCGAGGACCGCCCTGGAGGCCGAACCCGAGGCCGCGGAAGTGGACGCCGAGTTCGATGAGGCGGCCTATCTGATCACCTATCCGGACGTGGCCGAGGCAGTGAAGCAGGGCCTGCTCGCCTCCGGGCGGGAACACTTCCAGCGTGCCGGCAAGCAGGAGCGACGGCTGGACCGGCCGGAATACCGCCGCCACGCCGTGGCACGCCCGGTCACCGTCGAGGCGCCGCCCGCGATCACGCTGGACGCTCTCGCATTGTCGGACTCCGGTGCCTTGTTCGTCGCGGGCTGGACGGATGACCGACACACCGCGCTCACCGCCATCACGGGTCATCTGGGCGAGGACCGGCATTGGTCGTGGCACCGGTTCCCCAGATTGCGCCGGGCGGATGTGGAGGCAGCGGTGCCGGCGCCGCATCCCTATCACTACGGGTTCTGGCTGATCGGCCGCGCCGAACCTCCTGTTGCGAGCACGATGCGGGCCGGCCGGGATTGTCGGCTGGCGTTTGAATTCGCCAACGGCACCGCGGCCGAACTGCGGCATGCTCCGATGGCCTGCTCGGACGTGGGGCTGCGCGACCTGGCGATGGGTTATCTGGCTGATTGCGGTTATTACGGCAACCATGTCGCCGAGACCTTCACCGCACTCGACAAGGCGGCCGGTGACTGTCTGGTCGACTTCAATCGCAGCATCGCGCGTTCGATCACCGCGGCGGCCACGGTGGAGCGGTTCGGTCCACAGCGCCCGCGCTATCGTGGCTCCATCATCGTGCCGATCCATGGGATCGCCGACTATCTGTTCGTGCAGAGCTGCACCTATGCCGCCGGCCGTGGCATCGCCGAGTACAAATTCATCTACGTCATCAACAGCCCCGAACTGGCGGAGATCCTGCATCGCGAGGCGCGGATCGCCGAGATGATCTACGGGCTGTCAACCAGCCTGGTGCTGTTGCCGGCCAATGCGGGCTTCGGGTCGGCCAATAATGTCGGGGTGCGGTTCGCGCGGAGCGACCGTGTGCTGTGCGTCAACCCGGACGTGTTTCCGCGCGACCCGGACTGGGCGCAGCACCATGGCGACCGGCTCGACAGTCTGCCGGCCGAGCAGACCCGGCTGTTCGGCACGTCGCTGTATTATGATGACGGGTCGCTGATGCATGGCGGCATGTATTTCGAGGCCGAATCGACGATCCTGGCCCGCGACACCGGCATGTCGCGCCGCACCGTGTTGCGGGTGGAGCATTACGGCAAGGGCGCACCGGCCTGGGCGAGGCAGTTCGTGGCCTCGCGTCCGGTGCCCGCCGTCACCGGCGCGTTCATGTCGATCGACCGTGGCTGGTTCGAGCGTCTCGGTGGTTTCACCGAAGACTACGTGTTCGGACATTACGAAGATGCCGATCTTTGCCTCAAGAGCCTGCAGGCCGGCACGCCGGTCTGGCTGCACGACATCCCGATGTGGCATCTGGAGGGCAAGGGTTCTCGCCGACTGCCGCCGCACGAGGGCGGGTCGATGCTGAACCGCTGGCTGTTCACTCGCAGGTGGGAGCCGATGATCGTTCCCGACCTGCTGAGACGCAGGCCACGGCCGGGCCTGCTGGACCGGGGCGCCATCCAGGTCGGGTCCCCCGCGACGCAACGCGCGACGCCGACCCGTTCGGCGCAACCGGCCGCTTCCCGGTGTGTCACGCCGGCCGGTACCCGGCGCCTGCGTTCGGCGACGTAGGTCGGCATGGCGCGGAAGGTCCTGCTGATCAGCCTGTTTCATCCGGAACTGGTGCGTGGCGGCGCGCAGCAGGTCTGCTACGAGCTGTTCGAGGCGCTGCGCGAACAGGCCGACGTCAGATGCTTCCTGCTGGCGTCAGCGGATTCCACCACGCCCGCGCTGTTCAAGTCGGGCGCGCGGATCACCGGCTTCGACGGCCGCCCCGACGAGTTCCTGTTCCTCAGCCGCGAATACGACCATTGGTGGCACAAGACCGGGGAGCCGTTGCTGGTCGAAAGCTTCATCGAATTCCTCGAGACGGTGCAGCCTGACGTGGTGCATTTCCACCACTTCCTGACCTTCGGCATCGATTTCGTCAGCGTGGTGCGCCGCGTGCTGCCGGATTGCCGCATCATCTTCACGTTCCACGAGTTCATGGCGATCTGCTTTGCCGACGGGCACATGGTACGCCGCACCGATCGCTCGCTGTGCCGCCGCGCCAGCCAGGTGCGGTGCCATCAGTGCTTTCCCGAACGCGGGCCGGAGGAATTCCTGGTCCGCAAGCTGTGGTTCATGCAGCATCTGCGACACGTCGATGCGTTCACCTGCCCCAGCCGTTTCATGATCGAGCATTATACCGACTGGGGCCTGCCGCGGGACAAGTTGTTCCACGTCACCAACGGCCAGCGCCGCTACGGCACGCCACCGGTCACCGCCGCCCAGCGGGGACGCCGCAACCGCTTCGGCTTCTTCGGCCAGATCCACGACGACAAGGGCGTGCACATCATTCTGCGCGCGGTGCAGATCCTGCGCGCGGAAGGGTTCACCGATTTCCAGGTGGAGCTCAATGGCGCCAATATCGAGTTTGCCTCGGCCGCCATCAGGCAGGAGATCGAAGCCTTCCTGGCGGCCGAAGCGGAGCTCCCCTGGGCCGAACGGATCGTCAGCCATAACGGCAGCTATCAGGTGGAGCAGCTGCCGGCCCGGATGGCGCGGATCGACTGGTGTATCGTGCCGTCGATCTGGTGGGAGATCTTTGGCCTGGTGATCTCGGAAGCCTGGATGTTCGGCCGGCCGGTCATCTGCTCGAACGTCGGCGGCATGGCGGAGCGCGTCGCGGACGAGGTGGACGGGCTGCATTTCGAAATGGGCGACCCGCGTGCGCTGGCCGCCGCCATCCGGCGGGCCTGCGAGGAGGTGGGGCTGTGGCAGCGTCTGCATGACGCACTGCCCGAGCCGCCGCGGCGCGAGGCGATGGTGGACGGCTACCTGCAGCTCTATCGCGCCGACCGGACCGATCGCATCGCCGCGGCGTAGCGTTTTGATGATGGCGCTCGCCGCCGCCTGACCGGGCGCGGCCGCTGTCCCCACCAGTGATGTCCCCGCCGCCCGTGGTGTCCCCGCCGCCAGCGGTGTCCCCGCCCATTGTCCCTGCCAAACGCCATCCACCCCCTCGCGGCATGGCAGCGCGCCGCCCGCGTGGCACAGTTCGTCCCAGACAGCCGGAGGGACACACCGATGCCGAATGCCCGCATACCCGATCACCCGCGCCCCTGGCCGCACGGGTTCGGCTCCCGCTGCGCCGCTGCAGTCGTCCTGCTGCTCGCCGCCCTGCTCGCGCCACCGCTGCGCGCCGCATCGCCGCCGGCGGTGGAGGCCGCGCACGCCATGGTGGTCAGCGCGCACAACCTGGCCTCCGAGGCGGGGATCTCGATCCTGCGGCGGGGCGGCAATGCGATCGATGCCGCGGTGGCGATCGGCTATGCACTGGCGGTGGTCGATCCGTGCTGCGGCAATATCGGCGGCGGCGGCTTCCTGGTCGTGCATCTGGCCGACGGACGCGACATCTTCCTGAATTTCCGCGAAACGGCGCCCGCTGCCGCGTCCCGCGACATGTATCTGGACCCGCAAGGTAAGGTGATCCGGGGCGCCAGCCTGTATGGCTGGCGTGCGGTCGCGGTGCCCGGAACGGTGATGGGACTCGCCACCGCGCTGAAAACCTACGGCACCCTGTCGCGGGGGGCGGTGATGGCGCCGGCGATCCGGCTGGCACGCGACGGCTTCGTGCTGACCCGCTTCGACACCGACATCATCGACCATGGCGCCGGCAAGCTGCGCGGCGATCCGCTGACCGCACGGGTGTTCTTCCGGCCGGACGGAACGTCGTTGCAGCCAGGCGACCGGCTGGTGCAGCCGGAACTCGCCGCCACCTTGCAGGCCATCGCCGATCAGGGGACGGACGCCTTCTATCGCGGCCGCATCGCGCAGGCGGTGGAGCAGGCGGCGCGGGCCGGGGGCGGGATGATCACCGCCGCCGACCTGGCGGACTACCGGGTGACCGAGGCGGCGCCGCTGCGCTGCCGCTACCGGGGCGTCACCTTCCTGGTTCCGCTGCCGCCATCCTCCGGCGGCGTCACGCTGTGTGAGATCCTGCGCGTGCTGCAAGGATATGACCTGCGGACAATGGGGTATCACGCGGCCCGGACTGTTCACGTGATGACCGAGGCGATGCGGCATGCCTATTTCGACCGCAACACCTGGCTCGGTGATCCGGCGACCGTGGACAACCCAATTCCCTGGCTGCTGTCGGATGCCCATGCCGACGCGATCCGCGCCGCAATCGGCGACCGCGCCACGCCCTCCGCCACGCTCAGCACCGCTGCGGCGCCGCATGAGAAACCCGAGACAACCCATTATTCCGTGGTGGATGCCGCAGGGAACGCGGCGGCAGTCACCTACACCATCAATGGCGGGTTCGGCGCCGGGGTGACGGCCGGCGATACCGGCTTCCTGCTGAACGACGAGATGGACGACTTCACCATCAAGCCCGGTGTGCCGAACCTGTTCGGCCTGGTGCAGGGCGAGGCGAACGCCATCGCGCCCGGCAAGCGTCCGTTGTCCTCCATGACCCCGACCATCGTGCTGCGCGACGGCAAGCCATTCCTGGTGTTCGGCTCGCCCGGCGGGTCCCGCATCATCACCATTGCGCTGCAGATCGCGTTGAACATGCTGGATTACGGCATGGCGCCGCAGCAGGCGGTTGACGCGACGCGGCTGCATCATCAATGGCTGCCTGACGAAATCTCAGCCGAACCCTTCGCCCTGTCGCCGGATACGCGCGCGCTGCTGGAGCAGATGGGCTACCGGATTCGTGAGCAGGCGCCGTGGGGGGCGGCGGAACTGATCGCGATCGGTCCGGCCTCGCCGACACAGGACAACAGCAACGCGCAAGTGCCTGACAGTGCATTGTCGGGGCACATGCGGCCCGGTTTGCTATACGGCGCGAGCGACAGCCGCCGACCGTCTGGCGCCGCAATCGGCTATTGATCCGTCTCGTGGGAGAAGCCGGCCATGTACTTGATCGATAACGGCGGGGAGCGGCCATGATCAGCCAGGCGCTGCTCGACGAGGCGGCCGCGCTGCTGGCGATGTGCCGCAGCCGCGGCATCATGCTGGCGACCGCGGAGAGCTGCACCGGCGGGCTGATCGCCGCGGCGCTGACTGCCATCGCCGGTTCCTCGGACGTGTTGGAGCGCGGTTTCGTCGCCTATTCCATTGCCGCGAAACAGGAGCTGCTGGGCGTACCGGCGCCGCTGATCCGGGAGTATGGCGCGGTCAGCGAAGCGGTTGCCCGAGCGATGGCCGAAGGTGCGCTGATCCGCTCCCGCGCCACCATTGCGGTCGCTGTCACCGGCGTGGCCGGCCCGGGGGGCGGCAGCGCGACCAAGCCGGTTGGCCTAGTGTGTTTCGGGCTGGCCCAGCGCGGACGGCTGGTGTCCAGTGAGAGCCACGTGTTTCCCGGCGATCGTAGCGCCATCCGTGCCACGGCGGTGGCTCAGGCTTTTGCGCTGATCCGTGCTGGTGGTGGGATGTAGCAAGCGTCGGGGCGTTGCCCCGGACCCCACCAGGAGGCCTTTGCCTCCCGGACCTCCAGCAAAGGCGCGCCTTTGCAATCGGATCGTTTTGCCGTGAGGAGCGGGGCAAACAGGGTCGGTTCCAAGGGCCGGGCCCTTGGCGGGGATGCAAGGGGCTTTGCCCCATGTGCGCGAATCTAACGCTTGCGCGGTCACGGGGTGGTACAATTCCAAGCTTGGATGCCCCGCGCATCCTCCCTGCGTTCTGGTGAATGGACAGCGATCGTCGCGTCGCTGGCCAGGATTGTCGACCTCGAGGCCACGGCGCGCCAGTTCAAAGCACTGGTGCGCCGGCGCAAGATCCGCTCGGCGGAGGCGTTGCTGCGTCTGGCGCTGATGTGGGGTCCGGGCGGGCAGTCGTTTCGCGCCGCGGCGGCGCTGGCCGGGGATGCCGGCATCGCCGATCTGTCGGACAAGGCGGTCGAAGGGCGGTTGCGCAAGATGGGCGACTGGCTGGCGCATATGCTGGCGGCGCTGCTGGCCGATCGTCTGCACCGGCCCAGCGGCAGTGGGCTGCACCTGTCGCTGGTGGACGGCTCGGTGATCTGCGCGCCAGGCAAGGGCCAGGACTGGCGGCTGCACGCGCGCTACGACCCCGCGCGTGGGCGCTTCGCCGACCTGGCGCTGACCACGACCCGCGAGGCCGAAGCTACCGGACGGACGCGGATCTGTTCCGGCAGCATCCTCATCATGGACCGCGGCTATGCGCGGGTGCGGAACTTCAAGGAAGTGCTGGGGCGTGGCGCCGACTTCGTCACGCGGATCAGCTGGGGATCGGTGAAGCTGTATGACGCAGCGGGCGCGCGCATTGATGTGGCGGCGCTGCTGGCCGGGACCACCGAACCGCGCGAGGTCGCGGTCTGGATCAAGGGTATTCCACGCGGCCTTCGCCTGGTGATCCAGCCACTGCCGCCCGAGGATGCAGCGCGCCAGCGTGCCAAGCGGACGCGCAAGGCCAACAAGAAGAGCCAGCAGATCCAGCCGCGCACCGTGCTCGCGGCTGGGTTTCTGATGCTGATCACCTCGCTGCCGGATGCAGCGCAGCCGATGGCGCAGGTGGCCGCGCTCTACCGGCATCGCTGGCAGGTGGAGATCGGCATCAAGCGGCTGAAGAGCCTGGGCGGGCTGGACCAACTGCCATGTGCTGATCCGGTGCTGGCGCGAAGCTGGCTGCTGGCGCAGCTGATCGCCGCGGTGCTGACCGACGATCTCGCCAACGAGATCGTCGGTTTTCCCCCCTCGGCCTGACCAGACGCAGCCTGCGCCGCAAACGCTGTGGCGGGCTTGGGACACCGCCAGGGAGATCCTGCGTGGCGCGATCCTGCCACGACCCAGACTACGAACCCCGGCCGCCTTGGCGATATTCCGCCACCGCCTTGCCGAAGCGCCGAGACGCCGCACGCTCCAGGCCCACGAGCTCAGGCCCCCGTAAGTTCGCGCGTATGGGGCAGCGCCCCTTGCTGAGGGTTATGGGGGCAACGCCCCCGCCGGCCCCTTGCGACACACTGCGTCGGCTGGCAGGAACCCGCGACATGTCCGTCGCATCCTCAGCTGAACCCGATCTGTCGCCCGCCGCTGCGCGCGCGCTTCCGGCGCTGGACCGTTCGGCCCTGATCGCCGTGCTGCTGTTGCCGCTGCTGCTGATGCACGCGCATGGCATCGCCGAGGTGGCGATCGGCATCGCCGACGCCTGCTTTCTCGCGCGGGCGGCCATCACGCGCGATTGGGCCTGGTTGCGCACCCCCTGGCTGCAGGTCGGGCTGCTCTGGTGGGGTTGGATCGCGCTCTGCTCGGTCCCGCTGCCGCAGTTGGGACTGGGGGAATACGGCCTGGCGTCGCTCGCACAGGGAGTGGCGAATGTGCGCTTCCTGATCCTGGTGGCGGCGATGGAACACGTCATCCTGCGCGACCCGGGACCGCGCCGCTGGCTGTACGGCATTATCGCCGCCTCGGCCGCCTACATCGCGCTGCAGTCGCTGATCCAGTTCGTGTTCGGCCGCAACCTGTATGGCAACCCGTCATCCTGGGGGATCACACTTACCGGCCCGTTCGGCAAGCCGCGCGCCGGCCCGCCCCTGTCGCGCATCCTGCTGCCGGTGATCGTGCCGCCCGCCGTGGCGCTGCTGAACCGCCGCCGCTGGGGCGCAACCCTGGCCGCAGTGGCACTGGTGGTCGCCAGCGTCGTCATCATGGTACTGATCAACCAGCGCATGCCGCTGGTGCTGCTGGGGTTCGGCATGCTGATCGCCGGGTTGCTGGTGAAGCGGCTGCGCCCGCTGGTGCTTGGCGCCGGCCTGGCGGGTCTCCTGCTGGTGGCGGCGTCGATGGTGGCCTCTCCCGCCATCTACAATCGGCTGGTCGGTCTAACCAGCCATCAAATGCTCAATTTTCCCAGCAGCCCGTATGGCGAGATCTACACCCGCGCCCTGGCGATCGGATTGCAGAAGCCGATCACCGGCGCGGGTGCCGATGGATTCCGCTACGCCTGCCCCCAGCCGCGCTTTTTCCACGCCACGCTGGACGGGGTGAAACCGGATGGCGGCGGGGCGGAGATCTGCGCCAACCACCCGCATAATCCGTTCATGGAAGCCCTGGTGAACGGCGGCTTCGTGGGTCTCGCGCTGTTCTGCTGGCTCGCGATCGCCTGGCTCATCCCGCTCGGCCGCGGCCTGTGGCGCAACCCCGAGCCCTTGCGGGTGGGGCTGTTCGCCGCGGCCGTGCTGCAGCTATGGCCGATTGCCTCCACCAGCGGGTTCACCTCGATGCCGATGGGCGGCTGGTTCTTCCTGCTGCTGGGCTGGGGCATGGCCGAGGCACGCTGGCAGGCCGCACCGGATGGAGCCCGAACGCGCTGAACACGGAGGCGGAGCCAGGGGGGCGTGCCCAGAACGTGCTGGTGATGCAGCCGCTGCCCGGCATCGGCGACATGGTGTGGCACCTGGCGCATATCCGCGCCCTCGCGGCGCATTTCGGTGGCGCGGTGACGCTGCTGGCCAAGCGTCGTTCCCTCGCCGACCAGCTGTTCGCGGGCGAGGATATCCTGCGCGGGATCATCTGGCTGGACCGCAATCCGCGCGGCCGCAGCGGCGAGCATGACGGGCCGGTCGGCATCTGGCGACTGGTTCGCCGGCTGCGGGAAGGCCGGTTCGACCGCGTCGTGCTGCTGCATCACAGCCATACCCTGGGCCTGGCAGCGCTCGCCGCCGGCATCAGGGTGCGCCAGGGTTATGGGTTCGGCGCCCAGCGCTGGTTGCTGAACCAACCACCGATCCTGCCGGCTGCCGCGCGGAAATTGCATCAGCTGCAACGCGCCTCTGCCTTTCTGCAGGCTGCCGGCGTGGCGCTGCCGGATCCCGAGCCGCGGCTGATGGTCGCGCCCGCCGCGCGCGAGGCCGTACTGGCACGGATTGCCGGCCTGCAACGCCCGCTGGTCGCCATCGGGATCGGCAGTTCGGAGCCGCACCGGCAATGGGGCACGGCGCGGATGGCGGCACTGGCGCAGGCCTTGCTGGATGCCGGCTGGGGTAGCCTGCTTCTGGTGGGGGGTGCGGAGGATCGGATGCTCGCGACGGATATTCGCGACCGGCTTGCCCATGCGGTTGGCCGGACCACACTCGCTCTGGGATGGCATCTAGCGGAGACTGCTGCCGGGCTGGCCGAGGTCGCTTTCTACGTGGGCAACAATACCGGCGTCATGAACATGGCGGCCGCCGTCGGGACACGGACCTATGCGCTGTTCGGCACCACGCCGCCGTTCCGGCACAGCTCACAAATCCTGCCGATTTCCGCTCCCCCAGGGCCGGATGACGGCATGGCGCGGGTGGAGGTCTCCGAGGTGCTCGCGGCGATTGCCGCCGATCGAGGCGGCCTGGCGCCGGCCCGGCCGGCCTGATCTGCGCCCGCCTGATCAATGCCCGCCTGGGTGTGCCGGCTGGTCAATGTCCGCTTGGTCAATGTCCGCTTGGTCAACGCCCGCCTGATCGGCGCCCGCCGGATCAGTGACAGGCGCAGCCTGGGGTCGGTCCACGATCGGCGCGCACCACGTGATGGTCGATCCACTCCGCCACCAGACGGCGTGCCTCATTGATCGAGGCCTCCGGGTGGTGGATGCGATACAAAGTCGTACACGCCTGGAACGCGGCCACGTCATCGCTGCCAAGATGGCGCAGGTCGCGGTAGGCGGTGACCACCGCCCGCTCACAGCGGCGGGCGATTTGGCTGACCTCTCGGCCCATCCTCGCGGACTCCTTTAGTTGCGAATCATTCGCACATTACCAGCGCAGGATAGGCGCGGGATCGTTCGGCTGCAATACGGGGTTTTGCGGATAGTCGTTTCTCAATATCGCCACAATCACGGCATTTAGACTGCACGCAGTCGTGATAAACCGCCTGCAACGTCAGGATTATGTCAGATGATGTAGAATTTACGGGCAGGTGGCCAAGTCTTAATCGAAACCACTACCTGGCAAAAACACCCATGCACTATCATGTATGCGCAATGGTGGACCGCTTTTCAGCTGGCGTGGAAACTGAGGCGCCAAATCTCCCCCTCACCAGGGCCGCCCCCGCAGTCGGGCCCGCCGGGTTCGAACCTCGCCGCCCCGGCCGGGCGGACGCGGTGAACCCAGCCATTATCACGCGGCTGCGCGGGAAAAGCCCTGCGGCAATCGATGCGGCTCATCCGCCGCTGCCCAGGCGACGAGACGATTTGGCACCCGCCCGCGGTATCGCGCTCAGCGTCATCTGTGGCGCGTCGCTGTGGGCGCTGCTCGTCCTCGCCGCCTATCTCATCTTCGGCTGACGCCCGTCACCCCAGCAGTGGCGTGATCTCGTCCGGCGACAGGCCCCACGCGGCGAGCGTGGCCCGGGCATCGACTGCCCCCGGCGGCTGCGGCAGTTCGGCCGGGCCGCGCGAGAAGCGCGGGGCAGGGCCAGGCTGGGTAATGCCGCCAATATCGACGAACGTCTTGCGGGCGCGGTTATGCGGATGCTGCGCCGCCTCGTCCATCGACAGGACCGGCGCGAAACACGAGTCGGTGCCCTCCAGCAGCGCGCACCAGTCGGTTCGGCTGCGGGTCGCGAATTTCTCGGCAAGGCGTTCCTTGACGGCGGGCCAACTGGCCCGATCCCATTGTGCCGGCAGGCTCGTGGGATCGATCTCCAGAATCCGCAGCAGTTCCGTGTGAAACCGTGCCTCGATTGCCGCCACCGAGACATATTCGCCGTCGGCGCAACGATAGACCTCATAGAAATACGCGCCGGAATCCAGCTGGTTCTCGCCACGCGGCGCGGTGAACCGGCCTGCCGCGCGCGCGCCATAGGCCGATGTCATCAGCGAGGCGGCGCCATCGACCATCGCTGCATCCACGACCTGGCCGACGCCGGTGCTGCGGGCGGAGAGGATGGCGGCGAGCACGCCGGTGACCAGGTACAATGCGCCGCCACCGAAATCGCCCACAAGATTGAGCGGCGGGGTCGGCTTCTGCCCGGCCCGTCCGATCGCATGCAGCGCGCCGGTGATGGCGATGTAGTTGAGATCATGCCCGGCGGCCTGTGCCAGCGGCCCGTCCTGGCCCCAGCCGGTGACGCGGCCGAACACCAGCCGCGGGTTGCGGGCCAGGCAGATGTCGGGGCCAAGACCCAGCCGCTCCATCACGCCGGGTCGGAATCCTTCGATCACGGCGTCGGCGGATTCGATCAGCCGCAGCATGTGGGCGATCGACGCCGGCTGCTTGAGGTCGAGTTTGATCTCCGCCCGGTTGCGCTTCAGGAACTCGAATTCGAGCGGCAGGCGCACCCCGAGATCGGCGGCCTGGGGCCGGTCGACCCGCAGCACCGTGGCGCCCATGTCGGCCAGCAGCATGCCGGCCATCGGGGCTGGGCCGATGCCGGCGAGTTCGACGATTTTTACGCCTGTGAGGGGTCCCATATGCGGTTTCTAGACCAGTTCCGATCCGGCTGGAACCTGCGCCCCTGGCCACCGGGACCTCGCATGGAGGGCACGCGCGCCCGGCAGCGTGGCAACACCAGTTCGGCTCAGTGCGGACCGCGGCGAGAGTAAAACTTGCAGCGCGGAAGCAGTCGGCGGGCGCGGAGGGTCACGGAGTCGGTGAGTGCACAGCCGTGCGGCAGGCATTCGCGCCCGTGGCCCTGGTTCGTCCCTCGGGTCGAAACATCCTGCTTTGCTGTGGTCCGCGTCGGACCAGGGGCGGTCTCACCTGGCTGCCGGCCGCCCCATGCGATGACGTCGGCTCGGCGGGGAGGAATGGACGGGTCAGTCGCTGCGCAGCTCCGCCAGGCCGCGCCGAGCGGTACCGTCGGGCGCGAAATTGCTCGGGTCGAGCCAGGCCTGCAGGGCATCGCGGCAGCGCGCCCATTCATCGCCGACAATGCTGTACCAGTCGGTGTCGCGCTGGCGGCCCTTGACCACCATATGCGTGCGATGCCGGCCCTCATAGGTGAACCCCAGCCGCCTGGCGGCGCGACCCGAGGGCGTATTCAGCGCATTGCATTTCCACACCAGGCGCCGGTACCCGAGTTCGTCGGCGGCCAGTCGGAGCAACATGAACATCGCCTCCGTTGAGGCGCGGGTGCGCTGCATCGCCGGCGCAAACCAGATATTGCCCAGCTCGATCGCGGCGTGCTTCGGCTGGATGTCCATCAGAGTCAGCCAGCCGGATGCCACGCCGGTGGCGACCGGCCGCACAGCCCAGGCCATGGGGTCATGGGTGGCGGCGAGATCCCCGATGAACCGGGCCATCGCTTCGGCCGAGGCGAACGGGCCGTAGCCCAGATAGGTCCAGCTCTCGTCCGCCCCCTGCGCCGCCTGCCACAGCTCCGCGGCGTGGCGCCGGTGCAGCGGTTCCAGCACCGCGTGGGTGCCGCGGATCGGCACGCGTGCCGGCAAGGAGCGGGGGGTAGCGTCCACTTCGGGACCGATTGGCAGTGGCATTGCGTGCGTCTCCGACTGGTTGCAGCCCGGTCCTTGGGGTTCCCTTCCCCCGGTCGCGCGCTGGTTCTATCCTATCCAACGGATGCCGGATCGGACCGGTTGGGACGAGTTCTCCATGTCTACTTGTCGGATGGGAATAGGCTTCGTCACCAGGCGTCAATGCGCAGGCAGACGCACCGGATCGGCTGGCACGTCTCGGGGGAGGTTATCATGTTGCGTTCAGTCTTGCTGACCTGCGTGTTCGCGGCGGGGTTCGGTTCTGCCGTGTCGGCGGCCACGATGCAGTTTTCCGCCACGATGACCGGCGCGCAGGAAGTGCCCGCCAAGCAGACCGCCGGCACCGGCGACGCGCTGGCGACGTTGGACACGGCGAAGAAGGAACTCACCTACACGGTCACCTGGCACGGGCTGAGCGGCCCGGCCACGGCCGCGCATTTCCATGGCCCCGCCGCGAGCGGCGCCAATGCGGGCGTGGTGGTGCCGATCGAGGGCAAGAATCCCACCAGCCCGGCGCATGCCAGCGCCACCCTTACGGATGCCCAGATGAAGGACCTGGAAGCGGGCAAGTGGTACGTGAACGTGCATACCGCCGCCAATCCCGGTGGCGAGATTCGCGGCCAGATGAAGCCCGTGCATTAAGGCAGAGTTCCGCAGCCTGCGCCTCGCATTGCCGGTTGGGGTGGGGAGCAAGCAAGCATCGGGGCGTTGCCCCGAACCCCACCTGCAGGCTTTGCCCCCTGGACCACCAGCAAAGGCACAGCCTTTGCAATCACATACTTTTTGGTTCGGGGAGGGGGCGCGGCGGTCCCGGACCAAACGATCATCCCGGACCGGCTCCCTCCCCAGCCCAAACAACATACGGTTCCAAGGGCCGGGCCCTTGGCGGGGTTTCAAGGGGCAGCGCCCCTTGATGGGGGTTTGGGGGCAACGCCCCCGATCCTTTCCTGCCCCCAGCCCAACGGGCAATACGAGGCACAAGCCCCACGCCTACTCCGCCGCCAGCGGCCGCGCGTGCAACCGCCGCAGCGTGCGGTCGATCCACTGCGCGGTCAGCTTCTCCTGCGTGCCGTTCTGCAGCAGCCGCTCGTGCAATGCCGCAAAATCTACCCGATCCAGCGCCTGGTCCTGGTTGAAGCAGGAGAACACGATGCTGCGCTCGCCGCTGACCGGATCGAAATGCGGCTGCAGGCACTGCGCGCAGACCTCCTTCATCATGCACTGCATCGGCGAGTTGATCGACCCGATCGCGCTGTGGCCGGGCTTCAGATACGGCTTCAGCACCCCATGCCGCGCCACACCGACCGCCTGCATCATGCGGTCCGAGCCGATCGCGATCAGGTGTTCGGCCTGGTTCAACGGCACGGCCTGCTCGCCCAACTGGCCGGAGCCGTACGCCGCCATGCCCTGCACGATGTTGCCGGAGACGCTGCGGTCCTGCTTCCGGTCCGGGTTGGGCAGGAAGCCCGGATATTCGTCGCAGCACCAGACGATCACGTCGGCGGCGCGCTCGATTTCCTCCACCTTGTAGCGGTCGCGCACCGCCTTGTAGCCGGCGAAGTAGATCACCCGCGATCCGGCCGCCCGCAGCGCCGCACCGATCGAGAACAGCACGGCATTGCCGAGCCCGCCGCCGACCAGCGCCACGGTGCTGTGCGGCTCGATATGCGTGGGCGTGCCGGTGGGACCCATCAGCACCACGTGCTCGCCCGGCTTCAGCAGCGCGCAGAGGTCGGAGCTGCCGCCCATCTCCAGCACGATCACCGAGACCAGGCCGGAATCCGGATCGGTCCAGGCGCCGGTCATGGCGAGGCCTTCCATCCCCAGCACCGTCTTGCCGATGCCGGGTTCCTCGCTGCGAGGCGCCAGCACTTCGTAATTCTGCAGCCGATAGAACTGGCCGGGGCGGAAGGCACGCGCGGCGGCGGGTGCGCGCACCACCACCTCGATGATGGTCGGCGTCAGCCGGTTCACCGCATGCACGGTCGCCGTCAGTTCGTCCCGGCAGCGTGCGATCAACGCCACGCCGCTCGTCGGGGTCGCGTCCTGCGCGGCGAGCACGTTCGACACCACCGGATAGCCGCGTTTGGCCCCACCCATGGCCTTCACGACATTGCCGAAGAAGCTTGGATGCAGGTCGCCGAAGAAGCTGATGAAGCGGCCGTTCTCGGCCCGGTGCATCAGCACCTGCGCCTGATCGGGCTTGGCGAGGCCGCGCACCGGTGACACCGGCGCCCCGGTCGCGTCCACCGCCTGGAAATAGCGGCCGTCGAGTTGGATGCGGCTATCCTCCCGCGCCAGCACGGTGTTGGGCTGGGTGCCCGCGGCGATCAGGATGGCGCGCGCCGGCAGCACCGTTTCGGTTCCGTCGGCGCGGCCGACACGCAATCCCGCGGCATGGCCGTGCTCGTCCACTTCCACTGCACGCGGCGTCAGGCCTTCGGCGAAGCGCACCGCTTCCTCCATCGCCTTTGCCACTTCCTCGTGGTTCAGCGTGTAGGAGGGGGAGTCGATCAGGCGGCGGCGGTAGGCGATCGTGGCACCGCCCCAGGACTCCAGGAGTTGCGCGATGCGTGGCGGTCGCCCCTGCGCGGCCGCTGCGTCACGTTCGGCGCGGATCGCGGCGGCGTGGGCCAGAAACTCATCGGCAATGGTCGCTTCCTCCGCGCTCCATGGCCGGCGCACCGCGGCCTCGCCGCGTTCGGCGACCAGGATGCGATAGCGCGCCGCAAACTTTTCCACCTGGCGCACGTAGTAGGCGAGGCTTTCGGTCGCGGTGTCGATCGCGGTCAGCCCGCCGCCGATCACCACCACCGGCAGGCGCACCTGCAGATTGGCGATGGAGGAAAACTTGGCGGCGCCGGTGAGCTGCAACGCCATCAGGAAGTCCGACGCGGCGCGCACCCCGCGTGCCAGGCCGTTGGGGATCTCCAGCATGGTCGGCTTGCCGGCGCCCATGCACAGCGCGATGTGGTCGAAGCCCATCGCCCAGGCATCGTCCATGGTCAGCGTGCCGCCGAACCTTACGCCGCCGAAATGCGCGAAGCGTTCGGTCCGCCGTTCCAGCAGCAGCCGCACCAGTTTCAGGTAGTTCTTGTTCCAGCGCACGGTGATGCCGTATTCGGCGACGCCGCCGAACCCGGCCATCACGCGGTCGTCGAGGTTTTCGTACAGCGTCTCGACGTCGCGCACCGGGGCGGTGGGATCGAAGCCGAGCGGCTCGATCTTGAGGCCGTCGATGGCGATAACGGTGTGGCCGTCATTCATCAGGTGATGCGCGAGGGTGAACCCGGCGGGGCCGAGCCCGACGATCAGAACTTTGCGGCCGGTGTCGGGGCGGGGCAGGGGGCGGCGGATGTCCAGCGGATTCCAGCGCGTCAGCAGGGCGTAGATCTCGAAGCCCCAGGGCAGGCCCAGCACATCCTTCAGAATGGAAGTCTCCGCCTGCGGAATGTCGACCGGGTCCTGCTTCTGGTAGATGCAGGCCTTCATGCAGTCGTTGCAGATACGATGACCGGTGGCCGCCATCATCGGATTGTCGATGGCGATGGTGGCGAACGCGCCCAGCACGCTGCCCTGGGCACGCAGCGTGTGCATCTCGGAGATCTTCTCGTCCAGCGGGCAGCCGGCCAGGGTCACTCCGAACGGCGACTTCTGGAACTGCCCGGTCTTGCGATCTTTCAGTCCCGTGCTGCAGGAATCCTTGCCCTGGGTATGGCACCAGATGCAGTAGTTCACCTGGTCGAGCGCCTGCTGCGTGTTCATGCCGGCATCGGTCAGCGCGAACCCCTCGCGCTGCCGCCAGTCATGCTCCGGCAGGCGCAGCATGGTGACGCCATCGCGCTCGATGGTTTCAACCGGAACCAGTTTGTTATAGTCGAGCCGGTGCGGCACGCGGAACAACGTGCCGCCACGATGCGCCGCCTGGCCTGGTTCGGTCAGCGTCGCCCAGGCGGCATAGCGCAGTGCGAGGTCCAGCGCGTCCGCATCGCCGTCGGTTTCCCAGGCGGCGACCCGGGTGGCGAAGCCACGCTCGGTGAGCGGTTCGCCCATCCGCGCCTCCAGGGCGGTGCGCAGGGCCGGTCCGTCGAAGCCGGTGGGGTCGGCGAACTTCTTCACCGCCTGGCGCTGGACGAACAGGCGCTTGCAGGCATGGATCGGGTCCAGATCCCGGGTCAGCCGAACCAGCGCATCCGTTGCGTCCTCGATGTCGAACAGCGCGGCGACGAAGCTGTCGAGATGCGGGCCGAGCGCGATCAGCAGGGCGCTTTCATCCTTGCCGGCGACTGCCGAGGGGGCCGCGCGGGCGGCCAGCAGGCTGGCATGCAGCGCGGCATCCGCGTCCGCCAGGCGGGCCAGGAACAGCTTGTCCAGCCGCACCAGGCCGTCACGGGTAGCCAGTTCGGCGAAATTGCAGCCGAGGCCGAGCGGGGGAGGGTTGGAAGGCGTCGCGGCATCCATCAGGGTATCCGTTCGCGGTCAGGCCATTTTGCGCAGCAGAGTCAGCAACTGCTCGCGTTCAGGTTTGGTCAACGGCGCCAGCACGGCGTCATGGCTGCGTTGGGCGCATGCCACGGCGGGTCCGACCAGGGCAATGCCGGCCTCGGTCGGCGCCAGCACGGCGGTGCGCCGGTCCATCGGGTCGCGGGTGCGCACCAGCAGGCCGCGGGCAGTCAGCCGGCGGACCACGCCCTGGATCGTCGCCGGGTCCATCGCGGTGAGTCGGCCCAGCAGGTTCTGCGTCACCCGGCCGAGTTCCACCGCTTTCCACAGGGCGGCAAACTGCGTCGGCGTGAGCCCATGGTCGCCCGCTGCCTCCAGAAACAACGCCGCGTGCCGCTGATGGGCGCGGCGCAACAGGAAGCCCGCATGGTATTCCAGCAGGAACCCGCCACACGGCGGCGGCGGGCCATCGAATGACGCCACTTTTGCTCCCCCGCGTGTGCGTGTCGTTCGCTTACGAATAATGCACGCAGCAATCAAGTTTCACTGATCGGGTTCAGTGCAGCCATGCTTGTGGTGGGAGGCGGCGAGCAGTCGGGGGCGTTGCCCCCGATCCCCCATCAAGGGGCGCTGCCCCATACGCGCGAACTTACGGGGGCCTGAGCTCGTGGGCCTGGAGCGTGCGGCGTCTCGGCGCTTCGGCAAGGCGGTGGCGGAATATCGCCAAGGCGGCCGGGGTTCGTAGTCTGGGTCGTGGCAGGATCGCGCCACGCAGGATCTCCCTGGCGGTGTCCCAAGCCCGCCACAGCGTTTGCGGCGCAGGCTGCGTCTGGTCAGGCCGAGGGGGGAAAACCGACGATCTCGTTGGCGAGATCGTCGGTCAGCACCGCGGCGATCAGCTGCGCCAGCAGCCAGCTTCGCGCCAGCACCGGATCAGCACATGGCAGTTGGTCCAGCCCGCCCAGGCTCTTCAGCCGCTTGATGCCGATCTCCACCTGCCAGCGATGCCGGTAGAGCGCGGCCACCTGCGCCATCGGCTGCGCTGCATCCGGCAGCGAGGTGATCAGCATCAGAAACCCAGCCGCGAGCACGGTGCGCGGCTGGATCTGCTGGCTCTTCTTGTTGGCCTTGCGCGTCCGCTTGGCACGCTGGCGCGCTGCATCCTCGGGCGGCAGTGGCTGGATCACCAGGCGAAGGCCGCGTGGAATACCCTTGATCCAGACCGCGACCTCGCGCGGTTCGGTGGTCCCGGCCAGCAGCGCCGCCACATCAATGCGCGCGCCCGCTGCGTCATACAGCTTCACCGATCCCCAGCTGATCCGCGTGACGAAGTCGGCGCCACGCCCCAGCACTTCCTTGAAGTTCCGCACCCGCGCATAGCCGCGGTCCATGATGAGGATGCTGCCGGAACAGATCCGCGTCCGTCCGGTAGCTTCGGCCTCGCGGGTCGTGGTCAGCGCCAGGTCGGCGAAGCGCCCACGCGCGGGGTCGTAGCGCGCGTGCAGCCGCCAGTCCTGGCCCTTGCCTGGCGCGCAGATCACCGAGCCGTCCACCAGCGACAGGTGCAGCCCACTGCCGCTGGGCCGGTGCAGACGATCGGCCAGCAGCGCCGCCAGCATATGCGCCAGCCAGTCGCCCATCTTGCGCAACCGCCCTTCGACCGCCTTGTCCGACAGATCGGCGATGCCGGCATCCCCGGCCAGCGCCGCCGCGGCGCGAAACGACTGCCCGCCCGGACCCCACATCAGCGCCAGACGCAGCAACGCCTCCGCCGAGCGGATCTTGCGCCGGCGCACCAGTGCTTTGAACTGGCGCGCCGTGGCCTCGAGGTCGACAATCCTGGCCAGCGACGCGACGATCGCTGTCCATTCACCAGAACGCAGGGAGGATGCGCGGGGCATCCAAGCTTGGAATCGTACCACCCCGTGACCGCGCAAGCGTTAGATTCGCGCACATGGGGCAAAGCCCCTTGCATCCCACCGCGCTGACGCCGATTACGGGGGCCTGAGCTCGTGGGCCTGGAGCGTGCGGCGTCTCGGCGCTTCGGCAAGGCGGTGGCGGAATATCGCCAAGGCGGCCGGGGTTCGTAGTCTGGGTCGTGGCAGGATCGCGCCACGCAGGATCTCCCTGGCGGTGTCCCAAGCCCGCCACAGCGTTTGCGGCGCAGGCTGCGTCTGGTCAGGCCGAGGGGGAAAACCGACGATCTCGTTGGCGAGATCGTCGGTCAGCACCGCGGCGATCAGCTGCGCCAGCAGCCAGCTTCGCGCCAGCACCGGATCAGCACATGGCAGTTGGTCCAGCCCGCCCAGGCTCTTCAGCCGCTTGATGCCGATCTCCACCTGCCAGCGATGCCGGTAGAGCGCGGCCACCTGCGCCATCGGCTGCGCTGCATCCGGCAGCGAGGTGATCAGCATCAGAAACCCAGCCGCGAGCACGGTGCGCGGCTGGATCTGCTGGCTCTTCTTGTTGGCCTTGCGCGTCCGCTTGGCACGCTGGCGCGCTGCATCCTCGGGCGGCAGTGGCTGGATCACCAGGCGAAGGCCGCGTGGAATACCCTTGATCCAGACCGCGACCTCGCGCGGTTCGGTGGTCCCGGCCAGCAGCGCCGCCACATCAATGCGCGCGCCCGCTGCGTCATACAGCTTCACCGATCCCCAGCTGATCCGCGTGACGAAGTCGGCGCCACGCCCCAGCACTTCCTTGAAGTTCCGCACCCGCGCATAGCCGCGGTCCATGATGAGGATGCTGCCGGAACAGATCCGCGTCCGTCCGGTAGCTTCGGCCTCGCGGGTCGTGGTCAGCGCCAGGTCGGCGAAGCGCCCACGCGCGGGGTCGTAGCGCGCGTGCAGCCGCCAGTCCTGGCCCTTGCCTGGCGCGCAGATCACCGAGCCGTCCACCAGCGACAGGTGCAGCCCACTGCCGCTGGGCCGGTGCAGACGATCGGCCAGCAGCGCCGCCAGCATATGCGCCAGCCAGTCGCCCATCTTGCGCAACCGCCCTTCGACCGCCTTGTCCGACAGATCGGCGATGCCGGCATCCCCGGCCAGCGCCGCCGCGGCGCGAAACGACTGCCCGCCCGGACCCCACATCAGCGCCAGACGCAGCAACGCCTCCGCCGAGCGGATCTTGCGCCGGCGCACCAGTGCTTTGAACTGGCGCGCCGTGGCCTCGAGGTCGACAATCCTGGCCAGCGACGCGACGATCGCTGTCCATTCACCAGAACGCAGGGAGGATGCGCGGGGCATCCAAGCTTGGAATCGTACCACCCCGTGACCGCGCAAGCGTTAGATTCGCGCACATGGGGCAAAGCCCCTTGCATCCCCGCCAAGGGCCCGGCCCTTGGAACCGATTACTGTTTGGGGTGGGGAGGGGGCGTTCCGCGATGGCCGGACCGTCCGCGGCCGTCACGCCCCCTCGCCAACCCAAACAGTATGTGATTGCAAAGGCGAGCCTTTGCTGGAGGTCCAGCGACTGTCTTGGTTGTCAAGCGTCGTGTCGCCTTTTCATTGTCCGGCGCGGGCGGCGTCGCCTCAAGACTGACGCTGCGCGCCATCGCCTGCGGCGACTTCGGTCTTGACCCGACGCCGCCCGCCCCAGGCCTGGCTTCAGTCGGCACGACAGCGTCCTTCACGCGGCGCGCCATGGCGTGTTGTTCCGCACCATCGCGTTGAGGATCGTCAGCAAGCGTCGCATGCACGCAACCAGAGCCACCTTGCGCGGCTTGCCGGCCGCCCGAAGGCGCTGGTACGTCTCCTTCAGCACCGGGTTCCATCGGCTGCCGATCCAGGCGGCCATGTAGAGCGCCGCTCGCACCGCGCCGCGCCCGCCGCGGATATGCCGCGTGCCATGGTGCTGACCACTGTCATGCGCAACCGGAGCGACACCCACCAGCGCGGCGATGCGACGCCGGTCGAGGCTGCCCAGTTCAGGCAAATCCGCCAGCAGCGTCCGGGTGGTGGCAGCGCCGACACCGGGCACCGACAGCAGCAGCGCCGCCCGCTCGCACCACGCCGGGCTCGCCCGCACCGCGGCGTCCAGATCGGCGTCGAGCTGGCTCAACGCCTTGTTCAGCCACGCCAGATGCGCCGCCAACTGGCGGCGGACCGCCGCAAGCCTTGCCTGCTGCGAGCGCATCGTCTCGGTGCTGATCATCTCCACCAGTTGACGCCGGCGCGCGACCAGGTCCGCCAGCTCACACGCCGCCGCGTCCGGTTGCGGCCGTTGTTCCGGTCGGATCGCCGCAGCGAAACCGGCAATGACCCGCGGATCCAACCGATCGGTCTTGGCCAGACAACCGCTCGCGCGGGCGAAATCGCGGATCTGCCGCGGGTTGACCACCGCCACCGGCAGGCCGGCACCCCACAGCGCCGCCGTCACGACCCGCTCGAAGCCGCCGGTCGCTTCCAGCACGATCAAGGTCGGCGCGCACGGTCGCAGCCGCACCAGCAGATCGTCGAGGCCCGCCGCATCGCGGTTCAGGCGAAACGCTGCGCCGGACGGGTGAACGAAAACGTCGATATGCGCCTTGCCGACATCGATGCCGACGAAGCACGCAGCGGAGTGTGTCGCATCCATGGGATCCCGTCCTTGCTGATGCGGGCTCGACGAGCGGCCCGGGCGACTGTTCGGGCTCAGGGATGACGTCGCGGATGGCACCCCGCGCTGGACCACGGGCTCGCTCGCCCCAGGAGGCAACGGGGTTCCATCCGCACCCGACACCGCAATTCTACCACGGGACGGGAGCGCGGGAGAGATACAAGGGGGCAAAGCCCCCTGGTGGGGTTCGGGGCAACGCCCCGATGCTTGCCGCCTCCCACCGCAATCACGGATGCGTTGGACAGGCCGCGGACATCTGCCTAGAATCGGTCAGCACGAAAGGTGAACGTCATGAACGATGTGGCTTCCGTCGGCGACACCCTGCTGGCCACCGACCAGCGTCATCTGATCCACCCGCTGCATCACCCGAAGGAGCATGCGCAGGCGAAGATCTTCGTCGAAGGCCGGGGCGCCATGCTGCGCACGGCCGATGGGCGGGAGTATATCGACGGGCTGTCGGCGCTGTGGAACGTGAATGCCGGGCATGGCCGCAAGGAGCTGGCGGACGTGGCGGCGGCGCAGATGGCGAAGCTCGCCTATGCCTCGGCCTATGCCGGGTTCTCCAACGAGCCGGCGATCCGGCTGGCGGAGCGCATCGTCGGGCTGGCCTATGACAATATCGCCGGGGTGTATTTCACCACCGGCGGCGCGGAATCCAACGAAAGCGCGTTCAAGTTCGCCCGCTACTACTGGAAGCGGATGGGCAAGCCCAACAAGGTGAAGATCCTCTCGCGGGTCTACGGCTATCACGGCGTGACCATGGCGGCGATGAGCGCCACCAGCCTGCCGGGCTACCAGAAGATGTTCGGCCCGCTGGTGCCGGAATTCCATCAGGTCGCGCCGCCCTATCCGTATCGCTGGCCGGGCAATGGCGATGCCGGGATCGGCGCGGCGGATGCGGTGGAGGAGGCGATCCTGGCGCAGGGCGCCGACAACGTGGCCGCGATCATCGCCGAACCGGTGATGGGCGCGGGCGGGGTGATCGTGCCACCGCCGACCTATTTCCCGCGGCTGCGGGAGATCTGCAATCGCCACGACGTGCTGCTGATCGCCGATGAGGTGATCACCGGGTTCGGCCGCACCGGGCGCTGGTTTGCCCTCGGCCATTGGGGCGTGGAGCCGGATCTGGTGTCGTTCGCCAAGGGCGTGACCAGCGGCTACCTGCCGTTGGGTGGGGTCATGGTGTCGAAGCGGGTGCACAAGGCGATCGAGGAGGCGCCCATGGAGGAGCGCTTCATGCATGCCGCCACCTATTCCGGGCACCCGGTCTGCTGCGCCGTGGGGCTGGCCAATATCGACATCATCGAGCGGGAAGGGCTGGTGGAGCGTGCCGCCGTGATGGGCAAGCGGCTGCTCGCCGGGCTGGAGACGCTGCGCAGCCTGCCCTGTGTCGGCGACGTGCGCGGCCTCGGCATGCTGGGCGCGGTGGAGCTGGTGGAGGACAAGGGCAGCCGCAAGCCGGCGTCCGGCCTGGGCGGCAAGGTGGTGGCGGAGGCGATGCAGCGCGGCCTGATCATGCGTCAGCGCGGTGCCAGCAGCGGCCCGCCGGCCAGCGGCGACTCGCTGTGCCTGGCGCCGCCGCTGATGACGCCGGAGGCGACGCTCGACCGGATCGTGCAGATCGTTGGCGAGTCGATCGAGGCGGCCTGCCGGTAACCGGGGGCGAGAAGGGATCGGGGCGTTGCCCCGAACCCCACCAGGTGGCTTTGCCCCCTGGACCTCCAGCAAATTCTCGCCGTTGCAATCAAAATTTGTTTGGGGTGGGGAGGGGCCGGTCGCGATGATCGTTTCGTCCGAGGTGCTCGCGCCCCCTCTCCACCCCAAACAGGTTCGGTTCCAAGGGCGAGCCCTTGGCGGGGTTTCAAGGGGCAGCGCCCCTTGATGGGCGCGCGGGGGCAACGCCCCCGATCTCTTCCTGCCCTCCTGCGAGCGTGACCGGCCGCGGCCCGGGCGCCGGCAACCCGCGCGGGTCATTCTCGTTTCGTGCCGGTGGTGAACCCCCAGCCCGACCGACCCAGCGAACCGCCCCGCCTCCCGTTCGTCCAGGCGCTGCAACGCCTGTTCCGATCGATCCTGCCGCGCGACCGGCTGTTCGTCGATTGCTTCTGCCGCCATTCCATCCTGGTCGCGCAGGCCGCCGAGGCATTCCGCGCCATGATGGTGGAGGATCGTCCCACCCTGGCGCAGTGCGAGGAGATCGACCGGCTGGAGGCAGAGGCCGACCAGATCACGCGGCAAGCCGTGCGGGCGGTGCATCGCCTCTACATCACCCCGTTCGATCGTGCCCAGATCCGCGACCTGATCACCGCCCTGGACGATGCGATCGACCTGATGAAGCAGTCGTCGCGCCGCCTGATCCGCTATGACGTCAGCTTTCACCCCGGAAATGCGCGGCATGGCGGATTGCGTGGTGCGCGCCACGCTGCGCATCCGCGACGCGATGCCCCTGCTGGAGGAAATCAGCCGCAACGCCCCGATGCTGAACGCCACCTCGATCACGGTGCGCGACATCGAGGGGGAGGCCGATGATCTGCTGGACCAGGGGTTGAAGGCGCTGTTCCAAGGCTCCGGCTCGCCCGGCCATAAGCTGATGGTGGAGCGCGTCTACGATCTGATCGAATTCTGTCGACCGCTGCGAGGATGTGGTGGACGTGATCGACGCCATCGTGCTCGAGCAGGTCTGATCGGTGACAGCCGATCCCATCAGCTTCCTCGCGCTAACCGCGCTGATCGGCGTCGCGCTCGGCTTCGACTTCCTCAACGGGCTGCACGATGCGGCCAATTCCATCGCGACCGTGGTGTCCACCCGCGTCATGCGGCCGGTCACGGCCGTGTTCTGGGCGGCGTTCTTCAACTTCATCGCCTTCACGGTGTTCGGCCTGCATGTCGCCCGCACCATGGGCAGCGGCGTCGTCGATCCCGCGCTGGTGGACCCGCTGGTGATCTTCGGCGCGCTGATCGGCGCGATCGCCTGGAACCTGATCACCTGGGGCGCCGGCATTCCGTCCAGCAGCAGCCATGCGCTGGTCGGCGGCCTGGTGGGCGCGGGCATGGCCAAGGCCGGGTCGGCGGCGATCGTCTGGCATGGCATCGGCGTGATCGGTGTCGCCATCGTGCTGAGCCCGCTGGTGGGTTTCCTGATCGCGTTGCTGCTGGTGGCGATGGTGGCCTGGCTGTCGATCCGCGCCTCGCCCTTCGCCGTCGATCGCCGGTTTCGCAGCCTGCAGATCCTGTCCTCGGCACTGCTCAGCCTCAGCCATGGCGGCAATGACGCGCAGAAGACCATGGGGGTGATCACGGTGCTGCTGTACTCGCAGGGCATCCTGCACGGCACGTTCCATGTGCCGCTCTGGGTAGTGCTGTCCTGCCAGGCGGCGATGGCGGGCGGGACACTCACCGGCGGCTGGCGCATCGTCCGCACGGTCGGCTCGCGCATCACCCATCTGCGACCGACCCAGGGCTTCTGCGCCGAGGCCGGCGGTGCCTGCGCGCTGTTCGGGGCTACCTGGCTTGGCGTGCCGGTCTCCACCACCCATACCGTAACGGGCGCGGTGATGGGGGTCGGTTCGGCCCGCAGCCTGTCCGCGGTGCGCTGGGGCGTCGCGCGCGGCATCGTCGTGGCGTGGGTGGTCACCCTGCCGGCCGCCGGCGTGATGGGTGCCGCGTCCTATTGGTTCGGCTTCTGGTTGGCGGGTTGAAAGGGCGCAGACAATGGCGCGCAGCAGTCCGACCGCGAAGACACCACGGCGGACCACCACGGCAAAGCCGCCGGCGCGGCGGCGCGCAGCGGCACCGGCCGCGGCGAAATCCGGGTCCGCCAAACCCACCCAGCGCGATACCTCGATCACGACCTACCGGGCCAAGCGCGACTTCTCCGTCACGCAGGAGCCCGCGCCAGGCCCCGCGAACCAGGCGGGCGAGGCGCCGATGTTCGTCGTGCAGAAGCACCAGGCGCATCGCGCCGGCCTGCACTGGGATTTCCGCCTGGAGCATGGCGGCGTGCTGTGGAGCTGGGCGGTGCGCAAGGGCCCGTCGCTCGACCCCGCCGACAAGCGCATCGCCGTGCACGTGGAAGACCATCCGATCGACTACGCCGATTTCCAGGGCACCATTCCCGACGGCCAGTACGGCGCCGGCACGGTGGACACCTGGGACCGCGGCACCTGGGAGCCGATCGGCGACGCCGAGGAGGGCATGCGCAAGGGCGACCTGAAATTCGTCCTGCATGGCACGCGGCTGAACGGCGCCTGGGTGCTGGTGCGCCTGCGGCCGCGGCCGAACCAGCGCAGCCGGCAGGACAACTGGCTGCTGATCAAGAAGCACGACGAGCAGGAGCGGGAAGGCGCCGACGCGCCGGCGATCGAGCAGGCGACGCCGGCGCCGAAACCGGTCAAACGGCCCGCCGGCAAGGGCGACCCGCCGGCCGAGGGCGCCAAACGCGGCAAACTGCCGGCCAGCCAGTCGCCGCAGCTCTGCGCCATCGCCGAGGAGGCGCCGGAGGGCGATGGCTGGATCAGCGAGATCAAGTTCGACGGTTATCGCCTGCTGGCCTGGCTGGATAACGGCACGGTGAAACTGGTCACCCGCAACGGCCATGACTGGACCGACCGGCTGCCGGCGGTGGCGCGCGCGGTGGCCGGGCTGCGGGTGCAGACCGCGCTGCTGGACGGGGAGATGGTGGCACTCGACAAGGACGGGCTGTCCAGTTTCCCGGCGCTGCAGGCGGCGCTGTCCGCCGGCAAGGATGAGACGCTGTCGCTGTACTTGTTCGACCTGCTGCATCTGAACGGTTGGGATCTGCGTGGTTGCACCGTGCTGGAGCGCAAGCGTGTGCTGTCCGGCCTGTCGGACTGGCGCGGCATGCTGCGCTACAGCGATCATCATGTCGGCGAGTCGGCCGGCATGCGGCGCGCCGCCTGCCGCATGAAGCTCGAGGGCATCATCTGCAAGCAGGCCGACGCTCCCTATCGCGCCGGCCGCGGCCATGGCTGGCTGAAGGTGAAATGCCAGGGTCGCGAGGAATTCGTCGTGCTGGGCTGGACCCCGCCGCGCGGCAGTCGCACCGGGTTCGGCGCGCTGCATGTCGGTTACTACGATGACCGGCAGGGGCTGCACTATGCCGGCGGGGTCGGCACCGGTTTCTCCGACGACGAGCTTGCGACTTTGACGGAGCGGCTGGCGCCGCTGGCGGACGATCCGCCGCGCAAGCTGCTGGTCGCCGGCGAGCCGTTGGACCGCTCGATCCATTGGGTGCGGCCGGAGCTGGTGGTGGAAGTGCAGTATGTCGCCTGGTCCGGTGCCGGGCGCGTGCGGCACGCGGTGTATCTGGGGGTGCGGGAAGACAAATCGGCCAAGGAGGTGGTGCGCGATGTCGCCAATCCGGAGGTGGAGCACAAGATGGTGAAACCAAAGGCGCCGACCGGAGGTGCCGCGGAAGCGCGGCGCGCACCGGTCGTGGCGGTGCCGCCGGAGCGCAGCGCGTCTCGCGGAACCGCCGCCGGGGACAGCAACAGCCCGAAGGACAGCAAGGCTATCGTGACAGCGCGCAAGCCGAAGGCGCGGACGGCGAGTCTGCAAGGCGTGACTCTGACGCATCCGGATCGTGAATTATGGCCGGGTATCACCAAGCAGCATCTGGCGGAATACTGGCAGTCGGTGGCGGACCACGCGCTGCCTGGCCTGGCGCGGCGGCCGCTGGCGATCGTGCGCTGTCCTGAAGGCATTGACGGCGAACACTTCTTTCAGAAGCGCGGCCACGGCACGCTGCCCGACGGCATTCGCGAAGGCGAGGCGGAGAAGTCACCCTATCTTGCGATCGACGATCTGCACGGGCTGATCGCAATGACGCAGATTTCCGCAATTGAATTGCATGGCTGGGGCGCGACCGAAGCCGATCCGCTGCATCCTGACATCATGGTGTTCGATCTGGACCCGGGCGAGGGCGTCGCATTCGCCGAGGTCACGCGCGCAGCGCTGGACGTGCGCGACCGGCTGCAGCGGATCGGCCTGCAGTCGTTCTGTCGCACCACCGGCGGCAAGGGTCTGCATGTCGTGGTTCCGCTGGTGCCTGATGCCGGCTGGGATGTCGTGAAGCCGTTCTGCCGCGCGTTCGCCGAAACGCTGAGCGAGGAACAGCCCGAGCAATTCCTGTCGACGGTGAAGAAGGCCGACCGCCGCGGACGGATTCTGCTGGACTGGCTGCGCAACGGTCTCGGCGCGACGGCGGTGGCGTCGTTCTGCCCGCGCGCGCGTCCGGGTGCCGCGGTGGCAACCCCGCTCGCCTGGGAAGAGGTTACACAGAAGCTTGATCCTCAGGCTTTCACCTTGCGCAATGTGCCGCAACGGCTGGCAAGACTTCGCACCGATCCCTGGCAGGGATTTGCTGATTTGCGGCAGAATCTGCCTGATTTGGCGACGACGAAGCGTGCAGCGAAACGGGAGCCGCGCAGCAATGACCATACCGGCAAGAGCGTGATCGTGACTGCAGCCAAGCCGAAACGGCGCGCGTAACTGTGAGCTTGAATGGCGGCACGCACCGCCCATGTATGCAACGCGGCGGGCGGATATTCCGCTTCGCTGCGTGACGTTTCCCCCCCAAACTTTGGCGGTGCCCGTGTGGCATCGCCATTTCTTTTTCTCACGATCCTGTCAGCAGGTTGCCCGCGTTCAAACCGTCTCTCCCGGCTGTGGTTCAGGCGCCGGGAACGAGGAGACTCGGCATGCCCGACAGGCCGGAACTGGATCGGCGCGACACGACAAGCGCGCCTCCGCGCGACACCACGATTGCGCCTCCGCGCGACACGACAGGCGCGCCCTCGCGCGACACGACAAGCGCGCCCTCGCGCGACAAACCCGCCACCGGCGGTGGCCGCCACACCGAAGCGAGGCGGTTGACCGAGCAAGCTTTGCAGGCGGAGCGCAGCGGCGATGATGATCGCGCCGAAGCGCTGTTCGCCCATGCCAGCCGCATCGAGCCGCAGGCCGTCGAGGATGTGCTGACCGAATCCGATATCGATCGCGAAGCCCGCGCGGGCCATGACCCCGATGCGACCGCAGTGCATCCGCAGGACTCACCCGCCGCCGCATTCGACATCGTGCTGGTGGTGAACGACACGCCGCACCGGGTGCATGTCGACGCGCGCACCACATTGTTGGACGCGTTGCGCGATCGCCTGCATCTGACCGGCACCAAGCGCGGCTGCGACATGGGACAATGCGGCGCCTGCACGGTGCTGCTGGACGGCCGCCGCATCAATGCCTGTCTGACACTGGCGGTCATGGTGCGCGACCGCGCGATCACCACCATCGAGGGGCTGACCAAAGGTGGCCAACTGCATCCGATGCAGCAGGCCTTCGTGGATTGCGATGGCTTCCAGTGCGGCTATTGCACGCCCGGGCAGATCATGTCGGCGGTCGGAATGCTCGCGGAAGGCCGCGCTCTGTCCGACGCCTCCATTCGCGAACAGATGAGCGGCAATCTCTGCCGTTGCGGCGCCTACACCAACATCGTCGATGCAGTCCGTTCGGCTGCCGGACAGGAGACCTGATCGATGAGCCCGTTCAGCTACGCGGTCGCCCGCGACATGCGAGCGGCGCAGGATTTCACCGCCTCCGGTCGCGGCGCGATGTTCGTCGCCGGCGGCACCGACATGCTGCAATTGCTGCAGGACGATGTGGTGCGTCCCGACACATTGGTGGATATCACGCATCTGCCGATCTCCGGGGCTCGCGTGGACGCGGATGGCGCGAGGATCGGCGCGATGGCGCGACTGACCGAGGTCGCCGACGACGAGGCTATCCAGCGTCATTACCCGATGCTGGTGCAGGCCTTGCGGGAAACCGCGTCGCCGCAGGTGCGCAACATGGCCACCATGGGCGGCAACCTGCTGCAACGCACGCGCTGCCTGTATTTTCGCGACAGCGCGGCCCCCTGCAACAAGCGCGCGCCGGGCAGCGGCTGTGGCGCGTATGACGGTCAAAATCGGATGAACGCCATTCTCGGTGGCAGCGATCAATGCATCGCCGCCTATCCCGGCGATCTGGCTGTGGTATTGGTGGCGCTGGATGCCTCGGTGCAGTTGCATGGACCGAACGGGGAGCGCCACGTGAGGGTGGAAGATCTGCACCGCCTGCCGGCGGACCGACCGGATGTCGACACCGGTCCTGCAGCCGGGAGAGCTCATCACCGCGATCACACTGCCGCCGAGTTTCTGCGCTGGGAGCTCGCATTATCTGAAGCTGCGCGACCGGGCGAGCTTCGAATGGGCCCTGGTCGGCGTCGCGGTCGCGTTGGAGCTGAACGGCAGCATCGTGCGCCAGGTGCGCGTCGCGGCAACCGGGGTTGGCACGACGCCATGGCGCTTGTCGCATGTGGAACGCGCGTTGCAGGCACAGCGCCTGACTCCGCAATCGGCACGGGCGGCGAGCATGCTGGCAGCCGAAGGTGCGTCTCCACGCGCCGGCAATGAATACAAGGTGCTGCTACTGAAACGCGCGGTCGAACGCGCCCTGCTCACTGCGGGAGGCCTGGCATGAACGTTTATGTCGGCAAGCCGGTCAGCCGTGTCGAGGGTCCGGCGAAGGTCACCGGCCAGGCGACCTACGCAGCGGAGTTCAATCTCCCCGGTCTGGCGCACGCCGCGCTGGTGACCAGCAGCATTCCGAAGGGCTGGATCACCGGCATTGATGCGTCGGAGGCGCAGCACGCGCCCGGCGTTCTGGCGGTGATCTGGCACGAGAACGCGCCGCGGCTGCCCTATCGTACAGTGGGGAAGCCGCCGCCGGTCGATCCGCAGGCCGGTGACCAGCTTCGCGTGTTTCAGGACCCCGAGGTGCTGTTCGATGGGCAGCCGGTCGCGGTGGTGATCGCGGAGACGCCGGAGCGGGCACGTAGCGCGGCGGGCCTGGTTCAGGTGCGCTATGCGCCGGGTCGAGCGGAAACGGTGATGGGAAGCGCACCGCAACAGGACCCGAGTGAACCGGTGGCGAAGTCGGGCCGTCCCGGCGAGAAGCGGCGCGGCGATGCCGAAGCGGCCTTCGCGGATGCCTCGGTGCGCATCGACATCACCTGCAGCCACGAGCGCGAGCATCACAACGCGATGGAGCCGCACGCCACCATCGCGACCTGGGATGGCGATCGGCTGACGCTGTACGACAAGTCGCAATGGGTGGACAATGTGCGCATGGAGATCGCGCATGTGTTCGGCATGCCGCAGTCGGACATCCATGTCGTGTCGCCCTTCGTCGGCGGCGCATTCGGCTCCGCCCTGCGCACCTGGCCCCACGTCACCATCGCCGCGCTGGCCGCTCGGCAGGTCAACCGGCCGGTGCGGCTGGAACTGACCCGTCGCCAGCTCTACAGCGCCATCGGCTACCGGCCACGCACCGAACAGCGGGTTCGCCTCGCCGCCGAACTCGACGGCACACTCGAAGCCATCATTCAGGAAGCCGTTGGCCAGACCTCGGTGTATGAGGAGTATGCCGAGGTCACGCTCGATCCGGCGCGGCTGCTCTACACCTGTCCGAATGTGCTGACGCGCTATCGCCTGGCGCGGATGAATGCCAACTCGCCCTGTCCGATGCGCGCCCCGGGAACGTCCACCGGTATCATGGCGCACGAGATGGCGATGGATGAGCTGGCGGAAGCGCTGGACATGGACCCGGTCGCGCTGCGTCTGCACAACTATGCGGAGCGCAATGAGGATCAGGATCTGCCCTGGTCCAGCAAGCGGCTGCGGGACTGCTACCAGATGGCGGCGGATCGCTTCGGCTGGTCGCGCCGTCGCGCCGGCCCGGGTGCCATGCGCGAAGGCGCGTTGCAGGTCGGCATGGGCATGGCGACGGCGTTCTATCCCTCGCATCGTGCACCGGCCTCCGCGCAGGTCGTGCTGTATGCCAACGGCACCGCCATCGTGCGGACCGCGTCCAGCGACATGGGGCCCGGCACCTACACCGCCATGTCGCAACTTGCCGCCGACACGCTGGGACTTTCGCTGGACCATGTGGAGTTCGAGCTGGGTGACACCGACATGCCGGAGGCGCCGGTGCATGGCGGGTCGATCACGCTCGCCAGCGTCGGCAATGCCGTCGTCGATGCCTGCGCGGCGCTGCGCCGCAAGCTGGCCGATCTGGCCGGGTCCCAGGAGGCCCCGCGCGATGCCGCTTCCATGGTGGCGGTGCTGCAGCGGCATGGGCTTGCGTCGCTGCAGGCGGATGGCAGCGCGAAGCCCGGTGATGAAACGAAGAACTACGCCAGCGCGGCGTTCGGTGCGGTGTTCGTGGAGGTCCATGTCGATCCGATGTTCGGCACCGTGCGGGTGCCGCGGATCATCGGTGCCTACGACATCGGCAAGGTGGTGAACCCGAAGATCGCCCGCAGCCAGTGCATCGGCGGCATGGTCGGTGGCCTCGGCATGGCGCTGCTGGAACAGGCCGAATGGGATGCTCGACTGGGCCGCGTCATGAATGCCAATCTGGCGGAATACCTGGTGCCGGTGAACGCCGACGTGCAGGAACTGGAAGCCCTGTTCGTGCCCGGCGAGGACACGATCTTCAATCCGCTCGGTGCGAAGGGCGTGGCCGAGATCGCGCTGACCGGCGTGGCCCCGGCGATCGCCAACGCGGTGTACCACGCGACCGGCAAGCGGGTGCGCGACCTGCCGATCACGCCGGAGAAGCTGCTGATCTGAGGCCGCGATCTGTCCGCGGCGTCGGTTCTCGGGTCGGCACGCGGCCTGGCTGTGCCGCCGGCACATTTGCGGCGATGCGCAGCCGAACTGGCGGCGTGGCGCGGGTCAGGGGCGGTGGCGTCGCCGGGGCCATTTCGCTGCGCCGCCACGCCCGGCAGGGTGCCGGCGCTGCGCATGCCACTACGGGGCCGCGACGGGGGATGTCGCTCGGGGTCTGTCGTGTCTCGCCGACCGGCGGGGGGACACGCAAACCAGGTTTGACACCAAGGTTGCCAAGGGCGCGAAGGTCACAAAGACGGCAAGCATGCGGCTGCGCGGCGGTGGCGCGGGCGAGCGGTGACGGGGCCCGCTTGTTTGTGGCCTCGGTGCGCCTCGGGGGCCGGTGAAGCAGATGCCTGCCGGTCGCTACACGGAGCTGGTCGGGCTGGGCCGGACCGAGGCTTGACGATGCGCCGGACGACCTGATGTCACGGTGCAAGGGGTGTTTGCGTTCAGGCGACGCGTTCGGCGGCGGCTTGGGTGCGCGGCAGCGCGGTCATGGCGCGGGCGGCGATCTCGTCCAGCAGGCGGGCCTGAAACGGATCGAGCGGCCGTGGCGCGGCGACGGCCGGCTGGGCTGGTCGTGCCGCGAGCGGCGTGGCGCTGCGCGCGGGCTGCTGCGGCGCCGTCGCGGCGGCCCGGGCGGTGGCGGGCGCCGCGGCGGTCTGCCGGGTCGGCATGGCGCAGGCCGATGGCTGAGCCTGCAGCACCTGCAACCGCCGCAATGCGCTGGTGAACAGGCGGGAGAACGTCGCGGCTCGGCCCTGGAAGCGCAGCACGATGACATCCGACGTGTCCGGCCGAACGGCGGCGCGGAAGCAGGCCATGGCGGCGTGGTGGGCGGCGATGGCCTGGGCGGCGAGGCCGGCCTCGATCGGGTCGCGCGGGCGGAGCGCGAGCAGGGCGGCCCGGGCGGTGTCGCGGAGGTTGGCGATCTCGGCCGGGCTCGCGTCCGGCGGATGGGGCAGGGCGGCGAGGGTGCTGGCGATCATGGTTTCGCGGGCGGCCGCGGGGAGGGTGGCTGGCACTGCAAGGGCGGTCTGGGTCACTGGGTTGCTCCGACGGGAAAAGTGTCGGAACATACCCAGAACTTCCCGGATGTGTCTAGGAATTTATGCTTCGCTGGGTTGCCGAGAACGTTCCGCGCCGCGCGGGTGGCCGGGCGAAGCGCCGGCTGGCACGATCCGCCCGTGACTTGCCGAACACAGTATTGCTGAACCGCGTATCAGGAGCGGGCTGAGCGGCCAGGCCGTCCACCCTTGGTGCCGTTTGCTCGTGCTGCCGCAGCCTTGGCGGGGGATGTCGCGCGCCCGGCCTGTTGAGCGAGGTAGGCTTTCGTCCCGAATAAGCCGGCCAGCAGGCCCGGGATGGACAGATCGGCATCAAGCGCTTCCCAGTGCAGCCCGGAGCCTGCCCCGAGGATTTCGACCTGGGAGAGCTGCTCCTCCGTTGCGGCTTCCAGCCCTTGGGCCAGCTTCGGGGGAAAGGCGAAGGTGCAGCCGTTGGTCAATTCGACGATCACCCGTCCCGATCGCCCATCATAGCGTGCCGCCGCCGCACGAGGTTCACGCAGCCGCGCCGTCGCGCCACGCTTCAGTGCGGCGTCAATTTGCGAGTCAGTCAGTTCGGCCATGGATGTCCTCCCATCTCTGCAGCAGGAACGCGCGTTGCTCGGCGACGATCCGCATGGCGCGACGAACCTCACCGCGGGTCATGTCGTCGGCCCAGACCAGCTCGGGAACCCCTTGGGGCCCCATCAGGTTGATCTTGGCTTCACCGTCCCCGAGCACGTGAACATGTGCCGGCAGATGATCATTGAGGTAGATGATGACGCGCAGGCCATCGGCTCGCAGCACGGTAACCATGTCATGGAATAACCCATCCTGATAGGTTAATTCAAGCGGCATACAGCCCCGAGGGGCAGGTGGCTGGCACCTGATGCGCTGCGTAGTTGGATGACGGACGCACCTGGCAGGAAGGGGCAGCCGCGGTTTCCAGGGAGGCGCTATTCCGCCAGCCTGGGCCACACCCATGAGCCGATTGGCATGAGATTATAGAATATCCCATAAATGGTGTTCCTGTGATCGGGTAAAGAGTCGGCCTACCGCGCCGGGGAGCGCGGTTCTTCTTTACGCGTTCGCCAGGGGAGAGCGGGAGAACATCGGTCCGGACGCGTTGCTGACCTTGCGCGAGATCGGCGCGGACTGGCTGGCGGCGGATGCAAAACAGATCGCGCGCGCCTTGGAGGAGGCTGTTTTGCAGGAGGTGGCCCATGAAGCGACAGACGAAACCTGGTCGGCTGACCAAGGCCTTGCTGGAGACCGCCCACGACATGCGGCGCGCCGGTGTGATGAGCGCAGCGGCGCATGAGAAGATCACCCTGCGCCACCTCGGCGACACTGCGGTTGCGTCGCCCGACCCCATCACCGGCTATAACGCGTTGATGCCGGTGAACGAATGCGCGACATTGCGTGAAGCTATAAACTTAGTCATTCAACGATTTCGAGGCTGACAACCAAAAAATGAATGAACCAATAGACCATCACTATGTGCCGGTGTTTTATCTTTCTCGCTGGGAAGGTTCTGACGGTTGTCTATGTCGCTTCAGTCGGCCCTACGGCAACGAGGTCAAAGCAAGGCGAGTTGTCCCAAAGGGGACAGCGTTTGAGCCACGACTGTACGAGACGCACGGCTTGCCGCCTGAGTTTGCGCAGACCATGGAAACGGATTTCATGGCAAAGCTTGATGATGAGGCGGCCAAAGCACTGGCGTTGCTTGAGGCCGGTTTAGCGGAAAAGGAGTGGACGAGCGCGGCTAGGAATAACTGGTCGCGATTTCTGCTTACTCAAATGCTTCGTGCGCCAGACGATATTGCTCAACTCAAGTCCAGCGTCAAACAGGAGTGGAGGAGAGAGACGCTGAATCTGCACGAGAACTACGTTGCACGGCGATCACCAAGCGATCCACTCACCTTTGCAGCATATACCGCCCAGAAAAATCCTGCCCACGCAGATGAATTTACGTTTAGCATTGCTCGTACACTTATGGGGCACACGAAAATCTGCCAGCTGTTGAGCAATATGCACTGGCTGGTTCTGGAAGTGCCACAAGAGGCCTACCCATTGCTGACCTCGGATCATCCGGTCTGGATCACTGCTACGCTCACGGGAAAAGATGCCTTTCTTAGGATTCCCATTGGTCCACGACGGCTCTTCATTGCGACAGTCAATCTGGAAACGCAGCGCAAACTCGTAGCTTTGCGGCGTGGTGAGTTGGTTAAGGCAGTCAACAAGGTCACGGTGTCGCATGCGAGGAAGTTCGTCTATAGCCAGGCCGACGATATGCTGTCATTCGTTCAAAAGTACATGTCAACGAGACGGTACCTCAGCTTGCTGGAACGAGTAGCGCTAAATCGTAACCACGAAATTATAACGCAGGAATGATGGGAGGATTCTAAATGAATGACTTTGTCAAGGTTGATATAGGGAAGCTCAACTCTCGTCAAAAGGAGAACTATAACTTCCTAAAAGTGTCGGCGGTACTTGCAGACTACGGATTTATGACAATTAAACTCAGCAGTGACTGGCAAGGTGCTGACTTCATCGCCCAACACATCGATGGCGACACGTTCCTCAAGGTTCAGCTTAAATCCCGATTTGGATTCGATAAGAAGTATACCAAGAAAAACATTTACATTGCGTTCCCATCCGGCGAGGATTGGTAAATATATCCGCACGATACATTGCTGGAAAGCGTGCTGGCTGAAACCGGAATAGGCAAGACACGATCTTGGCTTGTCGCCGGCGGTTATTCATTTCCAAGCCTAAGTGAGCAGTTGCGAACGTTGTT